>CAVUOF010000001.1:0-127201 GCA_963743045.1 uncultured Acidobacteriota bacterium
TTCCGAGGGTGGGCGTGGGTCTGGGCATTCTGCACCGGTCTGACATGTTCGCGGGAGTGGACAACACCGTGGTTCTGCCGGGCTACACGCGGGCGGATGCAGCAGTCTATGTCTCGCTGACTGAGAAGATGCGGCTGCAGGCCAATGTCGAGAATCTGTTCAATAAGACGTACTACATAAACGCGGACAGCAATACCAACATCTCACCCGGGTTCCCGCGAGCGGTGAGGGTTGTATTAATCTCGGTTAGGTTTTAGGGGTGCAATCGGTGGCATTTAGGGCCGCCCTGACACCACCTATTTTGCAGTCCGCTTGAACGTGAGCGGCAGGGTTAAGGCGCCCTGCTTCCACTCGCCCGTGATCTCGCCGCCATCGCTGCTCACCTTACCGTCGTAGACTCCGCCAATAAGATTCATCTCAAAGTGCAGTGCTCCATCCTTCATAGTCAGCGTGTCGACAGGCAATCCTTTGGCATCTCCCTGATCAGGACTATCGAGACTGCCAGTGAGACGGCCGTCAGCCGCTTTGGATACATGGACAATTAATCGCAGCCTTGTACCGCTCACCTCCAGAACTCCCTGCCAGACCTCCTCGTTTGCCGCGGGCGGTTGACTCTTACCGACAGCTCTCAGCATCTCCTCAGTAACAAATGGCGGAGGGTGAATCTCTGCAGTGCATGCCGTATCGAGCTCCTTCGCTGAGCCTTTGCTCACGAACTCAGTGACCAGCTTGTCAACACAGGCAAACTGGAAATAGTGGCCGGTATGAGGAATGATCACGTGGCGGCCGTTGGGCAATTGCCTGGCGGCCTCCGCTGCAAGCCAGCTTGGCGCCACAGGATCGGCTTCGCCCGAGATCAGCAACACCGGCTTGTCGGACCTGACGGCGGTTACTGCGGTCGCGGGTACTTCTGCACGCGGCCAGAACTCGCACACCTTGCGATAAACCTGAACCCTGCCGTCGCCATAAAACGACCCGGCTTTCTCGCGCGTCAGCGCCGCGTCAGTGATAAACGGCACGTCTTCGCCACAGACCACCGAGAAGTGCATGCCTCGAGCGATCTGATCTTCGATTGCACGGAAAGTCTGGAACGAGACACTCGCAAAGAGGCTGAAGTCGCCTTCAGCAGCCTGGTGCAACAGCAGGGGGAGCCATCGGGCAGACTCTGGCTGGTAGAGAATGGTGCGCACCAGTTCTCCGAACACCGGCCGGGTCAGGGTGACCGTCTGCTGCTGCCGCGTGAACTGATTGAGCGCCTGAAACGTGGCTGGTCCCTTCTCGAGTACCTTGATCGCAGCCTCAAGGTCCCTTTTGGGATCCGGAAACGCCGCGTGGCATCGTTGATCTGCTGCGCAGTCTGCGAAGGTGCGTTCCAGAGCGTTCTGCACACCCTTGATCACCGGCAGGGGCAGCGGAGCATCCGGAGGTGCTACGCCGAGGATTGTTACGGCGCGAACATGCTGCGGATACTGTCGCAGGTAAGCGAGCGCGGCTGTCGACCCGTAAGAGCCTCCGTAGAGATTGATCTGATCATAACCGAGCGCGACGCGAACCTCATCCAGGTCATCCATTGCGATCGACGTGGAGTAGAGCCTGAGGTCGGCGTTCTTCTCGAGTTCCGCCTTGCAGGCTCGCAACCGCTCGAGCGATATCACCTCGCTGAAATACGCGGACATATCGTTCTTGTCGGGATAGAGAGTGCAAGCGAGCTGGTTCGAGCCACCGGTTCCGCGCTGATCCACAAAAACAAGATCCCGATCGGCGCGGAGCCCGGCCAGATAGGTCTTGCCGGCACGGGCTATCGTCTCGGTGGAGCTCCCTCCCGGGCCGCCCGCAAAGTAGAAGATTGGATCGGCGGCAGGCTTTTGACTCACCGCGGGCAAGACCACGATCTTGAGAGCTATCTTGCGGCCGGACCTGGTGCGACGGTTCTCGTAGACTTCGTAACGGCCGCAGCGCACATCCTCTGCCCAGCCGTTGAGCCGGCAGGTCTCAAGCTGCATCTTTGGCGGGTTTTGAGATCGTTCCTGGGCGAAAAGATTGCCTGACAAGACAATCACCATAGGAAGCAGTTGTATGATTCCTGGAAACCGCATCAGAATCCTTGTCAGCTATTGAGCAGCCTGCCAGTGCAGCCACCGGTATGTCCAGGGGACATTATCGCTGTACAGTTTAAGGGGGGACATTATCGCGTTGCAAATACAGATCAGGTCAACCATCTTGACGGCTCACCAATGGTAGGATATAAAGTCGCGATTCTGAGGAGATGTTATGAAATTCTATATGCGACTGAAACCTGACGGAAATCTCCGACCGATGACTCCCTCCTTCCGCCTCCTCTGCCTTGCCTCGTGCTGTTGTTCCTGCTGTTGCTGCTAGCCGGCGGCATCTCTCCCGTCAATGAAACGGTGCGGTTGACTGCTTCTTAGCAAGAGCAGTCTGCCATCCAGTTTTATTCACTGAACTCTCTAGTCCATTGGAGGGCAATCGTGTTGAAGTCCAGAGCCATTTTTCTGAGAACACTGTTTCTGATAGAGCTCGTTTCGATCGGAGCACGGGCCCAAACGGCCACAGCTACATTGAAGGGTATGGTCACTGAGCAGTCCGGTAAGGCAGTGGCTGCGGCCACGGTCTCGTTGACGCAGACAACGACCGGGCTCAAGCGCCTGGCTACAGTGGACGCAAGCGGGAACTACATCTTCACCTTTATCGAACCGGGCATGTATGTGATCGAGGCGAAGGCCTCCGGATTCAAGACATTTCGCCAGCCTGATCTGAGATTGGAAGTAGGCCAGACGACAGAGCTGCCAATCTCTCTTGTTCCTGGTGACATCGAGGAGACGATAAATGTCGATGCTACAGAATCCCTGCAGCTGGATACAGCCGGCGCCTCGCTTGGGGGAGTGATCGGCCGCGCGAGGGTTGAGAGTCTGCCGTTGAACGGCCGTAATGTGCTCCAGCTCGCTCAGCTCGAGCCAGGTGTCAACGTCTCGCCTGCCGCCCGAGGCGCCAATCCCGATCTCTCGGCTACCGGCGAGATATCCATCAGCGGTGGACGCGCCTCGACCAGCGAGGTTCTGGTTGACGGGCTTACGCTGACCAACAAAGGTGACAATCGAATAGCACTACGGCCGTCTCCTGATTCAGTCCAGGAATTCAAGATCCTCACCAATTCATATTCTGCCGAATACGGCAGGACTGGCGGCGGAGCGATCAACGTTGCGACACGCTCGGGCTCGAGCCGCCTGCAAGCCACGCTATTCGAATTCCTGAGGAATGACGCCTTCGACGCACGAAGCTTCTTCGTCAATGCCAATCCCCAGGGCGTCAAAGAGAAGCTGCGCTTCAACCAGTTTGGAGGCAATCTGGGCGGCCCTGTCTACCTGCCTCGCCTCGGTGAGGGCTCCTCCGCAGCACGCAAGGTTGAGCGACTCTTCTTCTTTGTCAACTACGAGGCACTGCGGATCTCGCAGACTCAGCAGCGGCAGTCGACGCTGCCGACGAAGAAGATGCGTCAGGGAGACTTCTCGGAACTGTTGGGAGCCGTTATTCCGGGAGTTACCGTTCGTGATAGCAACGGGAGCGTCGTCCCGGCGCGGATCGGTCAGATCTATCTACCGGGACCCGTGGTGCCCGGAGGACAGCCCGGAGGCAATTCGCGAGTCGCGCTCGCCAACAACATCATTCCGGCGACTCTGATCAATCCGGTGGCATCGGCCATTCTCGCCTACTACCCGGAGCCGAATGTCGCGGGTGCCCGCAACTCGAGCGGGCTGGGGTTCAGTAACAACTACGTGGCAAACTCGATTCTCACGACAAACAACTACCAGTTCACGGGCCGGCTCGATTACGGTTTGACTCAGACTCAACAGGTCTTTGTCAGAGTCATCAAGGATCATGATCTGCTCTTCAATTCGGGCCCGTTTCCAACCAGCATCGCGTCACCACAGCCAAATCCGGAACAGACCTCCGTGCCGGGTTCAGTGGTAGTCAACTACGTCAACGCCATGTCATCGCAGAACTGTCCTCCATCTCAACGCCGGGGCGACGCGATTCAACAATGATGCGACGCAGTTCTCGGACGGATTTGACCTGACGACTCTCGGCTTTCCTCGCTACCTGGCAGCGGCCTCCGCGGATGCGCGTGTCTTTCCGGCATTCAATCCAAATGGTTACACGGCGCTCGGGCCGCCGCGCAATTTCGGCAACTTCAGGAACAATCAGGACTCGTTCAGCCTGAGTCAGGACGTGACATTGCTTCTGGCAGGCCATTCCTTCAAGTTCGGTGCCAACGAGCGCATTTACCGGATGTACAACTACCGGCCGGACGATCCATCCGGCAACTTCACATTCACGCGTTCATTCACCGCGAGAACTCCCAACGAGTCGAGTCAGCAGTCTGGTGACGCCATAGCCTCTTTTCTGCTCGGGAACCCAGCGTCAGGCCGGCTCGGCATTGCTCCTCAGCCAGCTGTTCAGGGTAAGTACTTCGGGTCCTTTTTTCAGGACGACTGGACCGTAAGTAAGCGACTGACACTCAATCTCGGGCTTCGCTGGGAGGCGGATCTCCCGGCTACCGAGCGATACAACAGGCTGACCAACTTCGATATCAGCGCACCGTTCCCGGTACCCGGGCTGACGGTCGCATTTCCTGCAGGCACGGGCCTCGGCACACGAACGATTCCTCTGAATGGCGTTGTCCTGCCGGTAGGGCGGGACGGCGTCAGCAATCGTGAGAACTCTGACCGGGACCTCAACAATTTCAGCCCTCGCATCGGGCTAGCGCTGAGGCTTAACGAAAAGACGGTTCTGCGCGCTGGCGCTGGGATTTTTTATGCGCCGCTTTCAGGTGGAGGCTTCAACAACGTGACATTTGCGATGAGTGACCTGGCTGAGACGCCATTCATCGCCTCACTCGACAATGGCGTCACTCCAACGCCGGGTACGAATCTTGGGAATCCGTTTCCTTCCGGCATTGTCCAACCCGCGGGTCGCTACATCGGACCTCTGACAAGTTACGGGCAGCAGTCGATTCCGGTGCGCTTGCGCTCGATTCATCAGCCAAAGATCGGGCAATGGACGCTGAGCTTGCAGCGTGAGCTGCCGGGCCAGATCGTGGCGCAGGTTGCCTACGCAGGAAGCGCCGGCATTGGCCTCTTGAGCGGGGCCACAGACATCAACCAGCTATCGCCGGAGGCGCTGGCCATCGCGGGCACGGTAGTCAATGGTCAGCCGCTGGGGAATCTCTCGATCAGCAATCCATTTCTAAGTCTTCCGGCAGAGCTCAGACCGCCCGACACCTCGATTCTCGGACGGTCTACGGTGACTGTGGCCCAGCTCTTGAGACCCTTTCCACAGTTCGGCAATGTTGTCTCCTACGGTGGGAATGAGGCTCACTCGACCTATCACGCGTTTGAGCTCAAGATTGAGCGGCGATTCTCCGACTCACTCCTCTTCACGACGGCGTACACATTCTCGAAATTGATTGACGATCTGACGGGTAACTCAATTAATCTGTCGATCCAGGTGCCAAGCTATCAGAACTACTTCAACCGGAGGGCCGACAAGTCGCTTTCCAACTTTGATGTTCGACATCGATTCGTCACCAACGTCACCTACCAGCTTCCCTTCGGTGCCGGAAGGCTATTGGCCAGAGACGGTCTTTTCTCCAGAATAGCGGGCGGTTTTACTCTTAATGCTATCGTCCAGGCCCAGAGCGGCTTCCCACTCTCGATCACTGCGACCAACCCATCCCTTCAAGGTCTCGCGTTCATCGGCCTTCGGCCGGATGTGGTCGCAGAACCTGCTCGGGACGGAGGCAGCGAGGCCGACCGCATTCAGCAATACTTCAACACTCTCGCATTCCGGCAGCCTGCTGCCTATGCGCTGGGCAACGCACCAAGAACGCTGCCCGGAGTGCGTGGTCCGGGCTACTTCTCAACCAATCTTTCACTGCTTCGCGACTTCAGGCTGACCGAACGAGCTCGTCTGCAGTTCCGGCTCGAGGCTTTCAATGCCTTCAACCGAGCAAACTTCTCAATGCCAGGAACTGTCCTCGGCGCCGCCGGCTTTGGAACGATTACCTCGACTGAGGACCCGCGGCAGGTACAAATCGCCGTGAAATTCTATTTCTGAAGACTGTCAGAACCCATGTTCGCATGCGAGAACGTTCTGTATCTTCTTCTGATTCGTGCGCGTCCCAAACACGATGTGCATGAGAACCTCTTCAAATTCCATGTAGCGGACACATTCCACGGCTGCTTCAAGCCGGGGCTGAAGCGATCGATATCGAACTCGTAGTAGTACGACCCATCAGCAGCTCGTTGGACAGTCACATGCAGCGGCCGAACCGTCTTGGACCTCTCGCTGAACCAGAAGCTGTAACCAACCAGAGCAGTCCGATGGAAGAATGAAGTGAAGGGCCCCGCGTTCTTCCACACTTGGCGATCCTGCTGAAGGTGCAGGAGAAACTGATCGTCTCCATTGGCATCGAGAACCGGATAGGCGACGAGTTCCCTGCCGTTCTCGATCTCGCCAACGATTGTGACATCGTCGCTCAAACCGAGCTTCGCCAGAATCCGCTCAACATTGGCGGTAAGCAGGGCGTTAGAAGATTCGCCGGCGCGGACTGGCGTGATCAACACGCACGCCAGTATTACAGACGTAAGGAATTTGTGCACTGAGTTACTCCTGCAATGCGAGGGGGTAGATTCGAAAGCGTCTCATCATACATTTAATAGACTTCGCGCGGAACATGCCTAAGCTGGAGGATCAATTATTTCGCTCTTATTGATCATTCCCTGGCCGGAGTGCGTGGTCCGGACTACTTCTCAACCAATCTCTCGCCTACCTTGCCCTGCCGCCTCCGATTCAGTTGCGACTGAATAGATGGCCGAACTGACAGCCGAATCACGCATATATAGGTGACTGATCAAATGAGAGGCGCTGTTTCAGAGCACTCGTTTGATATCAGACCGGGTGTTTTTTGCCCGGGAGGAGCTCCTATTGAATGATTCAGGGCTCGCTGTCAAATATGGACGGGCTCGCGAGGCGTCTCTGACGCCAGGGCAGGGCTGTTCAGGCGAAAGGTGGGAGAAACTCGGCTGGCCTGTGTGAGTTCTTAAACTCGCATACATAGGTAGCCTGCGAGTTCTGGCCGGTGGGCCCTGCGCCGGGGTGCTGACGGCGAGGCAAGAATCCGTCGCAGCGCTTTGGCGAGCCTGGTTTGGATTGACTAGCCAGATCGGGGGAGAATATTGTTCACAGGATACGCCTGCAGCCAATTACGTTTCAGGCAGTACGGAGGGAACCTCATGCCACCTCCTCAGCAAGTGACAGAGTTGCTTAAAGCCTGGAGCAATGGGGACCAGGCGGCTCTTGACAGCCTATTTCCGCTTCTCTATCGCGAGCTGCGTCGCCTGGCTGCTCGTCATCTGCGCCAGGAGCGCTCGAACCACACTCTGCAACCGACCGCCTTAGTTAACGAGGTATACCTTCGGCTGGCCGACTTGAAGAACATTCAGTTGCACGAGCGGCTGCAGTTCTATGCCGCAGCCTCAAATGTGATGCGACACATCCTGATCGACTACGCGCGTGCTCACCGGGCGGAGAAGCGAGGTGGTAACCGCCAAATCGTGGGCCTCGACGAAGGTTTGGTCGTTTCTGAATCACGGGATGTAAACCTCGTCGCCCTCGATGATGCATTGACGTCGCTCGAAACGCTGGATCCACAGAAGGCCAGAATCGTTGAGCTCAGATTCTTCGGCGGACTCTCGGTGGAAGAGACTGCCGGCTTGATGGGGATTTCGGTGCGGACCGCGAACCGCAAATGGCAAGCGGCCAGGGCATGGCTGCATCGCGAGATATCCAGGAAGGATGGGCATGACACCTCCACGCCAGCCGCGGGCTGACGAAGATCATGGAGCAAGCGATAGATCGCACGCCCGACGAGCTGCCGGCTTTTCTGGACGAGGCCTGCGGAGAGGACCTGGCCTTGAGAAAGGAGGTTGAGTCCCTCCTGGAACATAGCCAGACACTTCACGGCTTTCTTGAGCGACCGGTAGTTGTGCCGCTTGAAGACCAACGCACCCAGGATGATTGTGGCTTGCGCGAGGGTGACGAGCTGGGTGTTTACCGGATTATTCGCAGGCTTGGCAGCGGAGGAATGGCGGTAGTCTACCTGGCTACGGACCCAAGACTCCCACGACAGGTTGCTATCAAGGTACTGCCTCAGGATGTTAGTCAGGAAACCGAGAGCTTACATCGGTTCAACCAGGAGGCTCGCGCCGCGTCTGCCCTCAACCACCCGAATATTATTACCATTTACGATGTTGGATTCTCGAAGAACAGACATTACATCGTCACTGAGTTTATCGATGGTGAAACGTTGAGGGAGCGATTGGCGCGCGCGCCCATGACCGTCGAAGAGGCTCTCCGTATTACGATCGAGGTAGCTACAGCACTGAAAGTCGCGCACGCGGCTGAGATTGTGCATCGGGACATAAAGCCCGAAAACATCATGATAAGGCGAGATGGCCTCATCAAAGTCCTCGATTTCGGCATTGCAAAACTGCTTTCGCCTTTATTCGCCGGGACGAATGCCTCAACCATAATGAATACAGTCGGCAGCATACTGGTAGGTACACCTCGCTACATGTCACAGGAGCAATGGGCTCGCGACAAGGTCGACGCCAGCACAGACCTGTTTTCGCTCGGTGCAGTATTGTACGAGTGCCTGACCGGAGAGGTCGCCTTTCCAAGGGGAGTCGCCCATAATGCGGACTTTCCTTCTGCTCCTCTCCCGCTTCCATCGCAATTGAATCGGAGCGTGCCGGTTGAGTTGGATCGCGTCGTATTTAGAGCGCTCTCGGCCAGGGACGCCCGGTACGGGTCCGCAGACGAGCTGGTGTCGGAGCTCGAGGCCATTCGCTCGAGGCTGAATGGCGACTTCTTTTCGAATCTCAGCCGGCTTCAACGGTGGCTGTCCTCATGGATAGCCCGGCTTCCCGTTGCCCTATCGCCACGCTACCTGGGCTCTGCGGTCGTGCTGCTGTTTGTGCTGGCTGCCACCGCAGACTTCAAGCCAAGGACAGGATCCGGTGGAGGGACGTTCTGGTACACCAAGGGTGTTGAGGCACTGCGCGGCGGAGCCTACCAACTGGCCAGCATCGATCTCGAGAAAGCCATTAACGAGGGCAGTCGCTTCTCCTCTCGCCCACGCTCGCCTGGCGGAGAGCTATTTGGAACTGGGGAACAAAGAGAAGGCCAGCGCCGAGTTGTACGAGGTTACCAAACTGGCGCCCGACCTTTCGAGACTCTCAAAGCGCGACGGTCTTTACATTGAGGCGGTGAGGGCAATCGATGCCTCGGACTACTCGCGTGCCATCGACCGCTATAGTCAGATAGTGCGTTTGTCTCCGATGGAGCCGTCTGGATACATCGATTTAGGCCGTGCCTACGAGAAAAACAATCAGGCGGATCTCGCGTTGACCAACTACAGGGAGGCGGCTAATCGCGACAAGACCTATGCCAGCGCCTTCCTGCGCCAGGGCATACTCTATGGCCGGCGCAACCAGGAGGCAGAGTCTGAAGAGGCGTTCAAGATCGCGGACGATCTTTACTCTGCCCAGGGCTACATCGAAGGTCGCGCCAACGTTCGTTATCAGCGAGGTGTAATCTATCTCAATCACAAGAAGGCTCCGGCGGCCCTCGCCGAACTCAAGTTGGCCCGCGATTTGGCGCGCGATTCAGGCACGGAAGCTTTGGAGATTCTCTCGATCCTTCAGATGAGTAGTGCGGAGTTTATGGACGGAGACCCGCAGAAGGCTCAAGAAACTGCACGCGAGGCCGTTGGGATGGCGTGGGTCAAGGGCATGCAAGGGCTGGTCAGCCGCGGGCTCGTCGACCTCGGTAACGCATTCTTCACTCGCGGTGGACCAGACGACTTGATCCAGGCCGAGAAATATTTCCAGGAAGCGCTCAATAATGCGCTCATCGCCAAAGATCGTCGCAATGAGATCAGGGCACGTTTCTCACTGGGTAGCCTTGCGGTTAAGAAAGGCGCGATTGACGAGGCCCTTCCGAATCTGGAACAGGCAAGGGCATACTATCTGGCTGGCGGCTTCAGAAATGAACTCCTGCTTACCTTAACGCTCATCGGTCGAATGCACGCGCAACAAGGGCAGCTATGACGAAGCGCTGGCCGCTTTTCAACAACAACTCGGTCTTGCGAACACACCCTCCGCAATTGCTGCCGCACATCTTGAAATTGCGAAAGTGCTCTTATTGCCAGGAAGACTACCCGGCAGCCCTGATCCATTTGGATGAAAGCCACAAACTCGAGCGCGAACTATCCGACAAGAGGCAGTTGGGATACGTGTTGATGAATCGGGCTCGAGCGCTCTGGCAGCTTGGACGCTATGAGGAGGCCTCGGCCGATTTTGACCAGGCCGCCGCGCTCGCTGCAGGACGATATGTGGCGCTTGCGTCGGCTATCGATCAATTCCGAGCCGAGATGGATATAAGCAGGAATCGATTTGATCTCGCCAGACCGATGATCTTGCGTTTCTCAAAGCAAGCTGAAGCGACAGACCTTGAGACCCTCGGCGAGGCTGAGCGGCTTCAGGGCCTGATAGAGACATCGTTGCACAACAAACGGGCCGTGCAGCTTTGCGAAGCGAGCCGTTGAAAAGGCCAGGAAGTCTTCAGATCCCCAAGTGTTGTCGATGGCGCAATTCGCATCCTCCATGGCAATGCTCGAAATGAATCAGTGGCAAGCCGCCCGAGACAGAGCGATGGAGGCCGCGAAAAGCTTCGAGCGCGCACGTCAACTTGATTCAGGATGGAGAGCATATCTCGTTGCTTCGCTGGCGAGTCGAGGACTAAACGACTCAGAGGCGGCGCAGAAGTATTTGTCCCAGTCGGGTGCAGCGCTGTCAGCACTCAAAGCCAAGTGGGGCGAAGATGCATTCGCGCGCTATTCGAAGCGGCCGGATATTCAGTCCGCGATTCGGCTATTCAATCGATCAGGTGGACAGTAGTTACTGTTGACGCAATTCCAATTCACAAGAGGAGGTGGTAAATGAGTAATAGTCGAGGTGATGGTGCGGTTGTGATCACGGGAGGATCGGTCACTCTGTCGTTTGCCATTGCAGACACAGCATTCCACAAGATAGGTCCAGAAACCTATGAGCTTGAGAATCATTACATCACGCAATTTGCGCTAACGGAGAGCGGTGAAGAGACAGAGTATTGGGTGTGTGAGCCGGGTTTAACATTCGTGTTTAACTATGAAGGGGGTGGCGCGCTCACCATTACAAGCGACGCTACGAATGGTGTAGTCATCGAGTGGACACCCGGCACCTTCGTTGAAGACGGTCCAAATAAATTCACCTGGCAAGGCCGGCTTAGCGGAGTAGTGGATATAAATGGCTCACCCAGTCCAAAGAAATTAAGTTCGATCCCAAGAGCTATCAGTTCAGTCTGAGGCCTGGAACTCAGCCAGTATCTGGAACTCAGCGACTTGGAGCCCAGCCTGCACGCAGCACCTGAAGATTGATTAAGTATGGAGTGCGGCGACTTGTCGCCGCTGTTGAGTTGGCTCACTGCAGCATTGAAAGGAAGGGCCGCCCTTCTTATCAGTGGCTGCAGGGCTAACTCAAAAGCGGCGACAAGTCGCCGCACTCCATACTAAGCCAGTGGCGATCTCCCGCCTTGTTTTGCCGACGAACACACACTAGCCTAGACTTATAGCTGGAGGATAGAACGCCTAGGGCCGATCTATGTTTTGTCCAAATTGCGCGACTCTGGTAGGCGAGGAGCAGAAATTCTGCCGATCCTGTGGTCTTCAGCTGGACGGTGTCAGGAGGATAGTCTCGGGCTCATCTGTCGAAGACCAGCGTGACATTGATCAGGGCAAGAAGCCGATGCCCCGGTCAGTTCGGCTAGGGATAGTCACCATAATGTTGGGCCTGTTGACGGGCTGCATCGTCCCGATGGTCGCAGGCCTCCGGAGCTACAGTCCGGAACTCGGTCCGCTGATACCGATTCTGGCAGGGGTCGCCGGCCTCTTTCTGTTTGGCGGAGTCATTATCATGTTCCTGTCCGAGTCGGCTGGGACTAAGGCAAGAAAGTCCCGGAAAAAGGTTCTGCCGGCAGCCGAGGAAACCAACAAGCTACCGCCTGGATCCGATGGCACGCCGATTCTCTCGGTGAGCGAACAGACTACGGGCTTGCTCGAGACGGTTAAGTCTGGAGGTCAAGGCGCCGAGAGCATCAAGCGTCCCATTGAACCCCCATATTGAATCCCTCTTTTGAATCTATGATAGGTCGAACTGTTGGCCACTACCGCATAGTCTCGCTCATCGGGCAGGGCGGAATGGGTGTCGTCTATCGCGCCTATGACGAAGTACTGCATCGCGACGTGGCTCTCAAGCTGCTTGCACAGGGAAATGACTTTGACCAGCAATCCAAAGAGTTCTTGATGCACGAGGCGCGAGCCTCCTCCGCTCTGAGCCATCCCAATATCTGTACCATTTATGAGATCGGCGATTTCGACGGCGAGCCATTCATCGTCATGGAACGGATTGAAGGCAAGCCGTTGTCTTCGATGATCGTCAACGATGGCCTGGCGGTCGAGTCTGTCATGCGCTACGGCATCCAGATTGCCAGTGCGCTGATCCATTCGCATGACCGGTCAATCATTCACCGCGATCTGAAGAGCGCCAACATAGTCATCACGCCTGAGGGCCTCGCAAAGGTTCTCGATTTCGGGCTGGCACGGAGGATGCCAAAGAAGATTCAGGAGGATGAACCAACCCAGACAATGGGTCCGCTTGACAGCGCTGATCGCATCGCCGGAACGCTCTGGTACATGGCGCCCGAGCTACTGCGGGGACAGCGCGCGGATGCGCGGAGCGATCTCTGGGCGCTCGGCATCGTGCTCTACGAGGCGGCTTGCGGCCACGTGCCCTTTCAAGGCCGAACAAGCTTCGAAATCAGTTCGGCGATAATGCACGAGCTTCCGACTCCGCTGCCCTCGCGAGTGCCGCCGGGCCTCTGGGCTATCATTCAGCGGTGCCTCGCAAAGGAGCCCTCCCAGCGCTACCAGCGAGCCGGCGAGGTACAGGCCGCCCTGGAAGCGGTGCAGTCGGCGGCGATCCCTGGTTCGAACGAGCCTGCGGGTCCGAGCGAGGGACCGCCGACAACAGTCTTCCGCAATGTTCGCCACGTCAGCGTGAGGAGCGGCGACGTCCTGCTATTCGTTGGGACGAGCAAGGGAGCGTTTATTCTCAGGTCGAACAGGGAGAGGTCCAGGTGGGAAGTTGGCGGTCCTTACTTTCACGGGCAGGCTATTCACTCTCTCGCTTACGACAGCCGCGCAGGCCGCCACCGGCTCTGGGCCTCGACCCACACGTTCTGGGGCACATTCCTTCGATCTACTGATGACTTTGGAAAGAGTTGGACCAATCCCCCTCGTGAGTCCCAGGTTCGTTTCCCAGCCGATGCCGGAGTCTCCCTTCAAAACATCTGGCAGATTTGCATCGGCCGTCCGGAAGAGCCTGACGTGCTCTATTGCGGCGCCGAGCCCGCGGCGCTATTTGAGTCGCGCGATTCGGGCGGCACATGGTCTCTCGTACGAGGTCTCTACAATCACCCGCACCGGCCGCGCTGGGTGCCCGGCAACGGCGGCCTCTTCGTCCACACCATTCTGCTCGATCCCGAGAAGACTGAACGCATGCATGTAGGAATCTCGGCGGGCGGCTTCTACAGCAGCGAGGATGGCGGAGTAAGCTGGGAGGCTCGTAACAGAGGCATCCGGGTAGTCTTTGCTCCCGAGAAGTATCCCGAGTTCGGCCAGTGTGTGCACAAGGTGGTCATGCATCCATCGCGTCCCGACCGGCTGTTTTTGCAGAACCATTGGGGTCTCTACCGCTCAGACGATTTTGGCAAGAGCTGGAAGGACGTCGCGAACGGCGTACCCTCCGATTTCGGTTTCGCTATGGTCATGCATCCCCAGGATGCCAACTGTGTCTATGTTCTGCCCGTTGAATCGGATGAGTTTCGATGCACGCCCGGTGGCAGACTGCGGGTCTATCGTACGCGCAACGCAGGAATCTCATGGGAGCCGCTAATGCGAGGCCTGCCTCAGAAGGGGGCCTACGAGACGATCCTGCGTGACGCCATGACCTCAGATTCACTCGAACCGGCCGGCATCTATTTTGGTACGCGAAGCGGCAATCTTTATGGCTCGAACGATGAAGGGAGGACCTGGAAGAAGGTTCTTGATGGCTTGCCTGCTGTCCTCTGTGTCAGGGCAGCCAGTTTTGGAGAGCCGCGAACTGTGCGGGCATCAAGGCCGGTCCGGCCAGCCGCGGCAAAGCCGTCCGCGAAGAAAGCCGCCAAAGCATCATCGAAGAGTAACAGGAAGAGGTAGAAGCTAGTGACGGTCACGTTCCACTTGCCCGGACCGCTGCGCCAGTTTGCGGATGGGCGAACTCAGGTTCAGGTTGAGCTCGCAGCTGAGACCCTGCGGGAAGCGTTGACGGCTCTGACCACTGCCTTTCCCGGTCTGCGAGATCGAATTCTGACCGAACAGGGGCATGTGCGGGAGCACGTCAATATCTTCGTGGGAAACGAGGACAGCCGCTACACGGGCGGACTCGCAACGAAAGTCTCTGATGGCGCGGAGATCTCGATCGTGCCTTCCATAAGCGGAGGCTAACGAGTTACTGGTGTCGCCCACTCCCCTCTCACCTGTTGTAAATTTCAAGATTTCCTGAAATTTCTTCGCCATTCTGCGCACTCCTACATTGGGACGTTAAGCAGGTGAACAGCGCCATTTAAGCGTTCATGGCTCTAAGCGACCTTTTCGTTTGACTTGGATCAAGGAGGGGCCTATTGTTGCAATCGCCTTACTCGCAGCCAGCAAACAAGCATAAGCACGGAGGGAGGATGTCACCTCCTGAAAAAGTGACCGGCCTGCTTCAGTCCTGGAGCAAGGGCGATCAAGCAGCACTCGACAAGCTTGTACCGCTCATCTCCAACGATCCCTTCGATCATGGCCGACCACTTGAATCACAGTTCCAGGAGTGCCTTGTGGCCACTGTGGCGAGCCAACGCGTGGGAAACATAGACAACGCTCGCACGTACGTGGCCAAGGCGGGCACTGTGTTCAGGGCCCTTCAGGATAAATGGGGAAACGCGGCCTTTTCAGGCTATATAAATCGACCCGATATTAGGCAGGCAGTTTCAATACTAAACCGTCTTTGTAAGAAGTATCACTGGCCGCCACCAGGTTTCAATTAGTGTCGCTGAAAAGGAGGCTTTCATGATAACTCGCCGTTGCGCCTTCCCAACACTCAGGTTGGTTATACTAGCTACCGGGCTCTTAGGGCTTTTCGCATTCCATATGGGTTGTTCCTCTCCGGGAGTCAAACCACAGCAAGTTTCACCAACTCCAGCTCCAACTGGGACTCCTTTTGTGTCACAGGGGGATGCTCCGCTCGTTATGACCGGTGGCTCGATGCACGTATTCTTTAATGATGACGTGTATAAGCCTGTTCCACAGCTTCCAAATAACTGGATTGCCTCCAATGTGACGATCGACACGATTGTAGTGGCATACCTCGACGGCCAAGACGAGCACCAAGCTGTTTACAAATTGCCGAGTGAGCTCACCATCTCGGGTGCCGGTCCAAGTAAGGTATTAGTCAAGAATGTAGCATCAAATGTAGAAGTAACGTCTACCTTCAAATTCAATAGGACGCGGAAAGTCGACGTCTCTGCGTACGGTGCGGGGACTCCACCTCCTACGCCAGTGTATCTACAATGGATGAGTAACAGAAAATGGGATATTAAAGACTTCAAAGTAACAGGCGGGACTTGTCAAGACCACGTGGTAGATGACCAAGGGAACACATCGGGCCCGAATTCTTGCCCTGGGAGCCATAATAATTTTAAGGTTAAGGACATAGAAATCCACACCAAATAGTATTGAAGATTGTTTGACTTAATGGAACTGACTTGCGATTGGATTTCGCTGATGCTTAACGGTTCGTTTGCGTCATTAAGCGACCAGATCAAACAGTTGGCTGATCTACTTTGATCTCCCACAGCGGCGTCCCATTCCAGGACGGAGAGATCAGCAGAACTAGATGCCCGCCGCCTCATGCTTATCTGGACGCAGCAACATCTGTTACTGAGCGGTAGATGTATTCAACAAACTTCCCGACACCCTCTACCAGAATGCGCTCATCGTTGCCGTGGATGCGAGTCCGCTCCTCGTCCGTTACCAGGCTGCCAAGCCCATACGCCTCGACTCCCTTGGCTCGTCAACTGAGCCGAGTCGGTCGCACCGGTCAGCATGACCGGCAGAGTCACCGCGCCTGGAAACATCGTCTTCTGCGCAGCTTCGAGAGCCTTGAACAAATCCGAGTCAAGCTTTGATGGAGGGTTCGCCGGACGCCCGCGGCCTTCGGCTCGGATGACTTCCACCGCCGGATCGTTGATCAACTTGCGCAGGGTAACGACCATCGCGTCGATGTCTTCGTCCGGCAGGGCTCGGACATCCAGAGTCGCCTCAGCGTCGGCGGGAATGACGTTGCTGCGAAAGCCTCCCTTAATAATCGTCGGGACGATCGAAGTTCTGAGCATCGAGTTGTAGCCAATGTTCGCGATGCGCAGCTTCTCCTGCGCCGATTTAGTCTCACGTGGATTCTCGAGCTGCCTGTAGAGCCGCGCCTCTTCCGGCGGGCTGATTGTCGCAAGCCTCTGGAAGAAGGTACGTGTGGTCTCGTTCATCCGCATCGGCATCTGGTAGTCGCCCACTTTCGCGACCGCCGCCGCGAGGTGCGTTATGGCATTGTCCATCCGCGGCATCGATCCGTGACCCGATGTTCCCTTTGCCACAAGTCTGATGCCCCGCGAGACCTTTTCAGTGGTCGAGACCCCGACGTAGGCTACCTTGCCATCGCGCAACTGGATCGTGCCGCCTTCGTTGAGGGCGAACTCCGACTCGATCTGATCCCAGTGCTTCTCAACCATGAAATCGATGCCGACGGTAGTGGTTCCCTCTTCACCTGCCTCGGCAAGAAAGATGATATCCCTATCGAGAGGCACCTTGAGCCGGTGCAACAGGAGGAACACCTCGAAGCAGGCTGCTGTCATTCCCTTATCATCGGAAGAGCCGCGGCCGTAGAGATAGCCGTCTTTGATGACGGCAGCGAATGGGTCCACCGTCCATTTGTCGCGTTCGACTCCGACTACGTCGGTATGGCCCATGAGCAGGATGGGGCGCTTCCTGCCATTGCCCTTCAAACGCGCAACCAGGTTGCCACGCCCGGGCGCACCTTCGAATATCTGCGAGGGAATACCCTCACGATCGAGGAGTCCCTTCAGGTATTCCGCGGCCTTTGTCTCGTTACCGGGCGGGTTGCTGGTGTCGATTTTTACCAGTCCTGCGAGGATGTCGATGACTTCCGTCTGGACCCTCGACCAGTCGGGAGTGGCTTGCCGGGCTTCGGTGAAGAAGCCGAGCGGGAATGCAAGTATCAGGACAGAAAGGTACGTGATACGGCGGAGATGCATGTAATTCCTCAACGAGAAACCACCCAGAGAGAACCAAAGATTGCCACGAGATCTTCGACGACCGCGACGTAGATGTCGGACGTGCCCAACGCTTTCACGAGCCGGGTCCGGGCAAAATAGCCGCCGTAGCATCCAGCCAGTCCACCGAGCAACACCCATCAGGCCGCCTGCAATGGCGCTCTGGCCGCCACTTGTGGCAACGCACGCCCCGGTGAGTGCGCCAAGAACGATACGAGCGATCAGACCGGGCGGTGCCGTTCTGCCTGGGGTGTTGGGAAGCTTGTCTACAACCAGCTCGCCAGCGGCCAGAAGTGTAAGAATTACTACCGCGGGCATCGATCCGATCAGCGAGAGCGGCTTCTCAAGCTTGAGCCACCCAAGATGAGCTCCCCAGGCGGTGACTGCAGGGCCGGTGAGTGAGCGCAGCCCACCAAAGAAACCTATGAGAAAGGCTAGAAGAAGGGCCATCTTTGTCCTCGCTTAGTTTGGAGCGCGGCCCCAGGGTCGCCGCACTCAATATAATGCCGCAGAATAGATGATGCCTGGTCGTGGCACAAGGCGTGCTGTGATGCTCTGCGACCGAGAGCGGGGACTAAATCTGTTCGAAACTCACACACGCTGTGTAGGCATCTGCGCCACAACGCCCTTGACTCTACGGGTCGTAGAGCCGACTCTGGGACCAACGTGAAATGCGCTTGGGAAGCGCCAGGGGCTCGGCACATCCTTTGCACCTGAAACATCTCGCAGGAGGATACCCGCCACCCAAAGGCGAGGCGAAGCAACAATAAACGTCTATTCTTTCCAACCATTGATGAGGGGAGTATCAAAATGAAAGTTCAAGACCTGATGACTAGTCACGTCAGGACATGTACACCGGAGACAAACCTGGCAGAGGCCGCCGTTATTATGTTCGAAAATGATTGCGGCGCGCTTCCGGTGGTGGACGAATCCGGAAAGCTTGTCGGAATGGTCACGGACCGTGACATCTGTATTGCGGCGGGTACCAATGACCAACCGGTCAACCAGCTGAGGGTGGCTGACCTGGCTCTCGGGACAAGCTATATCTGTCGCCCCGAGCAGGACATCGCTCTCGCGCTCGAGGCCATGAGCAAAGGACGAGTCCGGCGCCTGCCGGTAGTCAACAGCGATGGCACCGTAGAGGGCATCCTCTCGGTAAACGACATTCTGCTTCAGGTTTCTGAAGCTGGTCGAGGCGGACAGGGTCTCAACTCAACAGATGTATTGCGGACACTCAAGGCGATCTGCGAACATCGGGATCAGGTGCAATTGCGAGACGAGGCGCCCCAGGCGGCTCGAGCGTAGCTTTGCTTTGGGAGGGGCTTTGGGAGTGCGGCGAGTCTCGCCGTTTGCCGTAAGATTGAATTTGAAAATGAAAGGCGGGCGGAAGACTCCGCACTCCACATAATGAGTAACCTGGTTGGCGAACTCATGGGTGAGCCGGTGACCGATGCAGCCTGGCAGGCCATCCAGGGTGCCTACGATCTTCAGGTTCACGTCGCACCGGACGTCATTGCCAGGCGCACCGACGACATCGACCTGGCGAAAGACTTTCTCGCCCGTGGGCTTCGCGGTTTTGTCCTCAAATCACATTACGTTCCCACCGCAGAAAGAGCCCAGGTAGTCACGAAGGCGGTTCCCGGCATCGCGGCTCACGGCGCGATTGCGCTCAACCATAGTGTCGGCGGGCTCAATCCGGTGGCAGTCGAGATCGCCGGTCGATCAGGAAACAAGATTGTCTGGTTCCCTACTGTCGACGCAGCCAATGAGACGGCCGGACGACTGGACGGCGGCAACACCAAACTGCCGTTCTGGGCGAAGATTCAGCGTGAAATCGCGGCCGCAGGGATTACTCGCGCTCCGATGACCGTTCTCGACGCACAGGGAGAAGTATCGGAGGAGGCGCGACAGTGCCTCGAATTGATCGCCCGGCACGACATGATTCTGGCAACCGGGCATCTTGGGCGCCACGAGATATTCCCGCTGGTGCGTGTGGCGCGTGAGCTCGGTGTGGCACGAATAATCATTACCCACGCCGAGTTTCCTTCGCAGAATCTCAGTGGGAATGAGCAGCTCGAGCTTGCCCAGATGGGCGCAGTGATCGAGCACTGCTTTACAACCTACTACACTAACAAAGCTCCATGGGAAGCGGTCTTTGCAAACATCAGGCACGTCGGCGTAGAGCGGACTCTGCTCTCAACCGATCTCGGCCAGGCGACCAATCCACCGGTCGCCGAAGGATTCGCCATGTTCGCTCAGCGCCTGCTAAACAACGGGTTTTCGTCATCCGAGATTCACCGGATGTCGGCGGTCACTCCTTCCAGGCTTGTCGGCTAGAGGTTAAAAGGCGCCGACTCGTTAGTATGGAGTGCGGCGACCTTGTCGCCGCTTTTGATTTAGATACTGCAGTGATGAAGTATAATAGAGGCGTGTCGAATCGTAATTCAGCAGTACCTAATGCAAAAGCGGCGACAAGTCGCCGCACTCCATACTAAGCCGGTCGACGCGTTTCAATCATCCGGCTCTTTCGTTAAGGCCTCAATCTGTGTTTGAAACCAAACTCCAAACCTATTGGGACGACGCTGATCCGGCGGGTCAGGTCTTCTTCGTAAACTTCTTCAAATTCATGGAGCATGCCGAGACGGAGCTATTTCGCTCCGCCGGTGTCGAACGCGTCAGGCTCTATGACAAATGTGGCGTCTGGATGCCGCGAGTCGAGTCATTCGCGAAGTTCAGCAAGCCGATTCGCACGGAGACACCGATCCTCATTCGAATGCGTGTGCAATTTCAGCGTTTGAAGACCGTTCGAATGGAGTTTGAGGTCTTGAATGCCGAGGATGGCTCCTTTCTGGCGGAGGGCTACGTGATCGCAGTCTGCGTCGATCGCCAGACCGGAAAGTCCACCGCTCTTCCTGAGGAGATTCGTAAGATATTCGCTCGCGCAAGCGACGAGCGTTAATGCCATGCACCATAGCGACGTTGTTGGAAGTCTTTTGCGACCGGCGTACCTGAAAGAGGCGAGGGAGCTCTTTGACTCGGGCCAACTCGATCACGCCGCCTTCAAGAAGATTGAAGACCAGGCAGTCGATGAAGCGATCGAGCTTCAGAAACGAGCGGGCCTCGATGTGATCACTGATGGAGAGATGCGCCGGTACGCATTCTACGGTCACCTCATCGACGCGGTTGAGGGATACGATAAGCTTGGCGGCTGGGCGATTCCCTTTCGCAACGAAGCTGGGGAGCAGATAGTCCAGCCCAGGCCCGTCGTTGTCTCTCGGCTGCGTCCGAAGCGCCACCTCTGCGCTGAAGAGTTCACCTACCTGCGAGCGCGAACGAACCTGCCGGCAAAGACGACGCTGATCAGTGCGCAGCAGGCCTCAGCCTACTACGACAGCAAGCGCTCAAGCGGCGCCTATCCGACCATCGATTCATACCTCGCGGACCTGGTAGATATCCTTCGCGCGGAGGTGCTCGAACTCGTCAGGCTTGGGTGCACATACATTCAGGTCGATTCCCCACAATACACTGCTCTCCTCGATTCCGAGATTCGAGAAGGCTACCGCGCACGAGGCAACGACCCGGACCGCCTGCTCGATCTCTCGATCGAGATGGACAATGCGATAATCTCCGGTTTTACAGGCGTCACCTTCGGGCTCCATCTCTGCCGCGGAAACAACCAGAGCAAGTTTTACGCTCAGGGTGACTACGGGCCAATTACACGAGTCTTCACGAATACTCGATTTCACCGGTTTCTGCTCGAGTACGACGACAAGCGTTCCGGTGGCTTCGAACCTCTTCGCCGCGTTCCAGACGATCGAGTTGTCGTCCTCGGTCTTGTGAGCACGAAGCATGCGGCGCTCGAGAGTGCCGAGTCTTTGAAGGCACGCATCAATGAGGCATCGGCAATCATTCCTCGAGAGAGACTGGCTCTCAGCCCTCAGTGTGGATTCGCCTCGACCCTCGAAGGCAATCTGCTGACGGAGGCGGATGAGGAAGCCAAACTGAAGCTCGTGGCGACAACTGCACGCGAGGTCTGGGGGACATGAATCCCGAGACTGAGCTTCCCTGCCCTGGCTTGACGTTACACGCTGTCCTTCACGCGGCAGCTTCTCAGAATCCCGACCGCACTGCGATCACCTTCGATGAGCGATGCCTGACCTTCGCCGATCTTGACGCTGAGTCGAACAGACTCGCGCATGGCCTGAGCGGTATTGGTGTCGAACCAGGCGACAGGGTGGGTCTCTTCACTCCCAACTGCCCTGAGTTTGAGATCGCTTTCTACGCAATCAGCAAGGTGGGCGGCGTAGCATGCCCTCTCAATTCCTCATACCGCGAGCGCGAAATCGCGTACCAGTTGGCGGATGCGGGCGTGACGGTCCTGTTTGCGCATGCCAGCGTCTGGCCAATTGTTGAAGGCGCTCTCTCGCAGCTCCCGACCCTGCGCGAGGTTGTTCTCATTGCATCTCAGGGCTTGCCAATGCCGCGCGGCGTACTACGGTACGAGGAGCTTGTCGACGGCAAGTCAAGCGATGCTTTGCCTGTGAAGACCAACCCGAAGAGTCTCGTTGCCCTGCCATATTCGAGCGGCACCACTGGTCTGCCTAAGGGCGTGATGCTCACGCATGACAATCTCGTGTGCAATCACACGCAGTACGTCGAAGCGCTGAGGCTGGGTCCTGAAGACTGCTACATTGTCTATATGCCGCTTTCGCACATCTATGGTATTGCGTTAATGGGTGCGGCGATTATGTCGGGTGCAAAGCAGATCATTCTCGAAAGGTTCGATCTTGAAGAGGTCGTCCGGCTCGTTGAAGCACATGGCGTGACATGGCTCTTTACGGTTCCACCTGTGCTCCTCACATTGGCGAATGCGCCTGGGCTGTCGTCCTCGCAATTCCGTACGGTCAGGTTCGCGTTCAGCGCCGGCGCGCCGCTTGCGCCCGAGGTCGCACGCCGGGTAGAGGCCCGGCTCGGCCTGCGTGTGATTCAAGGCTATGGCTTGACGGAGGCGTCGCCGGCAACTCACAACAGCCCTCTGGACGCCGATCGCATGAAACTCGAGAGCGGCGGTGTGCCACTCGCGGCCACCGAGCATCGGATAGTCGATCTTGAGACGGGCACGCGAGATCTGCCGCCGGGCAGTGTCGGGGAGATCGTCGTCCGGGGCCCGCAGGTTATGCAGGGCTATTGGAACGCGCCAGAAGAGACTGCGCAGGCACTCCGCGATGGCTGGCTCTATACCGGAGACGTCGGATGGCTCGACGAAGAGGGATATGTGTATGTCTGCGACCGCAAGAAGGAGATGATCAAGTACAAGGGCTTTAGTATTGCCCCAGCGGAGCTGGAGTCGGTGCTCCTCGAGCACGCGGATGTCGAAGACTGTTGCGTCACCGGTGTAGAAGACCCTGAAGCTGGAGAGCTACCGAAAGCGTTCGTTGTTACGCGTGCAGGGCGCGAGATCGACTTTGACGCGCTCGCGCGTTTCGTTGCGGAGCGCGTGGCGGGTTATAAGCAGATACGTCAGTTCGAAGTAATCGACGCGATTCCGAGGAATCCTTCGGGGAAGATCCTGCGTCGGCTGCTGCGACGATAGCCGCATCATTCTCTTCTTTCGCGCGCGAGGGGCGGTACGAGGGGCGGTCGTAGGGGCGGCTCGCGAGCCGCCCCTACAACCGCCCCTACCCTATGTGATCACCCAGAGGTTCCATTTGGACCGGCGCTGGTAGCCATTTGCGGTCGGACGGGTCTTTGGTTATAATCGGCGAAATGAGTACCCACTTCGATGAGGTAGAGAAACAGGCCAGAGCACTTCCGCCAAAGGAGAAAGCAGCGCTTGCACGTCAACTCATCGAAGAACTGGACATGGCCGCTGATGCTGATACCGAGCAGTTGTGGATCGACGAGGCACAGCGGCGGTACGAAGCTTACCTGAAGGGCGAGCTGGAAGCGCTTCCCGGCGACGAGGTAATGACCAGGGCTCGCAACCGTCTCAAATGATCGGCTATCGGTTCCTTGCTCCGGCAGAGGAAGAGATGACCGAAGCGTCCTTACTCTATGAGGCCCGCATCCGCGGGCCTGGGGAGTGATTTCTTCGATGATATGCAACGTGTCATCGACACCTTGCGTGCGCACCCTGCTTTAGGCACACCTGTTGGACAGGGACTAAGGCGGGCTCTTCTGCATCGTTTCCCATTCAGTCTTATCTATTCCGTAGAGAACGACGAAATCCTTGTTGTTGCCGTTGCGCATCAGAAACGGCGGCCTGGGTATTGGAGAGATAGAATAGGCTTGACTTGATCAGATGTATACCGAGACAAAGCATTCGGCCCAAGTTCGGTGTCTGACCAAGCTTGGACCGTCGAGCGTTTTCGTTTTGGTTTCTGCGAATCCATACTGACCTTGCTCCTCCTGGAGGTGGCAACTATCAAGTTGCGGGCGAGAACACACCCCGGGAAAGATCACACTCAGCCAGAACACCAACACCACCAGCAGTAGTACGGAGATCGAACCTCTTCTCTGCATTGTAAGCAGCCATCGCGAACTCGCCATCTCGTTCGAGAGTTGAAGAGGTCCGCGTCTGCAATCCCTTTTGCGCTTCGTTCTGTGGTACCAGTGCCCGTATACCAGACTGAACGGCCTCGAATCGTGCTACACCCTCCGGAGAATCCAATTTGTCCTGCTCACACTAGTCGCCGGAAATCACCGGGTCAGCCCCGGCAATAAAGGCAGTTTTCAACAGGGCCCGGACCTTTGTCTCTGGTCCATACTGGGCGAGGACGCGGTCGAACACCACAGTCTTGACGGACGCCTGCATTAATCCGTTGTTAACCTGATCGAAAGTTCCTTTGCTGAGGAGACCAGCAAGCCAAGCACCAGAGCGGAGAGCGTTGCAATCAAGCCAGTCGACAGCTTGACGATATCCTTGGCCTCATTGCTCAGATGATGATCTGGCAAGACCTTGCCAAGGAAAAAGCCGAGCATCGCGCTGCCGAAGACGCAGACAAAGACGACGATTGCGATTTCTCGAGGGATCCATGATTTACTCCTGAAGTATTTCCGCGGATGGGGACTCATCGGCTGATGAGCATGAACACTCGAGCACCGATCGAAGCGAGTCCCGTAAGAATGAGCCGTTGGCCCCAGGTATTCAGGGTTGCGTCTGGACTTTCCCCGTCGACGTCGTCTTCGGGGGAGGAGCGCTGGCCTCCTTTGGTTTCTTGTAATGGGAAACAGCCATGGCATCGGCGTTGGAGAGCATGCTGGTGTAATTGCGCGAGTGGTAGCAAAACGCCATGCAAACCAATCGCTTCGGGAAGAGTTCCTTCTTGACGAGTCCAGTGACTTGTTTGGTTACCAGGTCATCCTGTTTCAGGTTCGGATCCAGCTCAACCAGTTCACCGGCAATGGTAGCCTGAGACTTAATAAAAATATTCAAGTCGAATTTGGTCGTGTACCCTTGATCAATCAAGCCTTCAAGCAAGTCTCCGAGAACATCAAAGCTGCCGTGTCCCGGCTTTGGTTTGATGACTTCGGCGATCAGAGCATCGACCTTTTGTAACTTGGCGGGGTCATTGGGTAATCCACCTTCCACCAGCGCCCCCACATTCTCACGCAGGCGCTTTGCATCTGACATCTGCGCACCGATAAGCAGTTGCACCAGGGCCATCCGGTCCGCGCGCGGAAACGTTCCCATCAAGCCCCAATCCAACAAGGCGATTTGATATGGGTTTGTCGGGTTATTGAGTACGTGGTAGACATTGCCCGGATGTGGGTCGCCATGGAAGATGGCTTCCGGCTTTTTTGAAAAGATGACGTCTCCGGTCATCACCTCACTCAATCGCGCTGCCATGATCGATCGTTGTCGTTGGTCGCCCTTGAAAGAGCTGGTGATCTTCTCACCGCTGATAAACTGCATCGCCGTCACATGGGTGGTTGAGATCGGAAATATCTCCGGCACCAAGACCTTGTTATTACCCTTGTAGTAGGCACGGGCAGTGGCGAAGTTCTTTTGCTCGTCGACAATGTTGATCTCGTTGCTCAGGGCCTTCCGGATCTCTCTAAACAGGTCAACCAGAGGCATCGAGCCGAGGTTATAGAAATCGTGATTTACGGTGAAATACTCGGCCAGTCCATCGATAATAGCCAGGTCCTCCGGCATATAGGCAAGCACATAGGGTTTGACGACTTTGAAAATCATCCCCTGCCGAGTGCTGGTTCCAGGGGGAATGTAGGTCGCGCGCATCGTTGCCCCAACGCTGGCCTCGGCCAGGATCTTGTCGGCAAACTGGATTTGATACTTATCGATCCCAGATTTCCCGATATCGCTGGTGATGAACTCAACCAGTTCGTCACGAGTCATCGTGTGAATGCCGTTTTCCAGAGCCTTGCAGCGCGTTGCGATATTCGGGAGCAAGATCCGGATTGCGCGCGATGATCTGCCCCATCTTCTGCAGACTGGGAACTTTGGAAACGAATTCTACGAGATAGTCGCCGGCCGACGTGTTTGGCGGCAGCATGGCCAGGCCAACCACCTTGTCCAACAGACGATTATCCGAGAGATGATCCAGAAAATTGAGCATCGCATCGTGAACGATTGGGATCCAGATGTCTCCCCACTTTTCGGGGATAATGTTAAGGACTCCGGACTGATGCACCAGGAACTCAATGATTATCGGACGATGGGCTGCCCAGTCAGTTTTCTTGAGCAAAGCCACGGCCGTCTCCCTCACTAGTGGGGGTTGGCTGGGTAACCCGGCTGCTTCAGCCATGCTCTTGAGTTTCTTTAATCTGCCAGCGCGGCCTCGGAGTTCACAGTGGTGTTCTGAATCCCGGCTGCGAGTGCGAAACGCAAAAGTACTTTCTGGGCTTCCGGCTCGAATTCCTTCATTAACTCCATCAATAGCGGTAGCCCGGAAGTGCCTCGCTTGAAAGTGTCGTAGTGACCGCGCGGGGTTGGCAGGGAAATCTGCTTACGAGTTTCCTGAGGTGGCCTTTTGGTTTCTGCCAGCGAGCTTGGACAGAGTTGCGTTATCTGGCCCAGCAACAGCGACGCGGCAATCAACAGGCTGCTAACATTGCTTATTCGCGCGCGGGTGAAGAATCCGCGCGAATTCTCTCTTGTTTGTCTTGAAAATTCGGAAAACATGGGTGGTAAACCTCCCCGCCTTTCTGTGAAAAACTCGTGTTCGTCTCGCTTTATCAGCTTCAACGTTTTGACCGCCGAAGAACAGACCAGCCTGGCAGCGCCAGCTATGTCCGAATTCGACAAAATAATGACGCCTAAACCCCAAATGCCTTGGTCACGAATACTGTCAAATCTGACCGCATCTAAAAGGCCCACGCGAGGCCGACCGGTGCTGAAACTCTTTCCCGCTCGAATCACCTGGTTTCGTCATAGCTCAAATAACCCAATGGAGCACGTTGCGAATTACTGACCACCGCCTTCTTGGGGGAGCGGCATCTCGTCCGAGAATCCAGTGGTCGTAGAGAGATTGGATCGTCCCGTCCTTGTTCTTGAGGTCGATCCAGTTCGAGAGGAATCGCGCGGCCTCAACGTCATGTCTCGCCACCGGATAGGCCAGCGGTACCTTGAGGATGACCGGATGCGGGACCGCCACCGAGAAAGCGGGATGGAGCAGCGTCAAGAAAGAGCCCCGTTCAGCGGACAGGACCAGGGCGTCAAGGGGCTCGCCGCGCCCCGCGAAATAGTCGTCGAATCCTCCTGACTGGTTCAGGGGAAGCATGATGGTAGTCACGTCCGGGAACTCTCGATGGACAAGCTCAAGATAGTACGGAAGGTTCGGAACTCCCACTCGCAGCCCCGGAGTCTTGCGGATCCAATTCGCGTCCGAAAAATCAGCGCGGCGATGGTCCGGTACTACAAAGGACATCGTCTCATCTAAATAGTTGGACGAAAAGGCGATCTGGGCGGCGCGAGGCGTCGTCAGCACAACTCCCCCCATAACTAGATCGCACTGGTTGGCGTTCAGCACCTCGACCAGGCGATCGCGGGCGACCGGAGCGAACTCGAGCGCGATGCCCAGTTCTGCCGCCAGGTTGTAGGCCATCTCGATATCAAGGCCGACAAGCTCGCCTCTGTCGTTCGCAAAGCTGTACGGCATAGCGCCGTCGATGTAGCCCACCCGCAGCCGCCCACGCTCCCGGGCGGCTTCCATCACGGAGACGCCCGCGCGCGGGAGTGGGAGCGGCTCTTTCGGCATTTCGCTCAGGACAACGGCTTTCTGCGAGGGAGGACGCCGGAATTGCATGTCCATTACCAGGTGGCCCTTGTCATAGGTTCCCCGGTTGGTCGCCCGGAGCATGAAGCCTACTCCAGCCAGCGTGAGACCCGTTGCAACCACCGTGATCACGCAGTAGCGAAGTATGCGCAAGGGCGAGAAGCGCAGCTTGCCGGTCATCGCGTAGGTCCCCACCAGGGCCAAAACGACCATGTGCATGGCCGCAGCCAGCGTACCGAAACGTGAGTTGACGACACCGGTTGCGAGGAAGAGCTGGAACGTATCGGAAGGGATGCGTGAGAGATCCAGCAGGAATGGAATCGCCGAGTTCATGCTGCCAAACAGGCTTGCGATTCCCGCCAGCCCGAGCTGGGCCCGAGTTGCCCACGACACCAGCGTGTCCGAATACCAGGCAGCGAAGAGCACGAAACTAAGGGAGAGCAGCTTGGCCACGTGGGGGAAGTTGTAGAATGCGGGGATGATTATGTCCGCCGGCGCCCCTTCCTCAGGCTCTTCGAGCCCATGCTCTTCCAGCAATTCCTTCGAGCGGTCGACCAGGATTGCCAGCACGACAAACAGTTCACCGGTTATGAATGCGGTAATCAGCGCATCCCGCGTGGCCTGCAAGACGCGGCGCGCTGGGATCGGGGTCACGCAAGCAACCAGCCCGGGCAAGATCCAGAAGGTGAGGAGTAGCGACATTGCTCCGTACCCGATCAGAAATACCCGCAAGCGGCCCATTTGCTCGGTGTCCATCGTTCCCACTGTGTTCGCGGCAATAGCGAAGAGGCCGATTGGCGTCAGACGGACCGCAAACTTGTTCGCCCGACCGAGTACTTTCTCGACAACCGAAAGCCAGGAAAGCAATGGCTCTTTCTGCTCTTTCTCAATGCCGATCAGCGCGACGCCCAGGAATCCGCTGAACAGGACGACTGCGGGCACGACATTATTAGCCAGAGACTGGAATGCGTTCGTCGGGATGTAGAGGGAAATGAAGTCCAGGGGGGGCACCTCTGCGACGAGAGTGGTGCTGAAAAAGGAGGCTGTTACTACCGTGGGGAAGGCGAGCGGCATCAGAAACACTAGACCGAGCGCCAGCCCCCACAACAAAACTGTGAGCAGCCCCACCCGCAGAAAGAGACTGCGCGCTTTTGAAACGTCCAGACTGCCAAAGCCCCCGATCACTGAAACGATCAGGTAAGGCAGCACGGTCATCTGGAGCAGCCGGACATAGGCGTCGGCCACAAACTTGAATCCACCGGCCAGCTCGCCCAGAAAGAACCCGGTCGCGATACCCAAAGCGAGCCCAATCAGAATGTTGCGTGTCGAACGAGTCATCGTCCCCGTCTTCTAGAATTGTCTCGCGCGTCAGTGCCGCCCGCGCCGATGGACACCAGAGTTAGAAGAACGAAGGCAAGGATCACTGGACGCTGAGCGAGCGGGCATAGAACCTCCGGGATCTCGGTTGCGAGCGGCACTATTGCTTGTGGAGCGACTCACTCTTTCAACCTTCCTGAAGTTGTGATGTTGCGTCAGCCAAAGGTTGCTCTGCCGCCGGCGCAGTCAAGCGGTAGTACTCTCGCAAAAGCAGAATAGCGACACCAATGGCTATCAATACAAAAGCGATGTTGGCATGAGCAAACCCCGCTACGCCGAAACTCAACAGGTGCGTGCCCAGGAACACGACCCCAGCCGCGAGCATATCGCCGGTCCGCACGAAGAAGGTGTCGATCGCCTGCTTGGCTTTGTACTTCTCCTCGCGACTCGTGGGCAGCCATAGCATCTGCTTTCCCGTGTTCATAACCGAGTAGTCAGTGCTGTTCTCTGCGATTTTCACATAGAGCAGTACCGAAAGCCCCGCCCCGACTGCGGCCATGCTGTAAGCGCTGAACGCCACAATCGGAAGCGCGAGGAGAACGCCACGCATGCCGAACTTCTTGACAATCCGCGACACGAGAAAAGCCTGTATGAGAATAGTGGCTACGTTCGTCCAGAAGAAATACTTGCCATAGAACGTACCGATGAAGGCTTCCTTGTCAAAGCCGGAGTTCGCCGCAAGCTGGGCGTCACCCGTCGTGACCACGGCCTGTCCGAGGATGTACTCGCCGACTGTGTTAACGATGTTTAGAATGACCAGGAAGAGAGCGATGAGGCGCAGATATTGGCTCTTCAACACGAGAGCGAACCCGTCGCCCTTCTCCACTTTACGTGCCGGCGCCGAACCCGCAGCCAGGCGGCGGTTTACGATCCGGTACAGGCCGAGGTGCAGCAGCAGGATCCCGGCCGCAATCTCCATCATGACGAACGGGTTCTCATGCAGCCCGAAGAGCCATTCGGCCAGGGCTGCTCCCAGCGGCGCCCCGGCCGCCGAGCCAACCGCGATCAGCGGGAACAGGCGATCCCCAGCGGCGCGGTCATAGATCTCGTTTGCATAGGACCAGAACTGGGCAATCGTCGTGAGGCTGAAGATACCTACCCACACAAAGAAGATGAAGCCCAGATGCGGCACTCCGATCCGGCTCCCAAGGAAGAAGAACTGGATGCAGCCGACGAAGAAAAGTATGACGGTCATTAGAAAGCGCTGCCGCGGGAGCCGTGACGCCAACCATCCGTATGCAGGGACATAGATGACGAGGGTAAGCGCCTGGGCAGCGGCGGCGTAAGACTTGAGCTGAGCTCCGCCTGCCATCAGGATGAGCGGCTCGCGGACGGTCTTCAGCACGTAGTAAGCTACTAAGAGCAGGAATACGTTGAGGGCCATTAGAAGGACCGTCCCGCCCTCCCCGGCCCGCACATCACCAAAGATCCTGAGAAGTCGATCGAGTGGGCCGGGTGTTGGTGTGTCGTTCATTTGGGGCGTTTCTCCTTTGTATTCTCTCTGGTGTCTTAGGGTCTTTCCTTCCGTCGTTCAGAGAGTGATCGCGCCTGAGAGTCTGCACGAGTACCCTTCCACGGTCGACTTGTTCGAGAGCGAAAACGCCATGCTGAATGTCAGACTCTTGTGGTTGTCCCACTCACCAAACTGCGGTTGGTAGTAGACCAACTTGCCCGACGCGTTTATTTTCTGGCGAGGCCAACCCGGATCCCGCGCAAAGCTCGTGCTGGTGAAAGTGAGCAGTAAGATCGATATGAATAAAACGCTCTTCACATTCCTCCCCAAGGGTTAGGTCAGGCGTGTCCGGATAGATCAGCCGCGAAAAGTCAGCCCTGGCCCCACATGACCGGCGGACACGGGCATTCGCGCTCGGCCATCAGTAGCACACTTAGGCCGAGAACGATACGAGTTCACTCAACCTCTGATTCAGCCCTCCCGTGTCGGGCATAGCGAGCAATCTTTGTGCCGTGATGAATACTGGTGAATTTTCGTTCACAGGTCTGCTGCGAATGCGGAAACCGGCCCTGCCCCTGCGGATATTTCCGCAGAAGCGTGTGACCGACCTGACAAATTGTGATTAGGGACACGGGTCGGGGCGGCGAGGTTGATTCCTTTTCCTGTCAAATGTGACAGTTACTAAACCGGCGACCTGAATTGTACACTCAGCTCGAATCTGTCTGGGCAGTCCTGTTCGCGTACGCTGCAAGGTGCTAAGAGCGAACTGAGTTAGCAATTGCGGAGAGTTCAAGAAGAATTTGAGCGCAGCCATTTGATTGCTCTGAACGGCCATGGCGATCCCGCCAGGATACCATGCTCTGGTCGGTACGAAATTCGCTCAAAGCTGGGCGCGCGCGGTATGGGGGGAAGTGTATCTCGCCGACGACCTCAACTTGCACTGCAAAGTCGCCATCAAAGTTCTGCGCGCCGACGTCATCAAGCGATAGAGATCGGGTCCGGCGTTTCGAGATCGAGGCTTTTGCGGCCTCCAGTCTGAATCACCCGAACATTCTGACAATTTATGAAATTGGCCATGAAAATGAATGCCACTTCATCGTCACGCTCTGAAGACCAACCCGAAGAGTCTCGTTGCCCTGCCATACTCGAGCGGCACCACTGGTCTGCCCAAGGGAGTGATGCTCACGCATGAGAATCTCGTGCGCAATCACACGCAGTATGTCGATGCCATGAGGCTGAGTCCCGAAGACTGCTACATTGTCTACATGCCGCTTTCGCACATCTATGGGATTGCGCTCATGGGTGCAGTCGATCATGTCGGGTGCGAAGCAGATCATTCTCGAGAGGTTCGATCTGGAAGAGGTCGTCCGCCTCATTGAAAAACATGACGTGACCTGGCTCTTTACGGTTCCACCTGTGCTCCTCACTATGGCGAATGCGCCTGGGCTGTCGCCCTCGCAATTCCGTACTATCAAGTTCGTCTTCAGCGCCGGCGCGCCCCTTGCCCCAGAGGTCGCACGCCGAGTAGAGGCCCGGCTCGGCCTGCGTGTCATTCAAGGCTACGGCCTGACAGAGGCGTCGCCGGCCACTCACAATAGTCCGCTGGACGCCGATCGCATAAAACTCGAGAGCGGCGGAGTGCCACTCGCAGCCACCGAGCATCGGATAGTCGATCTTGAGACGGGCACGCGTGATCTGCCGCCGGGCAGTGTCGGGGAGATCGTCGTCCGGGGCCCGCAGGTTATGCAGGGCTATTGGAACGCGCCGGAAGAGACTGCGCGGGCACTCCGCGATGGCTGGCTCTACACCGGCGACGTCGGATGGCTCGACGAAGAGGGATATGTATACATCTGCGACCGCAAGAAGGAGATGATCAAGTACAAGGGCTTCAGTATTGCTCCGGCGGAGCTGGAATCGGTGCTTCTCGAGCACGAGGATGTCGAAGACTGTGGCGTGACCGGGGTAGAAGATGCTGAAGCTGGAGAGCTGCCGAAGGCGTTCATTGTTGCGCGTGCAGGACGCGAGATCGATTTTGACGCGCTCGCGCTTTTTGTTGCGGAGCGCGTGGCGGGCTATAAGCAGATACGTCAGTTCGAAGTAGTCGACGCGATTCCGAGGAATCCTTCGGGAAGATCCTGCGGCGGCTGCTGAGACGATAGCCGACGTAGGGGCGGTCATGTAGGGGCGGCTCGCGAGCCGCCCCCACACGCACCATCGCTATAAAGGCCTTTATTCTTATGTGGGCCTGGTGGGGCGGCTCGCGAGCCGCCCCTACGGCCTTGATGAGGATCTTAAACGCTTGTTAAGCCACTCAAGCTTTATCTCTACGGCGCCATGGCAGTGCATCGACGGGATTGAACTATGGCTGTTTGACTGCTAATGTCTCTGGGGCTCGCCCCATTCCCAGAACTCCCTCACTTCCTCAGCGTTCCGTTCGGGTCGATGACGAACTTCTTCGCCGCGCCCTTATCGAAGTCCTGATAGCCGTTCGGAGCTTCTTCCAGCGAAATGATCTGTACGTTGACTGCCTTGGCGATCTGAATCTTGTCGTGCAAGATCGCTTGCATCAACTGGCGATTATATTTGAGCACCGGGCACTGGCCCGTGTGGAACGAGTGACTCTTGGCCCAGCCCAGCCCGATGCGGATGCCGAGCAAGCCGATTTTGGCGCTTTCGTCCGTTGCGCCGGGGTCAGCCGTGACGTACAGCCCCGGAATGCCCAACGCGCCGCCCGCCCGCGTGACTTCCATGATCGAGTTCAGGACCGTCGCGGCTTGCTCGCGCTTGGCATCCCTGCCCTGTCCATGCGCTTCGAAGCCGACACAGTCAACAGCTGAATCTACTTCAGGCACGCCGAGGATCTGCTCCACTTGTTGTGCGAGCGTCGCGTCGTGAGTCAGGTCAATTGTCTCGCATCCAAAGCTCTTCGCCTGTGCCAGGCGCTGCTTGTATCATGTCGCCGACAATCACAACGGCGGCACCGAGCAGGTGGCAAGATGCCGCACACGCCAGCCCGACAGGCCCGCGCCCGCGACGTACACCGTAGACCCCGGGCCCACGCCTGCCGTCACCGCGCCGTGATAGCCGGTCGGGAATATGTCGCTCAAAAGGGTCAGATCACGGATTTTCGCCATCGCCTTATCTTTGTCTGGAAATTTGAGCAGGTTGAAATCGGCATACGGGACCATCACGTACTCAGCCTGGCCGCCGACCCATCCGCCCATATCAACATATCCATACGCCGCTCCAGGACGCGCCGGATTAACCGTCAGACAAATGCCGGTCTCGCCTTCACGGCAGTTCCGGCAGCGGCCGCAGGCAATGTTGAACGGCACGCTCACAGGTCACCGACCTTGACCATTTCGACGTCACTGCCTTTCTCGATGACTTCACCCGTGATCTCGTGGCCGAGAATCAGACCTTTCGGGGCCGTGGTCCGGCCGCGAACCATATGCTGGTCGGACCCGCAGATATTGGTCGTGACAATCTTCAGAATGACGCCATGCGGCGCGTCTTTCCCGCCGAACGGATTGGTCTCGCTCGCGGGCATCTTCAGTTTCGGATATTCGATGGATTGAACTTCCACCTTACCTGGCTCAACGTAGGCAACTCCTCGATTGCTAGCCATGACAAATCTCCTTTCTTGCTTTCTATAATTCCGGTTAAGCTCAAAAAGCTTGCGCGCCTGCTTCAGCCACAGCGTGATCCTGTTCTCCCGAACCGCCGCTGACGCCAATGGCGCCCACGACTTTTCCTTCTTTCTTCAGCGGAATGCCGCCGGCGAAAATCATGATTTTGCCGTTATTGGAGGCATGAATTCCGAAGAACTGGCCGCCCGACTGGCTGTGCGCGGCAAGATCTTTGGTCGAAATGTCAAAAGCGCGCGATGTGAACGCCTTCTTCTGGGAGATGTCGATACTGCCGATCCAGGCATTGTCCATGCGAACGTGCGCGACGATATTGCCGCCTTCATCAGCCACGGCAATGTTCATCGGTTGTCCAATTTCAGCAGCCTTCTTTTCAGCTGCCGCAATCACTCTTCGTGCATCTTCTAAACGCATTGGGACTCTCCTTTTCTAAAAGTTGGTTAGTTAAGCTGACAGTGAACGCCCTGGCCAAAATCTCGACCTGACTTCATGAACCGCTTGGCATCTTTGCAGCTGAGCGCAATCGCGTATTGAGCGATTGGCTGTCGCCGAGCCTCTCTTTGCGCTATCCCATTCCCCAGAAGTTCCACTTGAACCGCCGCTGGTAGCCCATTTGCGCATAAAGTGGCTCTCCCATACGGCTCGCATCAAGTGAGGTCGGTTTCTTCGGCGCGGCGGCGAGTGCAGCTCGCATTGCCACCTCTGCATAACCCTTTTGCCGGTGCTCTGGATCGGTCGCGACGGCAGCGACGTACGTCCAGTCGCCCAGATCAATGGCGGTCGCTGTACTGACGGGAACTCCTTCCCGGTTGTAGACGACAAACCCGAACTCCTTCTCCGGATCTGAGAAGTAGACATTCGCGTCGACGACATCTTCGGCCACCTCGACTGGCATGCCGTAAGCCCGGCAGTTCAGATTCAATGCATCAAATCCCAGCGCTCGCGAATCTATCCTCTTGATCTGGAGGTCCGTCGGCAGGGGCCGCAGTGGCTCTGCCAGCGCGCCCCCGCATTCCATCACAGTCATGTCCAGCATGTGGTGCATGCCGAGAGCTCCCAATACATCGTTGGCCTCTTCAAGGCTGACTGGAAGCCACGGTTCTGGTATGCCAAACATCCACGGCAGCATGTGTGGAGCGGCATCGGCTGCAGCCGCCTCCGCAGATGTTTTCACATCCGCCGCACTCCTGAGCGGGCCGGCAGGCGTCGTCAGGTTGTTGACGATTAATTGCGTGTGGGACCAGGTCGCGTGTATTCCGTTGGAGTTGCGTATCTCGCCGCGCGTCGAACGCCGCGCGCACCATTCATTGAATCGGATCCAGTGCATCGTTGAAAGATAATACTTGGAGAGTCAACAATCCAGATTCATTGCGGAAGGGCCTGCGTTGCTTGCGACAAATCCTGGACGGTAGAATGTTAGTCCATACAACATGTTGATAATTCTTGGAGGTTTGCCGGGCGTCGGAAAGACGACAATTGCACGGGAACTGGCCCGTCAGATCGGTGCGGTATATGTGCGGATCGACTCGATTGAGCAAGCGATCCGCGACTCTGGGACTCTCAGCCAGCCGGTTCATGACGCAGGATACCGCATCGGCTATGCGATCGCCGAGGAAAACCTGCGTCTCGGCCTAACAGTTATTGCAGACTCGGTAAATCCAATCGCGCTGACTCGTGATGCCTGGGTGGCAGTTGCTAACCGTGCGAACGCATGCTCAATTGAAATCGAGGTCACGTGTTCCGATTCGACAGAACATCGCCGGCGTCTGGAAACGCGTAAAGACGATATTCCCGGATTGAGGCCCCTGTCCTGGCAAGAAGTAGTTACTCGGGATTACCAGCCATGGGACCGTGAGCGGGTTGTCGTAGATACTGCCGGGCGGAGTGTCGAGCAGATTGTGAAGATGCTTCGAGACGAACTCGTTCGATGGGATTGATCACGATTCGGCCGTAGCCAAAGGATGAACTGCAAGACCATGATCAATAGGAAGCGGATTATCGCCATTCTTGCCCTCACATGCCTGGCCTCCTCGGTCAGCGCAATAAGAGTTGCATCTCAACGCGTGAAGGAGGCCTCCTCCATGGGTCCGCGAAATCTGACCTGTCGCCGATCGACCACGTCATCCTTGGCATAAACAACCTGAAGAACGGGATCGATGAGCTCGAGCGGCTCACGGGAGTCCGAGCGGTCTTCGGAGGAACTCATCCGGACGGGGCACTCAGAACGCGCTGATCTCGCTCGGAGGCCGCCAATACCTGGAGATTCTGGCTCCAAACCCGGCCGACCGGGGCACAGGGGAAAACGATTACCTGCACGCGCTGAGTTCGCTCAAGGCCGTGGGTTGGGCAATCCATGAGGATGATCTGACTTCCCTGCAGCAGAGGCTGCGGGGACAGGGCGTTGAGATGGCAGAGATTCGCGCGGGAGCCAGGAATAGCCCGGACGGTACGCATCTGGCGTGGAAGAGCATGGGCTATGCAGCGGCCACCCGGCTGCTGCCGTTCTTCATTCAATGGGATCGTGCTACCACGCATCCGTCCGCGACTTCGCCTGCAGGATGCAAGCTGACCGGCCTTCTCCTGCAGGACCGCGACCCCGACCGCCTTAGGAAGGCTCTTCTCGCGGCCAGGCTGAATGTGGAAGTGCGCGAAGCTCAGGACTCCGCCATACGGATCTCTCTGATCAGCCCCAAAGGCAACGTAAATTTCTAAGAACGCTACTCATCCACGAGTAGAGTATCTCTCGTGACATCGTAACCAGTACCCGCGCCAGACGGCGCGGGACGGGCAGGGACAAGCCCTGCCCCTACGGTTGTCGCGGAGTGCGGCGTTAGCGAGCAGGATCTTATTGTGGCATCACCATTACAGGAATCTTGCCCTTGCCTTTATCTAACGATCCGAGTGCCTTGCCAATGATTGAACCGACGGCCTTGGCCGGCTCAAGGACTTTCTGCGCATGACCTTTGGTCGCGCTCGTCGTGAGCAGGTCGCCAATTGTGATCGGGGCGATGTCGGCGTCTACCTTGCAGTGTGAGAATGCGCCCAGTGTGACCATCAGTCCGATCTGACCAGGTTGTACCTGTGTCCGCTCCAGCTTCTCCATTTCTTCGGGAGTGAAGGCCAGCGGCGCAATCACCGTTTTTTTGGATTTTCTGCCGGTTTTGGGCCTGGTGTCTTCAACGCCTTCGGGCTGCTGACGCAATTCGCCATGGACTTCGCAGACTACTCCGCAGACGCTTGTCTGATAAACACTCTGCGCCAGATCAACCTCTGGAATTGGGATGTTCTCGTGTTGACCATCACGGAGCGTGGACTGGTTCTGGCCGATCACCACCACATCCCCCTCTTCCAGCGTCTCGCCAAGCTTGTTGATAAACTGATCAACGACGTAGCCGACCTTGCCGCCCTGGACCTTGAGGACGCCGGTTACAACCGTGGTGCCGGCTACGAGGGTCAGCTGCGGGACGGCTTGCCCGAACATGCCGGTTAGCAGGAACTCGGTGGCGTGACCGTTACCGGTCGAATTGAACGCCTCCAGCCACACTTTGTTGTCATTCGCGTTGTTGCCAGAATCAACATGCCGCCCCCGCTCCCCTCCAATCCGAGCTTGATGCCATTATTCGATTTCACGTCGAATGGGCGAGTCGGGTTGGTTCCAATGCCAACATTGCCGCCGGTTTCGGCATTCAACAGAAGAGAACCGTTTCCTCGCGCGAAGATCGACAAATTCTGGTTGGGAACCGAGCCGGTGGCATAGACGCTCGCATAGCCAATACCCACCCCCTGCGTCTCGTTATCGTGCCTGAATTCTGCTATCGGCTGTTTGTAGTTATCACCTTCGATGCGGTTGGCGGTGACCTTCAAGCCGATCGCGCTGTTAATCTGTTTGATGCGAAGCGGGGCGTCGGGAGTGGTGATCCCTATGCCAACTCTGCCGCCGCTTAGTGACATTGCCGCCCCCCCGGAAGTGAGGTCGAAATCAATCCGATCAAAGCCGGGAGCCTTGGCGCCACCGCCGAGATGCAGGATATTTGACTGATCCGCCGACAGAGCCAGTCTGGCTGCGCCAGCCGCGTCTTCAATGAGGAAGCCGCGATTATTGTCGAGCCTCATGTTGCCGCCACTGACGTGCAACTTGTCCTGCGGGGCACTTGTCCCGATACCAAGATTGCCGGTGAGGCGCAGGTTTTGTGCACTCAAGTCGGCTCCAACCTTGATGCCGCCATTGAGGTTGATGTCGCCAAGCACGCCAAACTTCCCACCACCAGCCCGCTGCTCAACGTCATCTGGCTGGCGCCACTGGCCGTCAATGTCGGCCATTGTGCGATGGGGAATGCCGGGCTGGACAGCCGCAGGCTGCGCACGGTGAGCGCGGCTTCGGAGTTATCGAATCCTGATGCTCCGGCCACTCTGCGCACCGAAAAGTCGAGCGCAATGTTCCCCTGGGCGTCCAGCACGACGCGCGCAAGCTGCACGGCGGTGGGATCAGGGGGAGTCCCGGTCGTCTCTTTGGCGGCGGCCAGCCGGAATGTCTCCTTGATCCGCGTATTCTGGGTGGTGTCAGAGGCGTATGGGTCGGTCGCCGTTGTATCGTAGCTGATCGTGACCAGAGCAGAGGAATTCGGCGGGAAGAGCGTCGCATTGCTCAAGTCAATCTTCGTGTCGGCGTCGAGCACAACCTCCTGACCCAGGTTATCAATGGCCATGCCGGCTTTGACGGTCACCTCTTTCGCGCCGGTCTTGGACACATCCAGGCCCGTGGCGACGCCTGTTGTGTGCAGCGCCTGGTTATGACGACGGCGCATCTCCCTGTGATAACCCTGTTCGTCAGTGAAGTCCTTGAGCACGAGCAATTGCTGATCGAAGTACCGCATCCGTTTGATGTCGGCCATAGTGTTCTCCTTTTGACCCTTTTGGACCTTAGATGACCTCTTTACCGTCTTCCACTGCCTTGACGCCGATGAGCGTATCCTTGTCGATTGTGGATCGTTTTCCGATCTTCATCGTGTCCGATGCAATGATGAGCTCATAGCTGGTGTGCGCGGGCTTTTGCAGATCAATCAGTGCGCGCGCGGTCTGTTTTTGACGTTCCCTCTCTTTATCGTCCGTTATCTTTCCGAGGTTCACTTTGACGCGGAAAAAATGGGCGGGTGGTTCGCCGATGCGTGTATCTTTGCCAATCGTCGAACGCATGCCTATCTGCATGGTAGCGATATCGCCTTCATCAATGGTCGGAGTCCCTATGGTGTAAATACCGAGCAGTTTGATGAGGTTCGCTTTCGTGCCTCGGCTGCGATAAAGCGGCACGAGGTCGGCCAGAAAATTCTTTTGCTGCTCAATATTCCAGTCGGCGCGCAGGCTGAGCGCCACCCATCCCGCCAGCCAGGGGAGAAACTCCTCGCGTGTTTCGTTGGGGTCAAACAAGGTGGCGATGCCGGCGATGGTCTCCTCCAACCCTTCGTGCGGCTCGCCTTTCGCGCCGGCTAATCCGGACAACACCTGTTCAAACGCGAGCAGGAACCGCCCCAGGAAGGGATCTTCGCTAAAGATGGAGGGCAGATATTGCAGGTAGCTGCCTGGGTTTGTGTCATTCGCCATGACGTTCTTCCGGCCCTACCCGTTATGCGCCATTCACGATTTGGACCAATACCTCTCCGACTTTGACGAGCTCGAAAGGCTTCACTTCGATGCCGGCTTTGCCTGGCAACTCGCGGCCTGGAAAGTTCGCTGCAAGTTCGACCGAAGTGACGTAATCAATGAATGGCGCCTGATCGAGCAGGGCAAAGATCCTCAGAGGTGAAGACGTTGCGTCCGAACGGCCAGCCTTGCCTGTTGCGCGAAGCGTCGGGCAGCGGGTCGAAGAAGTCTTCTATCGCTTCGAGGATCATATCCTCAATCCCCTCCTCCTTTTGGTCCGCTCTAAGCGCGACGGACGTTTTGATCGCCACTTCGACGAAGAATGGCTTGACCACGTGCAGTCGGGTAGTAACCAGCAGCCGGGGTGTAATGTGGTTGGTGACGTCGGACATAACGCCTGGTACATCCTCCGCCTTGACGCTGCTGTCGACGAGTACGATTACGCTGACATGGCCTTCGCGTTCGCCTTCCAGATCCATCTCCAGATTCTTACGCGGCTGACAGTAGGCGCGCGCCACACCCGCATTTGATTCCAGTGCAAGCGTTTCAAAATCCTGGCGCGAGACCGCGTGCTGTAGTTTCCGTAGCCTGCGAATCGTAATGGGCACCTGCCGCGCGACCAGATCCCTCAGCTCGTCGTCGCTCAATCCATTCAGCCTTGCGGCGACGGCGGCCTTATCGACGGCAGAAAGCTCCCTTTCATCCAAGTCGTTGGGGTCGTCGGGGTCGTCGCTGAACGGGTCCCAGTTCGTCCCGTTGAGCAGCTTGAGGAATGAGAGAATGTTCCTCGATGTCACGCGGTTGACCCGGTAGATGGTCGCCTCGGTCAGAAAGGCGAAGAGTTCGACGAGTGTGATGCCCGGGTCCGACGGATTGTGGTTCGTCCATTGAGGCGCGTGGGTCGGAATCAATGCGAGCGCCTCTTGAACAAGGTCTTCGTAACTCCGGTCGTCGAGGTTGGGCAGCTGCAGTGACATTGGCTCTCTCTCTTATTCTTCCTCAAATTTCAAACTGATTTTGTGCGCGCCGGAGTAGACGAGAAAGCGGCCCGTCTTCTTGACGTCCGCTACCGCCGTCGCCGCGCTCAGCCCCAGGGTGCTGATGTCGGCGTCGTCAACCCTCTCATCAAGATTGAGAAGGTTGACATGATCCACACCAGGCGTCGATTCGATCAGCGCGTACAGGTCTGATAAATGCGGCTCGCGGCCGAAGTCCCAGCCCATGCCGTCCAGCCCGCCAGTCATCGGGTGCAGAAACGCTGCCAGCGACTGCTGCACGGCCAGTTCGACTGCACTCGCGCCCGCGAGCGAGACCACCGCCACCTCCACTTCGACATCCACGCGGAGGTAGAGCGGCCCGGTCACCCAGACGTGCGCCGTCAGCGTGGAGCGCGAATCGAGGTATGCCTGCACACGTTTGATCAGTTCCAGGCTCGGCAGAGGCTTCACTGCAGTAGACCGCGGAACGACGATCACGCTGACCTGGCCGCGAAGGCCGGGCAAACGGCTCAGGGGATCAACCGGAACATTTCGATCCAGCGGGTCGCTCGCCAGATTCCGCAGCGGTATGCACCTGGCGCGCGCAACTTCGGGCGAAGCCAGCAATGCGACGTCTTCAAAGTCTTCGACCGTGACCGCGCGGCCATTGTGCCGGATCGACCGCGGCGCGCGTTCGATCAACGAGCCGAGGGACTCGGCGTCGGCCCCGCCAGCAGCCGCTTCGTAATTCGTCACCTTATCAACATAAGGCACGGTGGTCTTGAGCTGCACGATTGCGCCCACAGGCCGATTGCCCGCGTCTCCGCCGCCAGTGCGATATTCCGTCAGCCTTAGATTGCCTGCGCCTACCGGCGGGATCAGCCCGGCGAGTCCGTCGCCGAACCGAATCTCGCCCGTCAGATGATCGAGCCCGTAATGCCGGTCGCGCGGACCCGAACCGTAAAAGTCCGTCGTCTCCAGCCACTGCACCCAAACCTCGCGCGGGCGCCCCGCCTCGTCGGGCACAATGGTGATCGCCTCCTCGCCTCCGTACTCCATGACGGCATGCTGTTCAGCGGCCGAAGGCAATTCCGGTTCACGCACTTCCAATCGCGGCCCCTCCAGGATCGGCGCGCGCGTGGCGCGGAACTTCTGGTTCTTGCTGCCGTCGCTTGAGCCCAGAACCTCATTGCGCAGGGTGACGGATTGTGTCGCCATCGTCGTGTTGAGCAGGACGCGGCGTGCCCTCGGCTTGAACGGATAGGTGCCACTCTCCCATCGCACGCGCAGCCAATGGCGCAGGAGGCCAAAATCCTCGCGCGCGGCGAAATCGGCAGGTGGCAGGAATTCAACCAATCCTGAGTGGTCCAGCGCCCCGCTGTCGTCACCTACGACCAGCTTGTCCCAGAGCAAGCCATTCCAGCACTCCCACACCAACTTTGGCCGTTCAGTCGACATGGCTGAGGCGGCGCCGTAGAGCGGCTCGACCAGGCTGAAAAAGAGACTGATGGCGCCTTGCGTAAAATCGCTTCCGGTGGGCAGGTTGAAACCGAAGTAGACCGTGGGACTCGTCTCTCCGCCCACAACCGTTTCATCGATTGTGCGGAAAGGCTTCAGCACTACTGTCGAAGTCCCGGTGCCAGGATCGGGCACGCCGGGAACGGGAGGGTCGAAAAGGAAATTGTTGTAGGCGCACATGACCTCCTGCCCACCAGTCTTGCTTCCTGTATATGAGATCTTCAGCGACCCGATGATTGGCGGCGCGAAGGTCTCAGGCGTCAGAAAGAACCCTTTCCTGGCGTCATTCGGGTCATTGAGAGTGTAAAACGCCGCTTTGCCGTAATTGCCGCCGGCGAGCCGCACACGCAGCCAGGAGCCGCCAATTCCGTTCAGCTCAATCGGGACAGAGGGCGCCGGCAGCCGCAGGAAGACCTTCCCCGATTGCGTCAGACTGGCGGTGTTGTCTTGCACCTCGCCAGCTTGCGGCTCGCCTGGGACCGGGGCCGGCGCCTGGTTCAATGCCTGCCAGGCCTTTCCATTCCAGAATTCCCATGCCAGGACGGGTTTGGCGTTACCCGGTAAATCCCGGTCGGCTTTTGTAATGGCGATGTCGAGAGCAATCTTCAAGCCGGGTTGAGAGAACGCCTCACTCTGCGCGATCAGCCAGGCGTCGCCAAGTTTCGGTCTCTCGCCGAAGGGAAAGAACGCCTTGCTGGTGTCGAGCTGGAGCTGGTCGTTAAACGAATGCTCCGCTGTGACATCGCCGCTGATTGCACCGGTCAGTTGGAGCGAGTTGATCGACGGAAGTTGCCCGAAGCGGACTTTGCCAACTTGCTTGACGTCGACTAGTGTTATCGGCGTGAGCAGTCGCCCGCGTATCCAGCGGCTCTCCAATCCCGCCACTTTACTGAGCGGGATGGAATCGAGCGCGCCGAAACTGATTGTCTGCTTTGCGTCAGTCGTACTGGTCGTCTGAGGGGTTGAGCCGATACTGCTCCAGCCAGCACCGTCCCAGTGTTCCCACTGAATAGCCATTTCGTCCTGTACAACGCGGTCGAAGCCTATCTCCAACTTCACATTCTGGAGACCAGGCGGCGCGAAGAATGCGCTGTCGCCGATATAGAGGATGTGATCGATCGGTATCTGGCCTTCGAGGAGCGGCTCGCCATCCGTCGCAGGCGCGGAGACGAGCAGGCTGTAATCCGAGTATTTGTCTGCTTCCGGATCACGCGTGAAGACCACGTCCAGTTGCGCCGCCGTGACCACCAGCTCGCGCTCTGTTTCGTAAATAACCGGCTGCGTCTCGCCTTCGGCGGGCGGCGCCGCGACCTGAGTACCAGCGGGCACGACGCCGCTCACCGGGCTGCCCGCGGCCAGTGAAAAAGTCAGCGGCGCGCGTGCCGGTTGTGGCGGCAGCAGCGAAGCTCCGAGCAGGTCCAGGAAAGCCAGAAAGTTCTTCCGCGGCGCCTCGTTGAGGCGCTGGATGATGATCTCGGAGTAACGAGCAAAGATCGCGATCAATGCAGCCGCGAGGGGATCGGCGGCGTCCGCATTCCATTCCGGCGTGAAATCACGGAGCAGCGCGCGCACCTGCGCGGCCACTTCGACCGCCGTGCGCGAATCAATCTTCGGAGCCTTCGGAATCATCAGCCTGCGCTTCTCTCGAGATAGAACGGATAAACCAGGTTAAAGACGTTGTTGGTTGCGCGCGCCTCGTAGTCGATACTGATAAGCAAGGTTTCGCCGTTATCGCCCGATTCAACCCGTACATCGCGCACATCAATACGAGGCTCATGCAGGAGCAGCGCATCGCGCACCTCTTGCGCAATGCGCCCGGACGTGGCGGGCGAATTCAACTCAAAGACCATATCGTAAATGCCGCAGCCGAAATCCGGACGCATCACGCGTTCGCCTTTGGACGTTCCGAGAACGATCCAAATGGACTGGCGCAGGCTCTCTTCCTCCTCTTCGTAGGCCGCCATCAGGATCGCGCCCTTGTCATCCAATCTCACGCCGGGCTTGCTGTCAGGATCGTTTGGGTCGGTGTCGAAAGCCCAACCCACACCGAGGAAGGATTTCGTCATATCTGCTCCCCTTGCTGCGGACAGTCAACCGATGAGCACCGTTCCGGCAGCGACGACCTGTCCGACAGGCAAGTCCGCCGGATCGTTGCATGTCTCGGCGACATCTCCATTGCGCGCCGCCATCTTGCCGTTGATCTTGACGGTCGGGCTGCCGAACTTGATCGTGCCTTTGTTGGCGGGCGGTGCTTGAAATGAGGACCCGGGCGACGTCGGAATGTGCGCGGGCGAATTGTCGGCCGTGCTCTCCACCGTAGCCGCCGGTCTCCCCATGATGTTGACATTGTGGCTGAGGTTACCGTTGATCACGCCTGTGAATGAATGCAGGAGCGGTGACTGTGACGGCCCCGGCACAATCACGATATGCGTGTCGTTCGCTTCAATCCGATCTCCCTGTTTAGCCGCCGGCTTTCCCATAGTATTTGGCCCTGGTGGTTTGCGACGTTGAAGATGAGTGGTTGCGATACAGTTGCTGACTGTCAACCACCGGCCACTCAATTGATATTGACCATTGAGCCTTTGATCGTCATGGTGGACGAGGCTTTGGCCTCCATCTGGCCACTGGCCTTGAGGGACAGATTGGAGCCTGCTTCAATCTTCGTGTCGACGGAAGACCTGAGTTGGATCTCCTTTGCATCGAGTTTGATCGTGCCATTGCTGGCGGCCAGCGTGATGTCCTTTTCGCTGGTGATCGTGATCGTGTTCTTCGACGTGTCAATGAGGATGCTGTTCTTCTTACTCTTGTCCGTTATCTCAATCGTCTCTTTGCCTGCCTCGTCGTTGAGTTTGATCGTGTGGCCGCTGCGTGATTTGATCAGCCGGATGCTGTTCTTTCCATCGTCGTTTTTCGCGGGCGGGGTGTCCTTGCCGTTCCACAGCCCGCCGATGACGTAGGGGGAACGCGCGTCCCCATGCTCAAAGGCGACCAGCACTTCGTCGTCCACCTCGGGCAGAAAGTACGCGCCACGATCTTTGCCGGCCATCGGCGCTGCGACGCGCGCCCAATCGCTTTCGTCCGCGTCGCTGAGCCACGGGAGTTTGACTTTCACGCGGCCCAGCCCTTCCGGGTCCTTGTTATTGGTGACGATGCCAACGGCCACGCCAAAGATGGGGCGTAACGCGGCCTCATGGGCCTCGGCGTCGAGCAAGGTGTCAAAGAGACTCACGAGGCGTTCCTCCTGACATTGAAACGTGTTTGATAACCGTTCCTCAGCGTGAAGCTGTGAACGGTGCCGGTGACGTAATACAAACCGCTGAAACGTTCGTCTAGCCCGTCCAACTTGATCACTTTGCCCGCGCGCAGGTCCGTTCGCCCGTAGCAAAGGCCTTCACCCACGATCAGGCGCAGCGCCGCTTCGTTGAGCGCCGCCCTGGCAACTGCATCGGCTTCCGCCTGAGTGGTCAGGGACGAAAAATCGATCTTCTCCGACGCCGCGCCGAAGGCTTTGCTGGCGATGGCGCCGCCGCTCTGCTTTCCGCCCATTTTTGATACCTCGTCTCCTACCCTGGACGTTCCGACAAACACCTTCTTGTCTTTCACGTTCCAGCCCAGCGCCGACACTTCGTCAACCTGCAGCGCCGAGGTGAGGCGCGGACGAAATTCCAGCAGGTCGTTATTGAACGTCAGCGTCAAGGCCTCGGTGCCAGTCGTTGGCGACCGGGCGGAAGAGCACCTTTTTGTCAGCGACCAGGATTTCATATCCGATGCGCTGCGCGCGCACCCGCAGAAATTCCCAGTCAGTCTGATTGTGCTGATAGACGTGCTCGTACGTCACACGACTGTCGGTCGCCTCCGCCGTCAGTCCGGCGTCCTGAACGATCTTTGAAACGATGTCGCTGTCTTTCTGCTTGACGAAAGTCCGCGACTTGCGCCCGCGCATCAACCGGTGAAGGCGGTCGAAACCGCGCACCGTCAGGCTCGGCACCCCGTTGGCGCTGTAGTGTGGCTCCAGGCCGGTGATCTCGCCGGCGAACAATCTCTCCAGTCTGCCCCCGTAACCGAGTTTGATCTCGATGGCATGGCCGATGTCGAAACGCGCATCGTCAACCCACGGCAGTCGCTTTCCGAGTGTGTCGGCACCCGACAGCTCGATCGTCACCATGCCAGGTACGTGAACGGCCTCATCCACGACGATGGACGTGACATATGCCAGTTCGGCAGCCTTGAGCGGCGACCCGTTGATGATCACGGCGAAGAGCGGGACCAGTGGTTGACTGAATTCGGCTTTCGGCATTTCGCCTCGTCACAATTGCGGAATAGTCAGACGCCGCCCTATCTCCAGGCGGCGCGGATCGTCCAGCCCGTTCGCTTCAGCGATCAGGCGCCAGAGCGCCGGGTCGCGGTAGACCTCGGCGGCAATATTGGTAAGCGTATCTCCGCGTTTGACAAGGCGGGTGGTTAGTTCAGGATCGGTCTCGCGAAGGTTTACCTGCGGGTCCAGAAATTCGACCACGGTAAGGTTGAGAGTGGCTCGCAGCGCCTCACCCGTGTTCTTAAAGAGGGTAAAACGTTGAGTCAGATTGCTGATCACTCCTACGAAGGGGAAGTCAGCCCTCGTCGCGTTGCCCCATTCCACCTTGATTGTCGGCGGGCGCCTCGGCTCCAGATCTCGGTTGATGCGCGTCAGCTTGACGATCTTGTCGGTCTCCTCTCGAACGTCCTTCTGTCGATTCGTCGGCTCGGTGATATCGAAGAATAGTTCGAGGGTGAGCTGGCGGCTTTCGCCGCCGCCGAAGTTCAGTGGTGGAGCATCGGTCAGTGGGGTGGGGCTCGTGTTGCCCGTCATACTGGCCTGTGGCGCGCTCCATTTGACGGTCTTCGAAATGGAATAGGAATTGGGGTTGAAGAGCACGGTAATCTTCTCCAACGGCTTCCCCTCCTTGGATAATGGTGTGATTGTAAGCTTCGCCATTACTTCATCCCCCTTCGCTCGCGCTCGACCTCGAGCGTACGCGAGAGTATGCGGCTCACTTGTTCAGCAAGCTGCGCGACATCAATCGGGCGCCGCCAATTCGGAGGGCACCTCTGGCGCGAGGCTTGTCAGTGAGCCTTCAATGCCAATCGCGCGGGCCAGTGTCGGAACGCCGGCAGGTGTCGAATTTATCTTCAATGGCAAAGACGTTACCGGGGAACCTACCGGTGCAGGCGCCATGCCGCCACTGGCCAACGGGCCGGCCGCGCTCTTTCGCCAGATCATATGCGGCGGTGCGTCCGACGCCGGCGGCGGAATCTCCGGTGTGACAGCTAGCGGCTGAGGCTCTGCTGCGCGGGCGATTTTCCCGGCTATCGGTTGATCGGTACCCTCTTCACCGCCGTGCTGACGCTGCAGTGTTGGCAGCTCCAATGTCAGCGGCGAGACAACCCCGCCAGTCGCCTTTTGCTTTTCAGCGGCCGGCTCAATCACTTGCCCCTCAATTCCTCCAGCGCGAGCAGGCAAACTTGCGCCTGCCGTGACGGCGGGCTTCCGCCAGATCTGCGCATCAGAAATGTTGATTCCGGGTTGGCTCAGTTCGCGACTTCGGGCCAACATTGGTTGACCTGCGCTCACTCTCACATCCGCGTTTGCTCCAGTTGGATGCGAATCAGATCGTCTGCTCACGGACTGCTCCGATGGTGCCTGTGACGGACTCTCCGTCACGCCTCCTGGATATTTGGCGGTAGTACCGACCGGGTCTCCTCTGCGACGTGGCAGGATCAGCGGCTGCGCTCGCGAAGCGTCCGTCGAAATTGCGATCTCGCTGGGTTGGGCCGCCTGATCGACTTGATCGACGGTCTGGGCCAGGCGAGGGCGTTCCACGCCGCCACTGTTGCCAGGGACATCGGATGGACTCGCGGGATCGGTGGCGCGCGACAACGTCGGGGGACGACGGCTGATGCGCACTTTGGAACCGGCGGCACTCTCTTTTGTCGTATCGGGTGGCTCGAGGGCGAGCGCGCAGCCATCGCCTGAGGAATAGCGCCACCGCCCTCCCTCAGCGGCATCGCGGGCGTAGTCAAGACCATCTCGCCGCTTGCATGTGCCGCCGGCTCATCGCCTCCGTAACGTGTGCGCCAATGATCAAGCAGGGCGAATCGCCGGGCGACCCAACCGGCTGTTCGCGCGTGAATCTGCTGCGGCTGTCGCACGTCAATCAGACCGATCGGCTCGTCACGCCGCCTGAGCAGGCGTTCAGCCAGAGGATGCGTCGGTTGTTCAGATTCGAACCGCGTCAGGTTGTATTGGCGAATCACTCATGCCGGCATTTCGGCGTTTTGGTTGTCATCAGAGCCCGAGCGCGCCGGCCAACTCAGCACCAATGCCCGCGACGATATTGCTGAGGCTGGGACGGCTCAGGCCGCGATGCGCCAACTCGATGCTTTCGAACGCGACCTCGGTGGAAACGGCGCGCAAATCCGGCCCGGTCCACTTCACCGGGAAAGCCTCCTTGAAATCCCACCACATTACCGGGATGCGGCGTCTATCGAGCAGGTAGATGGTGCCGTTCTGGCGCTTGATTGTTCCCTTGCACGACCTGCTGATGCCAACTCCAGAGGCCGTCGATCTGGGTCAGCCCGTGCTTGAGCATAAGTGGCGGATATTTGGTCGGCCCGGCGAAACGGTGGATGAAATCGTTCTGCCCGCCTTCGCGGTAGTCAAAGTACTCGGTCTCCACCTGCAGCCCGGTGCATTCCGAGAAGCTGCCCGCAAAAATGCCTTCGATCTCCACGTGAAAGTTGAAGGCCTGATACGGATCGATCCGCACACCCAGCAGATTGGCGACCTGACGAAGGCGGCATTGAGTCCGAAATTAGCCATATCGTTCTCTCCTCCGGTATGAGTTCCCGCACTTCCGCCTCGCCGCGCGGGCAAGATGGCTGCGCAGAAGAGCTCTCAGAAGGCTGACTCTTTCATCTGTTCGTTGAAACGCTGGTTGATCTTGGCGATCTCGGCGACCCAGCGCTGGCGCTCGCGTGTTCCAGCGCCAGGATTTCCTCGTGCGGCCAGTGAAAGTGATACGCAATGTACGCTACCTCCTCATAGAGCCGCTCTAAGGGGTAGCGCCAGATTCCCCCAGGCCGTTCAGCTCCAGTTCGAATTGCTGCTGGCAATGTGGGCATTGCGCCCGCACCAGATTGTGGCCGTGCCGTTGATGCGCCTGTACAGGTCCTGCAGGTAGGCCAGATCGGCAGCGAACAGCCCTTCGATGACTTTCGGATTGATCTGCTCCAGCGTGCCCAGCCGCGTGATCACGCGCGACAACAGGATGATCAGCAGGTATGCCGGATTGTTGTGCACGCGCGGGTCTTTGAGTGGCGCGATCTCGTCGAAGGCCGTCGCCAGCCGCATGACGCCGTCCCTGTGGAGGTTGCCCTCGGCGTCCAGGTAGCCCAGCGGCAGAGTGAAGGGAAATTCAGTTTGCAGCATATGGCCTCGTACCTAGGCTTTCTTCACCTCTTCGTGCGTGATCTCCAGCGTCTCGACGGCAACCGCGGTGCTGGTGGCGTTAAACGCCGGGCCAGTCCATTTCGACGGCCAGGCATTGGCGAAGTTCCAGCGCAGTCTTCTCGATGCCCGTTTCGTCGCGCAGCATGATCGAGCCGTTCTTGCGCTGCGGTTTTCCGTCGATCACCGTCTTCCGCCACTTCCACAGCTCGTCGGAATCGGTGATGCCGCGCTTGAGCGTGATCGGCGAATATTTGTTCAGGCCAGTCAGCTTGCGCACGTGATTCGGATCGGTGCCTTCGCGGTAGTCTACCGGGTCCGTGCTCGCGTCAAGCCCGCTGACTTCCTGAAAGCCGGCCTGCGTGATGCCGTCAATCTCCACCAGAAAATTGAACCCACGATAGGGATCAACTCGTCCAACAGCCATGTTTCCTCCTTGGAGAATGTACCGACCATAGATCGCGAAGAAGAATTCGATTCTTCATTTTGAGATTTGTCCGGGCAATGACCTGTCTCAAGTCTCAACGGAGAATGCCCTTCCTCCCCAGGAAAAGTTTCGCCGATCGTTGACCTGCGGTTCAGGTGACATCCGCGGCGCCGGCCCGATGCGTAATGCGGACGACAATGAATTCCGCCGGGCTCCCCGGCGCCAGCCCGATTTCGGTAACGATTTCGCCTTGGCTCGCGCTGCTCCGGCGGATTCGTTTCAGCATCGCATTTGACGTAGAAAGCCTGGTCCGGCTGCAGGCCTGCGAGTGCGCCGTCGCGCCACAGCTTCGTCAGATAGACGGTCAGCTCGCGCTGTATGCGCGTCCATAAAAGCGGCTCGTTTGGCTCGAACGTCGCCCAGGTCATGTTTTGCTCAATCCAGCGTCGCAGTGTCAGGAACAACCGGCGCACGTTGACGTAACGCCACTCCGGTTCGCGGCTCAGGGTTCGCGCGCCCCACACGCGAATGCCCCGGCCCTTGAAGGCGCGCAGGCAATTGACACCCTCGGGATTGAGTTGATCCTGCACCTGATTGTCGACGGGACAGCCGTCTCTATCTGGCCGTCGCTCACGCCCAGATCCAGCGCGCCGAATATTTCTTCATTCGCCGGCGCCTTGAAGACACCGGCCCGAGCATCAGAGCGCGCGTAGATGCCGGCCACGTGACCGCACGGCGGCAAGTACCGCAGCCCCCCGGCGGTCTTGAGCCATGGGTAATAGAGCGCGCCGTTGACCGGCTCGGCCAGACCCGTGGTCAATTGGTTTCGGTATCGCAGAATGCCGTTTACGTCGGAATCCGGCGGTGCGTCGAGAATCGCGAACCGTGTGCCCAGCCGCGCACACTGCTGCAACATTGCCTGCTGCACACGCCTGACGGCGGCGGCATTCAGCGCGCCGTCCAGGGACAGGCGCAACATCATCGTATCCGGCGCGGCGAGCAGATCCACATCTTCAATCGGCGCCAGGCACTCGAGCGTCGTCAATAGCGCGTCTTCGCGCCCGAACTCATCGGTATCCGCGGCGCGCGCCACATAGCAGCGCCCGCCGCCGTTGTCGAAGAATCCTGCAACCGCCTCGGCCAGAAAGCCGAAGCCAGCCGAGGTTGGGCGTAAACCTGACGGCGAACTCCTCCTTGCGATGCAGGACGACCGGTTGATTCGGTGGCGTCGGCGAGGAATCGTCGGCCAGCCCGACGAATCCCGGCACGCCTGTAACCAGCCCGGCCGCAGGTCTCTCGAAGACGTCCTGGCGATAGACGCCAGGACTTCGATATCGCGTCGTCATGTGATCGCCCCGACTCAACTCGCGCCTACTTGCCCGGCGCCGAGAATTGGCTGATACGGAAGATGACGAACTCCGCCGGCCGCACGATCGCCACGCCGATCTCGGTCACTACTTGTCCCAAATCGCGCAGCTCCGGCGGATTTGTTTCGGCGTCGCACTTGACGTAGAAGGCCTCCTGCTGCGTGGTGCCGAAGAGCGCTCCGGCGCGCCAGACGTTCGTCAGGAACGCCGTGATGTTCCGCGTGAGCTTCTGCCACAGCGCCGGCGTGTTTGGCTCAAAGACCACCCACTGCGTCCCTTCGTCGATGGATTCTCGCAGAAAGAGCAGCGTGCGGCGGACGTTGATGTACTTCAGATCGGCGTTGGCGTCGCCGCCAATCGTGCGCGCGCCCCAGACGAGAATGTTGTCGTTAAGCGAGCGGATGCAATTGACGCCCTTCGGATTGAGCCCGTCCTGATCGGCCCTGCTGATCTGCTGCGAGACGGCGAGCGCACCGAGCACCGGCTCGTTCGCCGGGGCTTTGTGGACTCCGCGCTGCGTGTCCACGCGGGCGTAAATGCCGGCGATGTGCCCGCTCGGCGGGACATCGAGCAGGCCGTCATCGTTGCGGCGTTTGCAGGCTGGTCGCCGGATCAAAGACCTTGATCCACGGAAAATACCAGGCGGCGAGATCGGTGCGTTTGGGCGCCGTGCCGGGCGTGGTGTCGGCAGGAGTGCGTGTCAGGTCTGTCAGATCACTCTCCGTTTCGGGGCCGTCGAGGATGGCGAAACGGTCAGCGGTATTGGAGCAGTGCGCCACCAGTTTGTCGCGCACGGTGTCGGAAGTCATCCCCGGCGCGGCCACCAGTGCAACCTCGTCGATCGCGGCCAGCGCATGGAGCGCAGCGTCGAGGTCGCCCGCGGCCTTGATTCGCACAACGAAACAACGAGTGCCGCCGTTATTGAAAAATCCGTAAACGGCGTGCGCCAGCTTCCTGTGCCCATCGTCAATGGCCGGATTCTGCCCCGCCGTTTTGGGCGCGGCGCTGTCGCCAATCAGGTCGCCAAAATACTTTGTGAACTGAGTCCAGTTGGTGATCAGCCTGGGTATCAGGTCGGCGGTTGGTAGCGCGAACTCGACGAATTTCGTGGTCGGCTGACCCGTCGCGTCCGGATCGCCTTTTGCCACCTGGTTGATCTTATCCGGCACGACGCCAATGAACGCGGCGGTGCTGGTGCCGACACCGGCGATCGGTTTGATGGCCGACGGCACTTCTTCGACGTAAACACCCGGAGAAAAGTACTGTGGCATAACAGGCTCCTTTATTAGGTTTGAGGGTTGATGCTCCAGGCGGGGCTTTTCCCTTCAGCGCCCGCTTGCACGACTCTTGCTAATACCGGTTGTAAGTGTCTTCCGATTGCACTCAAGACTCTTTGCGGCCACCTCGCGCTAAGGCGACCTGGTCAGCGCCACGTCCAGCGTTTGCGCAGCGCCAGGCTGATTGAGCGTGACGGTTTGCGTGGCCGGCTGGAACCCCTGGGCCGACACCAACACGGTGCGCACTCCTGCCTCCACGCCCGTCAGCAGGTACTGTCCCTGCGCATCGCTGAATGAGCGTTCGCCGCTGCCCTTCACTCGCACCTCCGCCATGTGCAAAGGGCCGGCCCCCTGGCCAGTGATCCGTCCTTTGATTGTCGTCGGGGGCAGCGCGATCTGAGCAACACCGCGCTTGATCTTGCCTTGCCCGTCGCGCGCCACCGTGACTGTTGCGTCGGCAGCGCCGTAGCGGCTGCCCGCGCCCGGCAGCGAAGCCGTCAGCTTGTATTGCCCATCGGGCAGATCGAGCAAACGGAAGGAGCCATCCGCAATCGAGTTTGTCCGATCGGGCCGCTCGGCCATCCTTTCCCAACTCTCTCCGAATTGAATCTGGCGTAGTTTCAGGAAGTCCGTGAACGCCGCGGGCGCCGCTGTGATCCCGAGGCGCGCCCCGTCCAGGCTCTTGCCCGTTTGCGCATCGGTGACTTGCCCGGCGATGGCTACTTGATGGCGAATGGCTTCAATGCTGTCCATGCTCGCTCGCTTTCAACCGCCGCGCTTGATTCCGACGCCGAAGTCGGTAACGGCCGGCCCGAGGTCTTCCGGCCTCGACGGTTCGACTCCGATGGTCACCGTGTAGTTCAGTGCCGCCTTCGGCTTGCCGCCCAACGCCTGCCAGAACTCGCCCAGGCTCTGCAACCTCCCCGGCAGCAGCGTGACCGCCGGCAAAGGCGGCTCCTGGCCCGCAAGGCTCCCCTGCAACACCGCCGCCGGAATCACGGCATGGCGCAGCAGGACCATCATCACTTCGCCGAGCAGCATGTGCTCATCCTTGGCCGGGTTGGGCGATGTCTCACTCGCCCAGGCCGTGATCAGGTAGGAACAGTCCACCCGTACCGGGGCGCTCCGCTGGATCACGGTCCCGTTACTCTGACGCTCGACGATCCACTCGTTGCTGCGCAGCTCCCGGTTCTCGCGCACGTCGTAGAGAAACATGTCGACCGCCGGCAGGGTGACCGACTGCGGCGGAAACTTGTCATCGGGCGCAGCGAAGCTGATTGAAATCTGCCCGACCAGTGCTGACGGCAGTTCGCGCTTGAGTAACAGTTCCAGAGTGCTGTCGAGGTCGTTGATCACGCTGTCTACTCTCTAAGTCACTTAATATCCGGGGGCTCGTCCGGAGCCAGGCTGACGGCCACCCGCGGGTTAACCGGAATGCTGGGCCCATCCTCCAAAATGCCGCCCGGGCGAGGAATTAAGTACCTTGCCGATGATTCAATTCGGACCGGCACGTGTTGTTCGGCTCGGACGACTGCCTCTGCAATGTCACGTTCTTGTTGGGTGGTGTATTTAGGGCTGGTCGGGATCTCTGCCAGCAGCCTGTCTGTCCTTGCCTGCTTGCTGCTGTCGTCGTACTTGGCGGTCACTTCGAATCGAACCACGTTGGAGTACCTGCTCCCCTCGTTCATAAACCGCTTCCTTGACTCTGGATTCCACTTCTCTCTCGAAACTCCCGTTGGCTTCCTGCGGCATGAGGGCAATGTTGCGTGGATCATCGCCGCGACCGTGCAACCGTTGGTTGATGAGATGTCCAAGAACGTAGTAAGAGCCGTTGCCTGATCTGCGCGGTTGCAGCGCTCTCGCAATTGCCGTATTGGCTGCCGCGCCACCGGGATCCGTGCCGAGAGGACCTCGGAAAGTCAGAGGGTTGGCAGTGGCGGTGTCGCCCTGGTCGTGATGCAGAGCCCCGGAATATTCTATCTTTGTGCTGACTCCGCCGGCGGCCGCTTCGACCACATGCGAGATGGCAATCTTGATGGCCTCGATCGTCTGGTTATAGGTGTCTTCGATTTCCGACCCTTCCGCCCTTGGAGCTGCCTTCTGGGTCTCGCGCCTCTCCCTTTTCAGCCGTTCGATCAGAGCAAGGCCCTGTCCAACAACACGAGCCTGGTCGCCGCTCAACCCTCCGACCGTAAGTGCACGCTGCAGGTACTCCTCAGCGACGTGCTTCTCGGTCTCCACCATCAACCGGTTGCCTTCGAAGTAGATGCTGTGCACCTCTCCGCCGGCCCTGAAACGGCGTTTCCTCCGCCACCATTCGACGACACGAGCTCCAGCTTGCTTCCCCTTCTCCACCAATTGCCTCCCCTTCATCATGAGCTTCATGACAAGAGGCTTGGCTTTGCCCAGCACCCATTCAATGGCGCTGACGATGGGACGGCGGAGCGATTGAATAATGTTGTGCACACTCTCGATGATCTTGGATAACCCCAATTGCTTGGCCAGGAAGTCGAGGGCCAGGACGACGCCTGTTCTGAGGCCCTCGACGATCTTGCTGGCAACGCCCTCGGTGTGGCCTTCGATAGCGGCTTCCATCGAGTCGAAGACGGCCTCAAAGAAATGGCGGATGTTGTCCAGGTTTTCAACCACGAACTGGAAGGCGCTGAAAATTGCCTTGACGATCTTGACGAAACCGCCGCCAGGAATGAAGAAGCCGGCGACCCATTTCAGCGCTTTCTCAACGAAGGTAAAAAAGACAGTCTCTTTGATACGGTCGATGCCCGACTGGATGAGATCGCCGAGCGATTCTTTGAGGTATTCCCACAGCGCTACCGGCCCTTTGTCGAGCAGGATCGTCACGGGTTCGAGGAGCTTTTCGCCGACGGCGAGGCCTTTATCGACCAGTTCCATGAACTTCTTGCCCAGCACCCGTTCCACGATGAGGCGAAGGTCGGCCGGGCCGAGCCTCAGGACCTGGACGATGAGGTCGAACAAGCCTTCGATGCCGGAGCTCGACGAGAGGTGGATACTCGTTACCGATGTCGCGCCGGTTATCCAGGTCCAGAAAGCTTCCTGAAGGTAAGTCCCGATGTTATCGATAAACCTCCAGATCCCCTGCATGAGACCTGATACCAGGGTTTCAAAGAAGCGAATCGGGTGCTTGATAATAGACCACACCAGATGCGCCATCCGCGTCAGAATGGTTAGCAGCAATTCGCCCAGTTCAAAAATGGTCTTCCCGACAGTCTTGACGAACTCGATGGCGCGGTCTATCCAGCTTTTCTTCAACTCATCGTTGATTTCATTGAACGTCTTTTCCAACTGCGTGACATTTTCGCGGTATTGATCGGCCAGTGTTTGCAGCAAATCGTCCCGGGTATCATTGATGCTTCCTTCGAGGTTGTCGAATTTCAGCTTAACCTCTGTCTCCAGTTGTTCGGCATACACAAGTTCGGCGCCTTTCAAGGTCAACTTGAAAAGCGCGATCCAGGTCTTCCCGAGCTGAATCTGGGTCTGCGCAGCCGTTAAACCCGATTCCACCTTGGTGGCGATGTTGTCCAGTACGACGCCCATCGCGGCAACGAATTTATTCTTCTCGTCTACAAAGATCTCATAGACGTCGGGGTTTATTCTCGGTGTGTCAACTCTTCCGAGAATTTCATCCATGCGTCATGTGGCGCGTCGAACCATCTTTCTCAACGACCACATCTGCCGGACCGAACAGCTCATCATCGATTCGCCAATCGCCGTAGTAGTCGCTGACGCGCTTGCGTACGTTGGCGTTGAAATTATTTGTTTGCTGGGTCAATCCATTGGCGAAATCCAGTTTCACCTGCTTCGTCATGCCTTCGAGGATATCGGTGACGGCCTTCACCGTTTCAAGGTATTTACCATCAATCTTCTTTTTGATTTCGCGTTGCCGCTTTTCGGTCTCTGACTCAGTATCCTTTTGTCCTTTGAAGACATGGCCCCCGATTCTGTGATGAATGTTGCCCATGCCTGCCAGGTCCTTCGACAACAATTGCGCAGCAGGCTTTTCAGCGTCCCCAAGGATTTCAGCCTCCCGCTTTCGATACTCGCCGGGCGCTGCAGCCGCTCTTTTCTTTGCTTCCTGCTTTACTTTCAGCGTCTCGACGAATTGCGGCTCTCTCGACTCGGCCAATTGATCGTCGGAGAGGCGGTTGTCCCGCATAGCGTCGTCAAGTCGGTCGCTTTCGTGTTGAGTGGAAATCTCCTGGTCTGTCCTGGGTTTTGGAATAGCCAGCTTCGGATCAACAGGCTTCGGAGCGGCCGGATGGATCGGCTCGGGAACATCCACGGCTTCTTTGGGTTTATCGGGAGCCGGCTTCTTCGTGGTCTGGTCCATGAGGGGCTTGGTTACTTCGCCCTGCTTCTTGGCTACGCCGTCTGAAAAATCCTTTGGGAAGGTCTCTATGGGAGGGTTCTGGGAGAAGGCTTTGACCTCATCCGCGTCGCGCGGGGGATTCTGCTTGTTGACGAGAGTCTCAAAGTCCTTTTTGAACTGCTCGGCGGTGAATTTTTTCCCTGCGTTCTTCTGCTCATCTCCGACACGCACCATCTCATCTGCGTTTTTCTCCTTGGAACTCTGGTCCTCCTGCTCGGGTGGTTCCATCGCCGAGGCGTCTTCCGCCTCCTGTCGCTTCTTGCTCGGGGGCGCATGCGTCTTTTGCTTCTTCGCCTCGCCGCGCACGTGGGTTTTGGCTTTCTGGAAGGCAGGGTCTTTGGCAGGGCTTGTGGGCGCGCGAGGTATTTCTTTTTCTGCAGCGCCCTCGGCAACGGGCGAGGCAGATTCAGTTGTTACGCCGCCTTGCGGCTGCTCCGGCGAAACAGGTGGTTGGTGAACGAGCGGCGAAGCGGTGACACTCGCGGCTCCTTCGGAACCGGCGGCTGTTCTCGCCTGCGGTCACGACCTCCCTTTCGGGCCTCGGCTTCGCAACGACAACCAAAGCAGGGGCCGTCGTATGATGCCTCCTGGGCGTCGCGGGGCCTTCCCCACGCAGTCGACTTTGAATGAGCTGTCGCACGTAGGCGTTGCCGTAGGATTGCTGCAGTCGCAGCAGGTCTTGCGCGCTCGGCCTGGCGCCCAGGGGTCCTGAAGACAGAACAAGAGGCGACGAGTCGGCGCGGCGTTGAATCATCGAGTGGCCAAACGCGCCGCTTGCTCCCGTAGTAACGAATACACCCTCAGCGCCGGTTACTTCGGGCGTCGCCATCGCGATGCTATGCAGCCGTTGAGCCGGCCGCGTGGACCGCGATTCTCCGTATGTCCTCAGGTAACTTCCCACCTTGATTTTCTTACCTTACCTGGTCGTGGTTTGCTCTCACATGTTCTCATCGGTATTCTCTTCTTCCGGCTGACGCTGTAACCAACCGGGTTCGGCCTTGGTCTGAACGGTCTCGTCCTTCTTTTCTTCCTCCATCTGCGGCTGAGCTGGCATTTGACGCTGCACGGCTGGCGTGGCCGCTGGACCCGAGACGCCGGTTTGTTCCATGCGCGTGACCGCCTGCGCGACCTGATCAGCTTCCTGTTCGTACTTGTCTCCCGGCTGGCTGATGGTCAGCTTGCGCTGGACGCCACCGCCCGATTGCTGCACGACGTGGGTCAGCTCGTGCGCCAGAAGCTCACGCCCGCTCGAACTGCCGGGTTCGTAGGCTCCCTGCCGGAAATAGAGATCCTCGCCGACGGTGAAGGCGCGCGCGTTGACCGCGCGGCTCAGCGTGTCGGCCTGCCCATCGGCGTGCACCCTGACGCCGCGAAAATCCGCGCCAATGGAGGTTTCCATCTGATCGCGGAGGCTGTCACCGAGCGGCTGCCCTCCGCCGCGGGATTGATGAATGGTCTCCTCCGTTTCCGGCGAAAGTTGTGCTTCGCCATCGCTCTTGCGCGCCAACATCAAGACACGCTGGACATAGCGATTTCCGTATTGCCGCTGCAAGCGGAGCAGAGATTGTCCCGCTCGTGCTGGCTGTGCCGCATCAACGGAGTTCGCAAGCGAGGCGTTCGCTCCGGCCGACGAAGGATCGCCAGAGCGACTCATGGTCTGCGAGACCGGACCATCCTGCGACCGTGCTTCGGGCGTCTCTTTCTTGAGCTCCTCTTCCCGGCGAGACAGGCGCGCTTGCGTTTCAGGGCTGGATTCCAGCGCTCGGTCGTACATAGTGGGCCTCATCAAAATGGTTCAGGCATAGTTGGTGCCGGTTCTACCAGGCCGGCGTATTCGCCGAATTCGCCTCCCGACATTACCTTGCCCATCTTCTGATATTCACGACGGGTGGCGCGGATCAAGTGTGACATGGTGACAACACGCCCGTCGGCTGCGGCCAGGAAGGCGGAGGCCAGCGCGATGTTGCGAATAGCGCCACCGGTGATCTCGAACTTGCGAGCCATAAATGTCAGATTCAAGTCCGGGCTGACGGGAATTCGCTCCGGCCAGATTTGCTCCCAGATACGGCGGCGATCCTTCTCGTCCGGGAAGGGAAACTCGATGGTGAAATGCATTCGCCGGACGAAGGCGTCGTCCATGTTCTTGCGGAAGTTCGTCGCCAGAATGACGACGCCCTGATACTCTTCCATCTTCTGCAGCAGATAGCCGATCTCAATGTTGGCGTATCGGTCGTGCGAATCGCGAACCTCGCTGCGACGCCCGAAGAGCGCGTCCGCCTCGTCGAAAAATAGGATTGAGTTGCTGGTTTCAGCCTCGGCGAAGATGCGCGAAAGGTTCTTCTCAGTCTCGCCGATGAACTTACTGACCACCGTGGAGAGGTCAATCTTATAGAGGTCCAGCCCCAACTCACCGGCCATGATCTCGGCCGACATGGTCTTGCCCGTACCCGACGGTCCGGCAAAGAGCGCGTTGAGTCCTTTGCCGAGCGAGAGCTTGCCATCGAACCCCCACTCCTGATAGACGAGCGCGCGATATCTGACGTAATTGCAAATCTCCCGCAGTTGCTGTAGCCGGTCAGCCGGCAAGACAATGTCGCGCCAGACGTATTTCGGCTGGATCTTTTGAGCCAGCTGAGTCAGTCTCTGATTCGAGTGGGCGCGGCAGGCGGCATAGAGATCGTCCGCCACGATACGGCCGTCACCCTCGCGCCATGATGCGAGATCGCGGGCGGTCGCAAGCGCGTCGCGAATCTGCCCCGGCGTAAAGCGGAACTTGCCAGCCAAAGCGTCCCAATCAACCTCGTCCGCGACCTGTCCGAAGTTCACCTGTTCCTGCATCCAGTAGGTTCGCCGGGCGTGCTCATCGGGGACGGCCATGGTCAGTTCGACAAACGCCTGCTCGCTCATTGCGTGGCGTGGCATCCAGCGTTGCGCGCCGAGTATGAAAGTCAGGCAAGAGAAGGTGTGTGCACCCTGCAACAGTGTTTTGATCTGAGTCTGATTCTTCTCCTCATCCGCCGTGAGGCAGTCGAATTTCTCGAGGCATAGTGCGGACCCTTGCAAAGCGGTCTCGCGGACGAGCAGCCACGCCGTCTCTTCGAAAGGCAGGGGGGAATTCACGAGTTTTTCAACGTCACACACCAGCAACGGCAGCCCCAACTCATCGCAGACAGCTTCAGCCAGTGCCAGTTTCCCTACTCCATATGGCCCGCAAAAGTAGAAAATCGGCCCCGCCCCAACCCGCCCAACCCGCAGTGACGAATCCTGCAGCACTGGCGTCCGAATCGGGATGAGAGCGCAGGCAACGCAGTACGCGGCCCAGCGGTTCGTTCGGGACGATCGCGGGCTGCCCTGCCAAAACTGCCAAAGCGGACGATCGGAGACGCACTACGCCATTCAAGCGAGCGTCCGTCTGGTTTGAATCGAGCAGGAAATTGACTATGCGGTCGTCCAGCTTGAGAAAGCGCTGCGTCAGGGGAGCCGGGCCGTCGGCTGAAGAATCGGTGATGAGCAGTAACTTGAACTTCAACAGCGGAGACTGCGGATCGAAGCTGGCGCGCGCGGCAAGTTTCTCCGCCGTCGTCCGACAGAGCAAGTCGAGCAGCAGCGCCACGCAAGGCTTTTTGCGGGTCACATCATCCTGCAGATAGGCGTACAGCTTTTCGTACTTGCGGTCGACCTCCGGTGCCAGGCAGATCAGTAGACACTGCTCCTCGAAAGCCGACAGCCCGAAGAGGTGCGCAAGTCGAGCCAGCGGCAGATAGACGCCCGCGTCGGCACTGGCTGCCCGACGTTGGGCGATCCTCTCGTCAATCGCGCGTAGCTCATTGCAAACGGCTTGTTGAGCAGGGGTCGAGGAACCTACAAAAAACGAGGCCCCCGAGTCATTGAGTAATCCAAGGATTTCTTCATCGGATAGGACCAATCCCGCAAAGGGGGCCAACGGATCGTTTGATTGCCGTCTCTCCTGCCCAAGCCGACACAGGCGAATAAGGCAATCCACTCGCATCAATTCATCCGCGAGGTGGCCAAACAAGTCATCGTAAGCTAGTTTCTCCACGCCACATCTCCAGGCGGTTAGCGCTCACGAAGGAAGCCGTTGGTGCTTTGGAAACTGTGATAGTCACATAACACTCAATCCTTGGCAACGGCTCACGACCGCCCTCCGTAAGGAAACGGCCGTACCGCGCTGGAGCACCATTCAATTGCCGGGCTTGCTCTGATTTGCCCGTGCAATAACGTAAGCCCGGATATCGGCCGCGTCCTTCCTTGAAATCTCTCCGGCAAACGACACCATGCCGGATTGACGCAAATCTCCACCGAGCACGACGCTGAACCAAAGGTCGCTCGCCAGCAATCTCGAATAGCGTAAATCGGGTACCAGGCCGCCACTCACCCCGGTATCTCCATGGCAGGCTGCGCAATAACGCTGGTAGAGCAGCTCTCCACTCTTGACCACAGATGCGTCGGCAGTCGCCGCCGGGGGAACAAGTCGCGGTGGACTGGTTGACGGTAAAGGCGGCAGCTTCGACTTGCCCCCAATCTTAAACACCAGAACCCGGCTCACGTTCTTCACTTGTCCCGATTTGAATGAGACCTCACCAGCAGTAAGAGGAAAGGCGCCGCCCCATCCGGCAAGCACGGCCACGTACTGCTCGCCGCTAACCGAGTAGCTGACAGGCCCTGCCATGACTCCCGTCTGAGCGGCAAACGACCACACTTTGTCACCCTTGTCGGCAGTGTAGGCTTCGAAGTTGCCGGCAGCCGTTCCCTCGAAGACAAGGTTACCGGCTGTCGACAACGTACCGCCGTTCCAGGGACCTGGGCGATCGACCGACCATGCCGCGTTTCTGCCCGATCGGATCCCAGGCCACAAGGCTACCCTTGACGCTGTCGAGGACAGCCTTCTTCGTAGCTGCGTCCTGTGGCATTCCGGCGGCCACAACGTCGATACCGTAATTGTTGGCCAGCTTGCTGGAAGCGAAATGCTCATCTGACTTGTAGACCAGGCCTACCTGCTGAACAGGAATGTAGACCAGTCCCGTTTGTGGACTGAACGACATAGGCTGCCAGTTGTGCGCTCCCAGCGGTCCAGGCACTACAACAGCGGGGTTGTTTCCGGCGTAGCGAGCGGCAGGCGTCTCTATTGGGCGGCCAGTTGTAAGATCGATTCCCGATGCCCAGTTTACCGGCGTGTAAGCCTTCGCTGAGATGAGCTTGCCGGTTGCGCGATCCAGCACATAGAAGAAACCATTCTTCGGCGCATGCAGGATCACCTTTCGAGCCGACCCGTCAATCCGGAGATCGGCCAGGATGATCTGCTGGCACGCGGTGTAGTCCCACATCTCACCGGGCGTCTCCTGATAATGCCAGACGTATTCGCCGGTATCTCCCTTGAGGGCGACGATCGATGACAGGTAGAGATTGTCGCCTCCACCGGGACTCCTCACGTTGCGGTTCCAGGGCGACCCGTTGCCAACTCCGAGATATACGAGATCGAGCTCCTGATCGTAGACGATCGAGTCCCAGACGGTGCCGCCTCCTCCGAACTTCCACCACTCTCCGGTCCACGTCTTCGCAGCCTTCTCGAGAGCCGGGCTTTCGAAGGACTTCTTCGGGTCACCCGGAACCGTATAGAAACGCCAGAGCATCCTTCCGGTGGCGGCGTCATAAGCTGAGACGTAGCCACGGACTCCCATCTCAGCGCCGCCATTGCCGATGATCACCTTGTCCTTGAACACGCGGGGTGCGCCAGTGATCGTGTAGCGGTACGCAGGGTCGATCGTGAGGGTCTCCCACGACCGTTTTCCGCTGAGCGCATCGATGGCCACGAGCCTGCCGTCGAGCGTGCCCACATATACTCTGCCCTTCCAGACAGCAGCGCCGCGGTTGACGGCATCGCAGCAGGCATTGACTCCCACCTCGCGGGGGACTTTGGGATCGTATTCCCAGAGAAGCGCCCCGGTCGCCGCATTGAGCGCGAAGACCTTACTCCACGCGCTCGTAACGTACATGACTCCGTCGACTACGATGGGCGTGGCTTCCTGTCCGCGGTCTGTGTCGAGATTGTAGAACCAGGTGAGATTGAGGTCTTTGATGTTGCGTTCGGTGATTTGAGTGAGAGGGCTGAATCGCTGCTCGCCATAGGTCCGACCGTGGCTCATCCAGTTGGAAGGCTCACGATCTGCGTTGATGATTCTCTGTCCGTCCACATTCGCCGGCGTCGTATTGGTCTGGCGGGCTTGCGCTGTCAAAAGGATGACACCGAGCGCGAGTAGGACTCCACGAAGCATATTTGAGTCTCCGGTCAATGAGGTGGTTACCGGCGCCGGACGGCGCCGGGCGGGCAGGGACGAGCCCTGCCCCTACAACCTTTCTCGATAATGCGGCACTTCGCGACGCGATTGGGTTCGCGCCAAAGGCGCGACCTGAAATAGCCCGGGGCGAAGCCCCGGGATTCACAGCAAAACCAATGGATAGTCCCAAGGCGGCGGCATTACGAGTGGCAACGCGATGTTTGCGAAATGCCGACGGGCTGGCGCGCGTTGCGTTGCGGTACCCAGGGCTTCGCCCTGGGCTATTTCAGGTCGCGCCTTTGGCGCGACAACTCCAATGAGACCGGCTTTCATTGATGGGTTTTGCACCTTTCTTGAAACGGCTGATCGTGCTATACGGACTGATCTGGATATTGTCTGCCAACCCGACTGGAAGTGAAATCTCAGGAGGAACTTTCTCATGTGGCATGACCTTCGCTTCGGCGCTCGATTGCTGACGAAAAGGCCCGGCTTCGCTGCCATGGCGATCATTACGCTGGCTCTCGGAATCGGCGCCAACGCCGCAATTTTCAGCGTGGTCAATGCCGTCCTTCTCAATCCTCTTCCCTACGAAGAGCCCGGCAAGCTCGTCATGCTCTGGGAAAGCAGTCCTCGACGCGGCGTGGAACAGGAAAAAGTGACCCTCCCGAATCTTACGGAGTGGCGGGAACAGACGCATGCGTTCGACGACGTCGGATATTGGAGCGGTAGCGGAAGCTTCAACCTCCTGACTGGCGCCGGAACCGAGAAAGCGAACTGCACCTATGCGGTCTCGAGCCTCTTTACCACCCTTCGCGCACGACCTCTCCTCGGCAGAATTTTTACGCCCGATGAAGATAAGAAGAATGGTGATCGCACTGCGATCGTCAGCTACGAGTTCTGGCAGCGGCGTCTGGCTTCAGATCCGAACGTGCTCGGCAGGACTCTGACGATCGACACCTTCGGGCGGCGTGAGTATTCAATTATCGGCGTCATGCCGGCTGGCTTCCACTTCCCCGCACAGTCTGAAATATGGCTCGCGGAAGGCTGGGATGGGCTTCCTCGAGATCGGCGGCAGGGACACTGGCTCTCGGTGGTCGCGCGGCTCAAGCCCGGGGTCACGGTTGCCCAGGCCCAGGGCGAGCTGAGCGCCATCCAGGGGCGCATCGAGAAGCAGTATCCCGAATTGCCGCTGGGCTCGCAGGTGTCGGTTGTTCCGCTGATCGAACAGACCATCGGACGCAACATGCAGCGCTCGCTACTGATACTCTGGGGCGTCGTCGCCTGCGTCCTGCTCATCGCCTGTGCCAATCTTGCGAGTCTGCTGCTTGCGCGGTCAGCGGAGCGCCAGAAAGAGATAGCCATTCGGCTCGCGCTTGGAGGCGGTCGATGGCGCCTGATTCGCCAGTTGCTTACTGAGAGCCTGCTGCTCGCGCTGATCGGCGGAGGGCTTGGCATTCTGTTTGCCCTCTGGGGACTGAACCTACTGATCAGGTTCAATGCCGACTATGTCGCGAGACTAAGTGAGGCCGCCCTCGACGGGCCCGTCCTCGCCTTCACTCTTCTGATTTCGGTTGTCACCGGCATCCTCTTTGGCCTCCTGCCGGCATTGCAAAGCACGCGAGCAGGTCTCAACGTCGCATTGAAGGACAGCGGTAGAGGGTTGGCCGAGGGACTGCACCGCAGCCGCTTGCGAAGCACGCTGATAGCGTCGGAGGTCGCGCTATCGGTCGTGTTGCTCGTTGCCGCGGGGCTAATGCTGCGGAGCTTCGTCAACATGCTCGAGGTCGACCGCGGCTTTCGTCGCGATCATCTTTTGACGGCCGAGCTCGATTTTTCAGTATCCGCATTTTCGACATGGGTGCAGGCGACCGCCACGCGGCCCCAGGTTACGATCCAACAACTGATTGAAAGACTCCAGCGCCATCCACAGGTACAATCCGTCGGCGCAATCAGCACTTCAGCCGGCGGCCAGATTACGATTGAAGATCGCCCTCCGGGTCCCACAAGCGAGCAGCCACAGCTTACATTCTGGGGAGTGACCCCTGACTACCTGCGGACCATGGGAATTCAACTGCTCACCGGAAGAGCCTTCACCGAGGGTGACAAGCTCGACACTCCACGTGTCGCAATCATCAGCGAGTCCCTCGCGCGGCGCTGGTTTCCAAATGAAAACCCCATCGGCAAACGGTTCTATAACGGCAGGCTCAATCCGGGCCAATCACCTCCGCCGGATCGATGGGTCCCGCAAATATCGCCGTGGGTTGAGATCGTCGGTACAACCTCGGATGTCCGGACGCTGAACGTCGAGGCAAAGACGCGCAGTGATATCTACGTCCCATATTGGCAATGGCCGATGCAGACTCCAACCCTCGTCATCCGGACACGAGCGGAACCGATGAGTCTTGCGGCGGACTTGAGAAACGAAGTCAAATCGGTGAATGCGAGCTTGCCTGTGCCGAAGATTCAGACGATGGATGATCGTTTGGTTGAATCCGTCGCCCAACCGCGCTTCCAGGCTCTCCTACTTGGACTCTTTGCAATTCTGGCGCTCACGCTGGTGGTTACCGGCGTGTACGGCGTCGTTTCGTATTCGGTGTCCCAACGGACACATGAGATCGGTGTGCGTATGGCGCTCGGAGCTCAGGCGAAAGATGTCCTTCGCATGGTCCTCAGGCAAGGCATGATGCCGGCAGTAGTGGGAGTAGGCTTTGGCGCCCTGGCAGCTTTCCTCTCGACTCGACTGATGAGGAGCCTGCTGTTTGGTGTGAGCGAGAACGATCCGCTGACCTTCTTAGCGATTGGACTTCTTCTTCTGATGGTGGCCTTCCTGGCTTGCTGGCTGCCCGCCCGAAGTGCTGCAAGGGTAGACCCAATGGTGGCCCTGCGAGTCGGAATAGACTTTCTCCCGCAGGGTGTTGCTTTCTCCGCAATCCTGTAGGGGCAGGGCTTGTCCCTGCCCGTCCCGCGCCGTCTGCCGCGGGTAACATTTCAAGGGGGCCGTACAAGGTGAAATCGCATCCGCGAATCGTTACCCGCGCCAGACGGCGCGGGACGGGCAGGGACAAGCCCTGCCCCTACAACGTGGCATCGTAGGGGCGGCTCGCGAGCCACTCACGATTGATGTCCGGCGGTCACTTTCACAACTTTTGCGATCTGCTTCGTAGGATTTCCTTCGAGCTCCCGCTCGGCACGTGACTTCGGCAGCTCTCTACCGAGATCCTCGCCGGCAACCCAGATTTGCGAGAGGAAATACCGGTCGCCGACCTCGTTAAAGACGAGTTCCGTCTGCCTGGGGATTTGCCGCGAATAGGTGTTTTCGACGCCGAAAAAGACGGCTGCGTGCCTGTCATCGCTTCGAATCAGCATCATGCCTGGAGTATTTTCAGCGCGGCTGATGGTGTAATCGCCGGCAGGCAGTATGCGATTGCCTGCGGTGAACTCGAATGGGATACTCGCGATGACGCGTTCTTCAGACTGCCCGTAGACCGTAGGAAGTGCGACGAGCACGACGCACCCCAGAATTCCAAGTAACGTACCCGATCTCTTCTTCATTTCTCCTCCTCCTCTTTGAGTCTCAGCTTGACAGGCAAATCCGATAGAGCGAGAGGCTCGACAATATAAGCACTACGAGTATCACTCCGATGATGATCAATAGCCTGTTCATAGTCAGTTGGAGCGGACGGCTCCTGTCGCTCTCCATCGCTACCCAACCTCCGGCCAGCAGCAGCAAACCGCCGCGCTCCACTGGTCACTAGTGCAAGGAGTGTGCCGTGAACTCCGGGATCGCAAGGTGCAATCCAGGCTGTGTTTGTGGGGTTCTGAGACCTGCCGACCGGGACAGCTTTGCGAGTTTCCGCAAACCTGTCCTCTTCAAGTCAATCGGTCTCTTCAGTGTCGGTTGGCTTGAGGGAGTAGCGGTCCAGACATGCGCGTCATCGTTCGCCGGTCGACTCCCATGATCTCCGCCGTCTTCATGCGGCTTCCGCCGACACTCTCCAGCACAAACACCAGGTATCGACGCTGAAGCTCATCGAGGGTCGGAAGATCGTCGAAAGTCGAGCGGACGCGCCTCTCTCGTTCAGTGGATTGATGGTGATTCAGAATACGGGGAGGAAGAACCTCGGGAACAATCTTCGAGCCGCGCGCGTAGATTGCCGCGTGCTCGAGGGTGTTCTCCAGCTCGCGGACGTTGCCGGGCCATTCATACTCCTCAAAGAGCTTGAGAACCTCGTCCGAAATGCTCGTCGGATTTACTCCCGACCGCCTCGGATGCTTGAGCAGGTGAGCAGCAAGAAGCGGGATATCTTCGCGGCGCTCGCGGAGAGGTGGCACAAGCAATGAGACCACATTGAGACGATAGTAGAGGTCCTCTCTGAATCGTCCTGCCTGAACCTCGCGTTCAAGGTCCCGGTTGGTCGCAGCAAGCACTCGCGCGTCGACGCGAATAGCCTTTGCGCCGCCTACACGGCGGACCTCGCCCTCCTGCAATGCTCGCAGCAGCTTGACCTGCAGAGCCGAGCTGGTCTCGCCGATCTCATCGAGAAAGATCGTTCCACCGCTCGCCTCTTCGAAGAGGCCTCGTTTATCACTCACTGCTCCGGTGAAGCTGCCCCTCGTGTGGCCGAAGAGCTCGGCTTCGAGAAGTGTCTCGGTGAGTGCGCCGCAATTGACTGTGACGAATGGTCCTGCGCTCCTCGGACTGTTGAGATGGATGGCCCGCGCGACAAGCTCCTTGCCGGTGCCCGATTCTCCGGTTACCAGGACAGTCGAGTCCGACGGCGCGACGAGCGCGATCTGTTTATATATCTCGATCATCTTCGGGCTGTGACCGATGAGCCCGGCTGCTTCGGGGTGGCCGGATTTGAGAACCGCCGCAGGTTCTGCGAGGTCCTCTCGTTTGAGCGCGCGGCGAGCGGTACCAATCACTTCGTTGACATCGAACGGCTTGCTGACATAGTCGAAGGCTCCTTCACGAACCGCAGCAACGGCAGTCTCGAGACTCCCGAACCCGCTGATCAGGACTACCTCGGAGCCCGGCGAAACCTGTTTGAACTCCTTCAACAGTGCAACGCCGTTGGTTCGTCCACCGAGATTGATGTCGCTGACTATAAGATCGAAATGCGATTGCGCCACTGCAGCGGATGCATCTTCGGCAGTCTGCCTGGCCGTCACCTCCCAACCTTCTTCCGAAAAGATGTCAGTCAGAAACTCACAAGTCTCGAAATCGTCATCAATCACCAGAATCTGTTTCATGTGTTTCATCTGTTTCAATAGGGTCTCTCGGCGGTCTCGAGTTGAGCACCACCGTTTGCTCCCACCGGCGTCGACCAGGCTAACGGTAGCCTGATATGGAAAACGGTGCCCTTTCCGGGCACGCTTTCGACGGCGATCGTACCGCCATGTTCCGAAATAATCTGTTGGACCACTGTCATACCGAGTCCGGTGCCGCGGCTCTCCTTTGTCGTAAAGAGCGGTTCGAAGATCATATCGAGCTGTTCGGGTTCTATCCCTTCACCGGTGTCGGCAATGTCGATGACGATTCCACTCAACTCAGATCTGCTCGCGACAGACAGGACGCCTCCCTCCGGCATGGCATCGAGGCTGTTGTTGATTAGATTGAAGAAGACCTGTTGCAGCTGATCGGGATCGACCTGAATCTGCGGGAGCGCGACGGCAAGATCGGTACGGAGCTCGACACGGTGTGCTGCAAGTGTCGGCTGAGCCGCTTCGAAGATATTGTTGAGCAGCGAATTGATATCCGTCGGCTCCAATTGAAGGCCGGGGCGTCGCGTCGAATCGAGCATCGACCTGACGATCTGAGTGATCCGCTTAATCTGCGCGGCCACGACATTGAGGCGCCTGATCGAACGCTCGTCCCGGGCACGGGCCCGCAGCACCTGCACGTGGCCTGAGATGAGATTGAGGGGTGTCCCCACCTCATGGGCAAATTGGGCGGCCAGCTGTCCGGTGGCCGCGAGGCTCTCCAGCTGAGCCAGCTGGCGCTGCAACTCGAAAAGCGTCCGATTGGCCTGCTCGAGCTGCTGTTTCCTGCCCTCGAGCTCGGCGGTTGCCTCACAGACTCGAGCCTTGAGACTGTTCTGCTCGAGCTCGAGCTGACTGGTAATCTGCCTGATGCGGTTGAGCATCCGGTCGAAACGTGAAGCGAGCAATCCGATCTCGTCGGGCGCCTGCTGGTCGGTTTCCTGAGCCAGGTTTCCGGCTTCCGCCTCCGCCATGCTCAGCAGCAGCCTGTCAATTGGCTGATAGACAAGATGCCGGAACAGAAAGTAGGTGATTAGCGTAATTGCGACGATCGCAAGACCCATGAGCGGCCAGATCAGGCGACCGAGTTTTGTGGCGACACTCACCGTCTCATCGAAACTGAGAACGACGGCAGCTGTTCCGATCTGCGCCGCCCCCTGATGTGACAAGGGTGAAACTACCGGCGCCACGGCACTAATCAGCTTGCGTCTTCCAAGATCACGGATCGATGTTACACGGATGCCTTTGATCTCCGCTCGGCCGCTCGGGCATCGTTAATTGAGGGCGGCCCGGCGCCTGCGGGAAGACGGACGGCCTCTTCCCATTGATCCGGGCCCGTCTGGTAGAAGACTCGCACCTCGGAGAGCTGCGGATTGCTCTTGATGATGGTGTCGATGATGTCTTCCCTGACTTCGTCCCAATCCAGCTTGAGCGAGGCAGCAGGCGTCTGCCTTTGTGCTTTAGGAACGTGCTTCACGTGATAACCGACTGTGTCGGCTACCTGGGCAGCAAAGAGCTGTGTTTGCTCCTGTTCCTGTTGTTCGCTGAGGTTGATCGTCGCCAGATTTGTGAAGTAGGCAATGACTGCAAAGACTGCAAGCAGCACCGCCGAGATCATGATCACCGTCTTGGTGTGCAGCTTGAGCGGAACAAATCTCAAGGAGGCGATCAGTCGCATTGCCATCTATTATATCGCTGATAGTCGTGCCAATGCGCGACCTGGGAGCCCGGCAAGCCGAGATGGCCACAAAAACGTCGAGGCCAATCGGGATTTGCGTCTGTGCGTGCATTCACCCGGATTATCCACCACAGGCTTGCGCTTCTGTGCTTTTTGTGGCTAACATCTTCGGTCGCACAGAGAGGCCGCACTCCATATTCAAAACCGAAATGTCGACTTGACTGGCTTCCTGGAGCGTCCGTTGAGAGGCACGGCTGCGCCCTCGCTCGGAATATCCCCTGGTAAAATCGGCCTCTCCGGCAGGACATAACTCATGTCCAGATACTTACCTTCTCGAAATACCCTCAACTGAACCTTCGATCCTACTTTCAAATTCTCAAGAACCTGAATGATTGCGTCCGGAGAATTGAGGGCGTTCCCGTCAATGCTGGTGATGATGTCACCACCAATCAATATGTCGCGCGTCGCGATCGTAAACTCCAGCGACCCTCCGTGAAGACCCACGTTCTCTGCCGGACTACCAGGTTCCACAGCCTCAACAAGAAAACCGATGTCGAGAGGAACTCTCAGCAGTTTCTGAAGGTCGCTGTCAACAAACTGTCCGTGTATGCCCAGCCATGGCCGCGTCAGGTGCCCCTGTGCGATGAGCGAAGGAATGACCGCCTTGGCAAGGTTGATGGGAACCGCAAATCCAATGTTCTGCGCATCCGGAATGATTGCCGTAGTAATGCCAATCACCTCGCCACACCGGTTGAGCAAAGGACCACCGGAGTTGCCCGGGTTGATCGGAACATCGACCTGAAGAAGCGGCTCCTGAAGGGAAAACCCATTTTCCGGAAGGATGCGATTGATCGCCGAAACAATTCCGCGAGTCAGGGTCTGATCCAGGCCAAGCGGATTGCCGATCGCCAGCGCCTCCTCGCCGACGTGCACTCGATCGGAGTCCCCGAGTGTGACGAGCGGAAGCGTGCCGCCATCGGGCTTCGGAATCCTCAAAACGGCGATATCAAAGATAGGATCGGCTCCGACGAGCTGCGCAGGCAGACTTGTGCCGTCATCCAGCGTAACAATCAGCATCTGGCGTCCAAAGGCCACGTGAGCATTGGTCAGAATCAATCCTGACGGGTCAAAGATGAAGCCTGAGCCGACAACATGTTCAACGCGATCAGAGAGACGATACGGATTGATCGAAGTCGCGTAGATGAAGACGACGGCAGGCGACACACGATCGTAGACCGTCGGAATTGGCGTCGAGCACTCAGCGGCGATAGCCGGCACTCCCGTTAGACAAAGCAGAAAAAGAATGGCGATCAACTTTTCTGATCTATGGCCCGATCTATTGTTTGCCAAAGTGTCCCTCGCTTAGCAAAAGAGTCTCGTCATTGGATGCCCTCAAAGACCACGAACGACTTTGAGGATTCGCTTACAATCGCGTTTGATCATCGGTCCTTGCACTCAACTCCAACATTCATCGAGGGGGCAACGCAGAAACGCGAACAAGAGCGGCCCAACCTCTGCGTTATCTAACCTCTGACAAATTGAGCAACTGTCATACCAGCAGCCTGTCTGGCTGCGGCATCAAGTTTGCCCTCCAACGCGAGTCATGGTTATCAGGCTGCTGCGACTGCTGTCCGCCGCAATTGGCGTGTCGCTTTTCATCGCTCCGATCGTTGCCCCTCCGATCGTTGCCCAGACGACCATTGGGCTCCGCGGCCAGGTAGCCGACGAGTCAGGGGCAGTAATTCCCGGCGCTCAGGTATCGCTGATCGATGCTCGCGGCAAGCAGCGGAATGCCGTTGCCGGCTCCAGCGGTGAATTTGTGATTGCCAACGTCGTGCCGGGAACCTACACGCTACGTGTCAGCTTCAAGGGCTTCGATACTTACGTGAATAACGATGTCGAGGTGACTGCGTCATCCAGCGCACCGCTGAAGATCACTCTCAAGGTTCAGCCTGTGAGCGCTGAAACAGAGGTCACAGCCAATGGCGCCGGGGTATCGGTTGAGCCGGATCAGAACATGAACGTCACGGTCCTCGACGAAGATTTCATTCAGACGCTGCCGGACAATGAGGATGATCTGCGTGATTTCCTTCAGGCGCTTGCCGGGCCGGCTGCCGGCGGGGCCAATGGCGGCCAGGGCGGAGCGCAGATATATATCGATGGGTTCGAAGGCGGCCGGCTTCCACCACGTGATGCGATTCTTCAGATCCGTATCAACCAGAATCCTTTCTCTGCCGAGTTTGCACATCCGGGCGTCAGCCGTATTGACATCATCACAAAACCGGGGAGCGACCAATGGCATGGCGGCGGGACATTTAGTCTGCGCAATTCGGCACTCGATGCGCGGAACGCCTTTGCCATCGAAAAGCCTGAACTGGACCAGCAGAGATATACCTTCCTTCTGAGCGGCCCAATCGTTCCCAAGAAAGCTTCGTTCTTCGCCAACTTTGAGCGCCGCCAACTGGACGGCAGCGGCGTCGTCAATGCGGTAACGCTCGACGGGCCATTCGTCGCCAACGTCCCTGCTCCGACGACACTCGACATTCTTTGGTCTGCGTACCGACTACTTTCTCAACCCGAAAAACACGCTCAACATTTCTTACAACTACCACGCCTCCGAATCTGAAAATCAGGAATTCGGAGTTCGGTTTGGAGGCAATTTCGGCGGGTCGTCCGGCAGCCAGTTCACGCTGCCCGAGCGTGGTTCAGATGCGACCAACACGAACCATACACTGCAAATATCGGAGACTTATCTGATCAATGCGAACCTGATTCACGAGTCGCGGCTGCGTTACCAGCATGAGGTGAGCACGGCTACCGCCGATACGCAGGGTGTCGCGATCAACGTTCTCGATTCATTCAACGGGGGCGGCTCGCCGTGCTGTCCAAGCAAAACGCGGCTCGACCAGCTCGACTGGCAGGACTACCTGACATGGACTCACAAGAAACATACGATCAAGGGCGGCTTTCAGCTGGAGTACGACAACGATCGCAATCTGGCCGCCACCAATTTCAACGGCACTTACACCTTTTCCAGCCTCGCGCAATACAGCAATGTGATCAACGGCATTGATGTGCCACTCGATCCCACTGATCCGAACAGCCCGCTCGTTGCTGCGCGTCCAACCCAGTTCACAATCAATCGTGGTGATCCGCTCGTGCGATACAACCAGTACGAGGCTGCCTGGTTTGTTCAGGATGACTTCCGATTGCGTCCGAATTTGACTCTCTCGCTTGGCCTGCGTCACGAATTTCAATCGCACTTGCAGGACAAGATCAATTTCGCGCCGCGGTTTGGTATCGCGTGGTCGCCCTTCGCAGACCGTAAAACGACCATCAGGCTTGGAGGGGGCATCTTTTTCGCGAGGCTGACTTCGAGCCTGTACGAAGATACGCTGCGTTATAACGGGACGACCGTGCAGAGCATAGTCATTCGCAATCCGCTCTGGCCCGATCCGTTTGCCGGCAGTCCGCTGGTCGATCCTGGAAATACGATAATCAGGACTCTCGAGCCGAACCTTGAAGCGCCATATGTCATCAACTTCATGGGAAGCATCGAGCACCAGCTGCCACGCGGCTTCCTTGTCTCAGCAAGCTATATCTTCACGCGCGGGGTTCATCAGCTTCGCTCTCGAAATATCAATGCACCGCTCCGGATAGTCTACTGCGGCCCGATCCAGGCGAGGGGAACGTCTATCAGATCGAATCTTCCGCAAGCTCTCTGTATGAGGGCCTGATGGTTCACATTGATCGCCGATTCGGGCGGTCTTTTACTCTCTTCAGCAACTACACACTCTCCCACACGATGAACGATTCGGACGGACCGCTCTCGCTACCGGCCGATAACTACAATCTGAGATCCTGAATGGGGACCGGCCTCGACCGAACGTCGAAATTATCTCTTCGTCGGCGGGAGCGTGTCGCTGCCCCACGGGTTACGACTGACTCCGTTTGTGGTTGCTTCTTCGGGCGGCCCCTTCAACATCACGACAGGATTCGACGAGAACCTTGACACGGTGATCAACGACAGGCCGGCCGGCATCGACCGGAACTCCAGTCTGCCGGCGAGTCTCTATCCGCTGCTGCCGGAGAGGCTGATCCTGCCTCCCGGGAGCACGACGCCAGTCCTTTTGCGTGATTACCTTGAGGCCAATTTCCCCAACGGCATAACCGCAATCGGTCCCGGCCTTTTCACGATCAACCTGGGTCTGAGCAAGACCTTCGGCTTCGGTCACAGCGACCGGGCATCGACTCCGGCGGGTTCTTCAGGAGCGGGCCAGGGTGGGAGAGGAATGGGAGGACCCGCGTGGAGGTTTTGGTGGCGGTGGCCGGGGAGGCGGAGGAGGCGGCGGCGGACGAGGCGATGGTGGAAGCGGAATCCCCGAAGGATCGCGCTATTCACTGACGCTCTCGGCTCAGATCACCAATCTTTTGAATCACGTCAACTATGGGCAGTTCAGCGGCGTGCTCACGTCGCCGTTTTTCGATATGCCGAGCAGCGCGGCCCCTGCGCGCCAGTTCGAGCTTAGTTTGAAATTCAATTTCTGATTCGATTCAGATTCAGGGCATGGCACTCCATGACGTCGAAGTGGTGCTTCTGCACCCGAGGGATGCCAGAAGGTAGCCAGGGGCAAGCGAAGTGCAGCCCCTGGAATCACGTCCGAAGAACCGCGTCCTGAAGGGACGCCAGACCTGACAAGTTGGTAATCGCGAGCGGTCTCGCGCCCCTTCAGGGCGCAGGTCTTCTTCGCTGGGCAATCCAGGGGCTGCGCTTCGCTTGCCCCTGGCTACCCTCTCGCATCCCTAACGGGATGCCCAGAACAGGATTGGCGACGATTTTGAGACAGTTTGATCAAGAAATGGGGAGGTAGATATGAAGTATCATCTATTACTTGGCGCGGTCCTGGCTGCCTCGCTCTGGGTTCTTCAGCGCGCGCGCAATCCTTCACAGGATCGATCAGTGGAACCGTGTCAGATCCTTCGGGAGCCGTCATCACCGGTGCGACGGTCACGCTTACTTCGGCTGATACGGGACTCGTTCGAACGACGACAACCAACAATAGCGGCGAATACAGCTTCCCGAGCGTTGCTCCCGGCAATTACAGAGTTCGGATGAATGCACCAAGCTTCTCTACTCTGGACGTGACAACGCAGGTTGCCGTCTCACAGCAGCTCCGTGTGGACGGGCAATTGAAGGTAGGCCTCGAGAGCGAGACTGTTGAAGTCTCTGCCAGCGAAGAGGGTGTCGCAGTCAACACCCAGAACGCCGAGCTATCCAATGTGGTCAGTCAACGACAGGTAACCGAGCTGCCTCTCATCACACGCAATCCGTACGACTTGATAGCTCTCTCCGCCGGAACGACCGACGGTCCCGATCGCGGCAGCGGAAACCAGCGAGGCTCCGGCTTCGCCGTCAATGGCCTCCGCTCTCAGGACGCCAACTTCCTTCTCGATGGCGGCGAGAACAATGACACGTTTACCAGCCAGCGCGGGCAGGATGTGCCGCTCGACTCAATCCAGGAATTCCGCGTCCAGACCAACAACTACACGGCGGAGTTCGGCCGCAACGCGGGGTACGTCGCTAACGTCGTCACCAAGTCAGGCTCGAACGAGTTTCACGGTTCGCTCTACGAGTTCAATCGGAATTCGGCACTGGCCGCCAACGACTCGTTCAACAACGCCAACGGCCTCGACAAGTCATTCTTCAATCGGAACCAGTTCGGATTCTCGGTCGGGGGTCCGGTGATCAAGGACAAGACCTTCTTCTTCGGTTCGGCTGAATGGCTGAGGGTCAGGAGCAGCGTCGACACTCCGTTTTATGTGCCGACGCCGCAGTTAATCGCGGCATCTTCGGCGGCAACACAGAGCATCTTCGCCGCCTTCCCTGCGCCGACAATCACCGGGCGGCTGATCACCTCAAACTCCCTGGGCATCGCGCCGCTGGTCGATGCCAATGGCATCCCGATCGACGCCAACCTCCCGCTCTTCGGTCGCGTGCAGAGACCGGTGCCGCAGGATGCCGGGGCGGGATCGCCGCAGAACACATTCCTCTGGACCGGGCGCGTGGATCATCACTTCAGCGACCGCACTTCGCTCTTCGGGCGATACGCCTATGATCGTGAAGAGGACCAGCTCGGCTCGCTGAGCTTCAGCCCCTACCAGGGCTTCGACACGCTGAACATGAACCGGAATCAAAACTTTACGCTGCAGCTGACGCACAACTGGTCACCCAGCCTCGTGTCGGAGTCGCGCTTTGTTTACAACCGGCTGCTCAACGAACAGCCGCTCGGCAGCGCGCCAGTGACGCCAACATTTCTTGTTAGCAGCATCATCAGCAAGCAGACGGACGGCGACACGGTGCTCCCGGGTTACTTTGGAACAGCCAATCTGCTTGGCAATGCGATTCCTTTTGGAGGCCCGCAGAATCTCTACCAGGGCTACACGTCGTTCAGCTGGCAGCGCGGCAGCCACGATTTCAAGTTCGGAGCACAGTACGTTCACATCCGCGACAACCGCACTTTTGGAGCGTTCCAGAACGCGATTGCCGACTTCGGCACGGTTCAGGATATGATCAACGGCAATGTCCAGGACTATGAGATCGCCGTGGACCCACACGGCCAGCTACCCGGCCAGGTTCTAAACGCACCGTTCACCGCGCCATCCTTCACACGCCACTTCCACTACAATGAGGTCGGCATCTTCGGTGAGGATACGTGGAAGCTGACAAAGCGGCTGACGGTCAATGTTGGTCTGCGCTGGGAGTACTTTGGAATACTTCACAGTCCGGGTGACGAGAAGGATCTGGACGCCAACTTCTACCTTGGCCCAGGCGGCAACACTCTGCAGCAGATAGCCAGCGGTCAGTTTGCCCCGACGACAAGCCAGACCGGCGATCTGCAGGACCGTTTCTACAAGCCGGACTACCACGACTTCGGGCCGCGCCTGGGTCTTGCATATGACTTGTTCGGCAACGGCAAGACGGTGCTCCGAGCTGGATACGGCATCTTCTACAATCGCAACTTCGGCAACGTGCTCTTCAACGTGATTCAGAATCCGCCGAACTACGCGGTACTCATTGCCGGAACCGGCAACAATCCATTGACGCCTATCACGGCAAATGTGGATCAGTATGCGGCTCTCGAAGCGCTCTCGGGCCAGAGCTATTCCTCGAGCGCCCGGGCGATCGACCAGAATCTGAAGACTGCATACGCAGACGTCTTTAATGTCAGCCTCCAGCATGAACTCGGCAACAGTTACGTAGTCACCCTGGCGTACGCAGGTTCGACTGGAATCCATCTCTATTCGCTGAACAATATCAATCGGACAGACAGCGGCGTTCTGCTCGATCAATCGGGCCGTCTCAATCCGACGATCAGCGCCATTAATTTCCGAGGCAATGATGGCCACTCCAACTACAACTCATTCCAGGCCCGCGTTGATAGCCGCTACATCAAGAACACGGGCCTGCAGTTCACTGCCGCCTACACCTTCGCTCACGCGATAGACAACGAGTCGTCGACGTTCGGCGACTCATACCTGCTCTCACGAGTCGGCCAGGGCGTCTTCGGCTTTCAGGATGCCTTCAATCCGGCCGGGGACAAGGGTGATGCCGACTTCGACGTGCGCCACAGATTCGTGACGAGCTTCAATTGGGACATCCCATTCGCGCGCAACCTGCATAGTGGTTGGGAGAAGAAGGTGCTCAACGGATGGGCGATGAACGGAATCCTGAGCTTCCGCACTGGAGTCCCATTCACCATTTTCGACACCAGCCAGCCGGACAATAACGGGCAACAGGCGATCCGCCCGATTGTTATTGCCGCTTTGCCGGAGACGATGGGCGACTCGACGCCTGTTCCGGGAGTCGGCGGGACCTTCAACTATCTTAACCTGTCGGCCTTCGCACCTTCGGGCTCAGTGAATGGCCCGTTCATCGGGACATTGGGTCGAAACACGTTTCGCGCGCCTGGAATGCAGTCCTGGAACGTGAGCTTTGCTCGCAACATTCCAATCACTGAGAGCAAGAAGCTGCAGTTCAGAGCTGAGTTCTTCAACTTCTTCAATCACCCGAATCTGTTTGTAGCCGGCGGTACGAACAACATCGCTGACAATCCGACGGATTCGGTCGAGGTGACCAGAGGCGGTCTGTTCTCGAACATCAACAACGTCGAGCAGCACCGCAACATTCAATTGGCCCTTAAGTTCGTGTTCTAGCAGTGGGTCCAGATGTACGATTACCCGCGCCAGACGGCGCGGGACGGGCAGGGACAAGCCCTGCCCCTACAACGTCGTCGCGGGATGCTGCATTGTCGAGAAACCGGCTAACGACGCCACCTTGTAGGGGCAGGGCTTGTCCCTGCCCGCCCCTACGTTCTTGCTCCGTCCGGCGCCGGTAACTCTCCAAATATCATCTGAACGTCAGCTTGTATTGATGTTTTGCAGCCAGCTTTACTAACACGACGTCACCGTCAACCTTGAAGGGAACCTGCCCTTGCTGAGCCACAGCTGATATCGCCTGGCCGCGAGGCGCTCTCAATCTATACTCTCCATCAAAATCGGGCGTCAAAACCGCAACCGTCGCCTTGCCCGCCGCCCACTGCAGGTCAACGGTCACTGCGCCGCGGGCGCGCAGACCTCGAACGGACCCTTGAGCCCAGGCTCGCGGCAACGCAGGAAGGAGACTAATTTCACCCGCGTGACTCTGTAAGAGCATTTCAGCCATACCCGCAGTGCCACCGAAATTCCCATCAATCTGAAACGGCGGGTGAGTGTCGAGCAGGTTCGGGAGCGTCGACTTCGCGAGCAGTGCAACAATGTTCTCGCGCGCCAGATCACCCTCCTCCAGCCGCGCCCAGAAGTTGATGATCCACGCTCGACTCCAGCCCGTGTGGCCACTCCCGGCCTGTAGCCGTCGTTCGAGCGACGTGCGCGCCGCGCGGGCGTACTCCGGTGTTCCTCGAAGAGTGATCTGATTCCCCGGATGCAGCGCAAACAGGTGCGAGATGTGCCGGTGACCCGGGTCTGGTTCTTCGTAGTCTTCCTGCCACTCCTGGAGCTGCCCGTGTCGGCCGATTCTCAAGGGCGGAAGGCGACGGCTCGCCTCCAGGAGCCTCTGGCGAAAGCCGTTATCGACTGCCAAAAGTTCGGCAGCCTCGATCGTACGAGTGAAGAGAGCCCTGCAAATCTCAATGTCCATCGTCGGACCCATGCACAGCTTCGCCATCGATCCGTCTTTTGTCCGATACCGGTTCTCCGGCGAAATTGAGGGCCCGGTCACCAGATGCCCGGTGCCATCTTCGACCAGATAGTCGAGAAGGAACATGGCCGCTTCCTTCATCACCGGATAGGCCCGCTTCTCCAGGAAGTCGCGGTCACGACCGAAGTCGTAGTGATCCCAATAATGGAGGCTCAGCCACGCGCCGCCCATTGGCCAGATCCCCGAGCCTACGCCATCGATTGGGACCGCGTGCCCCCAGAAATCCGTGTTGTGATGAATGACGAAGCCGCCCGCGCCGTACAGACTCTTTGCGACCCTCCGGCCGTCTTCACGAGCGTTTTCAACGAGGTCGAATAGCGGCTCGTGACAACGCGAGAGGTTGCAGACCTCCGCGGGCCAGTAGTTCATTTCAGTGTTGATGTTGATCGTGTACTTGCTGTCCCAGGATGGAGCAAGCTGATCGTTCCAGATGCCCTGAAGCGTGGCGGCCATGGTGCCCGGGCGGCTGCTCGAGATCAGAAGATAGCGGCCAAATTGAAAATAGAGAGCCTCCAGCGCGAGGTCCTGCGCGCCCGCCTCAACGCGCTTCAGCCGCTCATCAGTCGGCAAGATCTGGAATCTCTGCCTCAAGGCGGAAATCTACGTTACTGAAATAGCTTTGGTGCGACGATATATGCTCGTTGAGGAGCGTGGTGTAGGTCTTCCTGGATGCAAGAAGGTCCTCCCGGCACTTTGCCGGCGGATTTGCGTGGCGAGCGTTCGTCGCAGCGGCAAAATAGAGCGTTGCAGCGTTCGCTTGCTCAACAATCAACTCGCCGCCTTCGGCATGCATTCTTCCGCGTTCGGGCACGACCTTCAGCATGCCGCAGAAGCCGACTCCGACTTTGCGCTCCTGCTCGTGACGGTCGTCTCGCGCCACTGCCTGCCCTTCCATAACGATGGTGTCATTTTCGGCGCGTGTCCTGCTGTCCTGCTCGCGAGTGAGAGTCACGCGGAATGAGATTCGTCCGGGCCGGTCGCACGTCAGCCTGATGACAATCAGCTGATCCTTCGGCGAGGAGAATATTTCACGATTGAACCGCGCTCCGTCCGCTTCGTAGGAGACTCGCGCAACAGCCGTTTCAAGATCGAGCTCCCGGACATAATTGGTTGCGCCCTCATGTCCTTGAAAATGGAGGTTGCAGATCTTCCGAGCGTCTGGTAGGGTGGCAGCCGTCTTGGAATTGATATGATCGTCTGGTCGGCGAGCTTCTCAGCCTCGACTACCCTGCCGGCAAACAACAGCCTGCGCACTTCAGCCAGATTCTTTGCGCCTTCAGGGTTGCTGCGATCGCGTTTTTCGCCTGCCCAGACGGTGTCTTCGTTGAGTTGAATCCGCTCCGAGGCGATGCCTCCGAAGATCATGCCTCCAAGGCGCCCGTTTCCGATCGGAAGTGCTTCGGTCCATTTTGTTGCCGGCTGGCGATACCAGAGAAGATTTCGCCGCTTCTCATCTCGCGGAGGCATGAGCGTCAGGGGAAGCCCTGGTGCCAGTGCGGTGACGGCGCCCGCACCAGCAAGCTTCAGATATTCGCGTCGGGAGATTCTGCTCTTCAATGCGTGCCGATGCTTATGAAACGCTCGAAAATCCAGAGCCCTGTCGCGCCAACGGCGCGACCTCAAATAGCCCAGGGCGAAGCCCTGGGTATCGATGGCCAATCATGATTTGAGGCCCATCGGGCCGATTTTCACCCCGTTGGGGCTGGCGGGTAAGGTGGCATCTATCTACCCAGGGCTTCGCCCTGGGCTTTTTCAGGTCGCACCTTCGGTGCGCCGTACGACTGTTCCCGTTGAGACCCGACACGACCACCAGCATACGATGGGTAAAATGTCCACACTCCAGACCACACCGTTGGCGCGAACCTTCCACTAATACCCAGACTGGCGTTCGAAGATCGACCTTGGGTTGTCCACGAGCATGATCCGGATCTGCTCATCCGTCACCCCTCGCTTCTTGAGAGCCGGAATCACATCGCGATGAATGTGCAGGTAATGCCAGTTCGTCAGCCGGCTCTCGCGCAGCAATGAAGGCACCCAGTCATTGAAACAGGCCGCATCATGTGAAAGCACAAGCCTCGGCGCATGGCCGCGCGCGCACAGCCGCGCAACTGTTTCCACTCGATCCTCGAACGGCAACAGCGTGTCGACGCCGAATCGATCCATCCCGAGGTAGGAGCCATTGGCGATCAACTCCTCAAGATAATCAATGTCTGTTGTATCTCCCGAATGGCCGATCACCACGCGCGAGAGGTCGACTCCCTCTTCAGCGAAGATTTTCTGCTGCTCGAGCCCTCTCTTCGTCCGTGCGTGTGTATGAGTCGAGATGGGAACACCAGTCTGTCGATGGGCCTGCGCGACGGCGCGCAAAACACGTTCAACTCCGGAGGTCACACCCGGCGCATCGGTAGCGCACTTCAGAATTGCGGCCTTGACTCCTGTCTCTCCAATCCCCTCTTCAATGTCACGAACAAACATCTCGGCCATGACCTCGGGACCGCCGAGGACTGTTCCAGGCCCTATGTAGCGAAAGTGGTGGGGTGCCTCGTGGAAAGTGTAGATTCCGGTCGCGACCAGAATGTTGATTCCGGTCTGCTCCGCGACGCGCTGAATTCGTGGGATATAGCGTCCGAGCCCGATAACTGTCAGATCGACTACTGAGTCAACGCCCTCTGCCTTGAGCTCATTGAGGCGCTTCACCGCCTCGGCTATCTGCTTCTCTTCGTCTCCCCAGGATCTCAGGATAGTTCTGCACGATCTCCGTCGAAAGGACGAAAATGTGCTCGTGCATGAGGGTTGTGCCGAGAGCCTCAGTAGCGATTGCGCCATTGACAGTATTGACTTGCGGCAAGTTTGATCCGGACTCTATTCGTGCCTCAGCGTCACCATAGGATCCACTTTCGTGGCGCGGCGCGCGGGCAGGTAGCTCGCAATCAACGATACTCCGATCAGCAGCAATGGAACCGAAACAAATACTATTGGATCAGTCGCGCTCACTTTGAATAGCAGGCTCGACATGACCCGCGTCAGCGCGAATGCGGCAGGCAAACCGATCGCCACGCCGAGTCCGGCCAGTGCAACGCCGCTGCCGCCTATCATCCTGAGAACGTCCAGCGGTCTTGCTCCAAGCGCCATCCTGAGCCCGATCTCATGCGTCCGCTGGCTGACCGAGTAGTAGAGAATACCGTAGATGCCGAGCGATGCAAGCAGCAACGCGAGGCCCGCGAACGCACCAAGCAATGTCATCCCAACTCGCCGCTGCATGAGCTCTTCGCCAAGAATGTCGTCAACGGTGCGTATCATCGAGACAGGCTGGTCGCGATCTACCGACCAGACGGCCTCCCTGGCCGCGGACGCAATGCTCATCGCATCCGACTTCGTGCGGATGACCAGTGTTCGGGGCGCATTCCACGAAATCTGCGGCATCTGAGTATAAGGAAAGAACATTTCACTCTTGGGCGGCGCCTCGAGCCCCATCTCCTTGACGTCGGCGACGACGCCGACAATCGAGCACCACTGGACATCCGGGCTGTAGTTGCCCGGCACCATCTGCTTGCCGAGGACGTCTTCGCCGGGCCAGTACTGCCGAGCCATGGTCTCATTGATGATGACGACGCGTTGCGATTGCGGGTCCGTCATGGTCATCAAAGAATCTGCCCTGGCGCAGGGTCATACCCATGGTTTCCATCCATCCCGAGCTGACCTGCCTGATATTCGCGTCCTGCCCGGGCAACTGCTGCTTGTTCTGGATGGTGAACCCGTTGGTCCCTCCCTTCCAGGTGAGTGGAACCGCTGTTCCGTAGCCCGCCGAGATCACTCCCGGCAGCGTGCGAACGCGCTCGAGCACACCCTGGTAGAATGACGATCGTTTGGCCAACTCGCCATACTTGGATCCAGGTATATGCGTCCTCATCGTCAGGACGTTATCCGTGCGGATTCCAAGGTCCAGAGTCCGGAGGCGCACAAAGGTCTTGACCAGCAAGCCGGCTCCTATCAGCAGCAGCAGAGCCAGTGCGATTTCGGCTACGACAAGTATGTTACGCAGGCGGCCATGACCGCTGCTGCTTCCTGAGCGTCCACCCGACTGCTTCAATGCCTCGTTGATATCGACTCGAGCGGCCTGCAGCGCGGGCGCAAGTCCAAAAAGGATACCTGTGACCAACGACACCAGTAATGTGAAGCCAAGCATCTTGAAGTCGAGTCCGACGCTCGCGGACGACCCGAGACTTGCGGGGATCAGCTGCTTGAGAAAGGCGAAGCTCAGCCAGGCTAGTGCCAGCCCCCCGGTCGCTCCAGCGACGGAAAGGAGCACGCTTTCGGTCAGAAGTTGCCGGACGATCCTTCCGCGACCGGCCCCCAGTGCTGCGCGAACGGCGACCTCACGAAAACGTGCAGCGCCACGCGCGAGCAGCAGATTCGCAATGTTCGCGCAAGCGATCAAAAGGACGCATCCGACAGCCGCCATGAGAACGAGAAGAGCGAGACGAGTGTTTCCAACAGCCTGCTCGCGCATCGAGACGACAGTCGCACCGTTTTCGAAAACCATATCCCGATGGTCGCGATTTATGCTGGCCATTATCGCGGAGATATTGGCTTGAGCCTGATTCAGAGAGACTCCATCCTTCATCCGGGCGACTACCGTCAAGTAGTGGCTTCCACGATTGGCCAACTCTTCCTTGCTGGGCGCCGCAGGCACCCATAGATTGACGTCCTTCCAGAGAATCTGAAATCCGGCCGGCATCACTCCGATGACGGTGTACTTCTTGTCGTCGAGCAGTATCTCCCTCCCAACCAGCGCCGGGTCCCCTCCAAACCTCCTCTGCCAGAGACCGTTGCTTAAAATCGCCACCCGCGGACCCTCAGGCTGGTCTTCCGCTTCGGTGAAGTTGCGGCCGAGTTTCGGCTGTACTCCGAGCAGCGGGAACATGTTCGCGGTCACGGCCTGAGCCTCAAGTCGCTCGGGCTCGCCGTCACCGGTGAGACTGAAGCCGCTTCCGGTAAGCGCAGCCATATCTTCAAAGACCTGGTTCTGCGTCTTCCAGTCAACGAAGTTGGCCCAGGCAGGCGTGTTTCGAGGGAAGCCGATCTTTGTAGCCTCCTCCCAGACGACGACCAGTTTTCCTGCTTCACGAAATGGAAGAGGCCTCAGGAGGACCGCATCGATGAGAGTGAATATCGCGGTGTTGGCCCCGATGCCCAGGGCGAGCGAGAGGATCGCGATGATCGTGAAGCTCGGGCTTTTGAGGAGCATCCGAGCACCGTATTTCAGGTCCTGCCAGATAGTGAGCATAGGTCTCCCATGGTTATGACACTCAGTGAGTGTCAGCAAGCGCCATGAGGTTGCAATTGTTTTAGTGGACTGTGGGAAGGCTCGTGTCCCTATCGTGATCACTCTCTCGCAACCTTGTTACCGGCGCCGGACGGCGCCGGGCGGGCAGGGACAAGCCCTGCCCCTACAATCTGCTCGTAAATGCAGCACCGCGCGACAACGTTGTAGGGGCAGGGCTTGTCCCTGCCCGTCCCGCGCCGTCTGGCGCGGGTAATCTATCAGGATTCTATTTTCTTGATTTCCCAAAACCTCGATGCTATATGTGGCGACGTCATATATGGCACACCCACCCAACTGGAAAGAAAGAATCCGCCAGACACTCGCACCGCTCCAACTCGGCGCCGGGCGAGAAATGGAAATCGCCGATGAACTGGGACAGCACCTCGAAGACCGCTACCAGGAGCGGCTCGCCCGAGGCGATTCGCCCGAACAGGCCCTTCGCGCAACCATGGCCGAACTGCATCAGAGCAGAAGAATGCTTGACGATCTCGGTCGCCTGGAAGGACCACGCTCTGAACCGCCCGCCTTCGGAAACAAGAGGAGATTCAACATGGCCGCGGAGCTCTATCAGGATCTACGCTACGCAGCACGAACGCTGCGCAAGAATCCTGGCTTTACCGCAATCGTCGTTCTGACTCTGGGTCTTGGTATCGGCGCAAATACAGCAATCTTCAGCATAGTCAATTCAGTCATCCTCCGTCCCCTGCCTGTGAAGGAACCAGACCGCCTGGAGCGCCTCTACGAGAGCAACCTCGAACTGGGATGGCCTGATTTCGGTGTTTCGCATCCCAACTTTCTGGACTGGCGCTCTCGCAACCAGACGTTCGAATCAATGGCTGCCTCGGGTCAACCAGCGTCATCATCGGGAATCCCGGCGAGATCGAGGTGGTTCCAGCCGGCGCAATCACGGCAGACTTGCTTCCGACGCTCGGAGTCAATCCAGAGCTCGGCCGGAACTTCCTTCCTCAGGAAGACCAGCCAGGAGTGCCCGCCCGCGCAGCCCTGCTGACCCACGGCTACTGGGTACGAAGGTTTGGAGGCGACCGAAGCATCCTCGGCAGAACAGTACGAATGAATGACAATCCGGTGACGATTGTAGGAGTCCTGCCGGAGTCATTTCCGTTGGGAAAGGGCCGGCTCGAGATCTTCGTTCCTCTCGGACCCGACCCCTCCCGGCAGCGAGGCGATCATCGCCTGCGTGTGATCGGTCGGCTTAAGTCGGGCGTTACTCGGGAGCAGGCCCTGGCCGACATGAATCTCATCGCTCAGCAATTGAGCCAGCAGTTTCCCGAATCGAATAAAGGCTGGAAGGTAGGGACTCAGAGTCTCTTCGATGTCTTCGTGCCGCCGGATACGAGGCGGTCGCTATTGATCTTCGTCGCCGCCGTCGGGTTCGTCCTGCTCATCGCCTGCAGCAACATTGCCAATCTCATGCTGGCTCGTGCCGCCGGCCGGCAGAAAGAGATCGCGATACGCGTCTCTCTCGGGGCGAGCCGATCCCGCATCATTGTGCAGTTGCTCGTTGAGGCGGTACTGCTCGCGCTGGTCGCCGGGACACTGGGTGTGATTGTCGCAGCCGTCTCGATCGACCTGCTGAAGACCATGAATCCGGCAAATCTGCCTCGACTCGACGAGCTTTCACTGGACTCTCGAGTCCTGCTCTATGCACTTGGAATCTCGCTGACCACCGGTGTCCTCTTCGGCCTCGTTCCGGCGATTCACGCCTCGCGGCCTGAAGTCAGCAACATGCTCAAGGACGCCGGCCGCAGTGACGGCGGAGGTGGACGCGGACGCCAGCGAATCCGGAGTCTTCTTGTAGTAACCGAAGTAATGCTTTCGGTGGCACTCCTGATCACTGCCGGACTTCTGCTGCGCAGCTTCTGGAAGGTGCAGCAGGTCAAGCCCGGTTTCGAGCCCGATCACGTCTTGATGACGAGAATTACGCTGCCCCGGAGTCGCTACCCGAAGAACGCTGCGGCATGGGCCTTCTATTCGCGCCTTCTTTCAGAGATCAAGAGCCTGCCTGGAATAGAGTCGGCAGCCACTACGAGCCTGCCTCCGATGGATCAGGGAAACACGTCGACCGGATTGCGCATACCGGGTCGCGCCGAAGTCTCGGGAACACAGCCGTCGGCCGACTGGCGCATTGTGAGTCCGGGCTACTTTTCTACCCTTGGAATTCCCCTGCGAGGGCGCGACTTTGAAGAGCACGACACCGAAGATGCCCCTCCGGTGACAATCATCAGCGCTGATATGGCGCGCCAGTATTGGCCGGGTGAAGAGGCCATCGGAAAGACGGTTCAAGTGTTCAGCTTCGGCCAGAAGACGGCGACCATCATCGGGGTTGCGGGCGATGTCAAGAGTTTCGGCCTCGACGCAGATTCCGAGCCGATGGTCTACATGCCGTCGGCTACGGCGGCAATGTGGAATCCGATGAGCCTTCTTCTTCGAAGCGCGACCGAGCCGATGGCCCAGGCCACGGCCGTAAGAGAGGCTCTCAATAAGATAGACGCAAACGTGCCGATCTATGACGTGCAGAGAGCCGATGACTTCGTCTCGAGAACGCTGGGACCGCGAAAGTTCACCATGTTCCTGATCTCGACCTTCGCGTCACTGGCGCTTCTGCTCGCCTGTCTCGGGCTGTTTGGTGTGATGTCCTACCTCGTCTCGCAACGCACACACGAGATTGGTCTTCGAATGGCTCTCGGCGCCCAGCCCCGTGATGTGTTCCGCCTGGTCGTTGGCCGTGGGATGCTCCTGGCCCTGATAGGGTCGTCTATCGGCCTAATCGGAGCCTACTGGCTGTCTCGCTTCATGGAGAGAATGCTCTTCGGTGTGAAGCCGGGTGATCCACTGACGCTGCTGAGTGCGCCGCTGCTGCTTCTGGCCGTCGCGCTCCTGGCCTGCTACATTCCAGCGCACCGCGCAATGAAGGTCGATCCATTGACGGCCCTGCGTCACGAGTGATCCGGCGATTACTCACAGCGGAGTAATCGCAGTCAGCTTTCTCGTCGCCAGAACATTATGGATGCGATTGATCCGTCCATCTTCGTCGATCAGGCAGATCATCGCTATTCGTGGCGCGTGGCCCGGTCTGGTGTCGGACCTTTCCGTCATCAATGCCGGTAGTCCGTTGAGCATGCGCCATCCATATCTGACGTCTTCGCCAAGCATCTTCGTGACAGTCGCATAGAAGCGCATGACCTTCTCGCGTCCGACGATCGGCGCGCGCGCGGCAAAGAATTCACCTCCGCCATCACCCGTCTCCCTGACACCCTCAGCCAGAAGCGATGCGGCACCGTCTATGTCGCGGGTCAAGAGGCAATCCAGAAATCGCTTGAAGAACCTCACGCGTGCGATGCTGCAAGCTTCTCGTCAACGGAGTCCGCGTCTTGTCATACGATCTCATGGCGTTGCGGGCTCGATGGTGCGAGGTCTTGACGTTGGGCTGGCTCATACCCAGGGCTTCAGCGGTCTCGTTGACCGAGTAATCGAAGACATCGCGCAAAAGCAGCACAGCCCGCTGAGTTGGAGTAAGCGCCTCGAGCGCCACCAGGAAAGCGTACGAGACGCTTTCGAGAAGCTCGTAGCCCGCCGCCGGATTGCCGTCCGGATCAACGGGCTCAAAGGAGGCCACTTCGACCTCCTCGCCCGTCTCGATCGGTGATGGCAGCCATTGCCCCACGTAGTCGCGTCTTCTCCGACGGCGCAGCAGATCGCGGCTGAGATTGATGGCCACGCGAACCAGCCACGGCCGCCAGGGCTCATCTGTGCGGCGTGGCGGATTCCTGATAGCGGTCAGGAAGGTCTCCTGCATCAGGTCATCGGCATCTGCGGCACTGCCTGTCATACGGTAGCAGAGTCCCCAGATGAAACGCCGGTGGGCCTGAAAAACGTCCTCGTAAGCTGCTGCAGTGACGCTCATACTAGGCTACCGCCTTCGCCGCTCGCGGCGCTCTCTCAATGATGAGTCTGGAGGCTGCGCGCCCGCTGGCCAGCGCGGCATCGGCCAGCATGCCTTGAGACCCGACCCAATCGCCGGCTACAAACAAGCCATCGATTTCAGGTACCTGGGGGCCGGGACGTCCCTCCATTCCGCCGCCGCTTGCAGTCACGACCGCATTCGACACCGTGAGAGCCGGAAGGAATCTCCGTTCGATCAGCGATGATCGCCAGCCCGGTTGCATGAGATCGACCAGGCTCCTCGAGTTCGCGTTCGACGAGCTTCGGATTCAAGTCTGCCCTTGAGCCCAGATAGCCCGCGACATGAATTAATGCCCCTCCGGCAGGCGCCAGCCTTGCGGCGCTCGAATGTACCGAGAAGTAGAGAGGACGATCGATGCCAACCGCAAATGTAGCTCGCGGTTGGGGCAGCTCGCCAAGTGCTATGTCGAGCGTGGCCACCTTGATGGGAATAGATTCATTCCCCCAGCGCGCGATCGTCTCATCCTCGATAAGCTCGCTTGCCTCGACGGGCCCAACAGCCAAAACGACTTCCTCAGCGTGATGGAATACTCCATCTGACATGCGCACACCTCTCACATGGCCATCATGCTCGACCGAAGAGACGCGCGAGCCTGAGACAATCTTCGCGCCCGATTCCTGTGCGACTCTCCGCAGGCCGTCGACAAGCGTCTGCCAGCCGCCATCGATATAGAGCACATTGCCGGCAAGTGCGAGCTTGAGTTGCTCTATCGCGGCTCCGGCGCTCGAATGCTCTTCGTCGTTGGCATAAGTTGCGAGGCGAAAGATGGCAGACATGAACCGGCGAGCATCGGCCTGCCTGACTTCACGACGAAGCCAGTCGCGCAGCGTATCGTGCTGGATCGGGCTTGTATCGAGATGCGGAATGGAGGCCAGCAGACGGCTCACCTCCAGTTTTGCGCCGAGGCCGAAGAGCCCGCTTGTGAGCATCGAGAAGACGCCGATCGGAAGAGTATGTTTTCTGCCGCGATCGACGGCGTAACCACCCGACGTGCTCGGCATGTTTCCGGTAAACGCGACTCCGAGCTCGCGGAGGATCGAGATGCCCGGGCCTTTTCGGAAGAGAGCGTGCGGTCCCAGATTGAAAGAAAAGCCCTGTTTTAGTTCAGTGGCCGCGCGGCCACCGACAAGGTTGGATTTTTCAAAGAGAGTAACCGATCGGCCTGCCCGAGCGAGTGATGCCGCGGCTGTCAGCCCGGCGAGCCCGCCACCGATGACGATGACTGGCGTTGATGTGGATCCCGTATTCATAGAATCTCCTTCCTTCTGTTCTACCGGGATCACGTTTTAGCTCGTCAAAAGGTTACACGCTGAAAGGCCCGCTGTGCGAAGCCAGAGCCCGGCCTGGGACCGCACGCGTCCCGCGTGCTTCTTCTTTCCGTCAAGATTGAAGAAATGAAGTCAGTCACGCGGGACGCGTGCGGTCCCAGGCTGGGGCTTGGTCCCAGGCTGGGCTTGGCTCCGCACAGTCGGCTCCTTGAGATTATGCCCTGGAGGCGGCGAGGCGATTGCGAAAGCCCTTTACGCGGAACGCCAGCGCTATCAGGAAAATGCCGAAGACCAGCGCATATCCTCCGATCAACCAGGCTATCGTCACCAGGCCCACTCCCGGCCTGAAAATCAGCAGCAATCCAAAGAGAATCGACAACACTCCCGTCAGACCCAGCCAGAACTCCCCTTCGATCTCCTTCCTCAGTCTGATCGCCGCGATCAATTGAAGAGCGCCGGTCACCAGGGCCCAGCCGGCAATCAGAAAGACAAGAGTAATCGCCGCAATTTCCGGCATGACGAAACAAATTATTCCAACCGCAATGCCGAGCAGTCCCTCGAACAGCAGGGCCCACCATGGAACACCGGGTCCCTCCTTATGAGTCACCGCGGCGACAATCACCAGCACTCCCTGCACAAAGGCGTAAGCTCCATAGAGCAGAATCACGACGTGAAGCGTTAAGCCCGGCCAGGCAAAGGCCAGAATCCCGAAGAGTACGGCGCACACACCACGCAGTGCGAGCAGCCACCAGTTCCGAACAAGGGTGATCAGCATAGCTCTACCTCCGGTTTGTGTGACGATTCAGTGTTTTGTGTTTGCGTGACTCCAATTCTTGCCTGTTTGAGCCCCATCAGCAAGTATTTCAATCAGTTTGCAGTCACACGCCGGCCATTGGTATTGTGCTGGCTGAATGGAAATCACGATTCAAGACGTTGACGATGTCCCCGGAATGCGCGTCATCGAAGACCTGCAGAAAGAGGTCTGGGGCGTCGACGACCTCGACATCGTTCCCCACACACAGATGGCTGCGGCGCTCGAAGTCGGCGGCTGCCTCATAGGAGCTTTCGACGGGCCGGAGATGGTTGGCTTTGTTTACGGATTCCTCGGTCTCGAGCATGAGCGTCTCGTCATGCACTCTCACATGGCAGCCGTAAAGCGCGCATACAGAAGTTATGGCGTGGGCTATCAGCTGAAGCTCGCTCAACGTGAGAGAGCGCTTGCCAAAGGAATCACTCGAATCACCTGGACCTACGACCCGCTACAGGCGCTAAACGCGCACTTCAACTTCAACAAGCTGGGAGTAGTCTCTGATCGCTATCTCATCGATTTTTACGGAGAGGCGACCTCGAGCTTTCTTCATCAGCTCGGCACCGACCGCCTTCTGGCAAGCTGGAGGCTGGATCGGGATCGGGTCAACCCACCTGCTTCCAGTGCTCCGCTGCTTTCTTCAGGAGCTGACGGCAGACCACACTGGCACGAGGAAACGCGGGCCCTCAAGCAGGAGAGCCTGTCGATTCAGATACCTCACGATATCGGGCGATTGCAGCAGGAGGATATAAAGCTTGCTCTCGAGTGGCGCCAGGCGACGAGGTCGGCATTCACTCAATCGCTGGCCGCAGGATTTACTGTGGTGTCGTTCGATCGCGGCACGAGCTCATACACTCTAAGGAGCCTCAATGACTGAGCAATGGCCTTCCCTGCATCTGGCGCAGTGGGACAAGACAAAAGACACGCTGCACATGTGGAGTCAGGTAGTCGGCAAGGTTCGGCTAGCCAGCGCACCCCTGGTCAACCACTGGTGGAATGTCGTTCTCTATGTCAGCGCGAGGGGATTGACGACCTCGGCCATGCCGCATGGCAATCGCGTCTTCGAGATCGAATTCGATTTCATCGATCACCGGCTGGTAATCAGGACAGGAGAGGGTCAGACGCGAAGTATTCCGCTCTACCCACGATCGGTTGCCGACTTCTATGCTGAAGTCATGAAGACACTCGAGGAGCTGGACCTCTCGGTCAGGATATGGACCATGCCCTGCGAGGTGCCGGATCCGATTCCTTTCGAAAAGGACGTTCAGCATGCATCGTACGATGCCGAGGCTGTCGGTCGCTTCTGGCGCATCCTCGTCAACACTCAACACGTTTTCGAGCAATTCCGGTCGCGGTTCATTGGGAAATCGAGCCCGGTCCACTTCTTCTGGGGCAGTTTCGACCTCGCTGTCACGCGCTTCTCAGGCCGCCGCGCGCCGGAGCGACCCGGCGCCGATCCGATCACGCGGGAGGCATACTCGCACGAGGTGATCAGCCATGGCTTCTGGCCGGGCGGCGGCACGCTGCTCGAGCCGGCCTACTACTCATATGCGGCGCCTGAGCCGGCGGGCTTGAGTGAAGCGAAGATTCGTCCTGACGAAGGCGGAATACTTGAAAGAGATGTCAGAGTTCATCCTCCGCTACGATGATGTTCGAGCGGCAGAATCACCTGAGGCTGACCTGATGGAGTTTCTTGAGAGCACCTACGAGGCTGGAGCCGACCTCGGCAAATGGGACCGCGCAAGCCTGGAAAGAAGATGAAGAGGCCACAAGAGGCACAAAAGACACAAAACTTTTGTGCTTCTTGTGCTTTTTCGTGGCTAGAAAATCTTAGTTGCACGCTTCAATAGCCCGCGGCGCCCTGGCCACCGCCGACAGATAGCCACAAAAGGCACAAAAGGCACAGAACTTTTGTGCTTTTTGTGCCTTTTCGTGGCTAAAAAATCTTAGTTGCACGCTTCGAACAGGCCGGCGGCGCCCTGGCCACCGCCGACGCACATTGTCACCACGCCGTATTTCGCCCGACGCCGGAGCATCTCATTTGCAATTGTGCCAACCAGGCGCGAGCCGGTCATTCCGAAAGGATGCCCAATCGCAATCGATCCACCATTGACGTTGAGCCTCTCCGGATCTATTCCAAGCCGATCGCGGCAATAGACGACCTGAACCGCAAAAGCCTCGTTGAGCTCCCAAACATCTATGTCATCAACCTTCAGGCCGTGGCGCTTCAGCAGCTTTGGTACCGCAAAGACGGGCCCAATGCCCATCTCGTCAGGCTCACACCCGGCAATCGCAAAACCGCGGAAGATCAATTTGGGGGCCAGCCCGAGCTGCTGAGCTCGCTCGAGCGACATCACCAGCGTGGCTGAAGCGCCGTCAGACAGTTGGGACGAGTTGCCTGCCGTGACCGTTCCCTTCCCGCTCGTCTGATCGAAATGCGGTTTGAGCGAAGCCAACCCCTCGGCCGTTGTATCCGGCCGATTGCACTCGTCGCGATCACAAACGTGCTCTTCGCGACTGGCTATCTCACCGGACTTCTTATCGATTATCCCTCGCGTGACCTTCATGGGAGCCAGTTCACCGGCAAAGAATCCCTCGGCTTGCGCGCGGGCAGTCCGCTGCTGGCTCAGCAGCGCGTACTGGTCCTGGACCTCACGGCTTACCTGGTAGCGCTTGGCCACGACCTCGGCTGTGTCGCCCATAACCATGTATATTCCCGGCTTATGCTCCATGACCCAGGGGTTGGGATCGCTGTTTCGAGGAGTAAGAGTGATGCTCTCAACACCGCCGCCAATCGCCGCCTCTGCGCCTTCATTGAGAACCTCATGGGCAGCCATTGCGACTGACTGAAGGCCCGAGGAACAGAAGCGATTGACGGTTGTTGCTGCCACGGAGACCGGAAGTCCGGCGCGTACAGTCGCCACACGAGCGACGTTGGTGCCCTGCATTCCGTGCGGCTGCCCGCACCCAAGAATGACATCTTCGATCTCGGCCGGATCGAGACCTGAGGCCTTCTTTACCACCTCGCTAATCACGTGGGCAGCCAGGTCGTCAGGACGAGTGAGGTTGAATGACCCGCGAAATGACTTGGCCAGCGGCGTGCGAAGGCTGTCAACGATCACGGCTTCTCTTCTCATAACTGTTCTCCTCTTACGTTGTCAGGCGTTGCTCTCAGCACTCTGAGCGGGAAAGGGCAGTCGATTCCTCGAGCGCATGTGGACTGAGATGCCATACATCAATAGTAGCGCAAAGCACAAGTAGACGATCGAGTTGGCGCTCAGGCAGGAGCTCATTCCATAGCGCGCACTCGCGGCAGCGATTGCTACCGGCGCGATTCCGCCGCCCAGCCATCCGAGCGAATTCATGACGCCTACCGCGGTGGCGCGCCGTTCAGGTCTCACTACATCATGCAGTGAAGCCCAGATATTGGCGTCATAAAAGCCCTTGAAGTAGCCAAAGCCGATCAGGGCCATGATCAGCACCGGAACCGAGAGTGTCCATCCGGTGAGAAAGATGAATGGAACACCGAGCAGCAAGCCCACAGCCTGGGCCATCATGCGCCCGCCCCTATACCTTCGCGCGAGTCGGTCGGCAAGCATGCCGCCGCTTATCACGCCGATCACCGACGCGATCTGGAGGTAGGCAGTGCCGCTCAGCCCAGCCATAGCAAGACTCATATTGAACTTGCGATAAAGGAATGAGGGCATCCAGGTAAGAAAGATCATAGCCACAAAGTTGGCCCCGATGAATACGGCCGCCAGGATACGAAACATCGGACTCGCGAAGAGCTCCTTCACTGCGGCAATTACTCCACTCCCGGCAATCTCAGGTACCGCGGATTGCTCCCGCCTCGGCTCCTTGAGCAGCAACAACAGAATCAGACCGAGCGCTACACCCAGCGAACCGAACAGGTAGAAGCTCGAACGCCATCCGTAAGTCTGACCCAGGACTCCGGCAACGGTCCCGCCAGCCATCGTTCCGGCATAGACGCTGGATTGATGTATCGACATTGCTCGCGACCGGGTCGCGGGCGAGTGATAGTCGCTCAGAAGAGACATCGAGGCGGGAAAATAGAAGGCTTCACCAAATCCCTCGAGCGCACGGAAGAATACAAGGTGCCAGTAGTCTGTTGAAAGGGCAGTCGCAACAGTGATTAGTGACCAGAAGAGCAGGCCTCCAATGATCAGTGGTTTCCGCGGCAGACGATCTCCGATCATGCCGGCGATCGGAGCGAGCCCGGCATACATCCACATGAAGGCGGAGCCGATGATGCCGAGCTGGATGTCGCTCAGGTTCATCTCGGATTTGAGGAGTGGAAAGACGGAGAAGATTGCCTGGCGATCGGCGTAGTTGAAGAAGCAGACGAACCACAAGAGCCCGACAACGAACCATTTGTAGTTTCTGCCTTCCATCTTGGCCTTCCCAACGCGTTAAAGGAGCTGTGCCTGAGACGTACTCCGGCATCCCGCGGGATGCACGAGGTAGCCAGGGGCAAGCGAAGCGCAGCCCCTGGAACGCTGGTGGGAGAATCCTTGCGCCCTGAAGGCCGCGAGACTTCTCGCGATTGACCAACCCGGTTGTTCTCGCGCACTTCAGGACGCTTTCGCGACGATTCCAGGGGCTGCGCTTCCTTGCCCCTGGCTGCCTTCTCGCATCCCTGCGGGATGCCTGAGTAGGATATTAACCCTGACGGGACACTCGACAGCGGCACTCTCACATACCGAATCATCTTCCGATTCCACGTGTATGTAATCTGCAGGTCCCCATCCTTCGACTGAATCATCGCCGGGTAGGAAAACTCCCCCGGCTGGTCCTCCAGCACCTGAAACATCGTGAAGTGCTCTCCATCCCTGCTCACCGCCAGATTGAGAGGACTCCTCCCCTTCTCGGTATGGTTGTAGACGAGCACTATTCGCCCATCCTTCAATGACACCGCATCAATACCAGAATTCGGATTTGGAAGATCGATCGGCCTCGCCTGAGTCCATGTCTTCCCTCCATCCTCCGAGTCGGCAATGCATATCCTCGCAACCTGCGCAGTTGAACGCGCGTAGAATCTCAGCCGCCGCCCTCCAAGCGAGACGACCGACGGTTGGATGATTCCGAAAGTGGTCGGCGTCGAACCCTTCGCCGGCACAGTGATCGGCCCGAACCTTGTCCACGTCAATCCGTTGTCCTCGCTGCGCTCAATCCACGCCGCCCACGAATGGTAGCTCTCCACTGAAGTTCCGCTGATGATGCTGCCGTCGCTGAGGACCAGCGGCTTAGCCCGGATCGGACCATAGACTCCGGCCGGCAGGTGCTCGACCGCCGACCATGTCGCTCCCTCATCGAGACTGAACCTCCTTCCGGCAGTCCACTGCGAGGGACTGGTGCCGAACTTGTAGTAAAGCCAGAGCCTTCCATTGCCCGCATGGAACAACACCGGATTCCAGCACGGAGTATCCGGCTCGCGAACGAGCTCGGCGGGTGCTGACCACTTACCTCCCGTGCGGCGCGCTCCCCAGATTGCCGTGTCCGGCTTACCCTCGCCCGTTCCGCCGAACCAGGCCGACATGAGGTCGCCATTTTTCAGTTCGACAATCGTCGAGGCGTGGCAGGAGGCAAACGGCGCGTCAGTGAAGACGAACTCAGCATTCGAACTCTTCTGTTGCACGGGCATCAGCAAAAGGGATAGTAAAATCAGCCATTTCATATGCCTATTGACCTCCACGCATTGTAAACCCGAAAGTAGCCAATTTTCAGGACACCAAGCGCAACCGAGTGCCGGTTGGGCTCACTTCGCAGCAGCACCAACATTCCGCCCTTTTAACATTTCCTGCGGATCTTCGCGAGAAATTCGCGAACATCAATCTTCTTCTAACTCGAAAGTCAATAAATCGAGATTGGCCCTCAGGTTGCTTCCTTATTGCTCGGTCATCACACGACCTTGACCAACCCGGTATGGTCTCGCGTCCCTTCAGGACGCGATTCTTTGCCGTACATTAGCCAGGGGCCGCGCTTCGCTTGCCCCTGGCTACCTTCTCGCATCCCTACGGGATGCCCGGAGTGGATTGGGGTCGATTTCGAGACCTGTGGTTGCCCGATAACGTCGCGGAATGAGTAATGAATTAAGGGCCTGTTGCGAAATTCCGATGTTTCCCGGTTACGCTCATAACTGAGCGCTCCTCGAACGGCGATGACGATCTTAAGGTGGCTCAAAATAATTCCGGCTTATGCCGCTATTTTGTGGCTGGTCTCGCTCGTGCGAACAGCGTTTTCGCCCAAAGTGCACCTGCTTCATCCAATCGGAGTTGGTTTGGCCCCAGAGGAGCAAATAAAACGTGATGCTGAATTCTTCCGTAATTCCGGGTTCAGCATTGACCCGGCCAGGACTTACTCACTTGGCGGAACTAATAGATTTCGCGCAGGCACATAATCCCGAGACCCGTTTCACATGGGAACGTGCCCGGGCTCAGGCAGCTGCTTTTGGCATCGCGCGCAGCGAGTTGTATCCCACATTGGTCGCGGCCGCTCTCTCTCAGACCTACCGCAATGAGGTTCTGCTTGGAACAGCAATTCATCCGCGCAGACGGTCCAGGCATTTCAGATGGCATTCGATCTCAATTACACAGTCTTGGATTTCGGCGGGCGGGCTGGCCGAATCGATGCCGCGGAAGCTGAGGTCCTGGCCGCCAATTTCAGCATTTAACGACACCCATCGCAGTATCATTTATCGGGTTGAGAGCAAGCCTACTACCGAGCTACTGAACGCATCCGGCCAGGTAGATGCCGCCCAGGTGAGTCTATCCAATGCACAGACGGTGCAACGGGCCGCCGAAGATCGTTTGAAGCAGGGACTGGCGACCAGGCCGGACGTGCTCGAAGCGCTGAAGCGCAACTGCACAGGCGCAATACGAGCTGCAAGGCAGTCGCTGGGAGCCAAAGAGATTGCGGCAGGTAATCTGGCGACTGCGCTCGGAGTTCCGCCAGCCAGCATTCACGTCCAGGCGATCAATGAGCTGCAGATTCCTGATTCGATCAATGACAGCGTCGACCAGGCGATCAATCGAGCATTCGGACAACGTCCGGATCTCCTGCAGCAAGTCGCCGAAATGCGATCGGCAAATGCAAGGATCAAGGAGGCGCGCGCAGCATACTATCCCTCTTTGAATCTCAGGGTCGCGCCCGACTGTGCAGTCGCTATATGGGTCAGCAGCAAGCACTTCCCTGGGCATACACGGCGGTGCCTGGCAGGTGGGGTGAGTGTGAGTCTGAAGCTGGACGGTTTTTGATGGCGGGTGCGCGACGGAACAACCTGGCAAACGCAGAGGCCAATCTCCACGCGGCAGAAGCTCAAGTCAACGTGACGCGCGATCAGATGGCCAACGAGGTTTGGGCGGCCTACTCGAAATTGAATACCGCCTTTCGTCAGCGGCAAGCCGCGATTGCGCTGCTGGCGGCCGGCTAGTCAATCCTATGCGGCTGCTCTCGAAGCCTACAACTACGGTGTACGTAGCTTGCTGGATGTCACGGCTGCCCAGCGAACCCTCGCACAGGCCCAATCAGCCGATGTATTGGCGCGGGCGCGTGTAGTCGCTGCGCTGGCTGATCTGGCTTTCCGAACCGGGGATAAAAGGCCATGAGCGGCAGGAGTAACCGTCATCGTAAAGCTTCTGCCCATACTCGCTTCATTACTGTTGACGAGTTGTTCACGAGCCCCCTCCTTCGACATCCTGGGCTCGTACTTTCCGGCCTGGCTCATCTGCCTGACACTTGGGATATTGCTCACTGCTCTCATCCGATGGTTGCTCTTGCGGCTGCAGATTGAGCTTGTGCCCCCAATCCTGGTCTATCCGAGCCTGACAGCGTTGGTCACATTGGCGCTGTGGCTCGCTCTCTACGGCGAGTGAGGATAAAGGAGTATGGATCCCGATACCAGTAAGAATGTTCGCAGGTGGCTTGGCCGCCTGGTAAGCGGAGGAATTGTGATCGCCACCGTGACCCTGGGGCTGGTGGGCTTTACCGAACAAACCACTATCCACGAACCGACGACGCCGAAGTGCTCGCGAACTTCATCGGGATCGCGCCGCAAGTCGAGGGCCCGATCATCCGGCTGAATGTGCATGACAACCAGTTCGTAAAGAAGGGCGAACTGCTGTTCGAAATTGATGACCGGCCTTATCAGTACGCACTTGAAAAAAGCGCTTTCCGAGCAAGCTACTCTCGAGGGGCAAATCGATAGACGAGCGGCGCAGAATCGCCGCCCTGGTGAGCGCCGTTTCCGTCGCGCAGGCCAACATTCAGGGCTCGCAGAGTCTGACGTGACCCGATATGAAGCGGCAATCGATCAGGCACGAGCCGACGTGGCGAATGCAGAGCAGGGCGTGGAGCCAGGCCAAAGCGGAATGGGAGTATGCGAATAACAATTTGCATCGGCTGGAGCCGTTGCTCGTCAAACAGTTCGTCACGGTAGATCAGGTGGACCGGCAAGAACCTCAGAGATCACCGAGGCTCAAGTTCTCAAACAAGCGGAGTCGCAGCTGCGGCTTGCGCAGGCAGCGTTAAAATCAGCCCTGGCGCAATACGAACAATCCAAAGCGGTCGTGGACACAGAGTAAGGCGCAGCACGAACAAGCCCGGCATGCCGTGACCACTCTTGAGCCGCTGATCAACCAGCGCGGGCGCAAAAGCGTCGGCGGTAGAAACGCCCGCTACAACCTCGAGAACTGCCGGGTTTATGCGCCCTTCGAAGCTCGCGTGACCAATCTCACGATCTCAGAAGGCGCTTACGCCCATGTGGGTCAGCAAATGTTCACGCTGATTGACGCGCGCACGTGGTGGGCAGTGGCCAACTTCCGCGAAGGCCAGCTGGAGCAGCATCACACCCGGAATGCGGGCGGACGTTTACGTGATGTCAAAGCCCGAACGAGCGCTTTTCCGGCATCGTGGACAGCATCGGTTTTGGCGTGACTCCCAATCGCGGATGTCATTGGCCGCTTGCAAGGCGGCCTCCCCGATGTGCAGCGGACGCTTAATTGGGTGCATCTGGCATCGCGATATCCGGTCCGCGTGCGGCGTTGAAAATCCCGCCTCCCGATCTGTTTCGCGTTGGTCAGTCGGCAGTGGTCATTATTCGCGGACGATTGACCATGGCCACCATTGCCCAAAACCTGGTCGGCAGTCGTCCGGAGTCCATCGGTCTCGGTTCCGGGAATTTCTCAAAGAGGAACTCGCACCGTACCCCGGAAGGGCTGCCCTGGTCGCGCGAATGGTCATTTGCGCAACTCTGGTCATGATCATCACCATGACGTTTCGGCTTCCGTACGGCATGCATGGCGCGGTCTTTACACTCATCATCTCGCGCGAAAGTCCTCGAGCAACGATGAAGGCAGGTGAGGACGACAGTCATTGCCTTTGCTTTCTCGGCCGTCTATATCTTCATCGGAGCGATGTTTTCTCTGGATGACCCAATGCTGCGCATTGCTCTGGATCATCGGGACATTGTTCATCGCGTTCTATGCAATCAGCACGATGACCGAATTACGTTGCTGCTACCGGCTTCGGCATTTTGATCGCAATCACGATTTCCGTTGTGGGATATGCACATACCGGCGGAACTGAAGGTGGAAAACACACTTTGGGCGCTTTGGGCAGACGGCGATGGCCTGCGCGATTACACTGCTGGTCGAGATGGTATTTGCGGGGTTGAGACCGGGAGATGAACTTGTCCGCTCCATTGCAGAGCGCCTGGCTGCGTGTTGAAGAGTTACTCAAATGCTATGCCGCAGACCAGCCTGTGGACGAGAGGACGAATAAAGAGAATCACGCGCCTGGCATGGCCGGAACATCGAGGTTGCGACGCATGCTTGCGGCGTTCCAGCTTATTCGCTGCATTACCGATGAGCAAATGGGAGCTGTAGTGGCGCTGGTCGGAAGACTTGGTGGATCATCGCCGCAAACCTGACGGATCTCAGCCTCCAGCTTTCTGAGAATGATCGGAGGCGAATGCACGAGTTTGGCTGAGGACATCGCCAGCATCCGTGCCGATTTGCTGAGTGGCGAGGATTCCACGCGCCGGTTGAGCTCTCCAGGCGATAGCGAGGCCTCGAATGCGGTTCCGCTCTTGCGCGAGATGGAGAGAACCGTTTCGCTGATCACTGAAGTTTTTGCTGGGTTCTCAATCGCTGCAGCGCAAAACGCGCCCCTGCCATCAGATGACCCGCCAGTCGAGGCTTTTTGTTCGGGATGCATTATCCAACCCTGACCACTTCAAATTCGGGTTGAAAGGCTGCCTTGCGGCGAGCCTTTGCTACATCATCTACACTGCCCTTGCCTGGCCGGGCATTAGCACGGCAGTCATGACCTGCGTGTTGACGGCTCTAACCACCGTCGGCGCATCCCGTCAGAAACAGGTACTGAGAATCAGCGGAGCTATAGTAGGAGGCTTTATTATTGGGATGGGCGCCCAGGTTTTCATTTTGCCTTACCTCGACTCGATCGGCGGGTTCACACTCCTTTTCATAACCGTCACTATCGTCGCCGCCTGGTTCGCCACATCCGGCCCGCGCCTCTCATATTTCGGAGTCCAGCTTGCCCTGGCGTTTTACATCATCAACCTGCAGGAATTCAGAATAGCAGACCTCACTGACGGTTGCCAGGAGATCGCGTCGTAGGGATTTTGCTCGGCCTGTTCATGATGTGGCTGGTGTTTGACCAGTTATGGGGCGCTCCTGCTGTCGAAGGAGATGAAGCGAGTCATTCATTACCGGCCTGCGATCATTAGCACAACTTGTCCAAAGATACCGCTTTTCAAAAGACATCAGAGCGGCAATCGAACGCGACCTACGTCACTGCGCGAGACGATCAACACCAATTTGGACAAGGTGAGGCATTCTAGCTGACTGCCGTTCTGTTTCGAATTCGGGCCTTCGCGAGAGCAGGATCTCGCATTGCGAAGACAAATCCGTGCGGTGGCAGTCCGAAGCTTCGTCATGCTTTTCCTGATGGAGATTGCATGGCTGAAATACCGCCTTCAACTCCCCGGGTTCGAATTACCAGAAGCCATACGTGCAGCACATGCAGAGGTTCGATGACCAGCTAGCCAGGATGCTGGATGGAACGGGGAGACCGCATCCAGGGTAGAAGCACCGCAGCGGGAAGGGGACTTCGAAGATTCGTTCAAGCGTCTGGAGCGGCAGGTGCGCGACTTGCTCTTCAGAAAAGTCACACGAAATGCTCGCAGATCAACTCCAGACATTTCTTGTTCTGTCCCGAAGAATCGAAAGCCTGACGATCTCCCTTGACAGGGAAATCTGACCACAGGAATAGCGTACCGTGACAGCGTCAGCGAAATCATCGATCTGGCGACGACCAATCTCTTCCGCTAGAATCCTACAACTCAGGGTCATAACTGGGGCGGGACCGGCCACCCTGTAAGGCCTGGAACGGCATTATGGCGGCGATCAAAGCACTACTCCTGTTCTTCAGCGCGCTCTTTCCCATAGTTGACCCCTTGGGAGCAGCCCCGATTTTTCTTGCGCTGACCAGGGAATACTCGCCGGCAGGCGCGAAGAACTTGTCGCGACGGATTGCAGTGAACAGCTTTTTCTTACTGGTTGGATCGTACCTGATTGGTTCGCATATCCTGGCCTTTTTTGGGATCTCGCTGCCGGCCGTGCAAGTTGGCGGAGGGCTGATCGTCATCGCGGCCGGATGGACTATGCTGAACCGGCGCGACGACGAGAAACGTAGCGATGTAAACACAAATATGCAAATGCAGGACGGTTTTTCCGAAGCGTTTTACCCTTTAACCTTGCCTCTGACAGTAGGGCCGGGATCAATTTCGGTGGCGGTCACGCTCGGGGCGAACGCGGTGCCCCACGGAGTCGATCTCCTGGCCATCCTGGCTGCGATTATCGGATCGGCGGTAATAGCGCTCACAATTTTCCTGTGCTACGGATTTGCAGACCGGCTGGCGCGAATCCTGGGACCAACGGCAATGAGCGTGATTATGCGGCTGACCTCCTTTCTGCTGGTCTGCATTGGCGTACAGATTGTGTGGAATGGGGTGAGTGCGATGCTGGCTTCGATGCCAATGCGGGTGCGCTGAGCAGTAGCGGCGGCTCGCGAAGCCGCCCCCACAAGGCCCTCCATGTGAGAGAATAAACCTTATGGCGACGGAGCGCCTGTACGCGGGATGCCCGGCGTCAGGCCGATTGGTGAACCGAACATGGCAGTAGCAATCAGTATGATCGATCACAGAGACAGCGTCCAGTACCGCTCAGGTCCTTGGAATCGCGCCGCAGTTTCTGGTGGACGATCTCAACACTGCAATTGCGTATTACCGCGACAAGCTCGGATTCGACTTGGACTTCTGCTACGAGTCGTTCTATGCCAGCGTGAGCCGCAACGGCTTTGCGATTCATCTCAAGTGTGCTCGAAAGACGGTCAGCGACAGGGCACACCGCAAGCAGCATGAGACATTTGGATGCGTATATTTCTGTAACCGGCGTGGCAACTTTGGATGACGAAGTCTGGTCACGTGGCGCGTTGATCGTCAAACCGCTCGATGAAAGGCCATGGTCTCCTGTAAGGACTTCTACGTTGAGGACCCCGACGGATATATTCTCTGCTTCAGCGAAATCGACGGCCTAAACACCACGGTTTCCGGCCTGGGCGGATTTCGTCTGGCGGCTTTGCCAATCTTCAGAGTAAGCAGATGCCGAATAAAGAAACCAAAATCTTCGATCCTGCCGATGGATTTGCTCCAATCACCGATGTATTTATCCTGACGGACGCAACGGTCACAAAACGCGATGACCGCTGGTGGATGTACCTGGCCGGCCGGGCCCAAAACAGGAAAAGCATCGAGCTGTTCAGCGCATCCTTACCGCGAGGCGCTCCGCTCGCCGCAACCGGATGGACCCTGACAGCCAATCAAAACGACAAGACTAAAATCGCCGACCTGGCCGATCACGAAGCCAGCAAGGCATGGGATCTCAAAGGAGGACGTCACTGTCCGTCTTACGTCAAGGGCTGGGATCCGAATCGCCGCGCCGAAGTCGAGCGGATCTACTATGCCGGCGGCGCGGCAAACGTCTGGGGTCCTTACACGATCGGCTACCTCGAATGGAATGGAACCAAATGGGTAGATCAATCCACACCAGTGTTTGTCGCCAACGAAGAGTGGGAGCACGGCAGCGTTTATGAACCTAACCTCATCTATCACGACGGTAAGTGGAAGATGTGGTACGTCGCCGGTTCCAACCAGGAGGACTATTTAGTCCAGGGCTACTCCGAAAGCGTCGATGGCCGCACGAACTGGACCAAACATCAGATCTTTTTTCCGGCGGAGGAAAAAGTCTTCGATTTCTGCGTGATCAAGACAAAGCAGGGCTACGAGGCGGTCTTCTCGCGGGTGTTTCTGGGTAAGGGCGTGCCGCTGGCCACGACTGGTCTGTGGTGGTGTGAGGCCAAATCTCCAACGGCCAAAATCTCAGATTGGAGCAAGCCGGTGCAGATCATGGGTATGTCGGACAGCGCCTGGCACCTCGGTGGTCCATGGAAGCCTTCGGTCCAATATGGCGAAACGGATCCCAACAGGATGTTTGTATTCTTCGACGGTCTGTATCCGAGGAAGGAGCCTGCGCACTTCCCCTACGTGTTCACGCTCGGCTGCATGGAACTGACGCGGCCATAGCGAAACTGAGGACACTGGACGCCTAAACCGCATCGCAATCAACGGCTACGCTTGGCTCCGCTCTTCCTTGGCTGTGCTCTTTCGTGGTTATTCCCGAGCTCGAAGAGAAATCCCCATTCGATGCCGTTTCTGTTGCGCAGGTGCAAAAAACAGACTGATCCCCGAACAAAAAAAGAGAGGGTAAGACCTTGATTGGGAAAAGCATTGGTTGTTATATAGTGACGCTATGAAACGAAAGATGAACGCGACAGTTTGGCAGGAGAGTGACTGGTTCGTCGCCCAATGCCTTGAGGTCGATGTCGCCAGCCAGGGCGCCACTGAGGATGAGGCCCTGACCAATCTTCACGAAGCCCTCGAGCTCCACTTCGAAGAACCCCACGCCACGCTATTGCCGCGGGTTCGGTCAATCGAGGTGGAGGTTCCTGCTGCGTGAAGCCACTTCCCTTCCGAGAGGTCAAACGCAAGCTTGAAGCCGCGGGCTTCTCTGAGATCGATCAAAGGGGCAGCCACGTCAAGTTTGCCAGGAGAACCCAGGAGGGCATGCGCACTGCGATCGTGCCAAATCATCGAGAAGTCGCCATTGGTACCCTCCGGAGCATCATTCGCCAAGTCGGCCTCAGCCCCGACGAGTGGGAAGCATTGTGAACACGTAACTAGTGAGAACACACCCCTGAGAAGAGACTCTGCCTGAGTAAGACCTCCCCGCTTGTTACTGAATGAACAATGGACACATTCGGCGTATCCCGCTGCAGCTGCCTGGATTTGATTCGAGCGGGCATCATCGGGAAGCGCGACTCCTATTGTTGGGATAGCTATCAAACTTTTCTCTTGTACCTGGTTTCTCTATATAATCATCTCCCCGCGCCAGTGCAAATATTGAAGAGGTGATTTCCCATGCGCGACCACCCCCGGTCTCCGACGGCCATTGGCGCTGGTCGGCAGTATGAAACTCTCCTTGCCGCCGCCGCAGCCGAGCGCGACCGCTACCAACTGTTGCTCGAGATCAACAATGCCGTAGTCACCTGCCTCGATTTGGGGCTCCTACTGCGCACGACCTCCGATTCTCTCCGCAAGGTCATCCCGCACGACGCCGCTTCGATCTCCCTTTACGATCCAGAGTCCAACCAACTGCGACTGCACAGCTTTGACCTGGAATACGAGAGCGACCTTCATGAAGGCGCATCATTTCCGCTGGAAGGGAGTCCCGAAGGGCTGGCCTTCACTTCCCGACGACCCGTCATTGTGAGGAGCCTTGATCTCGTGGAGTTCCCGGCCCCGCAGATCAAACACGCGTACGATGATGGGATCAGGTCTGGGTGCAGCATCCCTCTCGTTGTACACGACCGGGCACTGGGCACACTCGACATCGCGAGTCGAGGTGAAGGCGCCTTCGCCGAGGAGGACGCGGATTTGCTCACGCACGTCGCCGACCAGATCGCCATCGCCATCGAAAACGCGCTGGCATACCGGGAGATCTCCAAGCTCAAGGAGAAGCTCGCCCAGGAGAAGCTCTACCTCGAAGACGAGATTCGCTCCGAGTTGAACTTCGATCAGATAGTCGGTGACAGCCCCGCACTCAGGAAAGTTCTCCAGCTCGTCGAAACGGTCGCCCCCAGCGACTCGACCGTCCTGCTGCTGGGCGAGACCGGCACCGGCAAGGAGCTCATCGCTCGCGCCATCCACGACCACGGCCGACGCAAAGACCGCACTTTCGTCAAGCTCAACTGCGCCGCCATCCCAACGGGACTTCTGGAGAGCGAGTTATTCGGCCATGAGAAGGGCGCCTTCACCGGTGCGATCAGCCAGAGGGTGGGGCGGCTGGAGCTGGCCGACCGGGGCACGCTCTTCCTGGACGAGGTCGGGGACGTGTCGATGGAGGTCCAGCCGAAGCTTTTGCGCGCCTTGCAGGAGCGGGAGTTCGAGCGGCTGGGCAGCACACGCACAAGGAAGGTGGACGTGCGGCTGGTAGCGGCGACCAACCGCGACCTGGAGGGGATGATAGCGGCGCGGGAGTTCCGCAGCGACTTGTACTACCGGCTGAACGTCTTCCCGATACGTATCCCGCCTTTACGGGAGCGGAGGGAGGACATACCGCTGCTGGTGAGGTATTTCGTGCAGAAGTTCGCGCAGCAGATGCAGAAGCGTATCGAGACGATCCCGGCAGCGACGATGAAGGCGCTTGAGGAGTGGGAATGGCCTGGGAACATCCGTGAGCTTGCGAACTTCATCGAGAGGGCTGTGATCCTGACGCGCGGCAGGGCACTTGAGGTGCCGATCACGGAATTGAATAAAGCGGGCATCAATATACCTACTGGTAGGCTTAGCCTGGGCGAGCGCGAGGAGATCGTGCGAATTGTAAGAGAGACGCTCAGCGAGATTGATCGTGGTGGTCCCAAAGGCGGCGCAAGAGAAGCTGCCAGGGAATATGACGAGAGGCAGCGCGAGGAGATCGTGCGAGCGCTTGGCGAGACGAGAGGGCGAGTCGGAGGCGCGGAAGGAGCGGCGGCACGACTCGGGATCAATCGAACGACGCTGCTGGCTCGGATCAAGAAGCTTGGCATAGATCCCAGACAGTTCTCCTGACCTCGCGATGCGGATGGCTGCAATCCCGCCGGGAGCGCAACAGGCTTGCGCCCTCATCCCTACCTGCTGACTGAAAATATCCGAGAGCCAACGATATTGGGCTGCTAAAACTGGCAACGTCAGTTTTGACACCGTGGTCAGTTTGCTTCACCCCTACATTGAATTCCAACCAGTTACAGCGGCCTCGCTTTGGCACTCGTATTGCACTTATCAACCCCGAAGAAGAGCGGCGGTACTGTTTCCACAGGAGGTCAACAAGAGCATCCAAACTGGTGCAGCAGTCGTCAAGGATCAAGCCGGAATCGCCAACCAAGCCTGGGAGCACAAGATAAAACATAGCAAGGGAGAGCATCACCATGCGAAGGGTCATTATCATCGGCGGCGGGTTCGGCGGCGTGACGCTCGCGCAACACCTCGAGAGGAAACTTTCTTCCGAGGTCGAAATCGTGCTCATAAGCAGCGAGAACCATTTCGTGTTCACCCCGATGCTCGCGGAAGTGGTCGGACGTTCCCTCTCCCCGCTGCACATCGTCGTCGCAGGCCGGCAGATGGTGCAACGTACTACGTGGCTGACCGCGCAGGTCACGGACATTGACTTGCGAGGCAACCTGGTCAGTTATGTCGGCGAGGGCGTCGCAAGAGGGTCGCTCACGTATGATCACCTGGTACTGGCCTGCGGCTCGGTCGTGAACATGAACCTGATGCCGGGGCTGGCGGCTTACGCCTACCCGCTCAAGACGCTCGGCGACGCGATCTACCTGGGCAATGATCTGATCGCGCGGCTGGAAGAGGCCACGGTGGAGACAAACCCGGCGCGGCGAAGGCGGTTGCTCAATATGTTGGTCATCGGCGGAGGATTCAGCGGCGTAGAGGTGGCCGGCGCGATGGCAGAAATAGCGAGTGAGGCGCGCCGCTATTACCCTACACTCCAGGGTGAGCGGCCGCACATCACCCTCCTGCAACGCGGTGACAGTCTGATCCCGGAATTGAACGCCCCCTCTCTCTCAAGATTCGCCTGCGACAAATTGCGCAAAGCCGGCGTTGATGTGCGCCTGAACACTGGTGCGCGGGAAATCACGGCGGCCGGCGTGCGATTGGAGAGCGGAGAATTGATCGAAGCCGCGACGGTCGTATCAACCGTCGGAACATCGCCCAACCCCCTGATTCAAGAACTAGGCTTGCCGCTTGAGCATGGCCGGCTCGTTACCGACCCCGACATGAGGGTGAGAGGCGCGACCAACGTCTGGGCGGTGGGGGATGGCGCGATCATTCCGAACGCTTTCGATAAGCGGCCCAGCCCGCCCACCGCACAGTTCGCTATGCGACAGGCTAAGCAACTCGCCGGGAATCTGGCGCGCACCTTCAAAGGTCAACCCACGAGGCCGTTCTCTTTCAGGGCGCTCGGCATGCTGGCTTCGCTGGGCAATCGCACCGCGGTCGCGGAGATCCTGCGGAATACGCATCTCGGGATTCATCGCCTGGGTCTTATGGCGAGGCGTCTATCTGCTCAAGCTCCCCAGCCTGGCGCGTAAGTTGGAGGTAGTAGGCGATTGGACATGGAACGCGCTATTTCCGCCTAACATCGTCCAGTTACAAATGTCGCGCACCAGCGGCGTGGGAATGGCTCATTACGCTCCGGGTGAGTTCATCTTTCACAAGGGTGATCCCGCAGGCCCTCTCTTCGCGATCCAATCAGGGACCGCCGGGGTCTATCTGGATGAGTCTTCGCCCCCGGTCACGGTACTCAAGCCCGGCAACCATTTCGGTGCAGATGCGTTTTCGTCCGATGGGCAAGGTGCGCATCTCGTTTCGGTCAAGGCAGAGACTCCACTCGATTTAATCACGCTCCGCCGCGACGATTTCGAACGCCTGGCGCTGTCCTATACGGAGGTGCGCAAGGGGGTACAGCGGGCTTCGGCGGCACTCAAAGGTTATATGGGCTTAATGGCAATGGAGGAAGACAATCCAGTTCTCGCATCGGCTCAAAGTCGCCGACGTGATGACGGCGCCCGCCGAGGCTCTGTTCACTGATAGTTCCCTTATGGAAGCTGTAGGGCGCTTCGACGACGGCAAGGTCGGCTTTCCAGTTACGGATGGGGGAGGCATCTTGCAGGGCTACTGCGGGAGAGAAGAGTTGTATGAGGTGCTGCGTAAGTTCTCGCCACCTGATATCAGAGTAAGAGAATTCATGCGGGAGATGGCGCCCGTCGTCACTGAGAATCAGCCCCTGAAGGAAGGGATCCTCTCTGCTTCTTGTCGAAGACATTGACTTGTTACCGGTCGTCAGTGCGGATGGCAGCGGCAGGCTCGTCGGGGTGTTGAGCCCCGCTGCCATTGCTAAGAAGGCGCTCTCTGATCCGCAGTTTTCTGCTCTGACCTTGCGCACCGCGACTTGATCCGCGGCGTGCAAATAATCCGGCGCGACGGAAGACGCGTTCCCTGGCGAGAGATTTGAAATAAAGCGCAAACACCTGCTGCTGACGAACGAAAAGGAGTACCTCGATGCGACGAAGCATTTCATCTCTGTTGATTCTCTTCCTGCTCCTACCGAGTACCGGCTCGCTCGCCGCTTCCAGCCCTGAGCCCGTTGTTGCGGTCGAGCCGTACGTCGCTCACCTCAAGCTCAAGCCCGAACAGCTGCGCGCGCTCGCCGACAAGCAGGCGGTCGCGCTGGGACTTTCGTCCGAAAACGACAAAGAGATGGCCGCCGTCGGCATCGTGGTGGCCGACGCCATGCCAGACGCCTTCGTACAGTCGTACAAGACGCTTGCGACGTTTCAACAGAACCCTTACATCGTCGCTTCGGGCAGGTTCTGCGATAAGCCCGTGCTTTCCGACCTCGACGGGCTGACGCTTGAGGGCAGAGACCTCTACGCACTATTGAAACCCGAGTTGAAAGATTCTGAGATAAAACTCTCACAACCGGAGATCGCCAGGTTCCAGACAATCGGGGCGACCGCCTCGCGGCTCACTCCCCAACTGAAAGCGACGCTCACGACCGAATTCAAAAGGATGCTCGTCGAGCGCGTGAGGAATTATCGGGTGAGCGGTGCCGCCGCACTCGGCGTCTATTCGGACAAAGAGGAGCCCATCAACGCCCACGAAGCGTTCGCCGCCCTGGCGCGCGAGCAGGCCGTGTCGGCGCAGCACTGCGCCTATCTTTATCCGTACCTCGAGAGCTATCCGCGGAATCCGCCGCCCGACAGCGAATCGTTCATCTACTGGGCCAAGCAAAAGTTCGGAGACCTCAAGCCCGTCATCAATGTCGTCCACGTCTTGATCCATCGAGAGGGCAACCGCGTCTACATCGCGTCGAAGCAGCTCTACTCGACTCATTACACGGAAGCGGGCTTGTCAGTGGCGGAGCTAATCCCATTCGCGGATGGGCAGGGGCTGACGCGCACGATTGTTATCTACACGGTCCGCTTGCAGGTCGATATGCTGAGCGGGTCGTTCGGCCTCATGAAGAAGCGGATGGCGCAACCGCGAATAGTCGCCGCTCTCAAGGAGAGCCTCAGCGGGATGCGGGTGACGATGGAGGCGCTGGCTCGCGCGTCCTTCCAGAACAGAGTCGGCTCATAATATAGCCAGTCCGGTCGATCGCGGAGTCTTTGATACTGACGTGACATTCAATAGCGATCTTGCGAACCCTTTTTCCGGATACGTGTTTGAGCCGCCGGGGCCTCTCTGGAAGCTGTCTCAAAATTTGCGCGGCATCGCAAATTGGGTAGCACCGCACGTCCTGCGCGCCGAAGGCGCGCGGTCGCCGCCGGGAGGGCCATGTTGCACTTTCGGTGCGACCGAAGAGCACGCGAGACGCGTGCGCTCCCAGGCTGTCCGAGCGTTCCGATTGGCCTACCTGCGAAATCGATACCGCCTGACCCGGCGATTGATCGAAACTAGCCTGGCCTGGGAGCGCACGCGTCCCGCGTGCTACTGCCGCGAGCGCTATCTGGAGATCAAATGTCTCAACTCCAGCGCGCGCCCTCGGCGCGCGGGAAATGCTAATCGGCCCGTGCGCCCGACAACCGCTCGGAGTTTTAGCAACAGCCTCTATGGGCCCGGCCACATTCCTCGGTCAGGCCGTCAGCTTCGTCCCTCGATCAAAAATGCCCTTGCTCGCTGGTACGCAGTGAGCCTGCAGCGCGAGTTGCCGGGCCGCTTGCTGGTCGAGCTAGCCTTCGTCTACAACGCGAACTATGATGTGCGCAATGCTACCGTATCGGGCGAGCTCATGAGATAGGATTTGGGCTAAATGAGAAAGCTGAAGAGGCGAGGACGAAACGTGGTTCGTGCCGGGCCTGGTGCTGGCCTGGACGCTAGTCGCCTCGCACTCTGGCGCTCTCGCGCTCAACCCATCGCTGGAGGTCAGTCAATACGCGCATACCTCGTGGACCGTCCGGGACGGGTTCTCCCTGGGCGCTATCTTCGCGATGGCCCAGACGCCCGACGGGTATCTCTGGCTGGGCAGCGAATTCGGCTTGTTTCGCTTCGATGGCGTTCACTTTATCCCCTGGCAACCACCTGCGGGTCAGCAACTCCCCGACAAGCCCTACAGTCTGCTCGTCACGCGCGACGGCACACTTTGGATCGGCACCTTTGCCGGCCTTGTAAGCTGGAATGGCGTCAAGCTGACCCGGTACCCGGAGCTTGATGGACAGTTTGTGACATCGCTGCTCGAAGACCGCGAGGGAACAGTGTGGGCCGGCACAATAGGGCCTACCAATGGGCAGCTCTGCTCAATCCGAAGTGGCAGCGCACAATGCTACTCGGAGGATGGCGCCTTCGGCTCATTAGTTTGGAGTTTGGGTGAGGACAGCTCAGGCGCTCTCTGGGCCGGCGCAGAGTCCGGGCATTTGGCGATGGAAGCCCGGCCCTCCAAGGCGATATGCGACGCCGGGAATGCGGATGGGTGACATGAGTAAGGCCGACGACGGACGACTGTTAGTTGGCATGAGCGGCGCAGGACTCAGGCAGATCGTCGGCGACAAAGTCGAACCGTACCCGATTCACAGCGCAATGAATCCGAATGCGCTGCTCCCGGAACAGCGATGTCGATTCGAATAAGCTGCTCCGGGACCGCGATGGAGGTCTCTGGATCGGAACCCACGAGCGGGGTCTCATCCATGTGCATCAAGGCCGGACAGACGTATTTACGAAATCGGACGGCCTCTCAGGCGACATCTGCTTGCAGTCTTTTCGAGGATCGTGAAGGCAATGTCTGGGTCGCCACCTCCGGAGGACTCGACCGCTTTCGAGAGCTACCCGTCACGACTATTTCTGCGAAACAAGGTTTGTCCAGCGATAATAGCCAATTCAGTGATCGCGGCCACGGATGGGAGCATTTGGGTAGCCGCTCACGATGGTTTGACAAGGTGGAAGGACGGACGATTCGACAATCTTCCGTAAGGCAAGTGGACTGCCGGATGATGCGACGCAGTCTCTGTTCGAGGATTATCGTGGGCGAATCTGGGTGTTCACGGATCACGGACTTGCTTATTTCGAGGACGGCAGGTTTGTTGCAGTAAATGGCGTACCTAGCCCAGAAGTGTATTCCATCACGGGGGACAAGGAAGGCAACCTCTGGCTTTCAGGAAACAAGGGCCTGTCGCACTTGCTGGACGGACGTCTGGTCGAACATTTCCCCTGGTCGGCGCTGGGGCGTCAGCAACAAGCGAAGGTCATACTCTCTGACCAGGGGGGACTGTGGCTTTCATTCTGGCAAGACGGCGGCGTGTTGTATTTCAAGGACGGTCAAGTCCGCGCGTCGTACACAGCCGCAGATGGGCTTGGGTAAAGGCCATGTCCCCGGCCTTCAACTCGACCGGGATGGCGCGCTGTGGGCCGCAACCGAGGAGGGCGGCCTGAGCCGGATTAAGGATGGCCGCATCACTACGCTGACAAGCAGGAATGGTTTGCCCTGCGACACGATTCACTGCACGATAGAGGACGACGACCGTTCGCTCTGGTTGTACACGGGCTGCGGCCTCGTGCGCATCGCGCGCGGCGAACTGGACGCGTGGATCGCCGACCCGCAGCGCAGGATTGAAACGACGGTCTGGGATGCGGCGGACGGCGTCAGGCTCCACCCAGTTTCGCCTACTTCCTGCGGTCCTACCGTCGCGAAGTCCACCGACGGCAAACTGTGGTTCGTGATGGGAGAAGCCATCCAGGTCGTCGATCCTCATCATCTTACTGCCAACCAACTTCCGCCGCCGGTTCATATTGAGCAAATCACCGCCAATGGCAAGACCTACGACGCCGTCGCAAGGCATGCGCCTGCCGCCGCTGATCCGAAACCTGGCGATCGATTACACGGCGCTGAGCCTCGTCGCGCCGGAAAAGGTGCGCTTCCGCTACAAGCTGGAAGGTCAGAATCGGAACTGGCACGAGGTCGTCAACGATCGCCAGGTGCAGTATACGAACCTCGCTCCGGGCACTTACCGCTTTCCGCGTGCAGGCTTGCAACAACAGCGGGGTGTGGAACGAGGAAGGCGCGTCGCTGGAGTTCGTGATTCCGCCGATGTGGTACCAGACGAACTGGTTCCGCGTCGCTGTGCGTCGTCGTCTTCCTGGCCTTGCTCTGGGCGGCCTATCAACTCCGTGTCCGTCAACTCGCGCACCAGTTCAATATGACCCTGGAGGCGCGCGTGAGTGAGCGCACACGCATTGCGCGCGAACTGCACGACACTCTGCTGCAAAGTTTTCAGGGGCTTCTGCTCAGGTTCCAGTCGGTCCTGAAGATACTCCCCGAACGCCCACTGGAAGCCAGGCAAAGACTGGAGAGCGCGCTCGATCAGGCGGCTGCGGCGATTACCGAAGGCCGCGATGCCGTGCAGGGGTTGCGGTCGTCGGCGTTCGAGACCAACGATCTTGCCAACGCAATAACTGCTATCGGAAAAGAACTCACGAGCGATGCATCAGCGCTCAATTCTCCCGTCATTGACGTGGAGGTGGAAGGCGCACCGCGCAACCTGCAACCCCATCGTGCGCGACGAGGCATACCGCATTGCGGGCGAGGCATTGCGCAACGCCTTCCGGCACGCGCAGGCGCGGCGGATCACAGTGGAGATCCGATACGACAAGCGGCAGTTCCGTCTTGCGTGTTCGCGATGACGGAAAGGGCATTGACGAGCAGGCTGTCGCGGCGAGCAGCTGCCGCCGGGCACTTTGGCTTGCACGGCATGCGCGAGCGGGCCGAAATTGTGCGGCGGGCGACTGGAAGTCTGGAGCAAGCTCGATTCCGGCACGGAGGTCGAGCTGAGCATTCCCGGCGCCATTGCTTATGATGGGTCTGCCCGGCGGTCGTGGTTGTCAAGAGTCCTTTCGGGGAACAGCCGAGATAATGGGAGCACCGAGCCATGAGTGACGATTCGAGACAAATTCGGATTCTGGCCGTGGATGACCATGCGCTCCTGCGCCAGGGCATAGCCGGCCTCATCGCCGATGAGTCAGACATGACCCTGGTTGCCGAAGCTGCGAACGGCCGCGAAGCGATTCAGCAGTTTCGCACGCACCGCCCCGACATCACGCTGATGGACTTGCAGATGCCCGAGATGAACGGCCTGGATGCGATGGTTGCAATTCTCGGAGAATTTCCCGACGCGCGAATTATCGTGCTCACCACTTACACGGGCGACGTCCAGGCCCTGCGCGCTCTCAAGGCGGGCGCGCGCGCATACCTTTTGAAGAATAGCCTGCACAAGGAATTGCTAGGACGCAATCCGCGCTGTGCACGCCGGGAGAAAGACCCTTTCCCCGGAGGTCTCTTTTCAGCTCGCCGAGCATTCCGCCGAGGAATCCCTAACGGCTGCGGAAGTGCGCGTCCTGCGCTTGATCGCCGAGGGCAATACCAATAAAGAGATTGCGGCGCTGCTCTCGGTGACCGAAGACGCCGTCAAGGGTCAGGTCAGGAGCATCCTCTCCAAGTTGAACGCCAACGATCGCACCCACGCCGCGATGATCGGGCTCAAACGCGGGATCATCGAACTTTAATTCACTCGAAAGAGTGTTAAGAAAAGCCATTTAGGGTGTGCGACTGGTTTTGGAAGCTCATATCCTTAACCAGTATGAGGCGTCTCTTCTCTACGTTTTCAAGCGGACCGCCCGGCCTTGCGCTTCTGCTCCTCCGGGTGATTGTCGGATCCACGTTGATTGTGCATTATGCGCAACTCCACAAAGGCGCATCGCCAGAGGCAATCGCGTTGCATGTGATTGCGGCGGTGGGCGGATTGCTCTTCCTGGTGGGATTGTGGACTCCCGTCGCGGGAGCGATTGTGGCCCTCACCGAATTGTGGATTGGCTTCTCCCACGGTCATGACCCGGGGGTGAGTGTTATGCTGGCCGGACTCGGCGCCGCCCTGGCGCTGCTGGGCCCTGGAGCCTGGTCGGTCGATGCACGGCTTTACGGGTGGAAGCGAATCGAGATTCGCCGTCCCAACAATTGATCAAATCGGGTCACAGGCACCGCCCAGCCCCGATACCTAGCCAAGCAGTTGGATCATAAGAAAACCCTGACCCTTCACGCTGTGTCCTCCCTGTCACCTGTGCTGAGTTTCTCGGGTTAATTCCATACTCCTTCGAGCATCCTCAATCCCCGGAAGAGCCTGCTTCGCGACCCAAAGAGATCACCAGGCCTGCCGATTTTGCGCATCTCGTCACCCTTTCGGAGTGGTCGCCAGGAGGAAATGGCCGCACAATCGCCCGCGAACTACGAAAGGAGCTACAGAAATGAGCGCAGGCTTCGCTAGCCTACACGGGCGTTACTGATTCTGACCATGGCGAGTTTCCATTCAGCGCAAGCGGGCTGTCCGCAGGAACCCGTCGTGGAGTTGGCTCTTCTATGATCGCCGGTGACAATGAGGGCCTCCACGCGGAGCTATGCCGCGAAAGGGACCGCTTGAAATTACTCATCGAGTTAACTGGAGAAGCTGTCTCGAACCAGGAGCTTCGCGACCTGGTCCGAGCAATGATGATGAGCATCAGGAGGGCGATAGACTCCGACCGAATCTGCATTTTTCTGAAAAGCCCAGATGGAGGCGAGCTTGAAGTCTATGCGCTCGACTTCGCCTCGGAGGCGGGAAGCTTCAAAGAAGGACCGACTGTTCCTCTCGCAGGCACGATTACAAGCGCAGGTGTTCCAGACGGGTAAGCCCTGGGCTGGCACTCGGGAGCAGGCATGCGCGGTTTTTCCGAGGCAGCTTCTGTTTGCGGAGGGATTCAGCACTGGATGCATTCTGCCGCTTTCAGGACCCAATCGGGTTGTGGGCACGTTGGGCCTGGTGCGAGCGGAGGATAATCCTTACACCAGGGATGAGCTTGATTTTCTGTCTCAGGTCTCCAGTCAAATAGCGATTGCGGTCGAAAACGCACTGGCATACCGGGAGATCTCCAAGCTCAAAGATGAGCTCGCCCAGGAGAAGCTCTACCTCGAAGACGAGATTCGCTCGGAGTTGCACTTCGATCAGATAGTCGGTGACAGTCCCGCACTCAGGAAAGTTCTCCAGCTCGTCGAAACGGTCGCCCCCAGCGACTCGACCGTCCTGCTGCTGGGTGAGACCGGCACTGGCAAGGAGCTCATCGCCCGCGCCATCCACGACCACGGCCGACGCAAAGACCACACCTTCGTCAAGCTCAACTGCGCCGCCATCCCCACGGGGCTTCTGGAGAGCGAGTTATTCGGCCACGAGAAGGGCGCCTTCACCGGTGCGATCAGCCAGAGGGTGGGGCGGCTGGAGCTGGCCGACCGGGGCACGCTCTTCCTCGACGAGGTCGGGGACGTGTCGATGGAGGTCCAGCCGAAGCTTTTGCGCGCCTTGCAGGAGCGGGAGTTCGAGCGGCTGGGCAGCACACGCACAAGGAAGGTGGACGTGCGGCTGGTAGCGGCGACCAACCGCGACCTGGAGGGGATGATAGCGGCGCGAGAGTTCCGCAGCGACTTGTACTACCGGCTGAACGTCTTCCCGATACGTATCCCGCCTTTACGCGAGCGGAGGGAGGACATACCGCTGCTGGTGAGGTATTTCGTGCAGAAGTTCGCGCAGCAGATGCAGAAGCGTATCGAGACGATCCCGGCGGCTACGATGAAGGCGCTTGAGGAGGGGGAATGGCCTGGGAACATCCGCGAGCTTGCGAACTTCATCGAGAGGGCTGTGATCCTGACACGCGGCAGGGTGTTGGAGGCGCCTCTGGCGGAATTGACGCTGACGAAATTGCATAGAGCGAGCAGCGAAACAATTCCTGGCAGCGTCGGCCCGCGCGAGCGCGATGAGATCATCCGAATAGTGAGAGAGACGATCGGAGGTATGAGAAATGAAGAGCCCAAAGGTGCTGCCAGGGAATATGACGAGCGGCAGCGCGAGGAGATCGTGCGGACGCTTGGCGAGACGAGAGGGCGAGTTGGAGGCGCGGAAGGAGCGGCGGCACGACTCGGGATCAATCGGACGACGCTGCTGGCTCGGATGAAGAAGCTGGCCATAGATCGCAGAGACTTTTCCTTCGCCATGTAGATGGCTGCATCCCGTCAAAAGGGCGCAACAGCCTTGCGCCCTCACCCCTACCTGCCACTGAAAATACCCGATAGCCAACATAGTGGGCCGCCAAAACTGACAACGACAGGTTTGACACCGTGGTCATTTCGGTTGCCAGGCAGCATTGAGATTCAACGAGTTACAGGGCCGCGCTTTGGCACTCGTCTTGCCCTACTCGATACCGAACAACTGCGGTGCTATTTCCACTGGATGGCTCATGAAAGGGGAGACGAAGATGTCTTATCAAGCTCTTGATCTGATGATGGAACCGATGAGCCCGGCCGGGAGAATGATGAACGACACCATTGCGCACTACAACATTCTGGAGAAGCTGGGCGCGGGCGGCATGGGCGAGGTCTATCTGGCCGAAGACACCCGGCTCGGGCGCAAGGTGGCGCTCAAGTTGCTGCCGGCTTCATTTCATTATGACACGGACCGACGGGAGCGATTTCTCCAGGAAGCGCGCGCCGCTTCAATGCTGCGCTCGCCGAACGTGACGGCGATTTATGACTTTGGCGAAGGCGACCAGACGATGTTCATCGCCATGGAATATGTCGAAGGCGAGTTACTTTCAAAGCGACTTGAAGGCGGCAAGCTGGATATTGATCTGGCCGTTGACATCGTCACGCAGGTCTGCGAGGCGCTCGACGAAGCCCATTCGCTCGGCATCATTCATCGAGATATTAAAAGCTCAAACGTCATCGTCACCGCGGGGGGCTTGGTTAAAGTCCTCGACTTCGGTCTCGCCAAAATCGTCCCGGCTCAGACTCAGCCTGTGGATGACGCCACGGAGCCGCTGGGCCTGGAGACCGCCCCAGGGGTGATCCTGGGCACTCTCGCGTTCATGTCGCCCGAACAAGCTCGCGGCCTTGAAGTAGACGGCCGCAGCGACCTGTTCAGCCTGGGCGTGGTGCTTTACGAGATGCTTACCGGGAAGCGACCGTTTGCCGGTGCCACGTCGGGCGATCTGCTGGTAGCGCTCTTGAGTCAAGAGCCTGAGCCGCTCGCGCGCATCGGGCCGGCGATTCCGCCTGAGATGCAATGGATCGTCTCGAAGGCACTGCGCAAGGATAGGACGCTGCGATACCAGACGGCGCGTGAGTTCATCGCCGATCTGCGGGCCGTCGCGCAAAGCTTGAAGACCAGCTTCGCACCACCGGTCAGCGGCTTCGACGATGCCGACAGTCATAGTGGACACCAGGCGGTGGGCGAGCAGATCGCGCGAGACTCCGTGGTGCGCCGGCGGGTGAGAAAGCAGATCGATTCCATCGCCGTGTTACCGCTGATTAATTCGACAGACGATCCGGAGCTTGATTACTTGAGCGATGGTATCACCGAAAGCTTGATCAATGCCCTCTCGCGCATCCCCAGGTTGCGCGTCATGGCGCGCTCGACCGTCTTCCGCTACAAAGGCTGCGAGATGGCCCCCCAACGCGTTGGCCATGACCTGAATGTGCGAGCGGTGATGCTTGGGCGAATTCAACGTGTGCGAGAGCACTTCTCCGTCGGCGCCGAACTGGTTGACGTTCTGGACGGCTCGCTACTCTGGGGCGAGCAATACACGCGAAAACCGTCCGATATTCTCTCTTTGCAGAACGAGATTTCAAGCCACATTTTAAAGCAGTTGAAACTGAAGCTGACGAGCAGCGATAGACGCCGGCTGGCCAAAGCGCATACCAGGAACCCAGAAGCCTACGAGCTATATCTGAAGGGCCGCTATCACTTTGGCAAGTGGACAGAGGCGGGATTCCGCGAGGCAAAGGCCTGCTATGAACGGGCGCTCGGCAGCGACCCCAGCTTTGCGCTTGCCTATTCGGGGTTGGGCGAAGTTTTCTGTATTCAATCCTACTTCAGCTCCGACCCGGCTCAGATGCGGACGGCGATCTTGAGATCGCGAGCCTGTGTGCAACGGGCGCTGGAGATTGATGACGCGCTGGCGGAGGCGCACCTTTTGCTGGCCAACCTCGCACACCTTTTCGACTGGCAGTGGGACACCGCCGAGCGGGAATTCAAAGTCGCGCTCGATTTGACCCCGAACCTGGCTGACGCGCATCTGTCCTACGGCCTCTTTCTAATGGACCAGTGTCGCTTTAAAGAGGCGGCTGCGGAGATGGAGATGGGATTGAAACTCGACCCGTTGTCGCTGCCGGCCAACACCAGTAAAGGCATTCTCTTATTCTACGCCGGCCGGTATGACGAGGCGGTCAGCCAAATCAGGAAGTCGCTGACGTTGGACCCCGTCTTTCCGCTCTCAGAACTCGACCCCACGTATCAGCTATCGCACGAGATGCTCGGCGCGGCGCTGGAGCGAACCGGCAAGAGAGATGAGGCCGCGACGGAATATTTGCGGATGCTGCCTGAGGGGAATGGCTGGGAAGCGATGTCTGCGGCGCTGCGGGCGGCTTACACGCAATCAGGAATGGATGGGTTCTGGCGGCGCTTTGCGGATTTTGCCGACGATCTGTCTGAGCGCAGGGTGACGACGCCCGTGTTCGTGGCGACGGTTTATGCGGCATTGGGAGAACCGGATGCCGCGTTTGCATGGATCGAAAAAGCCTTCAACGAGCGCACCCCCGCGCTGACGCACCTCAAAGCTGACCCCCGCTTCGAGACTCTGCACACCGACGCACGGTTCGCAGTGTGGCTGCAACGAATCGGTTTGATGAATAACTCGCGATGAACAGACCGCGGCTAATGGCTCGATTTGAAAAGCCGATCGCCAAATCAACTGTGACGCGATCGACGCATCCGTTGGGGGTCTCGAGCACCGGCGCGACCGTGATCTGAATGGCAAGCATGCACGATCAAGTCGTGCCAAACATCAGGAGGTTCCAATATGGACAAGAACACCGCCACCAGGCCGGCAAGCATTGCGCAAACCATATCATTATTAATGGAGATCAGCAGGCTCGATACCCTCCACAGAGACCTTTACTTTCGACGGACGCACGAACTGATGGAACCTATGCTGTCTCAATCGGCTTATGCGCGAATGAAAGAGGACCTTGCTTCAATCGAGGGGTTAGAGAAACAGCTACGCGCCGCTATCGAGCGCGGCGATTGGTCAAGGTCTCTGGAACTGACCGCGCGGATTCGCGGGATACAGGGAGGCGCCGCGACAAATGGCGACTGGATGAAGTACGGAGAAGCCCTTTACGATGGCATTGCCGACTTTCCTATTGATCCCTTCTCCCCCGGCCTCCACGTCTTCGCGGGCGGTTCTGAGCAAAGGCTTCAGGAGTGGCAAGACCGAGCCATTGAAATCCTCTCGACGCTCAAGCGCATAGATGATACGAGGAAGGATTTCTACGCGCGCCGGGAGAGCGATTTTGAAGCTCTCTCGATAAAGGCTCCTGCCGGCAAGCCCGAGGAGAAGCCGGCGACGGCATCACCGAGCCAGCTTCAGCAGCAAGCCCTCGAAGCGCTAGACGCCGGCAACCTCTCGGGCCTCGATCAGGTGATGGCGAAGCTTATGGAAAAACCTGTCGAGCAGGAAGCAAAGCAGGGATCTGACGACGCGGGGCTTGCTGAAGCGGCGGAACTTGGCAGTGATCTGCTCCACTCCTTCTCGGAAGCGACGCTGGCCGGAGCCGAGCGGCTTGGCCTCGTCCCTGTGCGAACCGAGTCGCGCCGCCACCTGGCCTATCTCATCCCCCAAGGCTGGCAGCCATCGTTCCTCAGAGATGAAGTCAGAATGAATTCAAAAAAACAGGTGGAGCGGCTTACCTATCCGTCAGGCACCACCGACCAGGAGAAGGAGGCCATCGAGTTCTTCCTGCTCAACCCGTTCATCACCTCGGGCGGTACGCGCTACCAGGGATGTTTTGTTACAGAAGACCTGCTGATTGAGGATTTCCCGGAGCCGGAGCCAAAAGAGAAGATGCCCAGCGCCAGGCTGCTCTCTGCGCTTGGGCTTGAGAGTCGCTGGGGGCTGACCCGGATCGAGATTGAAAACGCGCTTCTCCGGCATGGCCCGCGAATCCTTGAGGAAGAGCTCTCACTCGACCCGGAAGCTTTCCGGCTGGTGGCGATACCGCCGGACATTTACATCTATCTTGCACCGGGACGAGGGTGGGGACAGAAGCAGATGTGGACTCACTTCGACGGCTACCGAGTGCGTGAAGACGGCAAGTTGCAGGCGCTTGCGGGAGGCGACGAGCGATTCGGCGGCGCTCACGATGTGGTGGGCTTTAGTCCGGCCTACACAAATGAGAAGGTCCTCGCTCGATTCGTGGTCGTGCAGAAGAAGCGAATGATGTCCTGGCATCGAAAGTGAGCGGCTGTAAGGAGAGAAAGACAGCGCCCGTAAGGTGGCGATGTGGACACGGCGACCGCAAGCCGTGCCGGAAGAGATGGAGGCCGAAATGAAACACTCGACAGACGCAGAGCGAGACCGCCCGGATGCCTGGGCCGTTCTACTGGCAGGCGGCGACGGCACTCGCCTTCAGAGCTTGACTCGCAAGATCACAGGCGACCTCAGGCCCAAGCAATTCTGCCGCATATTCGGCGACAGGAGCTTGCTGGGTCACACGCGGAAACGCCTCCGCCCGATCTTCCGCGATGATCGAACCTTGTTCGTTGTAACAAAGGGCCACGAGACGTTTTACATGGAGGAGCTCTCCGACGCCAACGCATCGGCGAGTCGTGGACGCAACCGGCGAACCGGGGAACCGGAGTGGCCATCATCGTGGCGCTACTTCGAATCTTGCAGCACGACGCCGATGCGGTCGTCGCCGTCTTTCCCTCCGATCACTACTTCGCCGGACGAAGCGGCGTTCGCGGCAACGGTTCGATCAGCAATAGGCGCCGCAAGAGAGTATACCGAGTCAGTCATTCTCATCGGCGCCGAGCCGCAATGGCCGGAGGTCGAGTTACGGGTGGATCGAACCGGCAGGGCTGTTTGCGAGTAGCAGCCACCCCCCATTGCTCAGAGTCAGTGGCTTTTGGAGAAGCCTCCACTCGCAACCGCGCGCGAATTGATGAAGAGGGGCGGCCTGTGGAACACCTTCGTCACCGTAGGCCATGCCAGCGCGTTTCTGGAATTGCTTCGCTCGACAATTCCGGATGCGATGGTGAAAATCGCAGACGCGCTCGCCCGCGACGACCTTGATGACGCCTACCTTGATTTAGACGCGATAGATTTCTCAATGGCAGTGCTGAGCCGGGAGCCGCATCGGTTGCTGGTCATGCCGGACGCCGCTTCAGGATGGACCGATTTAGGTGACCCCGACCGTGTCATCGAGACGTTAATCCAAAATCAGATCGAGCCGGATTGGCTGCGTGAGATGCGCGGGTCTGCAGTCGGAACAGAAAATTCAACATCCAGTCGGCTCTGGCACGCGCTCGGTCAGGAGCAGGCAGAGGCCCGGCAGATTGTGGACCGGGTCTTTGTCGACGCGACGAAGCGGCAGGGGGCATAAGTACGCGATGCCGTAGCCATCGCACTCGATCTGGCGGAAGGCAGACGAGGCTGACTTGCTTGCTGAGGACGGCATCGACTGGACGACAAACCGACGCGGTTGGGTTTCCGGCAACATGGATATTACGCAAAAGGATCAGAATCATGGTAACTACAAAAAAGGAAATTAGTGCTTACGAATCAATCTCGGCATACGGCACGGCCCGCTCGACGGTCGAGGGAGCCCCGCTCAGTCCCGAAGAGTTGGAACAGATCGACGCTTACTGGCGGGCAAGCCTATACCTCTGCCTGGGCATGCTATACCTCAAGGACAACCCTTTGCTGCGAGAACCGCTGAAGTTGGAGCACACCAAGCCCCGACTCCTGGGCCACTGGGGCTCGGACGCGGGCCAGGCCTTCACCTATCTTCACTTCAACCGGCTGATCAACAAGTATGGGCTGAACGCCATCTTTGTCTCAGGTCCCGGCCACGGCGCGCCGGCTGTGCTGTCCAACGCGTACCTCGAAGGAAGCTCATCGGCGGCAGACCGTGCGGCAGTGACCTGGACCAAGGGCATCGACCCCAAGACCGGCAAGCTGCTGGACTATGATCCGACCCGGGATATCCAGATCTATGCCGAGCCCGCCAACGCGATTGCCGACAAGGTGGTGCGCCAGGTCTGCCCCTACGTTGCGGGCGGCACCAATTTCTGGCCGTCGTCCTACAGCCGCAGGACCGGCCTGCTCTACGTGCCCACCCACGAGGGCTGCAGCCGGATCACGACCGACACCAGCGCCCACGTGATAGGGCGGATCACCGGCGGCGCCGGCGGCGAGGTCGGCCGCATCACCGGCGGGCTGCTCGCGATCGACCCCGGTTCCGGCGAGGTGAAGAAACGGGTCGACATGCCTTACCCCAATTCGGCCGGCGTGCTGTCGACGGCCGGCGGTATCGTGGTCACGGCGATGATCGACGGCACCATCCTCGCCTATGACGATCAGACCTTCGACGAGCTGTGGCGCATCAATGTCGGCTCCGGCTTCAACGCCGCGCCGGTGACCTATGCGGTGAACGGCAAGCAATACATCGCGATCGCGTCCGGCCTGTGCTGCGACGGTCGGGGCGGCCCGCTGCCGCGCAACAGCCGCGGCCGCGTCGCCCGTACGCCGGAACTGCGGCTGCAGGGCAATGCGCCCGTGGTATGGGTGTTCGGATTGTAAGGGCGCCCGGCCGACGGCGTCTGGGAGCAGCACCATGGACCTCATCTCCGATCGCGGCCGACGGGTGTCGGTCGAGGAGCTCAACACCAGCCGGCTGCTCGCGCATGCGCGGCGGCAGGCGGATCAGCGCAAACTGGACGGCGTTCTGGTCGTCGACGTCGACAGCCACCATTACGAGAACGAGTGCTACGACGAATTTCTCCCCTTCATCGAGAACGAGGTGCTGCGCCAGCTCGTGCTCGCCGGCCGTGCCAAGGGCCGCCAGACCCTGATGCCGACCCAGGTCAGCTTCCAGGACATGGGCGGCCGCATCACGCGCTATCCGATGCGCGCGTCCGAGAAGACCGACGCCGGCAAGCTGCGCGACGTCGAGCTCGGCCATCGCTGGATGGACGCGATGAGCGTCGATTATGCGTGCCTGTTTCCGACCATGCTGCTCGCGATCGGCCTGCACCCCTCGACCGAGATGGAGATCGAGCTGTGCTGGGCCTATAACCGCTGGCTCACCGAGAAGGCGCTGCCGGCTTCGAACGGGCGCTTCTACTCGATGCTGTGCATGCCGTTCTCGGAGCCGGACGAGGCCTTGCGCCACGTCGAGACCTTCGGGGACCGCAAGCACGTGACCGGATTCATGATCACGTCGGTGCGAAGCCTGCCGGTGCACCACAACTCCTACATGAAGGTCTACCGCGCCATGGAGGAACGCGGCCTCGCGCTGTGCTTCCACTCCGCCATCAATATCGGCGAGCCGGTGTTCAAGAGCCTCAACCGCTTCGCCTCGGTGCACGCGCTCGGCTTCCCGTTCTACAACATGCTTCACCTGACCAACTGGGTCACCAACGGGCTCGGCGAGCGGTTTCCGAAGCTGCCGGTGATATGGATCGAGGGCGGGCTCGCCTGGATCGCGTTCCTGATGCAGCGGCTCGATCACGAATACATGCTGCGCTCTTCGGAATATCCGCTGCTGAAGACGAAGCCGAGCGACTACATGCGGCGCATGTACTACGCCTCGCAACCGATGGAGCGCGTGGACGAGGTGGCGCTGGAATGCACCTTCCGCATGATCAATGCGGAAACCCAGCTGCTGTACGCATCGGACTATCCGCACTGGGACTTCGACCTGCCGAGCACGATCTGGGACCTGCCGTTCCTGTCCGAGAAGGCGAAGCACAACATTCTCGGCGGCACCGCGGCGCGCCTGTTCAAGCTGCCGCCGCGCAACGAGAAGCAGCGCCGGAACCTCGAGAAGTTCGGCAACCTCGTGGCCTGACGCCGTGCCCCGATCGCGATGGCAAGGTGCGTTCATGTCGATCGACCGGCTCGCGCCGCCGTGCGGCTTGCGATCGCGCTGCTGCTCGCTCGTCACCCCGGCCGGCTCGTGCGGGCTAAGGATGCGGTCGAAGCGTTTTACAGGGGCCGCCAGATCAATCTGATCGTCGGCTACGGGCCGGGCGGCGGCTACGACCTCACGGCGCGGCTGCTGGCGCGGCACTTCGGCCGCTTCATGCCGGGCAATCCGTCAATCGCGGTGCAGAACATGGCGGGGGCCGGCAGCCTGCGGGCGGCGAACTATCTCTACGGCGCCGCGCCGAAGGACGGCGCCACGTTCGGCGTGTTCGGCAGCGACATCCCGATGATCGGGCTGATCGGCACCAACTCCGGCGTCCAGTTCGACGCGCGCAAGTTCACCTGGCTCGGCTCGTCGTCGAGCTTTCGCGACGACGCCTATGTGCTGATCGTGCGCGCCGACGCGAAGTCGCCGTCGCTCGCCGGCGGCGCGGCGGCCGGGCGGAGCGCCCCTCGTGCTCGGCGGCACCGGGGAGGGCGCGCGCGACGCCGACGTGCCGAAAATCCTGCGCGATGCGCTCGGCATCAACATCAAGCAAGTGCTCGGCTACCCCGACTCGCCGTCGATCTTCCTCGCCGTCGAGCGCGGCGAGCTCGACGGCCGCATGTTCGATTTCTCCTCGGTCAAGGCGACGCGGCCCCAGTGGCTCACGCCCGACAGCGGCTTCAATGTCCTGGTGCAGTTCGCCCGCGTGACCCGCCATCCGGATCTGCCCGATGTTCCGACCGCGCGCGAGCTTGCGATCGACGCCAATGCGCGCGCCTTGATCGAGTTTGCGGAGGCGCCCCTGCTCACCATGGCGCGCCCGTTCGCGGCGCCGCCCGGCGTGCCGGAAGATCGCGCCAAGGCGCTGCAGGCGGCGTTTCTCGCCGTCCACCGCGACCCGCGCTTCCTCGAGGAGGCCGAGAAGCTCGGCATCGATATCAGCCCGGTCGGCGCCGGGAGATCGTCGCGCGGCGTCGAGCAGCTGGCGCAGGCGCCGCCGTCGGTTCTCGCCTACATGAAACGGCTGCTCGCGCCGCACTGACGGACCGCCGGCCGCGTCACACGACAGGCGCGTCCGCGGCCGTTCCGCAGCAGCTCGATCCGGGCTAAGCAAGTTTCGGCGTGTCGACCAACGGCTGAGCTTGGGATGCAGCGTCGGCTTTC
>CAVUOF010000002.1:0-177271 GCA_963743045.1 uncultured Acidobacteriota bacterium
TCACGCGCGGAAACCTCCCTGCGACGCAACAATGATTGCAGATCGGCGATGCTAAGCGCAGGCAGATCCTTGTCCGTCATTCCACAACTTTAGGGACGATAAAAAGACCGTTCGCCTTTAGGGGGCACCGGCCAATGCTTGTTCGGCCGTCGACCCGTCACGCGGTAAGTCCTCGCGGAAAACATTAAAAATCGGAAATGCGTGAGCAGCCGCCTCCTCCACACGGCTCACGTCAGCCTGACGAAGTTTTTCGACGTAATTCAGCACATCGCCCAATTGCTTCTGAAAAGCATTCGCTTCCTCTTCGGACAGATTGATCCGCGCCAGTCTGGCAACGTACGCAACGTCAAGATCCGCGGCCCCGGGCATGGCTGTCGTTCAAGAATGCAGTGCTGATTAGCCAGATGACGACTCCCGCAAGCGCGACCAGAAGAAGGAGAAAAATGATTTGGCCGTCTCGCCGCTCTTTGCGCATCGAACGAGGACGCCTGGAACGTCTGCTTTCGCGCTGGTCTTGCGCCGCGACCGAGACGCGGAATCGTTTATCGGTTCGATCATCTTTTGGTCCTCGTTTCGTCCTGTTTTTTTCGATGACCGGCACCTTCGCGACAAGCCGCTCGAGTTTTTCGAGTTTTCGCTCAGGTCCGCTTCCTGTCGTGCAATCTCTTCCTGCCTGCGACGAAGCGGCGGGCTGGACTTGGGCGAACGACGAAACATCGCCATCACTTGCTCGCCATCCAAACGAAAAGAGCGAGGGCAACAGCGCCAAAGATAATCAGGGGCAAAGTGAGTGCGACGCCAATCTGGAACCACTGAAAAAATGAACGCCCGTCGCTGCTCTTGTAAGCGCCTGTCACCACATCAGGCAGTGACGCATCGCCGTCATTTCCGCCCGCTGCCTGCAACCGGCTGCGTTGCTCATTGTAGACCGTGCGCGCCTCCTCAACTGTACCTGAAAGCCCGGCTCAACTCCTTGTGTAAATCGGAGGGGTTCCAACTCTTTGGATCAATCGCTTCAATTAATTCCAAATGCTGGCCGAAACTCTCCCGGGCTGCGCGAAGTTGCTCGAGCCGGTTTTGTGCATTGTCCCCTTCACGCTCGAGGACAACGAGCGAGCGAGTCAGTTTATCGGCCATCTCCGCGCGACCGTGTTCCAATTCCTCCTGGCGACGACTTAGTTCCTCCAGCTCGCGCTTTTGTTTTTCGATCTGCTCTTGCTGGCGTTTGAGCTGGAGCAGTTGCTCCTGCGCCTTTTGTTATTGCGAATCCAGATGCTCGGGAGAAGGCGGATTCGTCCTCGCTCAATTCAAGCATTTGTTCAACCTGTGCGAAGTTTTTCTGCCATGACAAATCGGGACTCACCGTGAAACCGGCCTCGCCGTAGCGCCATATTAAATGGCTCAATAACAGAATTCCACGATATTTCTCGCTTTCCATCGCAACTAAAAACTCCACACCGTCACTCGCTCACCGGCATCATTTCCAGAAGGAAACCTTTGAATGCTTCTCTTTGGGGCATTGTAGGGCAGCACGGGATGATCAGACGCCTGTTCGAACCGGCGCAATCGTCGTGCGGAACGCCGGGCATCGACAAGCGAATCGGCGATTGTCTGCGGGGAAAATGCGGTATCGCTCACGTGATGGGAGCATGAAAAAGTCGCCAGGAGGCCATCCTTCGACAAGAGCTTGAACGCGCGCATGTGCAATTCCCGATAGCCACGCAGCGGCGTCGCGCAAGCCGCTCCTGGTTCTTGTAAACGACGGCGGATCGAGAACAATCAAATCATATTGCGCCTCGGCTTTTTCGGCTGCGCGCAGGAACTGAAAGACGTCCTGCTCGATCCATCGCGCTTTCAAATCGTTTGCGAACCGCGTTTCGTTTCGCACTTCTGCGATAGTTCTCGGGAGCTTTCTTCAACACCGATCACGTCCATCGCACCCGCGCGGGCGCAGGTAAGCGCAAATGTTCCCTCGATTTGTGAAGCAATCCAGCACGCGTCGACCCGACGCGAGCTCGGCAACGATCGCGTAACTGTGTTTTTGATCGAGATAAAAACCGGTTTTTTGTCCATGCAAAAGATCGATTTCGAACTTTACACCTTCGATTTCGATCTCGATTTGCGGTGGCGCATCTCCACGCAAAATAAACTGTGTGCAATTCCAACCCTTCCGCCTTCCGAACAGGCGCGTCATTTCGCTCGATGATCGTGGCGTTCCCAAAAAGATCAATAATCGCATTGGCGACCAAATCTCTTCGAATGTCGATCGCCGAGCGTGAGCGCCTGCATCACGAAATGATCGCCATACCTGTCGATGAATTAACCCCGGCAATCCGTCGCTTTCGCTCCAGACAACCCGGCAAAGCCTTGGATCGACGCCCCGCCGAATACGGTATTCTGCTGCTTGCGCGATGCGCCGTTTGAAGAAATCCAGGTCCATTTCCTGTTTCCGACGCGAAAAACGGCGCGCCACAATTTGCGACTTGGAATTGTAGATCGCACTGCCGATCAGACGATCCTTGCCGTCCTTGAGGGAAATGACATCGCCATCCGCCGGTTTTCCAAAGACTTTCAGCACTTCGCTGGAAAATACCCAATCGTGTCCGTGTAATATTCGCGCCCGCGGTTTGACAACAATTCCGGCCATGGTTTCAAATGAAGTGTGTAACGTGAGAAGTGATTAGTGAGAGGTAATTACGCCGATCGCTTCTCATCTCTCACGTCTCACTAATCACTACGCATATGCAAACCACCCCACAATCCTCCGTCGACCTTCCCGGAATCAAAAAACTGCGCAGCGGCAAGGTGCGCGAAGTCTTTGACCTTGGCGACACGCTACTGTTTGTCGTAACCGATCGCATCTCGGCTTTCGATGTGATCCTGCCCGACCCGATTCCGCACAAGGGCGCGGTCCTCAATCAAATTTCTGCGTTTTGGTTCAAGCGCTTCGAGACGATCGAGAATCACCTTGTGACGGCGAATTTCGAAAAGTTCCCGAAGGAGTTGCAACCGCTTCGCGACCAACTCGCAGGGCGTTCGATAATCGTGAGGAAAACGACGCCGCTCGCGGTGGAATGCGTGGTGCGCGGTTATCTTGCTGGATCCGGTTGGAAAGAATATCAGGAATCGCAGAGCGTTTGCGGAATAAAATTGCCCTCCGGGTTAGAGCTGGCTTCACAATTGCCGGAGCCGATCTTCACACCGGCGACAAAGGCAGAGCAAGGTCATGACGAGAACATCGATATGAAACGATGCGCTCAGATTCTCGGCGACGAAATCGCCAACCGCGTGAAAAAGTTAAGTCTCGAAATCTATTCGCGCGGCCTCGAGCACGCCGCACAGAAGGGAATTATCGTCGCAGACACGAAATTCGAGTTTGGCATCGTCGATGGAGAATTGCTTTTGATCGACGAATGCCTCACGCCGGACTCTTCGCGCTTTTGGCCGAAAAATGAATACGTCGTCGGTCAGAGCCCGCCCAGCTTCGATAAACAGTTCGTGCGCGATTATCTTGAGACGCTCGACTGGAACAAAACTCCGCCTGCGCCGCGTCTGCCGAACGATGTGATCGAGAAAACGTCGGCGAAATACCTCGAAGCTTTCCGTCGCCTGACGGACCGCGAACTCGTCTAGCGTGAGCTAATCAAGATCATTTCGTTAATGCCGCTGTCGTGTTGAGCGAGGCGAAACATCTCTGGACTGTTCCGCGAAAGATTGCATCCCGAAATGATCAGAGATTCTTCGCTTCGCTCAAGGAATGACATTTATGAGATAGCTAGCAGGCGGATTTGCCTGTCGAATTCAGGTGCTCGCAGCGAGACCATCACAAAAATGTCCCTAACCCGGCCGGATATACTGTTTATCATGACGGACCAGCAACGGTTCGATACCATCACTGCGCTCGGTAACTCCCACATTTACACTCCTAATCTCGATCGACTCGTGCGCAGGGGACTCAGCTTTTCTAAGGCATACGCGACTTGTCCGATTTGCATCCCCGCGCGGTACACGATCCGTACAGGATGCGAACCACTAACCACGCGCGCCTTCAGCAATGCAAAACCAAAGCCGGCGGCGGGGCAGGCCGCTGAAATGGAAGCGCGTTGCGGACCGTATCTGGCACGCACAATGTCGCGCCTCGGATACCGGACTTTCGGAATCGGGAAGTTCCATACGTATCCCTGGAATGAAGATGTCGGCTACGAAAGGCTTTGGCGCAGCGAAGAGACTTACCATCCGCCAGCTCGCGAAGGCGACGACTACGGTTCATGGCTGACGAGGGAGCATTCAGCGTTCGATTTCCTAGAGCAGCCGTTTGGGGAGCGCACCGAGATGTTTTACCTACCGCAGCGTAGTCCGCTTCCGGCAGAGCTAGGTGTTGAGTGGTGGGACGCCGATCGAGCCGTGCAGGAGATTACAAACTCAGATTACTCACGGCCTTTTTTCGGGTTCGTATCATTCGTCGGACCGCATCCGCCGCTCGCTCCGCCAATTCCTTTCAACCGGATGTACAATCCAGATCAAATGCCGAACCCCGTTTACGGCAGCGTCGAGGAAGATCAGCTGGATGAAGAGATTCCATTCATGCGATATGCCATTTGGGCGGATGCGATCAACCCGCCACTGGCACGAATCGTCAAGGCGCGATACTACGGGGAGATCAGTTATCTGGATCATTGTCTTGGTCGAATACTTGATGCTGTCGAAGCGCGACCGAACTCGGAGAATGTCCTTATCTGCTTTTTTTCGGACCATGGCGATCTTATGGGCGATCATCACGGCTGGCAGAAACAAAACTTCTTTGAGGCTGCATGCCGTGTTCCTCTCCTGCTCAGTTGGCCGGCGCTGTTACCGGCGGGAGCTATGCGGAATGAGTTAATCAGCCTCGCGGACTTGTTCGGAATCGCGACTGAGGCGGCTGGCGAGTGCGACGTGCGGGAGGGCACGAACGTTTTGAAAATGCTGCGAGGCGAGTGCGCGCCGCGTGATTATCTTATTGGTATGGTTGAACCGCCCGGCTCACACGATTTCAAACTCATGGTCGTGACCGACGAGTGGAAATATATTTTCATGGCGAACGGTGGCCGGGAACAGCTTTTCAATCTCAGGCGAGACCCCAACGAGTTGTCGAGTTGCGTCGCGTCGGATTCTAAGATCAGAAACGAACTCCACGCTTTGGGTGTGCAAGCGTGCCTGGTACCGGGCGCGATAGACGCCCTTGATGGCGACAAGCTGCGCGCATTCCCTTTCCGCGAACGCCCACGAATGCGCATCTATCAGTTCGATCTCTCGCACGGCGTCGTCGGCTTTCCCGATCAACCACAGGACGCATTGAAGGGCTTTGACCGGCGCCAGCCTGAAAGCGCGTGAAGTAATATGGACCTTCCTCAGGAAAGTTTGGATGGGCGTCGGTCTCAAGCCCGGGGACGCGCATTACCGCGCGTATGTCGGTCCTCCGGACGATTACGACTTGATCGCAGCGATGGCGTTCAATCTCTTGACCACGCTGGGTCTGCGGCAGCATCATTCGCTGCTCGACGTGGGATGCGGTTCTCTTCGGATCGGCCGCTTGTTAATTCCTTATCTCAATCGCGGAAAGTATTTTGGCGTTGAGCCGAATAAATGGCTGGTCAAGGAAGGAATTAAGCGGGAGATCGGGGAGGCGTTGTTGGAAATCAAACGCCCGACATTCTTTTTTTCCGATTCACCGGAGACAATTGCCCAGGCAAAAGGCCCATTCGCTTTCGCTCTGGCTCAATCGATCTTTAGTCACTGCGGACTGGATCTGATCAAAAATTGGCTGTCCGCAATTTCAAACTCGCTTGCTGAAGATGGAGCTTTGATCGCCACGTTTTTACCCGGGGAGGAAGACGCGCCGACCAAGGGTGGGTCTATCCCGAATGCGTGAATTACAGGCCAGCGACAATGAGACACGCCGCGGCAGAAGCAGGTTTGCGATTTGAACTTTTGGATTGGAAACATCCCAGGCAAACATGGGCGCTTTTCGCCGCGCCAAAGTTTGATTGGGATGGTTCAAGAACAAACCTCTCACTTGGAATGCAGGGCTTGCCAAGGCGCTTGCGAAAAACAAAGGCGAAAATATCGCTCCTTCAGCACCGGCGGCTTCTGCCGATTTCTCGCACGCGGAAGGCCATGTCTACGATCAGGACGGACTGCGATCGATTCACAATCATGAATTCATGGACGATCCAGTTTTTCGAAGAGCTTACGAGCGCGGTGTTCGCGCCGCGGGCGACGATTATCGATGGCACTGGCGGGTTCACATCGGTCTGTGGGCGGCTGCCTGCGCCGCTCGACTCAAGGAGACTTCGTCGAGTGTGGCGTGAACCGAGGTTTCCTCTCCTCAACGATCATGGATTATCTGAACTGGGATTCCTTGGGAAAACAGTTTTATCTGCTGGATACTTTTCGCGGCCTGGATGAACGGTTTGTTTCATCCGCAGACAGGGCTTCAGGCGCAGTGGAGAAAAACAGAAAGAGCCTGGATTCGGGCTTTTATGTCCAGGGGATCGAAGAAGTGCGGGCGAATTTTTCTCAATGGAAAAATGTCTCTCTCATCGAAGGATCGATTCCGGAAACTCTGCAGCAGGTTCGCGCTGAGAAGATCGCCTACCTGCATCTCGATATGAATTGTTCGGCGCCCGAGATTGCAGCGCTCCACTTCTTTTGGGAGCGTCTCGTCCCGGGCGCATTTGTGCTTCTCGATGACTACGCCTATTACGGCTATCTTTCGCAAAAAATTGCGATGGATGAGTTCGCGCAGGAAAAAGGGATCAAAATTTTGTCGTTGCCCACTGGCCAGGGGCTCTTGGTAAAGCCGGTCGACAGTATGCCCGAGGTGATGACAACGACATCTGAACTGGCGGTTTCGCGATAACCGTTGGTCCCAATGAGGCGGCAGTCATAACGTTCGATGGGGCCGGATTCGGCAGGTCGAGGGCCTTGCCCTGGGGCATGCCCTCGATGATATCTACCAGGACAACGTCACCGAGCTCCTTGTCAACCAGCCGGTGAGCCGTCGTCGCTCCCACGTTACCAGCGCCTACGACTGTAATCTTCTTTCGACCCATACTCTGTGGCTACTCCATGTTCTCAATGATCGCGTCGGCAAACTCACTCGTCTTGAGCTTCGTCGCGCCCTTCATCTGGCGTTCGAGGTCATATGTCACGCGCTTCTGGTCAATTGTCTTGACGATTCCCTGGGTAATCAGCTCTCCGGCTTCGTCCCATCCCATGTGCTCGAGCATCATGACTCCCGACAGGACCACTGATGAAGGATTGACGGCATCGAGACCGGCATACTTGGGAGCCGTGCCATGCGTCGCCTCAAAAACTGCTGCGTTGTCACCGATGTTGGCTCCCGGCGCCATGCCGAGTCCACCCACCTGCGCCGCCGCGGCATCCGACAGGTAGTCTCCATTAAGGTTTGGCGTCGCGAGCACGGCATACTCACTCGGCCTCAGCAGCAGTTGTTGAAACATTGAGTCGGCGATGCGATCGTTAATCAGTAGCTTCCCCTCGGGCAGGCTTCCGCCGTGCTGCTCATTGACTTCGGCCTCCGTAACAATCTTGTCGCGAAACTCTGCCTTGGCAAGTTCGTAGCCCCAGTCACGAAAGGCTCCCTCGGTGTACTTCATGATGTTGCCTTTGTGCACGAGGGTGACCACCTTCCGCCCATGGCTGAGCGCGTAGCTGATCGCGCGCCGGACAAGGTTCTTGGTCGCCGTCGCTGAAATTGGTTTGATGCCAATGCCCGAATCAGCTTTGATCTCGTACCCAAAACCGCTGAGGAAGTCGATGAGCTTGGCGGCGCGGTCCGAACCTTCCTGAAACTCGATGCCGGCGTAAACATCTTCAGTGTTCTCACGGAAGATGACAACGTCAAGAAGCTCAGGGCTCGAGACCGGCGACGGCACGCCCTTGAAATAGCGAACCGGCCGCACACAGGCATAGAGATTAAGGACCTGGCGCAATGTCACATTGAGCGAACGGATGCCTCCTCCTACGGGAGTCGTCAGCGGCCCTTTGATGGCAATCGCGAAATGCTGAATCGCGTCGAGAGTTCCTTTTGGCAGCCACTCACTAAAGCGCTTATTGGCCTTCTCGCCCGCAAATATTTCGTACCAGACGATCCGCTTTTCACCGCCGTAAGCCTTCGCCACCGCGGCATCGAAAATCCTCTGCGATGCGCGCCAGATGTCAGGACCCGTGCCGTCACCCTCGATGAAGGGGATGATGGGGTTCTTCGGCACTTCTACACGACCGTCACGGATGCTGATAGCCTGTCCGTCGGACGGCGTTTCCACTCCATTAAAGACCGGCATTAAGGACGAGCCCTCCTAATCAAGGTCGGAGATTCTGATCAATGGCGCCAATGGCGGAAATGCGGCGAGAGTCTACCTTCGCGCCGCTGGAGTGTCAAGAAGCGCTACTTGCCAAGCTTAGCGGGCCGACCTGTGCCGAGCGTCCGATACGGTGTTACAATCTCGACCGAACTCTTGAGACAATGTTGGGAATTGAGACAGTCAGCGGAAACCCTGAAATGGGTGAAGTTATAGCTGATCAATCGTTTGAAGATGGACGATGCTGAGGTACGCGCCTTGCTGTTACTCAGCTTCCAGTTTATCCACCGCCCACAAGGCCCTGATTGCGCTTTTGGAAATTGGGTGTCCATGCGGGCCTTTCAAGCCCGATCGCCTCAAACAAGTGCTCGAACACGCCTTAACTAGGAGGTGGTATGTCCGCAGGGAACGATAAACCAGACAGCAGAACAGACTGTGAAGGGGAAGTAATCCGCCCACGTGTACCGGTCACGAGGTTCCTATCCCTGGCAATCACGCTACTAGCCGGATTTGGTGCCGGTACGCTCTTCATCAATCACGATAGCGCCCTGGGCAAAGCTTCGCAGAAAGCTCCAAGCCGAACGCTGAAGAGCGTTAATGATGCAGTCGATGCCAACGCTGCAAACATGCTCAAAGAAGGTCGGCAAACCTTCCGCTACGATACTTTTGGTGATGAGGCTTTCTGGGGCGACACGCTGAAACTCCATCAGGCAATCGCAGGAGTTAACTTTGGCGGAGTCGGTCAGGGCTTCAGTCCGACAACAGCGTTGAATCTCGGCCTGAAGTTTGATGTTGATAATATTCCAGCCGAGTATTCAGGACAGTATCAAGAATGGACACATCGATTTCAATGATCCCGCCAGCACGCTGGCATTGCTCAGAGCCAACGCCGTCATAGGTCTTAACGGAATTTTCGACGGCAACACATTGAAGTCGGTAGGGCTGACCTGCGCGCTCTGCCATTCGACGGTCGATGACTCACTCATGCCGGGTTTCGGCCATCGTCTCGATGGGTGGGCCAATCGCGATATCGATATAGGAGCTATCGTAATGGCTGCCCCCAACCTACAACCGATGGCAGATTCCCTGGGCATCAGCGTTCAGACCCTCGTGGGAACGCTCGTTACATGGGGTCCAGGCAAGTTCGACGCTGAGATGTTCCTGGACGGCAAGAGATTCAATGCTGCGCAGGTCACTGATGGAGTGGTGACTGCGCGGAATATTAATGGCGCGACGTTGATTCCGAATGCTTATGGTCTGGCCGGCTACAATCAGCATGCCTGGACTGGAGCGTGGGGAACAGTAACCTACTGGAACGCGCTGGTCGCCAACCTTGAAATGCATGGCACCGGCAGGTTCTTTGATCCTCGTTTGAATGACGCGGGTCAATTTCCACTCGCGGCGGCACATAACCTGGGAGATCTGCCCAAAATCAATCCTGATGATGATCGGATTACAAAGAAGCTGCCTGCGCTTCATTTCTATCAACTCGCCCTACCAGCACCGAGCCCTGAGCCGGGCAAAGACTTCGACGCTGCTGCCGCCACACGGGGAGATGCGCTTTTCAGCGGCAAGGCCCAATGCAACAACTGTCACGTCGAGCCGCTCTGGACTGAGCCTGGTTGGAATCTGCATACACCCGATGAAATTGGTATCGACAGCTTTGAGGCAGACCGAGCGCCCGACCACATGTACAAGACCATGAATCTGGCCGGAATCTTCGTTCGCGAAAACGGAAAATTCATGAAGACCGGGAATAAGGGCCGCTACTTTCATGACGGTCGCTTTGCGACGCTGCTTGATGTTGTAAATCACTACAACACTCATTTCAGTCTTGGTCTGACTGGCCAGGAGAAGACGGACGTGGTTGAGTATTTGAAGTCGCTCCCATCTGAGAAGTGAGATCACGGGACCCTAAAACCGTGGTCACTGCGGGGTGGATTAACAAACCACCTGGCTCAGATAACAAGTAACCAATTCCTGCTTCAGAGTGTCTCGAAATTGTCGACATGCGCCGGGAGACGCGAAAGATGGCCATCTCATTGATTCTACGGGCCTGTTCGCGCAGAATGTGCCTGACATCCGACGACAAAACAGGAGAACACCAATGCTTAGAATCGCGACGCTGGTTCTCATTCTCGTGATTTCCGGCCCCGCTCTGTTTTCATCCCGTGCCGCTCAGACGCCGCTTGCCGGACGCTGGGATTTGACCGTCCAGGGAACAGATTCGGTCTATCCATCATGGTTGGAGGTTACCGCCGGCGCAGGCGGTCAATTGACCGGACGTTTTGTCGGCCATTTCGGAAGCGTGCGACCCATAATCAAGCTGGAGTTCAGCTCGGGGAATCTGATGTTCAGCCTGCCGCCGCAATTCGAACACCAGAAGAATGATCTTGTCTTCAAAGGCAAGCTTGCCGGCGGAAAGTTGACCGGCACCTCAGAGAGCGAGGATGGCAAGCCGATTACCTGGACGGGCGTGCGTGCACCCGAGTTGAAGACCCCGTCAAACCCGCAATGGGGACAGCCCATAACGCTCTTCAATGGCCACGATCTCACAGGATGGAAGTTGAGGAGTGAGAAGAGTCCCGGATGCTTTAGCATTGATCAGGGAAGCATGACCAATGCGGTTCCCTGCGTCGACATCATCAGCGATCAAAAGTTCAAGGACTTCAAGCTGCATCTCGAATTCAGAATCCTTGCCGAGAGTAACAGTGGAGTCTATCTGCGCGGGCGCTATGAAGTGCAGATTCAGGACGACTTCGGCAAGCAGACCGAGAGCCACAATATGGGAGGGGTTTACGGATTCCTGACGCCGACGTCAAATCAGTCGAAGAAGGCCGGCGAGTGGCAGAGCTACGACATCACTCTCTTAGGCCGCCAGGTGACTGTTGTACAGGATGGCAAGACAATCATCGATCGCCAGGAGATTCCAGGGATCACCGGCGGTGCTCTCGATAGCGCTGAGGGCACGCCAGGACCGCTCATGCTGCAGGGTGATCACGGTAAGGTCTGGTTCCGAAACGTAGTCATCACGCCGACACGGTAGGAGCCACGAAAAGGCACAGAAGACACAAAAAGGACTAGTAGACTACAGATTACCGGCGCCAGACGGCACGGGACGGGCAGGGCTTGGAGACCGTCCCACAATTGCCGGTGGTCCATTCTGTGCATCCCGAAGGGATGCGAGAAGGTAGCCCGGGGCAAGCGAAGCGCGTCCGGGTAGCGGCGCGAAGAAAAACCGCGTCCTGGAGGACCGGACCAACAATATGGTCAATCGGGAGAGGTCTCGCGCCCTTTCAGGGCGCGTGGGTCCTTCATGTGCATTCCTGTGGCTGAGCTCCTTCCCGGACTACCTGCATCCCTTCGGGATGCCGTAATGATCATTGCGACAGCCTCTAGGTCCCTGCCCGCCCCAAGTCTTTGCTCCGTCTGCCGCCGGTACTGGTTACGATATCGGTGATACCGCTACTAGAGATTTGTGTCTTTTGTGCTTCTTTGTGGCTACTTCTTCGACCAGACAAGCCGGCCACCCACGATCGTAGCTACGCTCGAGCCTTTGAGCTCCCATCCTTCAAATGGAGTATTCCTGCTCTTGGATTGAAAGGTCGATGAGTCGATTTTGACCATTACGCTCGGGATCGAAGATTGTCACGTCCGCTGGAGAGCCGGGCTTCAGACTTCCCCGATTGAGGTTGAATATCCTTGACGGCCCGGTGGTGAAGAGCTCCACCATTCTGGCGAGTGATATCACGCCTCGATGAACGAGCCGGTCGAGCGCCAGAGGGACGGCCGTCTCGAGCCCCACCACGCCAAACGGAGCGTGATCGAACTCGAGCATCTTCTCGTTTGCGTGATGCGGAGCATGATCAGTGGCTATCGCGTCGATCGTCCCGTCGCGAAGCCCCTCGATGACGCTCTCGAGGTCCTGTTGCGGACGGAGCGGCGGGGCCATCTTTGTGTTCGTGCTGTAGCCGCTGTGGTGGACCTCGGCATCGGTCAGAGTGAAATGGTGAGGTGTGACTTCGCAGGTAACGGTGACTCCACGTGACCTCGCCTCACGTACGAGGGCGACGGACTTTGCTGTCGAGATGTGCGCAATATGGAGGCGCGCGCCGGTCAATTCTGCGAGCCGGATATCCCGGGCCACATGAAGGTCCTCGGCAGCGCCACTCATTCCCCGCAGACCGAGCAGAGCCGAGTATTCACCCTCGTGCATCGCCCAACCGGATGCGAGATGGCCATCCTCGCAGTGATCAACCACGGCCAACCCAAAATCCTGGGCATACTCCATCGCGCGTCGCATGAGGTTGGCGTCGTTGACGGCCTTGCCGTCATCGCTGATGGCGACGATGCCGGCGCCCCTCATCTCTCCAATCTCTGCCAGCTGCGCGCCTTTTGATCCCTGAGTAATCGCACCGATGGGATAGACATTGGCCAGCCCCGCGGCTCGGGCCCTCTCACGAATGAAGCCGGTGACCGAGGCGTTGTCATTGACCGGATTGGTATTCGGCATGCAGCAGATTGAAGTGAAGCCCCCTGCCACTGCGGCTCGCGCGCCTGACTCGATCGTCTCCTTGTATTCGAAGCCGGGCTCTCGCAGATGGACGTGGAGATCGATGAATCCAGGGGCCACCATCATGCCCCTGGGCTTCGAAGACCTCGTCGAAGTCTCTCGTCTTTATCGGATTCGGTGATCAATTCGATCAACCCGTCGCGGATGACGACGTGGCGTCGCGACTCCAGCCCCTGCGCCGGATCGATGACAGTGCCGTTTCGAATCAGAAGTGAGCCCACAAGCCCTTTCGTGTTTTTGCGTTTTTTGTGCCTACTCGCCCGCAATTCCTGATGCCCAGGCGAAGACGTTCTGCAGGATTACCGATCCGGATTCCGTTGTGAAACTGCGAACAGCACGCTCGATTGCGCTCCGAACCACCTCATTGCCGACTGCCCGAATCGCTCCCTGCACAGGCCCGGCCGACGAAAAGGCCCGCCAGCAGACCTCAAAATTCTGATACATAAAATCGCATTTCGTCTCGCCATGCTCATGCGGTTTAAGTCCCGCTTGAGAGAGCAGATTGTTGAGCGCGTCCGGGGTGGAAAGCGCGAACGGGCCTCCGCCAGGCGGCTTGTCCGGTAAAGTCTTGCCAACAGCCTTGAGCACATCCGCAACGTCACACTTCTCCGGTGGTCCCCAGCTGGTGATCACCACCTTGCCTCCGGGTGCCGTGACGCGAGCCAGTTCTTCTACCGCCGCTCCCATGTCGGACGCGTACATCACGGAGTTGACCGCAATCACTGCATCGAACGCGCCGTCAGCAAATGGAAGCGCCTCGATGTCGGCCTCTTCGAAGCGCGCGGCGGGGAGGCGCTGCCTTGCGATAGTGAGCAGCGCTGGCGATGCGTCTGCACCTGTGACGTTGCAACCCAGCTGCGCTGCAAGCACGCTCGCGCCTCCGGCACCGCATCCGGCGTCGAGGATTCTGATTCCGTGACCGGCGCCGGCCGCACGCAGAACATCGGTCCACAGCGGCATGGACGTCGCTTCCTGGAAGGCAGCCCAGTCCTGAGCCGCTGCACCCCACAACATTCCCTGAACTTGTGCAGAACCCATATCGCCTCCTTCCTCAATGCGCTATTCGATACCTCCGGCGAGCAAATATAACACTGCCATTCGCACGGCAACTCCGTTATTGACCTGGTCGAGTATCAGAGAGAAGGGTCCATCGGCAACATCCGAATCGATCTCGATGCCACGATTGATCGGACCCGGATGCAGCACCACCACATCCTTCCGGGCCATGGCGAGTCTCTTCCGGTTCAGCCCATAGTGAATCGAATACTCGCGTAAAGAAGGAAAGAACCCACCCTCCTGCCGTTCGAGCTGGATGCGAAGCATGATCACCACGTCAGCATCGGCAAGAGCCTCGCCGACGTTGTCAGCAAGGGTGACCGAGCCTTCGCCGCCCTTAACCTGGCGCTCAAATCCGTACGGCAGAAGAGTCCTCGGGCCGGCCAGCACAACATGTGAGCCGAGACGCGCGAAGAGATGCGCGTCAGACCTCGCGACCCGGCTATGCAGAACGTCGCCGATGATCGCCACCTTGAGACCGGCCAGGCCGCCCTTCTGCAGGCGAACTGTCAGGGCGTCGAGCAGAGCCTGAGTGGGATGTTCGTGAGCGCCATCTCCGGCGTTGATCACTCCGGCACTGACTACCTTAGCGATCTGGTGCGGCGCGCCGGATGACGAGTGTCGAATGACAATCGCGTCGGGCGCCATAGCCTGAAGATTGCGCGCCGTATCGATGAGAGTCTCGCCTTTGACTACGCTGGAGGTCGAGGCCGAGATGTTGATCGAGTCGGCAGAGAGCCGTTTGGCGGCTATCTCGAAGCTTGTTCGGGTTCGTGTCGAAGCCTCGAAGAAGAGATTGATGACCGTCTTCCCACGCAGGGTTGGAACCTTCTTGATCTGACGGCGGCTGACGTCGCGGAAAGTCTCGGCTGTGTCGAGGATCAGATTGATCTCCTCGACGGTTAGGTCGGCGATCCCGAGGAGGTCTTTTCGCTGGAGCGGCACTTTCAAGCAACCCAGGCTCGCGAGCGGCGCTACCCGGTCAGGGTTGAGATTACTCTTCTTTGCGTCTTTCTTTGCGTCTTGGCGTCTTTGCGCGAAGAGTATTTCGCACAAGGCCTCGCCGCGAGATACTTCTCGCGCAAAGACGCCAAAAGACGCAAAGAAGAAATCGTCAGGTTCTCAGTCTCGTTCGACGACGATCACCTGCTCTTCTTCATCGAACTCCGGAAGCATCACCTTGACAATCTCTTCTTCCGTCGTCGTTACGGTCTTTCCAATGTAGTCGGCCTGGATGGGCAGCTCGCGATGACCGCGATCCACAAGCACTGCGAGCTGAACACGCCGGGGCCGCCCAAAATCGATCAACTCGTCGAGCGCGGCTCGCACCGTGCGTCCGGTGTAGAGCACATCGTCTACGAGAATGATCGTTCTGCCGGTGACATCGGCCGGCAGTTCAGTCTTGTTGACGATCGGGCGATCTCCGACAGTGCTCAAGTCGTCGCGGTAGAGGGTGATGTCGAGCGCTCCCGTGGCTACAGTTACGCCATTGAGCTCGGCAATCTTGGCAGCCAGCCGCTCAGCGAGCGGGACGCCGCGGCGCCGAATTCCAACCAGCAGTACGTTGTCGAGGTCGGGATTACTCTCTACGACCTGCGATGCCAGGCGCGCCATGACGCGGCCAATGTCGGCCGACGACATGACCATGGCTTTCTCATTGAAGTGCATCTCCGGGGCCTTTCCTGGAATTTGAGCCGGGCGGGACTATGGCATGGAGCGTCCGGAGCCACAAAAAAACACAAGGTGCGGAAGCATAACTGGCCCGGTTCTCTTTTTGCGGCGCCATCTGCTAGACTCGGCAACGGAGATTCCATTTGATCGAGACGATTGCTATCGTCGAGCGGAATGACCAGCTCATATCGGCCTCTGCGCGCAGCTATGGCCGGCTTCGACTGATTCTCGACAAGCCCATTCCCGCACTCCCAGGCCAATTCGCAATGCTCAAGCCGAGCTCAAGCTTCGAGCCGCTGCTCAGGCGGGCAATGGCTTACTACCAGGTCGAGCCCTCATCGAATGGAACAAAGGTTGAGTTCATCTACCAGATACTCGGCAGGGGGACCCGCGCGCTCTCGACGCTCCTGCCTGGCGGACACGTCAGTTTCCTCGGATCTCTGGGCAATACCTTTGACATAGATGCCGCGAAGGGACGCGAGGCACTCCTCGTTGCCGGCGGCGTCGGTTCAGCCGCTCTCTACATGCTCGCCGAAGAGCTGCGGCAGCGTTTCGTTCCGACTCGTCTTCTGATCGGAGGCGCCAGTGTCGACGATCTTTGCGGTCTCAAGGATTTTCGAAGACTGCTTGGCCAGAAGAATATCGGTTGCGCAACGATCGATGGGAGCTATGGAAGCAAGGGCTTCGTCACTGCGCTGGCTGAAGAATATCTCGCTGACAAGAGGAACAGTTCATCGATCATCTTTGCCTGTGGGCCGGACGCGATGCTTCATAGAGTCTCGGAGATTGCAGAAAAGTCGGGCGTCCGGGCCCAGCTCTCGCTCGAATCGCCGATGGCCTGTGGTTTCGGCATCTGCGTTGGCTGCGCCGTCGCCGTAAGGGACGAGACGCCGGAAGGCTTCTCCTACAAGAAGGTCTGTACGGATGGTCCGGTCTTCTGGAGTCACGACCTTCACTGGGCTTGAAGTGCAAGAGAATCCTCTTCAGATCGATATCGCCGGTGTCTGCTTCAACAATCCCGTGTTGACCGCCAGCGGAACCTGCGGCTACGGCCTCGATATGGCGGAGCTCATCGATCTCAACCGGCTTGGCGGTATTTGCACCAAGGGACTTTCGGCACGTCCTATGCGCGGTAACGTGCCCGTGCGCATAGTCGAGACTCATGGGGGCATGCTCAATGCCATCGGTCTGCAAAATATCGGCGCCCGCGCGTTCATTGACGAGAAACTGCCCGCGCTTCGGAGCTACGATACGAGGATCATTCCGAATGTCTTTGGCTACACCGTAGACGAATATGTAGATGCAATAGGTATCCTCGAGGAAGCCGACGGGATCGACGCTTATGAGCTCAACATCTCCTGCCCGAATGTGAAGGCGGGAGGAGAATCGTTTGCCAACGACCCTCAGCTTGCAGCCGAGGTGACCACCGCGGTGAAGCGTGCCTCGCGGCGCCCGGTATTCGTCAAGCTCTCACCAAACGTCACTGACATTGCGCTCGTGGCTCGTGCTGTGGAAGATGCCGGAGCGGATGCGCTGACGCTGATCAACACCGCTGTAGGAATGGCGATCGACATTCACACGCGGCGGCCGCGACTGGCCAACGCAACGGGAGGCCTTTCGGGACCGGCGATCAAGCCGATTGCCGTGAGATGTGTCTTTCAGGCTTCTCGCGCGGTGAAGATTCCGGTGATCGGCATAGGAGGCGTCGCGGCAGTCGAGGACGCACTCGAGTTCATCATTGCAGGAGCGTCAGCGGTGCAGGTGGGAACGGCCAATTTCTATGATCCGAAGGCATCAATGAAGATTGTCGACGGTCTTGGGGAGTATTGCCGGCTCCACGGATTGGAGAGCATCAGCGCTCTGGTGGGCACAGTGGAAGCTTGACCAGGAACGTGTAGGGGCAGGGCTGTCTCCTCCGCGCCGTAGGAGCGGGTATCTCCAGATCAGTAGAGCGAGCAAAGGCCGCGTCATTCCTGCGCAGGGACTGCGCGAGGATATTAGCCAGGTGGTGAAACCACCGGCTATGGAAATGGACGAAGGCGGACCGCGCCCTGGAAGGGCGCTAGACCAGAACACGCAGTACGTGGTTGAATCAGAGTGGTCTCGTGAAACATTCATGGCGTGGTCTCCGTCATGCGCCCCTTACGGGGCGCGATCGCTTGCCGGGCAACGCTCCGGCAGTCACCGCACGGCTAATGTCCGGCGCACGTCCAGTGCGCAGGAGAGTATCGCTGATGTTTGTTCATTTGCTATTCGCCATTGTCCTGTTGCAGACACCTCGAATGGAGGTCACCTGGGAGCCCGCTGCGCTGGTCAATGGCGCACCTTGTCTTTTTCGCGTCGCTCCGGCCACTCCGCTCACGTCCCTGTCGGGCACCTGGCTCGGCCACAAAGTCTTCTTCGATTTTGATTCCGAAAAGAGCTCCTGGTTCGCGCTCGCCGGAGTTGGCGTCGATCAGCCACCCGGCAGTTACCCGCTCCACCTGGAGGCAGTAACACAGACCGGCCTCAAGACTTCATTCAGCCAGCCGGTGACGATTGGCAAGGCCTCGTATCACACCATTGCTCTGAGCGTCGGTCGCCAGTTCACAGAGCCAAGCGCCCAGCAGCTCGAGCAGATAAAACGCGATCAGGAATTGAAGAGCCAGATTTTCGCGACCGTCACACCAACAAGGACGTGGTCCGGTAACTTTGCCGCTCCCGTCGACGCGTCGACTTCGGAAGGCTTCGGCACACAGCGCACCTTCAATGGTAAGCGGCAAAGCATCCATCAGGGCCTTGACTACCGCGCGCCTGCCGGGACACCGGTGGCGGCGATGAATGCGGGGACAGTCATCCTCGCGCGTCCGATGTTCTTCGAAGGCAATTGTGTTGTCATAGACCACGGCCAGGGCCTACTCTCGCTCTACCTGCATTTCTCCGAATTCAAGGTCAAAGAGGGCGATCACGTCGCTCGCGGGCAGATCCTGGGCCGGAGCGGGGCCACTGGACGAGTGACCGGGCCCCATCTTCATGTGGCTTTTCGATGGGAGGGTGTCTATGTCAACCCGGCAACTCTACTGGGGCTTCGGCTACCCTGAGTGACTGAAATGGCCAGAAATCCCTTAGTCATCGCACTGGATGTTGACAGCGCAAGTCAAAGCGCTGGACCTCGTCGAGCGACTGCGCGGTCTCGCGGGAATGTTCAAAATCGGCAATCAGCTCTTCACCGCCGAGGGTCCTGAGATCGTCAGGAGGATTACCGGCCTGGGCGAGCAGGTTTTTCTGGATATCAAGTTTCACGATATTCCGAACACAGTGGCCCGGGCCGCAGTCGCCGCGGCAAGGATGGGAGTCGCGATCTTCAATGTCCACGCTTCCGGTGGATCGGCGATGATGCGAGCGACCTCGGAAGCCCTCAATGAGGCCGCTGCGAAGGAGGGCTGGCAATGTCCTCTGGTCCTTGGCGTCACAGTTCTGACGGCATGAACGACGAGACGCTGGTCGAACTGGGCCTCGGCGGGACGACCGAGACTCAGGTGATCCGACTGGCGAAACTTTCGGCAAACTCGGGCCTGGATGGAGTTGTCGCTTCGCCGCACGAAATTCGCTCGGTCCGCCACGCCGTCGGCAAGCCGGGATTTGTTATACTTACGCCCGGCATACGGCCTGGCGGATTTGTATCGAAGCCGAGCGCTGACGATCAGAGCCGGGTTATGACTGCGGGTGAGGCGATTCGGGCGGGTGCGGACTTCATCGTCGTCGGCCGTCCGATTACCAGTGCGTCGGATGCGCTCAGGCGGCCGGAGATTGCTTGAAGAAGTTGAACAAGCAGCCTCGCCCAACGTTTAAGAGAGGTTAATAGATAGGTTAGAGTGTACTCGTCAAGGTGGGACTATTGTTGATGTCGGTGGCGATCAATTCGGACGTTTTTCTTACATTGCGCTGATTACCGGTGCGATCGCGCCGCAATTCCAGTCTTCGGCACAGCAGTCAGGACTTACACCACCTCCTAAGCCGGTCATTTCGACTGCGCCGGCTCCCGGACCATCGAACGGGCCTTCGCTGAGAATAGGCGAAAAGCTGACCTTCAATGTCTCGTGGTCGAACTTCGTTACGGCAGGCGAGGCTCGAGCTCGAGCTGGTCTCGCAGGGGGCCTACTTCGACCGGCCCGGCTACCAGCTGCGAACGAGGGCAACAACCGTCGGCGCCGTGCGTACTCTCTTTCTCGAGCTCGACGATCTATACACTTCGTATGTGGCAACCGGAACCATGCTGCCTTACAGGCTGGTCATTTCGAACAGGCGCGGTGCCAGCCATGCCGACGAGACGGTGATCATCGATCAGGCACGAGGCCAGGCCCGCTTCACAGACGGCTCGGCGGTCGCCATCCCACAAAACACGTTTGATCTTCCTTCGTTGCTCTATGCGCTTCGCGTGAGAGATCTGCATCCCGGTGCCGTCTATCAGTTCGGCGCGCTCACCGGGAGAGAGATCATCGACATTACAGCTGAGAGCAAGGGAAACGAGCGGGTGATTACGCAATCCGGCGGCTACGATGCGGTTCGTGTGGATACTGACAGCCCGCACTCACGGTGATAAGTATCACGCCAGAGCCTACTTCACCGCAGATGGCCTGCGGATGCCGGTCCTCATTCTGGTTCGCCTTCCGTTTGGTGAGATCCGGGCGGAACTCGCAAACGTGGCGCTCGGTGCGGGCTCAAAAGGCTTTGTAGCCTCTCAATCCTACGAACCACCAGTACCCAGCACGTCAGTTTCGCCGAACGAGATCATCAACTCGGTACGCGGCGACATCCCGTCTCAATATGAGCTCAACCTCCCATTTTGCGTTGGAGAGAGACTCAACTATGACGTCTCGTGGGCGAGTCTCGCATCGGTCGGCAAGGCGAGCTTCGAGGTCAGGCAGCAGGGCCAGCTCGGTGATCACCGGGTCTTTGAGATGGTTGGAGAGGTCTCAACAATCGGCATCGCGCGCTCGATGATCAACGTCGATACTCAACTGACGAGCTATGTAGACGCGCAGGCACTCTCTCCGACGAAGACCTATCTCAAGCTTATTGAGGGCCGGCGTATCCGTCAGACCTGGGCTGATTTCGACTGGAAGGGCGGTAGCGTCAAACTGAGTGACGGAACGTCGGTCAAGGTGCAGCCCCAAACGCTCGATCTCGTGTCGCTCTTCTATAATGTGCGGAGTGCGGACCTGAAGATTGGTACGTCACGCACCTTCGCCTATCTTGATGCAAACCATCGTTTGAAGTCTCTGACAGTCAAGGCGATCAAGCAGGAGACTATTAGCAGCCTCTTTGGACCCGTGGCGACGACGCAGCTCGACGTCATTCTTCCTGAACGGAACTTCCTCGTAGCCCAGGCATATCTGACCGCCGACTCAAGGCGTCTGCCGGTCTATGTAGCAATCCACCAGATTTTCGGTGAAGTCCGCTTTCAACTTGCCGGCGCGGTCGGAACCAGGTGAGCGCGCGCGTGCAGGAGCAATCGACCGAAAACTCGCACGCACCGCGGCGGAGCCCGCTCAGGACATATATTGAGTACGCTGCGGCGCGCGTTCTATTGGGAATCATCGGGGTCTGGCCCCGCTCGATCGCGGTGCGGGCGGGTATGGCCACAGGCGCCCTTGCGCGGGCTCTCTTTCCGCGTCTTCGAAGGAATGCCGAGATCAATCTCAGGCTGGCCTATCCGGAACTCGATGAGGGCGCGCGGCAGCGGATACTGAAGGGAAGCTTCCGCAACCTGGGGAGGCTTCTCGGTGAGATCAGTCAATTCCCGCGTCTCAATCGCGAAAACATCTCTTCAGTTGTCGTCTACGAAGGTCTGAATCACTTTGAGGAAGCACTCAAGACTGGTCGTGGTGTGGTTCTGCTGACGGGCCACATTGGCGCCTGGGAGCTCTCCGTCTTCGCTCACTCCGTTTACGGGTACCCGATGTCGTTCCTTGCCCGAAAGGTCGACAATCCTCTGGTTGAGGGGCTTGCAGAGCGTTACCGTCTGAGCTATGGCAATCGAAGCATCGACAAGCGCGGCTCGATTCGCGAGGTATTGAAGACTCTCAAGTCCGGTGGAGTAGTCGGGATTCTTGCCGATCTCAATACGACTCGCGACGAGGGAGTCTTTTGTGATTTCTTCGGCACGAGCGCCTGTACCACAGCTGGTGTGGCTACGCTTGCCTTGAGGACCGGCGCGCTGGTTGTGCCGGGCTACCTGATCTGGGATGAGCAATTGGGTAAGCACCAGCTGCGATTCGAGCCGCCGATCCCGATAATTGAAACTGGCAACCAGCGCGAGGACGTGATAGCCAACACCGCGCAGTACACGAGGGTGCTCGAGGCTGCGATCCGGCGGCATCCCGATCAGTGGCTCTGGATTCACCGTCGTTGGCGGACTCGCCCGCCGGGTGAGCCGGAGATCTATTAGCCCAAGCCGAGGAGCATACTCATTCCGTGACCTTGTAGGGGCAGGGCTTGTCGCTGCCCGCCCGGCGCCGTCTGGCGCCGGTAACCATCAAGGATTGCGTTTTGCGCTTTCATCGGCCCGCTTGAAAATGTTACCCGTGCCGCCGCACGGCACGGGTTGCTTCCATGGACAAGCCCTGCCCCTGAGGGCAATGTTACGCAAAAGCACTCGATCATGATCGTCGCCGGGGAGCCATCGGGCGACAAGCATGGCGCGAGCCTTGTCCGAGCCCTGCGCGCGCTGCGCCCGAACGATGACTGGCAGATCTTTGGCGCAGCCGGAGACAAGATGCGCGCCGCCGGTGTCGAGACAATCCTCGACGTCAACGATGTCGGCATCATGGGCGCAGCGGCAGTTATCTCCAGGCTCCCAACCTTCCTACGAGGCTTCCGAGATTTACGTCGCGCCGCGCGTGAACGGCGACCCGACGCTGTGGTCCTGATTGACTGGCCCGATTTCAACATGCCGCTTTCGAATCGGCTCAAGCGCGACGGCCAGAAGGTGATCTACTACATCAGTCCGCAGGTATGGGCGTGGCGTACCTATCGCGTCAAGGCGATCAAACGCAACGTTGATCGAATGATCGTCATTCTCCCGTTCGAGCGCGATTTCTATCAGCGCGCCGGCGTCAACGTCGACTACGTCGGACACCCACTGGTGGATACGGTGCAGGTAACGGCAACGCGCGGAAGAATTCTGTGGCCGTCACGGCTTTGACACGAGCCGTCCAATAGTCGCGCTTCTTCCGGGCAGCAGGCGTTCGATCATGAGATTTATTCTGCCGGTGGTGTTCGAGGCTGTAACACTTCTCGAGAAGACACATCCGGATCTGCAATTTGCGGTAGCGCTCGCACCGACCGCAGCTCGTCTCGAGGCCGAGCAGCAGTTGGCGGCAATTGGCGGTTTCAAGAATCTGCGGCTCGTCTTTGACGACACATATAATGCGCTTGCCGCGTGCCGCGTGAGCGCAGTCGTCAGCGGCACGGCTACATTGGAAGCAGCCATTATTGGAGCGCCGATGGTTGTGATCTATCGCGCATCCTGGCTTGACTGGAATCTCTTCTGGCCGATGATCAATGTCGAATCTGTCGCGCTGCCCAACCTGATTGCGGGGCGCAATATCGTTCCCGAGCTCTTACAAGATCGATTGACTGGTGAAGCGCTCGCAACTCACATTGCCGATTTGCTTGACGACGATGCTCGCCGCGAGCAAATGAGGAAAGACCTCGCACTTGTCCGTGAACAGTTGGGTGCGCCGCACGCATCAGAGAGAGCTGCACAGACAGTTCTTGAGTTGATTCAGGAGACTTCAACCGATTCCCAGGGCTGACTCTTAGTATGGAGTGCGGCGACTTGTCGCCGCTTTTGAGTTAGGTCGCTGCAGTGCCTAACATCAAAAGCGGCGACAAGTCGCCGCACTCCATACTAAGCTGGTGGGCTAGTCACCTTCGAACGACTTACGGACCTGATCGACATTCCATCCCGCGCCGAGACCCGAGCATGAGCCTGATTCGCGCCTTGTGACTCGGAATAATCCCACCGAGAATCACTGCCCATGCGTTTGAGTTGCCTGCCCGCCCCCTCGTACGCATAGGTGTCGAGGACCCTGCCGCGAGGACAGCGCGAGGTGATAACCACGGGAAGGCCCGCCTTGACCGCTCTCTCAATCGCCGGAAGAGTGGCCACGGTCACATTGCCGCGTCCGAGTCCCTCGATGACAATTCCCTTCGCTCCAGTATCAATTGCGAAATCGATGAAGCGGCCATCGCTGCCGGCGCTGACCTTGACCAGATCAACTCTCTCTTCGAGGACTTCACATGCTATATGCTCTCGCCGCGCGGGGCGGCGGGTAACAATAATGCGATCTTTGTCTACAATACCGAACGGACCGAAGTCGCGGCTCTGGAAGGTATCGGTCAATTCCGTGTGAGTCTTGGTTGCCTCGCTCGCCGCGATCAGCTGGTCGCTCATGACCACAAGCACACCCAGTCCTCGAGCGCTGTCGGCCGCTGCCACCCTCGACGGCAGAGCGCAGGTTGCCGGGACCGTCCCAACTCAGTTCAGAGCTGTTGCGCATCGCTCCGACGAAGATGACGGGCTTTTCGGTATTAAGGACAAGGTCGAGCAGGTAGGCTGTCTCCTCAAGTGTGTCGGTCCATGAGTCACTACGACGCCTGCGATAACGGCGTCTGAGAGCCGCGATTCGACTGCTCGCGCGAGGTCCAACATGAGCTGGGGGCGTCATATGCGGTCCAGGCAGCCGGCCAAAATTGTGGATGTCGAAGTCAGCGACCTGCTCGAGTCCCGGTACCAGGGCAATGATTTCTTCACCCGAAAGGGCCGGTATCGCGCCGCCAGTCTGCGGATCGACTCGCATCGAAATGGTGCCGCCAGTGAAAAAGATTGCGATTCGTGGTTTCATGGCGCGACGATTATCAAATAGCGAGTTGATCCCGGCAAGCAAATGGGATGAAGGCAAAGAAGCAATCCAAAGATGCTCCCCTGAGCGCCGACATACACCTGCTCGGCGACCTGCTCGGCGAGACCCTGCGCCGCCTCGGTGGCGAGCGGCTGTTCAGGACCGAAGAGCGCGTGCGCGCTCTCTGCAAGCAGCTGCGCGCGAGGCATGATCCGGCAGTGGAGGCCCGTCTGAAGCGTCTTCTGGCCGCGCCTCACCCTGGATGAGGCGATCGGCGTGATTCGAGCGTTTGCCGTCTATTTTCAGCTCGTCAACATCGCAGAGCAGCATCACCGCATAAGGCGCAAGCGCTACTACGAACGCCATACTCCTGATCAACCACAGCGCGGCTCGGTTGAGGATCGTTCAGACGGCTCGCCCAGGAGCTGTCGCGAACTGGCGGCCGAGGCAGAGCCGGACTAAGCTTCAAAGAGTTCTCGATCATCTCGATATTCAGCCTGTCCTCACTGCGCATCCGACCGAGGCGGCGAGGCGGACGCTTCTCGAAAAACACCGCCGCATCGCCGATCTGCTGACCGCAATTGAGGCACCGGAACTCGCGCCGCGCCAGCGCGATGACCTGCGCGCGAATCTCTCAGCCGAGGTAGAGAGCGTCTGGCAGACAGATGAGGTACGACACGCTCGGCCGACTGTGCTCGATGAGGTCAACAACAGCCTCTACTACTTCGACGCAACGCTCTTCGATGCCCTGCCCGCACTCCTTGAGGAGATCGAGAGAAGTGTCGACCCGCCACTTCCCGGGCGTCAGCTTGAAGGATGGCGTGGCGCCAGTGAGATTCGGTTCATGGGTAGGCGGCGATCGGGACGGAAACCCGTTTGTCACGCCTGAGATCACCTGGGAGACATTGCTGCTTCATCAGCGGCTGGCGCTTCGCAAATACCTCGCTGCTGTTGCCGATCTTGGCCGCCGCCTGAGCGAATCCTCGCGCTTTACGCCGCCGGCTGAAGAACTGATGAAATCGCTCGAGGCTGACGCCCGTGACTTTCCTGCGACCGCAGCCGAGGTGGCCCAGCGAAATCCTGAGGAGCCATATAGGCAGAAGCTTACCTATATATATGCGCGTCTCGAAAACACGCTGCAGCGCAATCGCGACCTCGCCAAGGCCCTTCGCATAGAGTCTTCCGGGGCGCTCATCTCGACGCGACCGGGCCTCCCGATAATCGCGGCGCTGGAGCGCCCGCCTGCGTCCATTCGTACGGAGAAAGCGGGTGACTCTGGAGATCGAGTCTACCGGACCGGGGAGAGGCTGCAGGAAGACTTGCGCCTCATTCGGGACTCGCTGCGTTCCGACGGCGCCGACTACGCCGGTAAGGCCGTGGATCGATTGATGCGCCAGGTCGCCTGCTTCGACCTTCATCTCGCCAGTCTCGACCTCCGCCAGCACAGCGAACGACACACGAGCGCTCTGGCCGAGATGACTCGAGCGCTCGGTGCACAGACGGATTACCGCCGGATGAACGAGGACGATCGAGTTGCATGGCTGACCGAAGAGCTCATGTCTCCGCGACCGCTGATCTCTGCGGATGCGAGCTACAGCGCCGAGACGCTCGAGACGCTCAACGTCTTCAGGGTTGCGCGTCGCGCACTCGACGAGATCAGTCCCCTCTCGATTCGAACCTACGTCATCAGCATGACTCGCCAAGTCAGCGACCTGCTGGCTGTGCTTGTGCTCGCCAAGCAGGCAGGTCTTGTCAGTCCGGGAATTCAGAGCGCGCGCATCGCGGTCGCGCCGCTGTTTGAGACGATCGACGATTTGAGGCGGGCGCCCGATGTCATGGAAAGGCTGTTTTCACATCGGATGTACGGAGACTATCTGCGACGTCACGGCCGGCTCCAGGAAGTCATGATCGGCTACTCAGACAGCAACAAGGACGGCGGGATGCTGACATCGAGCTGGGAGCTTTACAAAGCCCAGGAACGTCTTTGGGATGTCGCTCGCGCGCACAGGATCGACCTCCGTCTCTTTCACGGCCGGGGCGGCACGGTAGGCCGCGGCGGGGGGCCGAGCCATGAAGCAATTCTCGCGCAGCCGCAGAACACGGTTGCCGGGCGCATCAAGATCACTGAACAGGGAGAGGTTGTCTCATCGAAGTTCGGCCTGCCCGAAATAGCGCAGCGGAGCCTGGAACTGACGACTGCTGCTGTCATCGCGGCGAGTCTTCCGCATAAGGAGGTTGATGGGAAGAGGCTGGATAGATGGAAAGAGGTAATGGAGCGCATCTCGAATGAGGCATTTGAGGTCTATCGACGCCTGACTCGGGAGACGGAAGGATTCCTCGACTATTTCACGAAGGCGACGCCGGTTGAAGAGCTCGAGTTCCTCCGTATCGGCTCGCGGCCGGCGAAGCGCAAACGCGGGATCGCGCAGTCTCGAGGACCTGCGTGCGATCCCCTGGGTCTTCGGCTGGACGCAGAGCCGCCACCTGCTGCCGGGCTGGCTGGCAGTCGGTACGGCGCTCGAGACGTTTGTTCGCGCGAATCCCGGCAATCTTCGCGCCTTGAGAACGATGTATCGCGAGTGGCCATTCTTTCAGAGCACGATTTCAAATATTGAGATGACTCTTGCGAAGGCCGATTTTCAGGTTGCGCGGCAGTATGCTGCGCGAATTGACGATCGCAGCCTGGGCCGGCGCATTTTTGGAATGCTCGAAGACGAATTCAAGCGCACGTGCCGGGTTGTGCTCATGATTACAGGCGAGCGGCGGTTGCTGGACAAGTCGCCGGTGCTTCAACGTTCGATCGCCGTGCGCAACCCCTATGTTGACCCGATGAGCTATCTGCAGGTCGAGCTTCTGGCAAGGCTGCGTTCCGGAGATGTTGCCGACCAGGAGCAGCTGTTATACGCAATTCTTCTGACGATCAATGGCATCGCGGCCGGCATGCGTAATACCGGCTAGCCCGGGTGATAGGATACCTATGAAGAACCTGATTGCCATACTTCTCTTCGTATTCCTGGCACAGCCTTCGAAGATCGACAGCGCGAGGCTGCTCGATGATGACAGGACCCTGGCCTCCGATTCGTTCGAAGGGCGCGAGGCGGCCACACCCGGCGGCAAAAAGGCACAGGAGTACATTATCTCGCGGTTCCGGGAGATTCAGGCTGGCCACCATGGGCAGCACCGGTGATTCGTTCCGCCGGCCATTTACACTGCCCGGCGGCCGAGAGGGTGTAAACCTGGCGGGCTATTTGAAGGGCAGTAAGTCGCCTGAAAGATACCTGGTTGTTACGGCCCACTTCGACCACCTTGGGATCAAAAACGGGAAGATTTATCACGGGGCCGATGACAATGCTTCGGGAGTTGCGGGGTTGCTGGCCTCCGCGAGTTATTTCGCAACTCATCAACCGGAGCACTCGATTCTCTTTGTAGCGTTCGATGCGGAGGAGAGTGGACTTCTCGGATCGAAGGCGTTCTTTGTCGACCCGCCGGTAAAACCGGAGGCGATGGTCGTCGATGTCAATCTGGACATGATCAGTCGGAACCGCAAGGGCGAGATATTTGCGAGCGGCTTACATCAGAATCCTTCGTTGAGACCGATTGTTCAGGCGGCCCAGGCGCGAGGCGATCTGAAGCTTCGGCTGGGTCACGACGTTCCGGGTACGGGTCCCGAGGACTGGACCAATCAATCAGACCACTACAACTTCTACCTGGCAAAAGTGCCGTTTATCTATCTGGGGGTGGAGGACCACGAGGACTACCACAAGCCTACAGACACGTTTGAAAGGATTGATAAGGATTTCTTTATTGCGGCAGCCAATCTGACAGTGGACCTCGTCGCCGCATTTGATAAGCAATTGAAGTAGGCCGCTGGGCCGGAGGCCGTGGAGAGCCCCAAAAGGCACAGGCACTGACGGATCGCGGCACTCCCTTTTATCTTACTTTGTGATTATCGGGCGTTTCGGGCTGGCTCTCGCGGGCCTCCGCTCCACTATCCGGCCGTTTGCGGGCCACGCTCAACGTCTGCCACTCCCTGCCTGCAAAGTGCTTCGCGAGAAAGACAATCTGTCCGACATGCTCCGCATAGTGAGTCATCTGGCGGTTGATCGCTTGAAGAACAAGGTGGGGTTGTTTCCTGATGTATACGGTTTGCCCGAGATCAGATGGCGTGAGAGGCTCGACGGCGGCAAACAGGCACGCCCATCCGGCCTCCCAGTACTTGAGCAGGCTCTCTCTGCTGTTGCCGGCTTCGATGACAAACTCACCGTCTCGATTACGGTTCGCCTTCTCGCCGTCCGAGTTCAGAAAATCGGTCCAACGCGAGAACATGTTTCCCGCAATATGTTTGACGATGATCGCGATGCTGTTCGATTCGGGGTCCAGCGTCGAAAAGAACTGTTCGTCGGTAACCTGGGCGATAGCCCGATCGGCGAGCTGCTTTAAGCCATGAAACTGATGAGCGCATCTTTAAGGTATGCATTCTCATCCATAGGGCGGCCCCAAGCAGCAGAACGCCAGGCTCTCTGAACCTGGCGTTCCCGGATTCTGACTCAGCAGTGACTTACGGGCTTATGCGAAGCTCTTGATTGCGTCGGCTTCAGTTTCAAAGACTTCGAAGACAGTAATCAGCTTGGTAATCGTCAGGAGATCGCTGATTCGCTTGGTAGCGTTCAGAAGCTTGAGCTCGCCGCCGGCACGCTTCACCGTCGTATAGCTGCGCACAATCTCTCCCAGTCCGCCGCTGTCCATATATGGCACGTTGGCGAGGTTGAGAACCAGTTGCGTCTCTTTTCGTTCAATCAGTTCGTCGATTTTGCGCTTCAGTTGGACGTCACCCTCACCCAGCAGAATCTTGCCATCAACATCAAGGACAGTAACGTCGCCGCTCTTGCGCTCGTTAATCGTCATTACGGCCTCCCGGGAAATCTAGAAATAGGTCAAAAAGGCAGCCAGAACCGTACCACAGCCGCGCAGGGATTAGCAAGCTTATAGCTAATGTTCTCAGCTTTTAGGGCGTTTGACACTCTTGGCGGGCCTCATCTATGATCAAGAGTTGAGGGCTCGGAAGCCCCGATCATACTTACACACAAATGGCCAATCCCTCCGACAAGGTAGTCATTACAAGGCTCGAAGAGCTCGAGACCGACTGGGAAGAGAACCGTCTAAAACCTGTATTGGGGTTGTCTCAGGAAGCGCAGGGCGACCACACAACCGTCTCGCTGAAGCCGGTCAAGGGGCTCTACTCGCCGCGCGATCTCGAAGCTATCGACTTCGAAACCGAAATCGGTTTTCCCGGCGCGCCTCCGTTTACCCGAGGCATCCATGCCACCGGATATCGAGGCAGGCTCTGGACGATGCGCCAGTTCGCCGGCTTTGGATCGGCATTCGATACGAATGGGCGGTTCAAATACCTGCTCGAGCACGGCCAGACAGGCCTCTCAACGGCGTTCGACCTGCCGACCCTCATGGGCTACGACTCGGACCATCCGCTATCCGAGGGCGAAGTCGGCAAATGCGGGGTAGCGATCTCGTCGCGCGAGGATATGGAGGTGCTCTTCGGCGGCATCCCGCTTGATCGCGTGACGACATCAATGACCATCAATGCACCGGCATCGATGATCTTCGCCTTCTTCCTGGCCACGGCCGAGCGTCAAAACGTCGACTGGAAGCAGCTCTCGGGAACACTTCAGAACGACATTCTCAAAGAATACATAGCGCAGAAGGAATGGATTTATCCTCCGCGACCCTCGATGAGGCTGGTCACGGATACCTTCAGGTTCTGTGCGTCCGAAGTGCCTCGCTGGAATTCAATTTCGATCTCCGGCTATCACATCAGAGAAGCAGGCGCGACGGCCGCGCAGGAGCTGGCCTTCACTCTGCGCGACGGTATCGAGTATGTTGAGCATGGCATCCGTGCCGGCCTCGATGTCGATGATTTCGCGCCTCGACTCTCCTTCTTTTTCAATGCGCACAACGACTTCTTTGAAGAGATAGCCAAGTACCGCGCGGCCCGCCGCATCTGGAACCGGGTCATGAGGGAGCGCTTCAACTCGCGAAGTGAGAAGTCATGTAAACTTCGCTTTCACGCGCAGACTGCCGGCGTCTCTCTCACTGTTCAGCAGCCGCTCAACAACATTATCCGGGTCGCGATACAGGCTCTCGCGGGCGTGCTTGGCGGAACACAGAGCCTTCATTGCGACGGCTATGACGAAGCTCTCGCACTTCCGACCGAGCGCGCGGCGCTGCTTGCCCTGCGAACCCAGCAGATCATCGCTCACGAGACCGGCGTCACCAACACGGTCGATCCCATGGGTGGTTCGTACTTCCTGGAGAAGCTGACCTCTGAAATCGAGGAGGAAGCCTGGGACTACTTCCGCAGGATCGATGCGATGGGCGGGATGATCGAAGCCATTGAGGCGGGATTCCCGCAGAAAGAGATACATGAATCGGCGTATCAGTATCAGCGCGCGGTTGAGCGCAAGGAGAAGATAATCGTTGGCGTCAACGATTATCGTTATGGAGGGCGACGATCTCGGAGAGGCAAACATTCTCCAGATCGACGAGTCGGTAGCTCAGCTTCAGGCGGAACGGCTGGCCGAGCTTCGTGCGAAGCGTGATGCCCGGGCGGCCGAGCGCGCCCTTGACGCTTGAAGAGGGGTGCGGAGCAGCCCGACGTCAACACCATGCCCTGCTCATCGAGTGCGCACGAAGAGATTGCACTCTCGGCGAGATGTGCGATGCATTGCGGCCCATCTTTGGCGAATATCAGGAACCGGAGTTCTAGTTGCACGTTTGATCCATTAACCCGCGCCGGACGGCGCGGGACGGGCAGGGACAAGCCCTGCCCCAACAAGGTGGTCTTCTGGTGCTGCAATCTCAGAGGAATTGCAACCTTCCAGGAGAAAGGACACGACGATGAAAAGCGGTAAACGATGGGCGGGCCTTCTCGCGGCTCTCTTGTTGGCCATCGCGAGTGTTCCGGCCTATGCGCAGGCCAAGGGCTCGCCCATGCCAAGGCTCGAGTTCAAGGATGTCAAGCTGAAGAACGGATTGCGCGTGCTCCTCGTCGAGGACCATTCGGCGCCGGTCATCTCACTGGCTCTGGATTACGACGTCGGCTCGCGCAACGAGCGTCAGGGACGGACCGGCTTCGCGCATCTCTTCGAGCACATGATGTTCCAGGGTTCAGAGAATGTCGGCAAGAGCGAACACTTCCTGCTGGTCATGAACAATGGCGGGAACATGAACGGCACGACCAATGAAGAGCGGACGCTCTACTTTGAGACGCTTCCGGCGAATCAGCTGGACCTGCTGCTCTTCCTCGAGTCCGACCGGATGAAGGGCCTGGATATTTCGAGCACCAACCTCGAGAACCAGCGCAATGCGGTGCAGGAAGAACGGCGGCTCGGGCTCGACAATCAGCCCTACGGCAAGCTGAACGAAAAATTCGGCGAGACAATGTATGACAACTTCGCCTACAAGCACTCCGTCATCGGTTCAATGGCGGACCTCGACGCAGCTACGGTCAATGACGTCAAGGATTTCTTCCGCATCTACTATGCTCCGAACAATGCCATCATCGCCCTGGTCGGAGACTTCAAGACCGAGGATGCGCTGGCCCGGGTAAAGAAGTATTTCGAGTCGATACCCTCACAGCCGGGCGCTCCGCCGGTAGACACAGTCGAACCGGCGCAAACTGCAGAGCGGCGATTCACTGTGGAAGATCCGCTGGCTCAGCTTCCATTGCTGACGATTGGATATAAGACAATCCCCGGGAATACGCCCGACTCTTACGCCCTGCAACTTCTGGCTTCGGTCCTCGGCACTGGGCAGAGCTCACGCCTCTATCAGAGCCTCGTCAAGGAGAAGCAGCTCGCCACCCAGATATTCAGTAGTTCGCAGGCTCGCCGTGGGCCCGGCAGTCTTGCAGATCAATGCCCTGGTGGCTCCAGGAAAGAAGTCTGAGGATGTCGAGGCAGCCGTCTACGAGCGAGATCGCCAAAATCCAGCAGAATGGAGTCACCACAGCCGAGCTTGAGAAGGCGAAGACGTTCGCCCGCAGGGGCCTGATTCAGTCACGCCAGCAGACGCTTTCAATCGCTATAGGCCTGGTCGAGGCGACTGTGGCGTACAACGACCCGAATCTGGTTAATGAGCGCTTTGGCAAGATTGAGGCGGTTACTCTCGAGGACGTCAAGAGGGTAGCGAACAAGTACCTGCTCTCAAACAACCGTACCGTAGGACTTGCACAGCCGAAACCAAAGGCCCAAAAAGCCCAGCAACGATCCTATGACCAGCACTCAATCGAATTGACAAGTCGCGGCCGCAGCTCGCCTGATCTGCAGCCCGCGTCCAGTAAGGAGAATACGATGAAGAATAGAATCGTCAGCGTGACCAGGGTCATCGCCCTTGGCGCGCTAATCATGGCGCCAGTGCTGGCTCAGAATCCGCCGCCCGCAGGACAGTCCCAGTCGACGAAGGGCGCGGTCATCAAGGGCAAAGCCCCGGTCAGCAAGGAAGTACTTAGAGTCAAACTTCCAAAACCCTACGAGACGACTCTCAAGAACGGATTGCAGGTGGTCATCCTGTCGAATCACAAGGTTCCGACATTCGACATGCAGATGGTCATCCTGAGTGGAGGCTTTTCTGATCCCGCCGGTGAAGTAGGGGCGGCTCAATTCACGGCGTCGCTGCTGCGTGAGGGAACGAAGACGCGGAGCAGCAAGCAGGTTGCGGAGCAGATCGACGCGCTTGGCGGCACGCTCACTGCAAATGCCAATCTCTCTTCAATCACCAGCGTCGTCAACTCATCGGGCCTGATCGAGAACTTCGATCCGGTCCTCGACCTCTTTGCGGATGTAGTTCTCAACCCGACGTTTCCTGCCGACGAGTTTGCAAAACTCAAGACTCGCACTCAGGGCCAGCTGCGGCTTCAACGGGGTCAGGCATCCTTCCTTGCTACCGAGAAGTTTCGCAAAGTCATGTACGGCAACCATCCTGCAGCACGGTTTTCATTAAGCCCGGGCGATCTGGATCATCTGACACCGGAAGTGCTGCAGAAGTTCCACTCGACCTACTACAAACCGAACAACGCGATCCTCGCGATCGCCGGAGACGTCCGACCAACGGACATCGTGCCGAAGCTCGAGAAGGCTTTCGCCTCATGGCAGCGCGGGGACGTGCCCCGGACCAACATTGCCGAGACCGCCGACACCGGGGGTGCGAAGATATACCTGATCGACCGGCCTGGTTCAGTCCAAACCAACCTGCTGCTCGGGACGCTCTCCATCAAGCGCACCGATCCGGATTTCTTCCCACTTGAGGTTCTCAACGACGTTCTTGGGGGCGGACCCACGGGACGGCTCTTCCTCAATTTGCGTGAAGACAAGAGCTACACCTACGGCGCTTACAGCAACCTGACGACGGCGAAGTATCGTGGTGTGCTGCAGGCGAACACAGAGGTGCGCACGGCGGTTACTGACGGCTCGATGAAGGAGATCCTGCTACGAGTTGGGCCGGATGCGCGATGAGAAGGTTCCGGCCAACGAACTGGAGAACGCAAAGCGATCGATCATCGGGAGCTTTGCGCTGCAGCTGGAGTCGCCGCAGAGTCTGCTGCAGAACACTGTCACGCAGAAACTTTACGGGTTGCCAGCGGACTACTGGGACACTTATCCGCAAAAGATTGCTGCGGTGACTGCGGACGATGTTCAGGCGGTCGCGAAGAAATACATCAATCTGGACAAGCTCCAGGTTGTAGCTGTTGGAGATGCAAAGCAGATCGAGACGCCCCTCAAGAAGTATGGGACGGTCGAGATGTACAACATAGACGGGAAGCGGATTGAAGCGCCCGCCGGCGACGCCCCAAAGACGCAGTAACCGTGCCGCCAGGCTGTCCAGCCTGCGGCAGACTTCGCGGTTAGCCGGTTGAAAACAAGCAAGCCATAGCGAGAGCTGCCGCAGACTGGACAGTCTGCGGCACGATATCTATGAGCGAACGGCGCATTAGAGTCCTCCTTGCCAAGCCGGGCCTGGACGGCCATGACCGAGGAGTAAAGGTTATCGCTCGGGCTCTGCGCGACGCCGGCATGGAGGTCATCTATACCGGCCTAAGGCAAACCCCTGAACAGATCGCCAACGCCGCCCTGCAGGAGGACGTCCAGATAATCGGACTCTCAATTCTATCGGGAGCCCATATGACGATCTTCCCTCGCGTCCTTGAACTGATGCGCGGCCATGGCATGGACGATGTCCTCCTCTTTGGCGGAGGCATCATTCCTGAGGACGATGTTCCCAAACTCAAGGAGATGGGGGTCTCCGCGGTCTTTCTGCCAGGCACATCGACCGAAGACATTATCAAGTACATCCGTGAGCATGTTTCTCCATCGGCGCCACCTCAGCAGCCGCCGGTGATGCCTTCCCACGCCTGAAACGCATTGTATGCAGTCCTGTGTGTCGTATCTGAGAGATGCGGCCCTTGCACTCCTCTATCCAACGCTCTGCCGAGTGTGCGGGAAGACTGTTGAAAGATGGGATGATGGCATCGCTTGCGCCGCCTGCTGGGAAAGCGCCGAAAAACTGTCTGCAAATTCGTGATTTTGCCCGAAATGCGGCATCGTCCTCCAGGTTCCGTTGAGTGGCCGGGCATGTGGCCGGTGCGAGGCCCTGTCATGGACGGCCGCGAAATCGTGCGGTCCCTATGACGGTGCGCTGCGCGAATCGGTTCGTTGGCTTAAGAGTCATCCACAGATCGCAAATCGTCTCGGAGGCTGGCTTGCTGAGGAGGGAGAAGCTCTGGCCGCGGCACACAATTGCGAGCTGATTATTCCTGTGCCGTTGCATCCTTCCAGGCTGAAGGAGCGAGGCTTCAATCAGGCTGAGATTGTCGCGCGGCCGGTGGTCAGGCGAACCAGGATTCAGTTGAGTCTGACTTCTCTCGTACGGACCAGGTTGACCGAACGCCATCGCGCGGGGATGGGTCCCTCGGAGCGTGCCAGATCGGTCAAGGGCGCCTTTCGGGTTCGGGCGCCACGCGTGATCGAGTCTCGAAGCGTGCTTGTCGTTGACGATGTTATGACGAGCGGCGCTACCGCCGATGAGGTTGCCTCCTGCCTTTACGCGGCTGGAGCAAGATCTGTCTGTCTTCTGACGATTGCCCGCGCGATCATCGCCCACCAGCAAAAATAGTGGGGCAATAATGGAGCGCAGAGGGTCCGGCGCACCAAAGTGCTTGCCAGAGCATTGCGGCGCTGAGTAACATCTAGCGGGCGGCGGAACGCCGCATCCTGAAAACCTTACGAAGGACGAGGCGAGACGCCTTACACGATAGCAAGCACTATGAAGCTTCCCTCGATTTTGAGTCTTGTGACCGATGACCTGGCGATCGATCTCGGCACCTCACGAACGCGAGTCTTCGCGCGGGGTCGCGGGATCGTCGTCAACGAGCCCTCGTTGCTCGCCTATGACGTTCCATCACGCGAGGTCGTCGCAGTTGGCCTCGAAGCTCTTGAACTGGAGGGAAGGTCTTCCGAAGATATCCAGATCATCAGCCCGCTGCAGGATGGTGTGGTCGCCGATTCGACTTTTGCGGGGAAGCTGATCGGCAGCTACATTCGCAAGGCTCGTGACGGGCGCTCAACTCTGTCCCGCCGCGTTCTCATCGCCATCGCCGCCGACGCTACCGACATTGAGCATTACGCCTTGCGCTATGCAGCCAAAGAGGCCGGCGTCAGTAATGTTCACTTCATCAACAAAGGACTGGTCGCGCTCCTTGGCGCGGGAGCCAATCCCGCAGACCAGAGAGCAACGATGGTTGTTGACGTTGGTGCGGGAACAACGACCATCGCCGCCATGGTTCACGGCCATCTCATATTGACCCGGACACTGCGTGTTGGCGGGAACGATCTGGATGCGGCATTGACAGAGATGATCAAGCAGAATCACAGCGTCATGGTCGGGCCGCGAACAGCCGAGCGAGTCAAGATCGAGCTTGGCTGTGCAATAGCTCTCGAAAACGAACAGACGACTATGGTCAAAGGCAGGAGGGCCCTTGGAGGTTCTCCCGAAATGGCTCTCGTTAACAGCATCGAGATTCATGAGGCGATCGAGCCGCACGTCATGCGGATTGTGCAATCGATTCAGGAGTCGCTCGAGGCGCTTCCGCCCGAGGCGTCGGGCGACCTCTATGACCGTGGACTTGTTCTTGCGGGCGGCGCGGCACTGCTTGCGGGCTTCGACGAGCGAATCTCGAAGGAGACGGAGTTGGCTGTTCAGCTGGCGGAGAGCCCGGCGAGGGGTGTCATTCGCGGGCTCGGGACCCTGTTTGAGAATCCTTTGACTCTGAGAAAGGCGATCATCAGATCTGCATGAGTGTTAACGCCGACTTGATGCGCGGCTGTCGAATGTCCACTTGACAACCAGCGAAGTGCTCTGTGATATAATTGACCAGCTTGAAAGAGCACTGAAACTGGAAACTCCGAGAGGTGCGACTTCACAACCAATCTTCTAAGGGTTGACCTTTCAAAAGCAGCAACTCACTTCGGTACCCGCAGATTCGGCGGGCCATCGTCTCGCGCGTCCTTCGAGACTGTTCATCAGTTCAAAATTTACCAATTTTTGAATTCTCCGGGGCGCAGGCGCGTCTCCGGGACGGCCGGGTTTGAGAGGTTTGTGAATGAGCGGTAGGGTTTTGGTACTCAATTCGACCTTCGAGCCCATAAATGTCTGTACGACACGGCGCGCCGTAATTCTCATTTTGAAAGGCATTGCACGGACGGAAGAACGATACGACGGAGTCCTTCACTCGACTCGATTCGCGATGCCGGTTCCGTCAGTCATCCGTTTGACGGACTACGTTCACATTCCGTTCGAACGCAAGAGCCTCTCTCGCAAGAACATTCTTCTGCGCGATCACAACACTTGTCAGTATTGCGGTCGCGTGCACACACCGGCTGAGCTGACGCTGGATCACGTCATCCCCAAGTCCCGGGGAGGCCATTCAAACTGGGACAACCTCGTAGCCTGCTGCAAGCGGTGCAACAATCGTAAAGGAAGTCACCTTCCTGAAGAGGCCGAGATGCGCCTGATCAAACGGCCTCAGGCCTTCAGCCTCCACGTCAATCGCCAGATCATGCGGTACCTTGGACGGAGTGATGCTGCCTGGCGGAAGTACCTCTTCTATTGAGCCAACCGAAAGACCAGTCTGGAGCCGGCTTTCCTCTACCTTACGACGACGGGACGCCTCAGCGGCCAGCCACGTGAGATCGAGATCTGGTTTGCCGGGCATGGTGGAGCGGTACTACCTGATCGCCGAGCACCGCGAGCGGGCGAACTGGGTGCGCAATATTCTGAATGACCCGCGAGTACTGTTTCGGGTTCGGGACAATGTATCGGCCGGCACCGGCCGCGTTGTAGATGCTGAGAGAGAAGCCGAGTTGTGGGCGGAGATTCGGGCGCTGTTCGATAAGAAATATGGATGGAGCGACGGCCTGATCGTTGAACTCTCTCGCACTCAAGGCCTATATAAGGAAGAAATTTGTAGGCGGCGGCTCGTGAGCCGCCATCAAACGTCACGAAAGTCACGCAAGAGCGGCATGCTCACGGAACCGCTTTTGTGACTTTTGTGCTTTTTTGTGGCTCACCCCAGGGCTCGCCGCACTCCAAATTTCTCCTTTCGAAGCCCGATTGAAATGCGGCCCTGATATCAGTACGATAGCTGAGTTCTTGCCCCTTTGAACTCCCTTACAATTGTTACCGGAGGTTTAATGCGTATTTCTACACGCGCGACACGCATTACCGTCGGCGTGCTCGCTCTGGCACTCGCCCTTCACACTCTAACAACAACTCAGCGCGCTCAAGTGTCTCTCACACAGAGCGCGGGCGAGTCCACCGATCAACTGCGGCAACGACTCGCCGGAAGGCAGCGCAGGCTCGACAAGGGCAACTGGACGGACTCCAAACGTGAGCAGGAGGTTCGTGCATGGCATGCCGCCGTGCAAGAGCGGGCTCGGCTGAATGCGCAATCAGGGCAGGCGGTGAGGACCGAGACCTCCGTCGTCAATACGGACTCTGACGACATCAATATCATGCAGGGTGACGCAAATCTCATCACACAAGCCGATCCCTTTGATCTTCTGGGCCGGGCTGTCACGTTCTCTCAATCGGGCAGCGGATACAGCATTCAGTCTACATCCGGCACGTTCGATACCAATCTCGGAACAAAGGTCGATCTGACGCGATCTCCGGCAGTAAATCCCAAGGTCGGTGTCGTTCAAGGCGTCACGTCCGGTGACGATGCCTACCTGCCGGAGGCAATTGGCTTCAACTTCCCTTTTTACGGTACGTCCTTCTCGACGGTTTACATCTCCAGCAACGGCTTTCTCAGCTTTCGTCCCGCCGGCATTGACGATGCGGACTTTGACGACCAGGCGTCGAGCTCGGGAGAGTCGCTGGCCAGCTTCCAGACAGAGGTCCCGAGAATCGCGCCCTACTGGCACGATCTCGACGCCAGCGCGTCGCATGTCACAGGCGGCAACGGCATATTCTTTCGCAAGGACGCGGACCGAATAGTAGTCACCTGGAACTTCATCCCTGACTTCCCTAACGATCCGACTGTCGATAACGGCATCAACCGGTTCCAAGCCACTCTCTTCAGCGATGGCAGAATCGTGCTCGGCTACGATCCGCAGATCATACAACTCACAAGCACTGCTCTTGTGGGCATCTCTCCAGGCTTGAGTGCAGCGCCGGTACAGCTCGTCAATCTGAGCAATCCTGCCGGCGGTGCGCTCTCAGGCCCGCTGGCCGAGCTCTTTTCGACGGCTGTACGAGTCGACATTCTCGGCGTGGTGCAATCGTTCTACGCAGCACACCCGAATCGCGACGTCTATGACTTTGTCTACCTTGTCACAGATTTCGATTTCGAGCTTGGCGGCAGTGCATTTGCTTTCTACCAGCCGGTTCGCAACCAGATCAGCGGGCTTGGACAGCCGACAGGCGACACCGACCCGACGGGCTCGTTGGGGACACGGAATATGCAGGGCATTCTCAACCTGAGCAATATCGCAGCCAGCAACTTTCTCACCTACCCCGAATCGCCGACTGTGCGTTTTTTGGGCGCGAATCACGGATTGTCAGTCATGGGGCAGGAACAGGGACATCGCTGGCTGGCCTATTTCGGCTATCCCGGGGCGAATCCCAATCTGCTGCTGGGAAGAGACAATGCTCACTGGAGCTTCTTTCTGAACATCGAGTCGAATCTCAGCACTGCCGCAACTCCAAGGTCATCATCAATGGAAGGCAGCGTCTGGCGAGACAATGGGAATGGAACCTTCACGACGACCAATCTGATTGACGGGTATTCCCATCTGGACCAGTACGCAATTGGCGTTCGGGCAGCTGCTGACGTGCCCGACACGTTTGTGATTACCAATCCGAGCAATACAAATTTCGCGGCGGCTTCGTCTCCGACTCCAAACATCACGGTCACTGGTTCGAGGCAGACCGTGACCATTGGCCAGATCATCCAGAGGAACGGACCGCGCATACCGGACCCGACAGTTGCGCCCAAGCAGTTTCGAGCGGCGGTCGTGCTGCTCGTTCGCGAGGGGTTTCAGCCTACCGCTGCAACGCTCGCCAAGGTCAAGCGTTATCGATTGGCCTGGGAAAGCTACTTTGCACAATCCACCGATTATCTCGGCAGAATGGACACCGCTCTTTCAGACTCGACCACGAGCCGGGTTATTGCCGCCGCTTCAGCGGCCAGCTTTCAGGCTACGTTTGCACCCGCCGAGATCGGTGCGCTGTTCGGTGAGGGCTTCACCAATGGAGAATCGCAGCAGGCGCCTTCGCAGCCGCTTCCTGATACGCTCGCCGGAGTCCAGGTTTTCGTAGACGGAACCCCTGCGCCGCTCTTCTATGTCTCACCGGGTCAAATCAATTTTCAGGTACCAAGAACAACAGCTTCTGGAACGATCAATCCCTCCGTGCCTTCCTCAACATCTCTCGTCGAAGTATTGAGCGGCGGAGCGCTGATTCGGGCGTGTGCAATTCAGCTTGCAGCCTCAGTGCCTGCGATCTTCACCAGCGACCAGAGCGGATCCGGGCCTGCAGCCGCCGTTGACGCGTTCAGCTTTGCAAACCCGCCGTTCAATGCGGTCCAGGCCAACGGCCAGCCGAACGTAATTGCAGTCTTCGGTACGGGGCTTGGTCAGGATGCTACCGATGTCGATGGTAGTGTGGGAGGAGTGACGGCCTCAATCGACGGGGCGCCTGCGACGGTGCTGTATGCGGGCCGGGCGCCAGGCTTCACAGGTCTCAATCAGCTGAACATAACCCTGACCGCGGGCATCAGCTCCGGAACCCACACGCTCGTAGTGAGCAGGAATGGAATCGCATCACGACCAGTAACAATAGCGATAAAGTAGAGAGGTTGTTACGACGGGATCTGTTCCTCTGATGACTCCGGCGAACGCCGAAAGCGCCGGGAGAGGTATTCAATAATCGGAGGCATAATCGAGATCAGGACAATAGCCACTATGACCAGGGAGAAATTCTGTTTGACTATTGGGATGTTGCCAAAGAAATAGCCGGCGAAGGTCAGCAGAAGAATCCAGAAGAGACCACCTGCAATGCTGAAGAGCAGAAACCGTGTGTAGACCATCCGGCCTATTCCGGCGACAAATGGCGCAAATGTCCGGACAATAGGGATGAATCGCGCGATGACAATTGTTTTGGCGCCATACTTCTCATAGAAATGCCGGGTTCGTTCAAGGTGTTTACGATTGAGCAGCCGAGACGTCTGATCATGAAACACTCTTGGTCCAATTGTATGGCCGATCCAGTAGTTGGTATTGTCGCCGGCAATCACCGCCAGCCCGAGCAGCACGCAGACGGTGCCAATGTCGAGAGCTCCTGTCGCCGCCAGCGCGCCGACGGCGAAGAGTAGGGAGTCACCGGGAAGGAACGGGGTCACCACAAGGCCGGTCTCACAGAAGAGAATCAGACAGAGTATGGCATAGGTCCAGGTACCGTAGCGGCTCACCAGCTCAAAGAGGTGAACATCCAGGTGCAGGACAATGTCGATAAGATACTTCAGAAATTCCATGGTTCCAGGTTGAAAATTACCGCATTGTGCCAAGGGCTCTGCTTCAGGGAGCAATATGGAGTGCGGCGACCTGTCGCCGCTTTTGATGTTAGATACTGCAGCGCTAAGAAAATTGGGCGGGTACATTTCATCCAATCCGTGCAGTACCTAACGTCTAAAGCGGCGACAGGTCGCCGCACTCCAAATTGCTCTTCGGCTGAGGCTCAATTGGTCTTTGCGACGCCTCCGCTGTCCCTGTTGACGCGTCTACCTCTCCCAGCCGTGCCTGCCGATGAGTTTTACGAACTGACACCCGCCGCAATCCTCTGTCGTGGTCCCCTCGGCCGTTCGAGTAATTCGAATCAATCTCTGCGTCTTCTCGTCCCCCACCGGAATCACCAGGTGACCGTTGACCGCAAGTTGATCTACCAGCGGCTGTGGAATCTCGGGTGATGCAGCGGCGACCAGGATGGCCCGGTAGGGTGCAAACTCATTCCAGCCTACTGTACCGTCAAACCATTTGACTGTCGCATTGAATATCCGGAGCTCCCTCAGGCGCGCCGCGGCTTCACGAGCCAGTTCCGACAATCGTTCTATTGCAAATACCCGGCCGGCGACATAGGAGAGAACCGCGGTCTGGTAGCCCGAGCCGGCACCGATCTCCAGTACCCTGTCTTCGTTCGTGACTTCGAGAAGCTCTGTCTCCCGAGCCACTATATAAGGCTGCGAGATTGTCTGTCCGCAGGCGATAGGAAGGGCATGATCTCCGTACGCGCGAGTCCGCAGCGCCTCAGCCACAAAAAGGTGACGCGGCACCATCGACATCGCCTGGAGGACACGCTCATCGCGGATGCCATAGTGGTGGCGAAGCCGTTCCACCATCTTCGCCCTGGCATACGAATAGTCGTTGCCATTACTTTGCGGTTGGCCGGCCATTGAGTGACGAGGCATTCCAGCTGCGAAGCCTCTCGAGTGCCTGGTAGTCCGTCAGATCAGTACGCAGAGGAGTGATTGAGACGAGCCCCTCCTCGATCGCAGCATAGTCGCTTCCCTCACCGGCCTTACCCGAAATCTCCTGCTGCCCGATCCAGTAGTAGGGCCATCCGCGCGGATCGACACCTTCGACGATCGCCGTTCGCGCCACCTTGATTCCCTGGCGCGTCAGTCGAACGCCGCGAATCTCGCCCACGGGAATGTTGACATTCAGAATTGTGCCTTCGGGCATACCGGCTTCGAGAACATCTCTTGTGAGAGTGGCGGCAAAGGCCGCAGCATGCTCAAATTCAAAGCCGCTGCGTGTGGCAAGGCTGACCGCTATGCCGGGAAGGTTGAAGAACGAAGCCTCGAGTGCCCCTGCAACTGTTCCGGAGTAGGTAACATCGTCACCGAGATTGCCGCCATAGTTGATGCCTGAGACCACAATTTGCGGTGGGTTATCCACCATGATCTTGGTTAAGGCGAGCGTCACGCAGTCGGTAGGAGTACCATCGATAGAGTAATGATGATCATCAATTCTGCGAATGCGAAGAGGCCTGCTCAGAGTCAGCGAGTGGGCCGCCGCGCTTTGTTCAGAAGACGGCGCCACAACCATAACCTCCCCAATGGCTTCGAGCGCCTTGGCAAGCGAGCTGAGCCCTTTTGAAAAGACGCCATCATCGTTCGTGACCAAAATTCTCGTCATATGATCATCATCCCTTATAGGCATTGGCTTAGCAAGACGCCTCGCCGAGAATAATGGACGCGCTTCCTGCATCTGATCACTATGCAATTCAAGGACTATTCAGATCTACATGAACTCGAAGACACCTACTGGTGGTTCGTCGGCATGCGCCGCATTACAGAGTCTCTACTCGAACCCCTGAGTTCGGAGTTGAGCGGCCATCTCATCCTTGACGCGGGATGCGGCACAGGGGCGAATCTTGAGTTCCTCGCTCAACAGGCGGGAACAAACGGCAGGGTGATCGGGACGGACATCTCGCAAACTGCACTCGCATTCTGCCGGCAGCGAGGACACGGCGAGCTTGTCGAGGCTTCAATTGATTCATTGCCCTTCCGAAGCGATCAGTTCGATCTGGTGACATCCTTCGATGTCCTCGTTCAACTCGAAGGTGAGGACGCCGATCTCAAGGCCATGCGGGAGCTCCATCGGATTCTAAAGCCCGGAGGCTTGCTCTTCGTGCGTGTCGCGGCGAACCGGTGGATGTATGGATCTCACGACCGTGCGCTGGGTTCAGCCCGCCGATATGGTCTCGGCGAGCTTTGCACAAAACTCGAGACGTCAGGGTTTGAAATCCTCCGCTCGACCTATGCAAACACACTCCTCTTTCCGCTGGTTATCGTGCGACGACTACTACTGCAGCCAATTGGCATTGTCGATAACGGCTCGGACGTGAGGCCGCTGCCTTCCGGCCTCTCGTGGCTGAATGCATTGTTGACGCGGACTCTCGAGCTCGAGGCAAGCCTCGTGAGGCGAGGCTCTTTGCCGGCCGGGCTCTCAGCCATCTGCGTTGCGAAGAAGCCCCGGACTTAGGCCTGGTAGTAGGAGTCCAATGTTGACAGGCTCGCCTCCATTCAAAGGAAAACCGCACAAAAGCACATCGGGCCCACAGGAAGCGATTCGCAGTGCGGCGACTTTCGCCCTTTATAGTTACCTATTGAGAGTCTGTAGAAGAGGGTGCCCTGGCTCATTGCAGCGCTGGTAACTAAGCGGCGACAAGTCGCCGCACTCCAAATTGCATCCTTGATTGCTATTCGAAACTCGACGACTGCGCGGGCAACCATCGTCACCTCTGCGTCAGTCAGCTGGGGATAGAGTGGTATAGAAAGTATCTGATTCACCAGCTGCTCAGCGTTTGGCATCGGCTGCTGTCCTGCGCGCTCGAAAAGAGGCTGCTGATGCAGCAGGTAGGGATAGTGGATCGCCGTCTCAATTCCCTTCGCCTCGAGGTGAGACTTGAGTTTGTCACGCGCATGGCTCCGCACAACGTAGAGATGGTGGACATGGCTCCCATGCGGTGAGCGCCGCTGTGGCGTTGCCCAGAAGCTCGTCGTACATTCCTGCTATCCGACGACGTGCATCATTCCACGTATCAAGACGAGGCAATTTTGCTCTCAGGATTGCGGCCTGAAGTTCGTCCAGCCGGCTGTTGCGACCGGGTACAGCACCTTTTAAGCCTGCCAAATGGCCACCCTGCCGAAGAAGCCTCGCACGCTCCAAAAGGCCTTCGTCGTTGGAGACGATGATTCCACCATCACCAAACGCGCCGAGATTCTTGGTTGGATAGAAACTGAAGGCTCCGGCCAACGATAACGAGCCCGATCGCTTTCCATCAAGCATCGCCCCGTGTGCCTGGGCTGCGTCCTCCATGACGACCAGGCCATGACGAGCGGCGATCGCGTTGATTGACGCCATGTCGGCCATTCGCCCATAGAGATGGACGGGCAAAATGGCTCGCGTCCTGGAAGAAATGGCCCGTTCCAGCGTTTCGGGATTGAGGGTGCAGGTCTCGGGATCGATGTCTGCGAAGACCGGGACCGCGCCTGCATTGACGATGGCGAGCGCCGTGTACCCCGCCGTCAACGGAGATGTGATGACCTCGTCGCCCTGGCCCGGCCGCACGGCTTGCGATGCGAGGAGCGAGAGCGTAATGGCGTCTGTTCCACTGGCCACACCAACGGCGCCGAGTGTGCCGCAGTAGGCGGCCCATTCCCTCTCAAAGGCCTCCACCTCAGGGCCGAGGATAAAGTTGCCGCGCGTTAGTACCTTCGACGTTGCGTTGAGGACAGCGCTGCTCGTCTCAAGAGCCTGCCGGCGTAAGTCCAGAAATGGAATCTTCACAGGGGTTCCAGTAATGGTCCCGATGCTTCTCGAAGAAGGCGATGGTCCCCGCAAGCCCGGCCTTCAGCCCAATTCGGGGCCTCCAGCCAAGCGTCTGTTCGATCTTGCGATAGGATGAATAGAAGTTTCCGATTTCGATGAGCTGCCTCTCCGGCGGAAAAGGAACAGCCCGCAGAGATCCGCGGCCGGTGAGCGAAATCAACTGCGTTGCCAGTTCGGCAAGACTCACCGGCTCATCGCCCCCGAGATTGAATATTTCTCCCTCAGCCGCTTCGTCGGCACCGGCAAGAAGCAACGCCTCGATGACGTCATCTATGTGATTGAGGTCACGCCGTTGTCGACCGTCGCCAAACAACTCGATCACGTCCCCATCGATCGCCTTCCGGATGAACCAGGCAATAAAACTCTGGCGATCGTGTGAAAGCAGCTGGCGTGGGCCGTAGACGTTGGTCAATCGCAGGCATACGGACCGAATGCCGTAAATCCGATTGAAGAGCAGATGGTAATTCTCAGCCGTCGAGTGCATGCACTCCATTGATATCGGGCGGAGCTACGCGATGATCTTCGTCGACGGGAAGGTAGATGGGTTTGCCATATACCTGCCGGGTGCTTGTGTAGACGATCTTGGCGTGCGGATTGAATTGCCTGCAGGCTTCCAGCAGGGTCAACTGTGCCGCACAATTGATCTCAAGATCACGGTGCGGCGTGGTCATCGAGTCGAGATGACTCGTGCTTCCGGCGAGATTGAAGATGTAGTCGACACCGCAGACTGCGTGATTGATCACGGAATCATTGCCGATGTCAGCGATGATCACGTTGATCCGATCTCGAATGCCCTCGATGTTGTAGAGATTCCCGCCCTGACCCGGATAGAGGGCATCGACAACCGTGACCTCGACATTGCCTGCTTCAACAAACCGGTGTGCAAGGTTGCTGCCGATAAATCCGAGGCCGCCGGTGATCAGCACGGAGCGGCCTTCATACGCGCTATGGTGTTTGAACATGCTAAATGAGCCCGCGGATTGAGGCTGTCACTCTCCAGGGGTCTCGACGGGCAGGTCACGCCGGCGAACTGAGGCGGGCGACAAGCTGGGCCGGACTACCAGCCTAAGCCATAGGACGCCCAGATCAAAGACTGTCCGTGCAACTCGCGGGATGGTAAAGAACTGAGATTGACCGTAACGCCGCGAATAATGATGGACCGGCACCTCAGCGAAGACGCAGCCGGCAGTCTTCAGTTTTCGAACAAGCTCCGCGCAGACAACGCCGCTGGATGAGGTCAGTTCAATCTGATCGAGGGCTCGTCGCCTGATCAGTCGAAAGTCGCAATCGACATCTCGGATCGGAAGACCGAAAAACAACCGAGCGACTCGATTATAGATTGCGCCGAGAATGACGCGCGAGGAGCTGTCGGACCGGCGGATCTTATAACCATTGACCACATCAACCTGGTCCTTAAGATGCTCGACCAGCAATGCCAGTTCACGGACATCATACTGACCGTCGCCGTCGGTATAAAAGACGAGGTCCTTTGTCGCGGCACCGAAGCCGGACCGCAAGGCAGCGCCATAACCGCGATTGACAGGATGATGGATCACAGTCAATCGAGGCACTGTGCTCCTGAGCTTGTCGAGGAGTTCGCCGGTTCGGTCCTGGCTGCCGTCGTTGACGGCAATTACCTCGTAGTCGTCAGTCAGTGTGGGCAGGAGCGCCATCGCTTCGGCGATCAGTGTCGCAATGCTCTGCTCGTCGTTGAAAGCAGGAAAGAAGACGCTAATACTGGGTGGTGCGCGCAGCCATTTTCATATGAAGCGAGCTCCAAGGCCTAGTCCGTTGAAGTTTATGCAACCCAGGCAGCGCGTCCGGATTGAGGGCTCAAAGGATGGGAGTATAACACGTTCCGGAAATGAGCCAAAGCTAACTGCGTAGGGTCGCGCGGTCCAAGGGGGCGGTCGTTGGGGGCGGTCGTAGGGGCGGCTCGTGAGCCGCCCTGTTTTGCGGATCGGACGTTTGGGGGCGGCTCGCGAGCCGCCCCTACGACCGCCCCTACGATCGCCCTCTTTGCGGATCCCGGCATTTTGGGCCGCCCCTACCACCGTCCCTTAACGAGAACCGATTATGGCGACGGGCGTTCGCTCTTCAACCGGGGGGTCGTATGCGAGATTCGGGGAGAGCCATCTCTCGATCTCCTCAAGAGACATGCCCTTCCTCTCATGGTAGTCCTTAACCTGGTCGCGCCCGATCTTGCCAACCGCAAAATACTTTGCCGCCGGATGCGCGAAATACAGACCACTCACCGAGCTCGCAGGAAGCATCGCGAAACTCTCCGTCAGTCGAATACCGGTCCTTTTCTCAGCCTCCAGCAGGTCAAAGAGAATTCGTTTCTCTGTGTGATCCGGCGATGCCGGATAACCCGGGGCCGGGCGGATTCCGCGGTACCGCTCACGAATCAGGTCCTCCGCAGTCAGCTTCTCTTCCCGACCATATGCCCAGTCATCGCGCGCCTGCTTGTGCAGAAACTCGGCGTAGGCTTCCGCCAACCGGTCTGCCAGCGCCTTAACCATGATCGAGTTGTAATCGTCATGATCTCTCTCAAACCGTGCGCACAGCTCGTCGAGGCCGATGCCGGCAGTGACTGCGAAACCTCCGATGTAATCTGCGAGACCCGTTTCTACCGGCGCTACAAAGTCGGCCAATGAATAGTTGGGTTGGCCGTCAGCCTTCTCCGTCTGCTGGCGAAGCATATGAAGAGTGGCCAGAGCCTTCGACCGTGACTCGTCACGGTAGACCACGATGTCGTCGCCATTGCTGTTGGCCGGAAAGAATCCATAGACACCACGGGCCTCGAGCAACCTCTCCTCGACGATTTGAGCAAGCAGGCCCTTCGCGTCTCCGAGGAGCTCCCGGGCCCGCTCGCCGAATTTCGGGTCGTCGAGGATACGCGGATAGACACCGCGAAGCTCCCACGTCTGGAAGAAGGGTGTCCAATCGATAAACGGCACCAGGCGTTCGAGCCCGACATCGTCGAGCGAACGCACACCGAGGAAGGACGGCAGAGCGATCTCGGCTTCCCGCCAGTCGATTGGCGTTCTCCTCGCCCGAGCCGTTTCGATCGGAAGAAGAGCCCGTTCGATGCCGGACGAACGGTGCTTCTCACGCGCCCGCTCCTGCTCTTGAAGGTTTGCCGAGGCAAACGCCGATCGATGCTCTTTGCTGAGAAGATTGCCGACGACGCTCACTGCTCTCGAGGCATCCTGTACGTGCACCACCGGCTGTTGGTAACCGGGCGCTATCTTGACCGCCGTGTGCTGCCGGCTCGTCGTGGCTCCGCCGATCAGCAACGGCAAGTCAAATCCTTCGCGTTGCATCTCGCGCGCGACGTGGACCATCTCGTCGAGCGAGGGCGTTATCAGGCCGCTGAGCCCGATGAGGCTCGCGCGCTGTTCGCGCGCGGCCTGAAGAATTCGCTCACAGGAAACCATGACGCCGAGGTCGATAACCTCATAGTTGTTACAGCCGAGCACAACGCCGACGATGTTCTTTCCGATGTCGTGGACGTCGCCTCTGACCGTGGCCATCAGTATTCGTCCCTGCGTGCGGCTGCTTCCGTCCTCCTTCTCCGCTTCCATGTACGGCAGAAGGTAGGCAACGGCCTTTTTCATGACGCGCGCACTCTTGACAACCTGAGGCAGGAACATCTTGCCAGATCCGAAGAGATCGCCAACGATGTTCATACCGTTCATGAGCGGCCCTTCGATGACGCTCAGAGGACGTCCGAGCTTCTGGCGTGCCTCCTCAGTGTCGGCTTCGATGTATTCAACGATGCCCTTGACCAGAGCATGGGACAGACGTTCTTCAACCCCTTTCTGCCGCCACTCATCCTCCTTCGCTTCAGCCTTGTCCTGCTGCTTCACCGACTCGGCGAATTCAACCAGCCGTTCGGTCGCATCAGGCCGACGATTGAGGAGCACATCCTCCACCAGCTCGAGCAGGTCAGGCGGAATCTGGTCGTAGACAGCCAGCTGGCCCGCGTTGACGATACCCATGTCCATGCCCGCGCGAATTGCATGGTAGAGAAACGCGGAGTGCATTGCCTCGCGAACGAAGTTGTTGCCGCGGAACGAGAAGGAAATGTTGCTCACGCCTCCGCTGATCTTCGCAAGAGGACACTTCGCCTTGATCTGCCGAGTTGCCTCGATGAAGGCGACAGCATAGTTGTTGTGCTCTTCCATTCCCGTGGCAACCGTCAGGATGTTGGGATCGAAGATGATGTCCTGAGGCGGGAAGCCAATCTCCTCAGTCAGAATCCCGTAAGCTCGCTGGCAGATCTCAATTTTGCGCTCAACAGTGTCCGCCTGGCCCCGCTCATCGAATGCCATGACGATGACTGCCGCGCCGTAGCGCCTGATCAGCCGAGCATAACGCTTGAACGCCTCCTCACCCTCTTTAAGACTGATAGAGTTGACCACACCCTTGCCCTGAACACACTTGAGTCCCGCTTCGATGACCGACCACTTCGAACTGTCAACGACAATCGGAACGCGGGCGATATCCGGTTCTGTCGCGATCAGATTGAGGAACGTCGTCATGGCACGCTCGGAATCGAGCATACCCTCGTCCATGTTGACGTCGATCATCTGCGCGCCACCCTCAACCTGCTGGCGCGCGATGCTCAATGCCTCTTCGTATTGCTCGTTGAGAATCAGCTTCGCAAAGCGCGGCGAGCCGGTGACGTTGGTTCGCTCACCAATGTTGACGAAGTTTGTCTCCGGCCGGACAGTCAGCGGCTCGAGTCCGCTGAGACGCAGGAAGGGCTCCGGACGCGCCGGCACACGAGGCTTGTGTCCGCTCACCTCCCTGGCAATCGCTCGAATATGATCGGGAGTCGTGCCGCAGCACCCGCCGACAATATTGAGCCAACCCGCTTCAGCCCAGTCGCGAAGCTGCGGCGCCATCGTCGCAGGCGTCTCAGGAAAGCCTGTTGGCGACATCGGGTCCGGCAGTCCCGCGTTCGGATAGCAGGAGACATAGATCGGCGAGATCTGAGAGAGTTCGTCGAGAAATGTGCGCATCTCCTTCGGCCCGAGTGCGCAGTTCAGGCCGATGCTCATGAGATCGATGTGCGAAACCGAATTCCAATAGCCTTCGACCGTCTGCCCCGAGAGCGTCCGTCCACTGAGATCGGTAATCGTAAAGGAGAGCATGATCGGCACACGCCTGCCGGTCTCTTCCAGGTACTCGTCTATCGCAAACAGAGCTGCCTTTGAATTGAGCGAGTCGAAGACAGTCTCGACAAGGAGCAGGTCCACTCCCCCATCCAGGAGACCGCGAGCCTGCTCACGGTAAGCCTGTACCAGCCGGTCGTAGGTAACGTTTCGGAACGCCGGATTGTTGACGTCAGGCGAAAGCGAGGCCGTGCGGTTTGTCGGCCCTAGTGCGCCGGCAACGAAACATTGACGTTGAGGATTTCCGGCTCTGAAGGTTTCAACTGCTCTTCGAGCGATTCTGGCACTCGCAAGATTGAACTCGTAGGCGAGATCCTCCATGTGGTAGTCGGCCAGCGAGATCGCTTGCGCATTGAACGTATTTGTCTCGATGATATCGGCGCCAGCCTCGAGATATTGCCGGTGAATCTCTTCGATGATCCCGGGCTGTGTCAGCGAGAGAAGGTCGTTGTTGCCTCTCACCTCGTGCTGCCAGTCCTTGAATCTCTCACCGCGATAGGCCTCCTCGGAGAGCCGGTGGCGCTGGATCATCGTACCCATCGCACCGTCGATGATTACGATTCGTTCGCGCAGCAGCTTGTCCAATTCAGGAATGATCATTTTGACGGCCATCTCATTTCAGGATTTCGAAGACCTCGAGCGCATGCGGAATCTTTCCGAAGGGCGCTGAGACCTGGACGCCCTGAACATACGGACGGACCTCGGCGAGCAGCTCCTGCGCAATCCGAACACCCTCTTTGAGCGCGGCTGCCCCGTCCTGGGCCTGCCGCATCCGTTCGACGACCTGAGAAGGCACCGATACGCCGGGCACTTCGTTATTGAGAAACTCGGCATTGCGGAAGCTGGTCAAAGGCCAGATACCAGGGATTATCGGAATTCGACAGTGCTCAATACGCTTCAGAAAATTCTTCAATTGCTGAGCGTCGAAGACCGGCTGAGTAATCGCGAATTCAGCGCCCGCTTCAACCTTCCATTCGAATCTGCGGATCTCATGATCGAGATCGATGGCTCCCGGATTGACACCCACTCCGATAAAGAAGGCCGTCGGCCGGCCGATCGGATTCCCGCCAGGATCGAGACCATGGTTCAACCTGTTGACCATGTTGGTGAGCCCTATAGCATCAATGTCAAAAACCGCTGTCGCGTCCGGATAGGGTCCCATCTTGGGCGGATCGCCGGTAATCAACAGGAAGTTGCGCAGACCGAGGGCGGCCGCCCCCAGAAGATCGGACTGCATGCCCAGCAGGTTGCGATCGCGACAGCAGTAGTGGGTGACAGCTTCGATGCCGACCTGTTGTTCAATGATCAACGAGACGGCAAGTGCTCCCATACGCGTCTGAGCGCGAGGGCCATCAGGCACGTTGACGGCATCTATACCCGCCTCTTTCAGCTGGCGCACCCCTTCGAGCATCTTCGATGCGTCGCATCCCTTGGGTGGGACGATCTCGACGCTCGTCACGAAGGCTCCGCGTGAAACTTTCTCGGCCAGCCTGGAGCGTTCCGCCAGTGGAACGGCGGCGACCTGCGAAGCCTGCTCTTCAACGCTGATTGCGCGCACGGCGCGGCGCCCCGGACTGAGCGCCCGCACGGCATCAGATATGAGCTTGATGTGTTCAGGCGTCGTGCCGCAGCATCCGCCGACCAGCTTCACTCCGGAATTGATCAGCCGCTTTGCATACTTGGCCATGTACTCGGGAGAGCACATGTACATCTGGCGGCCCTGGACATCGCGCGGCATACCCGCGTTCGGCTGAGCCGAAAGTTTGCGAGACGTATGCTGCCGCATCTTCTCGATGGCTTCGAGAATCGTCTGTGGGCCGACGGAGCAATTGAGCCCGATGACGTCAGCTCCCCACTGATCCAGCCGTGGGGTGAAGACCTCGGGCGAGGTTCCAAACGCGGTCGAGCCCTGGTCGCTGATGGTCATCTGCGCAATCACCACGGCATCACAGAGCTCGCGCACGGCCCGAATCGCTTCGTGCATTTCGGCCAGATCGTGAAAGGTTTCGAGAATGAAGCAATCGACCCCACTCTCCAGAAGGACCTGAGCCTGTTCCCGGAAGAGAGCGCGCGCTTCGTCAACGGAGGTCGGTCCGTAAGGCTCGATACGGAGCCCAAGAGGTGAAATTGCTCCGGCAATGAAGACGTCGTGGTGTGAAGATTCGGCTGCCTTCCGCGCCAGACGGACCGCAGCCGAATTGATCTCCGCCAGCTTGTCGTCAAGTCCCTGCCGGGCCAGTTTCGGCCGCGAGGCGCCGTAGGTGTTGGTTTCGAGAATCTCGGCGCCTGCCTTGACGTACTCTCGATGAACGCCGAGCACGACCTCGGGACTGGAAACGTTCAGCTCGTCGTAACTACGGTTAATATAGATGCCCTTTGAATAGAGCATCGTGCCCATAGCGCCATCAAAGATGCGCACCCGGTCTTCCTGAACAAACTGCCGAAAATCGCTCATAAACTAAAAGGCCCCGCGTTTAATAACGCGAGGCCGCTTTTCTTGTCCACCAATGCCGCTCGAGGCTCTTTAGCAGTTTTTTAGGTGGAGCAATTCGCCAGAAATCGCCACGCGTCAGTTGTCAAACTAGAATCTAGCGCCCGAGTCCTTTATCTGTCAAGCAGTTTGGAGATAGCGACCCTGGGGAGAGGATAGCCACAAAGAAGCACAAAAGTCACAAAAAGGATTCGTTGGTGTTCCCCCTTTATCTTTACTTTTGTGACTTTTGTGCTTCTTTGTGGCTATCCTCTCCCAGGGCCGCCGCATTCCAAATTGCTCATGCGGCTGCTTGACCAGCCTCTGAGAATTCGGGAGACTTCAGATATGGCTCAGAAGAAGACGTACGATGCGATCATCGTTGGTTCGGGCGCCGCCGGCGGCGTAGCCGCTCAGGTCCTGGTGGGCAAAGGCCTCAATGTTCTCCTCCTCGAAATCGGACCGAAATGGGTTCCGGCGACTGACTTCTCAACCTCACACAAATGGCCGTACGAGATGCCATACAGAGGGCTGGGAAAGCCCGGCCAATACGACGGTTTGTGGAAGGTCGACGCCTACACCGAGCACTTGTATCTCAATCCGCGTGTCGACCGCTACGCTGTCGCGCCCGGAACCGACTTCCATTGGACGCGCATCCACGCAGTCGGCGGCAGGACTATCACCTGGGGGCGCGTCAGCCTGCGTTTCTCGGAATCTGACTTTAAGCCACGATCTCTGCAGGACGGTGAGGGCGCCGACTGGCCGATCGGATACAAGGAAATGGCGCCCTATTATGAACGGGCCGAACGGTTGATGGGAGTGTACGGGACAGCCGATAGCCTCCCGAATCTTCCCGACGGCATCTACCTGCCGCCTCCGGCTCTGCGCTGTGGAGAGGTACTGCTCAAGAACGGCTGCCGCAAGCTTGGGATTCCAGCCATAGCCAACCGAAAGGCCGTGTTGACCCGGAACTACGACGGACATGCGGCCTGCCACTATTGCGGCGAATGCGGCCGCGGCTGCGACACTTCCTCTCGTTTCAGCACCCTGGAAATGATCATTCCAAAGCTCGAGAGCGCTTCCAACTTCACCCTTCGCACTCACGCCGCAGTGCATCGCGTGCTGCTGGATTCGAGGACCAATCGAGCGCGCGGCATTGCATTTATCGATACTACAAATGGGCAGGAGTACGAGGTAGAAGGCAGGGTCATCCTTCTCGGCGCCGGATCAATGGAGTCGACGCGTATCCTCCTCAATTCGAAGACGCGCGAGCATCCAAATGGTCTCGCAAACGCATCGGGTGTTCTCGGCCACTACCTGATGGACAGCGTCAAGTCAGGGTTTGTCTCCGGCTGCCTGCCGCTGCTTCGGGGATCGGCCATCACAAACGATGACGGTGCCGGCGGAGGCCATATCCATATCCCGCGGCACACCAACCTGCCGGGAATGCGCAAGGTGGCGGCGCTGCGGGGCTGGCAATTCCAGCCCAATAGCGGCTCGCGCATCTTTCCGGAATACGCGGATCACGTGGAAGGATTCGGATCGGCGCTCAAGAAACGACTCCGCGAGCAGAATCCGGGGATGATTTCGATGGCCGGATTCGGCGAGTCTCTCCCTGAGTTCAGCAACTTTTGCGAGATCGATCCTGGCGGTCTTAAGGACCGTTACGGGATTCCTCAGTTGAGGTTCAACTGCAAGTGGGGAGAAAACGAGCTTAAAATGGCCGACCTCATGTATGACTCGGCCGAGGAGATGCTGCGCGCAGCAGGTGCCGAGATCATGCCTTACAAACGCCACGTGCCTCCGCCTCACGGCGATTCGACTCATGAGGTGGGCACCGCTCGCATGGGAGATGATTCGAGGACGTCTGTGTTGAACAGGTTCAATCAGGCGCACGATGTAAAGAATCTGTTCGTCGTCGATGGAGCGTCGTTCGTCTCCGCGACTGAGAAGAATTGCACGCTGACGAGTCATGGCGCTGGCATGGAGAAGCTGCGACTACCTTGCTGATGAACTGAAGAAAGGTGCGCTCGGGTAGCCTGGGACCGTACGAAGCGAAAAGAAAACAAGGAGCACGCGAGAGCGTGCGGCCCCACGAGGCAGCAGCAGCGTCTCGTGAAGGGCATCCTGCATTCGTCTGCGAGGCTGGTCATCGATAACTGTGACAGCCTGGGGCCACACGCATCCCGCGTGCTCTTACTCGCGCGATGAGCCCCTGCGGCATGATTTCTGCTTATTCCCTGACGTAACGCATCGGTTTGTCGGCATTCCAATAGCGAAGGATCAAATCCTTGCCATCTATCGCAAGGCGCTCATCTCGAAATCGCACCTGCGTAATCGCCTCTCCGTTGATTTCGAACGAGAAGTCATTGTGAGCAGGGTTGATTTCGAACGGCCCCGCCTCGGTTCCATAGACCGGAATTCGAAGGACCACGCTGCGCCCCTCCCGCGACTCGAAGAGAGCCGTTCCCTCTCCACTCGTACGCGCCGATTGCTCGCCCGATGCGGTGCGCAGAACCACCTCGATATGCTCAACCGGCCGGCCATTCGCATTCTTGATTCGGACTCGAGTTCCCGATTCGCTCGTTGAAGAGCTGCCTGTTAAGCGGAATGGAGGCTGATCCTGACCGGGGGTAGTCAGGACGACCGTGTTCTGCAGGTGCTTCCAGGTTCCCTTAGACCAATAGTCGGCCGCCCCGTAGCTCAGGTAGTACTCGAAGCTCCCATCCGGCTTCGAGCATGAGCTCCGATCCTACCTCCATGACCCCGCGGAGCGCATAGCGACCGGCAACGGCGTCTGGGCGTTCTTGAGCGAAACTTAAAGAAAGTATGACGAGCAGTAGGCTGGGGATCATAAGAATTGGCTGAATTATGGCGGAGACAGAAGGATTCGAACCTTCGATAGAGGTTTTAGCCCCTATAACGGTTTAGCAAACCGCCGCCTTCAGCCACTCGGCCATGTCTCCGCTAGCGCGTTAGTATTATCAATCGAGTCTCGGGTGTCAAGACACCCAAAAAAGAGTACAAGATAGGGCGCGACTGGCGTTCATAAAGTGGCTAAAGCCACATTTTGCGGTAGCATCAATCCTGGAATGATCAAGGCGGTAAAACCAGCAATCGCTATTCTCATCTGGGTCGCATTGGGCGCGACGCCGTCCATTGCTCGCGACTGGGAAAAGGCCATTTCGCTGTACAAGCAGGGCCAATACCGGGCTGCGATCGCCGAGTTTCAGGGGGTCACGGCCGAGTCTCCCAATCATGCCGACAGCTGGAAGTATATCGGCCTCTCATACTATCAACTCCAGGAGTATTCGCAGGCGATTGCGCCTCTCGAAAAGGCGCTCTCGCTCAAACAGGCCGAAGGCGCGAGCGATCTCGACCTGCCGGTCGCCCTCGGCAGAGTCCATATCGCTTTGAAACAGTTTGACAAGGCGCTGCCCTATCTCGAATCGCTGACGAAGCAACGACCCAACATCGGAGCCAACTACTACGCGCTCGGGGTCGCCTATGCGGGGCTCAATCGCGTCGAGGATGCCGCAGCCGCCTTTCGGACGGCTGCCAAGCTGGACCCGAAGGATGGCGACTCGTGGTACTACCTCGGGGTCGAGCAATTTCGCTCAGGTAAACTGGACGAGGCAATAGTTTCGCTACGTACCGGCGCCGCCTCTTCACCAAAGCATGCCGAGATGCTCGGGCTGCTCGCGGAGGCTCTTCTCAGGCGTGGGGCGGTCGAAGAAAGCGAAGCCAGAGCAAAATTGCTCTTCGATGAAGCGGTCAAGGCAGCGACGACGCTGCGGGCACTCCGCGACGATTCTCCCTCGGCCGAACTTTTGGGACGAGCTTATCTGGCTGCGAAGAAGTATCCCAAGGCTGAAGAGCTCCTCGAGCGCGCACTCGCGACAACCAAGGAGCCCACACCTGTTCTCTACTTCAACCTGGGCTTCGCCGCCGCCCAGAACAAGAATTGGTCGCGCTCGGCAGATATGCTGGCACTCGCCGATAAGCTCAAGCCCGCCGATGTGAACACACTGGCCTATCTCGGCTACGTCTACGAAAACCTTCGACGCTATCCGCAAGCGCTTGACGCTTACACGCGCGCCTATGAGACCGGCGGCCGGACCAACGCCGAGTTGAAAGCAAGCATTGACCGCGTGACACCGTTTGCCAAACCGCAATAGCCGCGAAAGAACGCACGAAAAAACAAGCGAAGATCTTCAAACCATTTTGTGGTTGTTGTGACTCCTCTTCGAAACTCTTTGTCGGACCGTAGGTCCGACCTGAAACAGCCCAGGGCGAAGCCCTGGGTGAAGTGGACGGTTGCGACCGAGCCCTGTGTAAGGGCGAATTCAGCCCGATGGGGGCTTGCGGGTGGAGGGGCCCGCCGTCCCCAGGGCTGCGCCCTGGGCTTTTACAGGTCGCGCCTTTGGCGCGACAGAGTGCCTCGCCGAGGCACGAAGAGGAGCCGCGAAGGCCGCATGAACTGCAAGTAGACGAGGATTCAGCCTCCTGCTAGACTAACTCTGTCCGATTTCTCGCAAAGGAACTACCGTGATGGACATGGCTCGAATTGGGCCCAACCTGTTGGTCATAATCGCCGTTGCCTGCAGCCTGTTGGTTGGCTCCTGCAAGAGGAGTGGGGCTTCTGGAGGCATGCAGGCGACTGTCGTGCCTGAACGGGTCAAGTTGTTCAATTCAACGGCCGAGGTCTCACATGTCGTTGGCGAGCTCAAAGGCGGCGATCAGGTTCTGGTGGTCTCGAAGGTCGATGAGCAAGGCAAGAACTGGGTCGAAGTGAAAGCCGCCGATGGCCTCACAGGCTGGCTGGATTCCCGTTATCTTGTCAATCAGGATATTGTCAATCAGTCGCAAAAACTGGCGGAAACTCTCAAGGACATTCCCGTTCAGGCAAGCGGGCGTTCAAAGGCTTCGCTCAAGCTCCGGCTCACGCCCGATCGCGCCAATGACGATAACGTGGCGATTCTGCTGCCGCAGGGCACGCCTCTCGAGATCGTCGCGCGAGAGCGCCGTCCGAGGCCTGCGTTGCCATCGGATAAGGAAGGCGATGAGGCGCCCTCTCAAAAGTTCGATGAGTGGTACGAGGTACGTCTCAAGGACAACCAGGTGCTCCCTGCAGGCTGGATCTATGCCGGGTCAGTAGAACTCGACATACCGCCCGAGATCGTCTACTACGTCTCAGGCGCGAGACGCATTGTCGCGTGGCAGAACCTGGGCAGCGCTCATGACAATGAAGGCCATGCGGGCGACCATTTCCTCGTGCTCGAACGTCGCGTGGATGGAAGTGACGACACCGCCGATTTCGACCGGGTCAAGGTTCTCGCCTATTCGCCAGGCTCGCGCGACTACTACACACCTTTCCGCGAGGACCTCAAGGGGCGCTTCCCGGTGGTGACAACGATTAATGGCCAACACGGTGTGTTCAAGATCAATACAATCGACAAGGATGGGAATTCAAAGTTGATGGAGTACGACATTGAAATTCCTGGCTCAGGCAAAGTGAGTGTAAAGAAATTGACAATGACGCCGCACGAAACTACAAAACTGCGGAAGCGGCGCTAAGGCTTTTTAAAGCGGCATTTGGCCGGATAGTGGGCTTTCTTTCGAGTTTTCCATTTTTCTCGGTCCCTCTAGACTTGAGATCAAGTTAACTTGACCGTCAAGATCGCCTGATTTACTCTACGTTTCCAAACTCTCGAAGATTAGAGAAACTAAAATCTTCGAGGCGCCCAAACGCAGGCGCATTCCATCACACCAAGCCTCAGGCTCGCCGGAAGGGATGAAAGCGTTCGAAGTTCTGTGCCTGTCCGATAAGGACTCGCAACTCGTGACCCCAATGACAAGAAAGGCAAAAACAGTATGTCGACCCTTATGCGAAGAGGCCTATTGACTACGACTCAAGCAGCTCTCGCCACCCTCATGGTTCTATCGATGAGTCTCGTAGCAGTGGCGCAGTCCTCCCTGACCGGAGCCATAACGGGAACGGTGAACGATCCAAGTGGCGCGGTGATCCCCAACGCGACCGTCAAGGTTCGTAACGCGGGAACCAGTCAGGAGGAAAGCACGACCACCGGAGCCGAAGGCCGCTTTCGAGTGACCAATCTTCAACCTGGCATCTACTCAGTCACAGTCAATGCCCAGGGCTTTACCGAATACCACCAGGAGCAGATCGTCGTCGAGGTAGGACGGACTGCCATTATCGACGCTAATCTGGCTGTCACCGGTGCAGGTGAGGTCGTGAATGTCGTCGCCGCCCAGGCGGTGGTCAACACCGATTCAAAGGAATTCTCAACCAACATCAACCAGAGTTCGATCAACGAGCTGCCGATCAACGGCAGGCGGTGGTCCGATTTCGTACTTCTTACGCCCGGCGCAACGCCGGATGGAATCTTCGGGTTGATCAGCTTCCGGGGCATCTCAGGCCTGCTGAACAACAACACCGTGGATGGCGGAGACAACAACCAGGCTTTCTTCTCAGAGGAGCGCGGCCGTACGCGCATCGGCTATTCTATAAGTCAGTCATCCATTCTTGAGTTCCAGGTAAATACTTCGAACTACTCCGCCGAATATGGGCGTGCTGCCGGCGGCGTGACCAACGCCGTGACGAAGAGCGGCACCAACGAATTCCACGGCGATGCATTCTACTATCAACGCAATAATGACTGGGGCGCACGCAATCCGACTGCCTTCCAGAGCATTCTCGTTAACGGCACTTCTTCAAGTGTCGGTATCAAGCCGGAGGATGTCCGTCATCAATTCGGGGGCACGATCGGCGGTCCGATCATCAAGAATCGTCTCTTCTTCTTCTTCAGCTACGACCAGCAGAAGCGGAATTTCCCGGGTCTGGGCATCTTCACCAACCCGAACTACCTTAATACGGTGGATCGAACGGCCCTTAAGACCAACACGCCTGCTGTTCCGAGAGGCTTGACGGACGATCAGATCAACTCTGCTCTGACCTTCCTGAATTCACTCACCGGACCGGTCCCGAGGCGCGGCGACCAGACGCTCTTCCTGCCGAAGATCGATTTCCATATCAATGACAAGAACATACTTGTCAGCGACTTACAACCGGCTTCGATGGGATTCCCCGGCCGGCATTCAGACGCAGCCCACCAACACGTTGGGCGTTGCCAGTTTTGGAAATGACTTCGTGAAAATCGATTGGGGAACGCTGCGGCTGCAAAGTACGATCACTCCAACGATCCTCAACGAGTTTCGCTTCCAGTACGCGCGTGACTTCGAGTTCGAGTTCAGCCAGACGCCTGCGCCGGGCGAGCCGCGTACCGGCATCAACGGCAGCGCACCGGATGTCTTCCTGACAAACGGTCTCGAGTTTGGCAAGCCGACCTTCCTCGAGCGAGCTGCCTACCCGGAGGAGAAGCGAACCCAGTTCACAGATAATGTGACTGTTTCGCACGGCCCGCATACAATCAAGTTCGGGTTCGATATCAATCATGCCAGCGATAAACTCTCGAATCTGCGAACAGAGAGCGGCAGCTACTCTTACAGCAACATCAACGACTTCATTATTGATTACACGAACTGGACGGTGGGGCTTCCGGCGACAGTACCGTGCGTCAACACCGCCAACCGGTTCCGCGGCAAGTGCTACACCAGCAACTACACACAGGGATTCGGCGTGCTCGGAACCAGTCTCTCAACAAACGACTACGGGTTCTACGGCCAGATCGACTGGAAGTTCACCCCTCGTGTGACCATCAATCTCGGCCTGCGTTACGAGTATGAAACGATGCCGGATGTGATTTTGCCCAATTCTAGCACTGTGGTTATCCCGAACACGGTCCTGACGCTTAACCAGGCGACTTCTCAACTGCCCAGTGACAGGAACAATTGGGGCCCGCGCATCGGCTTTGCCGTAGACCTCACCGGCAACGGCAAGACTTCACTGCGCGGCGGCTGGGGCTTGTACTACGGTCGAATCATCAACTCGACCATCTATAACGCCCTGATCAACACCGGAAATCCGGGTGGCCAGAGTCAGTCCAGCGTCGCCGGTTCGGCGGCCACGGCTCCAATCTTCCCGAACACGCTGGCCTCTGCACCGCCAGGCACGGGATCGATTCAATACTTTGCTCCGAACTTTCAGAGCCCGATGATTCACCAGGGCGACCTGATCATCGAGCGCGAAATCATGCGCAACACTTCGGTCTCAGCGTCATATCTCGTGAGTCTTGGCTACAACCTCCCGAACTTCATCGATCGAAATCTAGGTATTCCAAATACCACCCAGAGCTTCCCGATCGTCGGCGGACCTTTTGGCGGCCAGACGCTGAATGTTCAGGAGTTCCCAACCACCAGGCCGCTTACAACCTTTGCGCAGTTGACCGAGATTTCGAGCAGTGTCAAGTCTGAGTACAACGCGCTCGTTCTCCAGCTGAATCGTCGCTTCAGTTCAGGACTTCAGTTCGCCGCCAACTACACGCTCTCAAAGGCTGTCGACCTCAACCAGACTTCGACGACATTCACCACCAACAATGTCCCGTTCAATGTCTTCGACCTTGGGTTCGAACGAGGCGTCTCGAACTTCGATGTTCGCCACAAGTTCGTCGTCAATGCCATCTATGCTCCACGCGTAACCGTGGATAATGGAGTAATGAAGGCGATTCTCGACGGGTGGACGATTGCGCCGATTTTCCAGTACTACACCGGGCAGCCCTTCAGTGGGACGATCTCAGGAAGCAACGGCGGCGCTGGCGGCATCAACCGGTCAGCTGGATCGACGCGTTTTCCATTGCTCGACCGCAACAGCTTCCGCTTTCCGGCTATCGCCAACGTAGACTTCAGGCTCTCGCGCCGCTTCCACATCAAGGAACGCGTCAGCCTCGAGGCTCTGGGAGAAGTATTCAACCTCTTCAATCGCACACAGGTTACAGGCAAGAACTCGACCCTCTACACGCTGCAAAGCAACGGCTCGCTTAACTACAACACGGCCTTCGGTACAGTCACCTCGGCTGCTAGTACGATTTTCCGTCAGCGGCAAGTGCAAATCGCATTCCGGCTCCAGTTCTAGGACTGGCCTGCAATGTTTCAACTGGAAGATGGACGCGCTCGCGGCGTCCATCTTTTGTTTCCAGAGGAGCTCCAAAAATGTCTATAGCACCGATGCTCTCCGTGCGGCGGGGGGCCAAGGCAATCGAATTCTACAAGGCGGCGTTCGGGGCGCGAGAACTGTTCCGAATTGAAAGTGACACCGGTGAAGTGGTGGCGCAGCTATCTGCGGAGAGCTCTGAATTCTGGCTCGCCGACGAGTCTCCCGAGCATAAGAACTTCAGCCCTGAGACTCTCGGCGGTTGTTCTGTGCGGCTGGTGATGGTCGTTGAAGATCCGGATGCGGTATTCTCGCGTGCGATAGAGGCAGGCGGGACCGTGGTCTGGCCGGTGAGCGACAAGGAATACGGCTGGCGTGTGGGACGGCTGGTAGATCCCTACGGCCACCACTGGGAAATCGGCAAGCCGATTTAATTAGCCACAAAAAGGCACAAAAAACACAAAGGGATCAGAAGGCTGTTCCCTTGTGCCTTTTGTGCCTTTTCGTGGCTACAGCTTGTCTAGTACTTTGAGCACATCCTGGCTGTGAGTATCCGTCTTGACCTTCCGGAAAATGTGCGCGATTTTGCCGGCTTCATCGATGAGCACCGTCGATCGCAACACGCCCGTGATTTTCTTGCCGTACATGTTCTTCTCGCCCCACGCGCCGTACGCGTCCATGACCGAATGATCCGGATCCGACAGGAGCGTGAACGGCAATGAATACGCCTCGGTGAACTTCTGATGCGATGCCTGGTTGTCAGCGCTCACGCCGACCACCTCGACGCCACGCTTCCGCAATACAGCGTAGTCGTCACGAAACCCGCACGCTTCCTTCGTGCAGCCTGGCGTCATATCACGGGGATAGAAATAGAGGACCACCTTCTTTCCCTTGAAGTCAGACAACTTCACAGTCTTGCCATTCGTATCCTTGAGACTGAAGGCTGGCGCCTTGTCACCAACCTTGAGCTCGTTGCCTGAAGACATAAATCGATTCTCCTTGATAGTTTTCACGAGAGGCCGTAGCCGCACGAGACCTGGATCGTTTCGCCCGTGATGCTGTCACCCTCGGACGACGCCAGATAGACCGCCAGAGCCACTATGTTGGCAGGCTCGGCAAAGCGCTCGAGCGCCAGACGGCCCGTATATTCCTTCTCTATCTCGGCCACCGGACGATTTGTCTGCGCAGCACGACGGCGGATGACTTCCGCCATCCGCTCGCCCCGAACCGGTCCCGGCGAGATAGTGTTCACTTGAATGTTGTGGCGGCCCCATTCCTGAGCGAGCGTCTTACTCAAGCCGATCATCCCCCACTTCGAGACTGCGTAAGGACTTCGAAGTGGGTAACCCTTGTGGCCGGCAACAGAAGAGATGTTGATTATCTTGCCGTACCGCCGCTCGGCCATTTGCGGCAGGACAGCCTTTGCACAGAGGAAGGCGCCGGTGAGATTTACAGCCAGAGTGCGATCCCAGTCCTCCCTGCTGACCTGATCGACCGGTGCTGTGGGGCCGATAATCCCGGCGTTATTGACGAGCACATCGATCCGGCCGAGACGCTCGAGCGCTTCGGCTACAAATGCCTGAACCGCGGTCTCATCGGCCACGTCGGCGATACGCCCGAAGACTTGTCGTCCCGACGCCGCCGCGTCCAGCTCATCCATTGCCTGTGCCAGCGCACCTTCGGAAGTTCCACAAATTGCGAGGCTCGCACCCTCCCCGATAAAGGCCCGCGCAAACTCGAGTCCGAGGCCGCGCGCGCCTCCTGTAATCATGCAGACACGGTCTTGAAGTTTCATCGATTGGTCTTTTGAAGAGAGGAAAGAATCGCGGAATTGAATTACATGACGGCAAGCGCGCGCGACAGCTTCAGGCGAACGAGCGCGCCGGAATCGAGGCGAACATCCTTGCCCTTGCTGAAGAGGACACCGGCGACCATGCTGCCGCCGATAATGCTCGCCCCTGCGACCGATCCCACGTGGCTCAATCCATAGTGGTTGTATGCGCTGCGATCTGCCGAGGCGAGGATGACGACACTTGCAGCCATGCCCCCTACTCCACCCGCGAGGAGCACGTTCTTGAGGACCTGCTCGCCGCTCTTGCCGCCTTGCAGCGTCCCCTCGCTATCGCTCTTGACCTTTTCATCTCGCGAAAAGTCGGAAGCCGAATCCACCATCGCGACCAGGCGCCGCGTGTCTCCGTCCCATTTGATCTGCTCGAAAGTCAGCTGCAGCAGTCCACCCTTTAACGGGGCATGAGCCGCCTTAGCCAAAGTGACACGGCCGATGATCTCAGTGCCTTCAGGTAGAAGCATGCGATCGTCGACTATGACGTCGTGCTTGACTACTGCGAGCACCTGGTCGCCTGGCTCGCTGAGCTTTGAGCTGACGGGCTCGCGCAGGGTGAGCTGGATGACCGTGCCTTCTGGAATCACCAACCGTGGCGCTGACGATTGAGCGATTGCAGGAGCGAGGGCCAGGACGAAGAGCATCAGGAATGTCATGATCCACCTCTTTGTAGAAAAGCCCCATTATGGTACTACTGGCTTACCGCTCCGGACAAGACGATGAGTGAGACGCTGGAGACAATCGCTGGGGTTGCAATATTTGGCGCGATACTGCTCGCGAGCGCCCTGGTGACCAACTGGTTCGCCCGGACAATGTATCGGAAGTGCCAGGAATGCGGGACGCTCAACGCCAGACGCCGATCAAACTGCCGTGAGTGCGGCAAGCCCTTGGTCTAGTCACTATCGAGATGCTCGTAGGGGCGGCTCGCGAGCCGCCCCTACACGAATTATGCATTTAGGGCGGCTCACGAGCCGCCCCTACGATTCTATGCGAAGCGCCGCACTCCAATTCAGGCGTTGGCGCGAGTGTGCTTGGTGCAGGCGCCCTGCAGGGCGTGATCTACTCGGGGCTCAATTCGCGTCTCTGGTTCGCCCCACGCAAGAGCAAGCTCACTGATCACCAGATATCTTGCGCGTTCCAGCATCCTCTTCTCGCGAAATGAGAGCGGTTTGTGCTGACTCAGGAAGGTCAGTATCTTGAGCACCTCCGCCACGGAGAAGAGGTCACCTGTCCGCATGCGATCCGAAAACTCCTTGAACCTGTCCTTCCAATCAGTGGGCGGCGAGGTGAAGTCGGCGGCAAGCAGTTTAAGCAGAATAGCGCATTGCTCGTTTCCGATCGGACTGCGAAGCCCGACCTCGTCAGCGTTCCGTGTGGGTACCATAACCAGCGAGTTCGAGGCGCAGAGCCTCAGCAGATAGAACTCATTGTCCTGTCCGTCTACCTGGCGAGCTTCAATCTGTTCGATGGTGCCGATACCGTGATTCGGGTAGACGACCTTCTGTCCAATCTTAAACTCCACGCCGTCCTCCTCGTCACTTTTGCTCTGGCGGTTGCCTCGGCTTGTCATTCTCTTTAGAAGGGTATGCGCGAAGCTTATCACCGCCATTCGATAAGCTCAAGGAGTGTCACAGGTATGTCACTCGTATCGGAGGGCTTCGATTGGATCTTAACCGTGCGGCTTTGAAAGCAGGATATATGCCGGCCACCAGACCGATGGCTACGGAACCGCTGAATCCTACGGCCACCCAGATGAGCGGGACTCGCGATGGCAGGCTTGGAAGGAAGACGTTTAGCAGGAAGCTGACGAAGAAGCCAAAAGCAATTCCGATAAGGCCTCCAGCGCCGGTTAGCGTCATTGCTTCGAGCAGAAACTGCCAGATGATATCGGCTCGCCGCGCACCAATGGCCCTGCGGACGCCGATCTCTTTGGTGCGCTCCGTGACCGAGACCAGCATGATGTTCATGACGCCGATTCCACCCACCAGAAGTGCCACACCGACGAGCGGAATGACGATCATCGAAACCGTCAGCAGGATGGAATTGAAGCTCTCGATGATTCCGCTCGGAGTGTTGATTACAAAGCTGTCCGGCTTGTCAGGAGGCACGTGTCGCCTGCGTCTGAGGAGTTCCGTCGCCTCGTCGATTACCTTATCAAGCTCGCCAGGTCTCGACGCCAGGACGATTGCGTGATCGTCCTGCCCCGGAAACATGTCGTGCATGATGCTGTAGGGCACGAAGACGAAGCTGTCGGCCTGCGGGACCGCCGAAGGTCACCTTTGCCTTGTCGAGCACGCCGATGACGGTCGACGACCTTATTTCCGATCTGAATCTGCTTGCCGAGCGGATCATAGCCGCTTAGCAGACGCTCGGCTATCTCGGAGCCTATGACGCATACCGAGATGTGATGCTCATCCTCGGTCTCAGTAAAGAATCGGCCGCTGGCAATGGCCACCTCGCGGGTATTGGCGTATGAAGCCCACACGCCGCGCACCTGCGGCGTCCTGACTTCATTGTTGCGAAACTTGACTGCCGGAGGGATTCCTCGAAAGAAGAGAATAGGCGAGGTTGCCAGAACGCTCTGCATCTGGCTCAGTGCGACGGCATCGTCAAGCGTGATCGGCTTGCGCTGCCGTTCCTCATCCGTGAGGTCGCTGTGACGAGGGCCGCCACCGAAGCGGCTGACGAAGGCAACATTGGTCCCGAACTGTTCGATCTGTTCCTTGAATCCGGCCTCGAGCCCTTTCGCAAGCGAAGCCACTCCGATTACCGTCGCCGTTCCAATGACTACGCCGAGGACCGTCAGAAACGATCGAAACCTGTGCGACCATACTGTCACCATGGCCCGCGAAAAGAGCTCTTTGATTTCCTGCTTGACCATAGTGAAGTCCGGCCTGACTACTCAGCCCTCAATGCCACGATTGGATCGAGGCGCGCTGCCTTCCATGCCGGGTAGATTCCGAATATCAGACCGACGCCGCTCGAAACTCCGATGGCCATGACCGCCGCCCATAACGGCAACTCAGCCGGGATCGGAGTCAACGCTTGAAGGAGCCGCGAAATAATGTACGCGAGCGCAAGGCCGATCATCCCTCCGATCGCCGAGAGGACCGTCGACTCCACCAGAAACTGCATGAGGATGTCCTTGCGGCGAGCTCCGAGGCTCTTACGAATGCCGATCTCTCGAGTCCTCTCGGTGACCGTCACCAGCATGATGTTCATGATCACCACACCACCGACAATCAGCGAGATGGAGACGACGCCCAGCGCAACCGAGGCGATCATTCCGAAGACGTTCTGAACGAAGTTGTTGATCGCATCGGCAGTCACAAAGCCGAAGGTGTCCTTCTCTGAGTAGCTGAGATGGCGCCTCGAGCGCATGAGCATTCGCGTCTGGTCCTGCACTTCGTCGAGGCCCCGGCCATCGATTCCCTTGATCGAGATGGTCAGACTCTGCCGGGTTCCCCAGAGCTTCTGAAAGACGGAGAGCGGAATATAGACGAACTCGTCGCGCGATTCCCCGAAAGTCGAGCCCTGCTCTTTTGCGACACCGACGATCTCGAATGGCAGATTCCGAATCTTGATCTCTTTTCCGATTACCTCACGCCGGTTGAAGAGCTTATCGGCGACGGCAACTCCGATGAGGGCTACGAATCGCTTGTGCTCGTCGTCCGATTCATTGACATAGCGGCCGGCTTCAGCCTGGACAGTGTCAATATTGATCATGCTCGGCGAGACACCCCGGATGTAGAGATTGGTCATCCTCTCGTCGCCCGCCTTGACCTCGGCGCTCGAATCTCCGGAGGCGCCGATCGTCTGCGCCAGAGTCATGCGTTCGCGCAGATAGTACATGTCGTCAATCTTGAGGTCCTTGTTCCGTTTGTTGGCCTGAATGAATTCGTCAAAGCTGGTGAGGATGCCGTACTTATCAAGGACTACGGTGTTGGTGCCCAGATCCTGTGTCACCGCTCGATCCACATAGCGGAAGAAGCCCTCGATAACCGCAGCCACCGCGACGACCGTCATGACACCAAAGATCACGCCGAGCAGCGTAAGGATGGATCTCAGTTTGTGGGCTCGCAGTGAAGCGAACGCCAGCTTGATGGCCTCAAAAAGTCTCATGGGATAGACGCCGAAATGCCCATTAGGAGAACGATCTGGAGTTGAAAAGGTTGCAATAATTTGGAAATGGAGGAGGCCACGAAAAGACACAAAAAGACGCAAAGATGGAGGAGTCCATCCTTGCGCCCTTTTTGTCCTTTTGGTGTTCTCGTGTGGTCTAAATGTCGTAGTAGAGAGCAAACTCCCACGGATGCGGCCGCAGGCGAATGGCATCTACTTCGTTCTTGCGCTTGTAGCTGATCCAGGTCTCGATCACATCCGGGGTGAAGACATCGCCTTTCAAGAGGAAGGCATGATCCTTCTCCAGCGCCAGGAGCACCTCCTCGAGCGAACCGGGCAGCTGCTTGATTTCGGCAGCCTCCTCCGGCGGCAGCTCGTAGAGATCCTTGTCCATCGGCTTGCCGGGATCAATCTTGTTGAGTATCCCATCCAGCCCCGCCATGACGCACGCCGAGAACGAGAGGTACGGATTGCAGGTCGGGTCCGGCGTGCGGAACTCAATTCGCTTGGCCTTCTCCGACTTCGAGTACATCGGTATCCGAACCGCCGCTGATCGGTTGCGCTGGCTATAAGCCAGATTGATCGGCGCTTCGTAGCCGGGGACCAGACGGCGATACGAGTTGGTCGTCGGCGCGATCAACGCGCATAGGGCCGGCGCATGCTTGAGGATGCCGCCGATGTAATGGAGACACATCTCGGAAATGTCGGCATAGCCGCCCGGGGAATAGAAGAGATTCTTCTCGTTCTTCCATAGCGACTGGTGCGTGTGCATCCCCGACCCATTGTCCTGAAAAATCGGCTTCGGCATGAATGTCGCCGTCTTGCCGTACTTGTGAGCAGTGTTCTTGGCGCAGTACTTGTACCAGAGCACATTGTCAGCCATCTTCAAGAGCGTGCCGAAGCGCATGTCGACTTCAGTCTGGCCGCCGGTACTGACTTCGTGGTGGTGAACCTCGACCTTGACCCCGACACTCTCCAGCGCGAGGACCATCGCCGAGCGGATGTCCTGAAAATGATCCATCGGGGCCACCGGGAAGTAGCCCTGCTTGTAACGAGGCTTGTGGCCGAGATTGGGGCGCTCAGGCGTGCCTTCACGCCCTGAATTCCAGAAACCCGCCTCAGAATCTATGTAGTAAAAGCCGTAGTTATAACTCTGATCAAAGCGAATCGAGTCAAGGAAGAAGAACTCGAGCTCCGGACCGATGTAGATCGTGTCGGCAATGCCCAGCTTCTTGACGTAGGCTTCAGCCTTCCTGGCAATGTATCGAGGATCGCGCGAGTAGTTCTCGCCGGTGACCGGGTCCTTGACGTCACAGATCAGGACGAGCGTCTCGTGCGCGGTAAATGGATCCATGACAGCCGTGGTCGGGTCCGGGAACAAGAGCATGTCAGACTCGTCGATCGACTGGAATCCGCGAATCGACGATCCGTCGAATCCGATACCCTCTGCAAACAGATCTTCAGTAAGATCGGCTGCAGGAATGGAGAAGTGCTGCCAAAGACCGGGAAGGTCGATGAATCGCAAATCGACGATCTTTGCCCCTTTCTCCTTGGCAAACTTGATTACTTCCTTTGGGGTCATTCATTGCCTCCTCTTCCCAGATACTCGCGCCGCCTGGCTCGAGCATCTGAGCTGAAATGTGGGATGAGGTAGGGGCGTTAGCGAACCGCCCATACGTAAGAAAAATGATTCGAGTTGAACGGTCTCACCCGAGGACCTCTTCTCGAGGGTTCCGAGTAGGGGTCAAGCCCCCGCTCTGCATCGGGCGAATCGAGCACTCGATGCTGAACTCGCGAAGATCGGTTATGAATTTGCGGACCGACTCGACGGCAAAAGCGCGGAACTCCTCGTCCGTCTCAAATCGTTCTCGCTCCTTGAGCAACAATGCCATTAACGCTCCGTACCGGCCCTTACTCTGTTCGTAGCTGCCACTCATAATCCTTGCCTCTCTGGCTGCTGATGCCTGTTGAATTCATGAAAAGCGTTTAGCTAGAGCAAGCTGCCTGCCAAGGTCGCCGGCCGATGGGGGCTCAAGCGCTAACTCATTTACAGTTAAGGAGAAATAGCGCCTGCGCTAGCTCGCATTGACTGTGCTGCAGTGTGCTGACGGCCGCCAAAAACGTGACCACGCCGTTTTCTTCCGACAATTATGTTGGATTCACGCTTAGATGCGGAAGCGCCGCGTGTCGATCTCGTACTTCGTGATCTTGTAGCCGATGATTCTCTCGGTGGTCTCGAGCAGCCTCGCCGCACGTGCCCGGTTTCCTCGGGTAGTCTTGAGGGCGTCCTGAATGAGCTCCTTCTCGTAGGCTTCGACAGCCAGGGCGAGACTCGTCCGATTGACTGTGCCGGTCCCCTCGGCGGTCTGCAGCGTTGGCGGCAAGTGATAGCCGTGAATGACGTTACCCTCGCAAACCAGCGTTGCCCGCTCGATAACATTCTCGAGCTCGCGAACGTTGCCCGGCCAGTGATAGCTCATCAGCATATCGATCGCTGGAGTCGAGATGCGCTTTATTCGCCGGCCATTCTGTCGTCCATACTTTTCCAGAAAGTGGTCAGCCAGCAGCAACACGTCCGGGCGCCGCTCTCGAAGCGCCGGAAGATAGATCGAGAAGACGTTGAGCCGGTAGTAAAGGTCCGATCGGAATCGTCCGTCCTGGACCGCCTGTTCGAGGTCGACATTGGTCGCGGCGATCAGCCGAACATTGACCTTTACCGTATCGGTCCCGCCGACGCGCTCGAACTCTCGCTCCTGCAGCACCCGGAGCAGCTTGACCTGGAGCGAGGGTGACAGGTCCCCGATCTCATCGAGAAAGAGAGTTCCGCCTTCGGCCAGTTCGAACCTTCCTCGCTTGCGCTGGTGAGCACCCGTAAAACTGCCCTTCTCATGGCCGAAAAGCTCCGATTCAATGAGCGATTCCGGCAGGGCGGCGCAGCTCACTTTGACGAATGGCTTTGCGGCCCGAGGACTATTGTAATGGATGGCGTGCGCGACAAGCTCCTTGCCTGTCCCCGACTCGCCTCGAACCAGCACGGTTGTGTTGGTATGGGCGACCTGGGCAATCTGTTCGTAGACCTCGCGCATCTCCTTGCTGGTGCCGATGATATTCCGGAAGTCATACTTTTCCTGGAGTTCTCGCTTGAGAAGGGCGTTCTCATCCTGGAGCTGCGCCTTCTCCTGCTCAACCAGCTGCGACAGGCGGATTCCCTGCGCAATCATCGAAGCAACAATGGTCAGCAGCTTCACCGAATCGTCAAACTGCCGATTCTGCTTGAAGGGGAAGATGACCGAGAGGGCGCCGATTGTGCGCCGCTGATCCTTGATCGGAACACAAATGAACGATTCCTCCTGCCCGGCCTCCCGTTTGCGGGTTCGGTTGAGGAAGAGCGGCTCGCGGCTGACCTGTGGGACGACGACCGGCTTGCCAGTCGAGACAACCTTGCCTGTCACTCCTTCGTCAAGCCGGTAACGGCCGCGCCGTCTCTCCCCCTCAGTCATCCCGTGGGCGAACTGGATAGAGACGTTTCCACCCTCGCCGTCCAGCAGAGCTATGGCTCCGCGCTTCATCCCGAGATCTCGGTCGAGGACTTCGAGTATCCGTTCGAGGGCCGGGTGAAGATCGATCGTCGAACCGAGCGCCTGGCTCACATCGAGGAGCGCGGAAAGGCGTCGAATCTGAGTTACCTGTTCATCCATATATACAGCGATAACGAAAATGTCTGCCAGCACGGGCAAGATAACATTTTTGTAGAAAGACGTGAAGATATCCGGCGACAAAAAACGCGGGGCTCACAGCAGAGATCAGGCCTTTGCTTCTTTCTTAGGCTCGCACTCTTTGTGGCCGCAGTGGCATCTCACATCTGGTCCGGCTTTTTGGCTGCCAGGTGAGGTGGCGCAATAGTGGCTGCAAAAATGGCGGCCGGACCAGTCAATACGGGTTCCGTGCGAGACCTGGCACTGGCACGGATCGTGATTGCATTTCTGGATGAACACTCGACCCTTCTCCTCATCAATTTAGTCGAAATCTTACGTCTCGCGGAGACTCCCCGAGCTAGCCACAAAGAGGCACAAAAGTCACAAAAGTAAAAGAGACAAGCCGGCGAATCCTTTTTGTGGCTTTTGTGCCTCTTTGTGGCTATCCCGTCGGGTATCCGCAATAGCGCACTCTGCGCTATTCGATCGTCGACACAAAACGCCTGGCGAAGAAGCTCTCGACCCACCTCATTTGGCGGCGACCTTCAACCGCCAGATTCTCGGCCGCCTCATCCGGAGACCCGCCCCAGCCTAGCCTTCGAGCCAGCGACTTGAATTCGTCAGAATCGACCTCCGGCAGCACGAGGTCGCTCGCATCACCCCTGACAATTCGAAGGCTGTCGATAAGGCTTCTCAGAAAGAGGTAGGCCTGACGCAAACCATGATAATCGGCCTCGGTAATGATGCCAAGCGCCGCCAAACCGCTGAGCGCCTCCAGAGTATTCGGAGTTCTCAATTCGCCGTGCTCCCGGCCATTGAGAATCTGAAGATACTGAACGGCGTACTCGATATCGATGATTCCGCCATGGCTGTACTTGACGTTTATCTTAAACGGCCGGACCAGTTCTCTTACCTGGCGGGATCGCAGGTGAAGCGCTGCAGCCATATCCCAGGGTTCGGGACCATAAGTGAAGCGGTCGCGCTGATCCTCGATCTTTCTGCTGAGTTGCTCATCGCCTGCAACGTGCCTCAGCTTTATCAGCGCCTGTCGTTCGAACTGCGCCGCCTCTCCATTCGCCCTGTAGTACATGAGAGCGCTCTCGAGCGGAGAGGCCAGCGCTCCAGCCTTACCGTAGGGACGCAGTCGGAGATCTATGTGAAAGATGCCCTTCTTTGGAGCTTCGATCAGATCGACGATCAATTGCACGAGAGTCTCGAAGTAGATGGCATTCGGAATGGAATCCGGCCCATCTGTCCGACCCGGACCGCCGTAGAGAAAGAGGACCTCGACATCCGATGCGTAGCCCATTTCGCGGCCGCCAAACTTGCCCAGTCCGCAGATTGAAAACGGCGATCGTGAGCCATCCTCGAGCTGTGGCTCACCATACCTCTCATGAAGATGCTGTTGAGCGATACTGAGAGCCTCCTCGAAAACCACTTCCGCCAGGTCGCTCACCGCTTCCGAGAAATCAAAGAGCGTATCGCGCGGGTCGGCAAGATGCTTGATGTCAGCAAGGAAAACCTGACTGTCCTTGAACTGGTTTAGAGCCGCTCGCTGTTCTTCAAAGGAATGCGCCGGCGAGATGCTGCGGCGCAGTTTCGAGCGAAGCGACTCTTTGCCGTCCTTCAGCTCAAACAGACTCAGGTCTATGAGCAATGGCCAGAGATCGTTAAACCCGGTGCGCAGAAAGTCCTCCCAGAGAAAATCGCTGCTGCCCAGGAGGTTTGCCATGAGGCGCATGCCATCCTGGCTCTCGAAAAAGGCTGTCATGCGCTCGGTCGCACCCTCTTCCCCGACCCTGTCGAGCAGTTGATTGAAATGTCGCATAGCCCGTTCCGGATCAGGAGCCGAGGGCAGAAAGCGCGTGAACTGAGCGACCAGGGCAACGGCCGTGCGAAGGCGCGCAAGCTTCTGTTGATCGTCGATCTTCTGACCGCGCCGGTCGGCAAAGAGCACGTGATCCTGGACCATACCGGCGTCGCTCCCGACTCTTACGCGGTGAATGTCGATCTCGCGGAGCGCCAGAGCGCTCGTCAGCGAGTAGAGAAAGGCGGGCTCATCAGACGACTGAACCTCCATGATCGTCCAGTCTGGTGAAGAAGTGTTGTCAAAGCTTACCTCGGATACGGTCGGGGCACTGACGGGCGCATCCTTCAGTCTTTCAAGTCCGGCGACCAGCAGCCAGTTGAGACGCTTTGAGGCCTCGTCGCGCAGGCCCTTCGACAGTAAGCGGACCAGTACCTGGAGCTCGGCCTTAAAAACCTCCCGCTCTCCTGCTTCGAAAGTGGCGTTCTGGCGCAAACCTACGGAGAAGAAATCAACGATCCTTGCTCTGACACGGCTTGAGGGCGAGACCGGCTTGCCAAACGAATAGACATTTCCGGAGCGGATGTTGAGGCCGAAGGCGGCCATCAGGCCGCAGAAGATGGAGAGTTCTGAAAGGTAGTCGAAACCCGCGATAACGATGTTGTAGCCCCGAGAAGCGACCTGCTGAATGTCGCATTCGATCGGGTGGTCAGGGCTGAGATTGCCGGACATTCTCAGATGGAGAGCAATCTCTTCAATGGTGAAGCTGGTGAAGTAGTCTTCGTCCATGCGGGCGAAGAAGTCCCGGATAAGGCTCTCGTCTACGCCCTTCGACAGCGCAGCAATCTGTTCTCTGATTTCCGGGTTCATCTCTTCATGTACCGCAGGCTGTCCAGCCTGCGGTAGACCTCATTAGCGCGCGCTTCAAATCGATTAGCCTCTTCCCCGTTCTGCCGCAGGCTGGACAGCCTGCGGCACGAATGAAACCCTATACTATAACGCGGGCCAACTTGGTGTCGTGGCTGGTCTCAAATACAATCGCGCCTCGGACATGGAAACCATATCACCCAGAGACATCCTCCTCGCAGAGAAGCTCGATCCGCAGCAAGCCATCTCGCTCCTGCAAAGCTACGGCTTTCAAGAGCCCGCTCGAGCCGACGCCATCCTCCAATCGATGGCCGAGGACCCGGTCGCTCGGCGTTCACTCGCCGAGATTATCGAAGAACTTCTCGCCTGTGCGCATCGCTCAGCGGACCCGGACCAGGCCATCGGGTACTTTGAGAGATTCACCAGAGCAACAGTCAGCGGGAACCAGCTCTTCAGCTATCTTGCCGCTTCGCCGCGAACATTGGAGATGCTCACCATCGCGCTCGGTGCGAGCCCTTATATGGCGGAGGATCCTCATCAGAAATCCGCTCTACCTCTATTGGCTTGGCAGGGGTGACCGGCTCTACGAGCGCCGCCGTCGCCGTGATCTCGAACGCGATCTCGCGGTCTGGCTGGCGCCGTTAAAAGCGTTCGAGAAGCAGCTCGATGCCCTCCGTATTTTCAAGCGCAGAGAAATGCTGCGTATCGGTGTCAGAGACCTGCTTCGGCTCGCCAGTGTTTCGGAGACGCTCAGCTCACTCTCGCTGCTCGCCGAGGTCCTCATCTCGGCGGCATGCCGCCTCTGCCGAAGAGAGCTCAACGATGACGGAGGCAATCAGGGATTCACAGTAATGGGAATGGGCAAGCTCGGCGGGGGCGAGCTCAATTTCAGTTCCGACGTCGATCTCATCTACCTGTACGATTCCGAAACCCGGGGTGAGTTTTCGCGCCGCCTGGCGCAGAAGATGACCGCCGCTTTGAGCGATGTCACTTCCGAAGGCTACGTCTACAGGGTCGACCTGAGGCTGAGGCCGGAAGGCCGAATGGGGAAGATCGCCTTTTCGCTCGATGCTTGCACCCGGTATTACGAGACGCGCGGCGCGGACTGGGAACGATTGGCGCTGCTCAAGGCATGGCCGGTCGCTGGTGATCGCAAGCTCGGCATGGCCTTCCTCGAGCGAACGAGGCCATTCGTCCTGGACCGTCCGTTCGACGTGCGAGCAGTCAATGCGGTAAAACAGATCAAGAGAAAGATCGACGAGAAGATGCTCATCAGGCGGCAGCAACATCGGAACGTGAAACTGGGCTTCGGAGGAATTCGGGAGATTGAGCTGATTGCTCAGACCCTTCAGCTCTCGTTCGGGAGAAGACTCGGATTGACCTGGCAGCGCAACACGCTGAGAGCCCTCAAGTCGCTCCGAGGTCTCGGCGCGATATCGGCGCACGAGCTTAAAACCCTCTCGCAATCCTATCTCTTTCTGAGAGACGTTGAGAACAAGCTTCAAATGGTCAACGACGCGCAGACACACTCGCTTCCGGATCAGGAGCTGGAGCTGGCCTCCTGCGCGCGGCGGCTGGGATACAAGGACACAAATGAGTCAAGCGCGGTGAGGCAATTCCTGCTCGACTACCAGCAGCACACCGCCAGTGTCAATCGCATTTTCCAGGAGGTCGTCGGGTCGCCGGAAGCGCAACGGCTCCGCATGTCGGAGGCGGAGCAGGGATAATGCTCGGACGACTGATCTACAAATGGGAAGAGCGCCTCAACGCGCGTGACCGCGATCAGCGAGTCTCGCTTCCGTTCGACTGGGGATTGGAATATCTGGGGATCGAGCCGTCAGCGGATCCGGTCAATGCGATCGACAGCTTCAACGGCAGAGTCCTTAAATCGAGCGAGCATTTCTTTGCGCCCTCGCCGGTAGGAGCCGCCGACTTTGATTTCGACGGAAGCCGGCTGCATTTTCCTTCAGGGATTCTTTCACCATACCAGGTCAACAACACGGTTCACGCCAGATTCTTCGAGTCTCCTGGCAGTGATCGCGCGGTAATCGTCTCGCCCCAATGGAACGCGGACGCGGAGTCTCACGTCGCAGTCTGCCGACTGCTCAACCGCGCCGGCGTCTCGGCCTTGAGATTGAGCCTTCCCTATCACGATCGACGCATGCCCGAGGAGCGTTCGCGAGCCGATTTCATGGTCAGCGCCAATATCGGGCGCACGATTCAAGCCGTCAGGCAGGCGGTCCAGGATGTGAGGCGAGCGGCCGACTGGCTGATCGGCGCGCGGGATCAGGCACGTCGGTGTCCTGGGGACAAGCATCGGTTCTTGCGTCTCGTGGCTCGCCCTTATACACGACTCACGCCTCGAAGCTGGAGCGCTCAATCTGGTCTCGAGCTATTTCGGCGATGTCGTCTGGCGAGGTATGACGACGAGGCATGTCCGGAGCAGCCTCGAGGAGCATCTGACTCTCGATGAGGTCAGGCGGGCCTGGCTGACGATCAGCCCGATTGCGTATTCAAAGCGGCTTCGAGAGAGGAGGCACCGATTGCTGATTGTCTCGGCAAAATATGATCCGACGTTTCTTCCGGAATTGTCGCGTCAATTCATCGAGAGCTGCGAGGGATACGCCGGTATTCGTCAGGCAGAACTACCGTGCGGCCATTACACGCTCGGATCGACACCGTTCAAGTACCTCGACGCATGGCATTTGATCAGCTTTTTCCGCAAAGCCTGGGAATAGCCTTGTGCCACTGATTATCAAATCTCCGGCTCTGTCGCACCAAAGGTGCAATGTTGGCCCGATGGGCCTCGACCGATTGTTGGCCCTCATACCCAGGGCTTCGCCCTGGGCTATTTCAGGTCGCGCCCTTGGCGCGACAACCTCCGGCGTCGGCAACTCTTCCAAGACAAATCGTCCAAACTCCAGTGTCGACCAAAGGTGCGACCTGGAACAGCCCAGGGCGAAGCCCTGGGTTGCCGTGCGATGAAATAGCACAGCCCCATCGGGGCAACGTTCCGCCATTTTCGAAGATTGCGAAATGTCACCCCGGTGGGACTATGTTTGTCCGCGCGCGACGACAGGGCTTCGCCCTGGGCTGTTTCAGGTCGCACCTTTGGTGCGCCGCTATTTCGGCTGCCAGACCAGCTGAGTAAGTGAAAATGCGAGCCGCCGGGGGTCGGTCGAATTCTTATCGGCCTCTTTCGGCACAAAAGACTTGTCGCTCGTGATCCGGAGATCCGAGTATTCCTTATTCCCCTGCTTCGCCGCTGGAATGGAGTATTCCTTTTCAACGGTCAGCCCGGAGAACTCGTCCAGAGTCTCGCCATTGAGCTCGATCTTCATCTTCGGAGGCTGTGGAAACCGGTCAGTCGGCACATTGCCGACCACCTTGAGCCGCATCTCTTTCCCTGTATTCTTGAGACGTACTACTCCCACGGGCTCCATCCAGCGCCATGAACCGCTCGGGGCACGCTCGAGGTCATAAAAGCCCTCGGCATAGACGATCTGGGTATCGGGCGTGGCGGTTGCGACAGGCGCCCCGGCCCCGTCACTTGTCTTCTCGTCGGAACAACCTGCGTACGCAAGCAGGCAGATCATTACCAGCAGCACCGCTCCAAGTCTCGACATTCATTTCCTCCCGTAGCGCAAATTCAATTCAAACTCCCATCAGGCTCAATCAGCCAGAGGCTGATACTACTCATGGCGCCGAGCCTTGTCCATTTCCCGGCGAATCGTTTCCGCGCCTCCTCGACCTCATCCGCCAGGAGCAATGCATAGAGATGATATCCCCTCTCTGAAGCTCGCGATTTGATCAGGTTGGCATGCGCCGATTCGAGGCCATCGTAGCGGACGATTCCTCTCTGCGTATAGAACTTGAGGGCGCCGCTCATCTCCATTGAAACGATGAGCGACTTTGGTGGCAGAATCGTATCTGCCCATCGGCACGATTCTCGGTGCATCAGTGTGCTCCGGTCCGAAGCTGAAGAGATCGAATCGGATGACGGAGCCAACCTCGAAAGCGAGGACAATCACGAGAGCCACGCATGCCGCGCCATTTACGAGAAGCATTCGGGCTCTTTTCTGCTGACGGGCATACTCATTCAGATCTCGCACTACTATCAATGATGCGAGAATCAGCGCAGGAATCGCCGGCAGGAGAAATCGCGTATACCACCACGCAACGTAGTAGTAATAACAGGAATAGAAGAGCAGAAATGCGCCGAACCAGCTCAGCAGGATCAGCCTATTCCTCAGCGTAGCCTTTCGGTCGAAGGCCAGACTCAACCAGCCGATTAAAAGTAGCGGACTCATTGTGGCTGATAGCCAGTAAGCATAATGCTCGAATCTCGCCGCAAAATGAGACACTCTTATCAGTCCGTACAGTCCTGACAACCCGTAGCCGGTGCTCAATGGGTTGCCGTATGACGCCAGATTGTAAGCAAAGAGCCCGGCTACTGATGGCAAAGCCCCAAGCGCAAGAAACATAAGAACCCGCCGGTTCAACGGCAACGCGAAGAGAACGGGAATCAGCACCAGGCCGTCGACCGGGCGCACCAGAACGTCGATTCCGACCGCCGCTCCAACGACGACGGCCCAAACCTCGCGCTTGCGGGCGCGCAGAGCAGCCAGAATGGCGGTCAGTGACCAGCAGGTTGCGACGACGTCGCTCATCGGCTGAAACGCCTGGAACAGGAATGTCGGATTGAGACCAAGAATGATCGAGGCCGCTGTCGCGTAAATGCTGGACAGGCCGAACTCCTTCGCCAGCTTGAACATCAGTAGGACACTAATCACCGCGGCGAGTGGGCTGACGAGCGCCAGCCCATACTCCCAGCCGAGCAGCGCTGCAGCCGCTCTCAGATGTAGCGGAAAGCCTACAGGATAGAGCGGCGACATGGCTCCATCGCGTGGCCCTTCAATATAGCCAACGGGAATAAAGATACGATCCAGGGTCGCGGGGAGACTCAGCCAGTCCAGCTCGGCCACTCGACGAACAGTCCTTCCTGAGACAAGTGATCGGGCAATGCTCGCATATCCCGAGCTGTCGGAACCCCCGACGGCAAACGAGGCATGCCTTGCAATGACAGTTCCATAAACGGCCAGGGCCAGGATTGAAATCACCAGCCAACGTGCGATTGACCAGACCTCTCAAGGCGCGAGCCGCGGTGTTTGAGTCTCCGCGCCGGCGCCGTCGTAAACTGACAAGGCCACCGGCGAAAAGTAAGGCGCAGCCAATCGCAGAATAGACTGCGCCAATGCGAAAAGTTGGCGCGCGATACGAGAACACAATCTGATGCTCTCCCGGAGGCACCTCGATGCCGCGTACCGCGTAGTCGACACGTTCTACCGGAACACGCTTGCCGTCTATGCTGGCGTCCCACCCTCGGTAATAAATTTCACTCAGGACCAGAAAGCCGGGGCTTGGATTCCGCGTCTCGAGACGAATGCGATGGGCGTCGTAGCTCTGCAATCGGAGCTCGGCTGAACTGGCGTCGCCCGGCTCAGGCACTGACGCACGACGGCTGAGATCGGCGGATTCGAGAAGCGCGGTTCTCGCAGGGTCGAAAGGGCTTCCATCCTTCAGGCGGCCGGTTTGAATGGCCTGCAGCACCTCTGCGCTCGGCAGGACCAGCAGTTTCGAAACGAACCAGGCCTTTGGCAGGGCCTCGCAGGTTCTCGAAGAGATCAACCTCGCCAAATGTCTCAAGCTTGCGCCATCGCTCAGGCGAAAGGATCACCGTCTCGAGGGGCGTCGATTGGTTTGTTACCTCGTCGTAGAGCGATGCTCGCGCGATGTCGAGCTCGGCATCCGCAAGAAGGTATTCGAATTCGATTCGATCTACCTCGGCACGGTCGAACTTCATGCGAGTGATATATCGGTGACCCGGAAACCCTCCTGCCTCCCACGATTCGGCAACCGGCCCAAGCCGATGGCGTGCCCCTGATCGAACATCAATCCGTTCATAGGCCCACTCCGCCGTGTCGCGCCCGGCCTGGATGTCCCGCTCAATGACCTGACCATCCTTCAGTCTTATTCGAACCTTCGCTACGGGTGTGCCATCAACCACGTGAGTCGAGCGCACCATTGCAGTGACCAAAGCCAGCTCTGTTGCCTTGACTCCCTCAGCCTCCATCTCCAGGTGGGAGCCTGGACGCAATGCGAGATTGAAGAGCTCCGGTCTGAAGCGAACGCCATTGATCGCGACGGCGAGTGCAGCGTCGATCGGTCGCTGCCTCTCGCGCAGCAGATACTTCACATTGAGAATGTTGAAGCCCTGATGGGAATCGTTGAGCGCTCGCGAGTCCGGCACCAGCCCGTCGAGCGTCATGTCACCGGCGATCGCCGCCATCCTCCCGATACTGCAGTGCGTCATAGCCATTGACGCTCTGCAGGCCTCTGGCGATCGAGACGTTCGGGTAATCGAGCATCTCGTAGTTGTAATAGAAGGGTCCTCCCGAAATCCCGAGAATGCGGTATGAGCTCGAGTCCGGCTCTCGCTGCTTGAGATATTTCACCGAGGGAGCGTCGACCAGCCGCTGGTTTACACTGAACCGGTAAATCCTCCACTCGAAAAACTGCCCGAAGGCCGCGAGATCGGCTATTACAAGAAACACCAGTAAGCCGCCGCGAATAGTCGTCGGTTTCAAGAAATAGAGCCACACCGCGACTCGCGCCGATCACCGCAAAAGACAATGGGAACAAAACATCCGGGTTCGACAGCGAGCCGGTATTGGCCGGCCTCGGTGTCGCCATCACCAGGTACTTCGTAAAGAAGCCATAGATCAAAGTTGCTGCAGCGGCGATCGCCGCGAGAAGAACAATTGCGCGAAGGACCGCGGCTCGAACCTCACTCCTCGCAGTCGCGCGGCCGATGTAGTCCGCACCCAGCCCTGCAAGCATCCCGAGCGAGAAGGTGAATTCAAAGACGTGTCTCGCGGAGGCTCGGAACAGCTTGTAGACCGGGATGTGAAAGAGGACCTTGTTCAGCCCGAATGGCAGGTAGTCTCCGAACGCCAGTAGCAGCGATATCACTGCCATCCCAGCCCAGAACCAGACAAGCCGCCGGCGAGGTCTCCCCAGCACTGCTACGAAGGTCAGGAGCAGCCCGAGCATTCCGACGTAACAGCACGTCTCACCGACACCCCACGAGCCCCAGTAGCTCACTTTGTACGGCGGCATAGCCGCACCGCCGAAAAAATAGGGAAAGACCACGTTCAATACCTGTCGCGGCGGGAAGGAGAACTGCGAGAAGTACTCGTAGTCTATCCGAGCGCGATCGCCGTACTTCAACAACTCGCGCTCCGGCAGGAGCTGAATGGCCGAGAGAAGTCCGCCGCAGACCGCCATGACCGTTGAGTAGGTGAAGAATCGCCTGCGGCGCTCGCGCTCTTCCCTGAGTGTCAGCGAATAGATGAAGTAGGCGCCGGCGACAATAATCGTGTACCAGGTCATCTGCGGCTCGCCCGCGAAGAGCTGCAGAGCCACGAAGAGAGCGCCGAGTACAACCCACCTCCATCTGGCCTGCTGGTAGAGGCTCTCTATCGCCAGCAGGATCCACGGCAGCCATGCTGCTGCAGCTATCCGCGAGGTGTGCCCGAGATGAGCCAGCATGTAGCCGCCGAAGGTGAAGGCGATACCGGCGATCAATGCGGCTACTCGGGTCAATCCGATGCGGCGAGCGTAAAGATAGGTGCCGATCAGTGCCACGTGGTAGGTGGTGATAACCACCACATTCATTGCCACGCCGGGTGAGAAGATGGCGAAGAGCCAGTTGGGCAGGTAAAGGGCTCCTGGATAGATGCTCGCCAGTAAGGGAGTGCCGGCGAAAATGAACGGATTCCACAGGGGAATCTGGCCGTGGGCGATCATCCTGCCGATGAGGACGCGGACACCGAGGTTTTGCGTCCAGCCGTCACCGGCTACAAGAGAGACTTCGCCCATGACGGCGGGATAGAAGTAGATGATCGGCAGGAGTATCAGGACTGCGACCACGAGCAGTCTCGCCACCAGTGATCGCTTGCGTTCCTCTGTATCAGCGGTCTCAATCGCCATCTATTTACGTTCAATCGTCCAGAATCGTGCCGCAGGCTGTCCAGCCTGCGGCAAACTTCTCAAACGGCCTACTCAATTCAAATGTGGATGTCTCAAAATTGTCCAATCGCTCGGGCATCCCGTGAGGGATGCGAGGAGGTAGCCAGGGGCAAACGAAGCGCAGCCCCTGGAATCGAGCGCAGAATGAGGGTGCGTCCTGGAGTGGACGCCGGAACAAACAGGGTTGCTCGAAACGCGGGAGCTCTGGCGCCCCTTCAGGGCCACGCGTCTTCTCGACAATTCCAAGGGCTGCGCTTCGGCGACTTGCACCCTGGCTACCTTCTTGCATCCCTTCGGGATGCTGTACGCCGCGTAACATACACTACATAATCTGCCAGAGAGTCACATCTCGCTGCGAACCGAGCCTCACCCAATCTCCTGGTAACCGCCTTTGCGCTTCCTGCACCTCACTCTCTTTGAGCAGTGCATAAAACCCATAACGCTCCGCCTCAGCGTGAGCCCGCAATTCACTCCATTGATCCAGACTCAACCGCTCATACCTCACCACCGGCCGGCCAGTGTAGTACTTCACTCCACCGCTCATCTCCATTGCCACTACCATCACCTTAGCCGGGACAATCCCATCAGCCCACCGGCACGAGGCAGCGTTATTCATCTCAATACCGGCAACTCTCAACAGTCGAAAGTGCTCAATTCCCTGTCTCTCGAACGCAAACACAACAGCAAGGAGCAGAGCCGTCAGCACTCTGCCGACCCCTACCCTGTGGATCGTCAACAGGCTCCCTAGAAAGACTGCGGGAATACCAGGCAGGAGAAAACGTGTATACCACCATTCGTGATAGAAACTATAGCATGCGTAAAAGATGAGGAACGATCCGAACCAGATGATCAGAAACAGGCGATCCGGTAAGCCCACTCTCCTGATCAACCCTCCTGCAAGCCATCCAAGAAGCGGCACCGGGCTCATGAGAACAATCAGCCAATACAGGTAGTAGCCCAATCGGACGCCAAAACCCTCGGTCGTTATGAGCCCGCTGAGATGAAGCCTTTGATAGCCCGATTCGAAGATGTGACCGGAAACGATGTTGTTGTAGACAAGAAAGACTGCCAGCGACGGAACCAGTCCAGCTATGACATAGCCTGCAATTCTCCGGCCTCCCTGCACAAAAGAGATCAAAACGACAGCCAGCGCAGGCACAAGCAGAACACTCGTTGGCCGCACCAGAAACGCCACTCCCAGCGCTGCTCCACTTGCCAGCCCAAGGGCCTCTCGCTTTCTTGACTTCAACGCGGCGAGCACTGCGCCAAGCGACCAGCAGGTGGCGAGCCCGTCACTCATCGGTTGCAAGGCGCACAGGAGGAACGTCGGATTGGCAGCCAGCATTGCAGCCCCCGCAACTGCCAGGCCCCGATTGAGTCCCAACTCAAGCGCCGCAAAATACATCAGCATCAGACTGACGAGCGCGGCCAGCGGGCTAATCCAGAACGGACCTCGCTCCCATCCCGCAATCAGGGCTGCCGCTGCCATGTGAAGTGGCAAGCCAACCGGATAGATGGGCGACATCATCCGTGCTATGGCTGGGCTGGCTCGCGACCTCATATCCAAGCGGGCAGAGCGCGTATGCAAACTGATCCGGGAGCTTCAACTCATCGAGGCCAGGTTACAGGTTGCGTGATCCGGCCGCTCACAAGCGACCTTGCAATATTCGCGTATCCTGTGGCGTCCGCTCCGGCGACCGACCTGTATGAGCAGGCAAATAGAATGCCCCCGTAGATGACGAGCCCGAGCAGCACCGCTGCTGTCGCCCAACTCAATGGCTTCGTCGAGCCCTCTTTCCTCATGCTGTCCTGAAGATCCCTCTACGGCGGCTCAGAAAGGCGCCCGCACACAATAAGAGAAGACCGGCACTCGCACAGAGGAGGCCGGTGCGAAAACTGGCCGGCAAGTAGGAGAGCTCGATTCGGTGATCTCCGGGAGGAACTCGAATTCCGCGGAGCGTATGGTCAGTGCGATAGATGTCTGCTTTGTCGCCGTCTATTCTGGCGCGCCAGCCGCCGTAATAGATTTCGCTGAGTACAAGAAAACCTGGCTCCGCGTTATGAGTCTCAAGAGTAATGTGCTGTGGCTCATACCGCGTAATCGAAACTCGGGCATCGGCCGATCGGCCCGCTGCCGGAATCATGCTTCGGCCATCACCTTCAAGGAGAGCAGTCTCCGAAGGCTCGAACGGCTCTCCCGACGGTAGCTTGCCGGAAATGATTGCACTCATCACCGCCGTTTGAGGAAGAGCCAGGATGCTGCCCGGCGAACCACGCCCTCGGCAGAGCCTTCAGGTTCTGATAGACGGATACTGGGCCCCGGTCCTCGAGTTTCCGCCATCTGCCTTCGGGAAGCGGCAGAAAGTCGAGTGATCTTGCCGAACCGGTTGCGCTATCCAGAAGCGAAGCGCGGACGATCGAGAGAGTCGCGTCGGGTCTTGCATAGCTGATCTCGAGACGCTCGATGACCGATCTGTCAAATTCGATCAGCGAGATGTAGCGGTGCGCCTCGAAGCCTTCCGCCGGCAGGCTCTCGGCGATCCGGGCGCGCCGGTGGCGGATGGTAGCCTTCACGTCTGGCCTGTCGTACGCCCACTCAGATGTATCCCGACCTGCTCGCAGCTCGCGCTCAATTCGCCGGCTGTCATTGGTAAGCAGAGCAATCCTCGCAATCACTTCGTCATCGGCAATCGCGCCTGAGTTCGCCATATTCGAAATGATTGCGAGCTCATTCGCAGAAACTTGCCCTACGACTGTGTCAAGCCGTCCTCCCGGGCCGAGGCTCAGATCGAGTGGAATCGAGTCGAATCGCAATCGGTCGACCGTCAGAGCTCGCTGAGGTTCGATCTCTCCAGGCCGCTCCCTGATCAGATATTTGACATTCAGAAGGTTGAGTCCCTGATGCTCGTCAGCGAAGACGTTAACGTTCTTGATGATCCCTTCGGGATTCATATCACCGGCGATGGCGGCAATGCTCGGCAGCCTGAGCACGTCGTACCCGTTGACACTCTCCAGACCGCGCGCAATCGAAATGTTTGGAAAATCGATGAGGTCGTAGTTCGTCCCGTACGGCCACGCTGCATGGCTGACTATACGGAATTTGTGGGGGTCATCCTCCTGCGCTTTGATCAACTTCACTGCTGGAACATCGCCGAGCCGCTCGAGCGCTCCCGCGTATGAGATCGCCCTCCACTCCGAGGCGTGGCCGAAGGCCACGAGATCGCCAAGTATGACGACCAGCAGGACGGCTCCGGGAGCTCGCGCCGGATGACGTGCGAAGACCAGGACTGCCGCCGCGCTGAGGACAAAAGCCGTGATCGGCACGAGTGCCTCAGCATCGAGCAGTGATCGATGCGGTGTGGGTTGAAGGATGCGCGGTCCGAGGAACCGATAAAGCACGGCCACCAATCCAACCACCGCACCCATGATCATCACGCTTAGTCGTGCTGCCTGCCACGCCGCCTGTGACTCACATCGTTGCAGGCGGGTCATTCCGAGCCCAGCGAGTACAGCCACCGCAAAATCGAACTCGAGGAGGTGGCGCGCCGATCCGCGAAAGAGGTTGTAGACTGGCAGCCTGTACAACTGGTGATTGAGCCCATATGGAAGATAGGTGCCCATCGCCAGCACCAGCGCGATAACCGCAATCGCCCCCCAGAAGATGGCCATTCTGCGACGCCCTGTGGCAAGCAACGCCACCAATGCAAGCAGCATCGCGGCCATTCCCGTATATCCCGAAGTGGCCGCTACATCCCACTGTCCCCAGTAAGGAACCCGGTACGGAGGAAGCGAGGCACCTCCAAAAAAGTAGGGAAAGATCAGGCCGACGAGCTGGCGCGCCGGCATCGAATACTGCGAAAAGTATTCGTAGCTGATACTCAGCCGTCCACCCTGCTGCTGCAGCTCGACCGCCGGCAGCAGCTGGACTGCCGCAATCAGCAAGCCCGCACTGGCCATCACCGCCAGGGCGGCTATCCGAGTCCAGGGTGGTGAGACACGCACGTCGACGACAAGTCTGCAGGCGAGATATGCAGTTGCCACGAGTGCCGTGTAGAAGGACATCTGCGGCTCGCCGGCGAAGAATTGCAGCGCAATAAATGCGGCGCCGAGCGCAATCCAACGCCACGATGCCCGCCGGCACAGGTTCTCTACCGCGAGCAGCACCCATGGAAGCCACGCGGCGGCCGCCATGCGTGACACCTGGCCCATGTGAATCACAAGGAATCCACCGAACGCGAATGTCATGCCTGAGACGAGGGAGCCGAGACGAGTGGCACCGATTCGTCTCGTGTAGAGATAGCTTCCAACGAGCGCGACAAAATAGAGAGAGATCGCCGAGGCGTTGTTGGCTGCACCAACGGGAAGGATTGCGAAGAGCCAGTTCGGCGGATAGAGGGCCCCCGGATAGACGGTTGCCAGAAGAGGCATGCCGGCAAAGATGTAGGGATCCCAGAGAGGAAGGTGGCCCGCTGCAAGAGCACGTCCAAGCTGAACACGAACCCCAACATTCTGCAGCCACCCGTCTCCCTGAGCCAGGAAGACTCGTCCTAGTACGGCTGGATAAAAATAGATCAGCGGCAGAAGCAGCAGCAGGAGGGTCACCCACCGAACACGATTGCTGTCGTCATGGCGTTTCAAGAGTGTCGACGACCTGTAATCGTGCCGCGGGCTGTCCAGCCTGCGGCAGCACTCGAGACAAGGCCCGAGTCGAGGAAGTCAGGAAACCCGTTATTCTTAAGCGGGCCATTAGCGAGATCTGCCGCAGACTGGACAGTCTGCGGCACGATCTATGCCTATCGCGACGATCGGCGCTCGCGCCGCGCCACGCCGGAGCGCCAGGCAGCCTCTTTGACGGCTGCTGCCACCTGCGGTGCAACCCTGCGATTGAATACTGATGGGACGATATATTCAGGATGGAGCTCATCAGGCGCGATCACGGAGGAGATCGCATGCGCTGCCGCCAGCTTCATAGCCTCGTTGATATCGGATGCCCTGCAATCGAGCGCACCGCGAAAGATACCCGGAAAACAGAGCACGTTGTTGATCTGATTCGGATAATCGGACCGCCCTGTAGCCATGATTGCGACATGCTCCCCTGCCTCCTCGGGCATGATCTCCGGCGTAGGATTTGCCAGCGCGAAGACTATGGGATCGCGATTCATCTTCCTGATCGAATCGAGATCGATGGCATGCGGACCCGAGAGGCCGAGGAAGAGATCGGCGCCTTCGATCACGTCGGAGAGCTTGCCGCGCACCTTTTGAGGGTTTGTATGCGCGGCATACCACTGCTTGGCTGGATTCATGTCCTTCTTCCGGCCGCGATAGATCGCGCCCTCAAAATCGCAGCCAATGATGTTCTGTACACCGGCATGGAGAAGAGATCTTGGTGCAGGCGATGCCCGCGGCGCCGATTCCAAGGACGACAACCTTGATTTCGTCCATCTGTTTGCGGACGATCTTCAGCGCATTGATCAGCGCGGCAAGAACGACTACCGATGTCCCATGCTGGTCATCGTGAAACACCGGGATATCGAGCGCCGCCTTGAGCCGGTCTTCGATCTCGAAACATCGGGGCGCAGAGATGTCCTCGAGATTGATCCCTCCGAAGCCCGGCGCGATCGCCTTAACCGTGGCGACGATCTCGTCGGGATCCTTTGTGTCGAGGCAAATCGGAAAGGCATCCACGTTGCCGAACTCTTTGAAGAGCATGGCTTTGCCTTCCATGACCGGCATCGCAGCGGCCGGACCGATGTCTCCGAGGCCGAGCACGGCGGTGCCGTCGGTCACTACGGCTACAGAGTTGCGCTTGATTGTCAGGCGGTAGACTTTGGATGGATCCTTTTGAATCGCGAGGCAGACTCGCGCTACACCCGGTGTATAGGCAATCGACAGATCAGCTCGCGTGGCGAGAGGTCGCTTGTTGCGAATCTCGATCTTGCCGCCGAGATGGCGCAGGAAGGTACGATCCGAGACGCTGATGATCGTGACATCGGGGACCTGGCGAAGCGCCTCGACGATGCGTTCGCCGTGAGATTCGTCAATCGCTGAAACGGTCAGGTCACGGACGATCTGATTCGAACCAGCTTCGACGATGTCGACCGCACCGATGTTGCCTCCGGCTTTTCCGATGGCAGAGGTGACGAGTCCCAGCATACCCGGCCGGTTTGCCAGGCGCACCCGCAGGACAATGCTGTAACCCTCACTGGGAGTAAGATTCACGCGGCGAGAGCATAGCGCAACGCCGGCACGGCAGGCAAGAAACTGGAATTTACAGTATTGTTAGACGTGATTTATACGAGCGATGCGGCCGAGAGAGCAGCCGCCACGATAATTGATTCCTACAGCCGGAATGGAACCTACGAGTCTGCTGCGGTGCGCCGTCTCTGTGAGATGTCGGCAGCAGAAGACCCGGCCATCGCACGAGCCGGCCTGAGAGCGATCTTTGTGGGGCTCGTCGAAAGGCTAAATGACTCGTTCGATCCGTTATTCTGTGAGCTCTATGACAGGGCGTTCGCACAGATCATCGACTTCTACAGGCATCTTCCTGCAGCCCTTGCGATCGACAACGAGCTCAACCGCTTTCTCCTGAAGACAGATTCGGATCTGATTGCCCGAAAGCGGCAGATTCAGAGCAATCGTCCGCTCAGCGCGAGTGAGAAGCAATCCATTCGTCGGGTCATCTTTCTTTCTCGAGTCACGATTGGAGCCGATGTTGCGATCACCAGTGTCATCCTGCGGCGTGCCCGCCAGGCGATTCCTCAGGCAGAGGCCGTACTCCTCGGGTCTCCAAAACTCAATGATCTTTTCGGCGGTGATCCCAATGTGCGCGTGCATGAAGTGCGTTATGAACGCGGCGCAGGCGTCGTCGATCGACTCAACGGCTGGCTGGCTGCGGTGAGAGCCATTGAGCAGGAGGCGCGGGATCTCGATCCCGGCACGGTCTGGGTGGTCGATCCCGATTCTCGCCTGACTCAGCTGGGGCTGCTTCCCGTTTGCCCGGCAGATCAGATCTATTCGCTCTTTGAAAGCCGCAGTTTTGGCTCCGGCCAGCCGGCCAGTCTCAGCCGGCTGGCATCGGTCTGGAGCGAAGAGATCCTGCAAGCAGGCTCGGAGGAGATCTTCCCGTCAGTCTCTCTTCCGAAAGTGCATTTGCAATTCGGACGGGAGGTGACCCGCCGGCTCCGGCGAGGTAGCAAGCCGTACATCACCGCGCTCAGCTTCGGAGTCGGTGGCAACGAGCTTCAAGCGGCATGGGGACGAGTTTGAGGAAGGGCTGCTCGCGCAATTGCTGAGGGAATCAACGGTCATCCTCGATAAGGGCGCCAGCGCATCGGAGCATGAACGGGTGAATCGGATGGTGGCCAGAAGTCAAAACGTTCTCGAGCTCAGAGAGGGAGAGTTGCCTGAGGAAGATGGGCGGGAGATCGACCTTGTAACGTTTGATGGAGGAATCGGAGCCTTCGCCGGGTTGATTGCCGCCAGCGATGAGTATGTCGGCTATGACTCGGCCGGGCAGCATATCGCAGCGGCCCTCTCGGTGCCGGCTCTGACGATCTTTGTTAATGGCAACAGCGAGCGGTTCGCAGAACGATGGCGACCGGGAGGGCGTGGCCTGATTGAGGTATTGCTGATCGACGCGAAGAATCGAGGCTCAGCGACACAAACTCTCGAAGAGGCCATGGCCTTGCACAAGCGTCTACGCAGCCAGATCGGAAAATAATCGATTACAATTTTCCTCGACAATGCAGCACTTCGCGACAACGTTGTAGGGGCAGGGCTTGTCCCTGCCCGCCCGGTGCCGTCCGGCACCGGTAACCGCTCGCGAAGGAGGATATTTAATTACCCGCGCCAGACGGCGCGGGACGGGCAGGGACAAGCCCTGCCCCTACAAGGTCGCTGCGACGATTTAGGGTAACGAATGGAGAATCTCGAGAAAATACGAGCTGAGCTCACCCGCTACGAGCATCCGCTCTTCAACTTCACCGCTGAAGCCTGTCAGAACGGCGTCCGAGTGACCGTCGCCCTCAAGCCACAGCTCGGCCTGACGGTCCACGACTATCATTTCGTGATCTCGGACCGCGAGCTCGCTACACAGAAGTTTGCCTGGGATTTTGAACGGCAGCTCTTCAACTACCTGCACGACTATCTCGTCGAGATGTTTACACTTACACCTGAAACGATCCTCTAGCACTCACTGGACACTCACCTTGACAGTCGCACTGACGATACTATTCGCCGTGACGGTCATGTCCAGCGTCACCCATTCCAGCAAGGGTCGCCGGAAGAATCACGTTGATCTGATCGAGGCCGGTGAATGTCCCCTGCGGGCCAGAAAAAGTGGGCGTCAACGACGTTCCCCCCACAGTTACGGTTGTCGTCGTGTTGCGCCAACCAGTGCCAAAGATAATCAGGAAGCCCGAGGTCGTATCTGTACTCACCGCACAAGGCTGATTCGAGAACTGGAAGGCATTGTCGACGACCATCCCGCACGCGGCGGCCGCGGTGCCAGTGCCTCCTCCATTGGCCGTAAACACTCCGGGAGCGGCGTCAACCAGCTTTACCTTGCCGGACGACACCAGCCCGTTGTTATTGACCGTGAAAGATACACTGTCTGCACTCGCGATGCCGGTTGGCATTATGAAGTTGATCTGCCCAGGCGAGACGAAGAGCAGGCGTGCCGCAAGCCCCTGGACGCTCAGGCTGACGCCATCGATCTGGTACGGCGGCACAATGGTCTGCGATGATTTGGTTGTCCCGGAGAGCGATGTGCCAAATCCCGCGGCTATCGAATCGCGCGCGATCTGAGCCGCGTCAAAACTCGCCGCATTGGCCAGCGTGACCGCATCTCCATTCTGGCCTGTCACCGGCCGGATCACAGCCTGAAACGCTTCGTTCACCACCGGCAGATTCGGATAGAGCGTGGCGGCGACGGGGGAGAACGTCACTACGCTCGCCGCTATTGTCGGGGTAGGAAAAGAAAACGTTGCTTCGCTGGTCAGCAAAAAGCGCCGAGACAGCCGTGAACGTCAGCTGACGGAACTTCGGAGCATCAGCAGTTGAGTTGACTACATCGTAGCTGAACAGTTCCTTGCTTCCATCCCCATTGTCAGTGCCAACTGCGCTTGGGGTTGTCGGAACCAGGTTGAGCACCGAATTGAACGTCACAAATGTGCCGGCCGCATTGATACTCGGAAGAAAGTTGACGTCGCTTGTGGCGAGAACGGCGGGCTGCGAGGTCACCTGCCTGAACGTCTTGTCCTTGATTGAGTAGAGAAAGATCTCACGGCCCAGACCGAGGTTCTTGCCCGGAATAAGGTCCGCAGACGATTCGAAAACCAGCCAGCTCGCATCGAAGTTTATCGCCCGAGTAAACGCCGCGAGTACGTTCGTGTCAGCACCAACAGGCACGGCGGAAAATCCGGTCGTCTGGGTCACCTGGGTGAACTTGTTCGTCGGATCGCCAACGTTGTAGAGAAATATCTCGGGATTGAAGTCGGGGTTCGTGGTCACGTAGTTGAAGGCGGAGAGGAAAACCAGGACCTTGCCGTTGCCACTGAGCCCTGGATTCGAATTGAACCCTTTGACTGAGAACTGGACAGTCGCATCCGCATCCAGCGCGAAGCTGACCTGCGTGTAGGTCTTTGTGTTCAGGTTGTAAAGAATGATCTGTCCGTTCTGGTCCGGATTGTTAGCGGTGAACGCCTTCGTGCCATTCTCGAGCGCATTGAACACCTGACGGGTGGAGATAAAGGCGATGATCGATCCGTCAAAGTTGGTCGTCACCTGGTAGTTGGTGAATATCCCGGTGACCACCTCAGTTGAATTATTGCTGGTAGTGTCGGTGATACGCACGAACGTGGGAGTCACGGAGCCGCGCGGGCAGTGTCGCCCGAAACACCTCAAAGTTACCGTCGGCGTTCGGCGCAGCCGTCAGAGGTGCGTTCGAGAGGAAAACGATCTGGGTTCCATCCCCGCTGATGATCGGCGACGAGCACGAAATAGTAATAAGAATCTTGGTCGAGTCAGCAGGATCGGTGACATTGGCCGTATTGGTCAGCTGGATGATAGTCCCGGAATCGACGTCGATGACGAAGACCTCGGTGTTTCCGTCGGCATTTTGACCGGTATAATCACCGACAGATTCGAAGACTACCCTTTTGCCATCATCGCTCGCGCCCCGGATGACGATTCCGGCAGATGCTGAAGACTCCGATACCCAGCGATAGGAGATCTCGTCGGTGCCCTGGGCATTCACGGTGAGCATTGCCAACAGGCAGAAAGCGATTACGAAGAGAGGTTTAACAATTCTATTCACGCGCTCAAGACTCCCAGATCGATGCACCGGCCAGGTTGGCGGCGCCCAGCAGGTCAATCTTCAGATTCGCTGCTGATTGGTTGGATTAGGACAGAAATGCGGATTATAGCTGAGCGCCAGTCCGGTGTCGAACGAGTGTCAGAGAACGCGGACGGGGCAAACGATTGAGTTTCAAAGGCAAAGACAGAATCGGGGATGCACCCTTGGATGCATCCCCGACTCATGCAGAATCGTGATAGCAGCCCATACAAAATCATGTCAGGGCCGGTCAGGCTGCCTTTGGACTGACGTACTGATCGTAATGGCGAGCCGGCTCCCAGTCGCGGATCTCTTCAGCCACAGGTTCCGGGTGCAACTCTTCCAGATCCACAAGTTCCGCCGCCTCGATATAAACGCGATCTATGTTCTCGGGTGCGAACCCATTCTTATGGCATGCGCTGACATGGCGACGCACGATCGCATCTACCTTGGCGCGCTTGTCCTTACCGAGGCGATTAATCAACTTCAGAGTGTCATTTGATAGTTTCATCCGCTTCGTCCCCCTTCGTTCTGTCTTTCTTTCAATTTGTGTATTCCGTTCATTCACAACGACATTTCCGAAATGCCGCCGGGTTGGCTGGCTTCTTTGGCCAACCACCCGCTAATCCTCCCCCATCTCCTGCAAGCTATTCTTCCCTATTAACTTAGAGCTCAGCTCGCGTAACCGATTGTGATCTTCGTCACATCTCCTTCCAGCGTTACAAGCATGAACGCTCAGTCAACGAATTAGACGCATTTTTCGGGCCTGGAATTTCACCCTAAGCCAATTATTTTTGATTAACGTCGTGTTTTATCCCTGCAACATAGTGACATGGGTAGCACAACCAGTCTAGTTAATAATTCTTAATTGGTACATGTGCCGCAGGCTGTCCAGCCTGCGGCAAAATTCATCGATGTTTGAATTCGAGATTGAAGTCAGCCGTCAATTGGTTCGCCCAATTGATTCCAATATGCCTGCTTGCGAGATCTGCCGCAGGCTGGACAGCCTGCGGCACGTCAAAGCGTGCGGCAGAATCCATCGATGTTTGAATTCGAGATTGAAATGGGGCCCGACTTGGTGTCGCCCAATTGATCCCACGTGCCTATGGCGAGATCTGCCGCAGGCTGGACAGCCTGCGGCACGGTTCCATGGCGGAGCTTGCCCACTTGATTCTTTGTGACTTCCTGAGGCACACTGCCTCACTGGACATGCATTTTGAGCATCATATTTTCATCTGCACTAATCAGAGGTCTCCAGACAATCCAAGGGGCTGCTGTGACCCCAACGGGCTTGCAGAACTTCAGCTCCGATTCAAACAGGAGTTGGCCGCTCGTGGACTCAAGTCTCAGGTCAGAGCCAACAAGGCGGGATGCCTCGATCAGTGCGAACACGGTCCAAATGTAGTCGTCTACCCCGAAGGCGTCTGGTATGGACATGTCCAGTTACAGGATGTAGCCGAAATCGTCGATTCTCACATCGTCGGCGGCCTGCCCGTTGCCCGCCTCCGAATGGTTGAGGAGTGCCTCAACACCGAGTCGTGCGAGCATCGGCCGCCACGCAACTGAATGCCCTCTCAACAATATGGCTTGTTGAGCTTTCGGCTGGCTTATGCCTTCGGTGGAACACTTGAATCTTGTCGCGATCGGGGGCGGGACTGGCTTGGCTACCCTCCTCTCCGGTCTCAAGAATTACCTCAACACTCCCAAACTCGCGTCGCTGACCGCGATCGTTACTGTGACCGACGACGGCCGCAGCTCGGGTCGTCTCCGCGATGAGTTCGGACTTCTGCCGCCCGGCGACATCCGGCAGTGCCTGGTTGCGCTCGCACCCGAGCAGGAGACGCTGACACGTCTCTTCGGCTACCGTTATCCGGGCACGGGGAGTCTCGGCGCCCATTCGCTCGGCAACCTGATCATAGTCGCGCTAAACCAGATGAGCGGAGACTTTCTCTCTGCCATCGATCAGGCGCGTGACCTGCTCGGAGTCAAGGCGCGAGTCCTGCCTTCGACGCTCGACCACGTGGACATCGAAGCCCGGTTCGGAGATGAGAGAGTCCGCGGCCAGGTCGAGATCAAGTCGGCGGGTCTCCCAATCACCGACCTGACGCTTATTCCGCCGGAGGCCCGCGCGCTTCCAGAGGCTGTCGAAGCGATCTGCGGCGCAGATCTCATTACGATTGGCCCGGGGTCGCTCTTTACGAGCCTGATTCCCAACCTGCTGGTCAAAGGAATAGCCGAAGCACTCGCCTGCTCGCGAGCCCTGAAGATATACATCTGCAATGCCATGACAGAGGCCGACGAGACAGACGGTTACCAGGCCGAAGACCACGTCCAGCAGGTAATCAAGTATGGACAGGGATTTGCCTTCGACTATTCTCTCTTCAACTCAGCACCGATCTCTGGCGAGATGCGCAAGCGGTACGCCGTCGAAAGGGCGGTGGCCTTGAGCCCTCCAGCCGGCCAGCCGCGCGATCCGCTCGCCGGAAGGTTCGTTAGTCTTCCACTAGCCTCAGAGGAACGCTTCGTCCGCCACGACCCCGGCCAGTTGAGTCGAGCGATTTTCGAGATCTATAATCAGCGCGGATAATCTCTGGAGTAAGCCGTGAATAAACCGATCAGCGTGCTCATACTGGCTGCCGGCCTGGGTACGAGAATGAAGAGCAGCCGCGCCAAGGTCCTCCACCGGTTGGGAGGATCGCCGCTCATCGCGCACGTAGTTCGCACAGCGGCCCTTCTCAATCCGGAGAACATTGGCGTAGTAGTCGGGCACCAGGCGGAAGAGGTCAGCGCCGCCGCCCGCGAGTCCGTGCGCGACCTCGATGAGTCTCTTGCTAAGCGTCTGACATTCGTTACTCAGGCTGAGCAGCGGGGCACGGGTCATGCGGTTGGCTGCGCACGCGAGATGCTCAAGACGTCGACGGGTCCCGTCGTCGTGATTTATGGAGATGCGCCGCTGGTCAGGCTTGAGACGCTCACGCAGCTTCTTGCCGAGCACGAACGCGGCGGCCACGGAGCGACACTCATTACCACCAGGCTGGCCAATCCAACCGGTTACGGGAGGATCATAAGGAACGCCGAGACGCGCTCATTTGAACGCATTATTGAAGAGCGTGATTCCACTCCCGAGCAGAGGCAGATTACCGAGATCAACCCGGGCTTCTACTGTTTCGACGCGCCGGGTCTGCTCGAATCGCTTGACGGCCTGACCTCTCACAACGCGCAGGGTGAATACTATTTGACAGATGTTCCGGAATTGATGCTCCGCGGCGGCCGGAGTGTCGGGACCATATTTCATGAGCCGGCCGAGGAACTGCTTGGCATCAACACGAGAGCCGAGCTGGCTTCAGCGTGGAAGCGCCTTCGTCATGCCGTACTTGATGACCTCATGAGAGAAGGCGTGACGATCGTCGATCCCGAGTCAACCTACATCGATCCAGGAATAACGATCGGCGCCGATACCATCATTCACCCCCAGGTGATCATAGAAGGCTCCTCGCGAATAGGCCGCAATTGCGAGATACATTCGTGGTCGCGACTGACGAGCGTTGAGATCGGTGACGATTGCCAGGTATTAAACGGCTGCCGCATAGTCAATTGCCGTTTGACGGCCCGCAACTCGGTAGGCCCCTTTGCGCACCTCCGGATGAATGCGGAGCTCGCCGAGGATGCCGTCGTCGGCAATTTCGTTGAAGTCAAGAAGTCGAGCCTCGGACGCCGCACCAAGGCCATGCATTTGACATATCTGGGTGATGCAACTCTCGGCGATCGCGTCAACATCGGCGCGGGCACGGTGACCTGCAATTACGACGGTAAGCAGAAGCATCCGACGTTCATTGAAGACGACGTTAAAATCGGATCGGACACGATGCTCGTCGCGCCCGTTCGTGTCGGCAGGGGATCTGTGTCGGGCGCCGGTTCGGTAATAACGCGCGACGTGCCTCCGGACTCGCTGGTTGCCGGAGTCCCCGCCCAAATCAAGAAACGATTAAAGGACTGATCAATGTGTGGGATTGTCGGTTATGTTGGAAAACAGCAGGTAGTCCCGGTAATTATCGAAGGGCTGCGAAGACTCGAGTATCGCGGCTATGACTCGGCCGGCATAGCTGTCGTCGATCGCAAAGGCGAAATGCAGAATCTGCCGCGCCGAAGGCAAGCTTCGCAACCTCGAAGAGGCCCTTCGCCTGAAACCGGTCGATGGAGACTACGGACTCGGGCACACAAGATGGGCAACACACGGGCGACCGACCGAGGAGAATGCACATCCGCATCGCGACTGTACCGGCCGTGTCGTCGTCGTCCACAATGGCATCATTGAGAACTACCTCTCACTCAAGCGCGATCTGAAGGCGGCCGATCATCATTTCCAGACCGAAACGGACACCGAAGTTGTAGCCCATCTTATCGAAAGGAATCTCAGAGCCAATCCGGAGGGAGGGCTCGAGATCGCCTTCAGGCAGGCGCTCTCTGAGTTGCGCGGGATCTACGCACTTGCAGCGATCTCAGCCGACGAGCCTGAACGAATCGTTGCCGCGCGCCTCGGGCCGCCGATCGTCATCGGCCTCGGCGACGACGAGTACTTTGTAGCCTCGGACATCCCCGCCATTCTTCCTCATACGCGCAATATTTTCTTCCTTGGCGACGGAGAAATCGCCGTCCTCTCGCCAGACGGGGTCCGGGTTACAAACCACGAAGGACGCGAGATCAAGCCCAACGTCCAGCGGATCACCTGGGATCCGATTCAGGCCGAAAAGGGCGGTTTCAAGCACTTCATGCTCAAGGAAATCTTTGAGCAGCCTCGTGCTGTACGTGACACGACGCAGGGGCGCGTCTCCCTGGACCAGGGGCGGGTCTTTCTCGACCGGATGGAGATCACCTCGGACGACTTCCGCAGCTTCACCGACCTCAAGATTGCCGCTTGCGGCACGGCCTGGCACGCGGCACTGGTCGCCAAGTACCTGATCGAGGAGCTGGCGCGCCTGCCGGTTGAGGTCGACTACGCTTCTGAGTTCCGCTACCGCGATCCGATTCTCTCTGACCGCACGCTGATGATGGTCATCTCGCAGTCGGGTGAGACGGCCGACACGCTCGCGGCGCTGCGTGAAGCGAAGGGGCGTGGCTGCAAGACGCTTGCGATCTGCAATGTGCAGGGCTCGATGATGACTCGCGAGGCTGACGGGACGATCTACACTCATGCCGGGCCGGAGATCGGCGTCGCCTCAACCAAGGCCTTCACTTCTCAAATGGTTGCGGCCTATCTGCTTGCCCTGCACCTGGCCGAACAGAGAGGCCGGCTATCAAATGAGCTTGCCCGCGACCACGTGCGCCACCTGTCAGAGCTTCCGGTCAAGATTGAGGCACTGCTCGACAGTGACGTCCGTTACGAGGATCTGGCCAGGGAGTTCTTCCGGGCGACCGATTTTCTCTATCTCGGCCGAGGAATCAATTTCCCGATAGCTCTCGAGGGCGCGCTCAAGCTCAAGGAGATCTCCTACATTCACGCCGAAGGCTACGCCGCGGGTGAAATGAAGCACGGCCCAAATGCGTTGATTGACGAGAAACTGCCGGTCGTCGTGATCAACACGCTCGATCCGGAGAATGCTCAGTCGCGACTGCGATATGAAAAGACGCTCTCCAATATTCAGGAGGTCAAGGCTCGGGGAGGAATCGTGCTTGCGGTGGTCACCGAGGGGGACGTCGAGACTCGCGCCTCCGCGAGTCATGTCATCGAGGTGCCGCCCTCGAGCGAGTTACTCTCGCCGGTATTGTCGATCGTCCCGCTACAACTACTGGCCTACCACATAGCCGTGCGCCGGGGCTGCGACGTCGATCAGCCTCGAAACCTGGCGAAGTCGGTGACTGTCGAATAGACGCGGGGCGCCAAAACGCGAGAGGTCACCGGCGCCAGACGCGGGCGGGCAGGGACAAGCCTGCCCCTACAACCTCGCCGCGACGTGCCGCATTGGTGAGAAGGTAGGGGCAGGGCTTGTCCCTGCCCGTCCCGTGCCCGAAGGGCGCGGGTAAGCCTCCGGAGGAGGTCTCAATCATTCCTCAGACCTACAGCGAGCACAATGAAGAGAGTTCCGAAGATTGCAACCCCGGCAATCAGGCCCCACATAGGATTCGGTCTCTTCCCTGAGATGGAATTCTTCCCCCCATAGTTTCGCCTGACCTTCTTCACATCGGTGTAGTCGATCGTCACCTTCTGTCTGAGATCCACATCGACAATCTCAAAACTGGTGCTCCCGATATCAGTAACCGAGCCGTACCGCTCTTCACCATTGATGAGCACGACAGTGATCCTTCCACCAATTCCGATCTTATCTACACTATCTTTGACTTTTTGTGCTGAAGGCGGGAGCTGAACAGCCAGAATGAATGCCAGGACAAGATTGAATGACATATTGCATTTGCCCTCCATCCGGCCATTGGAGCAAATGCAGTGCCTTAGCTATCTCTTTGATCTGTCACTGACGTCTCATAGGGAGGTGCAAGCAAAGCCTGTCAGGTGGTGTTCAGGGCTGGCGGACGGGTTCTGATGGTCGCAGGGCCTGGTGGGGCGATCGTAGGCGAGCGCCTACTACTCGTTGCCGTAGCCGATCTCCATTCTCCGAATCCGCCAGCTGGCAATCACCAGAACAAGCAGAGTCAGCAGCAGAAGTCCGGGAATCGCGAGCCACGGCGAGGTTGGCTCAACTATGGTGGCGAAAGGTCCCTCGGAGACCGGCACCGGGACCAGAGAATGCAGGTAATGAATTATGCTTATTCGTTTAAGGGTCGGCGGCAGGAGGAAATTGAGCCACTCCCAGGCGTAGACAATCAGCGCCGGAACCACGGGGTTCCGAAAAAAGAGCCCTATCGCCATGAAGACCGCGCCGTAGCCGATGCAGGCGAGTATCGTTATTCCCAGGTAGTCGCCGACTTCCGTTGCGCCTCCGCCATCCATGAGGTATTGCACATTGGCGGGATACCCCCGAGCCAGGTAGAGAAAGAAGAGAGAACCTGCGATTGAAAGCAGAAATAGGACTGCCGAAACCGTGAGGCCTGATATGTATTTGCCGGCTACGAGCACGGACCGCTTGAGCGGCGCGAGGAAATAATAGTGGAGGCTTTTATCGACCACCTCGCCACGAAAGAGATTCATGAAAATCCAGGCACAGCCAAAAAAGACGACTGTGCGCAGAATGAGGCCTTCAAAGATGTTTGCGAAGATAATCTTGGCCTGACCCCAGTCGCGCGCGATGTCGTCGTGCGCATGAGGATCGAGCATGGTCAGCGCAAAGAGGAGCAGCACCGGGATCATGGCCAGAAAATACATGAGGAGCGCACGGCGTCCCCAGAAGTTTTTTCTGATCTCGAGCCGCATGATGGCGAGCACCTGGCGCCGCCAGAGCGCTCCAGCCTTTGACTGCCCTTCGATCTTCATGGCTTCAGCTTCAACCGCTGAGCTCATCCAGCCCTCCCCCAGCCGCCCCCACGATGCCACGCTGTAGGGGCAGGGCTTGTCCCTGCCCGCCCCGCGCCGTCCGGCGCGGGAACCTTCGCCAACCGTGCCAGGCCAAGTCCCGCCAGTTCCGTTAAGACCCAATGATCTCGGTCCTGACCAACGTTACCGGCGCCGGACGGCGCCGGGCGGGCAGGGACAAGCCCTGCCCCTACAATCTTGGCTCGAAAAGATCGTCAATTGTCTCCGATAAGATACTGGTAGACGGCATTGATATCGTCATCGACCGGTACCACCGATTCGATGTTGATCGCTGCGTTCACCAGAATCTTATTGAGTACGGCGTAGAATGCCTCCGCATCCCGCGTTTTGACAAACAGTCCGCCCCCGTCGTCGTGAACCCTGGCTTCGACGATGTGGTCCTCCTCGAAGAGTTTCGCAGCCAGCTCGGAGGGTTGATCACATCGCACGAGGATCTGCATCGGATGCTCATCCATCTCGCCGCGCACCCCATGAATCTCTCCTTCGGCCACCACGTATCCCTGATTCAAGAGGACGACCCGATTCGACATCAGATCCACCTCATGAAGAATGTGGCTCGAGATTATGAGGTGCATCCCCTCGTCCGCGAGCTGTTGGAAGAGACGAATCGTCTCGGCTCGCGCCATCGGATCCAGACCGTTGAGCGGCTCGTCGAGAATCATAACCTCGGGATCGTGGGCGATTGCCTGCGCCAGGCGTATCCGCTGCCGCATGCCTTTGCTATACGCAGCGACCTTGCGATGCGCGGCATCGAGCAGGTCAACACGCTCGAGGGCGCGCCAGCTCAGACGGTCTGACTCGTCGCGCGAGAACCCATGAATCGCGAGAATCGAGCTGATGAACTGATAGCCCGTCAGACCCCTGGGAAACGAATCGAACTGTGAACTGTAGCCAACATGGCGAAAGAGTGTCTCCGGATCCGAAGGCGACATACCGAGAACTCTGATCCGGCCACGGGTCGGCTGGACGAGCCCGGTCATGAGATTCATGAGCGTTGTCTTGCCTGCGCCGTTTGGCCCGACGAGACTGGTAATCCCGGGTGGTATCGAGAGATTGACGCGATTGATTCCGAGAATCTCGCCGTAGAACTTCGAGACGTCTTCGAAGACGACCGCCTCATCTCGCGCTTCAACAGACGTCATGAGATGACCTCATATGCCCTGACCTTCCGTGCAAGCAGAAGCAGCGAGACCACGGCAAAGATAGCGAGGCCGACCCAGGCTGCCCATTCTGGCAGGACCATCCAAACCGGCAGGCCAAGCCGGTTAGGCTGGTGGAATGCTCCGTCCATGACGGTCTGAAACAATATCCACGGGTTGATCATGTGACCCCAGGGAATGCGAAAGAGCGCTGAGATCTGGAATGCCAGCGCGTTAGGAATGATAAACATCCCGAAGAGCGCGGCGCTCGCACCGATCCGCCACTTGATCCAGGCCGAGAAGGCCAGGGACATGAGCGTCAGCAGCAGCATCCATGTCCAACCAGCAAGGAGAATCGCGCCGCCTATCCAGCCATAGACCCGCCACCATTCTCCGCCGCCCAAACCAACCTGCAGGATGAAGAGCAGGATCGCGGGCACCCAGGTGATCGCTGAAAGCAGGATCAGCAGCGGCGACATCTTACCCAGTACATATTCGAAGCGTGAAAATGGCCGCGCGAGGTAGAGCGGAACCGCGTTATTGGCCAGATCGCGGGAGATCAGCGAAGGTCCGATGACTACGGTCATCACCAGAGCAAGCGCTACCTGGATGTACATGAGGACGCGAAAGAAGTCTCCATCGATCGTCACCAGGTCCAGGTCCCGCACTCCGAAAATGCTCAGCGCGCTGGCATTGTAGTGAAGATAGATGATCAGGCCCATGACGAGCGGACAGACGAAGCACAACGCAAAGAATCCGCTGAAGAGTCTCGATCGAAAAATGTCTCCGAACGCGTAGCGCGCGAGAATCAGAAAGCGCGACCAGGATGGGCTGAGAGCGCCGTCATAAGCTTTGTATGTGTGTTCGTAAACGGCCATTCGTTGCTTAGCCACTACGAAGACGCAGGAAACACAAATCAATTTTGTGTTTTGTGCCTTTTGTGGCTACTCCTCTTCCATAGCCTTGAGGAAAATATCCTCGAGCGAGTCGCGCTTGTAAGTCAGCCGGCGGATTTGAGCGTCCTTATCCGCGGCCAGCCTGTAAAGATCGCGAACCTCTATCCCGTCCTGAAGCACCAGCTTGGTGCGCCGGTCGTTGATAATCGCCACCTCACATCCCATTCCCACAGCCGCCCTGGTAAATGCCTCCTGGTTTCCCCGCAGCTCGAGCTCGAGAAAGCGGCGATTTGCTCTCCGCTCCTCTTCGAGATCACAGGAAATCCGGATGCGTCCCGACTTCAGAATGACAATCTGATCGCAGCACTCCTCGACGTCTCGCAGCAGGTGTGATGAAAGGAGCACGTGTGCCCGCCCATCGGCGGAGATCTCGCGGATCAACTCGAGCATTCGTTTTCGCGCAGGAGGATCGAGCCCGTTGGTGGGCTCATCGAGGATGATCAGCCGCGGGCCATGAGCAATAGCCTGGGCAAGCTTGGCGAGCTGCTTCATGCCGAGCGAGAAGGTGCCCAGCTTCCGATAGCGCGCTTCACCGAGGCCCACATAGAAGAGAGCCTCATGAGCGCGCTCGAGGGCTGCCGCAGGCGGCAGCCCCGAAAGCTCGGCCATGAGGCGCACGAAGTGGACGCACGTCATGCTCGCGATGAACGAATCGCGCTCAGGCATGTAGCCGATGAGGCCTCGTATGACTCGAGCCTCACGCCGGATGTCGTGTCCGAGAATGCGAGCCGTCCCTGAGGCGGGTGGATGAAAACCGAGGAGAGTATGGATCAGGGTCGTCTTGCCCGCACCGTTCGGTCCGAGCAAGCCGATTACCTTGCCACTAAAGGATCCCTGAAGATCCTGCAGGATCGTCCTCGAGCCGAAGCGGACTCTCAGTCCATCAAGCTCGATTATGGAGCTCATTATTTATTATGTCGCCTGATGAGTCGGGGACAGCAGATGGACGTTGCCATTCACCCCCGAGATGCGGATTAACGTTCCGCCGGTCCCCGCCTGCGCATCAAGGTTGCCGCGCCTCTGTTCCCCTAACACGTTGAGATTCGGAATATTCTGCTCGATCTTGCCGTTCACAGCGCTGACGCGAAAAAGAGCATTGAGCTTGCTCTCGAGGCCGAAGTCGATGTTGCCATTGACGCCGTTGATTGCAACGCCTTTCTCACCAAGCTTCGACATGTTGACCGCCAGATTGCCATTGACTCCGGAGATCCCCACCGATTGTGCGGCCCCGGCCACATTCACGTTGCCTTCGACACCTGTAATGTGGAGCGGGCCCTGGATGTCAGTCGCCGTGACAGGTCCCCTGATACCTTGCAGCGTCAGCTCAACCTGAGCGGGCAGCTTCAGCTTAACCTGCTGCCTGACCATTCCGCCGTGATCAAACAACGACCAGAAGCCACCGCTCCTCTCACTCATACTCTTCAGTTCGAGCTTGTCAGCGGTCTGCTGGATGTCGATGTGGCGGCCATTGAGATCTTGCTGGCTCGCTGCCGATTCTACGATATTGACCTCGGCGTTGCTTGAATTGCCCGTCTCGATCTCGACTGTCCCCGCAATTCCCTGCACCGAGACTTTAGCTCCAGGCGCGAGCTCGTAGGTTTGATGTAACTCTCTATGCTCGGTCAACTCGGCGCTGCTCGCGCCTCCGCGAGCCTTCATCGTGCGAAACGCCGCATTGTGTTTCTCGTGAATTGCGTGGCATCCACCAAGCAAAACGGCAAGCGATACAGTCAGAACTGCGACTATCCCGATTCTTCCCAACATCACATTCCTCCATAGGCGGCTTACGCAGATGAGAGAGTCGATGTTCCCGCGAAAGCCGCCGTTTAACTGTCGAGTTCTTACTTAGGCAGGCCCAGATTGAAGCTGCCGGGCAGTCCGAGCAGCGCACTCGGGGTGAGCGCCATGGCGCCCTTGTCATTGTTTACCGAAACCGTGATCCGGTCGCCGAGAGCATAGGCGTATGCCAGCGTGGGGCCGGCCGATGCCAGCGCGCGAAGCTTCTGCTGCTGCGCCTCGGGCAGCTGGCTGCCAAACTGATCGGCAATCGGAGCGATCGCCGGCGCCAGGTTCTGATAGACCAGTGCCGAGAAATTGGCTTGCTTATCCTCAGGCAGGGAGGCTCGGAAACGCGCCGATTGTAGCAGCGTGGTCCCGGAATCACGATACCTGATTGCCTGTTCGATGATCGCCCGGCTCGGAGCCGCAATCAGGTAGCCGCTGATGTACGCGTAGTCCACCTCCTGTCCGGACTCAGGGCATTTGAACGAGTAATACGTGCGCCCATCTGCCTGAGACTGCACGAGGGTGATGACCGGCTTGCCGAGCTGCGTCAGGTGATCGTTGGCCATCTTCAGCACCTTCTCGATCGTCTGCTGCAGATGCTCAGTGTCATAGACCTCGGCGACAATCTTCCACGCAGGAGTTGGAAGTATGGGCCCGTCAAGTGCTAAGGCAAACTCTCCACCCAACGGCGCTGCGAGGTCGTTGCGGAGATCAATTCCGCTCTGAGCCTCGACCTGTTTGAAATGCTCCGAAATGTCCGGATTGACTCTCTGCAAGAAACCCAGCACGTCGTCGAGCACTGCCGCCGGCTGTTTGACGACAAAGCCCGCCACGAAATTGGCATCCGGCGAGATGAATTGCAGAGCTCCCATTGGTCCCGGTGCCGCGAGCCACGCCGGAAGGCCGCGCTGCGCATCATCGAACGTTACGACTGCGCGATTCTGAGGTTTTCCGTTGACCTCCTTCATTTCACCAATGAAGTATTTGAGTCGCGTCAGTCCGAGCTGCTCGAAGGCGGCGCTCATCTGCGCACTGTTATTGTCTGGATTGTCAGTGGAGAGGGTCCGCGAGACGATCTTCTCCAGGTCGGCCGCCACCAGGAAGGCCGCACCCTCACCATAAACATCGGCAAGGCGAGCGCGGAATGGGCTGGCTGCGAATGGATTGGCCGCCGGATTGGCAAGCGTTCCCTGGAAGGAGCGCAAGACTGTCAGACTCGGTGAAGCAGCGACCAGATCTCCGGTTAACCAGACGTAGAGATTTCCCGATTCCTCGCTTGTACCAGACTGGGCCGTTCGAGGATCCTGAACCAGGCGAATCTGTGGACCGTTGCTGCTCGCCTGGCCAATCTGAGCCTGTAGACCGTTGGTGTCACGGACCTCCGCCAGCGCCAGAACCGAATCATGCTGTGCGCCGATAGCGAGCTCAGGGCCCAAGATACTTGCCGTAGTCCGAGACCTGTTTGATGACTTCATGCAAATGGGCCTCGTGCTTCGACGAGCCTTCGTTCTGCCACCACTGGCGCAGCGTCGGATTCTGGTCGATCTGCGATTCGACCATCTGGCTCGCCTGACCTACGGTGCTGCTGATATTTGGAATCCCGGCATAGAGAATGGTGCCGGCGGGCATGAGGTCCAGGAGTCGCGTCGAGTAGCGCAGTTCCGGCATGGCCACGGCACTATCGATACTGGCTCCGACTCGAGCCGACTCCTCCAGAAGCTTTGCGTAGCGCCCGGCGTCACGGCTCCAGGAGACCTCGTCACGGACTGGCACCTGAGCGATGCTCTGGTGGGTCGCCATCTGTTCACCCGCGCCCAGAACCTTCTTCTCGCCAGAATGATCGACGACAACCTGGCCATGGAGAACAGATACGCGCGAGCCTTTGGTCCCGCTGTTCACCGAAAAGACGGTCCCGGTCACAGACACGAGGCTGTCAGGGGTTGCGACAAAGAGCTTGCGCGATCTCTGCGGCGCAGCCTGAACGATGATCTTTCCGCGATTGAGATGAATCGTTGCTCCCTGAGCGTTCTCGGTCAGCGAGAACTCGGATCGCTCATCCATCTCGACGGTCGATCCATCGTTCAGTCGAACCACTGCCTCTGCTCCTCGGGCGGTGCGAATGCGTTCGCCAGTACCGAGGGCCGCCCCGGTCGTGAGACTGTCGCTTCGGGTATCTGCGACGCGGTAGACCTGGCCGTTTGCGGCCTGAACTACGGCGTGAAGAGTTCCTACTGACCACCAGAAGCGCTGCATCCATGGATAAGCAATGAGGCCGAAACCGAGTATCAGTGTGGCGGCGATCGCCCAGCGGACCGCCGTTCCCTTGATAACGCTTCGGTGAGTCCGTGCCGGCGCCGCGGGAGCAGCCTCGACATGCTCGCCGCGTGCTGCTGCGCGCGCCGTCTTGAGCGCCTTGCGACACGGAATGCACTCGGACATGTGATCCTCGAGCAGCAGCGCTCGCGGGCCGGAGACGTAACTCTGCAAGTAGTCCGGAATCAATGCCTGAAAGTCGGCGCAGGTGCGAATCTGCTCGGGAGGTATCGCCGTCTCGGTGAGACGCTGAGGAGTCGTTCAGCTCGAGATTCTGCAACCGTCCCCACACGCGATCAGCCGCCTTCTTGAAGGTCTGAGCGTCCGGCGCATCATTGCGAATATCGGCAGCGGCCTGATCGAGCATCTGATCAAGCTCTTGGTTGGTGCGTTTCATGATTTCCCTCCCAGGTGGACTCGAATCTCATTGCGGACTCTGGCGCGTGCTCGATGGAGCAGGACCGGCAGAACCAGGGGCGAGATTCCCAGCATTTCGGCTATCTCGGCGTTTTCGTAGCCTTCGAGATATTTGAGCGTGAATATTTCGGCCGCCCGACTATTCAGCGAGGAGATCGCAGATTGGATTACCCGGCGAATCTGGAGCCGGCTCTCCTGGTTGCCGGTCGTCAATGGCAAGCCAGGCAATTCGATCTCTTCGAGTGGAATGGACGGCGTCCGCTTGCGAACTCGAATGACATCGAGCGCCGCATTGATTGCCGCGCGATGAAGATAGGCTCGGGGCGTGGGCTGAAGGTCCAGCGAGCTTCCCTGACGCGCTAATCGAAGAAAGACGGTCTGGAGAACGTCTTCAGCATCATCCGTTCTGCCGGTAACTCTGTAGGCTGATCTGAAGACGAGCTCCGAATGTTCCCGGAACAGTCTCTCGAGGTCGACATGCGTTTTCTCTGCGGTCGGGGGTCTCAAGCGTTCACGTGTAGACCCAATGGCGGAATTGACGAGCACTTTCTCCTCCTTGGAATTGTCATCCACATGCATGAACGTTCCCCTGGAGGAATTATTAACACCCGCTGAAAAGAAATTTCCACTATTTACGAGTAAAGGCCGCTGGAGATGATGGTTTGGAACCTTATCAAATCGGATTTCCCGGACAAGGCGGTCCGGGTCTTGATTGGGAGGCGAAAGCACTTTGCCTCGGCAGGTCACAATCGGCGAAAAGATATCCTCCGCGACGCTCGCCCCGGCATTATTCTCAGGAGCAGGCCATTCATGAGCCACAAGCCACCTGCGGCTGCCAGTGTGGTGGCTATCCAGAATTCCCAATAGGCACTGAAAAGACCTTCCCAGCCGCCAATAACACGATGCGCGAGATTCACGTTCAGCTCTGCTGGAGTCGTCCATTGGCTTATCTGGCGGACAACCACAAACCAGGCGATGGCATAGAGCCAGGTGCGCTGGTCAGTGCCTACTTTGATCAGCGCAAACACTCCCACCATCAGACCGCCAACGTGCGCCAGGCCGGATGTCATAAGCCATCCGCCTCTCATGACGACAAACCAGAGCCAAAGTGGAAGCCCTGGAATCAACCAGTAGACAGCTACTCTGATCAAGACGGGACGGGCTAACACGAGTCCAGCAGCGAGGAGCAGGTTTCCTATATTGCACATCCACAACATGTTGCCCAGGCCGCCATGACGTAAGTAATGGACGCTGTGTAGCAGAAAGAAAGTGAATGGCAAGAAACCCAATAATCGGAATTGGCCGTCTGCATTGTCAGTCACAAGGGCTCGCAGCATTATTGGTACCCTTTGGCTTCGCAGATTACGTTCCTGTGCTTGTTGAAGCTCGCCGGCAGAGGTGCCGGGATGTGATGGATAGGGGGAAGTTTCGTCGTAGGCTCCAGTTGAAATCACTTCAATAACTGATTGAGACAATGGATAACATCATCGTAAATTCTATTGGTATAAAACTGTTTTCGTTGCGGTCGTAATACTCCGACTCTTCAGGATCGAAGCCGACCATCTTAAGGCGCACCTGACCTTCCCGGTCGATAACAATCACCGCCGGGAGCACATCCAACCCGAAAGCCTTAAAGGCGGTGCGGTCGGGATCCCTGAGGATAGGCAGACGCAGCCCGACTTCGCTGGCAAAGTCTTCCAAGCCGTCGTCTGAGACAAAGCTCTTCGCTTTCTTTTTCGTGCTGTTGGTACTCACCCAATAGAAGTCGATACCGCGCCCGGCGTAACGGTCGGCGAGTCTCTGGAACGCATCCAGGTCCTTGTCAGTCATAGGCACCCACGTTGCACCGAAGGCTAGCACCACGATTCTGCTACGCTGCTGAGCCAGGTCAACCAGGCACCCATCTGTTGTGCGCAGCGTAACCTGCGGGGCTTGTGCGAAGACTCCGATGGCCAAGGCCATGCCTACAAGCGCAAAGCCCAGACATCTTGGCAAACTAGACATTTGCATAACTCCCCTTAAACCGGTCTTTCTCTGTACCAACACCCACCTTGCAAACTACCGGCCAGAAGAGAATAGGCGCAACTTCAATCGGGTCATCCGGACAATTCAATCAGCACGCGATTCTATGCTGCGGAATACTGCGGTACGCCTTAGCAAAACCGCACAACGGCGCGTTCTATGCATGTGCGTCTCGCACGGCGGGGTGACGCTCTGGATGCCGCTCTGAACCGAGAGCACACATTGAAGCGGCAATTTCCCCATTCTGCCCAATTGAGTGTGCAAGATCACCCAATCGGTTGCCGACATACGCCTGGAGGCCACCAATAGTTGAACCGCCGAAGCTGGCATATAGATTGCTCGATAGTTGTAAGCCCATCACTGGCCAATGGCCGGTCAATAACAGGGTCGCTTTAACAGCAAACGCCAGCAATGGAAAGGAAGGTAGTTATGCAATCGAAGCAAGCGTTGGAAGCGAAGCAAACCTCCGCCCCAGGTCCGGTCTTTGTCGGATCCGAAAAACTCTCTGAGCGGGCAGTAGAGTTTGCCCAGGCAATTGCCAGACGCGCTTACGAGTTCTTCGAGGGCCGTGGCCGAGCTCTGGGACACGATCTGGATGACTGGCTTCGCGCCGAATTCGAGTTGAATCGACGTGTTCCCCTGGAACTGAAGGACAACAACAATCAGTTGATCGTCCGCGCGGAAGTGCCAGGCTTCAGGCCGGACGAAATCAAAGTCAGCGTCGAGCCAAATCAGATCATCATCAGCGGAAATACGGAGCAAAGGAAAGAAGGAGAGACGGCGAACGAGGTCTTCTCCGAAATCCAGTCTAATCAATTCTGTCGCCGACTTGGTCTGCCCAAAGAGGTTGATCCTGCGACCGCAGTGGCGACGCTCAAGGACGGTATACTAGAACTCACACTGACAAAAATAGCTGCCAGCACACCTACCGAGGTCGAAGTGAAGGTGGCTTAGCCGGCCGAGTGCCGGCTCTTGCGGACTACACCGCGAATTTTGTAAGACGTCACCGCGCGTTAATGCTGTGCGAAGTCGTGGCGATGAGCACTTAAACCCTTGCCATCGCCATCGCCAGTGGTGAGGAAGCCTACGAGGTTATCGACGCTGCGGATTCCTGTGACTGGAATGAACTGCGCGATGAGGTGGGCGATATCTTTATTAAGAGCTGGTTGGTTGCACGACACTCTTTCGGCGTGAGAACGAGTCAGCCGAACCTTGCAGAGTGACTCGATGCAACAGCATTTTGCCAGTCTTAAAGACGTCACCCTTTATTCGCTTCTCCCTCGGTTTCGGCCTTCGATCTGCCGAATCTTCAAATAGATAGCCGATAACGCCAAAGAGATCACAATGAGTGAGGCCGCCAGGCCTTTTCGCCTGAATTGAAGTTCGGCAAGAGCATCCAGTCCTGCTCGATTTGTTTTCTTAGCGACCTCCAGTCCCGGATTGACAGCCGCCCCAAAGAGTTCAGGAGAGAAGCTGTGAATGACGACGCGCGCGTTAATCAATTTGTCCCGAGCGTCTTTCAGCTCGAACAACGGCCGGCTTACCTCCATTCCTGCTCTGACTGCTCTATCAAGAACGTCCTGTGCTTCATCGATCTGTCTGGTCAACTGTTCCATCAGTCCGCGCATGCGTTCGGCCGCTTGATGGCCGGCGTCTCCCTGGGTGTGGCAAGTCATGCATTTAGAATTCTCTCCGGAGCCAAGCATGTCATCGCTTGGCGTTCGGATCTGCATGGTTGCTGTGACAGACCACGCAAGCGGCAAGTTTGGCTGCTTCAAATGGAGTTTTGTGCGGACTCTTCTGGAAGAGTTCGGACTGACGGCTGTGGCATGTTCCGCAAACGTTCGCGACTGAAGCCACGCCGGGCGGCGCCGCGCCGTGGTTGCCGTGGCAGTCGTTGCAGGTCGGAGCGGAAAGGTCCTGTTTCTTGAGCAGGGCCTCAGCGTGAACGCTGCCCATATATTTATGCACCTGGTCCGTCGGGATACCATAGCTGCGCATATAGTCGGCATTCGCGTGGCATTGGCCGCAAGTCTGAGCGACGTTGGTTGGATAGACTGGCGCGTTGTTGTCGCTCACGGCCCGGACTCCGTGAAAGCCGTGACAGCTTATGCAGGTTGCAGGCTTGGTATCGCCTTGCTTTATAAGCTTCCCATGAACGCTCGTGGCGTACTCCGCCTCCTGGTCCACCCGCATCGCAGGATTGAACGTCTTCATAAATTCGGCATTGCTGTGGCACTTGCCACAAAACCCGGGTATAGCCTTCGGCGCCGGTTTCGCCACGAATCCCTTACGCGCATTCATGGCCAACTCCGGGTCGTCCTGGCTCGGGTCGCCACCATGGCAGTCAGCACAGGACAGACCGTGCTGTCGGTGAATGTCGTTCTGCATTGCCGCGACTGGTGCAGCCAGCTGGTCGCCCATCTGAGTGTGGCACTGGACACAGCTATCCTTGCCCTTCGATGAAGGAACCGCTGCCGCTTTCGGAACCGTTTGACTCGCCCCAGTTTTTCCGACCGCCCACGGCGTAAGCAGCCACAGGGCGAGAATGGGCGCCAGCAGTTTGAGCTTTGTGTTACCCGCTCTTCGACCAACTTGATGAGGTTGACCACCTTCCATAAATGTGGCTGCCTAAACCAGGTACCCGACTACCGTCATGACCACTATATAAACAATGACGATCAACCCGATGACTGTGAAGACCGGACTCTTTGTCCCGCGAGCGGCCTTGCGGTCTAGAAAGGGAACCAGCAACCAGAAGAGGCCGCCGATGGCAAAAGCCGTGACGCCGAGCACGTCGCCATCAACAGGGCCGATCTTCGCCGGCAGAATCTTGAGCGTTTGGAACATGAAGACAAAGAACCACTCAGGCCTGATGCCCGCCGGCGCTGATGCAAACGGGTCGGCTTTCTCACCTAGTTCCCACGGGAAAATGGCGGCAAGAGCCGCAAGCACAGCAAGCGCGACAAGCCACCCCATGAGATCCCGCAGCAGGAAATTGGGTACGAACTTCATCGTCTTTAAGCTCTGCCCTTCCAATCCGGGCGGCACGCTCATGCCCTTTCGCTGTACAAGGAGCAGGTGAACGGAAGAGCAGGAAGGTAGTCAGCGCCGGCAGGACGGCGACATGAAATCCGTAAAATCGTGTCAATGTTGCTCCGGTCACATCATCGCCGCCCCGCAGGAAGCGCACGAGGAAGTGCCCGATCACGGGAACCACGCCGGCGATCTCCGTCCCAACCTTTGTCGCGAAGAAACGCAAGCTTGTTCCACGGCAGCAAGTACCCGCTGAAGCCGAATCCAAGAACGATGAACAACAACAGGACCCCGGTTACCCAGGTCAATTCACGCGGCGGGCGGTAGGCCTTCATCAAATAGACACTGAACATGTGGACGAAGAGGGTTGCAATCATCAGGTTGGCCGACCAACTATGAATGGATCGAACCAGCCAGCCGAAGTGCACTTCGCCCATGATAAACTGCACGCTCTCAAATGCTTTTTCGGAGCTTGGCCGGTAATAAAGCAGGAGCAGCGCCCCGGTTACCACCTGCACCACGAACAGGAATAACGTCATCCCGCCGAAGTAATACCAGATGCTATGTCGGTGCGAGGGGACCTCTTTCTTTCGTGCGAGCTCCGCCAGCGGCGTCAGGCCCAGACGATCATCGAGCCACGCCAATGTTCCCGTTCGCCGCATTGGTTCCATCGCTCATCCCTTCGACACAACGATCTCGTCGCCACGAATGTTAACAAGGTACTGCTCGAGTGGTTTGGGAGGCGGACCGGCTATGTTCCTGCCATTCAGATCGTAGTGGCCATTGTGGCACGCACACCAGATGTCTTGCGAGTCGCTACGATACTGGACGGTGCATTGCAAGTGCGTGCAGGTTGCGGAGAATGCTCTGAACTCTCCATCGGGCGCCTTAACCAGGATGCCGGCCTTTGTGCCAAATTGAAAAATTTTCCCACTGTTCGGCTTCAGCTCGCTGACTTTTCCCGCTACAACAGTCGACTCCTGAGCTTCGGCGACCTCGGGTGGCACAAGGAATCGCACGATTGGGTACACAATCGAGATCAGAGTCGCGCCGAGGCTGGTGCCAAGAAGGTAGTTGATAAAATTGCGTCGTGGACCTACCGCCCTGGCAGTCTCTGGCGACATACGGCACCTCCTGAATATCGTCTGCAGCCTGATAGCCGTCGGTCAGTCCGATAGACTTTCACCGGAGCGGAATCTGCGTGAAGAACCGCAGGCGCCACTTTGGGGACGGCTGCACGCCAGCCTGGTAACCTCGCATAGCGTGCAAAGGCCGAGCTTGATGACCTGCGAGCAACCGCTATTTCTTAAGCGTGCGAATGAACGCGACTATTTCACGGACCTGGTCGGCGCTCAGACTCGACCCAAAGGCGGGCATTTTGTCTTTGCCCTTTTGAATGATGTTGGACAGCTGGGCATCCGATAGCTTTTGCACTTCGGCAGACCCGAGAGCTTTTAGACCCATCTTCTTTCCGGTGGGCGTATTGCCACTGCCGTCAGCACCGTGGCAAATGGCGCACTTCGCTCGGAACGTTGCCTCGCCATCGAGCATTGCCGCGCGAACGACGGGTGCGTGCCCCGGAAGAAGAACCGCCGTTGCCAAAGCGGCGAACCCAAAGGCCGCCATCATTAACCTTTTCAGTTGGGTGGTAACCATTTCAGTCAATCTCCTGTTCACCATTCTCATGGATCCGAGCCAATTTTGAAGAAACCGTAGAGATTAGGGCGACAGTTGCGCCCCCGAAGAGTTTATCGGAGAGCTGCCCAGTCGGATGAAGCTGATCATAACGCTCACAAAGGGTCAAGTGATTGACGATGAAGGCTGTGACTCCGCTTATCTGAATCTATACAGCAGCCGCTCAGATCGTTTTGATATAGTGCCGACGCCATGCCGGAGACTCGACAGCCCCATAGGGTGTGTGACGACCGGCGCATGGCCACTGAATTCTGGCTTTGGGGAATCTCAGAGGCCTGACCAGGCTCTACGAGGCGGAGTTCTCATCAGCCTGTTTCTGCCGGGTCTCGCCGTCGGAGCCAATCGGTCGCCATTCGGGCAAGTGCCCAAAGACTGCCGGCAGTATCCATCGGAAGAGATTCATTGTCGTTCATTGCGCATTGAGGTACGCCCTTCGTCTGCTGCCGCAAGTAAATTTCCCAAGTGGCATCAGAAAGGCTGCCTCCACGCGCGGCGCGCTCGGCGAGCCTCTGCCGCACAAGTTCCGGCGCCAGCCGGCACTCGATCATTCTCCATTCGGCGCCAGAGACTCGCGCCATCTCGCGCACCATGGCTCTATCCTCGGCACGCTGAAAGGTGGCATCCAACACTACTGCGCCATCCTCACTGAGTCGTGTGCGCGCCCATTCGATCATCGTCTGGTAGGTCCGATGATTGGCTTCAGCGGTGTATACCCCTTGCCCATAGCTTGCAGGCTCCTTGGCCGGACCGAAGAGTGATTGCCGAACGGCGTCGGCAGAAATCACGCGCAGCCCGAGCTCGCCCGCGACGGCTCGCGCCATCGACGTCTTTCCTGTGCCCGAAAGCCCCGTAACCGTGATGACCGTGGGCCGCCGCAACCGCGATGCGTACCGCCGCGCCAGCTCGAAAAACTGCCGCGCGCGCTCCGCCGCCGCGGCCTGTTCTTCTACGCTGAATTCAGCCTCGTTCAGCCGGAAGCTAAGCACCTTGCCACGCACAAACGCGCGGTAACAGCGGTAGAACGGCAGCAGAGTGAAAAAGTCTTTGTCGCCGGCACGTCGCTGGTAACTTTCAGTGAAGAAGTACCCGAGATCGGGCCGGCCTCGCACGTCCAGGTCCATCGCCAGGAAAGCCACTTCGCTCGCCACATCATCACACCGGAACCGGTCGTTGAACTCGATGCAGTCGTAGATACAGATGGCATCATCCCTCACACAAATGCTCTCACAACGCACGTCGCCGTGCCCGTCAACGACGTGGCCTTCACGCACGCGTCGTTCGAATAGGTCGATCCTCGCCAGCCAGTCGTTCACCCATTCGCGAATTGATCGGAAGGTTGCGCCACTGATTGTGCGGCCGATGAAGGCTGTGGTCTGAGTGAAATTCTCTTCCCAGTTATGGCGAATCTCCGTTGGGCTGCCCCACTTTGCCACGTCAGGCGCGCGTCGGCAGCCCTATGGAATTCGAACAGCCGGTCGGCGAGCGGTCAAGCATCGCTTCCGTCACTTCACCGCGAGCCACTAGTCGATCGAGCATTCGGTCGTCCGGCAGTCGTTTCATCCAGACGCAGTAGTCGACAAGCTTGCCAGCGCGGCCCGAAAATCGGATATGTCCGTCGACCTCGATTACGCTGCCGACGCCAATGTACGTGTCCGGGCAGAGGCGCCGATTCAAGCGTACTTCGTCTTCGCAGGCCCGTTGCCGCTTTTCTAACGTCGTATAATCGAGAAAGCCGAAATCAACCGGCTTTTTCAGCTTGACGACATGCTTGCGCCCTAAGAGCAGCACCGAGATGTGTGTCTGAATGACTTTGATCGGCAAGTCATCTGGCGCCCACTCCGGGGCGCAGCGTAGCTGCTCGATCATCGCCCACCACGACTTCAAATCGGTCTTTTCTTGCGCAGGCACTCCGCTCACGAGTGTTCGCCTGTCTCAAAATAACGAAATCCTTAGATTGTCTCTGACGGCCACGACTCCCGGGGCATGGCTGACAGCGCCTACAATTGCCCGCTTCTCCTCCCATGAGTTAATCGAACCGGCGAGCGTTACCGTTCCATCGTTCACCTTGACGTCAATGCGGTCAGCCTCGCGATCTGCACGCCGCTCGAGTGCATCCTCAATTACGAACTTTATGTCATTCGGGGCAACTTTCACTGGATTGACGACCAGTTTGTTGGTTACACCACTGACGCCATCGCAAGTCGCGGATGGCTTTCTCTGCGTCTTCACGCTCGCTGAGATAGGTTACAGCACCTGTCAGTGTCACCCAGCCGTTCGCGACCGTCGAGCGAATCTGTTGATCGGGAACAAGCACGTTCCATTCGAGCGCCTCACGTACCGCTTGCGCAATCTCAGTGTCGGTTCGCGTAAAACTGCCGGTATTTGGACCTTGATGTCGTCGGCTACATCCAGCACGCCGCTTACGCGGTGCGCTGCCTCAAGTGCAGCCAGTTTCTTGGCGTAGCTGCTTACCGTGCCAGTAAGTGTGACGACTCCCTCATCCACTTCTACTCCAACTTCCGTCTCTTCGACGCGAGTATCCCAGCGTAGTTCCTTCAGGACATCGTGATGGATTTGTTCATCGGTTTTCGATCTCATAGCAGGTACCTCCTTTTTAAGAAACTGATCACCATTGAATAGCAACCACCGTGCCGTGAGAATCGGCTGCCGAAACCCCGCAATGAGGCGACGTTTGCTAAAGTTCTGCGGAACATTGCGCACCACCGGGTTGGGAGGTTGGGGATTACGCGCATTGCCAGTCGCTCGCAATTGGTGGTGCACTTCCATGAGCAGAATGTTGACATTCCACGCATTGGCTGAACTTGCCGGCAACCCGCCCAATATAAGGCGCCAGGTAAAGCAGGCTGATGTCGTTCGTCATCCCATAGAGTCAAGTCACACGGCAGGCTTATGCGTTAGGACGTACTGACGACGCCGCCCTGCGCCGCCGCCTTGCCACTCCTTCTTCACCAGCGCAAGCAGAATCATCCCGACAATGAAGAAGACCCCAACTGAGAGCAATGCCGGACGCTGGCTGCCAGTCTGCCGCGAGACTCCCGAAGATCAGTGGGCCGAGAAAAGCCAGTGCCTTGCCTGCCACCCCCAGGAAGCCGGAAGAATTCCGCCGCCCGCTCCTTCGGCGTGAAGAGCGCAAACAGGCTGCGTGAGACAGATTGACACGAGCCTAGCCCGATGCCCGCCAGCGTGGCGACGACATAGAAACCGGCCTTGCTGGTCGTCAAGTACGCGCACCACTTGTGCTCTCCTTCAGACTGTCGTACGTCAAGCCTCTCTCTGACAGCTTCATATACTTGATGACTGAGCCGGCGCTTACATGTTGATGAACGTCTGCTTCGTATAGCGCTTGTTTTCAGCATAGTCATTTCTCTTCTGGGACGACCTCGACCGAGCAGGGCGCATGCGTAGCCACGTAGGACGAGACACTTCCGATCAGGAAGCGCTCTACGGCCCCCATTCCTCGGGCGCCAACGAAGATGCAGTCAGCTTCCCAGCTTTTTAGCTTCGCTGATCAGCAACTGGCGTGCGCCTTCATGTTTCATCACTTTGGAGACCTTCAACCCCGAACGCTTCAATCTCGCGACCGCCGTCTCGATCATTTCAGCCACTCGTGCCTTTTCTTCAGCGATCCACTCAGCCAGGACGGCGTTCGCGTAATCACCGTCGATTAGAGGAAGCACCGCAAAGCCGTTGACTATCCGTACCTCGCTCCGTTGCGGCCAATGGCGCGCGGCCACAGCTTTCACCGCCGCCTCGGCTCCCCGAGAGCCATCCACGCCTATGATCACGCGAACTGGCTTCCCCAACTCCTTCTCACGGCCACGCGCAATGCGCACGGTGCTGTGGGCTGCATGCAGCACTTTTTGCGAGACGCTGCCCAGCAGCAGACGTCCTAAGCCCGAACGTCCATGAGAGCCCAGGACGATCAAATCTGCCTTCAAGTTCTCTGCCCTTTCCAGAATCAGGCGCGCAGGAGATCCAGCCAGGGCCTCCGAATGAATCTTCCACTCAGGGAATGACGACTTCAGCAGGGCCTGCGCGCGCTGGGCGATCGCCAGAGCGTCTTTACCTCCCTGCTCCAGGTAGCTGGTGAATTTGGTTTCAACCATCCCCAAACTGCTCGGCAGGGGCATCCACTCCGTGTGAACCGACAAGATATGGACCTCAGTCTTTCTGGGAAGCCCAGCTCGTTTCAGGTCAGCCAGTGCTGCCTTGGCGCATTCTGATTCGTCATAGGCAATCAGGATTTTCAACATGTCCGTCACAGATCGCCCCTCGTCTCAGCTCTCAAGCGTAAAATTCGCTATTGCGAAAACGATTCGGCCCGATAACGTGATGGCCCCACGGATTCGTGACCGGTCAAATTCCTCAGATCGGCGAAATCGTGAGATGGTCTCTGACTAACACAACTCCCGGGGCATGGCTGACAGCGCCTACAATTGCCCGCTTCTTCTCCCATGAATTGATCGACCCAGAGAGTGTTACCGTTCCATTGCTCACATTGACATCTATGCGATAAGCCTCACGATCAGCGCGTCGCTCGAGTGCGTTTTCAATTACCCTTCGTACAGTGGTGGGGCCAACGTCCATGGGATTGACCACCAGCTTGTTGACTACACCCCTGACGCCAAGCAAATTGCGGACCGCCCGCTCAGCGTCTTCACTCTCGCTCAGATAAGCCACGACGCCTTCCAGAGTTACCCAGCCATCCGCAACTGTGGAGCGAATCTGTTGATCGGGAATGAGCACGTTCCATTCGAGCGCTCCGCGGACCGCTTGAGCAATGTCGGTGTCGGTACGGAAAAGCCACATGGTATCTTCACCTGGATGTCGTTGGCCACATCAAGCACGCCACTCACGCGGTGAGCTGCCTCCAATGCAGCCACTTTCTTTGCATAACTGCTTCACCGGTACCGGTAAGCGTGACGACGCCTTTATCTACCTCGACTCCGACTTCGGTTTCCTCGACTCGATTATCCCAGCGGAGTTCGTGCAGCACGTCATGATGAATTTGTTCATCGGTTCTTGATTTCATAGCAGGATCCTCCTTTGATCAAAGTGCTCGCCGGATGTAAGAGCAGCTGTTAGTGATGAGAATAAGGCATTTAGACATTCGGGTGGACGACCTGAAGCGAGCTGACCGGAGTAGTCACAAAGCGCTGGCCGTTGGAGCTGAACTCCATCCGAAGTCCGACTCCAAGCCAGCCGAGCTTGATCATCCAGCCTCCAAAGGTTGAGCCGTTCACGGTCGCATCAACAGGTTCCAAAAAGTGCTTGCCGCCCTTAAGAAGCACGTGCCCGGACTCTGGGTCGAGAAGTGATATCTCGTAGTCGCTATTGAGGGTGCTAGCGCATATCGTGTCGCTGGGCATCAGGGCGGACAACATCACACCCTCAAGCTTGTCGCTCCACTTGATTGCCTCATCCAATGTGCAGCACTCCGGCGGATCGTATGTGGTAAACATGGCGTTTTCGAGTCTTGACTCCGGCTAGCTTGTCAAGCACTCCTCCTTTCGATAAGATTCATCCGCTATCGTACGCGCAATCGGTGTGCCCAGCGGACAGTTGGTCAGGCTGCGCATCGATCGTTATGGTTGCGAGCTCAGATTCAGAGTTGTTCAGATAGTTGATGCGCCGGTCCCCCCAGGTTCGCCGCGTTCTTAAACCATCAACTCTCGAAGGCGATCCTTGCTGCGATAGGAGTCAATCGCGAATCGAATACCGAAGACCTTCCATTCGTAGAACTACGCACCTCGTGGGGAATATTTCGCAAGAGCGTAAGCAGTTCTGTCATCGCCTTCGATGACATAAGCATGGGGGCCGTTTTTGAAACTGAGCGATCGTAAGGGCTGGATACTCAGGTGACATCGCACTCCACTCACCTGATCATTCGTTGCGACATTGTGGATCTGACTCAGTGTCAATAATCTGGAACAATAGTTGCCCATGGCGATGCCGATCGGCAGACGATGGCGTTAGCCGGACGAGCGTGGTATCGGCTGTCCTGGCCGGTCGGCTTTACCGCGCAAGGACTCTGTGCAGAAGGTCGATTCAATCGTCGAACGAAGCGCCATGGCGCTGCATTCGGGAGCGACATCCGGGTACCTGTCGATCAACAAACAATCAAATTGATGATTATCGCCATCAGGATCGGTCACCTTGTCGAGCCGACCGGTCATTAGCAACTGAGCCTCGCTCTCATCAGGTATAGGCAATTATGCGGACTCTAAAGACTGGTCTCATCACAGCTTTCTTCTTAATGACTGTGACGATGCTTATCGCCCCAAAGTTCGTCGGCTTGACCGTGACGCTTGCTCAGGACACAGCTCCGACCAAGTCGGGCAACGGCTCCAAGCCAGCCAAGAACGCACCGCAAGCCAAAGATAACCAGCCGGTCGACGCAAGCCAGTACGTAGGCAGCAGCGCCTGTGCGGAATGCCACACCGACATCGCTGCGTTCTTCTCCGTCACTGCGCATCACAAGACTCTGGGCGGGAACAGACCGGTGGATTTGCAAGGGTGCGAGGCATGCCATGGCCCCGCCGGCAAACACATCGAGTATTACCAGACGGCGCAGAAATTGGTGAAGGAGGGCAAGGACGAGGAAGCCGGCAAGATGTACGCAGATGAAGCCAGGAGCGCTGCAGCCAAGATGCGCAGCTTTGGCAGTCTTTCGTCCGCCGCGGCATCCGCGGTTTGTCTCAAGTGTCACGAAGGCACCGAGGGCAAGAGTGGCGAACGATTCAATTTCAGGCGGAGCGAACACTTCCGCCACGGCGTATCCTGCCTGGATTGCCACTCGTCGCATTCACCAAAGCGTACTGAATTCCTTCTGCGGGCTGCCGAACCGGACGGCTGTTACCAATGCCATGCCGAGCAGAAGACCTCTTTTGCGCGCCCGTTCCATCATAAAGTCCCTGAGGGTGGAATGAAGTGCTCTGATTGTCATAATCAGCACGGCGGCTTTTACGTCAAGCAACTGCGCACCTGGGCCAGCGGCGATATCAATTGCGTCAAGTGTCACACGGACAAGGCCGGCCCCTTCGTCTACGAGCATGCTCCGATCAAGATCGAGGGCTGTCAGGCCTGTCACACCCCGCATGGTTCAACCAACCCGCGGCTCCTGAAGCGCAATGAGATCAGGTTCCTGTGCCTCGAGTGCCACTCAAATACGCCTGGGATTCCTGCCGACTCGGAGGGTCCGGCGACGCCGTCATTTCATAATCTCGCAACAACGCGGTTCCAGAACTGCACAACTTGTCACGCCATGATCCATGGCTCCAACGTCAACAATCGCTTCTTCCGCTAGGAAGAGGACGGAGGTTTACATGTCAGCAGGGCGCCACGTAGTCTGGAAGTCGTCCGGCATGATTGCCTTCCTGACTCTGCTCGTTATGGTCGCCGCGGACTCTCCCACGGCGGGGCAGAGTAGCGTTGAAAAAATCGAAACGTCTCAGCAAGCCAAGAACCCCATCGACAGCAGTATTCGTGCGCGCGAAGCAGTCCAGAAACCCAATGACACGCAGACACCCCCCGAGACCGGGCGTGTGGCTGGCGATTATTCCTGGTCGTCATCAATGGAAGTCGGCTACAGATTCGTAGACAGCGGCGGGAGCCGTGACAAGTTCCTCTCAGACCTCTATCTCAAGGACGGGCTCAGGTTGCTTGATTTCCAGGCAGACGCTCGCTCGGTCTCTGGGCATGGCACATTCTTCGACTTTTTTCGTATGGACGTCACGAACGGTGGAGGTGACGCGAGCCAGTACTACTCCACTCGAATGGAGAAGGATCGCACTTATCGGTTCGATGCCTCATATCGCGTATTCAACTTCTACCGGTTTCTGCCGGCCGTTGCTCTCAACCAGCACAATCTCAACCTCGAACGCCGGGTCGGAGACTTCAATCTCAAGCTCTTCCCGCAACGCGCAGTAAGGGTCAATTTCGGTTATTCGCGCAGTAGCTCAACCGGGCCATTCTTTACAACCTATGACTATGACCGCGACGAGTTTCCTATCAAAGGGAAGAGCCGCTGGGAATCCAACGATTATCGCGTGGGTGTGGATGGCACTTATCATCGCTGGGATTTCTTCCTCAGTGGGGTTTACAGGTACTTCAAGAACGATACGCAGTATTTCACAGGATCCTGGCACGCTCAATCTGGGCAACAATCCGTCACCCAACAGCAGCTTGACGTTCTTCAACCGCAACGACCCGGCGCGCGCCAAAGCCGGAGTACTGACGGGGAGCATACATGGCAACATCACTCCCCGTTTTCATCTGGTTATCTCCGGGACTCACACCGAGGAGACGCCAGCGCCCCGAGCAGTTTGAACAGTCGGCCGGGACGTCGTCCTCCGGCTCCAAGGTCCTCTTCAACAACATCGTTAGCGACTATCACGTAAAGCGGCCGAGCACGCTTGTTGAAGCCGGAGCCACATACGACATAACTGACCACATTTCGATCAACGATAGTTTCCGCTATTACACCTTCGACATCCGTGGAGATGTTGCTTCGCTGACGACAACCGTACGAACCCCGCAAAATGTCGCGCCGGTGGCAACGGCACGGGACAGCCAGCTGACAGACTACTCTTCGGTCTGGAATACACTTCAATTGCAGTTCAATTACGGTCGCAAGTTTTCAGCGAGCCTGGGCTGGCGGTTCACTCATCGCGACACAACACTCTCTCCTGCTACAACCGGGGACCCCCTCGAATCGGACACGCAGAATAACAACTCATTTATTGGCGGCGTCCGCTATCGTCCTGTCAAGAGCGTGAGTCTGTTCTTCGATTATGAGAGAGGGGAGTCTGACAATGCGTTTGTCAGAGTCAACCCACTCGACTTCCAGCGTGTGCGCATCCGTGCCAGTTTTCAAGCGAAACCGACGTTGCTTATCCACTCAACGTTTACCGCGACCGACACCACCAATCCAACTCCTCAGGTAAACAATGACGGCAATTTCCGGCAATTCTCGTTTTCCGCAGACTGGCAGCCGAAAGAGAAATTCTGGATAAGCGGCGGCTATAACTATGATTCTCTCTTCAACACCGCTGACATCCTCTTCTTCTTAAATAGTGTGCAGAACAATGGCAGGTCTGTCTATTATTCGCGCCAGCACGTTGTCTTCCTTGATTCAAGGTTTGCGTTGACAAATCGACTCGACCTCTTCCTCGTCTACCGTTACCTCAAGGATTCCGGTGCTCCTTCGTCGGTCGATGTTCCGCCGGGCCCCAATAATTTCATCACGTCGTTTCCACTATTTCGCCACAATCCCGAGGCACGCATCGCATATCGGTTCAACGACCGCGTCACCGGAAATCTGAGCTATCGCCATTACAGCTATAACGAAGAACTACAGAGCATTCAGGACTATCGTGCTAACATCTTCACCACCAGTTTGCGTTTCACTTTTTGAATCAACATGGAGAAGACTATGAACTTAAGGACTCTGAGATTGAAGACAGCCTTGATCACGACAATTCCGGCGATCGCCCTGGTTATCGCAACCTGGTCCGCGAACGGAATACAGGCAGCCGGCTCGGCTGTCCAGGACGCTAAAGCGACATTCAACTCCAAGTGCGCATCCTGTCACGGACTCGATGGCGGCGCGGCGACTGCCAAGGGCAAGGAGCTCAAGATGAAGGATCTTCGTTCACCCGAGGTTCAGGGCATGTCCGACGACCAGCTGTACAAGGTAATCGCCAAGCGGCAAGGGTAAGATGCCACCATACGAGAAGAGCCTTGGCGCCGACACCTGCCATAAGCTGGTCGCTTATATTCGCAGCATGAAGAAATGACTCTTACGATTAGCGAGGTAGCTGAATGGCGGAAACATCGACAATTGTCGTCGGCGTTATTCTGGTCACAATCGCGCTGATTGCCTATCTGGTTCTTCGCCCATCAATCACGGCGACACGAGGCGGGAAGATTCTGGCTTTCGTTGCATTAATGGTCTTTCCCTTACTGGCAGGAACAATGGGCGCTGGCAAGCACCTTGAGCATTCGAAGACAACGCAGTTCTGTCTCTCCTGCCATGTCATGGAAGACTACGGGAAAAGCCTGCTCAGAGATGATCGGAGCTTCATTCCGGCAGTCCATTATCAAAACCACCTCGTGCCGCACGACAATGCCTGCTATACGTGCCATACAACCTACGCGATGTATGGCGACATGCGGGCAAAGCTGCAGGGCCTGCGACACGTATACATTTACTACCTCGGGACCATTCCCCAGCCAATCAAGCTCCGTGAGCCCTACAACAATCGCGAGTGCCTTCATTGCCACCTGGGTTCAAGATCGTTCGAAGAAGGCGCCACGCACAATCAGGATCCGCGGACATTGCCTATGGTGAAGTCTAACCAGCTCGGCTGCACATCGAGCGGGTGTCACAACACCGTTCACAATGTTGCCGAATTGAAGGACGCGACCTTCTGGAAGGAGCCAGCACAATGAAGCCGGAACCCACCTGGCTGGAGAAGAGAATCCGCTTGGCTGGTGTTTTGCTTATCGCCGGACTACTGGTGGAACTCGTCACGCTGCACTGGTCGCATCCGGCGGCATTTCTCTTCTTTATGTTCTTTGGTGGGTCACTTATGGCGCTGGGGATCGCCATCTACCTCATATCTCTGGTCTCGAGGCACCACGTGTAGCTTCGGGAAGGTTCACAAAGTCGCCACAGGCTCATTTATTTCATTGCTTTATTGTGCCACCTGTAGGGGCAGGGCTTGTCCCTGCCCGCCCCGTGCCGTCCGGCACGGGTAACAGTTTCAAGAACCCTTGCTACTTGAACTACAACCGATAATGGTTACCCGCGCCGGACGGCACGGGACGGGCAGGGACAAGCCCTGCCCCTACAAGGTTGTCGGCGAGTGCGGCATTAGCGAGAGAGCATCCACGCTCTTACTACCCCGACTTCACTGACCAGGCATCTGGATAATGTAGAATGTAGGAGATGCCAAAAGACAAAGTACTCGTCGTCGATGACGACTCGGCTATCCGCTACACCTTGACCGAGGCACTGCGTGCCTGGGGCTACGAACCGCTGGATGCCCCCACGGTTGCAGCTGCCCTGGAAGCTTTTGATTCGGAGCAGCCTGCGGCGGTGTTGCAGGATATAAACCTGCCAGACGGATCCGGCCTCGACGCGCTCATCGAATACAAGAAGCGGCAGCCTCAGGCGATTGTCATTATCATCACCGGCGAAGTGAATCTTGATGCCACAATTGCGGCGTTGCGGGGTGGCGCGTACGACTTCATCAGCAAGCCCATCAGGCTCGCTGAACTCCAGGTCACAATCCGCAACGGTATCGAAGCCGGGAGACTCCGTCGCGAAGTCCGGTATTTGCGTCGCCATCAGGAAAAAAGGCTCAGCTTCGATCAAATCGTTGGCACATCCGAGTCAATGAATGAAATGATCACGCTGGCTAAGAAGATCTCGGCAAGCGAGGTATCGTCCGTGTTATTGATTGGTGAAAGCGGAACCGGCAAGGATGTTGTAGCCAAGGCCATACATTACGGCTCGCCGCGCGCGGATCAACCCTTCGTTGCGATAAATTGTGCAGCTATACCCGGAACGCTGATCGAGACCGAACTCTTCGGTCACGAGAAGGGTGCTTTTACCGACGCTCGAGCAAAAAAGGAGGGTCTGTTCGAGCAAGCACAGGGCGGAACTTTCTTCCTGGACGAGATATCCTCACTCGAGCTGGGTCTCCAGGCAAAACTGCTGAGGGTGCTCGAGGAGGGAACATTCCGCCGAGTTGGCGGATTGAGGGACCTGCCACTCGATGTGCGGATAATAGCCGCGTCGAATCGAGACCTTAGACTTGACAGCGAGGCCGGGCGTTTTCGGCTGGACCTTTACTACCGGCTTTCGGTGATACAAATCGATCTGCCGCCGCTCCGCGAACGTGGCGACGACGTATTGCTACTGGCAAACTACTACATCGCTCACTTCAGCGAACGCTTGAAAAAACGCGTCAGCAACCTGACGCCGGAGGTCGAGGATATATTCCGCCGGTACCATTGGCCTGGCAATGTCCGTGAACTGCGGAACGTCATCGAGCGGTTGATGATTCTGGAGGATTCAGATTCGATCACGGCGACCTGGCTGCCGCGCGACCTGATGAAACGAGACCAGGCTGCCAATATACCCACCGTCGTCGCTGCTGCGCCAACAACCCAAGGCGTGCCTCCGTCACTTCGATTGCCTGATGGCGGGATCAATCTCGAACAGCTCGAACTGGCACTGGTCAGACAGGCTCTTGAGAGAAGTGGCGGCAATCAAACGCGCGCTTCAGAATTGCTTGGAATCTCGCGCGATCAGCTCCGTTATCGTCTGAAGAAGATTGACGACTCGCTGGCGCAGTAGGACGAGCGACGGAAAGGGCGAGTGCGCATTTTTCCGCTCATCAACTCGCAAAATCACCCAGGACGCTCAAGTTCCTGGCTTTTAGTTTCAATTCTAAGGCGCGGCACAGGCATTGCTCCTGCCCAGAGTGGAGGACATTGCGAGTCAAGCAATGTGAAAAGCAATGCAAGAAGCAATGAAGATTCTGGTAGCCGTTGATGGTTCAGCGTGTGGCCTTGCGGCGGTCAAGGAAGCGGCTGGAACGCCCTGGCCTCGTGGAAGTCTGGTAAAGATTCTTTCAGTAATGACGGAGATGGGACCCGCCTCCCAATGGGCAATGCCGCTCCCGGCGGAGTACTTACGAGGAATTGCAGCGGGCCTGGGAAAATCGCTCCTTGGCGGCTATTACGCAGGCTCTGGCAGAGTTCGCGAAGATCGCTGGATCGCAGACGGAAACAATGTCAAAGATAGTCAAAGGCAATCCGAAGACTGCGATCCTGGACGAGGCTGAACACTGGGGCGCAGATCTAATCATCCTGGGAACACACGGATACAACGTTCTCGAGAGGCTCTGGCTGGGTTCCGTTTCACGTGCCGTAATAGCGCATGCGAAGTGCTCGGTTCACGTCGTGAGATGCGGTCGCGACCAGGCTGATCAGCCAAAGGGCAGGAGGATATTGCTCGCTATAGATGGATCGGGATTCAGTGATATGGCGGTACCAGGAGATCGCCGAGCCGGCCGTGGCCGGCCGGAACCGAAATCAACCTGCTTTCCGTCGTAGAACTGCCGACCACAACAACAGAGCTGTGGGCTATGCCGGAAACCTATTATTCACAACTGGAGGAGAGCGCAACCAGGCAGGCTAATGCAGCGATTGACCGAGCCGTTCAATCCTTCAACGCCGTCAAGCGCGAGGTACCTCTCACGCTGTCAACCGAGATAGTTGTCGGCCGTGCAACGGAGACGATCATGAATTCCGCTAAGTCGTGGGATGCTGATCTTGTTGTGCTCGGATCTCATGGAAAGCATGGGCTGGAGCGGTTTCTCCTGGGATCGGTCTCGCAGGATGTGGCTTACCACGCTCGCTGTTCAGTGGAGGTCGTCCGTCGCAAGAAGGTGCGAAGCCAATGAAGCCGGGCAATGAGAAAGGATGCGATGCAGATTGGCCCACTCAAAGAGAACGATTCACTGGCGATTCTCCGAAGAAGCAGTCTGGGGCGCCTCGGCTGCGTCGACCAAAACGCGCCATACGTAGTGCCGGTCAACTACCTCTTTGACGGCAAAGACATTTACATTCATTCTTTGCCGGGTCGGAAGATTGATGCCATGCGAGCCAACTCCCGTGTCTGCTTTCAGGTAGATGAGATCACGGATGCGTTTCACTGGCGGAGTGTGATTGCCTTCGGAAATTACGAGGAAATCTCCGATCCGGAGACGCGGGAGAGCGATGTTGGGCAAACTCTTCACCCGGTTGCCGCATATGACACCGGTTGAAACCAGGATGACGCGAGGCATGAGCGAGATGATTCTCTTTCGCATCAAAGTAGGCACGATTACAGGAGTCGGCGAAGACTGGGGAGCAGGCGGATCGGCCTGATTTGCATCGAGCGCGGCGAAAGATTCGCAAAGAACGCAAGACCACGAAACAGAGAATTACCGTTCTCCTTCGTGGTCCTGTGGTCTTTGGTCCACCATTCGCAGTTGCGTCTGATAGTTATGGCAGATGATCAGCAGAACGCCGCGTCCTTGCGGATGAGTGAGGCCAGACTGGCCGGAATTGTCGCGTCGGCAATGGATGCAATCATCACTGTCGACGAGAGCCAGCGCATTGTCCTCTTTAATGCATCGGCCGAGAGAATCTTCCGCTGCCCGGCAAAGGACGCTTTAGGCCAGAGCCTGGACCGTTTTCTTCCGGACCGCTTTCGCATCGCACATCGCGAACACATCCGTGTATTCGGCGAGACGAACGTGACTCAGAGGACAATGGGAAGCGCGCGCACCCTTTACGGACTGCGTTCCGATGGCGAAGAGTTTCCGATCGAGGCCTCAATTTCACAAATTGACTCCGAAGGCCACAAGTTCTTCACCGCAATCGTCCGCGATATCAGCGAGAAGAAACGTCTCGAAGCCCAGTTCCTGCGGGCGCAGCGAATGGAGAGCATAGGCACTCTGGCCAGCGGTATCGCGCATGATCTGAACAATGTGCTCTCTCCCATCCTGACCGCAATCGAGCTGCTGCAGATGCGCTTCACCGATGAAAGCAGCCAGCGCCTGCTCAACATCCTTCAGACCAATGCCGTCCGCGGCGGCGAAATGATCAAGCAGGTGCTCTCGTTTGCGCGTGGTGCCGAAGGCAATTTCACACCCCTGCAACCGACACATCTGATCAAGGAGATCATTAAGATCCTCGCCGACACTCTGCCAAAACATATCGAGATCACCTTCTCGATTGATCCGGACTTGTGGCAGGTTTCCGGCGATGCGACTCAACTGCACCAGGTTCTGATGAACCTCTGTATCAACGCGCGTGACGCGATGCCGCATGGCGGAAGCCTGCGGATCGAGGCAGAGAATGTTGAGATAGACGAACACTCCGCGCGAATGGCAGTTGATGCCAAACCCGGAAAATACGTCTCTGTCGGAGTTGTTGACACCGGGCTCGGCATAGCCGAGCAGAATCTGAGCAAGATCTTCGACCCATTCTTCACGACCAAGGACTATGGACAGGGGACAGGCCTGGGTTTATCGACTGTTGCCGGTATCGTTCGCAGCCACGGCGGCTTTCTGAATGTCTACAGCGAAGTCGGCAGGGGTGCGAAATTCAAGGTCTACTTGCCGGCCATCCAATCGGCTGAGGCAACAGCCGCACGGTCAGTGCCGCACCAATTGCCCTCGGGCAACGGCGAAATGATTCTGGTCATTGACGATGAACATGCAATCCGGGAAGTTGCGAGGGAGATCTTGAACACCTTCGGCTATCAGGCTCTGATTGCAAATGACGGTGCCGACGCGATTGCAGTCTTTGCTTCACACAAAGATCAGGTTCGTCTTGTGATAACGGACATGATGATGCCGTACATGGATGGCCCGGCTACGATACGAGCGCTGAGGAGGCTCGATCAGAGTGTCAGGATCATTGCCACCAGCGGGCTGAAGGCCGATGACAAGATGGCCGAAGCGTCGCAGCTAGGCGTTAAGACCTTTCTTCCGAAGCCGTACACTGCAGAGACTCTGTTAAACACGATAGCCGCTGTCTTGAAGGAATGACCCTTATTCCGGGTCATACTCTACGCGCGGTGACTCTGTGCGTGATTCGATGGTGCTCAGCAAACCACGCGTGGACGTGTGCCGCTTCCCCGGATAGCCACGAATAGAACAAGCCGGCAGCGAAAAGCAGGCCCGTCACCGCCACAATCTGAAGAGACAACACGATGAGCGGCAGCAAAAGCACAACCGCCAGCAACGCCGAGCAGAACCAGACCAACAAATTCGATCACATCAACCCACCGCATGGTGCCCACCTCACTTTCTTAGGGTAATTCACCACCATAATCGACAATGGCAAGAAGTATGCCCGGAGACGTTTATAGGGCCCACCGGCTCAGTATGGAGTGCGGCGACTTGTCGCCGCTTTTGATTTAATTGCTGCAGCACTACGAGTTACAGGCTCGATTCTTCTTCGTCACTGCAGTAACTAAATCAAAAGCGGCGACAAGTCGCCGCACTCCATACTCAATCAGTCGACGGCTTTCAACCGGCTGGCTTTCGGGGCCTGACCTGCTGCGTAATGTTCCCCAGCCTCGAGAGGAATTTGCGCGGGAAAACCCACAGCGGGAGGATGATTTGGCAGGTTAGCAGGCGAAAGCGCAGCGCAACGGGTGGCACAGAGCTTGCCCCTCGACTGCTGACTAAGGCGTAAATCGAACGGAGTAAATTGTCATGTCCTATCCGATACACACCCTGAAACATGAACACCGTGTCATCGAGCAGGCGCTTCGCGCTCTCGACGGAATATGCAAGAGGTTTGCAAGCGGAGAGCGGGTGCCCTCTGAAGCCCTTTCAGAGCTCCTCGAATTCATTCACACGTTCGCAGATGCCTTTCATCACGGGAAAGAAGAGCAACACTTCTTCCCGGCTCTGGAACGCAAGGGAATTGTTCGCCGGGGTGGGCCGCTCGAAGTGATGGAGCGCGAGCATGAAATTGAGCGGAGACTTGTGCGGGAGCTCGGACAGGACGTCAAGGCATACCAGACCTCAAGACCCGGGTCCTGGCAACACTTTGTCCAGACCTCGACGCTCTTTATCGAGCTCCTGACAGGACACATCCAGAGAGAGGATCAGGTCCTTTTCCGCATTGCGGAAGCGATACTCGATGAGGCCGACAATGAATACCTGAGCTCCGCTTTCAGAAATGCCGAAAAAGAGATCGGCCGCGGCGTGCTGGAAAATTGCGAACAAAAGGCAGCCGAACTCGAAAGGGCCTGGGCCGCATAGGAGATCGCCATGAAGGAGACGCTTACAGTCACTGACAATCGGACCGGAAAGCAATATGAGCTGTCAATCGACAAAGGCACTATACGTGCCATGGACTTGAGACAGATCAAGATGTCGGAAGGCGACTTCGGGCTGATGACCTATGACCCGGCCTTCACCAACACTGCCTCTTGCCGGAGCAGGATAACCTTCATCGATGGTGACAAAGGAATACTTCGTTATTGCGGATATCCGATCGAGCAGCTTGCCGAGCAGAGCACGTACCTTGAGGTTGCATACCTGGTCCTTCACGGGGAGCTGCCGACCGCGCAGCAACTGGAGGAGTGGACGTGGCATATCACGCATCACACCTTCATCCACGAAAACATCAAGAAATTCATGGATGGCTTTCACTACGATGCGCACCCGATGGGCATGCTCGTGGGAACCGTAGGAGCTCTGTCAACTTTCTATCCGGATGCAAAGAGAATCTTCGTGGCTGAAGCGCGACGCAAGCAGGCCTATCGGCTGATCGCCAAGGTGGCCACGATTGCCGCGTTCGCCTACCGTCACAGCATCGGAATGCCGTACGCCTACCCGGATAACGATCTGAGCTTTACTGGCAACTTTCTCAACATGATGTTCAAGACCACAGAGCTCAAGTATCATCCGAACCCTGTCCTGGAACGGGCGCTGAATGTACTCTTCATTCTGCACGCAGATCATGAGCAGAACTGCAGCACCAATGCCATGAGAAGCATCGGAAGCTCGCACGCCGATCCCTATTCCGCCGTAGCGGGTGCCGCAGCGGCCCTTTACGGCCCGCTGCATGGTGGCGCCAATGAGGCAGTGCTCCGCATGCTCAACGAGATTGGCTCTATTGGAAATGTCCCCGAATACGTTGATCGCGTAAAAAAGGGAGAGGTCCGGCTCATGGGCTTCGGCCACCGGGTCTACAAGAACTACGACCCGCGGGCCCGAATCATCAAGCAGGCCGCCCATGATGTCTTCGAAGTAACAGGAACCAACCCGGTACTCGAGATAGCGCTCGAGCTGGAGCGGATTGCTCTTGAAGACGAATACTTCATTAGTCGGAAGCTCTATCCGAACGTAGATTTCTATTCAGGAATCATCTACCAGGCAATGAATTTCCCGGTGGACATGTTCCCGGTGCTCTTTGCCATCCCGCGGACTGCCGGCTGGGTCGCCCAGTGGGAGGAGATGTTGCTGGACAGTGAGCAGAAGATCGCTCGGCCACGTCAGATCTATCTGGGACACGGCCAACGGGATTATGTTCCTATAGAGGAGAGGCCCGCAAAAATGGATTCGGCGGCGGTTTAACGTCCGCTGCCGAGAATTGACGTCGCCGGGTCATCCTCACACCGCGCTGCATTCTTAACGCCACAGAGTTTCCAGTCTAATGGGCGATCACAACGTTTCACAAGAACCATCCGAGCCGGAATCAAACGCCTTTATGAGGGCGCTTCTCAATGACCTTGCCGCGTTGGACCGGATGATTGCGACCGGGCAGATCGAAAGCGGAATCCGGCGCATTGGCGCGGAGCAGGAGATGTTCCTGGTCGACCGCCATTTGCGCCCGCTCCCGGTTGCGGCTGAGGTCCTGAAACAAGCGGCAGATTCGAGGCTCACGACCGAGATCGGCAAGTTCAACCTGGAAGCCAACCTCTCACCCCAGCACTTCAGCAATGGCTGCCTTCGTGCCATGGAGCAGGAAATCGAGGAGCTCATTCGCATGGTTCGCGAGGCAGCCAACCTTTACGGGGCTGAAGTGTTGCTCACTGGAATTCTGCCGACAATCAGGCAGTCTGATCTGACACTCGACAACCTGACCCACTCGCCGCGCTACCTGGAGCTCAACCGAACCATGAGCCGGCTGCGCCGAGGCAACTTCAGTGCATACATAAAGGGCCTCGATGAGCTCCAGGTCTGTCACGACAACATTATGTTGGAGTCGTGCTGCACCAGCTTTCAGGTTCATCTTCAGGTTGGCCCGCAGGAGTTCGTGCCCCTTTATAACCTTGCCCAGCTCATTACAGCACCGATCGTGGCGGCGGCAGCCAACTCGCCACTGTTGTTCGGTCATCGTTTGTGGCACGAGACCCGGGTTGCGCTGTTCCAGCATTCCGTTGATGAACGTTCAAGCGCGCATCTGGCCCGCGGGCACCCGACACGCGTCAGCTTCGGCGAGAGGTGGCTCAAAGAATCTGTGCTCGAGATCTTCCGCGAAGAGATCGCCAGATTTCAGGTGGTCATCAGGACAAGGCTCGAAGAGGATCCGATGGCGGTACTGGCTCGCGGGGAAGCTCCCCGCCTCCTCGCCCTTCGATTGCACAACGGCACTGTCTGGCGCTGGAACCGGCCCTGCTATGGCGTCCCTGAATGGGCGTGGACATCTTCGCATCGAGATGCGTGCACTGCCGTCGGGTCCGACGGTTGCCGATGAGATGGCCAATGCAGCATTCTTCCTCGGCCTCATGTCTGCGCTGGACAAGGAATACGGCGAGGTGTCCGGGTTGATGCCCTTCGATGACGCCAAGGACAACTTCTTCGCGGCGGCACGCTATGGGCTGAAAGCACAATTCACATGGGTCGATGGCAAACGCCACACGGCGTCCGGATTGATTCTCGATCACTTACTGCCGCTGGCTCGCAAGGGCCTCAGTCCGCCATTGATGGTGGCGATCACTACCTGGACACAATTGAGGAGCGAGTGCGCCGCGATCAGACAGGAGCGCAGTGGTCGCTGAAGTCGCTCGCTGCAATGGACGCACAAGGTACTGCCGATTCCCGTCACCGGGCACTGGCCAGAGCCATGCTCACAAACCAGCAGACGGGAGAGCCGGTCGCCCGCTGGGCAAAGGCCAGGTTGGAGGACGACCCCGAGCCGGGGCAAGGTTACCAGACCGTAAGCCAGTTCATGTCGACCGACCTCTTTACCGTGGGGCCTGACGACCTTGTTGACCTCGTGGCGAGTGTCATGGACTGGAGGCATATCAGGCATGTGCCGGTGGAGGATGATGAAGGCCGCCTGATCGGCTTGATATCACATCGCGACCTGTTGCGCCTGATGGCGCGTGGCCAGTCGAACCTCAACAACACGCTGACGGTTCGGAATATTATGAGACTCAAGCCGGTGACGGTGACGGCTGAAACGTCGACCCTCGAAGCGATTGATGTCATGCGTCGCAACAAGGTTGGTTGCCTGCCCGTAGTCGATGGAGACCGTCTGGTGGGGATTGTCACCGCTTACGATTTTCTTGCGATTTCGGCCAGGCTTGTCGAGGAGCATCTCAAAGAGCGGTCAACGGTCGAGTGTGTCTACTGAGGCGCCTTCCGAACGGTGATTGGCATAGTATGGCAGTGCGGCGACCCTGGGACGCGCGGGCGTCCCGCCCGCCATGACTTCGGCAGATAAGCTACTTCTCCAACATCATGCGGGCGAGACGCCCGCGGTCGGGCAGGGCCGCACTGCCCCTACATGGATCGAGTCACCGCTCAGCCTGCCCCTTGCCCTCGATTACCAGGAACCCTGTTTCGCCACCGCCGGAGGTGACATTGACGATCGGTGAGTCCGAGAGACGGACCATCGCACCGTTGACCCGACCACGAAAAATGAACGGGTTGGTATCAACAAACATTGGCTGGAAACTCCAGCCACGTGTATCGAAGATCGGAAACACCTCTGTCGGAAGATCAATAGCCTCCTGAACAACGTAGTCGCCCTTCAGAGCTGCTGAGAGCCGGGAGTCCCATTCAGCCTCACTCGAAGACCTCCCGAAATGGATGCCGCGGCCACCATAGTCGTCATTCGGCTTCAGAATGAACCCTGCACGATACTTTCGAATGTAGTCCAGGAGGTCTATTGGTTGACCGCGGTAGATCGTCTTTCTCTCAGTCACCCGCCTCGTCCACGGAACGCAGCGAGCGATCACATCTCTCTCCCGGGACGTGAACAAGTTTTCGTGTCTCTGGTCGGTCAAGACTTCAAAAGCTGCCTTCTTGTGGAGCAGCTTGCAGCGAAAAGGATTGATCAGGCAAACATCGTGATTGGCATAGGCCTGGACCAGCGGATGAGTCTCGTCATAACGGTCGAGGAATTCGTGAATGATGATTCGTTTGTAAACGAGGTCGATTTCGAAATCCCCTTTCCGCAACCGCCCTCCGCTGTACTCCAGTTCATCCGGCGTGCAGATAATGCTGGGAACGCCGCACGCCACAAAATTATTGCGTAGGAGGATGAATTCGCTTGCCGTGGGCAGCCCGGACCAGTCGACAATCGCGACATTCGGTGTGCCCTTTCCGCCCCATTCTCTATAAGTGGAAAGCAGGGCGCGCAAGAGTGCCGAAACAGGGCTGAACTGGCGCAAACGGTAGCGCTTCGCTGTAGTCTGAAGGGCGCGAAGCTCAAACAAAACAACATTAAGACCCGCCTGGTCTGTCAGGCTCGACGGATTCTCTGCATTGTATTCGACGAACTTGACGCCGTCCTCAATGACAAACGCATCGAGCCTCGCGGTGACAGCCGCATGAGCGAATCCCGGGTCAATGCGAGCCAGGCGGAGTTCGGCATCGCGCAAACCGATCCGATCCATCAGGGACTCATCCCCCAAGGAGGGTAGGTAGCTTGGCGAAGGCTCCTGCAAGGACCTCAGCGGCCTGAGCGAGGTCGTCGTATTGTGCCCGGTTCAGGAAGTGCGGACGAAGCGCAATTCCCAATTCCCGGTCTCCGTATAGCAGGCCCTTGGCGCTCATACCTTCTTTCAGGCGGCCAAAAAGGTCTGCGGTAAGGCTCTCATCCGCTGTCAGCAGATCGTGATATTCGGCAATTGCTCGATTGCGCATAGCCAGTCCCAAGCCAGATGCGATTCGCTCGAAGCATGTGAGATCAATTCTTATGCCAGGCCATGACGCCGCAAAGTATGCGATTCGCGTCTGGCACACCACGTGCTCGAGATAGTGTGAGAGGGCCGCTGCCAGGCGACTTTCCAGTAAGAAAATTAGTTTGGGGAGGTGATGGCCATGTCAACGTCAACCGATGATCGCGATCTTTTGGAGGTTCTCAAATTCGAGCTCGATTTTGTAGATCAGGGCGGATACGGCCGTTCGGTTCGAACGCCATGGAAAAAGACCTCAACCTTTCAGGGCTCATTGAGTTGCATCAATTTCGGCGATCCCGAGCGAACTCATCCCTGCGATCAATGTCAGTTGATGCAATTTGTGCCTCCTGGTGCCCGTTCCGAGGATGTTCCCTGTCACCACATTCCACTGGATGAGACAGGCAAGACAGTTGACCTGCTCGAGCAAAGAGGCAATCAGGAGGAAATTGAAGAATCCGTGAAAAAGTGGCTGCGCACGACGATTCGAGAGACTTGAGCAGGAACGCTCGGTTGGTTTGACGCCACTCGATTGAGGCCGAAAAATTCCCCGCCCGAAGCGGGATTTTCCGCCGAGACCTGAAGGAATAAGCACAAGAAAACCAGTTAGATTGTCATGGCCGTTCGAGCATTAGCTACAAGAACAAAAGACGAGATGGGCAACCTCTTGTCAGAGACGGCAGCCGGGCGGCGCGAGGCGGTCTTCCGCGTGCGCGGCGTTTCAAAGGTCTACCGCATGGGTGAGGTGAGGTTGGTTGCGCGCGGTTGACCTCGATCTTTACCGCGGCGAATTCGTCGTCATCCTGGGTCCGTCGGGGAGCGGAAAATCAACGCTGCTGAACATCATCGGCGGACTCGACATGCCGACTGGTGGTAAGGTCCATTTCTTAGACCACGACCTCACTGCTGCCGATGACCGAGGATTGACGCGCTTCCGGCGCGAGCACGTCGGCTTTGTCTTTCAATTCTACAATCTCATTCCGAGCCTGACGGCGTTGGAGAACGTGGAACTGGTGACGGAGCTGGCGGAACGTCCGATGTCTGCGGAAGAAGCCTTGCGGCTGGTCGGGTTGGGTGACCGTCTGCATCATTTCCCCGCGCAGCTTTCGGGCGGCGAGCAGCAGCGCGTAGCGATCGCGCGCGCGATCGCGAAGCGCCCGGACGTGCTGTTGTGCGACGAGCCGACCGGCGCACTCGATTATCCGACAGGCAAGCTGGTGCTCGAAGTGTTGGAACGGGTCAACCGCGAACTGGGCACGACCACGGTCGGTAATTACGCACAACGCCGCTATTGCCGCGATGGCTGACCGAGTGATCCGCCTGGGCAGTGGCCAGATCATCGAGACGCGCCGCAACGAAAAGAGGGCCAGCCCGGCTGAACTGGAGTGGTGAAGAAAATGCAACAGGTTTCGATTCCACTCGGCGTTGAGGAGCAGCGCGTCAACGTCATCGCGGATTTTGTGGGCGCCCCTGGACCGCTCGGCGACGGTTATCGCGTGGAGGCGCGGTTGGTTATATGGGAGGCGGATGACGTGCTGCGCACTCCTGCAAGCGCGCTCTACCGCAAAGGGCAAGGCTGGGGCGTGTTCGTAGTCGAGAATGGCCAGGCGCGCGAGCGCCAGGTCCAGATCGGCCACCGCACCGCCCTTGACGTTGAGGTTTTACACGGCCTCGACAAAGGCGCGGAGGTCATTCTTCATCCCAACAATCAAATCACAGACGGTCTGCGCGTCAATGCACACTGATCTGGCCATCTACACCCTTTCACTTACTCCGCCCGCGCTGCGTCGGCGTACGATCTCGACCGAACACGGCGCGTGCGTAGCGACCGCCTGTGACACCGAACCGAGCGAGAAATCGTCGCAAGCCATGATCAGCCATGCGAGCCGACCACGATCAGATCGGCGCCCCACGTCTCAGCCTCGTCGAGAATCACGTCCTTGGCGCGACCGTCTTTAGTTTCGGTGATGACCTTGAGCTGTGCGACTGGGCTGGACTGAATGCGGCTCATCGCTCCTTCGATTGCCGAATCTGCCTGTCCCTTTGCCATCTTCTCCACTTGCGAGTAGTAGCTGTCAGGCAGCGCCCAGGTCTCGGTCGTCGGCACGAAAGGCAGCTCAATTGCAGAAATGATCTTCACCACGCTGCCTTCGGGCCAGGGTCGCTCGGCAACCGCGTCCGCCGCCGCTTTGCCATAGTCGGAGCCATCCACGGCCAATAGAATTCTCATTGCGTCTCTCCTCTCAGGGTTCTTTGGAGCCAGGCCGATAGTAAGAGCAATGATCATACCGTTGCAAAAGATCATTGAAGGAGCTCATCGAAGATCTACTGGCAATCCCTCAAACAGACCAAGGAAATCAGATCAAAGCAGCGGGATTGCACATCTCCCCCAACCAACTTCGCTACCGCTTGAAGAAGATTGAAGGCATTCCTGTCACACATCAGGACAAGTAAGGCCGGCCACCGAGATTTGAGGATGATGGCCGGCCTTGGGGTGAGTTGGATGCAGTGATCCGGATTTTCGCTATCGAAGGCGCAACCCCGGACTACTGGATGCGCACGACCGTCGCCGATGGGTCGTGTGTGTGCTTATGGGACGATCTCGATTTGGTTCGTTACGGAAGTGACGCCGGGCGCGCCCCAAGCCGCATGCTGCGCCTCCAGCTTTTCCGCCCAGGATCGTACGGTGCCGGTCAAGGTCACTAACCCGTCGCGGGCCGTCACCCGGATGCGACGCGCATCCAACTCCGCGCTCCGCCGCAGCGCTTGCTCGATCTTCGTGTGCACGTCTAGCGGCGACACACATGGTTTGACCTCGATGTTGTTAGTGATGCCGCGCACGCCGAACAAATACCTGACGGTTCGCTCGGTGGCCTCTTTCTGGAAGCCCCAGTCCACTTTGCCTTCGAGTGTCAGCCAGCCGTTTTTCACTGATCACTTTGATTTCGTTGCTGGGCACGCTGACGTTACCCGAGAGCGCCTGCAACGCGGAGTTCGCGATCTCGGTGTCCGTTTGCTCGGAGAGCACCTTCACCTCGATGTCATTGGCCACGGCCTTGACGCCGTAAACACGTTTGGCGGCCTTCTCCGCGGCGATCTTGTCGGCGTAGGTCTCGACGTGGCCGGTGAGGGTAACCACACCATTCGCGGCCACAACGCCGATGTTATTTGACGGCACCGCCGGGTCATAATCGAGTTGGCGTTCGACGGCCTCACGTAATTCTTTATCTAGATAATTTACTGTTTTTGATTGCATAAAATCTCCTTTTTCCCCGCTAAAGGGGAGTGAGTGATTTTCGATACGTTAGACGTTTTCATAATTTCCCCTGGCTTCTCTGACCACTTCGACTGAGCAATGCGCATGTGTGGCCACGAATGAAGAGACGCTGCCGATCAGGAACCGCTTGATGGCGCTCATCCCTCTTGCGCCGACAAAGATACAGTCCGCTCCCCAGCCCCTGGCTTCGCTGATCAGTGATTGGCGCGCGTCCTCCTCTTTCATCACTTTGGAGACCGTCAATCCCGCGCCCTTCAATGTTCCGACTGCTTTCTCGATCGCTTCACCTACTCGCGCCCTTTCGTCGGCAATCCATTCCGCAACTGCGGTAGCCGCGTATTCAGAGCCGACAGGAGGAAGTACCGGAAAGCCGTTAACGATCCTTACCTCGCTCCCCTTCGGCCAATGTCGCGCGGCCACGGCTTTCACCGCTGCCTCCGCGCCCGCAGAGCCATCTACACCCACGATCAAGCGAATGGGGGTTGCAGGCTCTTCCAAACGGCCACGCGCAATGCGCACTGTGCTATGCGCCGCGTGCAGCACCTTCTGTGACACGCTGCCCAGGAACAGCCGGCCGAACGCGGAACGGCCATGTGATCCGACAACAATCAGATCAGTTTTCAATTCCTCAGCCCTGTTCAGAATCCAGCCGGCCGGCGATCCTGTCGCGGTTTCCGCATGGACCTCCCATTCGGGGAAGGACGTCTTCAGTACCGCACCCGCGCGCCGGGCCGTCGCCAGAGCCGCCTTTTCCCACACCAGCATGGAATTCGGGAAGTCGGTCTTAACCATCCCATAACTAACCGGTGCTGGAATCCATTCCGCGTAAACCGACAACACGTGCGCTTCCGCTTTTCGCGGCAAGCCAGCTCGGCTCATATCCGCCAGTGCGGCTTGAGCGCAGGCCGATTCGTCATACGCAATCAGGATTTTCGTCTCGTCCCTCATACATTCTCTCCTTGAAAATGAGATGATGTGGCAGACAAAAATAAGCCTAACCGAACAAATCTCTCGATACGCTGCTCAGGGGCTTGAACGTTTATCCGCAAAGCAGCTTAATTCCAGTGGTCAAGCTGCAAGCGTTGTGCCGCCTTAAAAGATGAGCAGCTAGCTACGTACAGCAATGTTTTGTGGCAAACGCAGGATAAGCAGTGTGTTTTCACCCACCAGTTTTGGGCAAGATCGCACAGTGGTGAGTCATTTTCTTTCCTCCTGCCCAAGGCACCTGCCTTGGCTGCGACCCTTTGTTTGCAGCGATTGATGACCGGGGCGCAGTTGTTTTCAGAGTAAGTTCGACAACCAAGGAGGAAGGATATGAACAGAAGCACTCTATTTCTTGGAGGAATCGGAATTGGAGCTGGGCTGATGTATTTGTTCGACCCGGACAAGGGCCGCGGCGGCGGGCGCTCGTTCGTTACGCGGCCAGCCATGCGATACACGTCACCGGCCGGGCCATCGGGAAGACTTCGCGCGATCTCGGAAACCGCGCTCACGGGCTGGCGGCCGAAACTAATTTCTAAGCCGCGCCCGTCAATTGACGAGCACCCAGGGCCAATTCTCCCAACTGCAGCCGGCGTTGAATTGAACCTTGAGCGCCTGGAGTCGAGAAACGGCTTCCGGATCGAAAGCAGAGTAGAACCAGGTCCGCCTGCTCCTCTTTTGGACCGCGACGATTAAAGTCTGCGGTCATTTGCGACCGTGTCCTCTTCCACTGCGTTGTCGGTTTGGGCGCGTGTTTCTTCTCTGATCAACCTGAATAGGGCCTGAGCCAGCGCGAACGCGACCGGTCCGATGAAAAGCCCGCTGATGCCGAACGCCTGAACGCCGCCAAGCAGCGCAAAGAACACGTACAGCGGATGAAGGCGTATCTGATCGCTGATCACCAGCGGCCTGATGACGTTATCAGCCGTCCCGACTATTCCCGCCCCCCATCCGAGCAGAATCAATCCTTTCAACAGGTGGCCATTGAGTGTCAGAATGATCGCCGCGGGGACCCAGACCACACCAGTGCCGACGAAGGGTATGAACGAGAAGATGGCGGCCGTCAATCCCCACAACACCGGCGATGGTAGTCCCAGAACCCAGAAGGCCAATCCCAGAAGCAGACCTTGAGTAAAGGCTACCGCCAGGACGCCATACATGCTTGCCTTGATCGTGCGGCTCATACCGTTTGTGAGTTTTTCAAGCTGCGCCGGACTCAAGGGGATGAGCACAGCCAGCCGACGCCTCAGCGCCCGGCCATCGCGGAAGAGATAAAACAGCGTGAAGAAGATGGTCACCGCCGCAACAACTAATGAAGTAAGCCCGCCAGCGACACCGGCGAGATGAGACAGTAGGAAGGCGCTCAACTGCTGTAACCTGACGACCAACTCGGCTCGCAGGTCAATCTGAGACAAGTCAACATACTGGCCCAGCCAGAGCCGCGCCCTCTCGGCCATTTGGAGCAAATTGGGAATGAATCCGCCCTCCTGCGCATTACTCGCGGTGAGTGATTGATAGATAGAGGATAGCTCGTTCCTCAATGCGACGCCGAGCAGGAATGCCGGAACGGTGATCGCCAGGAGCGCGCACAATGTTGAAAACAGTGCCGCCGCATTCTCATTGCGGACGAGCTTATGGAGCTTTGTGTGAATCGGATGAAAGACAATCGCCAAGACTACAGCAAAAAATACCGGCTTCAGGAAAGGTCTGGCGATCAGGTAGCAGAACCATAAGATCACTGCGCTGATCGCGACGAGAAAGATGATGGTCACTCGCGTCTTTTGATTCATCTCATTTGCTGCAATGTCCGTTGTCAGCCAGCAGAATGCCGGTCACAGCATTCAAATCCCAAATCCGATTCCGAAAATGACACCAACCGAGCCGAGTGGGTGTCGTTTGACCTGATATTCGGCATCCTCAGTCAAGTCTTCCGCCGCGCGGAGGCCTTTTTGACCTCGCGTTTCGCCAGTTAATCTCACCCTCTTTCTTCTCAAAGCTAGTTGTCAATTAGAAGCGATAGCCTATCTGAGCACATTCGCTCAGTTCTCCATGGGTTCTGACATTGGCTCGAGGGCTTTCGCTTCACCGGCCAGGTTTACGCTTGCTCGAAGGGACTCCTGTCTTCCCCAACGAGCTTCTGCTTGAGGTAGTTGCATCCTTCCCCTGAGGAGCAGTTCGCTGAAATGAATCAAGTCCACTTCCAGACCGTGCTTGCTTCGAAGGCAGCGCGGCTGATCTGGGCCGCAAGGGGGCGGCGAGCGGTGGGACAAAGCGCAATTCCCAATTCGCGGTCTCCGTATAACAGGCCGTTCGCACTCATACCTCTCTTCAGCCGGCCTAGGAATCTGCGGTAAGGCTGTCATCCGCTGTCAGCAGATCGTGATATTCGGCAATTGCGCGATTGCGCATAGCCAGTCCTGGAAGCATGTGACTCAATTCTTATGCCAGCCTAATGACGCCGAAAGGGATGCCCATTCGCGTCTGGCACACCACGTGCTCCAATAGTGTGAGAGGGCGGATACCAGGCGACTTTCCAGTAAGAAATTTGGGGAGGTGATAGTCATGTTAACGTTAGCCGATGATCGCGATCTTTTGGAGATTCTCAAATTCGAGCTCGACTTTATCGATCAGGGCGGATACGGCCGTTCGGTGCGAACGCCATGGAAAAAGACCTCTTCCTTTCAGGGCTCATTGAGCTGCATCAATTTCGGCGATCCCAGGCGAACTTATCCCTGCAATCAGTGTCAGTTGATGCAGTTTGTGCCTCTTAACGCCCGTTCCGAGGATGTTCCCTGTCACCATATTCCACTGGATGAGACAGGGAGGACAGTCGACACAATCGAGCAGAAAGCCAACCAGCAGGAGATTGAGGAATCCGTCAAAAACTGGCTGCGAACCACCATTCAGAGACTTGAGCAGGAACGCTCGGCCGGTTTGACGTCGCGCCGTTGAGGACCCGGAAAATTCCCCTATAGAGCGGGATTCTACGCACCCACCTGAACAGTAGCCGCAAGAAAGCGCACAGAGAGTTCCATGAGGTCTGTTATCTTTCACGTTCCGGTGACCTATAATTGCTCTCGTGACCATCGAAGAGACTATTGCGGAGATAGCTGAGCAGCTCGCCGCCGAGACGGAGAATGGCACGATCGGGCACGCTGACAGTACGAGTCTCGCAAGTTCGCTGCGGCAATTCTGCCTGGCCGTGAGGCCTGTGTTTGGGCTCGTGCCGTTCGAGTCTTCGGGGATTGCGACTGCATCCGCTGTGCAGCTCGGGACGGACTACGCTCGCCTCGGCTTGAGCGCTGAATCACTCTTTCGAACGTTTCGACGCCTGCGTGAGTTGATTGAAGAGGCGACAGCCGTCACGCCAGATGTGGATGAGCAGAAGAGACTCTACCAATCGATGGAGCAGCTGCTCGAGTGCGCCGTAGTCGCATACATCAACGAGCAGACCCACACACTGACTGATAGAGCCCAGCGAGACTCGCTCACCTGGCTGCTCAACCGGTCGGCCTTCGACCTCTGCCTGCGCGACGAAGTGGAACGCGCCAGGCGATACTCTCGCGATCTGTCGCTCGTTCTCCTCGACATCGACCGCTTCAAGTCGGTCAATGACCTGCTCGGCCACCCTGCAGGAGACGAGGTTCTTTTAGCCGTGGCAGGAACTCTCAGTTCGTCGCTTCGCCACAGCGACCTGGCGTTCCGCTATGGCGGGGATGAATTTGCGGCAATCTGTCCCGAAACGCCCGGTAATGTCATCCATGGACTGCTCGAGCGATTGGAATCGAAGCTTCGCCAGCGGTTCGCCGAGGCCAACCTGCGAGAGGAAGTGGGAATCAGCTGGGGCGTCTCGTCCTTTCCGGTAGATGCCGGCGACGTTGCCGGCATGATGCAAATCGCCGACCAGAGACTCTACGCCTGCAAGCATACTCACCACACGGCAGCATGCGTAGCCAATCCATCCTCAAACGCATAGCTTCCGGCTACGAATGGTTTGTCCTTGTCGCCGGTTTCGTTGCACTGCTTGTTCTCATCTACATCGTTGGCTCGATCGCCACTTCGAGGCTCGAAGAGCTTCGCGGTGCGGCAAGCGACCGGAGCCAGGACTACAGTGAACGCCTCAAGTATGTGCTCAAGCTCCGGGAGTTGGCGGGACGGGCGGTCGCCGAAGCACGACTCTATTCGGCGACTGAGAGCCTCAGGGCGCGGGGGCCGGCCTTTCGCTCGTCGCTTTCCGAGGCGAGGACGGACCTGGAGGTGGAGCTGAGGGCCGGCCGGAAGCTGATTGCCGAGCGAACCACGCCACTCTCCAGCGACTATCGAGACGCTTTCAACAACGTCCAGCAGAGTGTCGATGGTCTCTGGCAACTCTATGACGATGGCGAGCCTCCTTACGACACGCTCTATGCTCAGCGCCAGCAGATAGAGCGAGCCACCGACAGACTGGTCAATGTCGTCCTCGGCGAAGGCCAGAATAATCTCGATGCACTCGTGAATATGCAGCAGGAAGCCGAGAACAGCATCGCGCGCGCACAATGGCGCGCGCTGATTGTCGGGCTGGCCGTGGCTGCCCTGACCCTCTCTTTGACCTACCGCCAGCTCGCTCAGCTCAAGCGCGCGAACATTCGAATTCAGGAGTCACAGGACTTCGCCCGGTCAGTCTTTGACAGCCAGACGAATGACGTACTGGTGACGAGCGACGAAGGCCAGATTCTCGCAGCCAATCTTTCATTTCAGAACCATTCGAATCTTCGCGAGTCACGAATTGCTTGGAAGAGATGTCGCACTGGCGCTGAGCCATCTGCCTCAGGTGGCCCACTTCGTACGGAAAGCAATTCAGGAGCGAGGCGATGACCGCAGCCATCGTGACAGGATCGAAGCGATCACGGGTGATGAAGGCGAGACGCGGTTGCTCGACGTCTACATTTCCCCGCTGACACTTCCGGGCGGCGGGCGAGGCAGAGTAGTAACCCTGGTTGACGTTACCGAGGCTGAGCGGGCACGGGACGAGCTTCGGCGCAACAGGACTCTCTCGACCATTGGTCAATTGACGGCTCAGGTGGCACACGAGATCTACAATCCGCTGGGAGCGCTCAAGCTCAACCTCGAGGTGCTCGAGAGCAAGCTCGAAGGTAACGAGGAGGCTCAGCCGTCGTTGAGCCGGCTCAAGCGGAGTCTCGATCACCTCTCAGCGATCGTCATGGATACTGAAATACCTGACGCGTCCGCGAGCGCCGGAGAGGAGCGCCACCGACCTCAACAAAATCATGGATGAGGTCGATCGATCTGGCTGGTGACCGTCTTCTTACAAAGCACATCAATGTCGAGCGCAGGTATTCGAGCGATGGTGTGGTTGGTCAGTTTGACCAGTCTCAACTGCGCAAGGTCTTTTTGAACCTTCTGATAAACGCCATCGATGCGTCGCCGGAAATGGGGAGCGTCGAAATTCGAACTCAACCGAATTCATCCGACCTTGCAGTGTCGATTGTCGATCATGGTGAAGGCATGTCACCGGAGACTCGGCGGCATCTCTTCGAGCCGTTCTATTCGACGAAGCAGCAAGGGACGGGGCTGGGGATGATGGTTGCGCAGGAGATCGTCAGTAAGCACAACGGCAGGATGGAGATTGAGAGCACCCTCGGGGCCGGAACGACGATTACGGTGGTGTTACCAAAAGACCTGACCTAATCGGGCACTCGCCAATGGTTACCGGCGCCGGACGGCCCGGGCGGGCAGGGACAAGCCCTGCCCCTACATCGTTGTCACGAATGCTGCACTCCGCGAACGACCATGTAGGGGCAGGGCTTGTCCCTGCCCGTCCCGCGCCGTCCGGCGCGGGTAATATTATCGATGACGGCCTTAAACCGAGACGACTTCTATCTCAGGATCCACATCCTGGCGAAGCATCTGCTCGATGGCCATCAATGTCCCCGTCAGTGAACTTGGGCAACTTCCACAGGCGCCCTGATACCGAATCAGGAGCCGCTTCCCATCCATTCCGAGAATCTCAAGTCCGCCGCCATCTCCCGCAAGCCCCGGCCGGACTCGTTCATCGAGGAGCGCGTTGACCTTGTCAAGAAGCGGGTCTTCGCCAGGCTCCGGGAGTCGCGTCAGCGGCTCAGGCGCTGGAGCATCGAAAGTTGCCGGCGCCGACCGGATCGGCTCCGCAAGCTTCCGCAAAAGAGATTCCCAGCTGACTGCTTCATCCTTGTTGACCGTAATGAAGCGGTCCATGTAGAAGACTGACGTCACATCGCCGACGGCGAAGAGGGCAGAAGCGAGCGGATCGTCCTGGGCGGCCAGAGGCGAAGCAAAGGAACGCGACGTCCCATTTGTAATCGGGTCCTTGAGGATGAACTTGATCGCGTTCGGATTGGGTGTGTATTCAATATCGGCTATTTTCGGCATATCGGCCTCCACTACTGATTATAGCCGCAAAAGGCGCAAAACAACACTCGGTAGTCGCCTCGTCATCAGGGCACTGGCTGTGAAGACTGCTATCATATCACCGGAAGTCCGTTACTTCCGGCTACATAATGTTACTCTCGCCTCAAAAGTCAAGGACAGTAAGGCCACTTCTCTACAATGCAAAAAACTCGCAATCTGATTTGGCTGGCCATCGCGGTACTGGTTCAGCTTCCATGGATAATCCTTGCTCTTACGGGCGCCGGCCACGAAATGCTGGAGGAGCATCCGGCCCGAGTCTCCGTGCTCGCAGGCCTGACGATCATCGCGGCGGCATTTGTCCTCACCTGGGCGGCGGAGGTAGCAGAACGGGATATTCCCCGCTCTCTCGTGCTCATCGTGATTGCGCTGATCAGCGTCCTGCCCGAGTATGCGGTCGATCTTCACTTCGCCTGGCGAGCGGGCAAGGAACACGCCTACAAAGCCTACGCAGTAGCCAATATGACCGGCGCCAACAGACTTCTCATTGGTGTGGGCTGGGCGCTGGTAGCGGTCGTCTACTATTTCAAGTTTCGACGGAAGGAGATCCCGATCGATCGGTCGCAGGGCCTCGAACTCAGTCTGCTGCTGCTCGCAACGCTTTACTCCTTTCTCATCCCGCTCAAGGGCACGCTCTCCCTGATCGACGTGTTCGTCTTCTTTGCAATGTTTCTCTACTACGCGGGACGGGCTGCCCGGGGCGAGCGCCACGATGAAGCGCTCGAGGGCGTGGCAGGAATTATCGACCAGCTTGGACCGGCAGCTCGAAGGGTGGCGATGCTCCTGATGTTTCTCTTTGCTGGTTATGCAATCTGGCTTTCAGCAGAACCGTTTGCCGAGGGGCTTGTGGCAAGCGGAAAGCGTTATGGCATCGACGAGTTTCTGCTGGTCCAATGGCTGGCCCCATTAGCTTCAGAGTCGCCGGAAGCAGTGATCGCTGTGCTCTTCGCCTTCAAGGGGAAGGGCTCTACCGGAATCGGGGCGCTCATTTCATCCAAGGTCAACCAGTGGACGCTTTTGGTCGGGGCGATTCCCCTTGTCTATGCGATCTCGGCGGGAAGCCTCATCGGCATGGACCTCGACTCGAGACAGCGTGAGGAATTGCTGCTCACCTCGGCGCAGTCTTTGTTCGCGGCTGTGATTCTGTCAGACTTCCACTTCAGCCTGAAGGAGGCGACGATGCTCTTTGTCCTGTTTGTCGCCCAGTTCTTTTTTCCACAGGAGAATGTGCGCTATGCCTTCAGCGCAGTATACATTTTGCTGGCTATCGGTCTGTTGTTCTGGTCGCAACCACGCCGCCAGACACTCTGGCGAGCCTTACTTCTCAGGAGTTAGGTGGTGGCACATGTCACAACTCTCGCATTGGACAATGACCGCGATGATCGCAGTTGTGCTGGGCTTCAGCCTCCTGCTTGCGCTACCCGTGTTCCGAGCCGAACCTGAGGCTGCGGCTTCTATATCAGCTTCGGCAAATCCATCCCGTGAGCGAATCTCCTTCAACGCCGACTGGCGCTTTCAGAAGGGAAATCCCGGCCGGATTTGAGGGCCAGCTCTCCTACGACAAGATCAAAGGCTGGGTGACGTCGACCGGCTCGGATTTTGGAGCAAGCTCTTCGAGGCCCGCAGGAAATCCCGGCAGCGACGTTCCCTATGCGAAGCGCGATTTCAACGATGCCGCCTGGCGAAAGCTTAATCTGCCTCACGATTGGGGCATCGAAGGTCCGTTCGGCCAGGAGAATCCTGGCGAGACAGGCAAGCTGCCATGGTGGGGCGTCGCCTGGTACCGAAAGCACTTCACGGTGCGAGCCGACGAGAAAGATCGACGCCTCTATCTCGACATTGATGGAGCCATGGCCTATGCGAGTGTCTGGCTCAACGGGCGGTTTGTCGGCGGATGGCCATACGGATATGCATCGTTCGAGCTCGACCTGACGCCTGAGATTGCTTTCGGCGGAGACAACGTCCTTGCCATCCGCCTCGACAATCCTCCCGATTCCTCGCGCTGGTATCCGGGCGGCGGGCTCTACCGGAACGTCTGGCTCGTCAAGACCTCTCCGATTCACATCGGCCATTGGGGAACCTATCTGACTACGCCGGAGGTGAGCGAGGCACAAGCGGTCGTCCATCTTAAGGAGACCGTCGAGAATCAATCCAATGGTGCCGCAGAGGTTTCGGTCAAGACAGAGATATACGAGATTGACGACAGAGGATCGAGGCTGAGGACGCCCTCGGCAGCGATTGCCACTACGGTCAGTATTGCCGCCGGCGGCCGCGAAGTACTGGATAGAAGCCTCAAAGTGGGCAGTCCAAAACTCTGGAGCACCAGGAGCCCCCATCTCTACAAGGCGGTAACGACAGTGGCGCGAGGCGGCGCGATACTCGATGAGTACGAGACCACGTTTGGGATTCGCACGATCAAGTTCGATGCGGATAAAGGATTCTTCCTCAATGGCGAGCTCGTCAGGATCAACGGCGTCTGCGATCACCATGACCTTGGCCCTCTGGGCTCGGCCCTAAACCTGCGCGCGCTCGAGCGGCAGATCGAGATCCTCAAGGAGATGGGCGTCAATGCAATCAGGACAAGCCATAATCCGCCCGCGCCGGAGCTGCTCGATCTCTGTGATCGAATGGGCATCCTCGTCATGGACGAAGCATTCGACTGCTGGAAGCGAGGCAAGAAGAAGAACGACTATCACCTGCTGTTTGATGACTGGCACGAGAAGGACCTTCGAGCCCAGGTGCGTCGCGACCGCAATCACCCGAGCGTGATTCTCTGGAGTACGGGCAACGAGATTGGTGAGCAGCGCACACCCGAAGGTGCCGGTATCTCAAAGGATCTTGCGCGCATTGTCCACGAAGAGGATCCGACAAGGCCGTCAACCGCAGGATGCAATGACATCAACGCCGGATACAACGGATTTCAGGCGACCGTCGATGTCTTCGGCTACAACTACAAGCCGGGTGAATACGGAAAATTCCGCGAGAAGAATCCCTCGATACCGCTCTATGCGAGCGAGACTGCCTCATGCGTGAGCTCGCAGGGGCGAGTACTTCTTCCCGGTCACCGACAATCAGGACCAGGGCAAGGCCGATTTCCAGGTGAGCTCGTACGACCTCTACGCGCCGCGCTGGGCGATGCCGCCGGACCGGGAATTCCGAGGACAGGACGAATTCCCGTTCGTCGCCGGCGAGTTCGTCTGGACTGGCTTCGACTATCTTGGTGAGCCGACGCCCTACGGCAGCGATGCGACCAATCTGCTCAATTTCTCTGATCCGGCTGAGCGAGCCCGAATGGCCAAAGAGCTGGAGGCGCTCGGCAAGATCAAGGTTCCGTCGCGCAGCTCATACTTTGGGATTGTGGATCTCTGCGGATTCAAGAAGGACCGCTTCTACATCTATCAGGCGCGCTGGCGACCAGAGCTGCCGATGGCGCATATCCTCCCGCATTGGAACTGGCCTGACAGGGTCGGCCAGGTTACGCCGGTACATGTCTATACCAGCGGCGACGAGGCAGAGCTCTTTCTCAATGGCCGTTCGCTTGGGAGAAAGAAGAAGGAGCGCCTTCAATACCGGCTGCGCTGGGACGATGTGAAGTACGAGCCGGGTGAGCTCAAAGTGGTCGCCTACAAGGACGGCAGGAAATGGGCCGAGGACGTCATGAGAACGGCGGGCCCTGCGGCGAAGCTCTTGTCGGCTGCCGACCGCTCGACGATTGGCGCGGACGGCAGCGACCTCTCCTTCATCACAGTCACCGTAGCCGATGCCAGAGGCATCCTCGTGCCGCGCTCGAAGAACAGGCTCAGCTTCGAGGTCAGCGGTCCGGGCGAGATCGTGGCCGTCGACAATGGCGATGCTACGAGCCACGAGTCGTTTCAGTCGAAAGAACGCAACGCCTATAACGGGCTCTGCCTTGTGATTGTCAGGTCGATAGCCGGCAAGCCTGGAAAGATCCGGCTGACTGTGAAATCTCCCGGACTGGCAGCCTCGTCGGTGACGATCGCAACCGAACGCTCACATTGAATATCGTGCCGCAGGCTGTCCAGCCTGCGGCAGTTCTTGCTATGGCTCGCTTAATCTCAAGTGGCCATCGCGCGCAAAGGCTCCCTCACGCCTTCTCAAGGCGCACTGCCGTGACTTTGTACTCCGGCGCGCCCGTAAACCGGTCACGATGCGGGCTGGTAACGCGGTTCAGAAACACATCCGCAGTGTGAAAGGTGGCAAAGAGCTCGCCTGGTTTGATAACGGAACTCAACTTGAGCGGGAGAACCGCTTCACCGTGGCGGCTTCGCACTCGCACTCGCTCACCGTCCTCAAAGCCCAATGCCGTCGCGTCGCCGCGAGAGATATCCAAACAGTCTTCCGGCCGCAACACCCTGTTCCTCGTGCGCATAGTCATGGTACCGGCATTGAACTGATGCAGAGTCCTGCCAGTTACGAGCAGGAACGGATAGTTTGCGTTGGTTGTCTCGGGTGTCGGCGCGTACGTCGATGCACCGGAGCGCAGCGCGCTCGCCTGTCGGGAATCTTTCTGCATGAAGCACCTGAGTCCCGGGATGATCCTCTCCTGGGCAAGGCCATTGCAGGCCGGCCCGTTCAATGCGTGGATAGGTGATACCTCGGCCTGCTTTCCACACGGCACGCACCTCGTCCCAGATCTCCTCCGGCGTGCGAAAATCAAAGAACTGCTCCTTGCCCATGGCTCGTGCGATGGCACAGATGATTTCCCAGTCCGGCTTCGATTCTCCCAGGGGATCGATGACTTTGCGGACACGCTGGATTCGCCGCTCGGCGTTCATGAAGGTTCCGTCCTTCTCGAAGGATGAGGCGGCTGGGAGAAAGACGTGGCCGAACTCGCGTGCCGTCTCGTTGAGAAACATGTCCTGGACGATCACCAACTCAAGCGCTCCAAGGGCGCGCCGCGTGGCATGTGCGTTCGCATTCGTCAAGAACACATCGTATCCAATGGCCCAGAGTCCTTTGAGGCTCCCTTGCTCTGCCGCATCCATCATCTGCATGCAGATTGAGACCATTCCCTGCAGGCACGTCTGCGCGCCAGACGCTGGAAATCGAACTCCGGCCGTCAGCAAGAGAAACGGATCCGGTCAGATGCCCTGGATCACAGCCCATGTGCGCGGCACCCTGGACGTTGTTCTGACCTCGCAACGGATTGATTCCCGTTCCCGGTTTGCCGACATTGCCAGTGAGCAGCGCAAGGTTGACTAAGCACATCACACCTTCCGTGCCTTGCGTGTGTTCAGTCATCCCCAGGCCGTGAACGCTCAAGGCCGGCCTGGCAGTAGCATACATCCGTGCGGCCTGACGAATCGCGCTCGGCTCGACTCCGCAGATGCTCGCCGTCTTTTCCGGAGCATATTGACGGACGAACTCGCGAAACTCATCCCAGCCGGCGAGGCGTTCCTGCACGAATGCGTCGTCCTGGAGGTGCTCCTCCACTATCGTGCAAGCCATTGCATTGAGCAGTGGTACGTTCGTCCCCGGGCGAAGCTGAAGGTGAATATCTGCGTAATCGGCGAGCTCGATCCGGCGCGGATCGATGACGATCAGATGAGAGCCTCGCAGGGCTGCCTGTTTGATGCGCGCGCCGACAATCGGATGATTCTCGGTCGTGTTGGTGCCGCAGACGAGGATCGTCAGAGCACGCTCGATGTCATCGAACGAGTTGGTCGCTGCGCCTGTGCCGAGCATTGACTTCATGGCAACAGCGGTCGGGGCATGGCAAACGCGCGCGCAGCAATCAACGTTGTTGGTTGCGAGAACAACGCGTGCGAACTTTTGGGCCAGATAGTTCTCTTCATTCGTGGCTCGCGCCGAACCGAGCACGCCGATACTGTCAGGCCCATTCCGCTCGACAATAGACCGCATCCGCTCGGCGGTGAAAGAGATCGCTTCTTCCCACGAGGCGCGGCGCCACTCGCCATCCTCGCGAATCATCGGCGTGGTCACCCGATCATTGGCATAGACGAACTCGAAGCTGTAGCGGCCTTTCACGCAAAGGTGTCCCTTGCTCACCGGGGCGCCGAGCGAGGGTTTGATCCCGACAATTCGTTGTTCGCGGGTGCCGACCTCCATCTCGCACCCGGTGCCGCAGTAGGCACAGGTCGTCCTGGTCCATTCCAGAGGTGTCCCGAGCGAAAGCAGGGATTGGTCTTCGAGTGCTCCGGTCGGACAGGTGTCCACGCAGGCGCCACAACTGACACAGGAACTTTCAAGCAACGTAGTTCTCGAGTCGGGCACGATCATTGTCTCAACGCCACGGTTCAATGTTTCCCACACGAACTGTCCCTGCACCTCACGGCAAATCCGCACGCAGCGGTAACAGTAAATACATCGTGACATGTCTACGTGAATGTAAGGATGCGAATCGTCAATGATAGTCGGGTCAGTAGCGCCACGGCAGTGGTGATCGAGCCCATAGGCGCGCAGGTAGCGGTGAAACGGCTTTTCGGCGAATTGTTGTTGCGGTTCGGCCGGATATCGCTGAGCCAGCATGCTCAGCAACCCGCGCCGCTCGTCTTCGAGCTCGGCTGTATGCGTTTCAATCTCCATGCCGTCGGCAAGCGGAGTGGTACAGGCGGTGACCGGACCTGGCCTGCCCGCCACCTGCACGAGACACAATCGGCACTGACCGCAAGGCGCGAGACGCTCGTCGTGGCAAAGCGTGGGTACCTCAATCCCAATCGCCTGCAGACCGTCAAGGATTGTCATCCCCTCGGTGAACTCATGTTCCTGATGGTTGATTGAGACTCGAAGATATGCCGGTTTTGAGAACACGATCCCTCCAGGCAGCTCGAATCTCGATGCGTTGCTTGAGAACGCTAGGCGCTCGCCGAGAGGGCACAACCATGGTGCTCACAAATGGCTTTGTAAGTATTGACAACATCGGCGTACGAAAGCTCCGTTTTCCCGCCAGCGGCCTTGCTCTCCCGAGCCTCAATCGTGATGTCATTCATCGAGAGAATGCCCTGCAGTACGCCATCTCGATCGACAACCGGGAGCCGTCGAACTTTATTCTCTCTCAGGGTGACGAGCGCGGACTCAATGTCATCGTCCAGAGCGCAGGAATAAACCTGCCCCGAAACTACTTCGGCGACACTGATTTCAGACGGTAACTGATTCCTGGTCGCGGCGGCGATGGCAATATCTCGGTCGGTAATCATGCCAACCACTTTGCCTTCTTTGTCCGTCACCGCGAGTACGCCACAATCGTTCTCCCACATTAGCCCTCCCGCAACCGCCAGGTTGGTGTCTGGCGAGCAGGACTTGACGCTTCCGGTCATTAAGTCTTGAACTTTCATATTTCCTCCTTGGCCCTGGTCTTTTCAGCAGATAGCACTGGTAGTGAAGAGCAATGGCCGTGCCGGAGATACTCCCCTACTTTATAGGCGAACCTCAAGTATATTGGGTAAAATTACTGCACTTTGCGGGATAGCACGCAACGACCGAACGCCTCAGCCAGTCGTGTTGTAATAGCCGCGTCCCGCGCGCATAAGCAAGATCGCCGCTCGGAACGTTCCGGCACATGTCTTGCTCCACTGGTATGTCAGCTGCGCCGGGAATAAACTGGACTTCGACGGCATACTGCTTCAGCTGCGAGACGCATGCGCGTGCGCGGCGGTGAATAATTAGAGGTAGAAGTAATGGCCAACGTGCTCGTACTTGGGCGGTGGTTTCGGCGGTCTGGTCGCGGCCGAGTCGTTGGCCAGGAGACTGGGACCCGCCCACCAGGTAATCCTGGTCTCACGCGACTGGGAGTTCATATTCTACCCGGCGCTGGTGCGGGTGGCCTTTGGCCGATGCGCTCCGGCGGATGTCCTTTACGACCTCCGGCTGGCATTGAGCTCACGCGGCATCGACTTTGTGCAAGCAGAGATCGTCTCTCTCGATCCGGATGCGCATCAGGTCATCATCGCCGACGGAGCCGGAGAGCGCAGATTGGCCTATGACTACGTCGTTTTCGCATTGGGCCGCCGGCTGGCGATTGACGATGTTCCTGGCTTCGCGAACGCTCACCATCTCCTGACAGTCGCCGAAGCCTTGAAGTTCGGCAAGGCGATCGAAGGTTTTCGACGGGGGCACGCGGTAATCGGCTATTGTCCGGAGGCCCGGCTGGCTGTGCCAGTCTATGAAACGGCCTTCGCGTTGGATCGCTTGCTCAGAGACCATGGCGACCGTCAACGAACGGCGATCACAATCATCGCTCCCGGAGCCATGGGCGAACTGTTGGGAGGCGAGACAGTGACGCCTGGTCTCCGGAGTGCCCTGGAGCAACGCTCGATCGAGTTTGTTTCTGATTTCCGGGTCAATTCGGTGACTGCCGCAGAAGTTCGACCGGAGACGGGCCAGTGTCTCGGCTACGATCTGCTCATGCTGATTCCACCGTTCAAAGGGCCAGCTTCAACAGGTTACGCAGCAATCGCAGACGCAGACGGCTACATCAGGGTGGATGGGCACCTTCGCGCCACCGGCGCTGACCGAATATATGCTGTTGGCGACGCCGTGAACCTGCCAGGGCCAAAGATGGGTCATATGGCGGTGCTGCAAGGCGAGGTTGCGGCTGCCAATATCGCCTCCGAGGTTGCTGGCGGCAGTCCGGTTGCACATTACGATCACGAATTGATGCTCGTCATTGATGAAGGCGAAGCGAGTTCAATCTACCTCTACAAAGAGTTGGGTCAGGAAGGCGACGCTGAGATGCAGCAGGGCCGATTTTGGACATTGGGCGAAACAAGTGCACCAAAGGTATTGGACGCGGTTACATTCTCTCGGACAGATCGAACCGTTCGACGAGTGATGGTCGACGTGTCCGGCGATTCCACAGGAAATGCCGTTTATCCTGCTGGACGGCTATGAAGAGCACGCGACCGCGCGCTCCCAGTACTGGATTCGGCGTCCTGATTGGGCCGCCTGCGAAATCGAGCTACTGCACGGCTAGTGGTCGAAACTAGCCCGGTTCTGGTAGCGTACGCGTCCCGCGTGCTACTGCGCGAATCGCTATCTGGCAGATCAAGTCGCCGCAAACTCCATACGGAGCAGGCTGGGCGACCTGATGGCACAGTACCTCTAAGGTTTCAATCTCCATGCTTCCAGGGATCTTTTATCTCGAGATGACCGTGGGTCACGCCCGTCACGGGGTTGAACATATGCTGGACCGCCGGCAGCGAGCTGCGCTCGAACTCTCCGACGGTCCCGAAGAACGCGATTCTGCCTTTTTCAAGCAGGCAGACATGCACCCCGGCCTGCCAGCCTGACGAACGCACCACACAGGCACTCCCCTGGTCATGACGCGCGCTATGGCCGGCAAGGTATGGGATTTCGTGCAGCGCTTTGGTCACATAGAGAGAAGAGGTGCGATACAAATCCCGCGCCCGGATAATCAAGTCAAGTACCTGGCGTGCATTGATCGGATCAAGCCCCGATGTCGGCTCGTCAAAGAGCATGATCGAAGGCCAGCCGATGAGAGCGCGAGCCAATTCGAGCCGTCGCTTCATGCCGCCGGACAGTTCTTCGGCTTGCTTGTCCTGTTCGTCCTGCAATCCGACGAAAGTCAGCACTTCGACGACAGCACTCTCGATCTTGTCCTCAGGCCAATCGCGGTCTTCGAGACGATACGCCGCATTCTCATAAACGGATTTTCCGGTGAAGATCGAATTCTCCTGAAAAACCATGCCCATTGTCTCACGTCTCAACGCAAGCAACTGGAGATACTCCATCCGCGTGATGTCCTTGCCATTGATCAGAACTTCGCCCTCATCAGGCCGCAACAGCCCGAGAGCAATTCGAAGCAGCACCGATTTCCCGGAGCACGAGTCTCCGGTGATGCAGATCATTTCGCCGGTATGCAGGACAAAGCTGACCTTCTGCAACGCGCAAATGTCATCAAAGCTGATTGAGACTTCGCGGAATTCAATGGCCGGGGTGGTGATGATACGGCGTGCGATTCATTATGTCCTCTCACAGTCACGCAACCACTCAGCCGCCGTTTTGCCTGAGGCAGCCAGCATCGCGCTAGTACAGATGTCTCGTTGGCATCGTAACCAAATGCATTGAATTCACTGCTTATTGCGCCGGCCGCTCTCATCGGGCTATTCCGGTGCCGAGCGCAACCCTTCGACCATCTTCAGCCATTTCGAAATCGTGGCTTTTGCCATAAAGACGCCGTTTGACTACCTCAGCCATAGCGAGATAGAGAATCACCATGAGCGTAATGATGGCGAGCAGCAGAAGCGGTGGTCTCACAAAACCGAGCACACCCGCCAGAGGCGTGAACGGCAGTATCACCCCAACGGCCACCGCCGCCGTGGTGCTGATGACGAGGGCTCTGCTCGGCCTGCTTCGCCATGGAATACCGCGGGTGCGGATGATCAGGATGACCAGGGTCTGCGTGGCCAGCGATTCAATGAACCAGCCGGTGCGGAACAATTCCGCGCCTGCCTTGAGGCCAAAGATCAGAACGCCGAAGGTAAGGAAATCGAAGATCGAGCTCACGAGCCCCATCCAGATCATATAACGGCGGATCACTGCCACGCTCCATTTCTTCGGCTTTTGCAGGTAATCAATATCTACGCGGTCGCCGGGAATGGTCACCTGGGAAGCATCGTAGAGCAGATTGTTGAGCAGAATCTGCGGTGGCAACATCGGGAGGAACGGGAGAAATAACGAAGCCCCGGCCATGCTGAACATATTGCCGAAGTTTGACGATGTACCCATCAGAATATATTTCATTATGTTGGCGAATGTGCGGCGACCTTCAATGATGCCGTCGTGGACCACATGGAGCGATTTCCGCAAAAGAATCAGGTCGGCTGCCTCACGCGCCACATCGACGGCCGAATCTACTGACAGGCCGACGTCAGCCGTCCTCAGCGCCGGTGCATCATTTATTCCGTCGCCCGAGGTAGCCCACTGCGTGGCCTGAGGCCTGCAGCGCCTCGATGATCCGGCGTTTCTGGTCGGGAGTAACACGGGCAAAGATGGTGTTCTGCTGAACGACCCGCGGCAGCGCTTCGTCTAATGTTTTTCCCAGCGTTTCACCGGTAATCACACCGCGCACTTCGAGCCCGACTTCTTCGCAAACCTTTCGCGTGACGATCTCATTGTCACCGGTCAAAACCTTGACCTCCACCGCGTCTCGTTTGAGCGCATGCAATGTGGCAGTGGCGGATTTCTTTGGCGGGTCGAGAAAAGCACCGAATCCGAGAAAGACCAGGTTCCGTTCATCAGCATAGGTTAAAATGATCCTGCTCTTCTTCAGAAACATCCCGATATGCGATTCCGAGCACACGGTAGCCGTCATGACAGAGCGCACTGAAGGTGGCGTTGTAGCGTTGCCTGGTCAACTCATCCAGAGGCTGCCTGACACCGCCATGCTCCCACTCGTTGCAGACTGTGAGGATTGCTTCCGGCGCTCCCTTGGAGATCAGCAGGGTACGCCCTTCGCCACGGAGGACAACCGACAACCGCCGGCGCGTGAAGTCGAATGGGATTTCGTCAACCTTGGCGTAGCAGGGTAATGCTGCGTGCTCGTGCCGCAGAATTGCCTCATCGAGGGGACTACGCAAGCCGGTCTGATGCGTCGCGTTGAGCAGCGCGAAGAAGAGCACTCGATCGTCTTCTGCTCCATCCAGATCGACATGCCTATCAAGTGTGACGGCACCTTCGGTCAGCGTCCCGGTCTTGTCGGTACAAATTACGTCTATGCTGCCGAGGTCTTCAATCGCGCCAAGCCGTTTGACGATGACGTGTTTCTTTACCAGCCGTATCGCACCGTGGGCGAGCGTCACCGAAATAATCATCGGCAGCATTCCTGGAGTCAGTCCGACCGCCAGCGCAATGGCGAACAGAAACGAATCGAGCGCATTTCGATGAAAGGAGATGTTGACGAGGAAAACGAAGAGGACCAGGAAAACGACGACCCTGACGACAAACAAGCCAAACCGGCGCATGCCGCGTTCAAATGCAGTTTCAGGAGGAGCCTCGCTTAGCGTTCGAGCCAGCTGCGCGAATTGCGTAGTCACACCAGTCCGCGTGATCTCGACGAGAGCCTCTCCGCTCGTCACGTTGGTGCCGAGAAAGACGAGTCGGTCGTTTTCATTGAGAGCCGCCGGCATCTTCTCTACCGGAAACGACTCACCGGTAAATGCCGCCTGGTCCACAAAGAAATCCTTCGCTTCGACGACTTGCCCGTCTGCGGGCACGAGGTCGCCGACGGTCAGTTGCACGAGGTCTCCGGGAACTACTTCGCGGGCGGGAATCTCCCGAGCCTTCCCGTCGCGAACGACCGTGGCGCGCAACCCGACTGTCTGGCGCAGCCGCTCTGCAGCCTTTCCCGAACGACGCTCCTGAACGAAATCGAGTGTCACACTCAGCAGAATAATCAGCGTGATAATCGCCGCATTGGTCGTTTCACCAACGAAGCCCGAAACCGCGCTGGCGGCGAGAAGTATCAGGACAAGCGGATTGAGGAAGTGGGAAAGAAACTGAAGAGTCCCGCTCTTCGCCTTCCTTGGAGAGAGCTCATTGGCCCCGTGTACCGCCAATCGGCGTGCAGCCTCACTTGACGAGAGGCCGACTTGATGAGCGCCGGGATGTGGACCCGTGATAGCCGCCATAAGCTTCAGCTTTAACCTTGAGTCTATCCGGTCTATGCTTTGGACTACCATTTGGCAACCTGCGCCGACCAGATGCAATAGCGATCATGACACCCCTCCAGGGAACGACAACCGGTCTCACCAGTCAGGAAGCGCTGATTGCGCTGAGAAAGCACGGTCCCAACACTCTCCCGGCCACGCCGCCCACAACCATCTGGCAACGATTCCTGCGCCAGTTCAGTAGTCCGCTGATTTATGTGCTGCTTTTCGCCCTCGCAGCAGATGTTGCTATCTGGCTCAGTGAGGGGGCGCCCGGATTGCCGGTCGACTCGATCGCTATCGCCATGATTCTTGTCCTCAATGCGGGTCTCGGAGTCTATCAGGAGAGCAAGTCGGAAGCGGCACTAGAGAGACTCAAGGACATGACGCTGCCCCTTGTCTGGGTTATGCGCGATGGGAGGCTTCAGCATCTGCCGGCGGCGGACCTTGTACCGGGCGATGTCGTACGCATGGAGGCGGGCGATCGAGTTCCCGCTGACGGCAGGCTGATCGAAGCGGAAGCGGCCATGATCGACGAGTCTGTTGTGAGCGGTGAATCGGTGCCCGTCGAGAAGGGCGAAGGCGACGAACTCTTCAGCGGCACATTGCTGGTTCGGGGCAGAGTCTATTTTGAGGTCAGTCGCACGGGTGAAGAGAGCACCATGGGAAGGCTGGCCCTCATGATAGGCAGGCTGGAAGTCGAGCCGACCCCGCTCGAACGGAGGCTCCGGAAATTCGCCGGACAGATAGCCCGCGTCGTCCTTTGCCTGACAGTCGTGATCGCCATCGGCGGACTCCTGGTGGAAGGCATTCAGCGCCTCAGCCACATCTTTCTCTTTGCAGTGGCGCTGGCCGTAGCTGCCATACCGGAGGGATTGCCAGCCGTGCTGACTCTCACACTTTCGCTCGGCCTTGAACGGATGGCGAAGCGTAAAGCAGTCGTTCGGCGCCTCAGTGCCGTAGAGGCTCTTGGTTCCGTAACCGTGATCGCCACAGACAAGACCGGCACGCTGACTGAAAACAGGATGTTCGTCAAGGATATTGACAGCCCGCACTCGGAGCTGGCTTTGAAAGCGGCGGTCCTGGCGAACGATGCTGATCGAGCATCCGGCGCCGGCGATCCCCTGGAACTGGCTCTGCTTGATTACGCCGTGAGCCGGGGCATGGCTCCCGACGGTCTGCTCCGCGAGAATCCGCGCATCAGCAGCCGTCCGTTCACGAGCTCACTGAAGTTCATGCGCGTCACCGTCGAACAGGACGGCTCCCCGGTAAGCTTCCTGAAGGGTGCGCCCGAAGTGATTCTCGAGAGAAGCCTTCTTTCGACTGAGGAGCGCCGCTTGTGGGATGAGAAGGCCGACAGTTACGCGCGGGAGGGTTTCCGCGTACTGGCACTCGGGCAATGTAAAGGCGAAGGCGACCACAACGCCCAATTCCTCGGACTGGTGCTGTTGTGGGATCCACCGCGGCCCGGAGGTACCCGAAGCGGTCAGGCGCGCACAGGAGGCAGGCATTCGCGTATTGATGGTGACCGGTGATCATCCGGCTACAGCACTCGCCGTGGCTCACGAAGTCGGCATCGTGACCGGTCGTGTCCTGACCGGAAAAGAGATGGAGGCAATGACCTCTGAAGAGTTGCGCGAGGCGATCACGGTGACCAATGTCTATGCGCGAGCGGCACCCGAACACAAGTTACGCCTGGTTGATGCGCTCAAGCAGAATGGTGAGATCGTAGCCATGACCGGCGACGGAGTAAATGATGCACCCGCACTCAAGCGTTCCGACGTCGGGGTGGCAATGGGTCAGCGCGGAAGTGAGGTATCGCGCGAGGTCGCTGATCTCGTCTTAATGGACGACAACTTCGCCACCATAGTCTCGGCAGTCGAGGAAGGGCGTAATATCTACGAGAACATTCAAAAGTTCATCCGCTTCCTCTTTTCGACAAACCTGGCCGAGACGCTGATCGTCGTGGGAGGCGCCTTCGGAGCCGCAGCTCTCCGGATTACGTGATGAAACCGGTGCGGTCATGCTTCCGTTGACAGCTGTTCAACTGCTCTGGGTCAATCTGATCACGGACGGGCCGCCTGCATTGGCGCTGAGCCTGGATCGGGATCCTGGAGTCATGAAGCAAGCGCCTCGCGACCCGAAATCGAGGCTGCTCGATCGAGAATCCCTGCGCTTCGTGGTGGCTACGGGTTGCATCACGGCGGCAATAGGGGGCGGGCTGCTGGTTGGAATGCCTCGCACGGGATTCACACTCATGCAAACGCGTACGGCAATCTTTCTTGTGGCAACCATCGCCCAGTTGCTCTATGTCTATCCGGCAAGGCGGAGCCGAACTGCGACTGGGTCTAACGGAGCACTGCATGCGGTTGTAGTCCTTTGCGTGGTTCTTCAAGTGCTGACAGTGGTGATGCCGAGTCTGCGTAGCCTTCTTGGGCTGGAATCAGTCAATTCGGCGACAGCGTTGATCGTAGCCGGAGCCATACTACTGAGTTGGGCCGGCGCCGAAGCCTATCGCTTTTTTGCAGACCGGCTTCCCGCGCACTGAAAGTGCGCGCGGATATTAGCCGGTGGTGAAACCACCGGTACCAGTCAGTCCCATCATCGCGCCCCGAAAGGGCGCCGGCCTGAAATCGAAAACGTATGCAATTTCGTAAGGACTCAATACAATCAACGAAATGCGTTTCGTGAATCTGTCCAGCGACCCTCCAGGGCGCAGCATCTTCGGTGGACTTTTTATCCGGTGGTTTCACCACCGGCTAATATCCGCGCGCACTTTCAGTGCGCAGGACTAAATGCATGCCACGCGTGACTGACAGGGCCGCTCTGAGAAGATCGGATGACAAGTTAATGAGTACAACGAGATCCAACAGCACTGAGCCGGCCCACGACATCCTCCGTCCCTCACATCGGCCACTCGACTTCTTCTTTTCACCGCGCACGGTGGCCGTCATCGGCGCCACTGAAAAGACGGGAAGCGTCGGCCGCACCATCCTCTGGAACCTGATCAGCAGTCCCTTCGGCGGCACCGTGTTTCCTGTGAACCTGAAGGGCAGGAACGTCCTGGGAATCAAGTCCTATCGGAGCATTGCGCGAGGTTCCGGAACCCGTCGACCTCGCGGTAATTGTCACGCCCGCGGCCACTGTTCCGGCCCTGATTGGCGAATGCGGGGATGCAGGCGTCAAAGCCTCGATCATCATCTCGGCAGGATTCAAAGAGAGCGGCCCTGAGGGGAAATCGCTCGAGCGGCAGGTGCTCGACCAGGGTCGGCGTAGCTCGATGCGTATCATAGGCCCAAACTGTCTTGGAGTGATGAGCCCGCTGACAGGCCTCAATGCGACGTTCGCAGCAGGCATTGCGCGGGCTGGAAACGTGAGCTTCATCAGTCAAAGCGGCGCGCTTTGCACGGCAATACTTGACTGGAGTCTCTCGGCGAATATCGGATTCAGCGCCTTCGTGTCGGTTGGCTCAATGCTTGATGTCGGATGGGCTGATCTCATCTACTACTTCGGCGACGATCCGCGAACCAAAAGCATCGTTATCTACATGGAGACCATTGGTGATGCGCGGGCCTTCTTGTCGGCAGCGCGCGAGGTTTCCCTGACAAAACCCATCATTGTGATTAAGGCCGGACGGACGGTGGAGGCTGCGAAGGCCGCCGCTTCTCACACCGGATCACTTGCGGGCAGTGATGAGGTGCTCGACGCCGCTTTCAGGCGCTGCGGCGTCTTGCGTGTCAGCAATATCGCCGATGTCTTCTATATGGCAGAGATTCTGGCCAAGCAGCCACGACCCAAGGGACCCCGGCTGACCATCGTGACCAACGCCGGAGGCCCAGCCGTTCTGGCGACGGACGAGCTGATTGCCAACGGCGGTCATCTGGCCGACTTGTCTGGCGAGACGATGACGGAGCTGAACAGTTTCCTTCCGATGCACTGGAGTCATGCCAATCCCATCGACATCCTCGGCGACGCCGGATCCGGCAACCTACGCGAAGACTGTCGAGGTCCTTGCGAGCGATGCCAACAGCGATGGGATACTTGTCATCCTCACTCCTCAGTCCATGACCGACCCGACTCAGACGGCCGAGCAGCTTACGCACTATGCCAGGCTTCCAGGCAAACCAATTCTCACAAGCTGGATGGGAGGGGCCGGCGTTGCAGCAGGCGAGGCCATACTCAATCGCGCCGGCATTCCAACCTTCCCGTATCCCGATGCCGCCGCCCGCGCGTTCAACTATATGTGGCGCTATAGCGACGCCCTGCGGAGACTCTATGAGACACCAAGCTTGCCCGCTGAGGAGGACGAAGACTACTCAAATCGGACTATCGTAAGGGAGATCATTCAGCAGGCCCGCAAGTCGGGACGCACGCTTCTGACCGAGAGTGAGTCCAAGCGGATACTCAATCTCTACAGTATCCCTACCGTTGAGACTCATGTGGCGGCAAGCGAAAACGCGGCTGTCGTGTCGGCCGATGAAATCGGCTACCCGGTTGTGCTCAAGCTATATTCGGAGACTGTCACACATAAGACCGACGTCGGGGGCGTCAAGCTCAACCTGCGTGATGCCGAATCCGTTCGTGCGGCCTACCGTGAAATTGAATCTGCTGTCCGAGACCGCGTGGGGGTAGAGCATTTCCAGGGCGTCACGGTGCAACCGATGATCACGCTTGAGGGCTACGAGCTGATCATTGGCAGCAGCATTGACCCTCAGTTCGGCCCCGTGCTGCTCTTTGGCTCGGGCGGTCAACTAGTGGAGGTTTTTAAGGACCACGCTCTTGCCTTGCCTCCGCTCAACTCGACGCTGGCCCGGCGAATGATGGAGCAGACTCGCATTTTTGCTGCGCTTCGAGGTGTCCGCGGTCGCAAACCCATCGATCTTGAGAAGTTAGAGGGCCTGCTGGTTCGCTTCAGCGCTTTGGTGGTTGAACAACCGTGGATCAGAGAGATTGACATCAATCCCCTGCTCGCGTCGCCTGAGTCATTGATCGCACTCGACGCACGGATTGTCGTGCACGGCTCCGAATTGAGTGAAGAACAATTGCCCAGGTCGGCAATTCGTCCTTATCCAACTCAGTACGCAAGCGCATGGAGATTGAAGGATGACACCCCGGTAATGATTCGCCCCATTCGTCCGGAGGACGAACCGCTCATGGTCAGGTTCCACGAAGCGTTGTCGGAACAGAGCGTCTACTGGCGTTACTTCTATCCCATGAAACTCCCCCAGCGCGTCGCCCACGACCGGCTGCAGAGGATCTGTTTCATCGACTATGATCGCGAAATGGCGCTTGTTGCCGAACATCGCCTTCCGACCGGGGAACGCCAGATAGTTGCGGTCGGCCGTTTAAGCAAGTCGCATGACGACAACGAAGCTGAGTTTGCGATCCTGATCAGTGATCAATTCCAACGACAGGGATTGGGGACAGAAATGCTCAAACGCGTAGTAGCCGTCGGGCGCCATGAGGGGCTGCGGCGAATAGTTGGAAGTATACTGCCGGACAATCAGGGAATGCAGAAGGTGTCCAGGGCTGTGGGTTTCTCACTTCGCACTGATATGGATGAGCACCTGGTAAAAGCAGAACTCACCCTCCAAGTCGATCGTCCGGCGGCAACCTGAACATCTCTATCGTATGAAGATGGATGATTTCGCCGGTCTCAGGATTGACTTTCAGCCGCGATATTGTAGCTCCCTTCCCGAGTGACGTAACCTTCGCTTTCCAGTTCGATTACTCGCTGATGGAAAGCATCCGAGCCCCATTCACGGACGATGACCAATTCATCCTGTGCAGATACTGTCATAAAATAGGGCCCTCCCGCCCGGCGAAAGTGGGAATACGAAATTCAATTGCTGGGCTCCCCCGCCGCAGGGGCGGCTCGCGAGCCGCCCCACGTGGCAATCACTTGCAAGTTCCAGGCCGTGCAAAATGGCCGTACTTTCCTCGACCTCTCAATGCAGTTCTGCGAGATTTTGCGCAAACTCAGGGGCAAAAGTGGGGAACTTTGCGTGTTGTCCAACTTGAAAGGACCAAAATGAGCTTATCAGTCTTGCTTTCCGCGCTTGCGTTGGCGGCTAGCGCGCTCGTATCGCAATCCGACCTGAGTGGATACTGGGTTCTGCGGGTGCCCAGGGCAAACGGCGACGGTACCTTCCAGGAGACCTTCTTCGAACTGAAACAGAGCGGCGAAGAGGTGACCGGCCGTCAGCTCGTAGGGCAACGGGAACTTCCGATAACCGAAGGTGTGTTCAAAGACGGCACTCTCCACTTCGTCCTGACACCACCGGGACGCGGAGCGGGCGCGGCCCCGCTTCGACTGGTCTATGAAGGCAAGCTTGCGCCCGACGGCAGTTTCTCGCTGACGAGCACCGGTCGAGGGCCGGCTCCGATCACCGGGAGGTTCGAGCGGAGCAGCAAGCAGGCGGCACTGCCGGCTCCGCTACCGTTGCCGGCTCTGCACAACGTTCCCGACAACGGCCTCGTTCGCACGCCACCGATGGGTTGGAACAGCTGGAACAAGTTCGCTGGGAGGGTTGCGGACGCTGACGTCCGCGGCATGGCGGATGCCATGGTGGCGAGTGGCATGCCAGGGCGGGCTATGTATACGTCAACATCGACGACACTTGGGAGGGCCAGTCGCGCGATGCAAACGGCAATATAACAACCAACAAGAAGTTTCCCGACATGAAGGCGCTCGCCGATTACGTGCATTCGAAGGGTCTGAAGATCGGCATCTATTCATCACCGGGACCAAAGACCTGCGCCGGCTATGAGGCGAGTTACGGTCACGAAGAACAGGACGCGAAGCAGTTCGCAGCGTGGGGATTCGACTATCTGAAGTATGACTGGTGCAGCGCAGGCAATATCTATAAGGACGAGGACATGCAGGCCGTCTACCAGAAGATGGGCGATGCTCTTCTCAAGGCCGGACGCCCGATCGTCTACAGCTTGTGTCAATACGGTCGCAGCGAGGTCTGGAAATGGGGCGGCAAGGTGGGCGGCAATCTCTGGCGCACTACGGGCGATATTCGAGATGCCTGGCAGTCACTTGATCAGATAGGTTTTGGGAGGCGAGTCCCTGGAGAGCGAACGCAGCTCGATATCGCCGCAGCGATGAAGCCCGGGCAGTTCAATGATCCTGACATGCTCGAGATCGGCAACGGCGGGATGACGGGCGATGAATACCGTCTGCATATGAGCCTGTGGGCTCTACTGTCAGCTCCCCTGCTGGCCGGAAACGATCTTCGCACGATGACCGAAGAGATCAAGAGCATCCTCATGAATACGGAGGTGATTGCGGTCGATCAGGACAAGGCCGTCAATCCACCAAAGAAGATCTCGGAGGAAGGCACCTCGATCGTCATTGCCAAGACTCTTGCTGATGGTTCGACTGCCGTTGGCCTCTTCAATCGCGGTGATAATGCCGCGCACATTTCGGTCAGCTGGTCGAGCCTGGGTATCAGTGGCCGGAGGCCAAAGGTCCGCGATCTGTGGCAGCACAAGGCTGTGGAAGTCTCAGGTGACAGCTTCACGGCTTCTGTGCCTAAGCATGGCGTCGTAATGCTGCGCGTTTCATAATCGCGAGGCGGCAGTAACAGTGAAGCGCGGCGACCGGTTCAGTATGGAGTGCGGCGACTTGTCGCCACTTTTGCGTTAGTTACTGCAGGATTCTGGTTTACACGCCGATTCTTCTTCATCACTGCAGTCACTAAACCAAAAGCGGCGACAAGTCGCCGCACTCCATACTAAGCAAGTCGGGCGCACTTGAAACGCGGCTCTCCTAGTCACGACTGGCGGAGGCCGAGCACGTTTTCGATTTCTTGATGGCGACGGTGATCGTGTTGGCGTCTCACGCGAATGCCAAAGCGAGCAGCGATGCGAGGCTGACAATGTCGGCTACAAGCCGCGTCGTTGTTCGGGTCCAGACAAGTTCAATCTGGTGCTCACCGGCCGGGACATCAACACGAACGAGTCCGCTCGGTCTTGCCGGCGCTGCGGGCACCGAAGTCCCATCAATCCGCGCCTCCCAGCCCGGAAACCATGCAATCGAAAACTCCGCGGTCCAGGGTGTCGCAGCTTTGACGTTCCCTGACCAGTTGACGGGCGTCCGCTCCGATTGCCGCACGTCTGCCTCGCCGGAGACGACCCGGATTGGACGTGGATCGTAAACTGGCTTCTCTTCCGTCCAGCGAGGGGTATACTCGGCGGCCGTCGTAACCTCCACTCCACGTGAGGCAATCTGTTGTGGAGTCCAGAGCGCAAGGTCGATGTCGTCAAACTGCTTCGGCTGCATATGAGCAAGATTGGGCACGATCAATAGTGCCATGGCTGCCACATAGCCTGTCACTCGCAGGCGCGGCATTGAGCTCAATAATGGTCCCAGCGCCGCCACGACCAGCGCAATGCAAACCGCCGCAGGCGCAAGCAATCGCCATGGAAACTCGACGAATCGCAGTAGTGGCGCATGGTCCCAGAACCATACCGCGTCCTGAAGCGTGAGAATGCAAAAGACCAGAGCACTGATGGCCAAAGAAGCGAAGCCATCGCCGATCGCCGGCCACAGGCTTGCGCGCCGTCCAGATCCCCGCAATGAGTGCCAGCAGTAGATGGCTCCAACCCACGGCAAAGGACATTCCATCCTGATCACCCGCGACGGAGATTCCATAACCCCAGGGCGAATAGAACAGCTGGTGCAGGTAGACGAAATGGTTGGAGTAATTCAGATATCCCTGGAGCAGACGGTCCAGGTGCACTGAGTCGCGTTCAACCAGCGCCGGAATCCAGATAAACGCGCCCAGTCCGAGTCCGGCCAGCCAGGCCAATGCCTGTCGACTCAAGACGCTCCATGACCCAGCAACCCATGCGGTAACGCAAATGTAGGCAAGCAGCAACGGAGTGAAGAACAGGGCGCTCGCATTGTGACTGAGGAGGACGCCGGCGTACGAGGCAGCTCCAAGCAGGAGGTATCCCACTCGCTCAGGGCGTTTGGCGTAAGCGCCGAACCCATACATTGCGAACGCGAAGAATGGGAATGCGGCAAACTCCGCGAGGTCGGACCGGACGTAGAGGTTGACGCTGAAATAGGGGGCGTAAAGGTACGCGGCCGCAGCCAGCCATCCTCCTCCGTCGCCGAAATGCAGGCGGCCCAGGAGAAACATTCCCAAAGCCGAAGCCAGCACCAGGACTACACACGCGAGGTTGAGCGCGGTGATGAAATCGAATCCCAAGATGTGCCAGAGCTCACCCGCGTAATAGATCATCGGCGGGTTAAAGAGAAACAGGGGCTGTCCTGTTCCCCGGCTCAAGTCGGGTGCCCACTTCGGAAAGAGAACGCCACTCGAAATGTTCTGATGAAACTCCACCATCCGCGGGAAGTATTCGAATGCGTCGTGACCGTCAGGAAGAGCCGAGGTAAATAGCGAGATGCAAACCGGAATTGATAACAGCAGAAGACCGGCTCCAACGCATGCGCGGCGCCGGGCCGTCGGGCTGGCTATCGTCTCAAAGGTAAGGATGGGCCAACCGGACATGAAAATCGCGGTACTCGGCGACTCCCATGAGTACCGCCCCAAGTAATCCGAAGATAGCCAGGAAGAACTTCCACCTTCCAGGCTCATACCGAAGGAGAACTGCATGACGCCCTGCAGTCAACGGCACGCCGACAAAGCCGGGTGAAAGCATAACCGTCTGCTCGGCGTGTCCGTCGACATATGCCTTCCATTTCGGATGCCAGGTCATTCGGAAGAGCGCAAATCCTGGGTGCACAGCCTGCAACTGCGCCTCATAGGTCTCGCCATCCTGATGCTCGCTCTCAACAGTCCCCGCAATAGACCCGGAAGGCGGAGACGGTAAATTGTCGTCAGCAGAAAGCCGAAGCAGACCGGAAGGCACATAGCCGGAAAGCGTGAGCAATAGGTGTTGTTTCCGGGCCACCCAATCGCTCTGAAGCCAGCGATCGTTCACCTCATAGAAATTGCGCCGGGTGATGAGAATTGCAGCCGGCGCGTCGACTACATCGAAGTATCCGGTGCCGGGAGCATCGAAGACCGTAACCGGACCAATCTCCTTACGCGGTGCAAGGAATCCGGGCAGAGTTTGCCGCTGAAGGGGCCACTACGGAGCGGACATTGAAGAGACGATAGTGGTCAGGTTCCCATTCGTTGAACCGGACCATGACGTCTCCGGTCAGCGCCATCGAATGGTAGAGGAAGGCGACAGCCGGCACATGCGCTCTGCTCAAGAACGCGTAGAACGGTACATCGCCAATCTTGAATGATCCTCCCCACGAGGCTGCAAGACCCGCGTAAGCCCGGCCTCCATGCGTCTGAAGATCGGCGATTGCGCCGTCCACCGATGCTCGTTCCGATGCAAACGCTGTGAGATTCCTTCGACCCCATGAGTCATTGTTGGAGAGAAACCGGCCGCGTTCGCGAAACGCCGGGTAGAGGAGCACGGCCGTTATCAGGATTGCTGCTATGGCTCGCCTTGTCCCGAGGAGCGCGCGCCAGATAGCCGCCAGCCCGAAGGCACCCAGCAGGACAAGGAAGACATGAACAGCGCCGATTGTGCGGTGCAGCTGCAAGTCGGGTGTTGCTCCAAGCAGCTCGAGTGCAGGCCCCCAGAAGGGTCGCCCGAAGTAGACGAGAATCCAGAATATTGCTCCCGCGGCTACGAAGAGCTGCGCGCGCCGGAAGGTCCCCGAGCGCCAGGCCCAGAGTGTTGCGCCGATGCCCAGAAGGACGAGAAGCGAGAGCACCGGCAGACGGCCGTGATCGAGGAGCTCGCCGGTGAAGAGCCACGCCAGAATCTGGCCGGCTCCAAATGAATCCCACTTCCAGACCGATTCCCACCGGCTGTGATTGATGATGCCGACATCCGCGAGCATCGGCACCAGCTCCCACGCCACGAGCAAAAAAGTCACCACGCCCACAAAGACCAGACGCCTTGCTCGAGTCACAAGAGTAGCTCTCTCGTCCGGGATTACCGCGAGCAGGCAGATCGTCAGTGCGGCCATGTAGCCGTAGATAAAATTGCTGAGGAACGCCAGCGCCACGAGGACGCCCGTAAGCGCGAGATGGCGGCCACTCGGGAGAGCACGGAATGCCAGTCCGATCGACAGAAGGAAGAAGTGAGTGGCGATCGCCTGGGTGAAGAGGCCGCTCCCAGCCCACAGGTAACTTCCATATTCGATGCCGTAGAGGAAGTTTGTCGAGATCAAAGGTGAGAGCAATGCCGCGGCCGCGGCCTCGAGCGGCGAGAACCTCATCAGGCGTGCCGTGACAAAGAATGTCAACGGGAGAAGCGCCACGGAGAGATATCGGACCCAGACAAAGACCGTCATCAGCGTGACGGTCTTGCCGAGACAAAAGTAGACAAGCGCTACCAGGCCGTGCGCGAGTGGTTGATAGGTCCGAAGTACCGGATACCCGAATGACCACTCGGGCGACCATGAATCAAGGCCACTTGAACCTCGCTCGATGGCTCGCACCATGCTGTCGACAAGGGTGAAGTGGAAGACGTTATCGTTGAGGTCGACACGACTAATCAGAAGTTCGGGTGATAAGGCGAGAAGATTTACGACGAGAATAGCAAGCAGGAGAGTGAATGAGACAAGCTCTTCGCGAGAGGGCTTCGATTGCAAGGGTGCTTGACGACGTGAGGTGTTGATGCCAGAAAACGAACGACCTGTCAGACTTCTTTCCGCGATGCAAAGGGCCGGACCGTAAATGCCACGGCTATGAGATAGGGCCCGGTGGTCCAGTTGGCCCGGCTGGTCCAACCGGTCCTGCAATTCCGGATACTCCGGTCGGACCCGAAGGCTCCAGTGGGTCCAACCGGTCCTGTTGGTCCTGTCGGACCCGATGCCCCCGAGGGCCCTAAAGGACCGGACGGCCCGCTCGGACCCGCAACTCCTTGAACTCCGAATGTTCCGCTCGGACCCGAAGGTCCAGTGGGTCCAACCGGTCCTGTTGGCCCTGTCGGACCCGATGCCCCAGAGGGCCCTAAAGGACCGGACGGCCCGCTCGGACCCGCAACTCCTTGAACTCCGAATGTTCCGCTCGGACCCGAAGGTCCAGTGGGTCCAACCGGTCCTGTTGGTCCTGTCGGACCCGATGCCCCCGAGGGCCCTGAAAGGACCGGACGGCCCGCTCGGACCCAGAGGCCCGGACGGTCCAGTCGCGCCACTCGCTCCAGCTAATCCTGACGGTCCTATCAATCCGACGGGTCCTGTCGATCCTTGAGCCCCGGTTGCTCCCGACCCGCCCAGCGCGCCGAGCGATCCTGTGAAGCCTGATGGTCCCATTGCTCCCCGCGCACCGGAAACTCCGCTTGCACCTGCCGGACCCGCCACGATAGGAGATCTGCCTTTGGGCCCCTGTGCTCCACTCGGCCCGCTCGAGCCTTCTGGCCCCAGCACCCCGATAACGACGAATGAGTTTACGGAGTGGGCTGGGTCGCAGTCCTCCAAGACCACACGGTAGGTTCCAGAATTGTTTGCGATTGTGTCGTCGATCTGAGCCGTGACCAGGGTATCTGTAAAGGTGATCACCGGCTGCGACACGCCGCCGACGAAAATTGTGGGTGTTGCGCAACCAATGCCCGCGGTGAGGTTCATCCCGATAATTTGGAGCTGCGCGGGTTGAACATCGGTGATCAAGCGGATGTTGGTAATAATTGGTTGCGTGTCGGTTGCCGACACACCTACTACGCTCACAGGGGTGAGAGCCAGAGTCAACACGCAAAGCGTAAGCCCGACTCTGCGCAACCACGAATCATGAAGATGAGGCGACATTCGTCTCAAGGATAATCGCCCTAGGGTGTTATTAGGGTCCAGCCGGTCCTGTTGCTCCCGTAGCTCCAGTCGCTCCGGCCGACCCGATTGGTCCTGTTGGTCCCGTCGGACCTGTTGCCCCCGAGGGCCCCGACGGGCCAGACGGCCCGAATGGACCCGCAGCTCCCTGCAGTCCGATTGCTCCGCTCGGACCCGAAGGTCCAGTGGGTCCAACCGGTCCTGTTGGCCCTGTCGGACCCGATGCCCCCGAGGGCCCTAAAGGACCGGACGGCCCGCTCGGACCCGCAACTCCTTGAACTCCGAATGTTCCGCTCGGACCCGAAGGTCCAGTGGGTCCAACCGGTCCTGTTGGTCCTGTCGGACCCGATGCCCCCGAGGGCCCTAAAGGACCGGACGGCCCGCTCGGACCCGCAACTCCTTGAACTCCGAATGTTCCGCTCGGACCCGAAGGTCCAGTGGGTCCAACCGGCCCTGTTGGTCCTGTCGGACCTGGTCCTCCCGAAGGCCCTGAAGGACCCTGTGGTCCGGTAGGCCCGCTGGCGCCAGTTGGTCCCGAGGGTCCCGTCGCCCCCAGCGCTCCCAGGGCGCCCGCCGGACCCGTGCCGCCTGTCGGGCCTGTCGCACCCGTCGGACCTGAGGGTCCCAGCTCTCCAAAAGCTCCTGTCGGACCTTTCGGCCCCGGTACAAGGATCGGCTTGGCCGCAGGCCCGGTTGGTCCCGACGGTCCGCTTGGCCCCTCAGGACCCTGGTCTCCGATGACGACGATGAAGTCAGCTGTGTGGGCCGCATCACAATCCTGCAGAACCACGCGATACGTTCCGGGACTGTTGGCGATTGAGGCGTCGACTTGAGCCGCTATAAGGGTATCCGTGAAGGTTATGATCGGGAGCGACACGCCGTTCAAAATGATGGACGGCATGGTGCAACCGTTGTCGCCGGTAAGATTCGTTCCGATCAGCTGGAGCTGGGCGGGCTGAACACTCGTGATCAGTCGGCTGATGTTAATGACCGGTTGCGCGTCGGCGTGGGCACTCAAGGTACTAACAGGCGCAAGGACCGGCGCAATAGCCACAACAACGGCGCACAGAAGGGCTCGCATCGTGCCCAACCGGGCACGAGGATGAACCTGGGGCATGGGGTCCTCAGTGAGAACAAAGAGCGAAGACACTTCGCGTTTTCGCACGCAGCGCTGATACTTCTATCAGCCAGCGCAGTACCTGTCAAGATTCCTGGCGTCTTGCGTCACTGCAACGGGAGCAATTTGGAGTGCGGCGACCTGTCGCCGCTTTTGGTTAGTTAGTGCAACGCTACGATTTGCAGGCCTCACTTCTTCTTCATCAATGCACTCCCTAAATCAAAAGCGGCGACAGGTCGCCGCACTCCAAATTGCTCCTCGGCTTGGGCTCAATGGATTTTGAGACAGTGGGAGGCCTTACAGCATGGTAAGATATCTGTGATCGTGTAAGGAGACCAGAATGCCGACAGCGACCTTGACCACGAAGGGCCAGGTAACAATCCCAAAGGAGGTGCGCGAGCACCTGGGTGTCGATACTGGTGATCGCTTGAGCTTTGTCGTCCAGGAAGATGGCTCGGTCGTCGTCAAGCCTATAACGCGGCACGTTCGAGAGCTCGGCGGCCTCCTCCACCGTCCGGGGCAGCAGCCAGTCTCGGTCAATGAGATGGACGAGGGAATCGCCAGGCGCATGAAAGCCAGGTTCGGACGGCGACGACGATGATCGGACTGGATACCAATGTGCTCGTGAGGTACCTGACGCGCGACGATCCGGCGCAGTACGCGAAGGTGGTCGCCTTTATCGACGCGGCGACCGATCGTGGAGAACAGTTCGTGGTGAACACTGCCGTGCTGTGTGAACTCGAGTGGGTTCTGGGAACTTCGTATGGATATTCACGAGAGGAGATCGCGCGAGCGCTCGAGCAGATATTTGCGACCGCACAGTTCGAGGTCGACCGACTCGACGAAGCTCGTCAAGCGCTGGCGCGACTTTCGGTCAACGAAAGCGGACTTCAGTGATGCCCTGATAGGCCGCATCAATCGTTCATTGGGTGCCGGGCATACGATAACGTTTGATCGCGACTTGAAAGCCGTCGAGACATTTCGGCTGCTCTAACGCCTCTGATGTGTCCCCATCAGCGCGCCTGGACCGGAAGACGGAATGCGGCCATCTCCTGGCCGTTGCGGACCAGTAGTACATCGCCGGCCAGCGCCGGATGGTTCCACGTCTTGCCATCGAGTGCCGGGAACCGCGCAAGTTCGGTGAACTGGTCGGTGGCTGCCCGAACCAGTGCCAGCTCGCCCTCCTCTGAAACCACCAGCAAGAGGTCCTCATCAGACAAAAGAATGAGTTGACCGTTGCCGTAGCGCCCGCCTTTCCACTTGCGCTTGCCGTCCGCCAGGTCGATGCACGAGATAATACTGCCATCAAAGCCGAAGGCGTGGCCTTTGTGAACAACAAAGTCGTTGAAGTAGGGCTTCAGCCCGCTCGACAGCCAGCGCTCTTTCACGCTCCATCCGTCGGATCCGTGCGCGACTGCAAGGCGCCGAGTGCCGCTACCTCCGGTCATGGCGAGCGTGTTTACCAGCAGGTCGCCGTCAGCCGTCAGCGCCGGCTGCACGATCACATCCCCGCCCGGCCACGCGTACTCCCAAAGCACTTTGCCATCGGCAGGAGCAACGCTGGTTGCACCCGCTTCACTGAGCAACACGACTTGCGGGACACCGCCGATCGTCAACAGTTGGGGCGAGCTGTAACTTCCGCCGTGGGCCGGCCCTCGCCATCGCGGATCTCCGCTGGCGCGGTCATAAGCGACGAGCTGGCCGGCGGCAGCGACGATCACTGTCTCGTTTGCAACCAACGGTGAGCTGGAGAAGCCCCAGCCAGGAAGCTTTGCGCCAGTGTCAGACGCTACGTTGTGCGACCAGATGACTGCACCGTTAGCGGCATCGAGAGCATTCAAAATACCAGTCGCGCCGAATGCAAATACCCGACCCTTGTCGAGGGTAGGAGTGCCGCGCGGGCCAGCGCCGCCATTCGACTCCCAAAACCGGGCCGGGTCGCTGTGTCTCCATACCGGCTTGCCGGTGGTCACGTTGTAGCACGCGACGACCTCTTCGTTGCCGCGCTGCTCCTGTGTGTAGAGGAGGTCTCCATGGACTGCGAACGACGACCAGCCCGGTCCGATCGGACGGTGCCAGAGCGCGACCGGAGGCGACTTCGACCAGTCCGTCTCGATACGGACGCCGCGAGCGATGCTGTCGCGGCCAGGCCCGCGAAAGCCTGGCCACTCTGCTGTCGCCTTCGCTGATGCTGGAGGCGCCGGAACAGCCGAAGCTGTGGCGGCTGTGGCCACGGGCGCTTCCTCGGGAGGCTTCACTGCCGCGGGCACTCCCGCCGTAGCCGGCGGTAACACAGCCGGCTCGTCGCCCTTGGCCAGGAGCTGTTCTTCCGCAGTCTTCGTCCACCGCCACGTCAAATCCGAAGAGGCGCCGCCAGTCATGCCGTTGGTCCTGACGAGAGCCCATGCTCCGCAGCCGAGCAGAATTCCCAGGGCAATCACTGCACGCCGAGCTCCTGCGGAGAGGCGACGGCTCGCAACAACCGAGGCGACGAAGGCGAGGGTCAACGTGGCTGGGACGGCGTACATGAAGAACATCATCCCCATCATCCCATTCGCAATCGACGGGTGGATGAGGCGCCGTGTCGCGACAATCGCGACGAGTCATGAGAACGATGGCGCCCAAACGCTCGAGCCATGGCGCACGGCTGAAGAAGAGCCACCAGACGACGATAGCCAAACCAAAGAGGAGCGCTCCCATCACCGCAAAGGGCATCGCTTCGGGGTAGACGGCGGGGAGGGCAAACCTCACCAGCAGGAGCAGCACTGCGGCGACAACGCCGGGCCACAGACGGAGTGATTTCTGCGAAGTCTGTTCGGACGGTTCTGAGATGGCCATATCAATTACATACGTTTCTCAACGTACCGTTTGTTCCATGGTTTCCTGGGCTCTGCTTCTCAATCCTGCCTTGTAGCGATCAGTTGACCCGATTGACGGGGATGCTTCGGCCGCCCGTGTGGATCACGAGCCTGCTAATCCGCCCCTGACCGTCGAGCTCGAAGGTAACCACATCATCGGAGCTCTTGCTGAAGAACCGAAGCTCGCCTTCAGGAAATAAGTCGGCTGGCGCCTCGTCGTTCTCCTGCATACTCAAATGATCGCCCTTTCGTTTAACCGTCAGGACGAGATCAGGCGGAATGGAGTACCGGCCTACAACCCGGTCAAGAAGCTTCGAATCAAGGGCGATCACGGTATGTTGAGGCAAGGGCTTCCGTGGAGGCAACTCGTTATACGGAGTGAAACCCTCCCACTCGATCGGCGTCGAGGTGTTCTTGAGCAAGGTCTCCAGAAGCTCCTTGAATATCCCTTCGCCATTGGAGCTGTTCGTCATGATGACGATGCCATCTTTGGGTTTGTCAAAGACGACAGTGTAATTTCGAAATCCCTCGTCGTGCCCCTCCTTGAAGAAAGCCTTACCGTATGGGCTCCAGTAGAGACCCCAGCCCAATCCGTAGCTCAAACGAATGGCTTTGTTCACATCCGTGGCCGCCGTCTCAAGCGTCGGGAACTGATGCTTCGAAACAATCTCGATCTGCGGGCTGAGCATTAGGTCTCGCGCTGCCCTCGACAGCCCCTCGCCTTCAATCACGGCCTGCATGAACTTCGTGAAGTCGCGCACCGTGGTCTGCATGGAACCCGCCGCATCGGCAGTCTTACGTTGCTGGTGTCCCAGCGCGCGTCCCCACTCGTCATAGCCGCTGGCGTAATCGTTTTCGAATCGCTCTTCCGAAACCATGCTGCTTCGCGACATTCCAAGCGGTTGAAAGACCCGGCCTCGCATCAGGTCCTGCAACGACATCTTAGTGACGGTCTCAACAACAAACTGCAAGAGTTGCATTCCTTCGCCGGAGTACGCATATCTCGATCCCGGCTCAAAGTTGATATTCAGCTTGTGGTCATCATTGATCCAGCGGAAATTCGGGAAACCGCTGGTATGACTAAGCAGCATCCGAGGCGTGATCTTCCTGTAGCGAGAGTCGTCAGCCAGATCCCGATATGCCGGGTAATCCGGAAGCGGTTTGGGGAGATAGTCCTGACCGGCTTGTCGAGATTGAGAACCCGATCGTCGACAAGCCGCATGACGAGGTAAGCGAATGCGACCTTGGTGAATGAAGCCGCAGCCATCACCGAATCTTCGGTCAGTGGCAGACTCCGCTCTTTGTCACGGAATCCGTAGGTCTTCAGGCAGGCGACTTTGCCGTTGTTGAAAATGGCGATCCCGGTCCCAGTTACCTCCGCGGCGCTCATCAAGCGTGAAACGGTTGCATCGATCTCCCCCTGAGAGATCGAGCTGCCGTCCAGGCGCCTTATTGGCAGCTCGGCGGCCGGCTGCGCCGCGAATCGCACGACGCCATGGATAGTCATCGCCGCCAGCATCATCGCTGGCAGGCTCGAAGATGCCCTGAAGCCCACTCGTTTGCGCCTC
>CAVUOF010000003.1:0-162962 GCA_963743045.1 uncultured Acidobacteriota bacterium
CCATCCAGGTCTGATTGCAGGGACGCTTTACCGGGATTTTGCTCGCGGACGCGATGACGTCACCGTTCTCGTTGGCAGACAGCAGACAGCAATATGAGATGGCCAATTCTGAGGCTCAGCATCACCCATGAACACGACGTCGTCGTGGCTCGACAGCGCGCGCTTCAAATCGCCAACATCCTGGGATTCGAGCGTCAGGATCAGTCGCGCATTGCGACGGCCGTCTCGGAGATAGCGCGCAATGCCTTCAACTACGCGCAGGGTGGCAGGGTGGAATTCCTGATTGAGAATCTGAGCCGTCCGCAGGTCCTTCTGGTGGAGGTTGTGGACAATGGGCCAGGCATTTCGGAACTTGGTGCGATTCTCGACGGAAGATACCAGTCGACAACCGGGATGGGACTCGGAATCACCGGTGCCAGGCGTCTAATGGACCATTGTGATTTCAAGACCGACAGTACCGGCGGAACGAATGTCTCGCTTCGCAAGACTTTGCCCGCGAAGGCCCCCACGGTGACACCGTCACGCATCGGCGAAATTGCCAACCAGCTGCTTATTGCCCCGCAACACACCGCCTTCGACGAGATTCAGCATCAAAACGCTGAGTTCCTGCGTCTACTGGACGAGCTCGCGCAATGCCGGGACAATCTCGCCCGTCTCGATACTGAGCTGGAGGATACCAATCGAGGCGTGGTGGCGCTTTATGCGGAGCTGGATGAGACAGCGGTTCGCCTGCGAGAGGCCGATCAGATGAAATCGCGATTCCTCTCCAATATGAGTCATGAGTTCCGCACGCCGCTCAACTCGATCATTGCGCTTTCGCAGCTTCTGCTGAGGCGAAGCGATGGCGATCTCACGGAAGAACAGGAGAGGCAGGTAACTTTCATTCATCATGGAGCTGCCGGCCTCCTCGAAATGGTCAATGACCTCCTGGACCTCGCCAAGATCGAAGCAGGCAAAGTGGAGGTTCATTCATCCGAGTTTACGATCAAGAATCTCTTCAGCACGCTGCGCGGTGTCTTCCGGCCGATCCTGCCTGACAAGGAGGTTGAGCTCATTTTTGATGATTCAGCCGAACTGACGCTCTACACCGATGAGGCAAAGCTGACGCAGATTCTTCGCAACTTCATATCAAATGCCCTCAAGTTCACTGAACGTGGAGAGGTATGTGTACGCACTTCCATCGAAAATGGAAGCGTCACCTTCCTGGTCTCGGACACGGGGATCGGCATCGCACCAGTTGACCAGGTGAGGATCTTCGAGGAGTTCACCCAGATTCAGAATCGCCTTCAGAGTCGCTCTAAGGGGACTGGCCTTGGGCTGCCGCTCTCGCGGAGGCTGGCACTGCTTCTTGGCGGCACGATCGGGGTTGAAAGTGAGTCTGGTACGGGTTCGGTGTTCTCGGTCACGATACCGGTTCGTTACCCGGCGGCTGAACAGCAAGTACCTCTTCCATTAGAGGTAGAGGTTGTTAAGCCGGCGCTCCCTGATCCGGCAAGAACCCCGATGGTCTTGATGATCGACGACGATGATTCGGCACGTTACTTGCTCGCCAAGATGTTAGAGGACGTCCCCGTGGTCCTAATCGAAGCAAGCAGCGCGGAGGAGGGCCTCAGTATTGCGCGGAAAGCGGTTCCGAGCCTGATCCTGCTGGACCTTAACATGCCTGGGTTGAGTGGTCCGGATGCGCTGACCAGGCTTAAGGATGACCCCTTAACAAGTGGAATCCCCGTTATCATTATTACCTCCCAGTCTCTAACGGCCACCGAGCGTGAAGAATTGATGGTCAGGGCTCAAGCCATACTGTCTAAAGAGCATCTCCTCTCCGACAAGCTGTTGGAAGAGGTAATGAGAGCCTTACCGCAGCTCCGGGGCTCGTCTGGCATCTGATTGAATAGCAAATCAATGGGTAAGCCGCAGCAGCCGATTATTCTGAATGTGGACGATACTGCAGCCAGCCGGTATCTCAAGAGCCGAACTTTGCGGCAGGCCGGATTGGAGGTTAATGAGGGGTGTACCGGCGAAGAGGCGCTTCGCCTGGTGACTGAGTTGAAGCCGGACGTTGTGCTGCTCGACGTCCGCTTGCCGGACATGAGCGGTATCGACGTCTGCCGCCGAATCAAAGCGGATCCAGCTACCGCCTCGGTTCTCATCATTCAGACCTCTGCCACATATCTCGAAGCCAGCGATCGCGTCCGTGGGCTGGAAGGCGGCGCCGACACCTATCTGATCGAGCCGATTGACAGCGAAGAACTGGTCGCCAACGTCCGTGCGATGCTCCGCCTGCGCCGGGCTGAGCAGGCGCTGCGCGATCGCGAAGCCTGGCTGACGACCACGCTCCAGAGTATCGGCGATGGTGTTCTGTCGACCGATGTCGAAGGACGGATCACGCTCATGAATCCGGCGGCGGAATCAATGCTCGGTTGGGCCGATGGCGAGGCTGTAGGCAAAAAACTGAGTGAGGTCTTCGAGGTCATCAACGAAGAGACACCGGGCCAGGACAACCAGCTCGTAACTCAGATGCTGGCCGCCGGTGGGATCGGCGGATTCTCGAAGAATGCATTGATTGTCGGGAAGATGGGGCGCCGGGTTTCAATAGATCACAGCGCTGCTCCAATAAAAGACGGACAGGGCAATGTCACCGGGCTCGTACTCGTGTTCCGGGACGTCAGCGAGCGGAAACTGCTTGAGAAGGAGTTTGGAAAGCTGCTCGAGCGCGAGAAGGAGGCCAGGCTGGCTTCCGAAAAGGCTCGCTTTCGCGCGGAGGAGGCCAGCCGTCTCAAGGATGAATTTCTGGCTACCGTCTCGCACGAACTTACATCGCCACTCAATTCGATCAGCGGCTGGGCGCGAATCCTGCGAAACGGAAACCTGGACCCGCAACAATCGGCGCGCGCTCTGGAGACCATTGAGAGAAGCGCGAAATCTCAGAACCAATTGATCAATGACCTGCTTGATGTCTCACGAATCATCACCGGGAAGATGCGTCTCGATGTTGGACCAGTGCCGCTTGGAGCCGTAATCGAGGCTGCTGTCGATACAGTCCGCCCGGCTGCGGATGCAAAGGGGATTCAGGTGACAGTCTCGCTCGATCCTGCGGCTGACATGGCGTCGGGCGATGCTGAACGATTGCAGCAGGTCATGTGGAACCTTCTCTCGAACGCCATCAAGTTCACTCCGAATGGAGGAAGGGTTGAGGTAGCTCTCGCGCGAATAAATTCCCATGTGGAGATAACGGTCGCTGATAACGGCAATGGAATAAACCCGGAATTCCTTCCGTACGTCTTCGATCGATTCCGGCAGGAGGACGCGAGGTTCAATCGACAACATGGAGGTCTGGGTCTGGGGCTTGCCATTGTTCGCCACCTGGTTGAACTGCATGGAGGGACAGTAAGCGCTGAAAGCCCGGGCCTGGGTCAGGGAGCGACATTCACCGTTGTCGTGCCTGTCTTCCCGGAGCCGACTGCATTTCCCACCAAGGAGGACAAAAGATGAGCGGGCCGATGGAAGGACTGCAGTCACTTCAGGGAAGGCGTGTCCTCGTTGTGGATGACGATGCGGATGGCCGGGAGGTCGTCGCTATGATTCTTGCGCAGCAGGGAGCCGAGGTACAGACTGCCCCGTCTGCCGCCGAGGCTTTGAACGTTCTCGAAACATGGCGTCCCGATGTGCTTATCTCGGACATCGGCATGCCGGATCAGAACGGCTACATGCCTGCTTGAGACGCTGCGTGAGCGCGAAAAGGCGAAAGGTGAAAGGCCTGTTCCGGCGATCGCTCTGACTGCGTATGCCCGCCACGATGACCGCATCCGTGCACTCTCTGCCGGGTACCAGATGCATGTACCCAAGCCGGTTGAGCCTTCAGAACTCCTCATGTTTGTCGCAAGACTCGCCGAGCGCGGCGAGAAGCCACAACCATCAGCCAACTGAAGCGCGTCGACTGGCTTAGTATGGAGTGCGGCGACTTGTCGCCGCTTTTGCGTTAGTTACTGCTGCATTTGTGGCTTACGTGCCCGATTCTTCTTATCACAGCAATAACTAAATCAAAAGCGGCGACAAGTCGCCGCACTCCATACTGAGCAAGTGGGCGTATTTCAAATGGGTCAGGCTAACTCCTCCGGGTTCTTTGCGTATTTTCGGCAACGCCATTATTCTCTGGACAGCCTTTCAGGTTCTTCAGGAGGATAAAAATGACGCATCGTCTGTTACATAGGGTGATCACACCCATCACCGTTCTACTTGTCTTCACACTGTCGGCCGGCGCGCAAATGGCGCCGGTAGAGAAGGTCGACCTCGAGATGATCAAGAAGATCAGAACCGAGGGACTGGAACACTCTCAGGTCATGGAGACGCTGAGCTATCTTACCGATGTCATCGGTCCGCGGCTGACAGGATCGCCCGGCATGAAGCATGCCAATGAGTGGACCAAAGAGCAGCTCGCCTCCTGGGGCCTGCAGAATGCACATATCGAGCCCTGGGGGCCATTTGGCCGGGGCTGGACGCTGGAGCGATTCTCGGCGCAGGTACTCGAGCCGGTGCCGTTTCCGCTGATTGCCTATCCGAAGGCCTGGACGCCTGGAACCAATGGCCCTCTGGTCGCTGAGGTTGTTCTTCCGGACATCAAGACAGAGGCCGATTTCGACAAGTACAAGGGCAAGCTCAAGGGCATGATCGTCATGGCCAATCCGATGCGTGACGTGCCGGCCGTGATGAAGCCGCCTGGACACCGCATGACCGATGAAGAGCTACTCGCCATGGCGAACGACAATCAGAGACAAGGCCGGAGTGACATCAGTGATGAACAGCTGCGGCAGTTTCGCGCGCAGGCCCAGGTAGCCGCCAAGCGGGTTGAGTTCTTCAAGTCGGAGGGGGTCGCTGCAACGCTCGAGGTCGCCCGCATAGGTGACGGCGGAACGATCTTCGTTCAGGGTGGCGGCCCGCGAGACAAGAACGCACCGCAGGTGCTGCCTGCAGTTGTTGTCACGCCCGAGCACTATGGCCGTATCGCCCGGATGCTGGCCAAAGGGGTCAAGGTCAAGGTTGAGCTGAATACGGTCGTCAAGTTCTATGATGATGATCCGATGAGCTATAACACGGTTGCTGAAATTCCCGGTACCGACAAGAAAGACGAGCTCGTCATGGTCGGAGCCCATATGGATTCCTGGCATAGCGGAACTGGAGCGACCGACAATGGGGCAGGTTGCGCAGTGGCTATGGAGGCGGTGCGAATACTCAAGGCTCTTGGTGTACAACCGCGACGGACGATTCGGATTGCTCTCTGGAGCGGAGAAGAAGAAGGGCTGCTTGGTTCGCGCGCCTACGTCAACCAGCACTTTGCCTCGCGCCCCACGCCACCTGCGGGCCAGCAGCCTGGAGGAGGGCCGGGAGCCGCTCCGACGGGTCCGCTGACGATAAAACCGGATCACGCGACTTTCTCGGCTTATTTCAATCTGGATAACGGCACGGGGAAGGTCCGTGGAGTCTACCTGCAGGGCAATGAATCGGTTCGAGGCATCTTCAGAGCGTGGCTCGCGCCATTCCAGGACCTCGGGGCATCGACGCTGACCTCGGCCAATACAGGCGGCACTGATCACCTGTCGTTTGATGCCGTAGGGCTGCCGGGTTTCCAGTTCATTCAGGATCCGATCGAGTATGACACTCGGACGCATCATTCGAACATGGATGTCTACGAGCGGATTCAGGCGGATGATATGAAGCAGGCTTCGACGATCATGGCGGCGTTTCTCTATAACGCGGCGATGCGCGATGAGAAGCTGCCGAGGAAACCGGCTCCCGCAGCACAGCAGGCTCGGTCGGGCGGACAATAGGGGACGGGCACGGACAAGAAGGCTGTCTCAAAATACGCATCGATGAAAGCGGCTCTGGAATTGCGCACCAAAGGTGCGACCTGAAATGCCAGGGCGAAGCCCTGGGTACCGCACGTAACGCCGTAGCCCCGCGGGGCGCATCCGAACCGTCCATTGTGTTCGTATGGCGCCCCTGCGGGCTGCCAATTGGTTTTGCTCGCGAATCCGGGGCTTCGCCCGGGCTTCACAGGCGCACCTTGCGCGCATCCCATGCGTGGGATGCCACGGATCGGAAGTCTGAGCGGCTCGTGTGCCTCACAACGGTAACCACATAAGGCTGTTCGCTAACCGCTTCCGATATGCTAGGATCTCCGCATGGGCATATCGTTTCATCAGGCGCTCAAGATCGGGACATACGTCCTTAAGAAGAAGATCACCGGTCAGGAGCGTTACCCGCTGGTGCTCATGCTCGAGCCGCTCTTCCGCTGCAATCTCGCCTGCGTGGGCTGTGGCAAGATCCAGTATCCGTCCGACATTCTGAAGCGCAACATGACTCCGGACGAGTGCTTCGCGCGCTGCCGAAGAATGCGGTGCGCCCGTCGTAACCATCGCCGGCGGCGAGCCGCTCATGCATCCCGAGATAGATGTCATTGCCCAGGGCATGGTCGAGCGCAAGCGCTTTGTCTATCTCTGCACGAACGCGATTCTCCTCGAGAAGAATTTGGACCGGTTCACGCCATCCAAATACCTGACCTTCAGCATTCATGTCGACGGTCTGGAGGAGCGGCATGACGAACTGGTTGACAGAAAGGGAGTCTTCGACGTTGCGGTGAGCGCGATCAAGGCGGCAAAGAGCCGCGGGTTCCGCGTGACCACGAATACGACGGTCTTCGATGGTGAGAGCCCGGAGCAGCTGCACGGCCTCTTCGACAAGCTCACGGAACTGGGCGTGGACGGAATGACCATCTCTCCGGGTTACAGCTACGCCTGGGCGCCCGATCAGGACCATTTCCTGCGGCGCGAGCAGACTCGATCCCTTTTCCGCGAGGTGCTTGCTCCGGCGAGGACATCCCGCGGCAAGCAGTGGCAGTTCAATCAGTCACCGTTCTATCTCAAGTTTCTGATGGGTGAAACGGATTACGACTGCACACCGTGGGGCAGCCCCAATTACAACATCTTTGGGTGGCAAAAGCCCTGCTACCTCTTGAACGACGGGTACGCCAAGTCCTACAAGGAGCTTCTCGAGTCCACCGACTGGAAAGGCTACGGCCACGCGAGCGGCAATCCGAAGTGCCGGGATTGTATGGTGCACTGCGGATTTGAACCGACGGCCGTGCTTGAATCGACCCGGAACGTTAGGAACATGCTCGTCTCGCTCAAGGGTCTGGGCTGATTGGCGAGCACCGCGGAGGTGGAACTCCTTACCTCCAGCCCCTACCAAGATCATGTCGTCGCAAAGCGAGGTCAAAGCCTCAGGCAGAATACTGATTGTCGACGACGATCCCGAATTCAGAGTCGTAGCTCAGAATCTTGTTGAGCTCGAGGGCTTTGACACAACACTCGCTGCCAACGGCACCGAGGCCCTCAGAACCTGCAAGGAGCGCGATTTTGAAGCGGTGCTGCTCGATCTCAGATTGGGTGACACCTCGGGTATCGACGTCCTCCGTGAGCTCAAGCGCCTGGTTCCCGATGTCCCGGTGATAGTCATCACTGCGCACGGCTCGATGGAGTCTGCGGCAGAGGCAGTTCAGGCGGAGGCCTTCGACTACATCGGCAAGCCGTTTCGCTCGGCTGAATTGCTGGCGATGCTCAATCGGGCACGCGAATGGCGGGCACAGCGGCGAGCGCCGATGCCCGAAGCGCGGGAGCCGGAGATCAGAACATCGATCGTCGGCCGGAGCGCGGTCATGGTAACTGTCTATCGCGTTATCGCTCGTGTAGCAGCGACCGATTCAACCGTGCTCATCAGCGGCGAGAGCGGAACGGGCAAGGAACTGATTGCCCGCGCACTGCACGAAAGCTCGCCGCGGAAGCCGCGGCCTTTCATTCCGGTGAATTGCGGGGCCTTCACCGAAACGCTGCTCGAATCTGAGCTTTTCGGGCATGTGCGAGGCGCATTTACCGGCGCGGCGGGGCCTCATCGGGGAATCTTCGAAACGGCGTCTGGTGGGACGATCTTCCTGGATGAGATATCTGAGACCTCTCCGGCGTTTCAGGTAAAACTGCTTAGAGTCCTTCAGGAGCAGGAGGTGCGTCCCGTAGGAGCCAGCGATACGCGGCGAGTTGATGTGCGGATCGTCGCGGCTACCAACAGGAGGATTGCCGAGCTCCTGACCGGCGACGACTTCCGACGTGACCTGCTCTACCGGTTGAGCGTCATCAATATTGAATTGCCGCCGCTTCGCGAACGCCGGGAGGACATCCCACTACTGGTAGAGCACTTTCTGAATCGAACGTGCGCCAAGCTCGGGCGCCGGGTAAATCCCGCACCCGAGACGGTTGAATGGCTGTGTCATCTTGACTGGCCGGGGAACGTTCGTGAGCTGGAGAATGCCGTGGAGCGAGCGGTGACTCTCAACACCAGCGGAAAGCTGCTGGTGGAGGACTTCACGCAGTTCACGCCGACTCCGCTCAACCAGCCGAAGCCTCCTCCAATGGTTCCAGATGTCGTGGACGGTGTACCGCTGACCCTCGAGGAGGTAGAGAGGAATCACATCCTGACAACTTTGCGGTATACCCGCGGGAACAAGCTGCGGGCTGCAGAGCTGTTGGGCATTGGCAGGTACTCGCTGTATCGGAAGGCAGAGCGTCTGGGTATTGATCTCGACAAGCAGAGTCCTGAGAGTCGCCGAGCCTCCAGCGAAAATGCAAATGCGAAGAAGTAGCGGCATCCCGTCAGCGATTCGGATAAGGTAGCGAGGGGCAATGCTCAAGAATCGGATTGTTGTCAGGAGCCAGGCACATGGGCAATTCCCGCGCACGAAGGTGCGCGAGGCATAGCCGGTAGTGAAACCACCGGAACGAAATCGCCAAAAGAGCATCGCGTCCTGGAAGGACGCCGGAGCCAGGACTTGCGCGAACACTCAGTTGAATCCACAATGTTTGCGCCGCAATAGCATTTCTGCGGCTCTCGGTCCGCGCCCTGCCGGGGCGCGGAGGATGTGGTCATGTGCCGGCGGTTCCACCGCCGGCTGATGTCCTCGCGCACCTTCGGTGCGCAGACTGAAACGCAGCCCCTTCGCGGTGGGTTGGCGCTTTGCATCCGCGGACTGGTACTGAGAAAGCATGGCATTTCGTCTCCTATTATTTCTGCTCATCCTCTGCCCGCTGCTGCTGCCCTCGCCGCATCGCGTGACAGGGGCAGCACCACTCGCAGCCGTCGTCCAGGGACGCATCGAACTTCTCAACCCGAAGCTCAAGCTTCGCAACGGCAAGGGCGACGCAAGCGGCGTAGTCGTCTGGCTCGAGGGAGGCGGCAACGGGCATTCCAGGGTTGCGCATGCCCGGCGGACGCTGATTCAGAGGGACAAGCGATTCAGCCCTCATATCGTGGCCATTCCAGCCGGCTCCGAGGTCGACTTTCCGAACCAGGATCCCTTCTTCCACAACGTCTTTTCGTTATACAACGGCCGGCGCTTCGACCTCGGCCTCTATGCGAGCGGCGAGACCAGGCCGGTCGTCTTCAGCCGGCCCGGCATCTCGTACATCTTCTGCAATATTCATCCGCAGATGAGCGCGGTCGTCGTCGCGCTCGACACACCACTCTTCGGAGTCAGCGAGGTCGATGGGCAGTTCACCATCAATGATGTCCCCGAGGGAAAATACCGCCTTCAGATATGGCATGAGCGCAGTGACCCGGAGCAGCTCGCGGCTCAGAGTCGCCCGCTTCAGGTCACCGGATCACGCTTTGACCTCGGAGTTATCAGGCTAGATGAGCAAGGCTACATTTCACGGCCACATCGCAACAAGTTTGGCGAGGACTACCGGCTCGAGACAGACTCGCGCCCATACAAGAAGACAGGGTAATTATTGCGTGTGCAGCCGTATCGACACCGGCTCAGTCTCGCCTCGATGGATCGCCTTATGGCGTGTTGCCATTCTTCTGGCTGCTTGCACCTCCGCGTTCGGAACGCTTCGAGTCGTTCACGCCGTCGCCGAGGTGGCATCGCAAAGCCCCGCCAAAGAAGCTAAGGAGACACCCACTCCCAATCCATCTGTCCCGCCACAGGCAATTCCGCTATCCGACGTCGCTGAGCGAATCGAACGCCTTGAGAACTCACTCAAAAGCCTCGAAAAGCAGCTTACTGACGATCCCGCAGACAAGGCGCTGGAGGACCAGCTCAAAGCTCGAGACTTTGCCATTCAGGAAGAGGCGGCAGAGGCGCTTACCATGTCTCAAGACGTCTCCCAGCGCAGTTGAACTCCGCGACCTCGATACGGTCTGGGTAGGCCATTTGCGAGAGTCGCGAGATATGCTGAGAGCGCTTAAAAGAAGGGTTGAAGACCTTGAGCAGCGCGTGCGAGCTCTCAACGATGAAACCGTAGAATGGGAGGCGACGCTCACAGAGTTTCAGGGCACCGGTCTCGATAACCTGAGCGCGCGTATCAGCGACGAGCTCTCTCGCGTTAAGGCTGTCCGGGCGCGCGCTCAGGATCGGCTGCGTGCACTCCTCTTGCTGCAATATCGGATCTCGCAACAGGACACGCGCTCAAAGGATGTCATCGACAGAGTCAGACAGGAGCGAGCCGAATTCCGAGATCGGCTCTTTGTCCGTGACAGCCCGCCGCTCTGGTCACCGGCCGCGCGCAGCGGGGCAACACGCATCGAGGCCGCTGTGCGGATCATCTCTCGGCCGCGACCTCGAGTCGTCCAAAGCCTTCATCGCTGCGCATCCGAGGCTCATGAGCGCGACGGTCGCCGTCTTCGTTCTCTTTCTCGTCGTTTTCTTCCAGGTAATGCGCTGCACGAAGCAGTGGCTGTCTGACGGAATTCTCGCTGAAGACGATGCTCATCTCCTGCAGCGACCTGTCGAATGCGCTCTGCTGCTCTCGGTGATGGCCCTGATACTCTTCGCCAAGGCGCCGCCGCTGGGCATCCTCAATGCTGCAGGCCTGCTGTTTCTGATCCCGGTGCTTCAGGCTCCGTCCAAGGCGAGGACGCCGGCTTTCGCATCTGATTGTCTGGACTCTGATAACCTGCTATGCGGTTGCTCAATTCGACAGTCTTTCGAGATCGTCGCCATTTCTGAAGCGCATCGTCTCCGCCTTTGGGGCGGTCCTCGTTTCCGCTCTCTTCATCTATCTGGCAGACCGGATTCGCAAAAGTAAATTTACACACCCGCCCGCGATGCAGAATTTTGTGCGAGTCGGCAGCTATGTCGTTGTTGCTTTTCTCGGTTTCAGCCTTGTGGCCAACGTTCTTGGCTATGTCGCACTCTCTCAAATTGTGGGTGAGGCGACGCTTCATTCGATATACATCGGAGCGGTTCTCTACACAGCGTTCTGTGTCATCAGCCTGACATTCGAGACGCTTCTCAAGACAAAGCGAGCTCAGCGCATTGCTGCCGTTCGACTTCGAGGCGATCTGATAGCGCGCTGGGGCGTGCGCATCATTGGCTACTCTATCTTCGTCTTCTGGTGCTTCGCGACGCTGGGCCTGTTCTCGATAGAGGATCAGGTGGTCAGGCTCATTCGACGTATGCTCAGGTCGCAGCTGAACATCGGGTCTCTCGGGTTCACTCTCGGCGGTATCCTGACCTTCCTGCTCTTTCTCTGGCTCGGGTTTGTTTTTGCAAGTGCCGTTCGCTTCCTTCTCAGGGAGGATGTTCTTCCTCATTTTAAGTTCTCACGTGGAATTCCGAATGTCATTTCGACGCTTGCGTACTACCTCATGATCCTGATCGTCTTCTTCATGGCGCTTGCCGCCGGCGGTGTCGAGCTCAATAAGTTCACCCTCGTTACTGGAGCATTTGGAGTCGGCGTCGGATTCGGCCTGCAGAACATCGTCAACAACTTCGTATCCGGACTGATTCTTCTATTCGAGAGGCCGATCCGTGTTGGCGATGCGATTGAAGTGGGTGGGATGAGCGGCGAGGTGAAGCGACTCGGGGTCGAGGTCATGCACGGTCCTCACGGCTCAAGGAGCAGAGGTGATTGTTCCGAACAGCGAGCTCATCGCCAGCAAGGTAATCAACTGGACGCTCTCTGATCAGCGTCGAAGAGTCGAATTGCCGATCGGCGTCGCATATGGAACTGAGACCGAGAAGATGATGAAGCTGCTCCTGGATGTTGCCGCCGACGAAAAGGGAGTCCTGCCTGAACCCAAACCAGTAGCCCTGTTTATGGGATTTGGTGACAATGCCCTGAACTTTGAGCTCCGTTTCTGGGTCATCAAGGAGAGCGAGGCGGTGCCTGTTCGAAGCCTGGTTGCTTTAAAGGTCGCTGCCGCCTTACGAAGCGAAGGCATCGAGATTCCCGTACCGCAGCGGGATCTCAATCTACGCAATTTGACCGACAAACGGGGCGATCCAGCTTGAGTCCTCAGGGTCCGCGCCCGAAACCGAGCACAATTCAAAAGAACACCAAACCCAGAGCCAGCACTCATCGGGCGGCCCTCCGGGCAACGCCCCCGCCAACACGTCCGCCAATACCTCAGATTAATGGCGCATGAAGCGAGTTACAAAAAGCTCCGCTGGTCAGCGATCAAACTGCGCGACAGGCTATTTCTCGGCTCAGCCCTTCTGACATCCGCGATCCTGCTGGTTGCAGCCTGGGTGATCAACGACCAGGTCGTCACTCAGGCTCGACGGCAGGTCCAGGCAGAGGTCAAGACCCTCCTGCCTCTCTACGATACGATCTGGAACGAGAAGGCTCGCGCTCTTGCCACGCTCAGCCAGACCATGGCTGACTCTGCGATCGTCAAGACAGTTGTCGGCGATCCCCGTGCCTCGAGCGACGCTCAGACAATTCGAGAATTGATCGCCGATTTCAATCGCAGCATTTCGCAACGCGTCGACCTGATCCTCTTTTACGACGGAGGCGGGAAGCTGCTCATCGCACAACTCGATGGGGAACCAGTCTCGGAGCCGAACGAGCTGCCGGCCGCTCGCTCAGTCGCTGTCGACCAGCGCCAGGCTCAGGGCTTCGCACTGCTTGGCTCGCGCCTCTTCGAGCTGGTATTGACGCCCGTAGTGGTCCAGTCGGGAAGCGCAGGTCAGGACTACACGCTGGCGGTTCTTGGTGCCGGTGTGGAGCTCGAACGCGAGACGGCGCTGGAGATAAAACAGAGGGCAGAGAGCGACGTCGTCTTTTTGGTTGGAGACCGCCTTTATGCCTCATCACTCGAACCCTCTCTGGAGCCTCGCCTCTTCGAGGCAATCCCTGCGAAGAGACTTGAAGAGGCATCAGCTGAGAGCCCGCTCGAGGTCAGGCTGCGTGGCGACGTCGCGTTTGCTTTTGCTCGTCCTCTAAACGGTTTTCAAGGTGAGCGCGTCGGCCAGCTTGTTGTACTGCGATCGCTACGAGATGCGGGCCGACTCTTCGGCCAGATCTCGAATCTGCTTATCATCCTCTGGACGGTGAGCATCGCCCTTGCTTTCCTCCTGAGTTATTTCATCTCCAAGCGGATCACACGACCTCTCGAGTCCCTGACGGAGGGAGCTCGCGAGTTCGGGCGCGGCAACTATGACTACCCGATCGATATCAATGCGGGGGGCGAAGTCGGACAGCTCGCTCGATCATTCAATCAGATGCGAAGCTCAGTCAAAGAGGGGCAGGCCGAGCTGATACGGCGGGAGAGACTGGCGACGATCGGCCAGATGGCGAGCTCGATCATTCACGATCTGCGCAGTCCGCTGGCTGCAATTTCGACGGCGGCCGAAATGCTCGGACGCGACACGCTAGCGCCTGAACGGCGTGAGGCTCTGCTGGTAAGTCAGAGTCGGGCCTCCGATCGAATGAGCGCTATGCTGACCGAACTGCTCGACTTCTCGCATGGCAGCTACAGGCTCAACCTCGAGCGCCATTCGATGGCATCCCTCATCGGTCGCGTCGACCAGGAGGTGCATGAGGCGGCCTCGGCATCTCGAGTCGAGCTCAAGTCGACCGCTCCCGACGACCTGTGGATCACTCTCGACTATGACCGGATGTGCCGCGTGCTCGAAAATCTTTGCATGAATTCGATTCAAGCGATGCCCGATGGTGGTTCAATCATCATCCGCGCCGAAGCCCGCGACAATCGCGCTCAGATCGAGATTGCGGATACCGGACCGGGAGTGCCCGAGAGTCTGCGCGCCCGTCTCTTCGAGCCATTCGTCAGTGATCGAAAGCGCGCCGGAACGGGTCTCGGTCTGGCGATTGCGCAGAGCATCATTACGGCACATAAGGGAAGAATCTGGCTCGATCAGGATTCGTCAGCCGGCGCGCGATTCTTCATTGATCTTCCACTGACATCAATCATGACGGTGTCGGCCACGACGGTATGGAATAGGAGTCGAAGATGAAAGCATTGATGTCTTTTCTTCTGGTGATCTCCCTCGCGGCGTCTGTCAGTGCGGGTCCGAAACAGAAGCGTAAAGACAGCGAGCTGCTTGAAGCAATCCGGCGAGCTCAGACCGCCGCCGAACAGGCGCAGGAGGAAGCACGCCGAGCTCGCGAGCGAAGCGACGAATTGCTCAATCAACTCGAAATGACCAACCGGCAGCTGGCCGCTCTGCGCTCTGAAGTCGAGAAGCATAACGGGGCTGAGATTGCCCTTCAGCCTGCGTCGTCTTCGGACTCGGGCGGGGCAGTTTTGGCCGAGGCCGCAGCACGGGCGCCGCAGAGCCCGGCGACGGGAGCATTGAGTGATCGAGTATCGAAGATTGAAGAGCAGCTCGACATCAATAGCACCCAGATCAAGGAACAGGCTCAGACTAAGGTAGAGAGCGAATCACGATTTCGCATCCGCCTCTCGGGAATGATCCTCGCAAATCTCTACTACAATAGTAACGATCTTCAGCGCGTTGAGCCTCTCACCGCCGTTGTGCCAACGCCGAACAACCCTGCCAATCAGTCAACCTTCGGATCGACCTTCCGGCAGACACAAATCGGACTGCAGATGGAGGGTCCTCACGTCGCAGGGGCGAGGTTGACGGCACATATCAATATGGACTTCTATGGCGGTCCGGTCGGAACCTACGAGGGTGACGCACTGGGTGCCTTCAGAATTCGTACAGCCGGAGCTCGCCTCGACTGGGAGAGAACGTCGGTCTTCGTTGGGCAGGAATCGCCGGTGATCTCCCCGCTAAATCCCACCTCGCTTGCACAGGTCTGGTTTCCGGCGCTTTCGAATGCCGGGAATTTGTGGCAATGGCGCCCGCAGATCACTTTTGAACACCGGGCACGACTCTCGCCCGGCACGGAGTTCGTCGCGCAGGCCAGCGCTGTCTTTCCGACGGGCGAGTCCGTCAACGGTATTCCACTAGCGGCACAACCGAGCGTCGAGTCACGTCTGGCGATTCGGCACACTCTCGACTCTGACAGGAAAATGGAATTCGGCGTGGCGGGACACTATGGGCGCTACGGCTTTTCGCACAACCGGGCGGTCGATGGCTACATCGTCAGCGGCGACTGGCAGGTGCCGCTGGGACGGTCTTTCGACCTGAGCGGTGAGTTCTACTTTGGGCGGTCCGTAAGCCTGGGTGGAATCACGGGCGGCAGGATCGACAAACTGTTCGCTTTTTCCGGACCGGTTGACCTCCCAACGACGCACATCGCGGGCATTCACTCAACTGGTGGCTGGGTTCAGCTCAGTTACCAGCTCCGTCGGGAGATCGAGTTCAATCTCGCGTATGGGCAGGAGAGCCCGCGAAACAGCGACATCAGGCTCGGTATTGTTGATCTGGCGACCAGGTTCAGAAATCAGTCAGCCTTCGCCAATGTGATTTATCAGCTTCGTCCGAGTTTTCTCTTGTCACTCGAGTACCGGCGTCTCTGGACCGACTACCTGCCGGGGCGCTCGACCAATAACCAGGTGAACATTGCAGTGGCTTATGTTTTCTGAAGCCTGATTTCGCCTAAGCCCGGCCCAGGCGTCGAAACCATAATGGCTCGCTCACCGCGAGCGTCGCGGCCGCGGGGAGAATAGTAATCTGCCTGGACGCGATTGATGAGCTGAGCTACCGCTACGGTCGGCGTCAGGACGAGAATATTTCCTCCGAACCCTCCACCCATGAGACGAGCACCGAAGACGGCGGGACTCGACCTGATGACGTCGCGGAGCTCCTCGACTTCGTCGGTTGAGACGTCATAGAGGTCCCGAAGGCTGGCATGTGACTCGTTCATGAGTATGCCCAGCCTCCTCATCACTTCAGTGTTGTTCGCAAGAGTCAGGAAAGCCGAGGCTCCTCTCGCCCGCATCACCTCGCCCTCGTGATGCCTGGCACGAGGCCGGATCTTCAGGCGGACCTCTCGACGAGCTCGGAAGAGATCGGGAAAGAGCCGCTTTGCCTCATCAAAAGCGGTGGGCCAGGCCTTCGCGAACTCGCCTATCGCGATCTCATCAGGCAGTGCCTCGATTGCCTGCATTGAAACCATTTCCGGGTCGGTGTCGCCGAGCATTGCCGGAATGATTACGCGCGAGACGACAGCTCGCTCGTTATATTCGAACATCAGTTCGCGCCCCTTGTTTGCGGGGTGAGAAAAGAAGGTGACCCAGGAGAAGTGTCTTGCAGACAAGGGAACCTGGGTGACTGATTGATCTGCGTAACTTAGGTCTATCGCGCTGTCAGCCTTCGACAGGCAGATGACCATATGGTCGAGGGCGCCGCCGCGAGTTCCAAGATACCACTCGGCAAGAGATGAGTCTTTGGCGAGCTCACGGCGATCGATCGTCATGCCATTACTTATCCGCAGCGCCGCGCCCGCAAGAATGACGAGAGCAGACGAGGAAGAGGCACCTCCGCCTGCCATGAGGTTGGAATCGAGGAGGAAATCGAAACCACGGTTGATGTCCACGCCGAACTTGAAGCGCGCGAAGGCGACGGCGCCTCTGATGTAGTTTGACCAGTGAGCTTCGGGGCGCGGGCTTGAGAAGATGTGCTCTCTCCAGCTCGATTCGAGAATCTTTTGTGCGCCCACCTATGGGCGTCTCGCTTAGATCGAAGGTGAATGGCTCATAAGAGGCGTTCGTCGACGCGCCGCGTATGAGGCCATCGGTTGACGGGCGAACGAGCATGAGCATGCCATTCTCACGGCTTCCGAAAGCGACTGAGGAAGTTGGCAGGTAGCTGACATAATCGACATGCTCTCCGATGATGTTGATTCGTCCTGGGGCCCAGAGAACGGTGGCCGGCTTCGTGCCGTAGCGTTGCTTGAAGTCGGAAGCAAGTTGTTGAATTCGGGCTTTCTCAATCATATGAGACACTCGTCGCAAAGGGGGCGCAGCCTGGGACCGCACGGCGTCCCGCGTGCTCTTTCGCAGCTGAGTAACTGACAGGAAGAGCACCGCGACGACCTGCGATGCGGCGCCGGCTTGGCCAACCCCAGCAGACTGTATACTATCGGCGCTCGCTATGGTCTTCAAATCTCTAATTCTTGCCGCTCTCCTTCTTCCGGGTGTCGTCCAGACTCGGACGCTTCGCGAAGTCAATGAAGTCGCCCGGCCCGGCTCATCTCAATCCATCGCCATCGTGGGAGCAAAGCTCATTGACGGTCGTGGCGGGCCTCCGGTCAGCGACGCAGTGGTCGTCATCAAAGGTGAGCAGATCGTTGATGTTGGCCCGCGCGGGACCAGACTGCCCGCCGGTGCCCAGGTCATCAATGCCAGCGGTCTGACGCTCCTCCCCGGCCTGGTTGACTCACACTTTCATCTGGATCGTGACAACGGTCTCCCAGCACTCTACCTCACACATGGTGTCACTTCGGTGCGGGATCCGGGCGCCTGGATTGAGGCCTATGACGCCGTTCGCAGTTCCGGCGCCCCGATACCACGGCTCTTTCTTGCCGGTCCGCATCTCGACTCGCCCCCGCCGGCTTATCCCGACGATGCGTTCATAGTCAGAGATGCAGAAGAGACCCGTGCGGCGGTCAATCGGTTCATCGCGCAGGGGGCATCGGTGATCAAGGTCTACTTCCGGCTCCCGCTCGGACTGATTCGCGTGGCTGCCGATGCTGCGCACGAACGAGGTGTGCCCGTGACTGCCCACCTCGAGATCGTCGATGCACGCGACGCAATTCGAGCCGGTGTCGACGGCATCGAGCATGTGACCTCGTTTGGCACTGCGCTCCTGCCTCCTCAGGTGGCTGAAAAGTACAGGCAGGGCGTCATCGCCGACAACAACTTTCGACGTGAAGGCCGCTATCGGGTCTGGAATGATATCGATCTCAACTCGTCACGCGCGAGCGCGCTGCTGGATACTTCTGGTGGAGAAGCAAACATTTGTCTCACCAACCCTGGCCGTATTCGAGCGGCGCTCGGGCGATGCTGAGACGACGGCGATCCACGTCAAGGCGTTTCAACAAATGATGGCGTTTGTTGGCAAAGCCAGACACGCCGGTGCCCATATTGTCGTTGGATCGCACTCTTCAGTGCCGCACGCGGAGCGCGGCTGGGCGTATGCCCGCGAGCTGGAACTGCTCGTCGAGAGTGGTCTCACGCCTATGGAAGCGATCATCGCCGGGACCTCCGAGAATGCGCGATTCTTCCGCATTTCCGAGCAGCTTGGTAGTATCGAAACAGGAAAGCTGGCCGACGTTCTTCTGGTCGAAGGCGATCCGCTGGCCGATATTCATGCCCTGAGGCGCGTTAAAGGCGTCCTGCTCAACGGAAAGTGGATCGTTGAGCCAGCAGGACGTTGAAACAGCGGATCATACGCTTCTGTTCTAATGCCCTGGTCAGACTGCGGCCCCGCAAAACTGTCAAGGTTGACAGTTTTATTCCAACGACGCGCGCTCTATAATTCCAGATGTGGGAAGAGGTCAAGTTGAGCGGGGGTCGAACCTGGGCGGGATACAGTCTGAAGTGAGAGACGGATGAAAGTTAGCTTGCCCGGATCTCTTCCGTTCTGCTTGGCCTCCGAGGCGTGACGATGGACACCACCGCCCGCAAGCTGGCAGAAGAATCGCTGCGCCAGAGTGAAGCGCGTTACCGGGCTCTGGTAGAGGCTACGCCGCAGGAGGTCTGGGTGACTGATCCGGATGGCCGTTTCGGTCCCGGCGGCTGGCCCTGGTGGGAAAGCCTGACAGGGCAAACGAAGGAACAGTGGAAGGACTGGGGCTGGCTCGAAGTTATTCACCCCGATGACCGTGAATCTGTACGGCAGGCGTGGACAAAAGCACATCGGGAGAGGACTCCTTACAAAGTGGAATATCGCGTTCGCGCGCGAACTGGTGACTACGGTTATTACGCAGCGACCGCAGTTCCGGTCTGGAATCGTAAGGGGGACTTATGCGAGTGGGTCGGAACCGTAACTGACATCACAAAGCTTAAGAGCGAGGAGGCCTTCCTTAACGGGCACAACCAGGTGCTGGAAATGATGGCCTCCGGAGCTCCAGTCAAAGACGTGCTCACAAGTCTCGTGCTGCTGATTGAGAAGCAGTCCCCTGGGATGGTCTGCTCCGTTCTATTACTCGACAAAGACCGAATCCGAATCCGGCATGGCGCTGCCCCAACTTGCCCGAGTTTTACGTGAAGGCCATCGATGGCATTCCGATCGGGCCGCGCGCTGGCTCCTGTGGTACGGCCATGTTCATGGCTGAACCGGTCATCGTGTCCGACATCCTGGAAGACCCGCTCTGGGAAGACTACCGCGAGGTGGCGAGGATGTCCGGATTACGGGCCTGCTGGTCCACACCGATCTTGTCGTACGAGGATAAGGTGCTGGGCTCTTTCGCTATTTACTATCGTGAGCCCCGGCTGCCGAGTTCAGATGAATTGCGTTTGATTGACGTCGCCGTGCACCTCGCTCGCATAGCTATAGAGCGGTGGGAAACCGAGCAGGAGTTGCGCCTGAGCGAGGAGCGGTTCGCAAAAGCCTTCAAGGCAAATCCCCAGCCGATGTCATTGACCACTCTCAACGAAGGGCGTTTCGTTGACGTCAACGAAAGCTTCCTGACGGCGACCGGTTACGCGCGTGGCGAGATCGTGAACAATACGTCGTTTGATCTCAATATCTGGGAAATGCTGCCGCAGCGCGCGGACCTCGTCAAGATGCTTGAGGAACAGGGATCGATCCGGAATTTGGAGACGACGCTCAGAACGAAAGGGGGTAACACCCGTGTACTGCTGTCATCGGCCGAGTTGCTGGACCTGGAGGGAGAGTCATGTATCCTCATCGCGTCGAGCGACATTACTGAGCGCAAAGAGGCTGAACAGGCGCTTACCGATCTCACCGGCCGCCTGTTGAGTTCACAGGATGAGGAGCGGCGCCGGATTGCCCGCGAGTTGCACGACGCCACCGCACAGCAACTTGGGGTAATGCTCCTGAATCTCGCCCGGGTGAAAAAGATGAACGGCGAAATGGAGCCGCCCTCCAGAGACCTGCTGAGCCAGTCCATTGCGCTGGGGGAGCGGTGCCTCAAAGATATCCGGACTCTCTCTTACCTGCTGCACCCACCACTATTGGATCAGGCCGGATTGGTGACGGCATTGCGTTGGTATGCGAAGGGCTTCAGCGAACGCAGCGGGGTCAAAATAGACTTTGTGGAAAGCGGAAACGGTGGCCACCGTCTGCCGCCCGACGTCGAGTACTCACTCTACCGCGTGGCGCAGGAATGCCTCACCAACATTCAGCGGCATGCCAGCTGTGAAACTGCGATTATCAATCTGGCACGAACTGCTGACGAAGTTGTTCTGAAGGTGCAAGACCACGGGACCTCGGTCAGATTCGACAAAGCAATGGATGGGAACGGCGTGGAAAGTCTCGGCGTGGGAATTCCCGGTATGCGCCAACGTCTGATTCAACTTGGCGGCACGTTGACGGTTGAGTCTAAACCAGATGGGACTACAGTTAGGGCAACCGTTCCCTTGAAGGTGGTGTTAAATGATACGCATCCTGTTAGCAGATGATCACGACCTGATGCGGCGTGGGATACGGGACTTACTCGAATCGGATTCTGGTTTTGAGGTTTGCGGCGAAGCATCCAATGGACGGGAAGCAATCGAACTTGCGCGACGTTTGAAACCCGATGTAGCAGTGCTCGATCTGACTATGCCTGAGATGAACGGCCTGGAAGTCATCCGGCAATTGCGGAGCGGAACTGCCGCAGACGGAACTGCTGGTGTTTTCAATGCACGACTCGGAAGAACTGATTCGCGAGGTCTTTGCTGCCGGAGCCCGAGGGTACGTATTGAAGTCTGATGCTGCACTTTACCTCGAGAGGCGGTGAAGTCCTTGTCCCAACACAAGCCATTCTTCACTGCCCGCATTTCGGAGGCCATTCTGAGTTCGCTGGTCGGATCAACTGCCAGTCCCGTTGGCACCGCCGAGCCATCCGCTGAGCTCGCGAGAGCGGGAAATTCTACAGCACTTGGCTGAGAACAAAAGCAACAAGGAGATCGCGACTACGCTGGGCATAAGTGTGCGCACGGTGGAAACGCACCGGCGCTCGATAATGCAAAAGCTTAAGATCAGTTCGATCGTTGAATTGGTCCATTACGCGATTCGCAATGGTTTGGTTGAGTCGTTAAGCACGAAGAGTTTTTGGATAGTAACCGTACTGCAGGGGACATGATCTAACCGTTGCACACCAGCAAATATCGCAACCAGTAGCTCGTCTCGTTGCTATCCATAATCAATGCCGCGAATGGTTCGATAAAGGATGGAGGACTATCTCCATATCGCCGCCTGGAATCGCGGCAACTCCTGCGCGTCCCTTAAGGGCTGCAGGTAAAACGGTAGCCAAGGGGCAACGAATGCGGCGACTCGCCCCTTGGAATCTTGCAGAATTAGCGAAAAAGCGGACCTCTGAGCTAATGCTGCCCAGTAATGGAGCGCGACGATATCGCCGCGCTCCAAATTGTTCCTAATCCGGCGGTGTTTTTCCGGCGGCCCTTCAGGACGCGGTTCTTTCCCGCACCATTCCAGGGGCTGCGCTCGCTGCCCCTGGCTACCCTCTAGCATCCCTTCGGGACGCGGAAGTGGGATCGGCGTTTTCGAGAGTCTCCTGTCTCTTCCCCTACAGACTTGCTCGATATATGTGCAAATCAACGAGGCCGATTGAAGTCACCCGACGTTGTCGAACAGGACCAATGGACTGTCCTTGATACGAAGACGCGTTTCCATCAGGTGCCCGATACCATGAAACGCTGATCTCTCTACCTGAATGATGCAGGCCCGCCTACGTAAGCTGCGCAGAAAAAATACCGTATCGATGTGATTCACCGACTGCTCCCAACCGGTATCTTGATTGCGGTAACGGGAGAATAACGTGGATCAGATTGTGGTCGGTTTTCAAGGAAAATACCAGGCCGCGCAGGTACTGTCGGAATTGCGGCAACAAGGATTGCACCCCTTTGATTTAGACCATGCAATCACAGTGTCCTGGCAGGACAGCGGGCACTTCATCGTACAGCAGAACGTTAACCTCCTGGGCAAAGAAGGAATGCTTTGGGCGCACTTTTGGGCCACCTTTATCAAAGCAACCCTCTTTCAGCCATTCACCGAACTACTGACTGGTGCCGCCAGCGCGGTGACGAGCCGGGGCGGCAATAAGGTAGTCGACAATTCCTCGGCGTTGCTCGGACGGGACTGGTGGTTAGAAGAAGTTGGTATTCCGCAAGATTTTGTTAGAGATGTTGGCGCGCTGATTGGACCCGGTGAGTCGGCGATCTTCGCTATGGCAGAGAATTTCGAGCCGGCGGCGGCTATCAATCAACTTAGCGATTATGGCGGTTCGCTAATCTACACGACTTTCACGGCTGAGCAGACGAAAAAGGTTCAAGCAGTGCTTGGCGTTTGCGAGTGATGTTTTCCCATAAGGCGAGGGGCAAAGTGACCAATGCTTACCATAGAACACTGATATCTCTACCTGAAAGATGCAAGGTGGTCTACGTAAGCCGAGCGAGCAAAATACCGGATATACGCGATTTACCAACCTGGTTCGATCCGATATTTTCAGTACTCAACCAGAAAACAGCGTGTAGCTGATAGCAAGACTCTTCATGGTCAGGATCAGCTCGTTTTCGAATACCAGAGTTCTAGGGCATCAGGACTGGTGTCTGGAAGCCGCGGCTCGAGCGCCGAGCCGTGGGGGTGCAGTTGCGCCGGCCAATAATCGATGGCCGAGCCGAACTGCTGAGTATTAGATAGCAAAAGAGAAAGGCATTTGTAGTATGAACCCCGAAACAGCAAAGATCGTCGAAACTGAATTAAAGCAATTCGCGGCCGACCTTAATCTTTCTGACACGCAAAAAACGCAGCTCAGGACGGCTCTGGAGGATGCCCGCGAAAAGTTGGATGCGATTCGAGAGAAGCACCCGGACGCCACGAGGGCTGACTTCATCGCGAAGTTCCAGGAAGTCCGCGGCTCACTGCGCGAACGCGCGGTGAAGTTCTTTACGCCGGAACAACTCGTGAAATGGGATGCCGGAATAGCCAGAGCAAAGGCGTTCCTGGGTCATCCCATTAATACATAGTGGGTTGTTGAAAGGTAAACTGGCAGGTCGTGATCGCCAGGCGCGACGAATTGAGCTCGGCAATCAATGATTATGTCAAATTATCTCTTCAACCGTAACCCAGGAATAATCCCTGGCCGGGCAGCTAAAGCTGCTGCCCGGCCAGGAAAGGATGAACTCGACGACGATCGACAGACCCGGCGACGTTGCTGTTAACGGGCCTGCATCTTCCACGGCGGGGTGATTGCGCAAGAGTAAGCGCTGTTGTGCGAGAGAGCAGGTGATAGTCTTTCGGGATCATGGCCCAGCGAACGCAAACAGATACGCTTCTCGGCACTGATCTCATGCTCCAGCAGATCGCAGAGCCATTCACGGAAAGTGGATAGTTGAGTTACCGGGGCGCTGATAGGAGGAGTTGTGAGCAATTCAGGGGCGAGCTCAAACGATGAAGCATCGTGGCTGTTATTGCTGTCGGTATAGAGTGATTCCATTTTGATCCAACAGCGTCAAACAAGTAATCCTTCCTTGAGAGTTTTTATTGGACCCGATACTTGACGCGCCTTTGCTGTCCTTCGACGCGAAAACTCTTCAGCAGAAACGGGACACAAGTTTGACCCGCTTCCGCGAAGGCGGCATAAGCCAGAGCGCGCCATTTTCGAGACTAATCTTTAGCTTAATGATCATATAAGTCAAATCTGCCGACTTAATCGCTAAGGAGCTTGAGGCGCGAGCTCCACGGCAGCAGGCGACTTGAAATTCTCAGCGAGATAAATGCTGGCAATCTCATTCGCAATCACGTGAGGTGTCGTGAACTGCTCACAGTTGGACAGAAGGATTACGGTGAAGTGTTGTTCCGGGAAACGTGTGATTTGCGCCGCGAAGCCGTCCGTGTCGCCGCCGTGTGCAACAAAGTTCAAGCCTTGAAACCTGCCGAGTCCCCAGCCAAATCATATTCACCTACCGTATTCGATCATACCAGAGCAACGCCTCTTTGAGCTGATGCTAAAACTTTAGTTCAGGTAGAGAGATTGATCCCACTTAGCATGTCCAAGTGCTGTCGACTTCCATCGCGAAAACGATTCTCCCGGATGCGGTCGGCAGGCTTGAATCCGCGAGCCTTGAGAAACATAGCCTGTCGCAAGTCTTTCTGCTGGTCGTGTGGGGTGTCGTATACGAAAGAGTCGTTCATCCCGAGCGGCTGGAAGATGTAGTATCGCACAAACTGCGGGAACGATTCGCCCGATACTCTGGTCACAATCTGAGCCAATATCACATAATTGGAGTTACTGTATTCCCATCTCTGACCGGGCGGGAAGCGCAACTGCTTCTGTCGCGGCAACGAATCTAACCACATTGGCCGCGGTCTCGCGGCACATTGCCTTTGAGCTTTTTGGTTTCACCCCAGACTAAACTGTAATCCAGGATGCCGGATGTATGGTTGAGCAACTGTGTAACGGTAATCCGTTGGGCGTCGAATTGAAATTCGGGGAAGAACCTGGAGAGCGTGTCGGTGTAGTGTAGCTGCCGTGCTCGACGAGAATGATTATCGCCATCGCGGTAAATTGTTTGGAGACTGAAGCAATATCAAATACGGTATTAGAGTTAATAGCGTTCTTTGCGTTGCAACGTTAGCCATACCGTAACCCTTCGCATGCAGCACCCGGCCATCTCGGATCACTATTATTACCGCACCCGGCGTGGTGTCTTGCGACCATCGAGACATCAAAGCATCAATGTGATATGAGTTGTCGGCTGTGGTCTGTGCTCTTTCAGTGCGTGAGGGTATTGACTGGTTAAACTTCCCGGCAGTCATGCTTCGGAGATAGGCGCGGTCGCTGCCGACAAGATTAGCAGTACAAGCACTCCGGAAAAGATGTTTCATTTCCAAGTCACAGAAGCCGCCCAACATGATCATGCGGACGAACGGGCTCCAGCGGAATGTCGCTGTTCACTGTGTGACGGGCGGAGATAATATCGCCTTAAACGCCGAGCAATTGCGGGAACGTGGCGCAGTTCGTGGGTCCCGCAGCGCTGCAGGGCCAGCTCCGTGCGAGGCACCTGGTGATCACGTCTCTCAGCGCCTTGGCTCCATCGATCACAAACAGATACCGCTTCTCAGAACCGATGCGCCGGCTCCCGCAGATGGCAGAGCCACCGGAACGCTGTACTGATGGAGGTGTAATGAGCAATTTGAAGAGCGAGCTCAAAATCGAAACTGATGAGGCGATCAGAATTGTCACGCTCAACCGACCGGAGCGAAGAAATGCTCTTTCACTGGCCCTCATGCAGGAGCTTACGGCAACGCTTCGCGGGCTCGAGCCAGGCGTGCGAGCCGTAATCATTGCAGGCAGCGGTCCGGCTTTTTGCGCCGGCCATGATCTGGCCGAGATGATTGATCGCAGCGTTGCCGACTACAGGCAGAATCTTTGATGCCTGCGTCGAGTTGATGGAGACCATCCAACGCATTCCTCAACCAGTGATTGCCGAAGTCAACGGAACGGCAACGGCTGCCGGTTGCCAGCTCGTTGCAGCCTGTGACCTGGCGGTCGCCTCATCGGAAGCCCGATTTGCAACGCCCGGTGTGCGGATCGGCCTCTTCTGCAGTACGCCCATGGTACCGCTGACGCGAGCCATCGGGCGCAAGCGGGCAATGGAGATGCTGCTCACGGGGCGTGCGATAGATGCTCAGACTGCCGCCGACTGGGGACTCATCAACAAGGTTGTCGCCTCGTCGAGACTCCGCGAGGAGTCGCTCGCACTGGCCAAAGAGATTGTCAGTGCCAGTCCTTTGACCGTAGGCGTCGGCAAAGAGGCCTTCTATTCACAGATCGATCTCGATCAGAAGAAGGCGTATGCCTATACAAAGGAGGTCATGAGCCCGAATGCTCTTGCCGGCGACGCCCAGGAAGGTATGAGTGCGTTTCTCGAAAAGCGGCCGGCCTGCTGGAAAGGGAGGTAGGTGTTCGCTGCTAGGGCACTGTCCGCAACCCTGTAGGGGCAGGGCTTGTCCCTGCCCACCGGCGCCGTCTGGCGCCGGTAACCATCATCGGTTCATGTCGACCCCGGCCCCAAGCTGTTACCCGTGCCAGACGGCGCGGGTGGGCAGGGACAAGCCCTGCCCCTACAAGGTGGCGCGATAAAACGACTCTTCCTAGAGTCTTCCGATGATTCCGTTCCAGGGCGGGATGACTATGGTCACGTTCCCGGTGACTCGAGTCTGGCATGCCAGCCGTGTAGTCGAGCTCGCGTCAGGCGTGAAGCCGGCGTAGCCGCATTCCGCGACCTTCTTAATCTCTCGCTCACCAGGCTCAGACAGACGTCGCGGGTCCGAGAGAATTCCCACCCAGCAGCTGCCGCACGAACCCGACCTGCATTCAATGGGAATAGGCCCGTCGATACACCTTGAATCCGCGCTGCGGTAGTCTCTCGTGTCGCTTGCGGCTGCCATGGTCAGATCCTGCCCTTTGACCGCTTTAAACGTCGAATCGGGCTGATGCTCTCGAAATGTCACGGTGTAGCGGCGGGCCGAAGGGTCCAGCAATGCAGAAAGCCCGGGACCGTCATTGCGCGCGCGCCGGCGGATAATCGCATCAGGCTTCTCGTTCCACTGCGAGCGTGGCGCCGGGGCCGGTATCGAGAAGAGCTCGACGCCAATCTGCTGGAGCGTCATGAAACCAACCGCGACTATCCCAATCAGCACTGAAGGATCAGTCTTCAGTCTTGTTGCAAGCCTTCTCGCGACATCTTTGATCTGATCGGCCAGATTCAGGCTGTCCGGCGCGGAAGCCGCCGCTGCATATTCGAGTACCTCGTGCTTGACATCGCTCCAGTATCGATGACCGTAGAGAAATTTGGCAGAAGTGTCTGCCTGATCAGCGAGGCGGTACTTGCCTTCGAGGAGGAGCTTCCTGGCAGTCAACTCGGGATTGTCCGAGTTTGCGAGCGTGCGATGCAGCTTGAGCGGGAAGAATCCAAACCAGATTCGAGTTGCGACCTGGTCGACCGGGTGAATGGAGGGTATCAGGGCATTGACGACCTGTTGCCAGGCGTCATCGTCGTTCTGGTTCAGGAAGGCGTAAAAAACTAGTTCGTTGTTCGGCATCTAACAGGAAACCTCTTCAGTCTGGCAAACTCTTCTTTGCGGTCCTTTTTGCGTCTTTGCGTCTTTGCGTGGGGTGTATCTCGCGAATAGCCTGACGCGAAAGACATCGCGCGCAAAGACACAAAGACGCAAAGGGGCCGCAAAGAATCTTACATCTGGCTCGGCAGCGGTCTGACCTTGATATTCCGGAACCACACCTCATTGCCATGGTCCTGCAGCAGAATATGGCCTTTCCGCACTTCGCCAAAGCCAGAGATATCTTTGTACTTGCTCTCGGCGATGAGCCCCTTCATTGGCGCACTACCGATCTGAAACTCGACTACCTTATCCCCGTTGAGCCAGTGCTCGACGCGCCCGTTATTGACCACGATCCGTGTATGATTCCACTCGCCCACCGGCTTCAGGTGCTTATTCTTCGGAGGAATCAGATCGTAAAGAGAGCCCGCTGTGCGATTCCCGTTCTTACCCGCTTTCGCGTCGGGGTGCCGGTCATCGTCGAGGACCTGATACTCGAAGGCGACCCCTGAATAGCCGGTCTTGATGATCTCTTCCGAGACGAGGTATTTGATTCCGCTATTGGCGCCTGGAGTAATCTTCCAGTCGACGGCGAATTCGAAGTTATCGTATTCAGCGGTTGTAATGATGTCGCCGCCGTGCTGGCTCTGAGCTCCCTCGCCGCTGAGGTGCTTAATGGTGCCATTCTCGATCGCCCAGCCCTCAGTCGGAAAACTATCGCGATGGAAGCCGCGCCACCCATTTGTCGTCTTCCCATCGAAAAGCAGCTTCCAGCCGTCAGCCTTCTCTTTGGCGGTCAGCTGGTTGGCCTCCTGCGCGGCGGCAGTCAATGTCAATGCCATGAGGGCGAGGACGCCAAGGAGCGGGAACAGGGTGTTCTTCAGTATTCTCATCGGTGACTCCAGTCTAGTGGGATGGACTTGAAAAGCATATCGTCCCTCTTGTTCGCCTCTGGCGCAAGACCCATGCCCGAAATTGCAACCAGGACAGGTGGTTGTTAGAATGCACCTCTTATGCACAAAGCATCCTATTCGCTTGTCTTGTTGGCTATCGTCCTGCTCACCGGCGCCCTCGCTAAAGATCTCACCAGCGAAGGCTGGACACAATTCCGCGGCCCGAACGGAACGGGTATCGGGCGAGTCGGGAACCTGCCAACCGAGTTTGGACCCAGCCAGAATGTCATTTGGAAGACGGCGCTTCCGGCCGGGCATTCTTCCCCGGTACTGACGGATTCGCAGATCTTCGTTACCGCCTTTGAGAACGAGCATCTGCTCGTCATCTGCCTTGACCGGACCACGGGAAAAATCCAGTGGAAGCATGAGGTTTCCCACAATAAGACCAACCGAATTCAGAAGCCGAACAATGCCGCGTCTCCGAGTCCGGTGACCGACGGAAAGAACGTCTATGCATTCTTTCAGGACTTCGGGCTGATTTCCCTGACGTCGGAAGGGCGCGAGCGCTGGAGGCTGCCTCTCGGCCCGTTCAACATGTTTTACGGTTTCGGTTCATCGCCGATCCTCGTAGACGGAAAAGTGATCCTTGCCTGCGATCAGGATACCAACTCGTTTCTCCTGGCTGTCGACAAGGAGAGTGGCCGAGTGCGCTGGAAAGTCGACCGTCCCGGAGTCATTTCAGGTTATTCGACGCCGGTGGTTTATCAGCCTGCTGGATCCGGTCCCAAGCAACTCGTCATCGCTGAGTCCTTTCAGCTTTCGTCCTATTCTGCGGATGACGGCAAGCGGCTCTGGTGGGTGCGAGGCCTTGCCTGCGAGATGAAGTCGATTCCGAGCCAGGACGGCGAAACACTCTACGTGAACGGATGGGGCTTTCCGCAGAATCAACCGGGAAAGCAGATTACGGTGGCGCCGTTTGACAGCGCGCTTGCAACTCTCGACGTGAACAAGGATGGCAAGATCGCTCTGGCCGAAGCAAAGGACAATCTGCTCAAGGCTGCCTTTGAGGCCTTCGACCTCAATCGAGATGGACTCCTCGACGCAAGTGAGTGGGAAGTCTACCGGGCAATGATGGCCGCCGAGAACGGGCTGCTGGCGATCAAGCTCGGCGGCAAAGGGGACATGACTGCGAGCAGCATCAAGTGGCGCTACCAGAAGCCTGTTCCACAAGTACCGTCGACCCTGCTCTACCAGGGTGTTCTTTATATGGTGAACGACAGCGGCATTCTGATCTCATTTGATCCGGCGACCGGTAACGTGATCAAGCAGGGAAGGCTCAAGGGCGCAATAGATAAGTACTTTGCTTCGCCTGTTGGGGCCGATGGGAAAGTATTTCTGATTGGTCAGGGCGGTACGGTCTCCGTCGTCAAGGCGACCGGCGATTGGGAGATACTTTCGGTCAACGAGCTGGATGACGAGTGCTACGCGACGCCGGCGATTGCCGAGGGGCGACTCTTTGTGCGGACACAAAGCGCGATCTACTGCTTTGGGAGCCGTAACTAATCATGCGAGAAACGACGATGGTCAAGGAGACGAAACGATCCATGACGTGGATAATTTTCGCGCTCGGCGCGGCGCTGGCGTGGGGCTTGTACGGTCCGGTGCTTCACCAGGGACAGGTTCAGCTGGGGAATCCATTCCGGGCGCTGCTCTGTGTTGGGATTGCCTATTTCCTGATCGGTGTGCTGGTACCACTGATCGCGCTCTCGTCGCAGGGAGGTCTTTCTGGATTCAACGCCCAGGGATCAGTCTACGCGACGATCGGAGGAGCGCTGGGCGCGATCGGAGCTCTCTTCATCATTTTCGCCTTCAAATCCGGCGGCTTGCCCTCATACGTCATGCCGCTTGTCTTCGGAGGGGCGCCGCTCATCAACGTGTTGGTCTCCTCGCTTCTGCATCCGCCCAAGACAGCGCCCAACCCGCTGCTCTATCTGGGATATCTGCTGGCAGCATTGGGAGCCGGGCTGGTACTCTATTACAAGCCTTAGGGGAGGACGGCAATGGTCTTTAACAGCCTCGGCGAGATTCTCGCCTTTGTCGAAAAGGAACAGGACGGCTTTGCCGAGAGTTCTTCAAATCTGAGCGAGGCGCAGGAGACCTATCGCACGGCTAGCGATCGGTGGTCGATCGCCGAGTTGGCAGAGCACGTCGGGATAGTTGATGATCGTATCGTTCAATTGACTCGCAAGTTCCTGAGTGAGAATGGCCCGCCCTCGGAATTGCCGGCCTTTCAGCCAGTCTCACTCGATCGATTCGCGCCACGCTGGAATGAGCCCTTCACTGCGCCCGAGAGGGTCACTCCGAAGGGGCAGATGCCGGTTTCCGAGTCGCTGGCTCGCAAGAAGGCGGCACTGGAGACTCTGCTCAGTCTCCAGCCACAGATCGCAGCAATCGACTGCTCTCAGATGATGTGGCCCCATCCAATCTTTGGAGATATGAATCTGTACGAGTGGTTGCTCGTCTCAGGTATGCACAACCGCCGTCATCGCGAGCAGATTGAGTCGATCAAGTCATCGGAGGGGTACCCGAACAACTCGGAATAGCCACGAAAAAGCACAAAAGGCTCAAAAGTCAGTGACAAACCATCAATCGCACTCGCGCATCAACCTCGAACCACTTTGTGTCTTCTGGGCTTCTTGTAGCCATCTTCCTTTCGAGCTGGTCTTTCGCGCGCCTATTTCACCGTTCGCTTGCCGATGCAGTAGAGATTCTGGGCGGTGCGAATGAATATCTGACCATCTGAGATCGCCGGCGTGCTCAGCGTGTAGTCATCAAGGGAGTTCTCAGCCAGCACCTTGAATTCCGGTCCAGCCTGCAGCACGGTAGTCAATCCATCTTCACTCGTCACGTACAGCTTGCCATCTGCGAGGATGGGAGATGAGCTGTATGTGCCATTCTTGATGCGCTCTGGCCCCCAGATCTTTGCACCCGTCTTGGCGTTCAGGCAGTGCATTACGCCGCGATCATCGGCGACATAGAAATACTTGCCGTCGGTCACCGGCGTCGGCACGTCAGGCCCGTTTTGAAATGTCCAGAGTCGATGCGTTTCGGTGATGTCTCCGCGTCCACCTGCCTTGAATGCTGTCAGAGGCTTGACGCGTGTTGGGGCGTAGATAATTCCATCCGCGACCACGGGTGACGCAATTATTCGATAGTTGGGATTGTCGTCCGGGTTGAGCCCGTTTCCCCTCCATATCTCCTTGCCTGTGGCCGGATCATGGCCGGTTACGCAATCACCGCCAAGAACGACGATCTCGACTGTATTCCCATATCGAAGCAGCGCGGGTGTGGCGTATGAATCGGGAGACTCACGACGGGCCTTTGTCGGCCGCTCGACTCGCCATAGCGTGCGGCCCGTCTTCTTGTCGATGCGCATGAGATACGACGGATCTTTCGTCTTCATTCCATGCAGCACCTGCACGAACAGCGAATCCTCATACAACAGAGGCGAAGAGGCGTATCCCCAGTTCAATCCGAAATGTCCATAGTCCTTCTGAATGTCCCTGGCCCAGATCTCCTGTCCCTTGAGGTCGAAGCCTTTGAGCACGCCGGTGCCGGTCAGCGCAAAGACGTTCTGCCCATCCGTTACTGGTGAGGGCGATGACATGTTCTGCTTTTGCAGTTTCATGTTTCCGCCGCCCAGCAATTGCTTCCAGACGACGGAGGGTTGTCTGCGATCCACACACCAGAGGTATAGATTGTCGCCGTCGGCAACGTTGAGGAAGATGAGGTCGCGCCAGATAATCGGCGTCGACCCGGTCCAGGCCGGCATCGGCAGCTTCCAGGCGATGTTCTCGGTCTTGCTCCAATGAAGCGGAAGATTCTTCTCCGCCGAAATCCCGTTGAGCGAAGGACCGCGCCACTGAGGCCAGTTGTCGGCTGAGACAGCTGCCACAGAAAGCAGTGTGATCGCGATAGCAAACGACAGTTTTCGATGCATGCCCGGGTCTCCGAGGGAAAAGTTGAAGAGTAACTATCGTAATTGAATCGGAAATAAACCGGAAGTCATTCCGAATGGAGTTGGAGATCCAGTTTGTTCGTGCGTTCGAGTTATTCAAGGTTTACAATCCTCCGACCCAAAGGCACCGAAAGGAGGCATTATTTGAGATCTGGTGAGACGGAGAGCTTGAGGCGATGTTTGTGGGCGGTTTTGATCGTAGTCGCGTTTGTGCCAGGCCGTAGTTCGTCAACGGCCGCGGTGAAAATGTTGGATCCGGTTGTCGAGCCGCAGGCGGGCTATCAGACGATCTATTGTGCGTCGGATGACGGCAAACGCCGCTACTGCGGTGCTGACACGCGCGGTGGTGTGCAGCTTGTGCGCCAGCGGAGCGGATCGCCTTGTGACCGGGGGCGGACGTGGGGCTACGATCGCAATGGCATCTGGGTGGACAGGGGTTGTCGAGCCGAATTCTCGATTCGCAGCGGCGGCGGTGGTGGCGGCGGCGGTTATTATCCGGGAGGTCCGACGATCTACTGCGCGTCGGATGACGGCAGACGCAACTGGTGCCGCGTCGATACGCGCGGGGGTGTGCGGCTGGTTAGGAAACGGAGCGACGCGAGTTGCGATTATGGCCGCGACTGGGGCTACGATAGGAATGGCATTTGGGTCGATCGTGGGTGTCGTGCCGATTTCGCCACCGGCCAGAGGTAATAGGGATAGCGGATGTCGTGAGGCGGCCGTGGGGTAGTCATAGGAGGCTGTCTCAATTTCACGCATGTCGCGACTTACGGTGCCGGCACTTCCTGCGCACCGAAGGTGCGCGCAGATATTAGCCGGCGGTGAAACCGCCGGTAAGCGTCCCTCATATGCTGTGCCCCGGCAGGGGCCGCAGCACCGGAGCCCAGATGACGCCATTTCGGCGTAATCATTGTGGGTTCAACTACGTGATCCCGCAAATCTGGTCCGGCGGCCCTCCAGGGCGCGACGCTCTTGTGGCGTTTTGGTTCCGGTGGTTTCACCACCGGCTAATATCCTCGCGCACGTCCCGTGCGCGGGAATGCTCAGATGCCTGGTTCCTGACAACAAATCCGATTTTTGTAACAGCCTCACATAGGGCCGCCCCTACGGCCGCCCTATCGAATGCCCCACAGGGCGAGATTCTCTGCGTCCTTAATCAGAAAACCATCGCTGGTGATCGCTGGCTGCGCCCAGGTAGGGCTGTCAGCCACCTTGTACACCTTGATCCTCTCGAAGGCGCTGCTACCCGGCCGCGCGATTACTAACTCACCGTTATCCTTGAGCATTAGGAGGGCTCCTCCGGCAAGCAATATGGCAGCGTTTTCTCCTTGCCGAGGCTCCCCCTTCCATTTCGTCTGACCACTCTGAGCGTCGACACAGAAAAACTGTCCGCGATTCTTGTGTGTGAACCCAAAGAGCAGGTCCCCGCTCAGAACCGGCGAGCTCATGTACATAGGTGCATCCTTATTGATCCAGACCTGCTCCGTCGCCCACTGGCTGCCACGCTTCGCGGGCCGAATCGCAAAGACGCCCTTGTCTAATCCGGAAAGGATCAACAGATCCTTGTAAGCTACCGGGGTGACGATGTTCTGATCGTATGCAGTGGTGAAAGGTATCTTCCAGAGCAACTCGCCGCTCGCCGCGGCGACACTGATGATGTTGGACCGGGACTGAGTGACGATCTGCCTTGTTCCACTCGCCGTGATCACGATGGGTGAGGCGTAGGCCGGCGGATCTCCCGTCCAACTCCAGCGCTTTGCGCCTGTCTTACGATCGAGAGCAAGAAGAGCTCCCTGGTCAATCCCTCCCGCATATACGATCAGCAACTCTCCATCAACCAGAGGCGACATAGCCGTCCCAAAGTCCGGGGCGCTCTGCTTGTACGGCTTTCCCAGCTGCTGACGCCATAAGAGCTTCCCGGCAGGCAGCTGATAACATGACAGGACTTCGGTGATCCCGAACGTATAGAGCCGGCCATCGGCGATGACAGGCGTCGACTTCGGGCCCTTCCCGTGCCCCGTTGCCGCCGGGTTCATCGTGTATTGAACCGGGTACTTGTCCTGCCAGAGTACCTTGCCGCTCTGAATGTCGAATCCGGAGATCGCCTCCTGATCATCAATCCGCGAGTGCAGATAGGCGCGAGCTGCATCCGTCACCGGAGATGAGTGGCCTGCGCCGACTCGTGTCTTCCATTTCAGCTTGAGCTGATCAGGCCAGCTCGCCGGAGCGGTGAAGTTTCGGATCAGGCCATCGCGATTTGGCCCACGCCATTGCGGCCAATCCGCGAACGCGAGAGTGCCAACCGTCGTGAGCATTGCGGCCAAAGCAACTTTTGTCAGTCTCATTCAATAAGGCTAGTCGCAACGAAGACAAAAATGCAACGGAGTTCATTCGCGGCGCAATGCGGCCATGGGGTCAAGGCGCGTTGCACGACGCGCCGGTATCCCGCTCCGGGCGTCCACAGGGATGCAAACGCTTGCGCGACGCTATTCGCAGCGCAGAACGATCATCGGGTCCACTCCCGTTGCCAAGTTACTCAAAAGCGGCGACAGGTCGCCGCACTCCAAATTGCTTACTCCAAGGGCCCTAGGCTCGCCGACCGGAAATCGCAATCAGAAATGACACTCCGGCAAAGGCGAGTGCCTCAAAGACGGCGGTCGTTTCGTTTGCATTGTGGAGATCGGCAAGCGCTCTCGGTATGTGGAGCACCAGCACCCAAAGAAAGAATCATGACTCCTGTCAGGAGCGCCGCCGCCCGCCTCGTCTTCGGAACAATAATGCCGAGCCCTCCGGCTATCAACGCCAGACCTGAAAACCAGGTCCAGAAGATGTGCCCCGGTATCCAGGAAGGGACCAGCGACGCGACAAATGGCACATAGATGAAATGCTCGATGCCACAAAGAATCAGGAATGCAGCGAAGCAGAGAATTCCGAAAGTCGCGAGTCTTTGCAAGCTCCTCGGTGGCAGCGATGCGGCCACGATGAAGGCACCGCCTGACAACGCGAGGCCCTTACCAGCGCTGGTCCAGAGACCTCCATTCGGAGTTGTGGTGATCAGTTGCGGAAGATATAGCAGAAGAAACGCAACCAGAATCACCGCGCCCAAGGCCAGTGCTGCGAGTCGCGCACCCCTACCCGTAATGATCGCCAGTCCTGCGGCGAAGAGGAATGCGCCCGACACGCACGCCAGTACCTGATGCCGGCCGATCGACGCTGGCAGCTGCGGTATGGCTCGAGTGACGAAGTCGAGATAGACGACCTGCTGAAGTCCGAACGCAAGCATCGCGACGGCGAAGAAGAGCCGGCCGAGGGGAGCGAGTTTTAGCATGAGACTCCTGATGATTTTGACGGAAACAGATCGACGCAGAGAATACGGGAACCAGTTATGACAGTCTAGTCCGTTCCGGGGCTGGCCTCGGCGGAGAATTTTGTTGACGTCAATGCAGGAGTCTCCTACAGTCAGAATCGTCGAGAAGGTCGACGTCCTCACGGGTCTCCCTCGGCCATCAAACCTCACCAGTTTTAAGCTGCAAGGGTCCGACCTGAATCATTTTCCACTGCAACTACGGCGGAGACTACGGTCTCTGGACTGACCATCACTGCACCACATTCGGACAACAGCGCTGAGCAACGACCGTTGCCCTGGCTCAACGGTGTTTTCCGGCGGTGAGGAGCCCTCTCTCCAGGGGCGCTCGCGGCCGTAGCTTTACACAAAACGGAGGATACCTTGAATAAGAAGCTTCGCTCAGCGTTTGTCCTGCTCGCTACCATGAGCATCATCCTGCTAACCTCGATCAGAATGCCCGCTGACACTGGCACGTGCGGAGGCGCGAATGTGACCTTGCCATTCACAGACGTCATGGGAAGTTTCTTCTTCTGTGATATCGCCGAAGCATATTTTTCCGGTCTCACCCTCGGAACCACACCCACGACGTACAGTCCGTCGGCCCCCGTGCTGAGAGACCAGATGGCAGCCTTCGTCACCAGAACTCAGGATGCTGCCTTGAGACGGGGAAGCCGGCGGGCAGCCCTCAAGCAATGGTCAACTCCGGTCTCAGTGCCACTGACGGGCAGGACTACCGTAGGTCTACACCCGACGCTGGCAGAATCGGACGGGGTAGACATATGGGTGGCCAATTTCAATAGCGGCGACGTCAAGCGGGTCAGGGCAAGTGATGGCAGGGTGCTGGAGACTTGGACTGGCGCCAGCCGCCGCGGCCGGCGTGCTTATCGCCAGAGGAAGAGTCTACGTCACTGGTGACGCGGCTCCCGGAGTTCTTTATGTGCTCAATCCGGCTTTAGGGCCCGGCCCTGTCACAACGCTGAGCGCGACGCTTGGCAACCTTCCATTTTCACTGACCACTGATGGGTCAGACATATGGACGGCAAACCAGGGCGTGGGCGCTGGGGTCTCGATTGTCAATCCAGACAACGGCGCTACGATCACTGTGACTGCACAGCTCTTCAATGTGTCAGGAATTCTGTTTGACGGCACAAACATCTTTGTGACGGATCGTGGTGACAACACGTTGAAAAGGCTGGATGCCAATGGGACCGTAGTTCAGTTCGTTCACACAGGGGCAGAGCCCGATATCCCTGTTTTTGACGGCTCAAATATCTGGGTGCCGAACTTCACTGGCAACTCAGTTACCGTCGTCCGAGCACGCGACTTGCAGCAGCTTGCGGTTCTCACCGGCAACGGGCTGAACCATCCATTTCAGGCGGCATTCGATGGCCAGCGGATCCTTGTGACGAATACTATGGGGAACAGCGTCTCGCTATGGAAGGCAACAGATCTGACACCGCTCGGCAGCTTCGATATGGCAGATTCGCCAACTGGCGCCTCCAGCGACGGGATCAACTTCTGGATCACGCTGCCGTCGGTCAATCAACTCGCGCGGTTCTAGGTTGAATCGTGCCGATGTCACTCTGACTGCAAAGCAGCCAGCAAGCGTGAGCGGGAGAGTGCAGCGACCGTCAGCAGCGAGGTGATAAGACCTGCCGCCACCACGGCGAGCAGAAGGTACCAGAGTGCCCCGCCTGGTAAGTGGGCTCCTCTTGCGAAGGCGGCCGGGGCAATGGCGATGAGTGCGCAAATGGTCCCGATAATCAGGCCAAGGCCGACAAGAAGGCCACTCTCTGACACAACCATAATTCCTAATTGCCGTGTTCCGTATCCCATTGCGCGAAGGAGAGCGAGCTCGCGTCGCCTCTCGAGCACGTTGCGCAGCATGATCGCGGCCAGTCCGAGGGTGCCAAGGGCGAGCCCGAGGCCACCAAGGGCCTGGAAGGTTGAAAGGTAGGTGTTTTCGACTTTATGGAAGCTCGCCAGCCTGTCGGCGGTCGAGCTCACGTCAAACCCGAAATCCGAGAGTTGCCGCTCGAGTGTCTCACTCACCGTGGATGCCTCCTCAGCAGGTACGTCGATGAGAAAGAACCGGTATCCCGCTTCGCCGGGAAAGAGCCGCGTAAAGTTGCGCTCCGACATGAGTAGCTCGCTCTGAAAGATGCTGTCCGAGAGGGCTGCCACAAGCCTCACCCGAATTAGTTCGCCGTTGTCCGAAGAGACTGTCATCTCATCGCCAAGCTTGCGATGAAGCACATATGTCATCGAGTTGGCATCGGCAATAACCGGAATCGAGCCGTCGCCGGTCTCCTTTTCGAGAAGCAGCCATGGGTTCTGCTTCTCCTCCGTGGTCTGGGCCACCGATTCCTGAAAGGCGAAGCCTCCGTTTTCGATGAAGCCATGGCCCGGAGCGAGTATTCGAGGATCGTGCGGTTGATAGAGATTGAGGCAGCTCGTATCGTCGCCGGTATGTACGCGGAACCGCTCGAACTTTACATCCTTCAACTCGCGCTCGGCATCGAGACTCAGGTCTTCTCGCCCTTTAGTAGTGTTGAGATCGTAGACGATCGGGAGCAGCGATTGCGCGAGCAGGCGAAAGCCTCCGCTGCCCGATCGCCTCTCCAGTGAAATCGAGTTGCTGTCACGCCGGAAGGCCTCCACCGCCACCACCACGAAGACCGCCGACGCGATGAGCGAGATGCAAAGGATACTTCTCCCAGGTCGCCATTGAGCGCTGCGAAATCCAATTCTCACCATCTGCCAGTCACCACGCCCTACAAGCGCAGTCGGATGCTCGCGTCGCAGCCTGCCCCATTCGAAGAACGGCATGGATATGAGCAGCAAAGCCCCGGCGCCGAAAAAGCCGCCAACCTGTCCGATCAATCCAGCCGCTGACAGTCCAAGCAATCCCATTGCGATCACGGCGGTCAGAGCGGCCCATACCCACCTGGAACTTAAGAATGACCTTCGCCCTTTAGAGGAGATTGGCAGAGTTCCGGCTAGAAGCGCGCGTGGTGAAGCTGAGCCCAGTCCTCGAAGAGTCCAGAACACGCAGACGAGAGCCGTAAAGACTATAGCCGCAGATCCTGAAAGGAGGGCCATAGGCGAGACGTGAAGCCTTAGCGCGGTGGTGCCGACTGCTCCGATCCACCACGTGCGCAGACCGTGGATCATCAGTAAACCGTACGCCACGGCGCCGGCCACTCCGAGCGCTGCGCCGAGCAGGGCCAGGATGACTCCCTCGAGCAGAAACATCCGGCGAATTCCGGAAGGCGGAAAGCCGATCGCGCGCAGCAGTCCAATCTCACGCAGCCGCTGCTCGATTCCGAGTCTAAAGAAGAGGATTGCGAGCAGCAGAGCCGCCGCGACCAGGAAGAAACTGAAGTAGGCGAAATATTCTCCAAAATCCGTCGCGCCCTTCGATGCTTCAAGGCCCATGGTCCGCACAGGCAACACGGTGAGGCCCATCTGCGATGGGTCCAGTAGACCGCGCAGTCTGGTCTCATATGACTGCCTGATGTCAGACGCCGCGTCGACCCTTACCGAAGTCAGCTTGCCGTATCGCGTGCCCCACAACTTCTGTGCATCCTCGAGCTGAATAAACGCCTTGGGCGTAGTCCGGTGTTGCTTCCAGTAGTCTTCATCCTGTTTTCGTATGCGTCCGAGATCGATCGGAAACGGAGGATCCCAGTCTGAGAGACTGTTTGCCTCAGTGATTCCAGGGTAGTCGGGCGCAAAATCCCGATCGTCGGCAAACCCGGTCATTCCGACAATCGATGAGACTCGAAACCGCGTGCTCCTGGTCTGAAGGCCGCCCTGCTCCTGCCAGATGTAGTATTCAAGCTCAATGTCTGTCCCTGATGCCGGAATGCCGAGCTCCTTTGCGGTCCACGAATTGATCTCAATCGGAGGAGTTCCATCACTCCAATCGTGCTTGAATTGGTCTGAATACTCCGCTCCGATCGCGGTGACGAGTGAGTACGGCACCTCTCTCTGGCCTGCCTTCATCGAATTGACCAGGTAAGTGAGATGCTCATGCGTCTTGAGTCCGAGGCTGCTCGCCGCCTCTCGCGCCCTTGCGGCCGCGTAGTCTCCCAGGATGGCGCTCTCACTCTCCAATGCCAGTTGCTGTTTTTCATCCAGCATCCGAAGCTTGAGCCCGACGTCAGTAAGCTGAAAGTGTTCCTTGATCGACGAACGCAGATTCTCGATTGGCGGTCCCTGTCCGGGTCGGCCGGCCGCGAGGAGAGTGTTGACTCGATTCTCCTGTCCGAGGCTCCTCTGAAGGCGTCGCAGCGGGACGAATATCGCTCTTACCGCCGACTGCTGCGGACGCAGAGAGAATTCTGTAGTCGCTGTATCCTGCGGTTGCTCCCCCTGGACGAGGCGAATCGTGGTTCCAACATCGTCCTTCCGTCCGTGCATGGTCTCACGAGGAATGGCCGACGGCTTTTCGACTCTCACTACCAGCTGGTCTCCCGGCCGGCTACCAAGCTCGCCTGCAAGAGCGGCACTGACGAGCGCCTCGTCGCCATTGTTTGACGGAGAAGCAAAGCCGTTGAAGCTATAGAAGCGCTCGTCTACACCGTAGACGGATGTTCTATAAGCCCGGCGACCACTCCCCTCATGCCTTACCTCGGCCTCGAGTTGGATCAGGGGGGCGATTCCGATTACTTGCGGAGAGAGTTCGGAGGCGAGGTCCTCTCGAAAGAATCCAGTCGAGACGATGGCTGCGTCGGTTTTTCCAAGCCGGCCGACCGCGAGATCGCGGAGGCTGGCACGGACAGAGCTGCCGACGAGGAGAGCACCTGAGAGTACCGCGACCGCAGTCGCCACTCCGAGAATTACCGCCAGATTGGTTCGCCAGAAGTGCAGGAGGTTCCGCCAGACGAGCGTGCTGCGATTGATCATTGCATACTATGTTATTCGCACGCTGGTCTTACGGAAAGGGTCAATGAGGTCGGGGCGGGGGTAGGGGCGGTCGTAGGGGCGGCTCGCGAGCCGCCCCCACAAGGCCCATTCGTTAAAAGGAGTGCGTCATCGTTGCGAAGGAGCGTGTGGGGGCGGCTCGCGAGCCGCCCCTACGATCCACTACGGATGTCCCTGAAGGGTTGCGCCCGCCCCTACGGCTTATGCGTGCCACTCTGCAACCTTGCCATTTCGCTTACAGCCAGTGGGTACTCGACGAAATTGCGGTTGCCGTACTCCTTCACCCACTTGAAATTGTCGAGCGCTTCCTCCCTCTTCCCACTGAGCATAAGGTCCATTCCAAAATAGACCCTGATCTCAGTCGTCTCATCATTATTCATCGACGTCTTGAGCAGATCCACAGCTGTTATCTCCCGGCGCAGGTACCGCATGACCGGGTAGGGCCAGGTGTTTGGATCGAGCTGAAACATCGCCTCGTCCAGGATCTTTTGCGCGTCGTCATCGCGCTTTGCTTCACGCCATCCGAAATATTGGATCAGGGCGAGGTAGGCTGAGCTCTTGTCGCGCCATCCCTTCATCTTCAACACTGCCTGAGCATCCGAGGCTGCAGCTTCACCGTTCCCAAGGTAAAGATGAGCATAGGCTCTCGTCTGCAGCGTACCAGCCTGAAGTGGAGCGATCCGCGACAGCAGCTCACAGGTCTGAATCTCTTCGGAATATTTCCCCATTCGATGATAGATGTCGCCCATCATGCTCAGCGCTCGAGCATCGTTTGGATTGAGCCGCACCGCCGTCTTGAGCGACTCAATCGCTGCATCTGTGCGCCCCAAACGCACGTAGGCGATGCCGAGATTGTGGTGTGCACCGACAAGATTCGGGTTGAGACGAAGCGCCTCCTGAAAAGCGCTCACCGCCTGCTCCATTTGCCCGACGTTGAGATAGACATTTCCGAGGCCCATTTGCGCATTGGCGAAGCTCGGATTGATGCGAAGGGCCTCCTTGAATGACTCTGCCGCTTCGACGGGTCTGCGCATGGCGGTATAGACATTCCCGAGCTCGAACCGGCTCTCAGCATCCCTGGGGTTGATGGCGATCGCCTTCCTGATCGATTCCGCTGCCTCGGGGTAACTGCCAAGCTGCAGGTAGGCGGAGCCCAGATTCAGATAGGCAGGCGCGAGATTGGGATTGAGCGCCAGCGCCTGCTTGAGCGAATCGATCGCTTTGTCGTAACGGCGAGCGCTCAAGTATTCCGTGCCCTCTTTGAGGTACTCATTGGCGCTCCGCTCCTGCGAGCTCTGCGAGAGCCGTCTCTGTTGCGCCTGGACCGGCGCAGGCGCGAGGCATAACAGAAGACTCGCGATCCAAACCCACCCTTCAAAGGCTACACACTTCATGACCGGTCATTGCTCCTGCTCTTCTTTGCGGCCTTTCTTTGCGTTCTTTGCGTCTTTGCGCGAGGTGTACCTCGCAATTAGCCTGTTGCGAGACACACCTCACGCAAAGACGCAAAGACGCAAAGAAGAAACTCACCATTCAGCAATGATAGAGAGCACTTGGTTGTCGAGTGAGGAGGGGCTGACCAATAATTTTGAGGGACAAAAATAGCAGCCAAACGGCGAGACTACAAGCCTGCCAATAACCCATTCTTCATCTCGTAGCGATTGGGAAATCTTGAAGCGAGTTCAGGGTTGTGCGTCACAAGCACAAGGATCGTGTCCCCCTTCGCGTGGAGTTCGAGCAGCAAATCTGCAACTACGGCTGCCGAGGCGTGATCGAGGTTGCCCGTCGGCTCGTCACAGAGCAGCAATGAAGGTCTCATGATCAACGCCCGCGCGAGCGCGACACGCTGTTTTTCTCCACCCGACAGCTCTGCCGGACGGTGCTCCAGCCGCTTCCCAAGGCCCACCTGTTCAAGCAGAGACTTTCCTCGCGCGAGGAACTCATCGCCCGATTGAGCGACGAGTGTCGGTGTGAGCACATTTTCGAGCACCGTGCATTGAGGCAGAAGGCAGTGGTCCTGAAAAATGAATCCAACCTTCTCGTTTCGGAACGCCGCCAGCTCGCGCTCGCTGAGCCGAAACGGGTCACGATCATCGAGTGTTACTTCGCCCGATGTTGGGGGCTCGAGCGCTCCGAGGATATAGAGCAGCGAGCTCTTTCCGCTGCCGGATGGCCCCATGATCGCAGCCGACTCACCACGCTTGAGCGCGATCGATATTCCGGAAAGAATCGAAAGCGCTCCGTTGGGAGTGGGATATTCCTTGGTGAGATTTCTGACATTGAGCAAGTTTGACCTTCCGAGTCACTTGGTTTCGACCATCTCTACTTCCACCTCGCTCTGCCTCCCTAGCAGGGAGCCGTAAACCTCCAATGCACGCTCGGCCATGTTTGAGACTGCATAATGAGCGCGCACGCCGGCGTGTCCCTGTTTGGCAAGCACTCCAGCGTGCTCGGGGTTGCGCCAGAGTGAGAGCAGCCCTTCAGCCAGTGCGGCAGGATCATCGGGCTCGACCAGGAGGCCGCCTCCAGTTCGCTCAACCAACTCTGTAAAGGAGCCGCGTCGAGGCTGGACTACGGGAACTCCGCTTGCCAGAGCCTCGAGCACAGGCAGCCCTTTTGGCTCATCGTATGTTGCCGGTATTGAAAGCACATCGATCTCGCTGAGAAATCGCAGCTTCTCCTCGCGATTGACTGAACCTCGATAGCGGAACTCGTGCGCCAGACCCGACTCCTGGAGCTGACGCTCAATCGCTCGAAGATAGCCGTGGTGCTCGGGGGCGAGATAGCCCGCGACCTCGAGCCTCGCCTCGACTCCGGGCTCCTGCTTTCGAAAGAGCCGGTAAGCCTGCGCCAGCAGATGGAGTCCCTTCTCGGGAGCCACTCTCGCAAGGTAGCCGATATTGAAGTGATCCGCCGGCCGGCGAGCTGGAAGCTCAGATGGGAAATCGTTCAGGTTGATTCCGAGTCTGACGACTTGAAGCTTCTCTCGCGGAATCAATAGTAGTTCCGACATGAAGGCCGCGTAATAGTCACTGACAGCGATGAACCGGTCAATGTACCTGGCGTTCGAACGAATCAGGTCGAGTGCCTGAGTTCGATATGGCTCCTCCAGTCCTGCAAGAAAGAGGTCTTCTCCCTGAAGCGTGCAGCAGACGGGGCGCTTCAAAGCCTGTTTGATCGGTTTGGCCAACCCGATGAGAAGTGAGTTCTGCAGATCAATGACATCGGGCGGCTCCTGTGCTCGAGCCCAGTCGATGAGTTTGTCCAGCTCCTTCCGCTGGTTGCCATCCTCGCCCTTGAGCATCGAAATCGTCAGCTCTCCGAGCGATTGCGGGCGCACCGGAATGGATCGCTTTGCCACCATTTTGAGGGCGAAGTTGGAATCCCATAGCCGGTCGAGCGCGCGCGGTGTAAACCTGAAGAATGGCGAGTGCTGCTGCAGGTAGACGCTGATTCCACCGAAAAAGACTTTCTCCTGGCTGACATTCCGCTCGTCAGTCAGTGTTGGGGTGTAAAGGGGCAAAAGCGTTACTTCGTGTCCCTGGGCGAGGAGCTCCGTTGCAAGCGCATTGTCTCTCAGGCACGAGCCGCAGTACATGCCCGCAGCTCCGGCCGTCAGGTAGAGGATTCTCATGCCGCCTCAAAGCTGCTCTGGAAGGCGCGACGCGAGTAGAGATGATCGAAAAGATTGCCTTCGTGAGGCTGATCCCACTTGACCTGATATGTTGGGATCGGTCCGATGTTCAGACGATCGATGTGCGGACAACCAATGAGCCGCTGAATCAGGTTCTGATCGCGTGTGATTGCCGTGACCACAAGGCTCGGCCCAAGTGAATCAGGGAGTTCCGATGTCGGGGCCTCAATGACGCTGGCGAACGGAAAGAGGAACTCCCGATTGGCCAGGTCGTGACCGGCGGCGCATCGGACAATCGTCGGTAACAGGTAGCTCGACCCGTTCCAGTCAATCAGCCTTTCACCCTGCCGGTGGCTGGCGGTGACTTCGGTAGCCCCGGCTTGAGTCATGCCCTGATCGATGATCGCCGAGATACGGCGCGCTACCTCAGGATCGACAAAGGGAGCGAGTTGTGCTCGTTCATCATCGGCTGCCAGCGGGACTGCCCGGGCTAGCCGTTCGGCCAGCGCCTCGGCAATCTCATCTCCGCGCGAGGGTACCCAGACAGCCGAGGCATTGACGCAGCTCCGGCCGCCATTCTCGAGGATCGATGAGACCATGACGTCGAGATACTCTTGCCACTGATCGATCAGATCATCTCCGATGATTACCTTGCTGTAGCCGGGACCGTGAACCTCGATCCGCGGATCGCTCACCCATCTGCCGGTCGAGCCCACGTCCCCGAAGATCATTCCGCGCCCGCATTGCCTGAGTATCTCGGCTCCGCCCGCATGATCCGCCGGATAGTAGCCGAACGCCTCGCGTGGGCAGCCGGCCTGAATCAAGGCCTGAGCTATTCGAAAAGGAGTCCATGGCTCAGAGCCGCCGGGTTTGAGAATGAGCGGGGTCTTCAGGGCGACGGCCGGAATCCAAAGCGAGTGGACACCAGGCGAGTTGCTTGGAAGGACGACTCCAAGTGAGCGGCCGCGCGGAAAATAGCTGACCGCTGTACCGGCATCGACGCCGGTACCGTCGTCGAGGATGTTGAGATCGAGATTCCTGGTCAGGCCGCGAATGATCGTTCGCATGTTTGCGAGAACGTTGCGAATCTTCTCCATGTTGCGGCGCACCATGACGTGCGGCAGGCCGGTTGTCGCTGAGGTCTGTTCTACATAGTCCTGCGGTGTCTGGCTCGAATCACCCAGAGGAAGATCGCCTTGCGTAAAGAGGTCGGCTGCGCGCGAGCAGATGCTCAGAAGCTCTTCGACGCTGAGCGCAGTGAGCGCCTCTTTCATTCCAGCCTGATCGAGAAGGTCACGCCTGATGAGGCCGACATTGGCCTGGCTGATCCTTGCGAACGGCTGGCGAGTGCGATGGTGCAGGACTTCGGCCTGATCCAGGCTCTTGTATTCACGGCCCTTTCTGAGAATTGGAATATGAATCATATCTGTCCCGATTTTTAGCCACAAAAAAGCACAAAAATCACAAGTGAAACCTCTGACGCCTGGCTAATACACTCCCTCAACCACCTTTGCCTGGAAGCGTGAAAACGGGCGTACGTTGCGAACTCCGTCCCACGGATAACGCTCAAACGGTGGCTCGCGTTCCGCTTCATCCCTCTCGAGGAACCTCGGCATGAAGAACTCGCGAGTCAACGTCGTCAAACGAACGCGCCCTGTCTCACCGTAGCCGACCAGCCGCGTCGGCTCGTCGGGATCGACAACTTCAATCATCGCTCTCGGCGACGGCGGATAATAGATGATCGCGAAGTTATCTTCGGCCAGCCGCGGCTTATGGACCGCCAGGCCCATCAGCGTGTTGCCATAGGTGGGCGCGAAATAGACGCCGTCCAGCAGCTCTTCAACGGCAAATCGATGAAACTGAGGGGTCATCTCCGTGCCTCCGCAGAAGACTCCCTTGATGCCCATCTTCTTCAGCGAAACCTTCTCGCAGAGCGCTTCCAGCAGCTTGGGCGTGGTGAAGAGGCAGCGGATGTTGTCGTGCGCGCGAAGCAGGGTCAGCGCCTGGTCTATGACATGCTGCTTATACTTCTCGACCATGCCCGGTTCATTCATCTTCAGCAGCTTGATCACCCATCTTGGATCGAGGTCCACGAGGAAACAGATTCCGCCTCGATACTGCGCGAGATGCTCGACCGCGAGACGCAGGCGCCGCGGACCGGTTGGGCCTACAGAGAGCCAGTCTGCGCCCTTCGGGAAGGCATCGTCAGGGAGAGTCTCGCTGAAGAGCTCGTAGTCAATCCTGAAGTCCTCGATGCTGATTCGCGATTTCGGAACGCCGGTGCTCCCGCCGGTCTCGAAGGTGTAGACGGGACGGTCGGAATATGCCTTTGGAACCCAGCGCCGCACGGGACCGCCGCGCAGCCATTCGTCCTCAAAGAAACCGAAACGATCGAGGTCGTCATAGTTCTGAATCTCGCGCCGCGGATCGAAGCCGAGCGACTTGGCTCGATCGAGCCAGAATGGCGTTCCGGTCGCCGGATCGAAGTGCCAGGCGACGATCTCTCGAACCCAGGCGTCAAGTTTTTCGCGAGCGGTTTTCTGTGCCTGTTCGAGATTGCTCTCTGTGCGTACTGTCATTTGATTCCTCTTGGGTTGATTCTTGTCGAGGGCTACTTTCGAGTCAAAGAGGGCGATCGACGCCCAGTCACGGATCGTAGGGGCGGCTCGCGAGGACTGTCGTACGTCCGCATCGGAGGTCAACTAGCGCGAAGGCGTCGAGGGCGGCTCGCGAGCCGCCCCCACTGTGGCCATCCGTCAGGACGCGGTTCTTGCTCGAGTGGCTAGTCGGGCGGCTCCGAGCCTCCCTACGAGCGACTTAGACGCCCCACACCGTCCCCTCCCTTCACGTTTCCAGGGTGAAAGGATTGAAATTGGTCTTCCGGTCGTAATAGTCCTCACGCTCCGCCTTCTTCAGAAACCCTACGATCTTATACGTCAACGGCGTCGCGAGGACTTCCCAAAGTACTTTAAGCAGTAGTTGGAGATCAGCACGGCCACAAGATTGTGCGTCGTCCAGACCCCTGCGAACGCGAGCGGATAGAAGATCAGCGAGTCGACACCCTCACCCGCCACTGTAGAACCAATGGTCCGAGTCCATAGCCACTTCCCATTCGTCAGTATCTTCAGCTTGGCAAGAACGAAGGAGTTCGCAAATTCTCCTGCCCAGAACGCCGTCAACGATGCGAAGATGATGCGCGGCGTCTGCCCAAAAATGGCTTCATAGGCCTCTTGTCCGCGCCACGTCTGCTCGGCCGGTAGCCGGACAATCACCCAGCTCATGAATGCCGCAAAGATGAGCGCTGCGAATCCGGCCCAGATGACCTTTCGCGATCGGGCATAGCCGTAGACTTCAGTGAGGACATCGCCGAAGGCGTAGCTCAAGGGGAAGAAGAGGATGCCGGCGCCAAATGAGATGCCGCCAATCGTGCAGACCTTCTGAACACCAATGATATCTGAACATAAAAGAACCGTCACAAATCCCGCCATCAGCAGGTCGTAGTATTTGTAGGTGCGCCGCGGGAGACGCCCGGGGAAGGTATTCTCCAAAAAATTCCTCCTTAGCCATGTCGCAAGTTCAGCGTCGAAACGGTATTATTCGTGTTTTGCGACGCGACGGAAAGCGCGCAGAGCGAAAAGTGGAGATCAATGAGTGCAAAGAAATCCCTCCCATTACCCGGCGGAGCCGGCCTCCGACGGGTTCCACGGTGTCCGATGGCCCGATCCCGCTGACAATCGCGAGCTGACAAACTCTCACTCGCTGACTGGTGACTTTCGTATGCACCGGGCCTTCCGCTCGAACCTCCTCGACCGGGAGAGGGACGTCCTTGTCTATCTGCCGCCCGGCTACGAGGAGTCCGACCGTCGCTATCCCATCCTCTATTTGCAGGATGGCCAGAATGTCTTTGATGGCGCTACGTCGTTCATCCAGGGTAAGGAATGGCGCGCCGATGAGACTGCGCAGGACCTGATCCTGGCCGGTACAATCGAGCCGCTGATCATGGTCGCCATCTACAATGCCGGCCATGACCGGCTGGACGAATATACGCCGACTCGCGATCTCCTGGTCGGCAAGGGCGGCGAGGCAAATCTCTACTGCCGAATGCTCGTCGAGGAGCTCATGCCGGTCGTCAACAGGTGCTACAGGACGCGGCTCGGTCCGGAGAATACCGCTCTGGCTGGCTCATCATTGGGCGGACTTCTCTCACTGCACCTGGGCCTGGCTCATCCGGAACTCTTCGGCAAGGTGGCTGCACTCTCGCCGTCGGTGTGGTGGGATAAGAGAGCTCTTCTGCGGCAGGTAAACGAATTGGTAGAGAGACCGCCAGTGAAGATCTGGCTGGACATTGGTACTGAAGAGGGGCGAATCGCAATCCGTCAGGTGAGACAGCTGCGGAACGGGCTGTGCGCCAAGGGTTGGAGACTCAATTCGGACCTGGTCTATTTCGAAGCCAAAGGCGGCGTGCATGACGAGAACGCATGGGCCGAACGCGTGGCACCATGCCTGAGTTTCCTTTTCCCGATGTAGGAGGATCGTCTGCGCGAGCCGCCCTTACGTCGCAGCATTGTAGGGGCAGGGCATTGTCCCTGCCCACTCGGCGTCCGTCTGGCGCCGGTAACGCACTTCGTCGAGGGGATTTCACCGGTGAGTTTGCACCACCGGTTGGAATATCCGCGCGCACCGCCGGTGGGCAGGGACAGGCCCTGCCCCTACAATGTTTCGGACGACGCTGCCTCGGTGCTGACAATGAGCGTTTTCGATCCAATCATTCATCCGGCGATGCTCGATCCTCGTCAATGGGCTGATGTCGACCTTTACGAGCTCGCACCAGCCATCGATCGCGAACCGGTCGCGGGCGAACCTCGCGACGCTCCAGATCGCCATTTTGAGGTCAGGCATCTGCGGCTCGAGCTCAATTTTGATTTCGACAATGAGAGCATCAGCGGCTCTTCGAGAATAACTCTCGCGCCTCTCTCTGACGGATTCAATCACCTGGATCTGGACGCCGCTGAAATGAATATCGCGGGCGTTAATCTGGCTGGCGCCGACAAGAGATCACTCTCCTTCGAGACCTTCTCCGAGCGAATCGGTATCGAACTCGATCGCTCCTATGCACGAAACGAGCAGCTCGAGATCGAAGTCCTATATTCGTGCCGCCCACGCAAGGGACTCTTCTTCATCAAGCCCCACGCAGCCTATCCAGACAAACCGCGCCAGATCTGGTCTCAGGGCGAGACCGAAGACGCTCACTGGTGGTTTCCATGCGTCGACACGCCGCGACAGAAGATGTCGACGGAGCTGATCGCCACCGTGCGCGACGGCTTCTTTGTTCTTTCGAACGGGGTGCTCGTCGCCGAAAGCGAGGACGCTGCTGCCAGAACCCGGACATTCCACTGGCTGCAGCAGGAGCCACATCCTGCCTATCTGGTGACAGTCGCTATCGGCGACTACGAACGCCTTCATGAGCAGGTCGACGGAATCCCGGTCGACCACTTCGTCTATCGCAACAAGCGTGGAGAAGGCGAGCGGCTTTTCTCAAACACAGTGCAGATGATTCCGTTCTTTGCCGAGCGCTTCGGCCGGAAGTATCCGTACGCCAAGTACTCTCAGGTGCTGGTCGACGACTTCATTTTTGGCGCGATGGAGAACACGTCGGCCACGACGATGACGGATCGTGTTCTGCTGGATAGCAGAGCCGCAATAGATATTGACTACGATGACATCGTCGCTCACGAGCTTGCGCACCAATGGTGGGGCAACCTGGTGACCTGCCGTCACTGGTCTGAGATTGGCTGCATGAGAGCTTCGCCACCTACGCCGAGCACCTCTGGCGAGAGAAGACCAGAGGCGAAGATGAGACTCGTTTCGCTCTCTTCCAGGATTTCATGGTCTACCTTCGCGAGGACTGGCTGAGTCACCGGCGCCCGATCGTCTCGAAGCACTATCGTTTTTCAGATGAGCTTCTCGATCGTCACGCTTACGAGAAGGGCGCCTGCGTAGTCTCGATGCTCCGGCATGAGCTTGGAGACGAGCCGTTCTTCCGTGCGCTCTCTCACTATCTCAATAAGTTTGCCAACGGCGTTGCCCAGACGGATGACTTCAGACTGGCGATCGAGGAATCGACCGGCCGCAATCTGCACGCCTTCTTTTCTCAATGGCTGCACAAGCCGGGCTATCCCGAGCTCGAAGTCGGATACGAATGGCAGCGCGAGCAGTCGATGCTCAGGCTGTCCGTCCGGCAGAAGCAAATCGAGAGCGACAGGGAAGTGGCAATCTTTCGCTTTCCGGTAGAGGTGGAGATCGTTACCGCAGACACGAGCAGATTGAACTACCGTGTACTGGTCGAAAAGGCTGAGCAGGAGTTTTACTTTCCGTGCGCATCAAAGCCGCGAATGGTGCTCTTCGACAAGGGCCATCGCATCTTTAAGGCGATGAGCTTCCCGAAGTCACAGCAGGAGCTCCAGTATCAGTTGGACCATGACGAGGACGCCATGGGCCGAGTCCGGGCGGCACGGGAACTGGCCGGGTTCAAGAGCGACGATGCGACAAAAACGCTCGCGTCGACGCTGAGTGGCGACGATTTCTGGGGAGTAAGGCTGGCGGCCGCACTCTCTCTCGGACAGATCGGTGGCGAGGAGGCTCGCGCAGCGCTCATCGAGGCATTCAGGAATTCGAATGACTCTCGCGTCCGGCGCGGCTGTGCCATCGCCATGGGTTATTTCAAGGACGAGGCTGCGATCGATTTCCTGCGCGAGGCCCTGGATAAGGATGAGAGCTACTTTGTCGGAGTCGCAGCCATCCGCGCGTTGAGCCACATCGGCGGTGATCGGCCGTATGATATACTTTCGGCAGCGCTCGCCCGAAAATCCTGGCAAGAAGTGGTTCGGTCGGCTGTCTTTCATGGGTTTGCCGCCGCCAAAGAAAAACGTGCAGTAGAACAGGCAATCGCACACTCTCGATTCGGTGAGCATCCCGCGCTGCGAAATGCCGCCATTGCCTGCCTCGGGTCGCTTGGCAAAGAGTTGCGTAAGGATAAGAAGGAAGAGAAGGTCGTCGATCATCTGATCGAACTGCTCAAGGATCCGGCTGTGCGACCTCGCTGGACGGCTGCCCGCGCACTGGGCAAAATCGGTGATCCGCGGGCTCTCGCACCTCTTCAGGAGGCTCAGCGACGCGAATGCCTCGATGGCCTGCGGGGCGCCCTCCAGGACGCGATAGAGGGCATTGAAAAGGCAAAATAGGTAGGGAAGGGGTTCATTTATCTGATGAAGATCATAGTCTGCCTCAAGCAGGTACCCAAGAATGATTCCATTCTGAGAATCAACGATCAGCAGAGCTGGATCCAGGACAGAGATCTGAGCTATGAAATCAACGAGTCGGATGCCTATGCGCTTGAAGAGGCGCTTCAGCTGAAAGAGAAGCACGGGGGCGAGGTGATTGCGCTTTCCCTCGGACCGGCTCGGGTTCAGTCGGTTATCAAGGAGGGGCTGGCTCGCGGCGCCGATCGAGGATTACATCTTGAAGATTCCCAGTTCGACGGCCTCGACGCATTCGGAACCGCTTCGGCAATCGCCGCGGCTGCCAAAGCTGAAGGATTCGACCTTCTGCTGACGGGTTTGCAGTCGGATGACTTCGGTTATGCGCAGACGGGTGTCATCGCTGCAGAGCTCCTTGGCGTGGCGCATGCGACGATCGTTATGGACGTTCAGCCCGAGGGGGATGGCATTCGCGTCAAGCGCGAGCTCGAGGCGGGATTTTTTCAGTGGGTCGGCCTGCCGGTTCCGGCGGTACTCACCATTCAATCCGGAATCAACACTCTTCGCTACGCTACGCTGAAGGGAATCATGGCGGCGAAGAAGAAGGAGATTCGTAAGCTCGACGCCGCGGCGCTTGGATTGAGCGGGTTGAAGCCTAAGCAGGAGATCAGGCGAATCTATTTTCCGGAGAAGACAAAGCAGACACAAATGATCGAAGGAACGCCCGGCGAGGTTGCGGTGAAATTGATCGCCAAGTTGAAGAACGAAGCAAGAGTTTTGTGAGAGATGAGAGCACGCGGGACGCGTGCGGTCCCAGGCTGTCCGAGCGTCCCGATTGGGCGACTTGCGAGATCTGTAATGTCGCATTGGGGCGATTGATCGAGACTGCGCCGGCCTGTGACCGCACGCGTCCCGCGTGCTCGTATTCTCGAAAGTGAAACCTCCAAACGTAGCGGGTAGAAGACTAAATGCCTAATGGAATTCTCGTAATCATCGAACACGTCGAGGGGCGAATCAACCGTGCCTCTTTTGAAGCTGTCCGAGCCGCCCAGTTAATAGGCACGGCCACAGGGCAGGAGATCGATGCGGTCCTGCTCGGTAAGGACACTGGCGACCTCGCGAAAGAGATCGCGGCGCTCAAGCTTAAGCGTGTCTTCCGCGCCGACAATGACGCGCTCACTGAATACACATCAGACGGCTATGTCTCGGCCCTCCGCCAGATAGTAGAACAGACAGGCCCCGCGCTCGTTCTGATGAGCCATACCTACGAGGTTCGCGACTACGCTCCTCGACTCGCCGCATCTATGCAGAAGGCTCTCATCGGCGATTGTGTCGGTTACAAGATGGAAGGCGGCTCGCCGATCTTCACGCGCCAGGTCTTCCAGGGCAAGCTCGCGATAGATGTTGTTCCTGCAGGTGATGCTCCACATTTTGTGAGCTTCCAGATCGGCTCCTTTCGTGGAGATGAGGTCGAGGCTGGTAGCGCCGAGGTGAGCTCACTCAGCGTCAATATCGATCAATCACAAATACGCCAGCGTCCCGAGAAGCGCTTCAAGGAGGCGAAGGCTGCCGTCGACCTCACGCAGGCGCCGCTCATCGTCGCGGTGGGTCGCGGCATCAAGGAAGAGAAGAACATCGAGATCGTCAGGAAGCTTGCCGATGCGTTGGGCGCTGAGCTGGCCGCCTCACGCCCGATCTGTGATAACGAGTGGCTGCCCATGGACCGTCAGATAGGCTCGTCCGGGCAGACCGTTGCACCAAAGCTCTATCTTGCGGTCGGCATTTCAGGCGCCATACAGCACCTTGTGGGTATGAAGGGATCGCGGACGATCGTCGCGATCAACAAGGATGCCGAGGCCCCGATTTTCGAGGTCGCAGACTATGGTATCGTCGGGGACCTGTTTGAGATCGTCCCGGCGCTGACAGCCGAGGCTGCCAAGCTTAAGGCATAGCGATGGAGACCATGGAGAGGGAGAGCTTAGACGTCGATGTCCTTTTCGTTGGCGCCGGACCTGCTTCGCTGGCCGGCGCTCTCAGACTGCGCCAATTGATCGACCGTCACAACGAGGACGCAGAGAAATCGGGAGCTAAGAAGCTCGAAGATATCTCGATCGCTGTCATCGAGAAGGGTCGCGAGGTCGGGTCGCACATCATTTCGGGGGCGGTCATGGACGCCGGTCCTCTCGCCGAACTGCTCCCCGACTTCAAAGAGCGCGGTGCGCCTCTCGAATCGCTGGTGACCGATGAAGACGTCTCCTACCTGACCGAAACGAAGAAGTTCAAGCTCCCGGTAATTCCTCCACCGCTCAACAATCACGGATGTTATGTCGTCTCGCTCAATAAGCTGGTTCGCTGGCTCGGGCCGATCGTCGAGGCTGCAGGAGTCGATATCTTCCCGGAGTTTCCGGGTGACGAGGTGCTCCTCGAGAGTGACCGCGTGCTTGGCGTGCGCACAGGAGACAAGGGAATCGGGCGTGATGGCAAGCCCAAGGCGAACTTCGAGCCGGGTGTCGACATACATGCCAAGGTTACGGTTCTCGGGGAGGGAGCTCGCGGAACTCTCGTCAAGAAACTGGTTCACCGGCTCAACCTGGATGAAGGCCGGAATCCTCAAATCTATGCGGCAGGAGTCAAGGAGATCTGGGAGCTTCCGAAGGGGCGCGTCAAACCCGGCGCTGTCATGCATACCCTCGGTTATCCACTGCCTGCGGATACGTTCGGTGGCGGATTTGTCTACGGCATGCAGAACGATCTGCTCGATGTCGGGCTGGTCGTCGGCCTCGACTACAAGGATCCATTTACCGATCCGCACCGGCTCTTCCAGGAATTCAAGCAGCATCCGGCTGTCCGATCGATGCTCGAAGGCGGGAAGATGCTCTACTATGGGGCAAAGACCATTCCGGAGGGCGGTTACTTCTCGGTTCCAAAGTACTACGGCGACGGTTTTCTGATCATCGGCGACTCGGCAGGGCTTCTCAATTCACAGAGACTCAAGGGCATTCACATGGCGATCCAGTCGGGAATGCTCGCCGGCCAGACAATTTATGAGGCTCTCATTGCCGGCCGCTACGACGACACGCAGCTTCAGCGATTCGAGCAGTTGGTCAAAGGCAGTTTTATCAACCGCGAGCTTTATGAGGTGAGGAACTTCCACCAGGCCTTTGAGAATGGTCGCTGGCGTGGACTGGTGGAGGCCGGATTCCAGTATTTGACAGGTGGGCGCGGCGTGCGAGGTGATCTGCACGCCGAAGCGGGCCACAAGCGAATGAGGACGCTCCCGCAGTTTTACGGTAAGGCGGCTGCCAATGGAAAGGCGGAGGCCCCGCCATTCAAAGTCGACAATAAGCTGACCTTCGACAAAGTGACCGATGTTTACAGGTCAGGAACCGAGCATGATGAGGACCAGCCGCCACATCTTCACGTCCTCGACTTGAACATCTGTGTTCAGAAGTGCACCACGGAATTTGGCAATCCCTGCCAATATTTCTGCCCCGCGGCGGTCTACGAGGTCGAAGAGGTGGACGGCGGGCGCCAGCCGAAGATTAACTTCTCCAATTGCGTTCACTGCAAGACGTGCGACATCATGGACCCGTACCAGATCATTGACTGGGTCACGCCGGAAGGCGGCGGAGGCCCAAATTACATAAATCTCTAGTTGACTGCAGACATGCAGGAAGGAGTTGGAATCCCTATGGCGACAGCAGAAGACGCTAAGCTTATTCTCAATCTCTATGAATTGCGGCGCGAAGCGACTATGCGCAAGGCCCGCGACTGGTTTGTTCTCGGATTTCATCCTCAGAGTGCAGAGGATGTCTTGAAACTATTCATGGACACGGAGCATCCGGAGTACAACGCGTACTTTCGTATGGTGGCATCCTATTGGGATATGGCTGCAGCTCTGGTGAACAATGGAGCACTGGACTCAGACCTGTTTTTTGAAACGTCCGGAGAGATTCTCGGATTCTGGTCGAAGGTGGAAGACGTTTATCCGCAACTGATCTCTCCTCAGATGATGGGTCCGGCCTTTCTGGCCAATGTGAAGAAGTTTATCGACAGCCGGCCGGAAGCACCCGAGCGGGTTGCCTTGATCAAGCAGCGGTTCAACGAAATCGCCAAGAGATTCGCTGCCAGTCAGAAGGCTACTACCTAGCCAGGTAGGGAAGCGATCCTGGGGACGACCCTGGGACCGCGGGCGTCCCGCCCGCATGGCTTCGAAGGAGCCTATGACACGATCATGCGGGCGGGACGCCCGCGGTCCCAGGAGCACCAACTCCAGGATCGCCGCATTCAAGACTAGCGATTGATGATTTTATCTGGTGGAAAAAAGAGTGGCAGTGGTCGAATAGGACTCCTGTTCCTCCTCCTGGCGATTGCCCTCCCAAGCGGCTTCAGTCAGGCGCTCAATCCAAGCTCCTGGGTAGGTCGTGTCGAGCCCAGGGAACTTCATCCCGGAGACAAAGCCAAAGTCCTGCTGAGCGCCAAGATCGACGCGGGCTGGCACTTGTACTCGTTGACGCAGCCCCCACCGCCGCGCGCGGCAAAGATTGCGCTTGAAGAGAACAGCATCTTCCTGGCTGATGGGAACCCGCAGCAACCGAAGCCCAAGGTGGCATTCGATCCCAACTTTCAGATCGAGACTGAGACCTTCGAGAACGAAGTCACATTCACGGTTCCAATCAAGGTGGCTGCCGACGCACCGGCCGGAGCGCAGAAATTCAACGTCAAGGTGACGTTCCAGCTTTGTGATGATCAGCGCTGCCTTCCGCCTCGAACCCGGCCCATTGAAGTCGAGGCGACGATCAAAGCAGCGGTAAAGGGGCAGCGGCGAATGGGCCGAAGGCCCCAATCTTCCGGCCACGCCGACTCCACGTCCCATCTACAGAGGCCACGAAGAATCCTGAGGCAGCGGCGAGTGCTGTGTCGGCTACGCCAACGGTCACGCCAACTGTTACGCCCACGCCTGGCTCGGCAGCGCCTCTTCTGACACAGAACCCTCCGGCTCCTCCGTCATACCAGCCGCAGCGTGCCGCGCAGAGCGGCCTTGCAGGATATATCTGGCTGGCAATGGGGTTTGGATTCCTGGCACTGTTGACGCCCTGCGTCTTTCCAATGATTCCGATTACGGTCTCATTCTTTACCAAGAACCAGCAGGGCTCGACATGGGCTACCGTCAAGCAAGCCCTGATCTATTGCTTTGGAATCATCTTCACCTTTGCCGGTCTGGGTCTCGCGCTGACGCTTGTTGCCGGTCCGGCGGGTGTCAACAAGGTGGCCGCGAGCCCGTGGATGAATCTCTTCCTGACGGCGCTCTTCGTGATCTTTGCGCTCAATCTTTTCGGGATGTTCGAAATCCGCGTGCCCTCAAAGCTCCTCTCGAGCCTGGATACGCGATCACAGAGCGGAACGCTTGCGGCGACGCTGCTCATGGGTCTGACCTTCACATCTGACCTCGTTCACCTGCACCGCAGCCTTTGTCGGGACGGTGCTGGTGGCGGCGACACAGGGTGAATGGTTCTGGTCGGCCATTGGAATGCTTGCGTTCGCGACTGCTTTTGCGGCGCCCTTCTTTCTTTTGGCGCTGTTTCCCAAGTGGCTGAGCTCACTTCCGTCATCCGGCGGGTGGCTGAACAGCGTCAAAGTGGTGATGGGCTTCCTCGAGCTCGCCGCGGCATTCAAGTTTCTGAGCAATGTCGATCTGGTCTGGGGATGGCACTCGGTGTCACGAAGCGTGGTCCTGGCAGCCTGGGTAGCGATAGCATTGATTGCTGCGATCTACCTGCTCGGAAAGATTCAGCTTCCTTACGATACGCCGCTCGAACGGTTGAGTGTTGCCCGGATGCTGCTCAGCGTCTTTTTTCTTGGGCTCGCCTTCTATCTGCTGGCCGGCCTCTTTGGCGCACGGCTTGGAGAGCTCGATGCGTTTCTGCCTCCTGTGCAGGCCGAAAACAGGGTAGCCTCTACCGCGGGCGAACCGGGCAGTAAGTGGTTGGGCAGCTTCGATGCAGCCCTCGAGCAGGCGCGTGCAACCAACCGTCCGGTCTTCGTCAATTTTACCGGCGTGACCTGCACCAACTGTCGCTGGATGGAAGCCAATGTCTTTACTGATGCCAACGTCAAGCGCGAGCTGGATCGGTTTGTGCTGGCTGAGCTCTACACCGATCGTGAGACGCCGGAAGACGAGCTCAACAGCAAACTGCAGGAGACACGGTTCAAGACGGTTGCCCTGCCTCTCTATGTAATTGTCGCGCCGGACGGTACCCAGCTTGGACTCTTCGCGGGTCTGACGCGTGACAAGTCAGAATTCATCAGGTTTCTTCAATCCGGCGCCAATCGCGCACCGGCAACCGCCCAGAGCGCCACAGCTGAGCGGGCTGGCGGCTGAAGATGTTCACGCGAATGCAGCGCGCTGGAGCGTGGCTACTGCTGACCCTTTTTCTTCTCATCGCGCTCTATCGCTGGCTCACACTTCCTCAGTGAGAAGCAAGCCTCCCTTGATTGCAGTTGTTGGACCGACGGCCTCGGGCAAGAGCGATCTGGGTATCGCTCTGGCTCTGAAGTTCAACGGCGAGATCATCAACTGCGATTCAGTCCAGGTCTACCGAAGGCTCTATGTAGCTACGTCCAAGGTGCCTGATGCCGAAAGACGGGGCATCGCTCATCATCTCATCGACATTGCAGGATCCGGTCGAGAACTTTACTGCCGTCGCCTGGGCCGAACGGGCTCGTGAATCGATCGCCGAGATAGAGGGCAGGGGCAGGAGAGCCATTCTCGTGGGAGGCAGCGGCTTTTACCTCAAAGCGCTGGCTACGCGGTTCTTCGAGGCGCCGGAGATTGAGCCGGGTTTTCGACCTCGTCTCGAACGTCTGAGAATTCAACGCGGGGCTGCGCATTTGCATAGCATCCTTGAGCGGGTCGACCCGGAGACGGCGAAGCGGTACTCGGCGCGGGACTGGCCTCGAGTGATTCGCGCCCTCGAGGTCTACTTCTTCTTCGGGGAGGACGCTCTCGAGGTGGCAGAGGGAGTCGGTGGAGAGGCCGACGGAGGAGGCGTCAAGGCTGCACTACCTGGTGCTCAATCCGCCTCGTGAAGCGCTCTACACGAGAATCAACAGACGGGCCGACAGGATGGTTGGTAACGGGCTGGTGAAGGAAATCCAGGAGATCATTGCTTCAGGGGTACCGGCGACGGCGAAGGCTTTTGGTGCGCATGGTTACCGGAGGGTGGTTGAGTATCTGCTTGGTGAAAGGGAATTGGATGATGCGATCGAGCAGATGAAGCTGGATACGCGCCACTATGCGAAGCGGCAGTTGACGTGGTGGCGAAAGCAGCCCCGAACGCACTGGCTCGAGGGATTTGGGGACGCGGAGGAGATTCAGATGGATGCTGAGCGAATGGTGGAGGAAATCGACAGGCTAGCGTCAATCATTGGGCGGTGATATTTAGTGGCGCTCGTAGGGGCGGTCGTAGGGGCGGCTCGCGAGCCGCCCCCACACGCCACTTCGCCACGAAACGCCCTTTTTGAAATGAAATCCGGGACAGAAGGGCCTGGTTGGGGGCGGTCGTAGGGGCGCTCGCGAGCCGCCCCCCACACGCCACTTTCGCCAAAAGCGACCTGTTTTGCATGAAATGCGAGGGACGGACGGGCCTGGTGGGGGCGGCTCGCGAGCCGCCCCTACGGCCGCCAGTGTGATCGCCCCGTATGTGGTCGCCAGTGTGGTCGCCCCTACGGCCGCCCCGTGTGGTAGTCCCCAACTGCGCCACTACGGCCGCGGCGGACCCTGGCGAATTCGCTTCGCAACTCTCTTCTCATCAAATACGTGCTCCAGCCACCACGTGGCGCCGGCCTTCTCAAGCGCATCGACTGAAGCCATCCCATTCTTCCCCGAACTCGAGCCTCCAACGACAATATCGAACGAAGCTGCGGACCCGCGCTGCTCGACGACAAACTCAACGATCTCTCTTACGGTCTCAGGCTTGAGCTGAAATTCACTCTGGAGATGCCTTGTATTTCTGAGGAATCACCCCGTCCCATTTCACCGCTCTCATCATCGACTTCTTCTTCGGCCATACGCCAACTGCCCAGACCGGGATCCTTGGCGACTGAGTCGCAGGCGGAGCCATGCTCATGTTGTCGACGCGATAATGTTTGCCCGCGAAATTGACGGGTTTCCCGCTCCACAAACCCTTGATGATCTCCAGTCCTTCATCGAGCAACTCAGCTCGAGTCCTGAGATCCATAGCCTCGCCAACTTTGCAGAAGCCTCCGTCATCACTGGCTGCACCCAAGCCGACTGACAGAGTCAACCGGCCATTACACAGCCGGTCCAACGTGACAGTCTCTCGAGCGAGCTTCCAGGGTCGACGTCTCGAGACAGGCGTGATCAGTGTTCCGATTCTGATGCGCTCAGTCTTGACTGCAATGGCGGCGAGCACGATCCACGGATCATCCAGGGGATACGGCATGCCCGGCTTAACCTCAATTGATATGGCGTCGGCGACAAAGACGCCATCCCAACCAGCCTGCTCGGCCTCAACAGCCTGATCGCTGATGGTTCGGGCATCCCCTGCTTGTATGACGAATCCATACTTCATTGAGTTCTTGGCTCCTCTCATTGACACGAACAATTCAGGGCCGCAAAATATAACCAACCCCGTACTTCCCTCGCCCCGAACCTCATAGCCCTTTTCAGGAGTGGAGTGACTATGCGACGAGTATTTGGCGTCTTCATTATGTCATTGACGCTCTCTTTGCCGGTTACCGCCTCGGGTGTTGATGCCCTTCGCATCTCGCAGACGATACGAGCGCGCCACCTTCCATATGGAGTGATTCTGGATCCTGTTTTCTCTTCTCCGGCGAGCGACGAGATCGTCGGTTATGCCCGGGCAGGGGACTCTGCAGTCTGGACCGGGCACTATCTCGCCGCAGCCTCCTTTCGATACGCTGTAACCAGGTCTCCGGAGGCGCTGGATGAGGTCCGCGCTGCTCTCGATGGCATTCGTTTGCTCGTCGACGTGACCAACACAAATCTATTGGCTCGCACTCTCTACCCGGCGGATTCGCCCTACGCGCAATCGATCGTCAACGATGCCGGTCAGAACGGACTTTATCCGCGCGACTTCGGTGACAGGAAATATATCTGGATTGGCAATACATCACGCGATCAGTATTCAGGCGCGTTCTTCGGTCTCGGCGTAGCGTACGAGATCGTCGATGACGCTGCGGTCCGCGCCGAGGCGGCAGAGCTGATCTCCCGGATGCTCTCGTTTCTTATCAACCATAACTGGCTTGTGACGATGCCCGACGGCAAAATCAGCACCGTCTTCACAGCCAATCCCGAGCAGCGGCTGACGTTTCTGCAACTCGGCCGTCTTGTGGATCCTGACCGCTTCGGCGACAACTACAACATCGAGCGCACAACCTACGGAGTCGCGGTCGAGGCGCAGATTGCCATCAACGTGACAAATGTTACGGATTCGTATTACAAATTCAATCTCGACACAATCAATCTCTATACTCTGATCCGATTCGAGCACAGCTCGTTCTTCCATGACCGCTACATGGACGCCTACGATTTGCTGCGACGCACTACGGATGATCACGGCAACGCGCATTTCAACATGATCGATCGCGCGCTGAAAGGCCCCGACGCGCGGCGCGATGCTGAAACCGTTGACTTACTTGATCAGTGGCTGGAGCGGCCGGAGCGCGACGAGTGGCGCGATTGGCGGAACAACCCAAAGTATCCGGCCTGCAGCGACGACAGCGCGTGCAACCCGATTCCGGTAATCGATCGCATCTGTACCGATTTCCTCTGGCAGCGCAGTCCGTTCCTGCTTTGGGGCGGGGGTTACGGAACGATCGAGGGTGCCGGCGTCGATTACCTCCTGCCTTACTGGATGGCCAGGTATTACGGAGTCATCGGGCCCGACTCGCGATCCATCGAAAGCCGCCCAATCTCACCACGCCGTCCGCGGTCTTAGTTTCTAATTGCTCCCTAATCTGCGCTACTATCTCGCAATGGCTGAAAAGTACGATGCGATCATCATCGGCACCGGGCAGGCCGGGCCCTCAATGGCAGATCGGCTCTCTAAGAGCGGCTCGAGAGTCGCCGTCATCGAACGCGGCGCCTTCGGCGGTACCTGCGTCAACACCGGATGCATCCCGACCAAAGCCATGGTCGCGAGCGCTTACGCGGCCCACCTGGCAAAACGGGCCGGTGATTTCGGTATCAGGGTCGAGGGCAACGTAACGGTCGATCTGGAGCAGGTCCAGGCGCGTAAGAGTGCGATCTCCGGCAAATCAAAGACAAGCGTCGAGTCAAGGGTGAAGGGACTCGAGAACGGGACGGTCTACGAGGGCCACGCACGCTTCATCTCTCCACATGAAGTGACTGTCGGCAGTGCCACGCTGACCGCGGACCGCATCTTCATCAATGTTGGCGGCCGCGCCGTAGTGCCGGACATGCCCGGCCTACATGAGATCGACTACCTGACCAACTCGTCGATGATGCAGCTCAATGTCCTGCCTGAGCATCTCGTGGTCATCGGTGGCAGCTACGTCGGCCTCGAATTCGGTCAGATGTTCCGTCGCTTCGGAAGCCAGGTGACAATCGTTGAGATGGGATCTCGTCTGATTCAACGAGAGGACGAGGACGTCTCTGCAGCGATCAAGGAGATCCTCGAGCAGGAAGGCATATCCGTAAGGCTGAACGCAAAATGCATCGGCTTCAAGAAGAGTTCAGCCGGGATTAGTGTCAACGTAGATTGTAAAGATCCGCAGCCGCAAGTCACCGGCACTCACGTGCTGCTTGCTGTCGGGCGGCGTCCGAACACGGATGATCTGGGTGTGGCTGAAGCCGGCCTTGAGACCGACAAACATGGCAATATAGTCGTTGATGAGGAGCTTCGCACGAACGTGCCGGGAATCTGGGCCTTAGGCGATTGTAATGGCCGGGGAGCATTCACTCACACCTCGTACAACGACTTTGAGATCGTCGCCGGCAATCTTCTCGACAACGACCGAAGGCGGCTCAGTGATCGCATCCAGTGCTACGCGCTTTACGTGGATCCACCGCTCGGCAGAGCCGGAATGACCGAGGCAGAGGTCGTTGCATCAGGCAAGCGGGCACTGATTGCAAAGAGACCGATGAGCCGGATCGGGCGCGCGATTGAGAAGGGCGAGACCAACGGCTTTATGAAGGTGGTTGTCGATGAGAATTCGAAGGAGATTCTTGGGGCCGCGATTCTCGGTACGGGCGGTGACGAAATCATTCACAGCATCCTCGACGTTATGTATGCCAGGGCGCCATACACTCTGATTCAACGCGCAATGCATATCCATCCGACGGTGTCTGAGCTGATTCCGACCATGCTGGCTGATCTCAAGCCTCTTTAATCCACAAGGTGAGTCTCTATGCGAGTGCCACGACGGCTACGGCGATCGGAGTTGCCGGCCAACACGATCGAACTGGCAACATTTCTTCTGGGCAAGACCGTCGTTCACGACATGCCGGAGGGCAGAGTCAGCGGCCGAATTGTTGAAGTCGAGGCGTATCCCGTGGGTGATTCAGCGGGGCACGCATTCAGGGGCCGCACGCCCCGCAATGGCTCGCTCTTTCTTGAGCGCGGACATGCCTATGTCTATATCTCTTACGGGACGTCACGCATGCTCGAATGTCTCAAGTGAGTCACCTGACGTAGGTGCTGGTGTGCTCATTCGCGCCGTTGAGCCGCTCGAGGGGATCGAGTTTATGGAAGGGCGTCGCGGGACGCAGCGCAGGCGCGATTTGACACGAGGACCGGGGCGTCTGGCCCAGGCTATGGCGATCGATTTGAACCTTGATGGAATGGACCTGTGCGATCGCAGCCCGTTATGGCTGGGCTCGGAGACGCAGGCGATGGGGAAGGTCGGGGAGAGCGTGAGAATAGGATTGACGAGGGAGACAGAGAGGATATTGAGATTCTATGAGGCTGGGAATCCCTTCGTCAGCGGCCCCTCCCGATTGTGCAGGTGACGCTGAAATCGTGCCTTCGCATGGAATCGTGCCGCAGACTGTCCAGTCTGCGGCAAACTTCTGAAGGGATGAATTTCGAATCACAAGGCCCGTGAATGTCGGTTCTGCAGTAGACAACTTTGCCGCAGACTGGACAGTCTGCGGCACGAATTCAGGCACAAGGCACATTTCAGGCCAAGGCACGATTCCAGGTCATCCGTTGCGAGCCTGAAATGACCTCATGAAATCGGCCAATTTCGCCGTACCATCCGCCGGAAACGCGTTATAGATTGACGCTCGCAGACCGCCCACCGATCTATGCCCCTTCAATCCATCCATTCCCGCCGCAGTTGACTCACTGGCAAACTTCTTCTCCAGCTCTTCATTGGGCAGCCGGAAAGTGACATTCATCAGGCTCCGGCTGTCCGGCTCCGAGTGGCCGCGATAGAAGCCCGATGAGCCATCGATGGCATCGTAGATCACCTGCGCCTTGGCCTCATTCCTCTGCGCGATGCTACCGAGCCCGCCGATCTTCTCGCGCAGCCATTTGAAGACCAGCCCGGCAAGGTAGATCGCAAAGACTGGCGGCGTGTTGTAGAGAGATTCCTTCTCCGCCAGTAGCCTATAGTCGAGCAATGATGGCAGCCCCTGAGGCACGCGCTCGAGCAGATCGTCACGCACGATGACGATAGTCACTCCTGCCGCCCCGGCGTTTTTCTGAGCCCCGGCATAGATCAATCCATACTTCTCGACCGGTAATGGCCGGCTCAGAAAATCGGAGGACGCATCGCAGACAAGCGGCACTGAGCCGGTCTCCGGCTCATGCCGCCATTGGGTTCCATAGATCGTGTTGTTCGAAGTGAAATGCACATAAGCCGCGTTCGGATCGAGACGGAGTTCCTCCTGCGCGGGAATGCGAGTGAAATGGCTATCTTCAGTCGAGCCGGCCACGCGAACTGTACCGAGCTTCTTCGCCTCCTTGATCGCACCCGTAGACCAGACGCCGGTGTTTATGTAGTCGGCGCTCTGCCCTTTTGGCAGCAGATTCATCGGTACCATAGTGAACTGCAGGCTTGCGCCTCCCTGCAGGAAGAGCACCTTGTAGTTCGCAGGTATTCCGAGAAGGTGGCGGAGATCTGCCTCGGCACCGTGGATGACTGCATCAAACGGCTTCGAGCGGTGGCTGATCTCGAGCACCGACATTCCTACTCCGGGAAGCGCCAGGAGATCGCGCTGCGCCTCTTCGAGAACCTCCAGCGGGAGCACTGCAGGGCCGGCGCTAAAATTGTAAATACGTTGAGTCATTGATCTGTTTCGTCCTTCTAAAGTGCAATCAGCGTCAGCTCGAGGATGTCCGAGTTGCCCTCGCGAATCCGCTGGAGCATTTCAGCGCCGGGTGGATGATCGAGCCCAATCCGAGCAATCGCCGCCTGTGCGCCTTCAAAAACAATATTCTCCATCTCCTGCACGTTGATGTTGCCGGCCCTGATTTCGTTGAAGACGTGCGCGAGAACGCCCGGTCTGTCGCGATGGCGTACGATCAGCAGATGTGTTGCCGGTGTCCGGTCGGAGAGATTGACCACATTGGGTACCTTGCCGGTATCGATGAAAGTCCTGATGATGCGCACCGTCTCGGACGATATCGCCTCCTGAGCCTGCTCGGTTGACGCGCCGATGTGATGTGTGCCGTAGACACCAGGCACCTTGACGATGTCGTCACTGAACTCGCCCGCCGCGCCTGTCGGCTCCTTCTCGAATACATCAAGTCCGGCCCGGATATGCTTAACCCGGATGGCGCTTGAGAGCGCCTGCTGATCGACCACTTCGGCGCGAGACGTGTTGATGAAGTAGGCGCCCTCTCGCATGACATTGAAGACCCGCCCGTCAATGATTCCTTTGGTGTCGGGTGTCAGCGCAAGATGGATACTCAGGATGTCGCAGTCATCTGCAACTTCGAGGATCGTCTGCCGGAATGCAATTCCCATCTCGGCGGCCTTTTCGGGCGTCAGTCGCCGGCTCCAGGCCACGACCGGCATTCCGAAGGCCTGGGCGCGAGGGATCATTTCCTGAGCGATCTGGCCGAGACCGATGAGCCCGAGTGTGCGTCCGTACAGGCCACGCGCCTGGCTGTATTCTTTCTTGTTCCACCGCCCAAGCTTCAGGTCGCTGACGTTGTCGCAGAGACGCCGGTCGAGCGCGAGGATCAATCCGAAAGCGAGCTCGGCGACGGCGATGGCATTCTTGCCAGGACAGTTGGAGACGTAAATCCCACGAGTCGATGCGGCTTTGACGTCGATGGTGTTGTAGCCGGCTCCGGCGCGCACGACAAGCTTGAGGTTTCCTGCGGCGAGCATCTCCCCGGTCACCTTCGTGGAGCGAACTACGAGCACGCCGGCATCCGTGGTAGCGATAGCGGCTGTGAGCTCTGCGTCCTTGAGCTCGGGACGGTAGTCAACCTGACAGCCCAGACTCTCGAGCGCAGCCCGGCCACTCTCTTCAAAGTTGTCTGCTATAAGCACGCGCATCAGATCAGGTGACTCAGCAGTCCGTCTCTCAATTTGGGTTCGAACCAGGTGGACTTTGGCGGCATGATCTCGCCCGCATCCGAAATGAGGATCAAATCGTCGACATTTGTCGGATAGAGGGAGAAGGCTGCCGCAGCCCGCCCGTCAGCGACCATCTCTTCGAGGGTCCTCGTGCCGCGGCCACCACCAACAAAATCGATCCGATGATCAGTTCTCTGGTCTTTGATCCCCAGCAGTGGTCCGAGAATGTGCTCCTGAAGCTGGCTTACATCGAGACGGTCGGTGAGCTTCAAACGCTTCGTCACATCGCTGCGCAGTCGCAGGCCGAGCCACCGGTCACGCAAATAGACAGAGAAACGGCCAGCCTCGATCGGAACGGCTGGAGCCGGCTCGGTGACTTCAAATACTCGCGCCAGCTCGCGCAGGAATTCTTCCGGCGTGCGGCATTGAGATCCTTTACCACGCGGTTATAGGCGAGGATGCGAACCTGGTTCGATGGAAAAAGGACGCATTGGAAAAACGCCGACTCGCCGGCGTCATTCTTGTCCCTGAGGGTTTCGTGCGCCCGGCTTGCGCTCTTTGCGCGGTGATGGCCGTCGGCAATATAGAGAGCCGGGATCGAGCCAAATGCATCGATCAGCTGCTGGTTTGCGGATTGATTCACCTTCCAGATCGTGTGCTCGACGCCGTCTTGCGCGGCAAAGAGAAAGAGGGGAGTCTCTCCGGCTGCGTCCCGAATCAAGCTCCCAGCGGTCTGTTGGGCCGCATTGGTAGAAGGATATGTCAGGAAGACCGGTCCGGTCTGCGCGTGAATCGTGAGCATGTGGCGCGTCCGGTCGTCCTCCTTGTCACGCCTTGTGAGTTCGTGCCGGCGAATGATACCCCTGTCGTATTCATCGATCGAGCAGCACGCTACGAGTCCGGTCTGCTCGTGGGCATCCTGGCCATCGTTGCCCGGGGCACGAAGGCGGTAGAGATAGAAGCTCGCCTCGTCTTCGATGACCAGCGGGGCGAGCGACATGAGCCGCTCGAAGTTCTGCGCGGCGAGCTCGTAAACCTGGTCCGAATAGGGATCTACACCATCGGGCAGGTCGATCTCAGGGCGTGAAACATGAAGAAAGCTGAGCGGATTGCCAGCCGCCAGCGCTCTCGCTTCAGCCGTGCTGACAACATCATAGGGCACGCTCGCGACCTCGGCCGCGCGTTCAGGAACCGGCCGCAATGCTCTGAAGGGCTTCACAATCGCCACGCAGACAGTCTCCTTTGACTCTGATCGATTCTAACTCACTCAGACTACCCGAGGTAGCAGCGGTGGTCTGCCGCAATCGTGCCGCAGGCTGTCCAGCCTGCGGCAGCATTCGTCAGTGGAATACGTAGAGATACTGGTTCCTGATTCCATCGTCGGGCCTGGCCTCGAAGTCTGCCGCAGGCTGGACAGCCTGCGGCACGGTTAGCCGGCACGGTTTACTTAAGCACCGGGGTGATTGTGACCTTTCGGAACCAGACCTTGCCGTGATCGCCTTGAAGCATGATCGGGCCGGGCGCCGCCTCATTGCTGTCCAGGGCACCACCGGTGATGCCGTCGATCTCCACGGAATCATGCACCTTCTTACCGTTGAGAATAACGGTCACGCGGTTGCCCATGATCGTCGCCTCCATGGTCTGCCACTCCCCGGCAGGCTTGCTGGCGTTGACTGATGGAGCAACGCGGCTATAGATGGCCATGTGGCCATGGCTCTCCGGCTCCTTGCCTGCATCGTCAAGAACCTGGAGCTCGTATCGGCCACGCAGGTATATCCCGCTGTTGCTCTTGGCATCCACTTTGTACTCAGCCTGAATCTTGAAGTTGGCGAACTTCTGCTTGGAGAAGAGATTGTTCGCGCCTTCACTATTGGTCATCGCCCCATCGACGACAGACCAGCCCGAAGGCCGGTTCGGGTACTGCACTTCCCAGTTGTCCAGATCTTTGCCGTTGAAGAGCTCGACCGTCGGCCCATATTCGCGCTTTCGGTTGACGTTGTGGTTTTTCCAGCGCGGCGGCCTGACGCCGACCCATTTGACGGTGCGCTCGCCGTCAGTCATCGTTCCGATGAGGCGGTCACCGACGATCTTCGCGCGATGGACCTGTTTCCTGGCGCTTGGATTGGCTGACGATGGAGAGAAAACCAGCTCACCGTTCTGAATCGAGTACTCCGGCAGTTTCAACACGCTTCCCGAGCGATTGAGAAAGTATCCCGCCAGCTTGCCGTTGTTGGAATCGACCTCAAGCCAGTAAGGATACGTGGTGCCATTGTCGGCCGTAGCTGTGATGTCCCACTTTCCGAGGAAAGCTTTTTCCTGGGCTTCAATGACTGCGGCGAGGCACATGACGACAATAAATGCAGCCGGAATAATCCTTGATCGCATGCCATCTCCCATATGACGTTGATGACGGAATGTAATGACTAATCGCTCACAATGTGGCGAGAGTCTAAGACAATAGACCGCCGCGTGGCAAATTGGCCTTTACTGGAAGAATGGAAAGAGTCGCTTGAGCTCAGCCTTATCGGGTCTTCTCCCGTATTCGCAAATCTCGAACGCCTCGGCGTGCTTCACTTTCGAAGCCTCGTCTCCATACCAGTCCTTCAGGACGGCTCTGAAGCGATCGGCAATTCCTATGTTCCTGGCTGCATGCCCGCTGCGGACCTCGGCAACGCGACGAGTTCGCTCCTCAGCGTTCTTCGGGATCAAGCCCTCGTAGCCGTTTGCGCCACCCTCGAGAAATTGCGACTCCATAATCGCGAGCGCGTCGAGCTTCCTGTCGATCACCGAGTCGATCGAGACGGCGATGTCGGGTGCAGATGGATTCGGCTTGAGAAAGCGATCAGTGTAGTACATGAAGACCGGATTGTTCTTGAGAGGCGGTATCTCCGGGCAGATGAAAGGTACAGTAACCATGTACGCCGCGTCCTGGACGAGGATCGCGGTATATCGATGGTCTGGGTGATAGTCGTTTGGTCGCGGGCTCAGAACGATATCTGCCTTCCACTCGCGAATCAGCCGGATGATCTTGCGCCTGTTCTCGAGTGTCGGCATGAGCTCGCCGTCGTGATTGTCGAGGACCTCAACAGTTGTTCCGAGAATCTTCGAAGCCTGTTCTGCCTCAGACTTTCGGCGCATCGCAAGCGGGCCGCCGGCTTGACGCCAATGGCCGATGTCCCCGTTTGTCACGGCGACGAGCTTGACGTGATGGCCGCGCGCCGCCCACATTGCCGCCGTTCCGCCGACGGACAACTCGCAATCGTCGGGATGAGCGCCGAAAGCGATGATCCGGAGTTTGCCATCGTCAGTCTGAGCGGTGGCTGAGCCGAGCGTCAGCCCAAATGTCAGAATGCAGACCAGCAGCACGAGCAGATTCCGTTCCATTTTGGTCTCCTCCGGTCGATAGCGTGTGCTATGTGGCGCAGTCTGTCCAGCGTGCGCAGGTTGACTTGCCCATGCTCTGGTAATAGAGTTCGACCGAACATAAAAACGCGCGTCGACCTGCTTGAGCATGGAGTGCGGGTCGACTTGTCGCCGCTGTTGATTTAAGTATTGCACGAATGATGATGTTACACGGAGGGCGATTCTTGTTCATCACTGCAATACCTAAACCAACAGCGGCGACAGTCGCCCACTCCATCTAATCTGGGAGGCAGTCCTACATAATTCCGGCGCGGAGGATAAGATGAGGCGTGTTGCAGCAGTCCTGGCCATTGCTTTTGCAGTCATCCTTGTGACGACATCGGTCGTCGACGGCATCGCGCGCGCTCGTTCCGCTGCGGCGATGGCCGAAGGTGCCAGAAAATTCCTCGCAGCCTTGACGGCTGAACAGCGATCAAAGGCGGAATTCAAGTTTGACGACGAAGAGAGATTCGACTGGCACTTCATCCCCAAGCCGCGCAAGGGCCTGCCGATGAAGGAGCTCAACGCCGACCAGCGGAAGCTCGCACAGGAACTGCTGCATACCGGTCTGAGCCAGAAGGGTTACCTCAAGGCGACCACCATCATGAGCCTCGAGAACATCCTTCGCGAGATCGAGAATGGAAGCGGGCCCACCAGAGATCCCGAACTCTATTACGTCTCGATCTTCGGTACGCCGTCGACCAAAGACCCTGGGCCTGGCGCCTCGAAGGACACCATTGCTCGCTCAATTTCACTCTCACCAGGGGCACCATGGTGGCGACTACGCCGTCATTCTTCGGCGCCAATCCGGCGGAGGTACGCCAGGGACCGCGCAAGGGATTGCGAGTGCTCGCCGGAGAGGAGGATCTGGGCGCGCGAATTGATCAAGTCGCTCGACGAAAAGCAGCGGAAGCAGGCAATCTTCGACCAGACCGCCCCAAAAGAGATCATTACCGCAAACAAGGTCCAGGTTGATCCCCTTGCACCCGCCGGAATCCCGGTAGGCCAGCTCACACCCGCGCAGACCGAGCACTTCAAGAGACTGCTCGACGAATATCTATCTCGCATGCCCGAGGACCTTGCCGCAGAGCGACTCGAGAAGCTCCGCCATGCGGGCATGGAAAAGATCTATTTCGGCTGGTGCGGCGGGATTGAACGCGGCGATCCACACTATTACCGCCTTCAGGGTCCAACCTTTCTCGTCGAGTACGATGATACCCAGAACGACGCCAACCACATCCATACCGTGTGGCGGGACTTCAATGGAGATTTCGGAAGGGACCTGTTGCGGGAGCACTACCAGAGTACGTCGCACAAGCCATAATCCAAGCCGCGAAGGGGTCGTTGCCGGAGGCGTTAATTACCGTTCTTGACAAGAGTTCGCGTTCTATGGAAATATCCTCTCGCCTGAAACACCATCACAACCACTCCTAGTTCAGTTTAGCCTCATCGAGTTGCGTGGGGGCGAATTGCAGGGTGGAGGTCTAGACGGTGCCTCAAATCTTCCACCGCAGTACTAACACGCTCTCCAGGCTCAGCATTTTCGGGCCACTCTTTCTGATTGGTTGGTCCTATGGGCCGCAATAGAGATAAATCGATCCTCCTACGTGACCGGCGCGTTTGTTCCGCGAGAGCAGCCGGTCCAGTTCTCGCACAAACATCACGTTGGCGATGACGGCATCGATTGCCGCTATTGCCATACCACGGTGGAGGTCGCAGCAAGCGCGGGCTTACCTCCAACCAAGACGTGCATGAACTGTCACTCTCAACTGTTTGCGACGAGCCCTTATCTGGAGCCTGTCCGCGCCAGCTGGAAGAATAACCAGCCACTTCGCTGGACCCGCGTCCATGACCTGCCTGACTTTGTCTATTTCGATCACAGCATCCACGTCAAGAAGGGAGTAGGCTGCTCGACCTGCCATGGACGGGTCGATCTCATGCCGGCGATCTGGCAGGTCAATTCACTGCAGATGGAATGGTGCATCGCCTGCCATCGAGAGCCGGAGAAATTTGTCCGGCCGCGCGATCAGGTATTCAACATGGAATGGGTTCCACCCTCGAACCAGCACGAGGAAGGACGGAAGCTGGTCGCCGAATACCGAATCCAGGACCCCAAAGTCCTGACCAGCTGTTCTACCTGTCACCGATAGATGAGATAGCTTTGAGTGCGGAATAGCCACGAATCAGAACCAATACGATGACTTGCAGAGAAAATCACGGCGAGCTCGATTCGGTCCGCGCGCGCCTCAAAAACAATCAAGGTAAGGAGTACTGGCGGAGCCTCGAAGAGCTGGCGGAGACCCCGAAGTTCCGATCGTTTCTCGAGCGCGAGTTTCCAGCCGGCGCGTCGGAGTGGAACGATCCGGTCGGGCGCCGGCGATTCCTCAAATTGATGAGCGCTTCGATTGCACTGGCAGGCGCGACTGCGTGCACGATTCAGCCAACCGAGCAGGTGGTTCCGTACGTCAAACCGATCGAAGGCCTGATACCGGGCAAGCCAATCTTTTACGCTACCGCTTTTCCACTGCATGGCATTGGAGAAGGCCTGCTGGTCGAAAGTCATGAAGGACGACCCACCAAGATTGAGGGCAACCCGAATCATCCCGGAAGTCTCGGGGCTGCGAGCGTTCAGGCACAGGCGTCAATTCTCGGTCTCTACGACCCGGATCGCTCTCAAACGGTTACCTATCTCGGCAATTCATGGACCTGGGGAGACTTCCTCAATCAATCGAAGAACGCACTCAATGTCCAGCGCGGCAAGCAGGGAAGCGGGTTGCGCATTCTGACCGAGACGGTTACTTCACCAACGCTTGCGGGCCAGCTCAAAGCGCTGCTGACCGCATATCCCAACGCGAAGTGGCACCAGTACGAGCCCTGTGGCCGAGAGAGTGCCAGGGCCGGTGCCATGCTCGCCTTTGGCCAGCCCGTGAATACCGTCTATCAGTTCGACAAGGCCGATATAGTTCTCTCTCTGGATGCCGACTTTCTCACTTCGGGCCCCGGATTCCTGCGCTACGCGCGCGACTTTGTGGGACGCCGGAAACTGACCGGTGGCAGCAGGGAGATGAACCGCCTCTATGTCGTTGAGAGTACACCTACACCAACAGGAGCCAAGTCAGATCACAGGCTGCGACTCAGACATTCAGAGATCGTCCAGCTCGCTCGCGCCGTCGCCGCAGGATTGGGTGCAGGCGGTGGTCAGGCGGCGGCTCCCGACAACCCGCGGATTTCCTGGATCACAGCCGTCGTCAATGATCTGGGAGCTCATCGAGGGAAGAGCATCGTGATAGCCGGCGACCGCCAGCCGCCTGAGGTGCACGCCCTCGCGCATGCGATCAACGAGCGGCTCGGAAATGTCGGCGAGACCGTAGTACACACCGAGCCGCTCGAGGCGAAGCCGGTGAACGGCGTTGAGTCGATCACTGAGCTCACACGCGACATCGATAGCGGTCTGTTGAGATGCTTGTGATCATTGAAGCCAATCCGGTTTACAGCGCGCCTGTCGATCTCGATCTCGGAAAGAAGATGGCCAAAGTGCCGCTGCGGATCAGGCTTGGTCTCTACAACGACGAGACATCGGAGCTTTGCCACTGGCACATACCGCAGGCCCATTACCTCGAAGCGTGGAGCGATATTCGTGGCTATGACGGCACGGTGAGCATTCTCCAGCCGCTGGTGACGCCGCTTTACTACGGCAAGTCACCGCACGAGCTATTGGCAACTCTGCTGGAAGCGCCGAACAGAATAGCCGTCAGATTGTGCAGGATTCCTGGAAAGCCAGCTCGGCAGGTGACTTCGACAAAAGCTGGCAGGGTTGGCTTGAAGAGGGCGTTGTACCGAACACGGCGTCCAACCCGGTGAACGTGTCAGTAAAAGGCGACTGGTCGCAGGGAATCACGTCTGGCTCACCGAGCGGTCTCGACATTGTCTACCGGCCCGACCCGACGATGTGGTCGACGGTCGGTTTGCGAACAACGGCTGGCTGCAGGAATTGCCGAAGCCGATCACCAAGCTGACCTGGGACAACGCGGCGTTGATGAGCCCGGCACCGCGGTCAAGGTGGGCCTCACGACTCACGATCGCCCCTATTCGGCCAATGGGAAGATGGTCTCGCTCGAGACGGGCGGACGGCGTGAGAACTTTCCGGTCCTGGTAGTTCCCGGACATGCGGATGACTCGGTCACTGTCTTTCTTGGATATGGCCGCAAGCGCGCGGGCAATGTGGCCACGGGAATCGGATTCAATGCCTTCAACATTCAGTCCTCCGGCGCCGCTCTCTTCGCCACCGATTTGAAAGCAGAGCCGACGGGCGAATTCTACCAACTTGCCGCGACGCAGGAGCACTTCAGCCTCGAAGGGCTCGAAGAGCGTCATATAGTGCGCACGGCAAACCTCGAGACCTACTCCGGCCAGCCTGACTTCGCGCAGCGCGAGGCAGAGAATCCTCCGCAGGGACCTTTCGATGTTTCCTTCCTATGAGTACAAGGGCTACGCCTGGGGCATGGCGATCGACCTGAGCAGTCTGTGTCGGCTGCAATGCCTGCGTCGTCGCCTGCCAGTCGGAAAACAACATTCCGGTCGTCGGCAAAGAGCAGGTGCATCGCAGCCGCGAGATGCACTGGCTGCGCATCGATGCGCTACTACAAGGGCGAGATCGAGAATCCCGAGACATATTTCCAGCCGGTGCTCTGCATGCACTGCGAGAACGCGCCCGTGCGAACTGGTTTGCCCGGTCCACGCGACGGTGCACAGTGCCGAAGGGCTCAACGACATGGTCTACAACCGCTGCGTCGGCACGCGGTATTGCTCGAACAACTGCCCGTACAAAGTGCGCCGCTTCAATTTCTTTCTATACAGGACTTGGACGACGCCGAGCCTCAAGATGATGCGCAATCCTGACGTATCGGTTCGAAGCCGCGGCGTGATGGAGAAGTGCACTTACTGCGTGCAGCGAATCAATGGACGCCAAGATTCAATCGGAGAAGGAAGACCGGCAAGTCCGTGACGGCGAGATTGTCACGGCGTGCCAGGCAGACTTGTCCGACGGAGGCGATCGTCTTCGGCAACATCAACGATCCCGCGAGTCGAGTCAGCAAGTTCAAGAGTGAGCCGCGAAACTATGCCGTTGCTGGCTGAGCTGAACACGCAGGCCGCGCACGACCTACCTGGCGTCGGTGCGAAATCCCAATCCCGGAATAGCACGGTCGCAGGCTGGAGGGCAGGAGCCGAGAACGACATGGCTGAAGCTCTGCAGATCAGTCTGGCAAGGACACCAGCTACGGCCAAACTCCGGTGATCGGACCGGGCTAGACGTTTGCCTCGGTCACCGACAAGATCAGCTCGATCGTCCTGAAGCGGCGGACACCGCTCGGCTGGTTCATCGGCTTCGCGATCTCGTTCCTGCTGGTCGATATGCTGCTTCCTGACGATCGGCATCTGGTGCTCACGGGAATCGGCATCTGGGGCAACAACATGCCGGTTGGATGGGCCTTCGACATCATCAACTTCGTCTGGTGGATCGGCATCGGCCATGCCGGCACGTTGATCTCGGCGATTCTGCTTGTTGTTGAGGCAGAAATGGCGAACCTCGATCAACCGGTTTGCCGAGGCGATGACATTGTTCGCGGTTGCCTATGCGGGCCTGTATCCGGTCACTTCACACTGGGCGGCCGTGGCTCGGTTACTGGCTGTTTCCTTATCCGAACACGATGGGAATCTGGCCGCAATTTCGAAGCCCGTTAATGTGGGACGTGTTCGCGGTTTCGACCTACGCGACAGTCTCGGCGCTGTTCTGGTTCGTCGGGATTGATTCCGGACTTTGCAACGCTGCGTGACCGGGCGCGCAAGCGCACGGCGCAAGATCATTTACGGCATGCTGGCGATGGGCTGGCGCGGTTCGGCGCGCCACTGGCACCGCTACGAAACGGCCTATCTGCTGCTCGCCGGACTTGCGACGCCGCTGGTGCTTTCGGTGCATACGATCGTCAGCTTCGACTTCGCCGTCGGCGATCATCCCCGGGTGGCACGCGACGATCTTCCCGCCCTACTTTGTCGCCGGCGCGATTTATGCGGGCTTTGCGATGGTATCTTGCTGGCCATCCCGCTTCGCAAGTTCTACGGCCTCGAAGACTTCATCACCATGCGCCACATGCGCAACATGGCCAAGATGATGCTCGCGACCGGCCTGATAGTCGCCTACGGCTACATGATGGAGGCCTTCATGGCCTGGTACAGCGGCAACACATACGAGCAGTTCATGATCAGGAACCGAATGACCGGCCCATACTGGTCTATGTACTGGGTGCTGATTTTGTGCAACGTCATCATTCCGCAGATGCTCTGGATTCGAGAGGTTGCGTCATAGCGTAGCTGCGCTCTTTGTGATTTCGCTCGTCGTCAGCGTAGGAATGTGGCTGGAGCGCTTCGTGATCATCGTCACCAGCTTGCATCGGGATTTCCTGCCTTCGTCGTGGGCGATGTATTCCGGTACGAGGTTTGGGACTGGTCGATGTTCATCGGCACGATCGGATTCTTCCTGATGCTGCTGTTCCTCTTCATTCGCTTCCTGCCGATGATATCGATCTTTGAGATGAGGACGATTCTGCCGCAGGCGGAGGTAACGGAGCCGCCAACCACGGTTCGGCCGAAGACCTCCGGTCCACAGGAGAGCCTGGCATGATCAGGAAGACCCCAGGGCTCTACGGGCTCATGGCTGAATTTGATTCGCCGACGACAGTGGTGGCTGCCGCCCGCCAGGCTCATTCGGCTGGTTATCGCCGGATGAATGCCTATTCGCCCTTCCCGATCGAGGAGTTATCGGAGGCGATCGGATTTCACAGGAATTCATTGCCGCTGATCGTCTTGATTGGAGGCATTGTCGGTGGCCTGGCAGGCTACCTGCTGCTCTACTGGACCTCAGCGATTGAATATCCGATCAATGTTGCCGGCCGCCCGCTGCACAGCTGGCCGGCATTCATTCCGATCACCTTCGAGTGCACGATTCTGGGCGCAGCCCTGGCCGCGGTATTCGGGATGCTCGCGTTGAACAAGCTTCCGATGCCGTATCATCCGGTCTTCAATGCGCCACGATTCGAGCTTGCATCACGCACTCACTTCTTCCTGTGCATTGAATCGAAGGATCCAAAGTTCGATGCAAAAGAGACAAGGCAGTTTCTCGAGAGCTTGAGCGAGCACGAGGTGAGTGATGTCGAGTTCTAGCCTGGGACCGCGGGCGTCCCGCCCGCATGACTCAAAATTAACTTATTGCGAAGCCATGCGGGCGGGACGCCCGCGGTCCGCTGGCGCTGGAATGTTGGTGGCTATCTTTTCTGTCGGGTTGCTGCTCACCGGGTGCCGGCGCGATATGCACGACCAGCCAAGACTGAAACCCTACGTCGCTGAGGCGCAGCGCCTCCCGCCCGAGGGCACCTTCCCGCACAGGAAGAGCGACATGGCCGCCCCTCTCAGCCACGCCAAAGGAGGGAGACGACTCATTCCCGTTCGCTGTCACCGAGGAGGTATTGAAGCGGGGTCAGGAACGATACAACATCTCCTGCTCTCCATGCCACGGACGTCTTGGAGACGGCGATGGATTGATCGTCAAGCGTGGCTTCCGGAGGCCGCCGTCATTGACCGACGACAGGCTGCTCAAAGAGCCGGTTGCACACTTCTATGATGTGATTACGAACGGCAACGGCGCCATGTCGAGCTATGCAGATCAGTTAAATCCCGAGGATCGATATAAGGTGATCGCCTATATCCGGGCGCTACAGCTGAGCCAGCGCGCGAATGCCGCCGACCTGACAGCCGAGCAGCGCCAGAAGCTTGATGCGTCGCAGAGAGAGGTGCACGAGAAATGAACACTTCATTCACGGCGCCCCAGACCCTTGGCCGGCTCCAGCGATTGGGCTCTCATCGGAGGCATCGTCTGCGTCCGTGGTAAGTCTTCTTGCATTCCTGACGGGCCCGGCGAACTTCTTTCGAGCCTACCTCGTGGGTTTTATCTTCTGTCTTGGACTCGCCCTCGGCGGTCTCGCTTTCCTCATGCTTCAGTATCTCACCGGCGGGGCTTGGGGGCTTGTCATCCGGCGCATTCTCGAAGCCGCAGCTCGAACTCTGCCGGTAGTGCTCATACTATTTATTCCGGTGCTGGCCGGGATGGGCAGCATCTACCCGTGGGTGCATCCTGAGCTCATTCAGAATGCTGAAGTCAGGGAAATAATTGAGCATAAACATGCCTACCTGAACGTCCCATTCTTTATTGGCCGCGCTGCATTCTTCTTTGCTGTCTGGCTCGGAATGACATTCCTATTGAGCCGCTGGGGTCGCGAGCTGGACGAGACTCGGGACCATGGAATCATCCGCAAGCTTCAGGACGTCAGCGGGCCTGGACTCGTCTTGTATGGATTGACGATCACCTTTGCCGCAGTCGACTGGGTGATGTCGATCGACCCGGCATGGTATTCGACTATTTTCGGCTTGCTGCTGATGGCCGGTGAGGGCCTATCCGCGATGGCTTTCACGATCGCAGTCGCGGCGTATCTCGCCGGCCGTGGCGAGACCGCGATATATCAGCCCCGGCATTTTCATGATCTGGGCAAGCTGCTGCTCACGCTGATCATGCTCTGGGCATACTTTTCCTTCTCGCAGTTTCTGATCATCTGGTCGGGCAATTTGCCTGAGGAGATACCCTGGTATTTGAAGAGATTCCAGGGCGGATGGGGAATCGTCGGGCTGAGTCTCGTCCTGCTCCACTTCGCCTTTCCATTTGCGGTGCTGCTTTCGCGCGATCTGAAGCGGAACTACCGCAAGCTGGTGGTAATCGCAGCCCTGGTGATGGTCATGAGGCTCGTCGACTTGGTCTGGCTGGTTGCCCCTCAATACGGTCACATCGCAATCTCCCAAATCTGGGTGTATGTGTTGCTGCCGTTGGGTCTGGGTGGAATCTGGCTTTGGTATTTTGTGAGACAGCTGGAGAGCCGGCCGCTGGTCCCGGTGGGCGATCCGAACCTGGAGCATGCGATCGCGCCTGAGCATGGGCATTGAAGAGTTTCAACCGGAACACTGATGTTCTGATCTTTACCGCGCCCTTCGGGCACGGGAGGCAGGGACCAGGAGGCTGTCGCAAGAATTCGGCATCATGAAGACCGGTCGCAATGGAATCGTAGCCAAAGGGCAAGCCTGATAGCCCAGCCCCTGGGATATGCGCAACGCAGCGCGCGAGCCCTGTAAGGGGCGACAGAGTTTGGCGACCGTTCCATTCGTTGTAGCGTCAATTCGACTATGTCCAGCGTACCCTTCGGGACCCGCGGTTCATTCTCCGTGACGCATTCCAGGGGCGCGCTTCGCTTGCCCCTGGCTACCATCTCGCATCCCTTCGGGATGCCTGCAGGGCGATCTCCGATGGCCTTTGCGCTCAGAGTGGCGCAATTCAGAAGCTAAATGACTAAACATCATCATCAGACCCCAGACGTCTCTCACGTGCTCAATCCCGACATTCAGCACGAGAGGAGCGATGTCAATGTCGGGCTACTGGGCAAATTCATATTTGCTCTCTTCATCGGGACGGTCATCGTTCTCGTGGCTATGTTCGGCCTCTTCAGGTATTTCGAACGCCGCGAAGAGCGCCACGAGCTTCCACCGGCGTCGCTTGTGGTAGCGCCTGGGACACGCATTTATCCGCCTGAACCCCGGCTCCAGGGAGCTCCAGGGCCAAACAATGTGCCTTCGATGATGCCGTTGAACGATATCGCCGCATATCGCAGCCAAATCGATGCAAGGCTCAACAGCTACGGCTGGATAGACCAATCAGCCGGAGTTGCTCACATTCCGATCGAGGAAGCAATGAAGCTGGTCGCGGCGCGCGGTGGGGCTCGCGAGGGACAGGGAGGTACCGCCAGCAGTGCGAAGCAGTGAGCTGTTCAGATTCGATCGTCCCGCTTTACGAGGCCTCGGGCTCGCGGGCATCCTGCTATGGTTGAGCAGTCTTCTCTTCGCTCAGCCGGCAATGCCTGCCGCACCGCGATCAGACGGGCGCCCGCCAATCCTGAGAGACGTGGGAATAGACCAGCGGCTCAATCAGCAGGTGCCGCTCGATCTCACGTTCAACGACGAAACGGGCAAGCCGGTGAAGCTCGGGGAATTCTTCGGCTCCAAGCCGGTCGTCCTATCACTCGTCTATTACGACTGCCCAATGCTCTGTACGCAGGTGCTCAATGGCCTGTTGGGCAGTATGAAGGCGCTCTCGTTTACCGCTGGTGATCAGTACACGGCTGTCACCGTGAGCTTTGATCCCAGGGAGAAGCCAGAGCTCGCGGCTTCAAAGAAGCAGATGTATGTCGCGCGATATGCGCGCTCGGGCGCGGCAACCGGGTGGCACTTCCTGACCGGCGATGAGGCGCCCATTAAGGCGCTGACCGAAGCTGTCGGATTCCACTATGCGTGGGATGCTTCGACGAATCAGTTTGCGCATGCGAGCGGAATTATCGTTCTGACACCGGAGGGTCGAATCTCTCGCTACTTTTACGGGATCGACTATGCGCCGCGTGATTTGAGGTTGGGCCTCGTCGAAGCTGGGGCGGGGAAGATCGGTTCGGCGGTCGATCAGATACTGCTCTTCTGTTATCACTACGACCCGGCGACTGGAAAATACGGATTGATCATCATGAGGCTCCTGCGCACCGGAGCGGTTCTGACGCTCGTGGCGCTGGCGGCATTCTTTCTTTTTGCCAGGCGCAGGAGCGGCACATCCGGACGTAAGTGGCAGGCTTCGCATCTGAGTGTTCTGCCATTCTTGCTGTTGCCCGTTCCATTCTCTCCGGAACAGGCATCCACTTTTGCTCCCCGGGTTGACAATCTCTATCTCTTTCTGATTTGCCTGACGATCTTCTTTTAGTGTCCTGATAGCCGGATGCGAGTTCTACTTTGCAATCAAGTATCGCCGCCGCTCTCCTGACGAAATTCCCCCGAAGATCGAGGGAGTGATGAAGCTGGAGATCGCATGGACGGTAATCCCGTTCATCATCGCCATGTTCATCTTCGTCTGGGGCGCGAGTATCTATTTCAGCCTCTATCGCGCACCGAAGGAGGCGCTCGAGATCTTCGTCACTGCAAAGCAGTGGATGTGGCGCGCTCAGCATCCTGATGGGCAGCGCGAGATCAACGAGCTGCATATCCCTGTCAACCGGCGCGTCAAGTTGACGATGACCAGTGAGGACGTGATTCATTCATATTTCGTTCCCGCCTTCAGAACGAAGACGGACGTCGTTCCAGGGCGCTACACGACAACCTGGTTCGAGCCGACCAAAGCAGGCCGCTATCATCTCTTCTGCGCCGAATACTGCGGCACGAGCCATTCGAAAATGATAGGCACCATTGTTGTTCTGGAGCCGGCTGAATACGAAGCGTGGCTCAGCGGAGGGCCGCCTCCGACCAATCCCGCGACTGCTGGAGGCGAGCTGTTTGCGAGCTTCGCGTGCAACAGTTGTCATCGCGAGGAAGGAACCGGCCGGGGTCCGTGGCTTGGCGGACTCTTCGGCAAAACGGTCAGGCTGGCCAGCGGCGAGACCGTGGTGGCAGACGAGGCCTACATCCGGGAATCGATCTTCAATCCCAGAGCGAAATTGGTTGCGGGCTATCCGCCGATCATGCCGACTTTTCAGGGGCTTGTCGGCGAAGAGCAGGTCATGCAATTGATCGCCTATATCAAATCGATCGGACCGAAGAAGGAAGGCACTGCGTTGGGGCAACAAAGCGAGGCGCCAAAGGCGAGCCCCACGACGAAGAAACAATAACGAGCCCGTTCTCCAGGAGAGGCTGGGCGGAAGGGAAGCAATGTGCCGGGAGTAACACTGGAGCATCCACGAGTCCACTATCTCAACGTGAGCTACGGCGTGAAGTCGTGGCTCCTGACGGTCGATCACAAGCGGATCGGTCTGCTCTATCTTGCGTCGATAACATTCTTCTTCGCATTGGGTGGCGTCTATGCGACGCTGATTCGTCTCGAATTGTTGACGCCCAACGGCGACCTTGTCAGCGCCGAGACCTACAACAAGCTCTTTACCATGCACGGCGTGGTGATGATCTTCTTCTTTCTCATTCCTTCGATACCGGCAGTTCTCGGCAATTTTCTCATCCCGCTGATGATCGGGGCGCGAGACGTCGCCTTTCCCAAGCTCAATCTTCTGAGCTGGTACGTCTTCATGCTTGGGGCGGCCTTCATGATCGTGGGCAGTTGTTCATGGTGGGATCGATACCGGCTGGACTTTCTACTCCTCCATATAGCTCGATCTACTCCAACACTTATGTCACGGTGGCTGGTGTCGGGATCTTCATCGTCGGGTTCTCGTCGATTCTGACGGGACTGAATTTCATCGTCACCATTCACACCATGCGCGCGCCTGGAATGACGTGGTTCCGGCTGCCGCTCTTTGTCTGGGCACACTATGCAACGAGCCTCATCAAGGTGCTGGGAACGCCGGTAATTGCAATCACAGTCGTCTGCCTGGCGCTCGAACGGATTTTCAGGATCGGCATCTTCGATCCGAAGCTGGGCGGCGATCCGCTGCTCTTCCAGCATCTCTTCTGGTTCTACTCGCATCCGGCCGTCTACATCATGATCCTGCCGTCGATGGGTGTGGTCAGCAGAGTTGATCGCGAACTTCTGCGCGCAAGAATATCTTCGGCTACAAGTTCGTCGCCTTCTCGAGCATTGCAATCGCCGTCTTTGGCTTTCTCGTCTGGGGCCATCACATGTTCATGAGCAGCCAATCCGTGTATGCCGGAATGGTCTTCTCCTTGCTCAGCTTCGCGGTTGCGATTCCGTCCGCCATCAAGGTTTTCAACTGGACGGCGACGCTGTACAAAGGCTCGATGTCGTATGACACCCCGATGCTCTACGCGTTCGGATTTATCGGGCTTTTCACGATTGGCGGCATGACCGGGCTCTTTCTGGCGGCGCTCGGCGCTCGACGTGCACCTCACCGACACCTACTTCGTAGTCGCGCATTTCCACTACATCATGGTAGGCGGTGCGCTGATGGGATATCTCGGCGGCCTGCACTACTGGTGGCCGAAGATCAGCGGGCGGATATACCCGGAAGGATGGGGACGTTTTTCTGCTCTGGTCGTCTTCGTAGGATTCAACCTGACGTTCTTTCCGCAGTTTCTCCTCGGCTACATGGGTATGCCGCGGCGATATCACGCATATCCCGAAGAGTTCCAGGTGTTGCAATGTGATGTCGACTGCGGGCGCCTCGATTCTCGGCGGTCGGGTATGTCATTCCCATGGTCTACTTCATCTGGTCGATGCGCTACGGCAAGATAGCTCCGGCCAATCCGTGGCCGTCGCCGAGTCTTGAATGGCGCACGTCATCGCCGCCGCCGACTGAGAACTTCGAAGAGAGCCCGGTTGTCACCTGGGAGCCCTATGATTTCCGGCCCAGGGAAGAGATGCCGGTAATCGGAGCGGAGCCTGTACATACATAGTTATGGCTTCATTGGAGAAAAACACGTTGCCTGAGAGTCATGCCGCCAGTCATCACCCGGCACTGGCACACCACTTTTCGAACCTCGAGCAGCAGCGTGAGGCAGGATCGCTCGGGATGTGGATTTTTCTGGTCACCGAAGTGATGTTCTTCGGAGGTCTGTTCTCGGCCTACATCGTCTTCCGCTCCTTTTATGGTGAAGGGTTTGCGGCCGCGAGCCACACGCTGAACGTCTGGCTGGGGGCCTTCAATACCGTGGTCCTCATTGTCAGCAGCTTGACGATGGCCCTGGCGGTCTACAACTCGCAGGTAGGAAACCGGCGAATGCTGATCTTCTTCCTGGTGATCACGCTGATCCTGGGTGCGACATTCCTCGGAATCAAGGGTTACGAATACCACCACAAGTTCGAGATGCATCTCTTCCCGGGAGCGGGATACGACTGGAATTTCGAGGAGGGCCACAATCCGGCACTGGCGCAGGAAGCGAGGCTGTTTCTGTGGATCTACTTCGCCATGACGGGCCTTCACGCGCTGCACATGATCATCGGCATCGGGATTCTGTCCTTCCTGATCTATTTCGCGTGGAAGGGCAAATACTCGCCGGAGTATCACAATCCGATTGAGAATTCAGGTCTCTACTGGCACTTCGTGGACATTGTCTGGATATTTCTCTTTCCGCTGCTCTACCTGATCGGCTTTCACATGCATTAGCAAGGCACACATGTCCGAGCACATTGTTTCGAGAGGAATCTACTACGCGGTCTTTGCCGCTCTACTGGTGATGACGACGATCACCGTCCTGGTGGCGAGGATCGACTCTGGGTCGGCTGAACGCGGTGGTGGCCCTGGCGATAGCTGTATTCAAGGCTACGCTGGTGGTGTTGTTTTTCATGCACGTCCGCTATAGTTCGCGGCTGACTCGAGTGGTAGTGGCGTCTGGAGTGCTCTGGCTGGTGATCATGATCGCTTTCATGATGAGTGACTACTTGACCCGCCCCGGATGGCCAACCCCCGCTCCGAAATAGCAAACCTCGAAGCAACCATGTCGCCCGTCGCACCAAAGGTGCGACCTGAAAAAGCCCAGGGCGAAGCCCTGGGTGGATCGCGGGCAGACTGCCACGCCCCACAGGGGCAATGTTGGCCCGATAGGCCTCGACCGATTGTTGGCCGTCATACCCAGGGCTTCGCCCTGGGCTATTTGAGGTCGCGCCGTTGGCGCGCGAAAACATCGAAGTGTCCGAGGGGTTACTTCCCGTCGCCGACTCTTACCTTTGCCACAAACGAGCCTGTATTGTCCTTGAGATTTCCTTCGTTGACGCTGAGAAACAGAATCCCATTGTGGCTGGCAGTAAATTCTGACCCTCGCCCGATAAAGACAAAATCATCATTGTCATCCCCGACTACCGCAATCAGGCCGCCCGTCGGCTTGTTTGGAATCAGCTTGCGGTTATCGCTGAGAGATATCCCATTCGGGCTCGCGCGCCTGCTATTACCGAGATCAACCTCACCAGTTGCCGAGATCGATATCCGCTGCCCCCGTTGAACTCGAATATCGGTACTCGTCCAATCTGCCGTGGCCGAGACGCTGACCGTCTTTTCGGCAATCGCTCCGCCGGTCACGCTGCCAGCATCGCCGGCATCGGTTACAGGGGGTGGCGAAGTCTCCTTCGGATGCTCGGTTGCTATCTCCTGCGAGGGTCGCGCCGAACTGGTTTCCGGGGTGGTATTCACCGGGGGAGCGGCGCTCGAGGTGGAAGCGTCGGCTTCAAACTCGATTGACTCGACGTCCTCGGCGGCGATAGTCATTCGCGAGCCCGAATTGCGACTTCCGAAATCGAGAATGATCGTGAATTCGCCCTTGTTGAAGGTGATCACTTTCCCCTTGAAGATGCTTCCATTCTTGAGCTTGATGGTGTCGCCATAGACTGCGGCGCTGAGAAGCATGATTACGGCACACAGATAGACGCCGCGCAATGCCACGTTCTTGGTCTTCACGTCGACCTCCTAATGGGCGAGTTGAGGAAGAGTTTTGATCGTATATCAGGGGCCACCAAAGATTAGCATAGATCCCCGGTTCTGACACTCGTGTCCGGACTTCAAGCAGTCTTTGCAAGTACCAAACATTCGCTTGACTGTGAGGCTGGCCATGAATATACTCCAACCGTCAGAGGATGCCTATGCGGGTCCGCTGGCCCTTCTCGATAGCGTTCTAATTCGTTTCTGGTTTCCAAATCATCAGCGGTTCGCTCTTATAAATTTCCAAGGGTTACCTCCCTCCTTCTCCTGCTTGATTCCCACGATGTGGAAACCGCATCGTGGGAATTTTTTTGGCCAGCCGGGGTTTTTTGCCGTTAAGACCTGGGTGTGCGGTAGCCCTGCCGCGCGTGAACGACGAGATCGTTGCCCTGGGTCACGCTGACGTCGATCTTGCGGTATGAGCCGTCGCGTTTGGCGTTAGAGGAATAGTAGGAGAGAGTGTACTGGTGGCGAATTTCGTTGGCGATAAGCGCGAAGGCGAAGGTCGTGCCTTCCATAGTCTCTGCCCGAAGATAGCGCGCTCCCGAATATGCCGCGAGTGATTTCAGGAAGTCCGAGGCAATAAGATAGCGGTCGCGCTGCTGTGGAGGAGCGGCCTGGCCCTGCTGGACGAAGCCCAGGCCACCGATAAACGGCTTCCCCGAATATGGAGGGAGCGAAGTCGGCTTCATCAGAGGGGCGCCTTCATTCCGCGTCTCATACTGAATTGCGTAGGTGACGACGCCGGTGTTCGAGACGAGCTCCAGTGTGCTCTGCGCAGTCGACAGCTTGCTCGCCGTGTCGACCCCATCCGTGAGGACGACAATTGCCTTGCGTCCTTCGATCGGTGCGAGCTTCTCAATCACCGTACGGGTTACCGCGTCGTAAAGACTGGTCATGTATCCAGTCTTGATCGTCTTGAGCGCCTGTTCCACTTCATCGCGGCTGCTCGTCATTTCATTGTGGAAATGTACGCGGTCATCGAAGGTTACGATTATGACGCGATCGCTCGGCTGAAGCTGACGAACAAACTTGCGCGCGGCATCACGGATGTTGCCGAGCTGCCGGATCGTGCTCCGGCTTGTGTCGAGCAGGAGCGCCACGTTGAACGGAGTCTCCTGCGACGAAAAATTGGTGATTTCCTGAGGCTGACCGTCCTCGAGGAGCTTGAAATCCTTCTGATTGAGCCCGCTGACGAAGCGGTTGAAGCGATCGGTAACGATCACCGGAACGGTCACCAGGGCGGTCTCTACTTTGATGACGTCCTGCCGCTGAGGATCCTGTGGATCAGTCTTTTGCGGAGTTTGGGGCGGATTTTGGGTCGGGGTCTGGGTCTGGCCCCATGTGGCCGTCAGGAGCAGAAGCGCCGCGAGAGCCGTAACAATCGATCGGGAAAGCAATCTCTTCATATTTCTTGCTAAAAAGCCCGCGCCGCGCGGAACCATCCTAAGAATTCTACTTTAGGACCACAGCATGTGGCAAAAGGAATCACCGGCAGACCTGCACACGACCTTTCCAGCGCGCTTTCCGGCGCCGGCTTTCGTTCTGATACAATGCGAGCAACCGGCTCCCGGTAAATTGCTTGCCTTTCTATGTCACTCGAATATGCCATTGAATATCCCTGCGAAATGCGGCGTCGCTACGACGAGGCCACGCTTCGGGCATTGGGGCGCACGGGTTCCCTGATTTCCAGAATCGTCGCCGACGCGGTAGAGGGGGCACGAACACCGTCGGAAGAGAGCGTCCAGTTTGCGACGAGGCTTGCTCTCGATGTCGAACGAGCCGAAGAGGTCTCGATCTTCTGCCGGGAGCATTGCCTGACCGACATCAAAAGCGGCCTTTGCAGCAGTCACGAGGATACCAGGAGTACGGCACCGGCCGAGCCAATGGCATGCCTTGGCCGCATCACGTATCCGATCGAAGGTCGATTCGAGCGCTTCCTGGCTGACCGCCTCCAATTGATCTGCGATACCGAGCCTTCGGGGAACTGGCCACAGCTGCTTCATGTGCTGCTCGATTCAGAATCTCCATTTGACGGTGAGGCGACCAAGGAACTGAGACGAGTCACCACCGCCGAGGGTCTGCGGTTCTTTGAGCTGCGAGTGCCAATCGAGCTGACACGCCAGGCATCGCGGCTGAGCACAGACAACCTCTTCGATCTTCTGGCCGGCTTCGCGACCACCGACGATGGCGCGAGCGGGTACCACAGGGAGCTGCCGCCACAGGCTCTGATCGCTTACTCGGAGTTCCTGGAGGGTCTGCTGCTCAAAGACCTGAGTGAAGCCGAACTGGATCGACTCGAATCAGCGGGCGCAACCTACGCGCAATATATACGGTTCACGCGGGCCATTCGCACAGCCGAGAGTCTTGGCGTGAGACTCCTTCTGGATTGATTGCACGGGTTGGACTACTTCGGAGTCGCGCTGCTCGCAGCCTTGTGCTCCTCAGTGGAAGCCGATTCCTCGAGGTCGCGTTTGATCGCATCCAGGATGCCGTTAATGAACTGCGTAGCTTCGTGAGTAGAGAAGCGCCGGGCGATCTCGAGCGCCTCGTTGATGGCTACTGTCTTGGGGGTCTGCGGCTGGAAGAGGAATTCGTAAACGGCGAGCCGGATGAGGTTGCGGTCGACGATGGCCATCCGCGGTATGCGCCAGTGCTCAGTGCGCATCTTGATCCGCTCATCAATGGTCTCAAGATGAGTGATTGCACCGACTGCGAGATCGGTTGCGAACTCTTTGACGTCCTCAGCGGCCTCGGCGATTTCGCCCCAGTAGGTCCGCACCAAATCGTCCACCGACGGGTGAGCCACGTCATATTGAAACAGCATTTGCAGCGCGCATTCACGCGCTCTTCGCCGCGCACCCATAAGATTTCAATCAACAGTTACGTGGGAGTCCAGGGATTTATGAAGAGAGTCTGCAGGCTAGTGAGGCTGCTCGAGCAGCTCCGCGGGGATCAAGCTTGAAAACTGACTTCACATCTCCTTCACGAGATTTGCCATCTCAACTGCAGACATGGCCGCCTCAAAGCCCTTGTTGCCGGCCTTGATGCCCGCCCGGTTGAGAGCCTGCTCAACCGTGTCGGCAGTAATAATTCCATAGGTCACCGGCACGTTCGTCTCGATAGCGACGGCGGCCATCCCCTTCGTCACAGCCGCGGCAATATGATCAAAGTGCGGAGTCTCGCCGCGGATGACGGCTCCCACGCAAATAATGGCGTCGTATCGGCCGCTCGCAGCCAAACGCTTGGCGGCGAGGGGTATTTCGAACGAGCCTGGTACGCGCACACGGGTGATTCTGTCTGGTGCGGCGCCCAGTCTCAGAAGCGCATCCTCGGCGCCACTGAGTAATTGACTTACGACCAGCTCATTCCAGCGGCTGGCAACGATGGCAAAGCGCAGGCCCTCGCCGCGTAGCGCTCCCTCCATCGTCTCTATCTTTGGTGTCTCACGTGTGCTCATTCGACGTTTCAGTATAGTAAGGCCCACTGGTACTGGTCAACCAGAGCATCGCTCGCAGAGAGGGAGCAATTTGGAGTGAGGCGACCTGTTGCGCAGAGAAGATGGAAGATAGCCACAAAAAGCACAAAAGACACAAAAGGATCCGGCGGCATTCTCCCTTTTATCTTTACTTTTGTGCCTTTTGTGCTTTTTTGTGGCTATCTTCTCTGCGCGAAGTCGCGCACTCCAAATTGCTCCTCCACTGAATGCCCCTACAATATCCTAAAGAGTGATCGGGAGCGGTTTGACTGGGTCACTGTAGTCGTAGAAGCCGCGCCCCGATTTTCTTCCGAACAGGCCGGCAGCCACCATCCTCTTGAGCAGCGGCGGGGGAGCAAATCGTTTCTCGCGGAACTCGTCGAACATGATGTTCGCAATATAGTAGGTCGTGTCGAGGCCGACAAAATCGAGCAAAGTCAGAGGGCCCATGGGATAGCCGCAGCCGAGTTTCATGGCATTGTCGATGTCGACTGTCGTGGCAAGCCCATCCTCGAGCACGCGCACGGCATCGAGAAGGTAGGGCACCAGAAGACGGTTGACTATGAATCCGGTGTGATCAGCAGTCCGGACGACGGTCTTGCCGAACGCCTGCGCTGTGGAGGCGGCCTGCTCGTAGACATCCGGATCGGTGACTATCGTGCGAACGACCTCTACCAGCTTCATGAGAGGCACCGGGTTGAAGAAGTGCATGCCTACAAACCGGCGGCGCCGCTCTACGCCGGTCGCGACCATGATCTCAGTTATGGAGAGTGACGAGGTGTTGGAGGCGAAGATCGTGTCAGCCGGACAGATGGAGTCCAGTTGACGGAATGCTTCGTGCTTGGCATCGAGATTTTCGATGATTGCTTCGATGACCAGGTCGACGTCCGCCAGATCGTTATAGCTGGTGGTGCCGTGAAGGCGAGAGAGTGTGTCGGACTTTGAGGCTTCGGTGATGGTTCCTTTCTCGACGAACTTTGAAAGCGACTTGCCGATTCCGGTCAGCCCGCGCGATATGAGGTCCTCGCTCACTTCGAGCAACGTCACGTCAAAACCGCTTGCGGCGGCTACCTGGGCGATTCCTGAGCCCATGAGTCCGGCGCCCAGCACGCCGATCTTCCTTACTGGCATGAGTCCTCCGTTAATCAGATTATTCCGCTGCTCCTGGCCCTTACTTTTCCTCCGTCGACCTCTTCAACCCGAAGGCCGAGCCATCGGTGTCGACCCACTCGGCCAGCTGCTTCCCGAGAACCTCGAAGTCCTTCGCGTTGGCTGCAATCTCCGCAGCCGAAGGATCGGCATTGCGCAAAAGCTCCTGCTGCCTCTTTGCCAGCCGCGAAAAATCGGCACGCAGTATGTCTGCGCGGTCGTCGGGCCCTTTGGCCGTGTCGAGCTTGCTGACCGCCTGCCCGAGCTCCGCAATCGCACTCTTTCGCTGGCTCGAGTCCGGCGGCTCCTGCGCCGCCCGAATGCCATCAGCCATTGCCTGGTCGGCTCCATTGACTGCCTCGAGAAAAGTCTGGATAGAGGCCCTCGAGCCAAACATCTGTCCATGGCCGTACCTGTAGGCCTGGGTAAAGCTGTAGCCGACGATTAGCACGCAGGCGGCAATCAGAATCAGCCCGCCCGAGGAGAATTCCTCCTTGCCGGGCGCTACGTACGGAAGCAGCAATGCAAGGGCTCCACCAGCTATCAGTCCGCCGATATGAGCTGAGTTGTCGATGAACGGGACAGTGGCGCCGATGAAGAGATTGATCGCTATGACCGGGAGAACGCCCGCCCCAAAGGCGCGGCGCAGTGCGGGCGGCAGCTCGTGCCGGTATTTGTAGCCGAAGACGAAGAGGACACCAAAGAGGCCAAAGAGGGCGCCGGAAGCCCCGGCTGAAGGAATATTATGGCTGCGCACGCAACATCGAACCAACGTAGCTTCCTGCGATCCCTGCCATCCCTGTCAGCAGGTAGATCAGGAGGAATCGCGCCGATCCATACAGCCGCTCGACCTGTGGTCCGATGATCCAGAGCGCATAGGAATTGGAGGCGATGTGGAGCGCGCCGATGTGAATGAAGATCGGTGTCACGAGCCGGAACCATTGACCGCGTTGCAACAGGTCGTTGGTCTTGGCTCCAAACGCAATCAGTGTGGGTGCGTCGACGCCGCTGAACAGATTGTTCAGAAGGTTGCCGCCGGCCGCAAACGCCATGACCAGGTAGACCACGACGTTGAATACCAGTATTGCGTAGGTAACTGGGTTGCCGCGCGCCCTCAAAGCGTCCGCGAAGCGCATGGCAGCCCGCATCTGGTTGTCCTGGACCACGGCCTGCAGGGACCTTGCCCCGCAGTTGATGCATTCCGGTTGATGGGCGGGAGTTGGCCTTTCGCAATTGGGGCAGATTCTGAAGTCGCGCGAGGGAGTATGTTGCATTTCAGCCACATTCTACCTGAAGCGGGCGCGAGCACAGAACGCCACGGCTAAAAGGGGAGGCTGGCCGCGCCCCCGGTCTTTGACTCTTTTTGTGTCCGGTGTGGCATGGTAGACTCATCGCTTGGATTATGGGCAAGTCAAGATCATTTAGCGGACCACCCCGCCAACCTGAAAAGACGACCAAACTGGCCGAAGTGGCAATGGCCGGAGGGGCTGGAGGCAGTTCGATCGAGCAGATCGACCTTCCGACAGCCGGTGCGGAGTCCTCGACAAGCCGGAAGTCGGCATTCACTCTGTCTGGCACTCTGTCTCGCGCAGTCGATAAGGTCCTGGGCGTTCTCAGTTCAGTGCCTTGCGGCATCACTCTGCTTGTCATCCTGATTACCTGCTGCATGATCGGGATGCTCATCGAGCAGCAGGAGCTGGAGACGTTTGCAAAGTACTACGCCGAGCTGACTCCCGGCGAGAAGATCATCTACGGGCGGCTCGGATTCTTCGGCATCTATCACGTCTGGTATTTCAACCTTCTTCTGCTCCTTTTGAGTCTCAACATTATTCTTGCGTCGATCGACCACTTCCCGGCGGCATGGAGCTTTGTCAGGAAGAAAAAGCTGACCGCGTCACCGACATTTGCTCAGGCGCAGAGAATTCGCGAGAAGGTCGAAGCACCAGGATTGAACGAAGAGCAGATAACCAGCCGGGCGATGACCGCGGCACGCGCTCTTGGGTTTAAAACGAAGGTCACGCGTGCCAATGAGCGGACCACGATTTTTGCTGAACGCGGCGCATGGAACAGGCTCGGAGCCTACGCCGTTCACGTTGCGCTGCTGACCATCTTCACGGGCGGATTTCTTACGAGTCGTGGTCACACCGGCGGCATGTGGGTCGAGCCCGGCAAGACCAGCGACAAGATGCTCCAGCAGGTCTTCAACGTCGAGAATGCGACCACCAAATACGCGGTGGGCGAGCAGGAGCTGCAGCTGCCCTTCGAGATCGAAGGCGTCGATATCCAGCAGAAGCTGATCGACAAGGAAAAGTCGATCGATGCGGGCAACACGCTCGACTGGCTGACGCGCGTCAAGATCAGAGACGAAAAAGGTGAGCACGAAGCTCTGATCCACCTTAACAAGCCTTACGATTACCGCGGTTACCGCCTGTTTCAGGCGTCATTCATGAATCTCGGCAGCGCTCGCTACATTCATCTGAATGTGACTCCGGTCGGCGGTGGCCCGGCTCAGGATGTGACGATCAAGCGTAGCGAGGAGACAAAGCTCGCCGACGGAACGAGGCTCCGTTATGTAGAGTTCAATCCTCATTTTGTTCTCGACCGCGATCGCAAGGTCCAGATCGCGTCGGGCGATTACAAGAATCCCGCAGCTCATCTGGAAGTGGTCAAGCCCGACGGCGAGAAAGTCTCGGCCTGGGCCTTTTCAGACTCCTTCTTCAAGGAGATGGCGGGTGCCCCATTCCTCAAGTCGATGTTCGATAACCAGGGCGGCTACCGGTTTGAGCTGCTCGATTTCGAAAAGGTTCCTCAGGCACATATGCTCTCGATTCAATATGATCCGGGCTCGACCGTAGTCTATGCGGGCTTCGGAATGCTCTGCATGTTCCTCATCGGAGTCTTCTTCTTTTCCCATCAGCGCCTTTGGATAGTTGTCGAGGACGGGGCTGCCTACCTGGGAGGCGATGCCAATCGGAATCGTCTGAGCTTTGAGGATAAGGTCAGGAAGATCGGCGCTCGGATTACCGGCACCATCCTGCCCGAGACTGAATAGCCCTCTCCGTCTCTTTGGACGGGCGAGCCTTTCTCTTTTGAGAGGAAAACAATGAGCGAAGCAACGAAATCCATCAATGTCCCTGTGGCTCCGGCCCTTGGTTCCCGGTCTGCCCTTTTCGAATACCTGCCTGCTCTGCTGCCGCTGGTCGGCGCGGCGATCATGGTGGTGGTGCGGAAGCGGCTTGGCCCGGCGGGCTTTCCTGAGGATGGAGCGCTGATCGCGGTTGGCCTCTTCTGCTACATTACGGCTGCGGCCATGCACGCGACCAATGTCTGGGCTCCAAGCAGGATTCTCGAGAAGATTGGCTTGTGGACAGCCTCGCTCGGGTTCTTCTTCAATCTTTCGAGCTGGCTCGTGAGATGGATCACGGCGGGTGAGCGGGAAAGCTGGGTTCGCATGACGAATCAGATCACGGGTGAGTATCATCCGTGGTGGTTCTTCAGTTACATCCCGTTCGCCAATCTCTACGATCTTTCACTGGCGTTTGCGTTTGGCGCGGCCTTTGCAACGCTGCTCATTGAGAGGCGGCCGAACGCGAGGTTCGTTGGCGCGCTCTCTCTTCCGCTGATCTCGCTGGTCCTTATTCTCGCGGTCTTCATTGGCAACGAGTTCATCAATCTCCCGCCGGTTCTCGACAGCTACTGGCGGCCGATCCACGTCGGCGTGGCCTCGATGAGCTACGGCGTAGCGCTGGTGAGCTTCGCGATTGCGGTGATGTATCTGATTAAGGACGGCGTCAAGACTGAGTCGATGGCCGTCTATCTGACCGCATTCATCGTCGCCGGAATCGCCTACTTCAGCAATGCATATAGTGTGCTCTCGCTGAGCTACAGTCTCAATCCGGCGATTCTTCAGGGACAGACCGTCATACCGTTGAAGACGGTCCGCGTGCCGATTCCCGGAGTCGGCCTGCTGCTCTCGATCTCTCTCCTGCTTCTGCTGACCGTGACGGTCTGTTTTCTGCTCTACCTGTTCAGGAAGAATGAGGGCGCGCGGCGGATTGGTCACCTGGCTCTACGCGCTTCGCTGGTAACCCAGGGTCTGGGAATCGTCTGGCTGTTCTACGAGATCAAGCATCTTCATAACCTCGGATCGCTGATCGACGCGAGTCAACTGCGTGCCCTGGGCGAGTGGCTCGCGGGCAGTGAGGCTTCGCAGCTTGGCGTGCCTCAGCTGGTTCAGGGCGCGAGCACCTGGCTGCAGCAGAACGGCAGCACCCTGGCGCTCGACCAGAGAGCCAATCCGGTCGAGATAGCGTCGCTCATCGCAGCGTTTGTATTCACGCTTTTCATTGTGCTCTTCAGCGTAGGGAGAGAGCGCGTTCGCGTCGGTCTGCCGTCGCTCGAGAAGCTGGACAGCCTGACTTACAAGACGGTCGGTGTGGCGTTCGCCGGTCTCGCAATATTGCTCGTCACCGGCGCGGTGTGGGCCAACAGGTCATGGGGTAAATACTGGAGCTGGGACAGCAAGGAGGTTGGCGCGCTGGTGGCATGGCTCGCCTATGCCGGCTATCTGCATACGCGCATCGCTCACGGGTGGTCAGGACGCCGGAGCGCCTATTTTGCTGTGGTCGGATTTCTACTCGTCATTTTTACTTACCTTGGCGTCAGCTACCTGTTGCCGGGGCTTCACTCATACGCTTGATGTCGACTACACCGGAACCGAATCTAGAGCTGGTATATACCATCTTTTGCGAAGATGTGCGTTTTGAAGCAACCAACCACCTCAGCCTTATGGGGGTAAGCCACCAGGTGGTCGTCCCGCAGCTGCCGGTGACGATGATCAAGTTTGCAGTGGTCACGCACTGGCGAGGGGAAGGACAGTATCTGACCGAAGTCAGAATTCTGACGCCGGATAGAATGAATACCGTGGCGGTCTCTCAGCCAGCCAGCTTCGTCGTACCTCCGGATGGCTATGCGGACAATGTGACGATCTTCGTCAATCTGAATTTCTTCCAGACGGGCGATCATGTAGTGCAAACGCTTGTCAATTCATCGCTCTTTGCTGAAAGCGTTCTCACGATCGTCCAGCCCAACCAGGCTCAGGCTCCCGTCGCCCAAAACGACCGCGTCAATTGATCAGGGGCCCATTTCGACGCGACCTTGTAGGGGCAAGAGGCTTCTAGAATCGATCCATGACTAGGCAGCTGGGCATCCGCGCACGGGACGTGCGCGAGGATATAGCCGGGGTGAAACCACCGGAATGAAATTGACAAAGAGCGTGCGCCCTGAAAGGCCGCCGGACCAGATTTGCACGAGCGCGCCCTGAACACAATCTTTACCCGATAGTATTTCTGGGCTACGGTCCGCGCCCCTGCCGGCGCAACGGGAGGGGGTCGATCCGGCGGTTGCACCGCCCTTGTCCTTGCCACCCGGTGCGCAGGAACGGTGCCATAAGGCTAGATCCGCGAATTTGGAGAGACAAGCCCTGCCCCTACAATCTTGCCCGACAATTCAGCCCTTCGCGATACCCTCGTAACATTTGATTCTTTGCGGCTCTCCGCTAGAATTCAGACTTCGACTACAAATCACGCTCAAGGGGAACAATCATGCCGCTCGATCAGCAGTCGCTAGACCAGCTCTCGATAAATACGATTCGCACGCTCTCGATGGACGGTGTGCAGAAAGCCAATTCAGGTCATCCGGGCATGCCCATGGGCATGGCTCCCGCCGCCTACGTACTCTGGACTCGTTTTCTTCGCCATAATCCGAAGAATCCCAAGTGGCCAAACCGCGACCGCTTCGTTCTCTCAGCGGGCCACGGCTCGATGCTTCTCTACTCACTCCTTTACCTTACCGGTTACGAGGATTATCCGCTTGAACAGTTGAAGAGCTTTCGTCAATGGGGGAGCCTCACGCCGGGCCATCCGGAATCGGAGCTGAGCGCCGACATCGAGACGACGACGGGCCCTCTCGGGCAGGGCTTCGCCAATGGTGTCGGCATGGCTATTGGCGCCGAGGTCCTGGGCGCACGCTTCAACAAGGGCGGGCAGGATATTCTTGACTATCACGTTTATGCCATCGTGTCGGACGGCGACCTCATGGAGGGTGTTGCGTCGGAGGCGGCTTCATTGGCCGGTCATCTGAGACTTGGGAGGCTGATCTATCTCTACGACGACAACCATATCTCCCTGGACGGCCCGACTCTCATGTCATTTACCGAGGATGTCTCCGGCCGGTTTGAAGCTTACGGCTGGCACGTACAGTCGGTCGACGGCAACGACCTCCAGGCGATTGCTGAAGCGATCCTCGCGGCCCAGGCGGACCCGCGGCCATCGATAATTCGCACGAAGACAATTATTGGCTATGGCAGCCCTCACAAGGCGGGCACGTCAAAGGCGCACGGCGAGCCTCTGGGAGTGGAAGAGGTCAAATTGACCAAAGAGAACCTTGGGTGGCCCTACGAGGAGCCCTTTTTTGTTCCTGAGGAGGCGCTGGCCAATTTCCGCCAGGCCGTCGATCGAGGTGCGAAGCTAGAGGCCGAATGGCGTGACAAGCTTGCCGGTTATCAGCGCGCTGAGCCGGAGCTGGCCCAGCAGTGGCACGTCTGGGAGAGCGGCAATCTTCCGGAAGGCTGGAAGTCGAAGCTGCCGAAGTTCGCCGCGGGCGAACAGATGGCCACGCGCGAGGCATCGGGCAAGACGCTCAATGCCATTGCGGCTGACCTTCCGATGCTGGTTGGCGGCGCTGCGGACCTGAGAACTTCGAACAACACCTATCTCAAGGATCTCGGCGAGTTCTCCGATGAAGACAGGTCGGGCCGCAACTTCAACTTTGGTGTTCGCGAGCACGCCATGGGATCGATTCTCAATGGACTTGCCTTGACGCGGCCGCTGATCCCATATGGTGGAACATTCCTCATCTTCTCAGACTACATGCGGCCGCCGATCAGGCTTGCGGCGATGATGGGCTTGCAGACCATCTACGTCTATACCCACGACAGCATTGGTCTCGGCGAGGATGGTCCTACGCATCAGCCGATCGAGCAGTTGGCAGGGTTGCGTTCAGTGCCCAATCTGACGGTCATCAGGCCGGCCGATGCGAATGAGAGCGCGATTGCATGGAAGGTTGCAATCGAGAACCGTCACGGTCCTACGGCGCTGGCTTTTACTCGCCAGAAGCTTCCCATCTTCGACCGCACGCGTTTCGCGCCTGCGGAAGGATTGGAGAAGGGGGCGTATGTGCTTAACGATCCGCCGGCCGGGAAGATCGATGTGATTCTCATTGCCACGGGTTCAGAGGTCTCGCTGGCGGTGGACTCTCAGGCGAAGCTGGCCGAGGAGGGAATCGCCGCGCGTGTGGTGAGCATGCCCAGTTGGGAGCTCTTTGAGCGACAGTCTCCCGAATACCGGGAGTCTGTTCTCCCGGCAGCCAGCACAGCGAGGCTCGCCATTGAAGCGGCTGTCTCGATGGGGTGGGCCAAATACGTCGGGCTAAAGGGTGAAGTTATTTCGATGGAACGCTTCGGAGCCTCCGCGCCGTATCAGGTGTTAATGGAGAAGTTCGGCTTCAGCGTTGCGAACGTAGTAGCGAAAGCGAAAGCGCTGTTGGCCCGATAGATCGTCTGGATAGGTCGACCGAGAATACGAATGGCACTATTGCAGGATGAAATCGCGCTTCCGCGAACTGTGCCGGGTCCTCGGCAGCTCGTTCCCGCGGCGACATTGTTGTCGCTGCGACGAGATCCGCTGGCCTATCTCAACGGTCTGGCTCGGGAGTATGGAGATATCGTTCGATTCCGACTCGGTGGGGACGACGCCTACCTCATAAACCATCCCGACTATATTCGAGACGTGCTGGTCACAAACCAGCATTGCTTCATGAAGGGGGAGGGTTTGCAGCGTGCCAAGCGTCTCCTTGGCGAAGGTCTGCTGACAAGCGAAGGCGAGGTTCATCGAAGACAGCGGCGGCTGGCTCAGCCGGCATTTCATCGATCTCGCGTCGCAGCCTATGGCGCAACCATGGCCCAATATGCCGAGCGCCTGAGCGATCGTTGGAAGGCGGGCCAGACTGTAGACATGTCGCGAGAGATGAACCGCCTGACGCTCGCAATCGCCGGCAAAACCCTCTTCGACGCCGACGTAGAGTCCGAAGCGGACGAAATCGGAGAAGCGTTAACCACCACCTTCCGACTCTTCAACTCGATGCGGCTGCCCTTCTACGGTCTTTTGAGCAAACTCCACATCGGGCCGGCCAAACGCCTCGAACAAGCCAAGGCCCGCCTGGATGCGACAATCTATCGAATGATCCGCGATCGCCGGGAGAGCGGCCGCGACCATGGCGATCTCTTGTCAATGCTCCTTCTCGCGCAGGATATCGAGGACCAGGGTGGAGGCCCGAATCGGGGGATGACAGATGAGCAGCTTCGTGACGAGGCAATGACCATCTTTCTCGCGGGCCACGAGACTACAGCCAACGCACTTACATGGACCTGGTACCTGCTGTCACAGCATCCAGAGGTCGAATCCAGGTTCCATGACGAAGTTGACGCAACGCTCAACGACCGGTTGCCGACAGCCGACGACGTGTCCGCGCTGCGATATACAGAGATGATTCTGAGCGAGGCGATTCGGCTCTATCCTCCGGCGTGGATCATCGGACGAAGATGTCTCGTCGACTACGAGATCGATGGTTATCGCATTCCTGCCCGGTCGCTCGTCATCATGAGCCAGTACATCACCCATCGTGATTCGAGGTTCTTCCCCGACCCCGACAAGTTCGATCCTGAGCGCTGGCGTCCCGAAGCGCGTGAGGCGCGTCCCAAGTTCTCCTACTATCCGTTTGGTGGTGGTTTGAGAGTCTGTATCGGAGAAGGCTTTGCCTGGATGGAAGGCGCTCTTGTACTCGCCACGCTCGCCCGCAGATGGAGAATGCGTCTCGTACCGGGTCATCCGGTCTCACGGCAGCCGCTGATTACGCTCCGGCCAAGACACGGGATGCAAATGACCCTCGAACCGCGGAATAGCCACTAAGAGGCACAAAAGACACAAGTCGTTTGCGCGTGTGTCTTTGTGCCTCTTTGTGCCTAATCGGAATGGCGGTTATAATATACAATTGCACTCATGACGAACGAGTTACCAAAAACAACGACCGAGGTCGGCAACTACTTTGTATCCAACTATCCACCGTTTTCACAGTGGAAGGCTGAGAACATCCCTTCGGTTATTGAGAGCCTGGAGCGTCCTGCGCGAGTTGACGAGCCTCTCGGGCTCTATGTCCACATACCGTTCTGCCGGAAGCGCTGCAAGTTCTGTTATTTCAAGGTTTACACCGACAAGAATGCCTCTGAGATAGAGGTCTACCTGAACGCCCTGATCAAGGAGAACGAGATTTACGGGCGCGTCAGCGGGAGTCCAGGGCAGGCAATTGAGATTTGCTTACTTTGGCGGCGGCACGCCGTCGTACATAGCGAGAGGCAGCTTCAGTACCTGGTCGAGGGGCTCAATCGTCACGTCAGCTGGGAGCATGCGGAAGAGGTCACCTTCGAGTGTGAGCCGGGCACACTTCATAAGACAAAGCTCGAGGCTCTAAAGAAGATCGGCGTCACGCGGTTAAGCCTCGGAGTTGAGCATTTTGACGACGCCATACTCGAGGCGAATGGCCGCGCGCACCTTTCGGCCGAAATCTACAAAGCCTACGAGTGGGCTCGCCAGGTCGATTTCCCGCAAATCAACATCGATCTCATCAGCCGGGATGATGGGCGAGTCGGAAGAGAAGTGGCGCGATACGGTGCGGCAAGCGATCGAGCTCGAGCCCGACTCGGTGACCATCTACCAGATGGAGCTCCCGTACAACACGATCATTTCGCAGGAGATGATCAAGAAGGGGCTGGCTTCACCGATCGCCGACTGGCACACCAAACGCCAATGGGTTGATTACGCCTTCGAGCAGTTCCAGGAGCGCGGCTACCGAATCGCGAGCGCCTACACGCTGGCGTCAACCAGGAAACCCTGCAGCTTCATCTACACCGATGCGCTCTGGCATGGCGGCGACATGATCGGGCTCGGCGTCTCCTCCTTTTCGCATTTTGACGGCGTCCATTTTCAGAACGCGCATATCTACGAAGACTATGTCAGTCAATTGGCTGCCGGCAGGCTGCCGCTGTGGCGCGCGCTTGCCTTGACGCCGAAACAGAAATTGATTCGCGAGATGGTGCTGCAGCTCAAGACCGGCAACCTCGATACGAGCTACTTCCGCGCGAAGTTTGGCGTCGATGTCTGGAAGGAATTTCAGCCGGTGTACGAGAGCCTCGGTGGATAGCGGATTCCTGGAACGGGAGAACGGCACGCATCGAACTCACCCGCAGCGGGCTTCTCCAGGTTGATCACTTTCTGCCCGAATTTTTTGAACCTGAATTGAGATCTGTACGGTACGCATAGCTAAGAATTTTCGTAGAAGGAGTTTTGGAGTAAATAATGGCAATAGCCGATAACGGTAAAGTTAAAGAATATGATGTGATTGTAATGGGAGGTGGTCCGGCCGGCAGCTCGGTTGCCAGCATCCTGGCTCGCGAGGGTCGAAGTGTCGTGGTTTTTGAGAAGGAGAGATTCCCGCGCCACCATATTGGCGAATCGCTGATGACCGATACCTACTTTATATTCGAGCGAATGGGGATGCTGGAGAAGATGCGGAAGCAGTCCGTTTGTCCGCAAATACAGCGTTCAGTTTGCCAACCACCTCGGCAAAGAGTCGCATCCGTTCTATTTTTTCGAGGCCAATCATCACGAGAGGGCAGTGACGTGGCAGGTGACTCGCGCAGAGTTTGACAAGATGCTCATCGAGCATGCCGCGGAGCAGGGCGCGACGGTGTATCAGGAAACGCCTGTAAAGCGGGTTCTCTTTGACGGTGACCCGCGCAATCGGAGTCGAAGCCGAAATCGGCGGATCAATTCAGCAGTTTCATGCGAGGGTGGTGATCGATGCCACCGGACAGACCGCCATGCTCTCCAACAAGTTTGGATGGCGAGTACGCGATCCGCGGCTCAAGAAGGCTGTGCTCTTCTCTTACTTCAAGGGCGCCCATCGCGAACCGGATCTGAATGGCGGAGCGACACTCGTGCTTCGGACGGCTGTAGGCAGTGGAGGATGGTTCTGGTACATCCCGCTCGAGAATGACATCACCAGCGTGGGCGTCGTCGCCAATCCCGAGTATCTGGTCAAGGGGCGAGGCCAGGATCTTGCAAAGATCCTTCAGGAAGAGATCGACAAGTGCGAACAGCTGTCGCAAGCGTCTCGAAGGCGCTACTCGCGCAGACAAGGTCTATTCGATCATTGACTACTCCTATCGATCGCGGCAATGCGCCGGTGATGGCTTTATGCTGATCGGCGATGCGTACGGGTTTCTGGATCCCATCTATTCATCCGGTGTGTTGCTTGCCCTGAAGATGGCTGAGCTTGCCGCCAACGCTATTCATGATGCGTTCAAGCATAACGACTTTTCGGCTGAGAGACTGGGACAGTTTCAGAACAGGCTCGACAAGGGCATCGAGTCGATGCGCAAGCTGGTCTATGCTTTTTATACCGACGGGTTCAGCTTTTCGCAGTTCCTCAAGAAGTATCCGGAACAACGCGCCAATATCATCAATCTGCTGATGGGCGATGTCTTCAAGGATGGCATCGATGACATTTACGGTCCGATGTCTGAGTTTGCCGAAATTCCACCGCCACTCTACGAAGAGGTGTCGACTGTTGAAGCCACTCAGCAGGAGCCGGGTGAAGTGCTCACGGCCAAATACCAGTACTACGACGATCGCGCGGCCGCACAAGAGGGGAGTTGATGGGCTTAGTATGGAGTGCGGCGACTTGTCGCCGCTGTTGATTTAGCTACTGCAGCGATGAATTAAAGAGTCGAGCGCCTAAATGACAGTGCTGCAGTAGCTAAATCAAAAGCGGCGACAAGTCGCCGCACTCCATACTGAGCCAGTCGCCGCGCTTCTTTGAACTGACATTCCTCAATGGTCAGCATCAGGCTGCTAATCCTTCAGGTTGCGACAATAGTCGTCGTCTCCAGATTAATTGGCTGGCTATTTCGCAGACTGCAGCAGCCTCATGTCGTCGGGGAGATGCTTGCCGGTATTCTCCTCGGCCCTTCTCTGCTTGGATGGCTGGCGCCCCGAATATCAGCCGGCCTCTTTCCACCCGATAGTCTCGGAAATTTGAATGCCCTCAGTCAGATCGGGCTGCTTCTCTTCATGTTCCTGGTCGGGCTGGAGCTTGACCTCACACATCTCAGGGAACTCGGTCGTGCGGCAGTCATCACGAGTCAGGTGAGCATCGTCGTGCCGTTCGCTCTGGGAGTCGTCCTTGCTCATTTTCTGTATGTGGAATTCTCAAACCTGAATGTAGAATTTCACCGGCTTTGCACTGTTTATGGGCGCTGCAATGAGCATCACGGCCTTTCCAGTGCTCGCGCGAATCCTTCGCGAGCGGAATATGCTTGGGACCCGGGTGGGAGCAATAGCGATCGGGTGCGCCGCTGTCAATGACGTCACTGCCTGGTGCCTGCTCGCAGTGATCATGGTCGTCGTCCACTCGACGGGCTCGGGCCTCCTCTGTGGTTGATGCTCGCCGGGCTGCTCGTCTTCGTTGCTGCGATGCTCTTCGTCATAAGGCCCTCGCTTCGCAAGCTTGGGTCCGACTTCGACAGGCGAAAGAGTCTCACCCATGACACGGTAGCGATCATTCTGCTGCTGGTGCTCGCGGCAGGGTGGGTTACGGAATCGCTGGGCATTCACGCTCTCTTCGGCGCATTCCTGACCGGGGTGGCCATGCCGCGTAACGACGAGCTGACACGCACACTGCTGCAGACATTCGAAGGCCTGATCGTCGTGCTTCTCTTGCCACTCTATTTCGCATTCACGGGACTGCGCTCGAGTTTCTTGCTGATCAACAACGGGACTATGTGGGCTTATTGCGGGTTAATCATATTGCTTGCGGTGGCCGGGAAGCTTGGAGGCTCATTGCTTGCCGCAAGGTTGAATGGAATGACCTGGAAAGAATCGTCCGCGGTGGGGATTCTCATGAACACGCGCGGCCTCTTCGAGCTTGTTATTCTGAATATCGGCCTCGACCTGGGGATTCTCTCCCCGGAACTGTTTTCGATCATGGTGTTCATGGCCGTCTTCACCACGCTCATGACCACGCCATTGTTGAACCTCGTCTACCGTGAACATTCGTAACCTCTTTCATAACGAACATGCGTTGTAACTAAACAAGGAGCATATTCATGGCAAGTCAAACCCCGCCGAGCGCTCTCAAACCGCACGGCATGGTGCCCAGAGGTCTCGCAAGTGTACCCATCTCCAAGTCATTTGCCGGCCGTTTCGGCCGTCTCTTCAGGAACCTCGCCCCATTCGAGCCCAGCGACGAGGATCTAACCCTCCTCGGGAACACGCTTATCGAGAAGGACGAGGATGTTGAAGCTGAAGATAACGCGCCTTCAAACAATGATCGTATTGCAGCCGGCTTTACCTATCTTGGGCAGTTCGTTGACCACGACCTGACCTTCGATCCTGTTTCAAAGCTTCAGCGCGACAACGATCCTGATTCGCTCGAAGATTTTCGAACGCCCCGCTTCGATCTCGATAGCGTCTATTCGCGCGGTCCCGATGATGCACCGTTCATCTATGACAAACAGGGTTCGCGCATGCTGATCGGAAAGAATGAGACCAACGAGCTGGACCTGCCGCGCAACGACAACGGACGCGGCCTGCTTGGTGATCCTCGCAATGATGAGAATCTGATCGTCTCGCAACTTCATCTCGCCTTCCTCAAGTATCACAACAAGGTGGCGGACGAGATTGCCGCATCCAGTCCGGCCATCGATCCGGCGACTCTCTTTGAGCAGTCGCGGCGAACGGTGCTCTGGCACTATCAATGGATTCTGGTGAACGAGTTCCTGCCGCTCATTGTCGGGGAGAAGGTTGTAAAAGACATCCTTCGACAGGATGACTTTTCAATAGGTGTCGGCACCGGCACAAAGACGGGCTTCATCTGGCGAGCGGCTCTGAAGTTCTATTCCTGGAGGGTGCAGCCCTTCATGCCGGTCGAGTTCTCGGTGGCTGCATATCGCTTTGGCCACAGCATGATTCGCAGAGACTACGCTCTGAATCCCCAGACTGACGGTCACGAAGTCCCGATCTTCGATCCCTCGCAGCCATCGAACGACCTCGCCAACGATCTGCGAGGATTCAGACGGCGCCCGAAGGACCGACAGATCGAATGGTTCCGGTTCTTCGAGTTTCCAGGCAAGAAAGACCAATTGCAGCCGGCACGAGCAATCGACACACAGCTCGTCTTTGGACTCGGAGGATTGCCCCTCTCGGTTACGCCAACCGGACCCACTTCACTGCCCGTCCGCAACCTGCTTCGTGGCAAGGCACTTGGTCTGCCGTCGGGTCAGGACGTGGCGCGATGCATGGGAGTACCCGAGGATCTGATCGTCTCAATCGACAATGCGAGATTGAGGTTTCAGGTGGGCACTGGATACAAGCTGCCGGACGGACAACCGGATCCGAGTGTCCCTGATATCGACCCTGCGAAAAAGGCGAGACTTGAATCTGCTTTTGGACGTCAGACACCGCTCTGGTACTACATTCTTAAAGAAGCCGAGCTGGTCTCTCAGGGAAGACTGCTTGGTCCCGTGGGTGGCAGGATCGTAGCGGAGGTCTTCGTCGGGATTCTGCATCGGCGATGGCTATCTCCTTTCTGCGAGCGGCTCCTGCCTGGCAGCCAAAGAAGGGTCACTTCGGATGCACGAGCGACGGCAAGTTCGGAATGGCTGACCTGCTGAAGCACGTTCAGTAAGAGCGGCCACAAAAAAGCGCAAGAGACACAGAGGTAGAGCTTCCTCCTGTGTGGCTCCTGTGCTTTTTTGTGGCTAGTAGGACGTCTCGTCGAAATCGTAATCAACGTCGCGAATGGTCTGCAAAAGGCGCCAAGGGTCGGCCGATTTTCTGAAGAGGCCCGGGGCATCCCAAGGGATTCAAGCGGGAGCGAGGGGCCAGCCTGAAAGGGCGGTATCAGCCATTGTGAACTGGCGATGGGCGAAAGCTTGCGTCCTGAAGGGCCGTGCGTGTCTCCCGTGACATTACCAATCGGGTTCGCCCTGGGCGTCTTTCAGGACGCGTCTGTTGGCGCGACGGCTGAGTGCAAGGGTGCGGTTCGCTTGCCCGGGCGACCTCCTCGCATCCTACAGGGTATGCCGAGTGGATCAGGCGTACAAATGTGTTAATGGGACGTCACCCTAGTTCCAGCGGGATAGCATTTTGTGGTCGATTGACCAGGCACCGGCGCCGACGATCATAAGAAAGATCGAACCAAGCAGCATCGCGAAATCTACTCTCGCTTCGTGAGCCATTGCCCAGAATCCGTACGACGGGAGCTTGCTGACGCCGAACCGCCAGAATCCATGGCCCAGTAAAATGGGAATCTTGGTTGTCGAGATCGCGACGAGCATGTCAATGATAAGAGGCACTGCCGCCAACCTCGTCATCAAACCAATCAATATTAACGTGCCGCAGATGATCTCAACGATACCCACAAAAGGAGCTACGATTCCCGGTGCGGGAATGCCAATTTTCGCAAAGCGCCCAACACCAAGATCATTTGGAAAGATGAACTTCTGTATACCCTCGGAAAGAAAGACAGCGCCTACAGCGAGTCGAATCAGTATGGTCACCCGCTCCGCGTTGCTCTCCAATATCCTTTGCCAGGTATTCATAATCACTGTTACTTCGTAGCGCTTGCCTCGGGTCGAGCCGTGCCGGTCGGAGGAGGTGGTGGCGCGGTAAACATGCCGAGGTCGCTTAGTCCCAACATGCCTTCGATATCGCCGATCTGTTTCACGGCGTCTTCATAACCATCCTTGCCGAACTGTTGTTGCTCGATGTCCTCAAACTTGTCGCCCATTTCATCAAGCTGCTTTGCGGAAAGCGTCGCCTTCCAGGCGGGGAAGACAATCGTGTCTTCCAATGCGGCGTGATGCTCATACATGCGCACGAAGCCCACCAGGGCTTGCGCCAAACTCTCGGCGTTCGTCGGGCCAAGTCTTGCATTCCCTGTAACCGCTATAATGTATTCGGTGATTTCACGACCGCGATTATGTTGAGTGACCAGAATGTCGGGCAATGCCGCCGCCGCGCCGCCGGCCTTTTTCACGGCGGGAAAGATATAAGCCTCTTCCAATTTCTTCTCGTGATAGTCTTCGCCGAAAGCTCGGAAGAGCTTTGCGGTTTTCTGTAACGCATCAGGAGAGACAGAGCCAGAATCGGCACGAAGTTTTGGAATTGTTTCCGCATAGACCAACAGGGCTCGCCGTAGCACGCCATGTTCACGCATCAAATCCTCGGTAGCCGTAACTTCGCCGCCCTTTTCTCCGGCTTTCTCCTTGTCTCCTTCGGAGGGGTTTGAATTCTGTTTGCAAGCCGCCAGCAATAGTCCGCTTCCCGCCATCGCAGAGGCCCGCAAGAACATGCGTCGATTGTCGTAACTCCTGGTGTTCACGTTTCACCCCCATCAGGTTGAAGAGGTTCTTATGGTAACTTCACGCGCGCCCGGTCACAATGATCATCTGTGCGGGAAACCGCATCTGGTTGTTCGGGAAAACTCACTCACAGCTTCCTGAATCTCTGAGCTATAAGCTCACGCTGTGCCAAAGAGAGGGTTTCCAGTCTCTCGCGCTTCCGAAGTTTCGAATTTCATGTCCCAGAAAGTTTTCGGTGAAATGGGTGCGGCAACGTCAAATTTCAATACGCGCTCCTTAACGTCAACGGCTCCAGCCTCTGTTAGGATTCGCGCCAGGCTGCCAGCCTCGGCGAAGCGAAAAGCGCCAGGTGCATTCGGTTCGGCCGGCGCAGGAGAGCCGCAATGTCTCGCCACGACATTGGTAATCACATATGAAAACGGATTAAGGTCACTCTTGCCCATACGCAAGCGCAATCATTCGTCCCGCCTGGTTACTCGACGCATTTCGCGCAGGGCGGCCAGCGGATCGGAAAGAACATTGCTCCCAGTCTGCAGACCACGGCGTCAAACGATTGCTGTCAAATGGCAGAGAGTCGCTGCACATTGTCTGAAGACGACGTTTGTTACGTCGCGTCGTTGCGCCTCAACTTTAGCGGCTGCGACCATCCGCCGTGACATCGGTACAGACTACGAGATGGTTGGTCTTCAAATGGTCGAAGCCTCGCCTAGCCCCACCGCTTGCTCATAGGCCCCCATCTCCTCGTGATCATCGGATCGGTCAGGGCCTCTGCTGCGGTTGACCAGAACATCAGTTCGAAGTCGTCGCGCGTGTTTTCGCCAGAAGAAGGCAAGAAGTCAGCGACGACTCGCGCAGGACTCATTGGCCTGTCCTTTCTTTTAATCCGTCAGGTGTGACGGAGAGGGAGTGACCAATTGAAGCGCTCCAGGAAGACGTGCCAGAGGAGGCACTTGAGTACTACACGGCAATACCATTTGTAGACCCTGGAACGGGAGTGTGGCGATCACATTCCCAGAGCCTTTGTCAAAAATGCCCACCGGTCGGTGGCTTCATCGAGCTGCTTTGAGACCGGCTTGCCCGCACCGTGTCCGGCCTTGGTCTCAATCCTTATGAGGACCGGAGCTGCTCCAGCCTGGGCGGCCTGAAGCGTAGCTGCAAATTTGAAGCTGTGGGCGGGAACTACTCGATCATCGTGATCCGCTGTGGTGATCAGTGTTGGCGGATAGGATGTGCCGGGCTTGATGTTGTGCAGCGGCGAGTAGGCATAGATCGCCTTGAACTCGTCGGCGGTGTCGGATGATCCGTAGTCCGAGACCCATGCCCAGCCAATCGTGAACTTATGGAATCTGAGCATATCCATAACCCCGACGGCTGGCAGCGCGGCTCCAAACAGATCAGGCCGCTGAGTCAGAGCAGCTCCGACGAGCAGCCCACCGTTGCTTCCGCCGCCAATCGCGAGCTTTGGCGTCGACGTATACTTGTTGCTGATCAACCATTCAGCCGCGGCTATGAAGTCATCGAAGACATTCTGCTTCTTCAGCTTCATACCACCCTGATGCCAGGCCTCACCATACTCGCCTCCGCCTCGCAGGCTTGGCTCGGCATAGACTCCTCCCATCTCCATCCATACGAGGTTCGAGACTGAGAAGGCCGGCGTCAGTGAAATGTTGAAGCCGCCATAGCCGTAAAGATAGGTCGGATTGCTTCCATCAAGCTTGAGACCGCGCTTGTGTGTAATAAACATCGGCACGCGTGTCCCGTCCTTGCTCTGATAGAAGACCTGTTTCGTCTCAAAATCGGAAGGATTGAAATCGACCTTGGGCTGCCTGAAGACGGTGCTCTTCCCACTCGGCACATCGTAGCGATAAATAGCCGCCGGAGTAGTAAAGCCCGTGAATGAATAGAAAGTCTCGCTGTCCGTGCGTTTTCCGCCGAAGCCGCCGACGGTTCCTAATCCAGGAAGCTCCAGCTCTCCACGGGACTTGCCGGAGAGCTCAAAGAGCCTGACCTGCGAGTGCGCATCCTTGAGATAGGTGGCGATCAAACGGTCGCCGACAAGAGCTCACGTTTTCGAGGGTCTCGGCCGATTGAGGCACCAGCTCTTTCCAATTTGCGTGCTCGGGCTTCCGGGTGTCGATGGCCACGATGCGTCCCCGTGGAGCATCCAGGTTCGTCTGCAGGAAGAAGATCGGCCCGTCGTTGCCGATGAAGCCGTAGTTCGCCTCGAGCTTGCTGATCAGTTCTACAACCCTGGAATTCGCCTTCGTCAGATCCTTGTAGAAGAATCGATTTCTGCTGTCTGTCCCTTCCGAAACGTGAATCAGCAGGTAATGTGCCATCGTCCGAAACGCCACCATTGAAAAGCCAGTCCTTCTGGTCGCGGCGTTCGTAGACGAGGACGTCGTCAGATTGCTTCGTTCCGAGCCGGTGATAGAAGAGCTTCTGGTAATAGTTGGCCTGCTCCATCTTCGTCTTTTCGTTTGGCTCGTCATAGCGCGAGTAGAAGAAGCCGGCGCCGTCTTTGGTCCAGGATGCCGATGAAAACTTGACCCACTTGATGAGGTCAGACTGATCTTTGCCTGTGTCTACGTCGCGAACTCTCCACTCCTGCCAGTCAGAGCCCGAAGCCGAGACTCCATAGGCCATGAGCTTGCCGTTGTCGCTCACAGCGAGGCCGGAAAGTGCGACTGTGCCGTCCTCTGAGAGCTTGTTGGGATCGAGCAAGACTCGAGGCTCATCACTCAGCGATTTGACCGTGTAGAGGACGCTCTGGTTCTGGAGGCCATCGTTCTTCGAGTAGAAGTACCTGCCACCCTCCTTTGAGGGCACCCCGAAGCGTTCGTAGTTCCAGAGTCTGGTGAGTCGCTCTCTGATGGCTGTCCGCTGCGGTATCTGCTCGAGGTAATGGAAGGTGATCTTGTTTTCGGCCTCTATCCATGCTCGGCTGTCGGCGGAGTCCGGGTCCTCGAGCCAGCGGTAGGGATCGGCGACTTTGACTCCGTGATAGTCGTCAACCTGGTCGACCTTCTTTGCCTGAGGATATGTCATCCGGCTCTGAGCGTCGCTACTGATGCCAAAGGCGGCGGCCAGGCTCAGAGTGAGCAGACTGGACCTGAGAGTCTGAGATGTCATAGAGATTCCCTTCGAATGATGGGTTCATCTGCGGCGCTATCTTTCTTCTTCGTTCTTTGCGTCTTTGCGTCTTTGCGCGAGGAGTATGTCGCGAGTAGCCTGTCGCGAGAAACACTCCGCGCAAAGACGCAAAGACGCAAAGAAGAGGGGGCCCGTATCACTACTGTGTCGCCGTCTGGCTCAGGTATGGAATCGTCATCGGCCCTTCCGGCAGCACCGCCACCGGCACATCCGAACCGAGCCGCCTGATCTCCTTCTCGAGCTCCTCAGAGATATCAACCACAGGCTCAAGATGAGCTCTTCGCACCTCTTCGGCATCAAGCTCACTGTAGAGCCCGACTCGAGCCTTCAAACGAATAATCGCGAGCAACTGGGCCTCCCACTGGTCATACATTGAAAAGCCAGGCGTCAGAATCGTGTCGAGCAGACTCCGTGGCGATGAATGCTCGAAGAGCAGCTTCCGAAAATTGCCATGACTCGGAAATCCGTCGTTACACCGCGATGCCTGCAGGATCAACCCGCCCTCTTCTACAATCTGTGCTGCGGCAGACATGCCCTTTACTGCCTGATACAGGTTCTGGTCCAGCGGATAACCGCCGTTGGTCGTGACTACGATAGGGTACGGCCTTGGGCACGCCACCATCGCGGTTGACTTCGCAAAGGTGCAGCCTTCGAGATGCGCGGCGAGTACGTCTCCACAGAAGAATCGGGTGATCTCACGCTTCCGGTTCAATGTCACATTGATGCAGAAATCGACCGGCAGCAGCGCCCCATTAGTTCGGATCATCTCCTGAGTAGGATTGCCTTCGAGGACGCCCCACGTGCTTCTCGGATCACCAATGACGCTGGCCCGGTGATAGTGCATGATCGAGTCGATGTCGGCGACAGCGGGGAAGATTCCTTTGTAGCCTCCCGAGAAACCAGCCATGAAGTGAGGCTCGATGAAACCAAGGACCAGCCTCTTGTCAGCTTCGACATACTCGCGATTCATGTAGACGGCATGACCGTCGGCCATCGCTCCTGCTCGGACAAGCGAGGATGAGTCCTGCGCGCTGTGGTTTACAACGCGGTACCTGGTTGCGACGCCGGCGCCGACCATACTCGCCAGCTCAGCCTCCGTGTTCGGCCTGTGCGACCCGGTGCCATTGATGATCACTACCTTTTCCGGTGGAACGTGCGCCAGCTCCTCGAAGAGCCACGGCAGGAGGCGGTCTGTCGGCAGCGGGCGAGTAATGTCCGGGATGACCACTGCCAGCCGGTCCGTTGACCCGATCAGACTCTTCAAAGGAGCGCACGCGATCGGTGAGCGTACCGCCGAGCGGAAAGCCGCCGCTTCATCGGCAAGTCCATCGAGGAAACGCGGAGCAACGACAGTCACGTCCCTATCCGGAACCTTTACCGGCAATCCCGAAGTGCCATATTGCAGCTGAATCTTCATTGCTTTGCCTGAACAGACTCCCCGCCATCCAGGGCCCCATATCTTCTTAGTTGAGGCGAGAAGGCGGCTGTTAGTGCCACGACAACTACAGTTCCAATTCCCCCGAAGACAACTGAACAGACCGGGCCGCACAGGGCTGCCACGCTGCCGGATTCGAAACGCCCGAGCTCGTTGGAGGCGCTGATGAAGACTCCATTAATGGCTGATACCCTGCCGCGCATAGAATCGGGAGTCAGAATCTGGACAATCGTGTGACGAATCACAACACTGATATTATCGAACGCCCCGGTGAGGAACAACATGATCATCGAAAGCCAGAACGAGCGCGAGAGCCCAAAGACGATGGTCGCGATGCCGAAGCCTGCCACGGCGGTAAGCAGCGACGTTCCCGCTCGCCTGAGTGGCGGGAGGTGCGCAATCGCCAGCGCCATTAACACTGCGCCAAATGACGGCGCCGCCTGAAGCCATCCGAGGCCGGTCGGTCCCACATGGAGGATGTCCTTGGCGTAAACGGGCAGGAGAGCCACGGCACCGCCGAGCAGGACCGCGAACATGTCCAGTGTCATGGCTCCGAGAAGTATTTGCTGCCCCCGGACGAACGATATTCCCGCTCCAATCGAGCGCAGGCTCATCGAGGTCTCGGCGGATGCAGCCTGTTGCCCTGAGACAGGTATCAGAAGCCCAAAGAACATGGCTGCTGCGATTCCGCAGATCACAAAGACTGCCGTGGCGCCTCCCAAAAGGGCAATCAGGAGACCACCGACCGCCGGGCCGATCATCGAGGCGAGCTCGAAGCCCGTTGCATTCCATGAGACAGCATTACTGAAAATGCGGCGTGGAACAATTTGCGGAAGGAAAGCAGCCTTGACCGGTCCCTGGAACGCTCGCGCAACCCCTCCCAGCAGAAGGCATGCGTAGATTGGCGTCGCGCCTCCTCCCAAGGCTGAAACTGCACCCAATCCAAAGGCGCTTACGGCAACCAGCGCGGTCGATGCCATGAGGAGCTTTCGCCGGTTGTAGCGGTCGGCCACGTGGCCGGCCGGTAGTGCGAGGCTAATGACGGGCAAGACCTGTACCAGGCCTACCAGTCCCAGAGCGAAGGCAGATCTGGTCCGCTCATAGAGATGCCAGCCGACCGCGACTGTCTGCATCTGCGTGCCCATTGTCGAGATCAGATGGCCTGCCAGAAAATACCGAAAGTCACGGATGCGCAGGGCGGCGTAGGCGTCATGTGCAGGGGGTGGGGCAGGGGGTGCGGCATCTTGGCTCATGCAGTCGCGAGGCAATGCGAAAAAGGGCGACCCGGTATGGTCGCCCTCGGTGATGCGGATGAGAGGACTCGAACCTCCACGGAATTGCTTCCACAGCGTCCTGAGCGCTGCGCGTCTACCAGTTCCGCCACATCCGCATAGAGCTTGCGATGGTAGCTTGACACCTACCGGCTGTCAAGGAACGGCGCCCACCGGCTTAGTATGGAGTGCGGCGACTTGTCGCCGCTGTTGATTTAACGACTGCATCATCGAGCGGGAAGGGACACACTTCCTTCACAGTTCAATACTGGTAAATCAAAAGCGGCGACAAGTCGCCGCACTCCATACTAAATCAGTGGGCGACGAGCCCCAGCTCACCCTGGATTTCCTTGAGCGTCGCTATCAAGAAGCCGCAATGCTCCTCGAAGCTCAAACCCAGTTCCTCGGCACCCAGAAGGAGGTCTTGCCGGCTGACCGTCCGGGCGAACGCCTTGTCCTTCATTCTCTTTTTCACCGAAGATACTTCCAGCGAATCGAAACTGCGATCAGGACGGACCAGCGCACAGGCCGTCAGGAATCCGCAGAGCTCATCGGTCGCAAAGATGGCGTGCTCCATCGCGCTCTCGCGCCTGACCCCTGTGTAGTCGGCATGCGAAAGGATCGCCCTTATGACATCTTCCGGATAGCCCCGCTCACGGAGGACCTCCGAACCAAGGATCGGATGGCGCTCATCGGGATACCGCTCGTAGTCGAAGTCATGCAACAGTCCCACCAGCCCCCACTTCTCTTCATCCTCACCATAGCGTCGCGCGTAGGTGCGCATGGCGTGCTCGACCGCACGGGCGTGCTTCCGAAGGCTTTCGCTTTGGGTGTACTCGCAAAGCAGTTCCCATGCCCGATCTCGAGTTGGTGGTGCCATGCGATTATGATACTGTCTACTCTAGTCACGGTCCATTGTGTAGATTGTAGAGCAAGGGGGACAACATGAAGTTCTTCATTGATAGCGCCAGTCTCAGCGAAATTAAGGAGGCCGCCAGCCTGGGCATCCTGGATGGCGTGACCACCAACCCGACGCTGATCTCCAAGGAAGGCAAGGTCGATTTCAAGGAGCACATCCTCAGAATCTGCGAAATCCTCAACTTCGAAGGTGCGTCCGTGAGCGCCGAGGTTGTGGCTACCGACTATGAGGGGATGCTCAAGGAAGGGCGCGACCTGGCAAAGATACACCCTAACGTCTATGTCAAGCTTCCGATGACCAAGGCGGGTCTGCAGGGGACGCATACGCTGAGCAAAGAGGGCATTCGCATCAATCAGACCCTTATCTTCAATGCGACCCAGGCCCTCATGTCAGCCAAGGCTGGTTCGACTTTTGTCAGTCCCTTCCTGGGAAGGCTCGACGATATTGGCCATGACGGCATGCATCTGATTACGGAGATTCGTGAGATCTTCGATAACTACAGCTTCAAGACCGAGATTCTGGCGGCGAGCATCCGGCATCCGCTGCACGTCATTGATGCGGCGAGGATTGGAGCGGACATCGCGACCATGCCTCTTAAGGTCATCGAACAGCTGATTAAGCATCCACTGACCGATATTGGTCTCGCGAACTTCCTCAAGGACTGGGAGAAGATCAGCAAATAGAGTACTTGGTATGGAGTGCGGCGACCCTGGGACCGCGGGCGTCCCGCCCGCATGTCTTCGAAGGTTGCCGCTTTCGCAGTCATGCGGGCGGGACGCCCGCGGTCCCAGGGTCGCCGCACTCCATACTAAGGTGATTTCCGGCGTTTTGGCGCCCTCACCTCCATCTCTTCGCGCGTGATTACGCCGTTGTGATTGAGGTCGAGACGGTCGAAGGCCTCAGCCGAACCGGTCCATTCATCGCGCGTTATCTGTCCGTCGTGGTTTTTGTCCATCGCCTCAAGTGCCTGAGTCAGACGTGTATGGTGATCATGCCTGGCTGCGCCATCAAACTCGTCCCGTGTTACGAAGCCGTCATGATTCATATCCAGCCTTGAAAACATCTTTGGCTTCGAGCTCAGCTCCTGCTGCGAGAGCCGGCCGTCTCGGTCCCCGTCGAATCGTTTGAGCGCCTTGTCGAAATGGGCATCACGCTCCGGGGAGGGGGCGGTGGACTGCGCCGGTGCAGCCAGTGCCAACAGGCATAGAAGCAAGCCTGAGGCAAAGCCCGATGCAAAAGTTGACTTCAGGTTCATAATCCCTCCTCCTTCTTGCGAACAGTCGAGTGCCATCAGAGAATAATCATTTGACGCTCCGGAAGCTGAAAAAGTCGAAAAAAGAAGGCGAAAAGCGCAAATGAACGGCTTTGCTGTCGAGGCCACGAACCTCACGAAAAGCTACCGCGACCTGGTGGCAGTCAACAAGGTGAACTTCACCGTCAACCCGGGCGAAGCCTTTGGCTTGCTCGGTCCCAATGGAGCCGGCAAGTCGACCATCATGCGCATGATCTACTGCCGCAATCCTCTGACCTCCGGGTCGCTGATGGTCAATGGAAAGGATGTCACACGTCACCCGCGCGAGATCAAAGCGCATGTCGGTGTTGTACCTCAGGAGAACAACCTCGATCCGGACCTCAGCGTTCGCGAGAATCTGCTGGTCTATTCCCGCTACTTCAATATCCCTCGCGATATTGCGTCAAAACGCGCGGATGAGCTGCTGAAGTTCTTTGAGCTCGAAGAGAAGAGAGCCGTTTCGATCGAGGAGCTGTCGGGCGGAATGAAGCGGCGCCTCATGATCGCGAGAGCCCTGATCAATGAACCGGAGATGCTGATTCTCGACGAGCCGACTACGGGGCTGGACCCACAGGTGCGCCATTCCATTTGGGAGAGGCTGCGTGAGCTGAGAGGGCAGGGAATGACGATCCTGCTGAGCACTCACTATATGGACGAAGCGGAGAAGCTCTGTGACCGGCTGATAATCATCGACCAGGGGCAGATTCTTGTCACTGGAACGCCACGGGAGCTGATCGCCAGGTATGCCCTCAATTTCGCCCTGGAAGCGCGCGGTTGCAATGGAAATGCGTTGGAGGTGGCGGTGGCACCGGAGGTTATAGCCGAGCGGAGGGGATCGACGCACTACTATTTCGCAAGGTCGGCTGAGCAGCTTTCAGGGCTGATTCCCGCCTACCAGGAGTGCGAGACGTTTCTGCGACCGTCCAATCTCGAGGACGTCTTCCTGCGACTCACCGATAGTAAAGAGCTTAGGTAGCCGGGCGTGAAAAACTGGAGCGGCCTGGGACCGCACGCGTCCCGCGTGCTCTTTTCTTTATAGCAGAGTAATGCAAGAAAGAGCACGCGGGACGCGTGCGGCCCCAGGCTCGCTTCGGCCCCAGGGCTGGCCGCAATTCCCATCCCGTGATAAAATCGTCGGACCCCCAAAGCGTCCCCGAGGCTACTATGGGTAAGGCTGACCCGAACAATCTCAACCTGCTGGCATGGTCCCGACCTCATGAAGCGAGAGTGGGACGAGCGAGCTCGTCAGCACGCAATGTGGTTCGCCAACAAGGCCGGTACGCTCAAGCAGTCCGACGAAGCCTTCTATGAAAGCGGAGCCGCCGAGATTCGTCGAGTCGTGCTGGACGACCTTGATCTCGTGACTCGCGGACGCGATCCGAAGACGATTCGCGTGCTCGAGATGGGTTGTGGCATCGGCAGAATGACCAAGGCGCTCGCCGCAATCTTTGGCGAAGTTCACGCCACGGACGTTTCGGGCGAGATGATCAGCAGGGCACGCGAGCGGCTCTCGACTGTCGAGAACGCCTACTTCTATGAGACAAACGGCTACGATCTGTCAGAGCTGCCTGATGAGCATTTCGATATCGTGCTCTCCGCATTTGTTTTCCAGCACATACCGATCGAAGAGATCATCCGCTCGAACCTCAGTGAAGCTCTTCGAGTACTCCGGCCTGACGGAATTCTAAGATTCCAGACGAACAGTCTGACGACCTTCGGCTTCCAGGAAATCGAGAACGACACCTGGCTCGGAGCCTCATTCCCCGAAGCTTCGATCCGCGACTTCGCCAGGAGAAGCGGTACTCAACTGATCGGCATCGCAGGCTGCGGAACTCGGGACTGCTGGACTACTCTGCGGAAACCTGGTCCGGCAGAGGGACCGACCCTTGACGCCGGGAAACCGACTATTGAATGGCATACGGGCGCCGGCGGTTCGAGAGTGATTCCTGCCTACGGTGACCATGCGTCACTAACGCTGATTGCCTCGGGTCTCATCGGGCGCGCGGATGCCAACAACGTCGTCGTCGAGATTCTCGGCGAGCAGGTCTGGCCGAGTTTCGTTGGTCCGGTTCGAAAGTCTGTTCTGGCCGGACTCGGTCGATCGCTGGCGGCTCGCGCCAAGGATCTGGTTCAGGTCGACTTCGATTTGCCGCTCGGGTGTCCGGCATGCAAGACCGGCATCCGATTGAGAATAGGGCCTCTCATCTCCGATGAATTCGCGATTGATCTCTACGAGCCCCAACCCGTGACGCCCAGGATTTCGGCTGTCGTCAACGGCTCCGATTTTGGCAAGGAGATCCAGGCTCACGGAGAGAAATCGAGGCTCTGCGTATCAGTCGAGGGTCTGGATGAAACCGCCGACACCGGAAATGTCCGACTCAGGGTGGGCTCTCAAATCGTCAAGCCCAGCTACGTCGGCCGGTCAGCTCGAAGCCACCTCTATCAGGTGATTGCGCAATTGCCTACCAACACCCAGCCAGGGGACACGGACCTGCGTCTCGTCTTCGGAAACGTCGAATCACCGAAGACCAGATTGACGATAGCCCCAAACCATACCTGACGATTTGCTGGCGCTCACACGGATCAATCTGAATGACGTCGCGCACGTCTGGCGTCGAAACTTTGACGTCTACATCCGCCTCTGGCGGACGGAGATGATTGCGCCACTCTTTGAGCCCTTCTTTACAGTGGTCGGATTTGGATGGGGTGTCGGTTCGCTGATCGCTGGCAGAGTGATGGGCATGCCCTATCTGACATTTGTGGGTGCGGGCATACTCGCCTTTACTGCACTGCTACGGGCGCTTTTCGAATGCACCTACGGCTCATACTTCAGAATGGTCTACCAGTCGACCTTCGATGCGGTCCTCTGCACACCGGTGGAGGTCGAGAGCCTCGCACTGGCTGAACTGTTGTGGGGCGCGACCAAGGCTCTTCTGGATGCCATCTTCGTCTTCGCAGTCCTGTCATTGTTTGGAGCGGCACACTCGCCAATGGCCGCCCTTGTTCCGTTGGTCTTTCTCTGTGGAGCAGTCTGGGTGGCGGGGCTCTCGCTTTCCGTGACGGCCCGGATTCGCGACATCAACTACTACAACTTCTACATCGCGTTTGTCTTTTCGTACCTCTGGATTTCCGGCGCTTCTTTCCCGCTGGACCATTTGCCAAAGGCAGTTCAGGTGCTCGCCTGGATCGTTCCGATCACAAGTGTGATTGATGTTTCTCGCGACTTGATGATAGGCCGGTTCGACTGGATGTCAGTGGCGAGGCTGCTTTACGTCGCAATTGCGGGGCTGATCACCGCTGAACTCGCGCTGCGCCTGATGCGGAAGCGTCTTGCCTCCTAGCGAGCCCGCGAGAATATGGCGGCGAGAAAGAATGCCGCCATCGGCAGGCACATGATGAGTCCCGGTCCAATAATCCCGTATAGAAACGCCATCGCCACAAAAGCGAGCGTTCCGAGGCCGTTGATGATTGCCGCCAGACGAAGCATTCCGGGTCGTTCTGAGAGGTAGCCGGCGAGAACCAGGCTCAGCAGTCCGATCCAGATGAGATCGGTCCCCATCCCGATACCCCACGATTGCATAACGTCCCAGAAGGAGAAGGGGCGAGGGCCGTTCCCGATTTTGAAGCTGCGCATTGCCGAGATGAGAGACTCGGCTCCTTCGTTGCCTGACGCAAACTGGCCTACAAAATGGGCGGTACCACCAAGGATCGTCATGACGCTCGCAATGATGAACATTATTCGCGCCGACTTCATTGGGGTCTCCATTGGATCGGCTCGCGAGCCGCCACTACGACGCAACGCTTGTAGGGGCAGGGCTTGTCCCTGCCCGCCCGGCGCCGTCTGGCGCCGGTAATGTTGAGCATGTCAGAGCATAATTCTGCGCGCCAGACGGCGCAGGAGCGGCAGGGACAAGCCGCCGCCCCTACAATGTTAAATCGATTGGGCCTTGTGGCGGCGTTGAAATTCAATGTATCTCCGGTTCGGGCGTCTCTCCGCCTGCCTCCAGAAAATCAAAATCGCAACCCTTATCCGCCTGCGTCACGTGCTTTGAATAGAGCGCGCCATAGCCCCGCTCATAGCGCTTCGAAGGCGGTGTCCAGGCCTCGCGCCTTTTGCCGAGCTCCTCGTCGCTGGCATGCAGATTCAATCTCCGATTTGGAACGTCGATCGAAATCAGATCCCCATCGCGCACCAGAGCCAGCGGACCTCCGACAAACGACTCCGGAGAAACGTGCAGCACGCAGGCACCATACGAGGTGCCGCTCATTCGCGCATCAGAAATCCTCAACATATCGCGGACCCCGCGCTTCAAGAGTTTCTTCGGAATCGGCAGCATACCCCACTCCGGCATGCCCGGGCCTCCGAGCGGTCCGGCGTTCTGCAGGACGATGACCGAGTCCTCGTCGACTGGTAGGGCCTCATCGTCAATCCGCGCGGCCATATCGTTGTAGTCGCGGAAAACAACCGCCGGCCCGGTGTGCTTGAGCAATCGCTGGTCGGCGGCTGGAGGCTTGATCACCGCTCCATTGGGCGCGAGGTTTCCGCGCAGGATGGCAGTGCCTCCAAGAGGCGACACGGGATTTGAGAGCGGCCGGATGACCTCGTGGTTGGCCACCCTGGCGGATGCAATATTCTCTCCCAGTGTCTTGCCTCCGACAGTCATGCAGTTGAGATGGAGCATCTCACGAATCTGCGCGAGCAACGCGCGAAGGCCACCCGCGTAATACAAATCCTCCATCAGGTACTCACCTGATGGACGGATGTTGGCGATCATCGGCGTACGCTGCGAGATCTCATCGAACTTCTCGAGCGGCAGCGACAGCCCGGCTCGCCCGGCAATAGCGACGAGGTGAATGATCGCGTTGGTCGAGCCTCCGATCGCCATGTCGGCAGTGATCGCATTCTCTATCGACTCCTGCGTAACGACGTCTCGTGGTCTCAGATTCTCCCAGACCATCTCGACGATGCGGCGGCCGCAGGCGGTCGCGAGGCGTGAATGATTTGCATCGACCGCTGGAATTGAGGCCGCGCCGGGCAGAGTCAGCCCGAGCGTCTCGGCAATCGATGTCATCGTCGAGGCAGTCCCCATTGTCATGCAGTGTCCCGGCGACCGCGCGATCCCGTCCTCCATCTCCGACCACTCCTCGTCGCCAATTGTTCCCGCGCATTTTTCGGCCCAGTACTTCCAGACATCGGTTCCACTCCCGAGCGGCTTGCCATTCCAGTTGCCGCGAAGCATTGGTCCCGCAGGCAGACAGACGACGGGCAGATTCGTGCTGAGCGCGGCCATGATCAACCCTGGAGTTGTCTTGTCGCATCCGCCCATGAGCACCGCGCCGTCAATGGGCTGGCTTCGCATGAGCTCCTCAACCTCCATGGAGAGCAGGTTGCGGTACATCATCGGGCTTGGCTTCATGTAGGTCTCGGTGATCGGAAATGCCGGTAGCTCTACTGGGAATCCACCGGCCTGCCACACGCCGCGCTTGATCTCTTCTGCCCGCGTTCTGAAGTGGCTGTGACAAGTACTCAGCTCGCTCCAGGTATTGAAGATGGCGATCACCGGCTTGCCCGCGAAATCGTCGTGAGCAAGACCCATCTGCTTGGCTCGTGATCTGTGAGTGAAGGTTCTCAAGTCAGCCATCCCGAACCAGCGATGACTACGCAATTGATCAGGTGTTTTTCTTTGAGTCGTCATGATTTACCTTGAAACGAATGAGTCAGGTCTAAAGGAAAGGCCGCCAGCTTGCCAGCATCTGTTGCAACTCCTCGCGCTCTTCGGAACGAACATTGACCAGCGGAGGACGGACCGGGCCTCCGCTCAGTCCCGCGAGGTCCATGAGAGTCTTCATTGCCGAGACTTCGTATCCCTTTCGTCGCGTACGCAAGGCGTAAAGGGGCGCGACCAGTTGGCTCATCATCTGCGTCAGTTCGGCCTGGCGAAGGGCCGCTGCGGTTTCGTGCAGCTTGAGTGAAAGGCGCGGCGCCACGGTCGCGATGCTCGAAGTGAACGTTCTGATGCCGAGCGAATAGTAGCCTGGAACAAGATCGTCGCCGGCCCCGCCGATCCAATGGAGCCGATCGCCGACTCTGTTCATAATCAGCTGAAGCCTTCTGATATCGCCTTGCCCGTCCTTCCATGCGGTCAGCGTCCTGATGCCGGCCAGGCGATCGACCATTGCCGGACTGAAATTTGCCCAGTCGCGGCTGTAGATCAGCAGAGCCAGGTTTGTGGCTTCACCAATGGCTGAGTAGTAGGAGATCAAGCCCTCATCGTCGGCCTGTGGGTAGTAAGGCGGAAAGGCAAGAATTCCATCGGCTCCGGCCGCAGCCGCTTCACGAGCCAGCTCGACTGCGATCTGATGTCCGAATCCCACGCCCGCGATTATCGGGGACCCGTCCACCGGCAGCCTGGACGGTCTCCCTGACCACCTCCAGATGCTCGGATGGTGAGAGCGAATACATCTCACCGGTCCCGCCTGCGGCGACGATTGCACATATCGGGTGTTCAAGGAGCTTGCTCAGATTGCGGCGCAGGCCTGCCAGGTCGAGCGACAGGTCTTCTTTGAACGGGGTTATCGGAAACGCTATAACCCCCAAAAGACGCTCACGAAGTTGGCTTGGTTCCATACCCGTATTCTTCCCACAAGGCGATCAAAAGTTCAATATGCGTCGCAAGTCCGGCTTATGCTATTGTCTTGCGCATCGATGTCGAAGGAGACACCTCATCTCTCAGTTGTCATTCCCGCCTTTGATGAAGAGCGCCGGCTTCCGCGGACGCTAGAGAGTGTTCTTCCATACATTGCCCAGCAGCCTTACTCGGTCGAAGTAGTGGTCGTCGATGACGGCTCCAGGGATTCAACAGCCGAGCTCGTCGAGAGGATTGGCGTTGAGAATCCTGCGGTTCGCCTGGTCAGGCATCTCGATGGGAGAAATCACGGAAAGGGGGCTACAGTCCGGCGTGGAATGCTCGAGGCGCGCGGAGCGTACCGCCTCTTCATGGATGCCGACAATTCCACGACCATCGATCACCTCGAGAGATTCTGGCCCTGGTTCAAAGAAGGGTGTGACGTCGTCATTGGGTCGAGGGATATTGATGGCGCCGACATTCCGATCCGCCAGTCGCGGCTGAAAGAGCTTGCGGGAGACGCAGGCAACCTGGTGATCAGGTGGCTCGCCGTGCCGGGAATCTATGACACTCAGGCCGGATTCAAGATGTTCACGGCTCGCGCAGCCGAAGAGATATTTCCGAGGCTGACGCTCGAGCGGTGGGGATTTGATATCGAGGTGTTGGCAATTGCGCGCCGGAAGGGATTCGGGATTAAGGAATTGCCGATTACCTGGCGGAACGACACGGAGAGCAAGGTGGGCGCATCAGCCTACCTGCAGGTGCTCGGAGAAGTCTGGCGCATACATCGCAATCTCCGCGCAGGATTATATGATTGAGTGCGATTTACAAGATCGCCGCCCACTGCCGCATCGCCGAAGGAATGCAGGGGCAGGGCTCGTCGCCTGCTCCGCCGGCGCCGTCCGGCGCCGGTACCTCTGATCACCATTAATATCCGCGCCCTGCGGGCGCGCCGGGCAGGGACAAGCCCTGCCCCTACAAGGTCACCGCGAAATGCCGCATCGTCGAAGGACTGTAACCCCCAAGGCGAGCTCACCGTGAAAGCAATGGCTCCAGGACCTGCCATACGTTATTCGCGACGATCTCTTCGCCTTTTGCGTTGGGGTGAATTCCGTCAGCCTGGTTGAGCTCCGGAATTCCTGCCACATTCGCCAGGAAAAATGGAACCAGCGTAAGCTGGTACTTCTCCTGTAAATCCTCAAAAGCTTTGTGAAATTCAGCCGTGTATTCTGCTCCAAAGTTGGTAGGCGCCTCCATCCCGGCAAGCAAAACGGTGATCTTCCGTTTCCGGGCCGCCTCGATGATCTGAGAAAGATTGCTCTTCAGCTCCGCAACCGGTTGACCTCTCAACCCGTCATTTGCCCCGAGCTCGAGAATCAGAATCCTGACGTTGCCTTTGAGCGCTGAATCGATCCGCCTGACACCGCCAGCCGATGTCTCTCCCGAGACTCCGGCATTGATCACCACGTAATCGTAGCCACCCTCAATCAGCTTCTTCTGCAGGAGCGATGGATAGGTGTCCCCCTCTTCGAGACCGAGGCCCGCTGTCAGGCTGTCGCCAAAAGCTACAATGACTGGAGCCGTCCCCGGAGGAGTTCCCGTAGGAGACGGCGGTTCGATCGCCGCCGGCTGCGGGGCCGTCGTCGACTTCAGGCTCTTCGAGCAGTTTGCCATGATCATTGTGAGAACAAGGCAACCCGCGAAGATGTACACTTTGAAATTGAGGCTTCCAGAAGGCATATTTCTTACGAAAGAAATCATTCAGAGAAAGAATAACATGATCCGAATGTCGAATGTTTCGAAGGTGGTTATGAGCGGCTCGGAGAGGCTGACGATCCTTCACTCTCTGGATCTCGAGGTTCCGAGCGGCCAGTTCGTCTCGGTTGTCGGCCCCTCCGGGAGCGGGAAATCAACTCTTCTTGGGCTGATAGCGGGACTGGACGCGCCAACTACAGGCGAGATCTTCATCGATGAGCAGAATATAACCCGAATGGGTGAAGACGAGCTCGCGAGGCTGCGTGGAGCTAAGATAGGGTTCATATTTCAATCTTTTCATCTTATTCCGTCACTCACCGCCTTCGAGAACATCATCGTGCCAATTGAAATCAGGGGAGCGCCCGGAGCTGGCCGGCGAGCTCAAGCGCTGCTTGACGAAGTGGGCCTCCACGAGCGCGGTCACCACTATCCTTCCCAACTTTCGGGTGGCGAGCAGCAGCGAGTGGCAATTGCCCGCGCATTTGCAAATAATCCCGAGCTGCTTCTGGCAGACGAGCCGACCGGCAACCTCGATTCGCTCAATGGTCATCATGTTTTTGAGCTGCTCCTGACGCTCAATCGCAATCGAGGGACGACTCTTGTTCTGGTTACTCACGATCATGAGATTGCAGACCTCGCAGACCGGAAGGTGTCTCTCCGGGACGGCCGAATGGTTGAAGACGCAATGCGCGTCCAGAGCCAGGTATCGATATGAGATTCATCCTTAACATGGCGTATCGCGAGGTGCGGGCTTCGTGGCATCGGCTGCTCTTCTTCTTTGTCTGCATAGCCATTGGTGTTGGCTCGATCATTGCATTGCGGTCGTTGATCCAGAACGTACGCACCTCCGTAGCCCGTGAATCGCGCGCGCTTCTAACGGCCGATGTCATGGCGTCGTCCAATGCGGCGATCAGCGCTGAAGCTCGGGCCATCCTTGAGCGCGAATATCGATCGCCCCTGGTCACGGATCATACGCGTGTAGTCGAGCTCGCGACCATGCTGCGTCCACTTCGCGATCAGCGGGCTGCGGCAAAGATGGTCGAGCTCAAAGGCGTTGAGCCTGGCTACCCGCTTTACGGAGACCTGGCTCTGGCCGGCGGCACGAGCTACAGCCACGATTTGCTTCGCGGGCAGGGATTGCTTGTTAAGGAGAGTCTTCTGACTCAACTCGGCGTCGAGGTAGGCGATCGCGTCAAGATTGGCACGCTCGAGTTCACGATCCGTGGAATCATAGAGAGGGAGCCGGGCGGCCTCGGCGGTTTCAGTCTCGGTCCGCGAGTAATGGCAGACTACGCCGATGTCATTGCCGCCGGCCTCACCGGATTTGGGAGTCGAGCCCGCTACCGCGAGTACTTCAAGTCTCCGGAAGGACAGTCAGAGCAGCTCAAGACCGAGCTCAGGAGTCAGCTCAGTTCACAGCCACTAATAAGTGTCGGTTCATACCGGGACACGGAAGATCGCCTGAGCACAAATCTCGACCGCGCCGGAAACTACATGAGCCTCGTCGGACTGGTAATCCTGGTGCTTGGAGGCATAGGCATCTCGAGTGTCACGAGAGTCTTCATTCAGCAACGCATGAAGACGATCGCAGTTCTCAAGTGCCTCGGAGGCGAAAACAGGAGTGTCCTCGGCGCCTATCTTGTCCAGGTTCTGAGTCTCGGCCTGGCGGGCAGCTTGCTCGGTCTGCTGATCGCCAGGATCGTGGCGTTCGTCGTTCCGAGATATTTCGGAGATCGCCTGCCATTTGGAGTCCAGTTTGATCTGACATGGTCGGCCGCGCTGCAGGGACTTGGCGTTGGAATGTTGATCTCCCTGCTGTTTTCATGTTGCCGTTGCTTGATGTCAGACACATCAAGCCGATTGTGGTTCTGCGTCATGAAGAGTTGTCGCGGAAGGGCCGGGGCTTCGACTGGCTTCGCATTGTGACGGCAATCGTTGTCTCGCTCGGCTTGATTGCCCTGGCAGCCTGGCAGGCCGGTTCTCTGAAGGTGGGTGCGATCTTTCTCGGCGGCCTTCTCGCGACGGCTCTGATTCTCAACTTCGCAGCCGCCGGGTTGATCAGGCTGCTGCGGCACATAAGGCACGTGCCGTCGTTTGGTTTGCGACATGGAATCAACAGCCTCTACCGTCCGGGCAATCAGTCGCGGATCATCCTTCTCTCGGTAGGGCTCGGCGTATTCTTCGTGCTATCGGTGCGGTTGCTGCAGGCGGGCCTGGCCAATGAGTTCAACATCGATCTTGGCGGCGGGCTGCCCGATATGTATCTGATCGACATTCAGAAGGACCAGCGGGAAGCAATCTCTTCATTGGTGACGAAAGAGACCGGGCAGAGTCCTCAGCTGATTCCAACGGTTCGCGCACGCATCCTCGCGCTAAACGGAAACCAGTTGAAGCCTGAGAGCACCGAGAGGGGGGAGAATCGCGGGCTGCTCACACGCGAATACACGATCACTTATCGTCCGAACCTCGAGGAGAATGAGACGGTAATCGCCGGCAAGTTCTGGAATGAGACGCCGGGCACCACGCCTGAGGTGTCGCCCGAGGTATCAATAGAAGAGTTGCTCAATCGCGACCTCAAGCTCAACGTAGGCGATACTATCACCTTCGACATAACCGGAACGCCGGTGACAGCAAGGATCACCAGCATTCGCCACGTCGAGTGGCGTGGTTCACGAACGGGATTCCTGGTGATCTTCAGGCCTGGTGCTCTCGACGACCTTCCTCAGATGTTCATCTCGGCGATCAAGGGGCCCGCCCCAGGAAAAAGCCGCGCCCGGTTCCAGAGAGACATAGTCGACCTCTGCCCCAACGTCTCTGTGATCGATATCTACGACATCGTGACGCAGGTCAGGAAGACCATTGACAACGTCTCCCTCGCCGTGACCTGGATAGGCGGATTTGTGCTTCTCAGTGGGTTGTTGATTCTTACCGGCGCCATAGCCATGACCAAGCTTCATCGTCTCTATGAATCAGCGATCTTCAAGACTCTCGGAGCCAATCGGCTTCAGATCGTCTATACGGTACTGGTCGAGTATGGCGTGTTGGGTCTCCTGGCTGGTCTGGTCGGATCGGCCGCGTCGATCGGGCTAAGTTGGGCCATCAGCAAGTATGTCTTTGAAATCGGGTGGCGACTATTGCCGGTCTACAATCTTCTTGCCGTGGCCCTGACGATCCTCGTAGTGGTTATCGTCGGCATTCTCTCGAGCTGGGATGTCATGACGAAGAAGCCCCTCGGCATTCTCCGATCCGAATAGTAGGAGTCCGGCTACCGGCCGCAGGCTGTCCGGGCGGCGGGCAAGCTCTCGCTATAAATGTTTTTCCAAATGGTGCACTCGCGACAACGCTGTAGGGGCAGGGCTTGTCCCTGCCCGTCCCGCCGTCTGGCGCGGGTATTCGCACGGTAGCCGGACTCCATACTGCTTGATCTGGCCAGATCGATATATGAAGATATAGGTCCTGCATCTTCCAACCGCACATTTTCGCCGGAGGCTCGTATGAAAAGGGTTGTCGTCTTTCTGAGCATCACTCTCTGCCTGACCTGCCTCGGATTAAGCCAGACGAAGCCGCGCCGGCTGTCGGCAAGCGATATCTTCGAATTCCAGCTGGCCACAGACCCGCAGATTTCCAGGGACGGCAGGCGAATCCTCTTTGTGCGCCAGTTCTGCGACATCATGACCGACCGGCGCTATTCGAACCTCTGGATCGTCAACAGTGATGGCTCGGATCAGCGTCCGCTGACTACCGGCAATTTCAACGATACGTCTCCGCGCTGGTCGCCTGATGGAAGCCAGATCGCGTTCATCTCCAATCGAGACGGATCGCCGCAGGTCTACCGCCGTTGGATGGACTCGGGACAGACGGTGAAGGTGACCTCGCTTCAATCGCCTCCCTCGGGCATTGCGTGGTCTCCGGATGGCAAATGGATCTCATTTACTTCGCTCATCACAGAACCGGCGCGTCAAATCATCAAAATGCCGGCTCCGCCTGAAGGTGCGAAGTGGGCTGATCCTCCGAAGGTCATCGATCAACTTGTCTATCGCTTTAATGGAGCGGGATATCTGAAGCCCGGATACACGCAGCTCTTTGTCGTTCCCTCGGACGGCGGAGTGGCGAGACAGATTTCCAGTGGAAAGTACCAGCTCGGCGGGCCGGCTTTCCGCGCCAGCGAAGCAGTCTGGGCGCCCGATGGCAGGTCGCTGATCATTTCTGCCAACAGGCACGACAACTACGAGCTGGATCCGCTCGATACTGAAGTATATGACTTCAGTGTTGCCGACGGTTCGGTCAAGGCCCTGACCTCGCGCAAAGGGCCGGACGGCGCTCCTGTAGTCTCGCCGGACGGCAAGCTGATCGCTTACTCAGGCTTCGATGATCGCTACCAGGGCTATCAGGTGACACGCCTTTACGTCATGAACCGCGACGGGAGCGGACCTCGACTGATCACTCGGGACTGGGATCGCGACGTAATCAACCAGAGATGGGCGCCGGATGGTCGCGGCGTCTACTTCCTTTCGAGCGATCAGGGAGACACCGGTCTCTATTTCACCGCACTCGATGGCAAGGTGAAGAAGATTGCCGGCCACATTGGGAGCGGATTGAGCGCATACGGCGGCGGCGGCGGATTCAGCCTGGCGGCCAATGGAGCGTACGCAATTACGATCTGCAGGCCGGATTCTCCCGGCGAAATTGCTGCCGGCTCACCCTCGGATGAGAAGCCACGACTGCTTACTGCCGTCAACGGCGGCCTGCTTGCAGGGCGCCAGCTCGGGTCTGTCGAGGAAATCTGGTACGAGTCCTCGAAAGACAACCGCAAGATTCAGGGATGGATTATCAAGCCGCCCGACTTCGATCGCGGCGAAGAAGTATCCACTGATTCTCGAGATCCACGGCGGGCCGTTCGCCAACTACGGCGATCGGTTTCGATCTCGAAAAGCAGATCATGGCGGCGAGCGGCTACGTCGTGCTCTACACCAATCCGCGCGGCAGCACGAGCTACGGCGAGGAGTTCGGCAACCTGATTCACCACGCCTATCCGGGCGACGATTTCTACGATCTCGAATTCCGGCGTCGATGCAGTCATCGCGAAAGGCTACATCGATCCGGAGCAGGTCTATCGTCACCGGCGGCAGCGGCGGCGGCGTGCTCACTTGCTGGATGATCGGCCACACGACGCGGTTCCGCGCGGCGGTCTCCGTCTATCCGGTGATCAACTGGTACAGCTTCGTGCTTACCTCGGATATCGGCAACTGGACCGCCAAGTACTGGTTCCCGGGCCTGCCCTGGGACAACGTCGAGCATTACGAGAAGCGCTCGCTGCTTTCGGTCGTCAAGAACGTCAAGACGCCGACGATGGTGATGACGGGTGAAGCCGACTATCGCACGCCGATGTCGGATTCGGAGCAGTATTACCAGGCGCTCAAGCTGCTTGGCGTCGAAAGCGTGCTGGTGCGCGTTCCGGAGGAGCCGCACGGTATCAGCGTGCGGCCGAGCCATCACATCGCGAAGGTGCTTACCATCGTGGGGTGGTTTGACAGCCACCGGAAAACACCCACTGCGGCGATGAGCGGCGCCGCGCAGAACCAGAAGTGAACATTCGGGGGCTTACACCGCGCCAGACGGCGCTGGACGGGCCGGGACAAGCCCTGCCCCACAACGTCGTCGCGAAGTGCTGCATTGTCAAGAAGGCATTGTAAGTCTTCGAGACTGGAAAAGTCCAAATTCCAGAAGGGCCTGAATACCAATAGGAGACCATATGAAGAGAGCTGCTGTCTCATTGCTTGCAATGCTCCTGCTGTCCACTCCGGCCTTTGCCCGGCAAAAGAAGGGCTTGCTGGACAGCAACACCTTCATGGATATGGAGAGCATCAGTAATCCGGCTATCTCTCCCAACGGCCAGCAGATCGTCTTCACCCGGACGTGGGTAGACAAGGTCAAGGACCAGTTCCGGAGCAACCTCTGGCTGGTCGACGTCGATGGCTCGCGTGTGCGTGAGTTGACTAGCGGCAGCTGGCGTGACAGCGCTCCGGTATGGTCACCCGACGGAAAGCGCATCGCCTTCATCTCCGACCGCGACGGTACGATGCAAGTCCATACCGTCTGGCTCGAGACTCGAGAGGTGGCGCAGCTGACTCACGTTGAGCGTGCGCCGACCAATCTGCGATTCTCACCCGATGGCAAGTATCTCGCCTGCACAATCTTTGTACCGGATAACGATCCGATTCTCTCGGTAAAGCTTCCTGAGAAGCCGCGAGGCGCAGAGTGGGCGAAGCCTGCAGTCCTGGTCAACCGGCTGAGCTGGGCCAGGGATGGCGAAGGGCCAATTCCGATGGGTTTCAATCACGTCTTTGTGATTGACTCGATTCTTGGCGGCACTCCTCGTCAGCTGACCAGCGGTAAGTTCAGCCATTCCGATCCGGAGTGGTCTGCGGATGGCAAGACGATCTACTTCACAGCGATCCGCAAACCTGACGCTGAATACCAGCGAGGCGACAGCGAGATATATGCGATCGACATCAACAGTCTCGAGGTCAAGGCGCTCACCGATCGGAAGGGGCCTGATTCAAATCCCCGAATCTCCCCTGACGGCCGCTGGGTCGCCTACACCGGCTATGACGAGAAGAATTTCACCAACCACGTAGCCAGCATCTACGTCATGGACAGCCAGGGTGGGGGCAAGCGCGTTTGGGCGGACAACCTGATGAGCTCGCCGCAGCAGGTCTCATGGGCAAGGGACGGATCAGGCGTTTACTTCACTGTAGAAGAACAGGGCTCGACCCACGTTTACTTCGCGCCGGTTGAAGGCAAAGCGCGCCGCGTCACTTCCGGCACAGAGGCTCTGACGGGCTTCTCTCTCGCCGACAACGGGCAGGTCGCAAGTGTGCGCAGCAGCTTCAAGGAGCCTGGCACCCTGGTCACCTTCAACGTCAAGGAGCCTTCGTCCGTGAGGCGCGTGGTAGATGTCAACGAGGATGTCCTTTCCGGCGTCAAGCTCGGAGATGCCGAGGAGCTCTCGTACACATCGCCCGATGGCATCAAGGTCCAGGGATGGCTGATTAAGCCCGCCAACTTCGATGCGACGAAGAAGTACCCGATGGTCATGTGGATTCACGGCGGCCCGTGGTCTATGTATTCGGTGGCCTTCAGCTGGACCTTTCAGAACTTTGCCGCCAAGGGCTACGCCGTTCTCTACACTAACCCGCGCGGCAGTACTGGATACGGACAGGAGTTCGTCAACGGCATCCAGTTCTCATATCCAGGCAAGGATTACGACGATCTCATGGCGGGAGTGGATGCAGCCCTGGCCAAGGGCTGGATCGACGATCGCAACCTCTTCGTCTGCGGAGGAAGTGGCGGCGGCGTGTTGACGGCATGGATCGTCGGTCACACGGATCGTTTCGCGGCGGCTGCCTCAATGAGGCCGGTCATCAACTGGAATTCGTTTGTCGGTATAACGGATGGCCCGAGCTGGTATAACCAGTTCCGAAAATATCCGTGGGAAGATGCAAATGAGTATGCCATGCGCTCGCCGCTTCACTATGTGGCAAACGTCAAGACTCCGACGCTCGTCATGACGGGCGAGGCTGATCTGCGCACTCCGATAGGGCAGAGCGAAGAGTTCTACCGCGCGCTGAAGGTGCTTAAGAAGGAGACTCTGCTCATCCGGATGCCTGATGAGTTTCATGGATGGCGCAGACCTTCGCACCAGCTTCTACAACAGCTCTACCTGCAGGCATGGTTCGAGAAGTACTCGCGCAAACCAGCCAGCGTCGCGGGAATCAACGAGCGTTAATTGCGGCAAGCGGGGCTCGAGGGGCCGTAGGGGCGGTCGTAGGGGCGGCTCGCGAGCCGCCCCCACTAGCCTCTCCCACATTTTTACCCCATCAAAAGAGTGCATCTGTGAAGGAAGCGTGTGGGGGCGGCTCGCGAGCCGCCCCTACGAGTCCCTATGACGCCGGCCCTGTGGTGGCCCAAGACCGCAGCAATCTTTGAGAACTGACGCTGCGGTAGTAGACTCCGATGGCGCTACACAGCGAAGCTCTAAATATCAGAAAGGCTCTAAGGAGGCTATGAAACTACTAGAGGGAAAATCGGCGATCGTCACCGGCTCAGGCCGGGGAATCGGTCGCGCAGTGGCCAAACTTTTTGCTCAACACGGTGCAAACGTTGTCGTCAATGATCTCGAAGGGCGAAATAGCTGACGCAGTCGTGGGTGAGATCAAGGCAGCCGGCGGTCGAGCGGTCGCGTGTGTCGGAACCGTCACCGGGCCGGAGTTTCCGGATCGCATCGTGCGCACGGCTGTCGAGGAGTTCGGAAAGCTCGACATCATCGTCAACAATGCCGGCTACACGTGGGACGGTGTCGTCCAGAACGTTACCGACGAGATGTGGCAGGCGATGATCGACGTTCATTTGACCGCGCCATTTCGCATCATTCGAGCCGCCGTGCCCTACATGCGTGAAGTAGCCAAGGCCGAGATTGCCGAAGGGCGCCAGGTACACCGCAAAATCATCAACGTCTCCTCGACTTCAGGAGTCGCCGGCAATCCCGGGCAAGTCAATTACGCTGCGGGCAAAATGGGGATCGTCGGTGTTACGAAGACGCTCGCCAAGGAATGGGGTCGCTTCAATATCAACGTCAATGCTGTTGCGTATGGCTTCATAGATACGCGCCTTACTCAGGCTAAGGAGAAGCAGGGGCAGGCCCGCGTGGGCGAGATCGAAGTCCAGCTGGGCATACCCGAGCAGATGCGCGAAATGGCCATCAAACATATTCCACTCGGCCGCGCAGGCACGCCTGAAGAGGCGGCCGGGCCGGTCGTCTTCCTGGCATCGCCGCTGTCTGACTATGTCACGGGTCACGTATTGCTTGTCACCGGCGGCTCCTACGTGTGAGCGCTTCTGGCTTGGAACGTGCCGCAGACTGTCCAGTCTGCGGCAAACCCTCGCAACTGGCCTATTTGATTCACGCCGGCCCACTCGACATTTTGCCGCAGGCTGGACAGCCTGCGGCACATGACACTATGTTACCGCTGTCCGGCATCAGGGTGTTGGACCTTACACGACTACTGCCGGGCGCGGTGGCCACAATGATTCTCGGTGACTTCGGCGCCGATGTCATCAAGGTCGAGCAGCCCGGTACAGGAGATCCCGCTCGCAATCTTGCGTTTGAGGGCGCTCAGGACAGCGCCTACTTCCTGGCAACAAATCGAAACAAGCGAAGCATCGCCATCAATCTCAAGAATCCGGATGGCCGCGCCGTTTTGTGCGAGCTCGCGTCACGCGCCGATGTGCTGGTGGAGAGTTTTCGTCCGGGTGTGATGGAGCGGCTCGAGCTCGACTTCGTCCGGTTACGAGATCTCAACCGGCGGCTGGTATACTGTGCGATCACCGGCTACGGCCAGTCGGGGCCTTATGCCGTAAAGGCGGGTCATGACATCAACTATGCCAGCGTTGCGGGCGTCCTGGGATTGAATGGCCTTGCCGACGGTAGTCCGGCGATGCCGGGCGTCCAGATTTCCGACATTGCCGGCGGAAGCCTTCCTGCAGTTATCGGCATCCTCCTTGCACTCGCAGGTCGCGAGCGAAGCGGAGAGGGCCAGATGGTCGATGTTTCAATGATGGCGGGAACGCTTGCCCTCATGGTTATTCCGCTTGCCAAGTATTTCTCAACCGGGATCGCTCCCGAGCGCGGGCGCGAGAGTCTTTCGGGCAGGTACGCCTGCTACAACGTTTACGAAACGCAGGATCGCAGATTTGTTGCGCTTGGAGCACTCGAGCCTAAGTTCTGGGCGGCCGCCATGCAGCGCGCTCGGATGTGAAGACCTTGTTGCCTCGCAGTTCGTCGAGGGGAGGAACAGGCACGAGCTATCGAGACCGTTACGGCAGCTTTTCAGGAAGCGCACCGCGGCAGACTGGTTGGCAGCCTTCGATGCAGTCGATGCCTGCCTGACGCTCGTGAATGACGTCCCTGAGGTGATCGGGCATCCTCAGGTAGTTCACGAAAGACTGATTCAGGACGTCGAGAGTATCGGTCCGCTGATTCATATGATCAGTACACCGGCCGAATTCAGGCTGCCTCCTCCGAGGCTTGGCGAGCACACAAGAATCGTCCTCGAGGAAGCAGGGCTGACGGCCGACAAAATAGATGCCCTTGCCGACGCGGGCATAATAGGTATCGGAGGGGACAGGAAATGAGAGCGGCGGTGCTCAGGGCATTTGGCGAGCCTCTTGTGATTAGTGAGACTCCCGTTCCTGAACCGGGAGTCGGAGAGGTTCTCGTCAAGGTTGAGACTTGCGGTGTCTGCCATTCAGATCTTCATCTCGCCGGAGGCGAGTGGGATATGCTCCGGCCCATCACGAAGCTCCCGCTCGTGCTTGGACATGAGATTGCCGGAACGGTCGCACAGCTTGGCGATGGTGTCACCGATTTCGTGTTGGGCGAGCGCGTTGGAGTGCCCTGGCTGCACTGGACCTGTGGAGACTGTGAGTTCTGCACGACTGGTCGGGAGACCCTCTGCTCGGGTCAGATGATCACGGGCTGCACGGTAGACGGCGGATTTGCCGAATTCGTCAAAGCCAAGGCAACACACATCGCTCGCTTGCCTGAGGGTTTGAGCTCTGAGGCAGCGGCTCCACTCCTCTGTGCCGGCTTGACCGCACATAAGGCTCTCAAGTCATCCGGGCTGAAGCCTGGTGAACGCCTGGCTGTCTTTGGAATTGGCGGGCTCGGACACCTGGCAGTGCAATTAGGCCGCGAAATCGGTGCCGAAGTCATAGCGGTCGATGTGGCGGAGGACAAGCTTGCCATGGCTCAGGATTACGGTGCCGCTGCTACCTTCAACGCAGTGACGGGTAACGTGCCTCGCGAGTTGCGCAAGTTGGGCGGGAGCACACGTGGCTATCGTGACTTCGGCGTCGAAAGCAGCCTACGAGACGGCCTTGAGGAGCCTTAGAAAGGGCGGAACGCTGATGGTCGTCGGGATGTCACCTGAACCCATAAATGTTTCAACGGTAGCGCTGGTGTCGGGAGAGACGAGGATTCTGGGCTCGGCCATCGGAACTCGTCAGGACCTGGCAGAGGTGCTGGCGTTGGGGGCCGCCGGCCGCATCACCTGCAGAATCCGCACCGAACCCCTTTCCGAGGTCAATCAGATCCTCAACCAGATGCGGGAAGGCAAACTGCTTGGGCGGGTGGTTATGAAGGTCTAGTAGGACTGTTCACTGCAATGGGCATGTCCGCGACCTTGTAGGGGCAGGGCTTGTCCCTGCCCGCCCGGCGCCGTCCGGCGCCGGTAACCATTATCGGTTGGTGTTGAAGTCGGATGGGCCTACTTGAAACTGTTACCCGTGCCGGACGGCACGGGCGGGCAGGGACAAGCCCTGCCCCTACAAGGTGGCGTAATAAAGCAATGAAATAAACGAGCCTGTGGCGAGCTTGCGACTCTTTGTGGCTACATGAACTCTTCCATCAGCTCGTTGAACAATCCTTCACTCAGGCCAAGCTTTTGATTCACGAGAGGCCCATTCTGCAAGGCAGGCTCCGTGTCCTCGTAAGTCGGCTGCTCATCACGATAGAAGACACCGATCGGAATGCGCTCACCCCATTCGACAGACTTCTGTAGAGCGAGCTCAACGCTCGCCGCATCGTAACCCTCCTCGCCTTCGAGCTTGTAGCAACGCTTCCTGAAATACTCGTAGGTGTTGATCTTGTTGTAGGTCACGCATGGACTGAAGACATCAACCAGCGAGAATCCATGGTGAGCAATCGCGCCGGCAATCAAATCAGCGAGGTGTTTGTTCTCGCCGGAGAAACCTCGCGAGACATATGTAGCGCCGGAGACCAGAGCCAGGGCAACCGGATTGATCGGAAGCTCCACATTCCCCAATGGAGTGCTCTTCGTCCGCACCTCCTTCATGGTCGTCGGTGAAGCCTGACCAGTCGTCAACCCATATATCTGGTTGTTCATGACCACATAGGTCAGGTCCAGATTGCGCCGCATTGCATGAATGAAGTGGCCTATTCCGATGCCGTAGCCATCTCCGTCCCCGCCTGTAATGACGACTTTCAAGCCATGGTTCGGCAAGCTTGATTCCGCTCGCCACCGCAACGGCCCGGCCGTGCAGGCTGTGTACGCCATAGGTGTGGATGAAGCCAGGCAGATTGGACGAACATCCAATACCCGAGACCAGCATCAGGTCTTTGGGACGGATTCCGAGCTTGCCGGCGGCAATCTCGATTGCGCGCAGGACTCCGAAGTCTCCACAACCGGGACACCAATCCGGTTCGACAACGCTTTCATAAGCTGAAATCGGTAGCTCGATTACACTCGCCATCTGGTTCTCCTCCTAATAGCCTGCTAATCAGCCGTGCTTGCCGTCGCCTTCTGGAATGGCTGCCACGAATAGATGCTGCCTGTGTGGGCACCGATTCGCAGCTCACCCTGTTTCGCTCCTGTGTCACGAGCGCTCATCTCGACCAGCCAGAGCGGTTCATGCTCGCCATTGATGCGCTCGAGTTTCGTCGGACGGGCCTTGTCCGCGAGATGAACGCGGGTGTAGTGATAGGCCGTTTCACGCGCCTCTTCGAGAGTCAGATCAAGCTCGCGCGTCTTGCCCGCAAGAATTGCCTTCACCTGGTCAACGATCTGTCGCGGCTCGAAGGGCTCGCCGTCATACTTGAGAATCAGATCCCCGACGCTGAAACCGGTCTCGGCTCGCAGGTGGCGCGCAAACTGTCCGTCATAGTTGCATTCGATGCAGATGGTCCGCTTTGTCCGCCGGAGAATCTCGGTGACCTCGCTCCTGTGAAACGGATGGAGGTACTTGATCTGAAGGTGATTGGCGACGACTCCCTCCTGCGCAAGAAGAGCGACAGCTTCACGGATGACACCAGTCGTCGATCCCCAGCCAATGAGCGTGACTTCCGCCTCCTGAGGCCCTTCCAGGCGTGGCACCGGCAGATCCTTGAGCGCCAGGTCCACCTTGCGCATACGCTTTTCCTGGTATCTTGCGGCGCACCGGAGGTGTGGTAAAGACGTCGCTGATCGTTACGCCCTCTTCGTCGTGATCGTCGGTCGCGGCGACATACATCGCCCCAGGAGTTCCGGGAAGGGCGCGCGGCGAAATACCGGACTCGGTGAAGAGATACCGTTTGAACTGGCCCTTCTCTTCAGGCCAGTCGGTGATCATTTCACCTCTCTCGATAGGCACATCGTGGCGAAAAGCGTCAGCCTCGACCGTCTCGGGATGCTCTGAGAGAAGCAGGTCTGAGATGATCGTTACCGGGAGCTGATACTTCTCTGCGAGGTTATGCGCTTCTACCGCAGAGTAGTAGCAATCTGTCGTGTCGATCGGAGCGATAATCACTCGCGGGTAGTCGCCCTGGGAGGCGCCGTAGACCTGATTGAGGTCGGCCTGCTCGGTCTTCGTCGGGATACCGGTTGAAGGCCCGCCTCGCTGCACCTCAATGATGACCACCGGGACCTCGATCATGCCTGCCATGCCTATCGCCTCGGTCATGAGTGCAAAGCCGCCTCCGGAAGTCCCGCACATGGCGCGCGCCCCGGCGTGACCGGCTCCAATCGCGACATTGACCACAGCCAGCTCGTCCTCGCATTGCTTGACGACGACACCGCATTTCGCTCCATGCGAGGCCATCCAGTGGAGGATCGAGGATGCCGGCGTCATCGGATAGGCCGAGTAGAAGTTGCATCCGGCCGCAACCGCCCCGATGGCGAATGCTTCGTTGCCGGTGATGAAGGGGCGGCGAATACGCGTGAAGTTCCATTCGTAGCCGAGCGGAACAAACTTCTCGCGGGCGTACTCATAGGCGGCGCGTAGGATGCCGACATTCTGCTGAACAACGGTCTCGCCCTTGTGCTTGAACGTGTCGCCGAGGACCTCGGCAGCCATATCAAATTCGAGGTTGAGCAGATAGAGCATGGCGCCGAGTGCGACCGTGTTCTGCATCACCGGCTGGAGGCGGCCGAAGGGCTTCGTCAGTTCTGCGACTGGCAGTGGTACAGGCAGTACGTGGTCTCCAAGCAGCGTCGAATCACACTTGAGTTTGTCGGAATTGTAGATCACCGCACCGCCACTCTCGACCTCTCGCGCATGACGCTCGATCGAATCCTGGTTGAGTGCGATCAACAGATTGAGGTGGTCTCCGTGCGAATAGACCTTGGTTTCAGAGGCGCGCACTCGCAACCAGATGTGGCCGCCACGGATGACTGATTGATAACTATTGTAGGCGCAGAGGTAGAGGCCGAGGCGGCTGCAGGTCTTGGCAATCGTGTCACCACTCTTGTCGAGCCCATCTCCGGCAGCGCCGCCGATACCGATCGTGACTTCCCGTTGACTGGCCATTGAAGGCTCCTTTGTTGGCGGAACCGAAAGCGATCCAACAAGCAAGCGTTAGCAATGAGGCCGGGAACCGATCAAAAGAAACGAATGAATGCAGGTAATCTACACCTCGCCGACAGGAGAAAACAAGCGACCTTGGCGGATTACGCGCCAGACTTGGCAGGGAAAGGGCGACGTGCGGCTCGTAGGGGCGGCTCGCGAGCCGCCCGCCACCAAGCTCTTGCATTCGATACGCGTCATCGTTACGAAGAAGCCTGTGGGGGCGGCTCGCGAGCCGCCCTTACGATCGCCCGCACGATCGCCCATTGAAACGTACAATCTCTGTCCTGCGCCGGTTGGCGAACTAGTCAAAGCACTTCCCGCTCAGGTAACATACGTCCTGCTTGCGCACATCGAACTCATAAGGAGATTTCATGGCGGCTACCGGACGACTCGGTATTCTTGTAGGAGGAGGACCGGCACCGGGCATCAACTCGGTAATTTCGGCCGCGACCATCGAAGCCATCAACGAAGGTTTCGAAGTCGTGGGCATACAGGACGGTTTCAAATGGCTGGTCCGGGAGGATCCTAAATCGCGATCATTATCGATCCCGGACGTTTCGCGAATTCATCTTGACGGCGGCTCGGTGCTCGGAACAGCTCGTGAGAACCCCACCAAGTCCGAGGAGGCCATGCAGTCGGTCGTCAAGACGCTGGACGCGCTTGGAATTACGCATCTTGTGACCATCGGAGGGGATGACACTGCTCTCTCATCGAGCTATGTCGCGGACCGCTCAGGTCAGAGAATTCGCACGGTGCATGTCCCGAAGACGATCGATAACGACCTCCCGCTTCCGAGTCACATTCCGACGTTTGGCTTTCAAACTGCCCGGCATGTTGGTGTCGGGCTGGTCCAGAACCTCATAGAGGATGCTCAATCTACCAAGAGATGGTACATCGTCGTCGCTATGGGTCGTCAGGCAGGCCATCTTGCCCTCGGCATCGGCAAGGCTGCCGGCGCGACTCTGACGGTCATCGGAGAAGAGTTTGACCGACATCCGATCAGGTTCGGCAGCATTCTCGACATCGTCGAGGGCGCGATCATCAAATCCCGCGCGCTCGGTCGATCGTATGGCGTGGCCATTCTCGCCGAAGGGCTGATTGAGAAACTCGATCCCTGCGGAGCTGTCCGACCTGCACGATGTTGAAAGGGACGATCACGGCCACATCCGCTTCGCCGAGGTCGACCTCGGCCGTCAGGTCAAGTTCGCAATACACGACCGCATGCTCAAGCGAGGCATACGCCTGACGATCTCGAACAAGAACATCGGTTATGAGCTTCGCTGCGCGGACCCGATTCCGTTCGATGCTTCTTATTGCCGTGATCTCGGATACAGCGCCATCCGATTCCTTCTCAGCGGCGGCAGTGGCGCAATGATCAGTATCCAGGGAGGGCGGCTCGTTCCGCTCTCGTTCCAGGATATTCGTAATCCGGAGACCGGGAAGACGCGAGTCAGAAATGTGGACGTCGCGAGCGAGGGATATCGTGTGGCTCGCGCTTATATGACGCGGCTGGAGCCGGCCGACTTTGTAGATGACGGCTGGGTCGAAACTCTGGCAAAGGCTGCCAGTATGCCGGTGAGCGAATTTCGTGAACGATTCCAGGAAGCAAAGAGCTGACGACTAAGAAACAAGACAAATGGGTATCAAGCGAATAGGAATTCTGGTGGGAGGCGGACCCGCGCCCGGGACAAACGGTGTCATCGCCGCGGTGACTATTGAGGCGATTCGTCTCGGATGGACTCCGATCGGCCTTCACGATGGATTCGAGTGGCTGGCTCAGCGTTTTACCGACGAACAGCATGAGCTGACATTGGAGGAAGTCTCCCACATCCATCTCAACGGCGGCGTGATTCTCGGCACTTCGCGCATCGACATCACGAGCGACCGCGCGATGCTCGAGAACACGATTGCCGCCCTCAGGAAACTCGAGATCGACGCGATCGTCGCCATCGGCGGCGACGACCTGGTCCATAGCGCCACTAAGCTGGAGCAAGGCGCAAACGCGTCGATCCGCGTCGTCCAGGTACCGAAGAGCGTCGACAATGACATGTGGATGCCGCTGCCGGTATCTACGCTCGGTTATGAGACGGCACGCCATGTGGGCGTAGGAGTCGTGAAGAGCCTCATGGAGGACGCTCGGACCACGGGGAGATGGTACCTGGGTGTGACAATGGGCAGACCGACCGGCAATCTCACGCTTGGAATCGGAAAAGCGGCCAGCGCGACCTGCACCATCATTCCGGAAGAGTTTCTGGGTGAGAGGATACCCTTATCGGATATTGCCGACATAGTTGAAGGAGCGATCATCAAGCGGCGCGCCATGGGACGACCCGACGGCGTGGTGTTGCTCTCTGAAGCTCTGGGCGAGCATTTCAGCTCTGAGGACGTCAACGATCTCCAGGGCGTCGAGCGTGATGTTCAGGGTCACATGCGCGTGGGAGAGCTCGACCTCGGCAGAAAGGTGAAGAGCGAAGTCCAGCGCCGGCTTGAGCGTCGCAATATCAAGGTGACGCTGGTAGACAAGGCGATCGGCTACGAGCTTCGGTGCGCGCCGCCGATTCCGTTCGACGTCGAATACGCTCACGATCTCGGCTACGCTGCCGTGCAATACCTGTTGAATGGCGGCTCGGGAGCGATGATCACCAGCCAGGGTGGCGAAGCTCAGGCGGTTCCATTTGCCGAAGTGGCAGATTCGTCGACCGGTTGTGGGCGCCTGCGACCGGTCGATGTTGGTACGGAGAGCTACCAGGTTGCGCGCGACTATATGGTCAGGCTGGGCCCGAAAGACTTCAGAGATGAGGCGTGGATAGCGAAGCTTGCCCAGGAAGGCGGGCTCTCCTCAGAGGAATTCGTCTCCAGGTTCGGCAAGTTCATGTAGACGGGAGCCGCACTCGATGCCCGATCACCAGGCACCGCCTGTGATGTTGAGGAACTTCTGGTATCCCGTTATGCCCGCCTCGAGGCTGAAGCGCGGGCAGATGGTCCGTCAGATTCTGCTGAACGAGCCTCTCATCGTCTGCCGGGACAATCAGGGAAGAGTCTTTGTCCTGGATGATCATTGCCCCCACCGGGCAATGCCGCTTTCATACGGGACCTTCGATGGCGAGCTGGTTGAATGCTGCTACCATGGATGGCAGTTCGACCGGGAGGGCAGGTGCCGCAACATCCCATCCCTTCTTCCCGATTCTCCGATCAAGGTAGAGAGAATACGAGCGAAGAGTCTCATCGCCGAGGAAAGGGAGGACTACGTCTGGGTCTTCGTACCCGAAGAGGACTCCCCGGGTCAGGTGATGCCGGACTTTCCGGCTCTCCCCACTTTCTCAGAGGATTATCGACTTGCCAGCATCTCACGGCCGCTTGCATGTGATGTCGATCACGGAATTGTGGGCCTCATGGATCCGGCCCATGGTCCCTTCGTTCATCAGAGCTTCTGGTGGCGCAGCAGGAAGAGCATTCACGCCAAAGCCAAGACCTTTGAACCGATACCGAATGGCTTTCGCATGTCGGCGCACACGCCGTCGAGCAACAGCGCGGCCTACAAGCTTCTCAAGATCTATGGCGACACCGTCTCTACGACCATCGATTTCGATGTTGCCGAACATGCGATTTGAGCAGGTCAAATGCGGCGATTACTGGTTCAGCAGCCGGACTACGGTGACTCCGATAACCGACGACCGGTCGCGTCTCGATTTTGTGGCGGCCTGGAATCTGTTGCGTGGTGTGCCGTTCGTGAAGAGTCTGTTTCACGTCCTCGCCAATTCGTTCGTTGGCCAGGATCAGCGGATCATGGAGATGCAGGCCGAGGGGTTGAAGGATGACCCGCCACTTCTTCTGATCGATGATGCGGATGCACAGGCGAAGTGGTACTACCGGCTGAAGGCTGCATACCTCGAATCGAAGCAGACGGGGAGTGAGATGCAGCATCCCTTAAGTGGGCCGGTGACGCTGCGCTGGCGATCGTGATTGGCCAATGTAGGGCGGCTCGCGAGCCGACACATCCCGAAGGGATGCAGAGGGTAGCCAGGGGCAAGCGAAGCGCAGCCCCTGGAATGTCCAGGGGGAAACGCGTGCGCCCTGGAAGGGCGCTAGACGCGACAGACCCGCATGTTAGCTCTGGCGTCCCTCCAGGACGCGGTTCTTCTTTTGCGCGCGATTCCAGGGGCTGCGCTTCGCTTGCCCCTGGCTACCTTCTCGCATCCCTTCGGGATGCCTACGGTTGCCCCGCCCGATGCCCCCAAACGGACCATCATCACGCCTCGCGGTAGAAAATCAGCAGAATTCCAACCAGAACCAGACAGACCGGCCAGATATCCACGAAACAATCCGATTCCCATTCGTTCCTTCCCTGACCTCAATCCACCGCGTCCAGCCGAGAGTGATGCCAAGCAGCCCGAGCGGCGCATGCGTCATCTCGATCAGAAGCTCCTGCTTGACATTTCCCACCGCGTGAGAATGCGTCAAAAGCAAGAGCTCCGCCAATCGCGCAGAGCAGCGGGAAAACCATTGCCGCCCAACGCGAAGCCAGTCGACCGGTGCGAACGGACCATTCAAATAGCGCCAGTCCGATTACCAGCACGGCAAAAAATCGGTGCTGCAGAACCTCGGCATCCGTCAGGCTGATCCAGAATCCTTTTGGCCCAAGCGGCCAGTTCTCCGGGTCTGCGCGCAAAATCATGAGTAGCGCAAGCCCGATCAGGACAAGCGGCCAGTGGACGGCCCACTTTGCCCCGGCTCGCCATGCTATTGCCAGCAAACCGGCGAGAAGGACGATCATTCCAGACCAATGATGGTTGTATTCCGACCAGCCGATATCAGCTTCATTGCTCGGATGCGGCGTGAGCGGCGTGATTTCGCCGGGCGCCGCTGGCATGGTCGGCATCGTCAGGTCGTTAAGATCGGGGCTCCTGAGACGAGGCCATCGCGGCTCCATTCTCTCGACGATCTCAGCGGGCTGGACACGGTCTGCGGGGACATCGACTGCCGGCGGTGTTGTCGTCAGGGAGGCCGCCGCCAGAATGACAGTGATGCCGATGCCGATTTCGGCCTCGGCAAAATGTCGTAGACGCGCGATCGAGGGTAAGCGAGCTCCAGGTCTGAGCCTTCTGATAAGGAGGAAATTGCTCGCACCCAGTAGCAGCAATCCAAGGAAGAGGGCGATCTTTACGCCTACCATTATGCCGTAGGCGGTGCCATAGCCAGCCGGAGGGTGAGCCTACGTAGACGATCGCCAGAATCGAGCCGGCCACAAAGAGCACCGACACACTGACGAGCGCAAGCGTCGAAAACCGGAGGGCCAGCCTGCGCGCTGCGTCACTGTCGTCCGTCCGTGTCAACGCGCTGATCAGGTAGGGCAGACCTCCGATCCAGGTCGCCGTGGCAAGCAGGTGGAAAGTCGTCGCAATTGCGAGCGGCAGGCGATGTTCGACTCGTGCAGCCGAGTGCGTTGTCATGACCGAAGCCGCGATTACTCCCAGGGAGGCTATCGCAAGAAGCGGAATCGACCGAGGCCACCAGCCTGCGGTCAGGGCGATGATCAGCGCGGCGGCTACAAGCGTTACTGCGCCGGCTACAAAGAATTCCGCCCCTGCCACCTCTGCCAGCGAGAGCTCTGCCGAGTTCATGAGGCTGATGGTCTGAATAACGACCAGTGCAAGCTGGGCGACAAACAGAGTGGATGCCGACCAGAGGATCAGCCTTCGGCAGGAGCTAAGAACAGTCTGTCGTGCAACGAAGATCGCAAATGCGACCCCGCCAACCGTGGTCGCCTGAGCGGCGAGGACAGCACCGTGGAAGAGAACCGAAAGATAGGCGAGCGTGTCGAGGAGTTGCTGCGTCACGGATTGCGCACGATGAAGGGAACGTCTCCCCGGGTGATGTGGCCGTCGACTGCCAGGACCTGCCATCGCAAAACGTAGGACCCTGTTTTGATGCCTGCGGCTTTGGCGGTCAGGACGTCGGGGGTTTTGTCGTCACCGATGGTCAGCTGCTGAGCCGCTCCACCCTGGGTGGCCATTAGCGTAAGGCGTGACCGGCCGTGATCGACGCGCACGTTGAAGCGAAGTTTGACGGCGATATCGGGGCCGGTTACGGTCGAGTTGGCGCCTGGAGTGGATTCGACGAGAACAGCGTGTGCGCTGGTCGAACGAACCAGCCCAAGGATCATCAGACCTATGCCACAACAAAGAATCGTTCTACGCAAGACTAACTCCGTTTCAGAATCCCGAACTCGGCACCCATTAATCGTGCCACTCGTTGTCATCGTGCCGCAGACTGTCCAGTCTGCGGCAAAGCTGCGCGACAAGCTAATCGAATTGCAACAAGCCTGTTGCGAAATCTGCCGCAGGCTGGACAGCCTGCGGCACGATTCCAGTCTGCGGCACGATTACAGCTTGCGGCCACGTTTACGCTGCAGTTGGAATGATATACTACCTCCAACCGCCGCGGAAACCCGAACCCTGGACAGAGGAGTGCAATGAACGATCAAACCAACGTTATGAACCTCTTTCGCATCGACGGCAAAAGAGCCCTCGTTACCGGTGGAGGGCGAGGCCTCGGCAGAGTCATCAGTCAGGCCCTCGCCGAAGCGGGCGCCGATGTTGCCGTCGCCAGCCGGCAAATCGCCGACTGTCAGACCGCCGCTAAGGAGATCACCCAGGCCACAGGCAGGAAGACGCTCGGCGTTCCTGTCGACGTGACTGATGCTTCGAGCGTGGATAAAATGGCCGCCACAGTCGAGAAGGAGCTCGGCCCGGTCGATATTCTGGTGAACAACGCCGGAATCAACATCCGCGCACCTATCAGCGATATCAACGAAGAGGACTGGGACGCTGTCATGGCCACCAACCTCAAGGGGCCGTTCCTCTGTTCGCGCAAGTTCGGACCGTCAATGGCCAGTCGAGGTTGGGGACGTGTCATCAATCTCGGTTCGATTATGTCCGTCGTCGGCTTTCCCGCACGCGCCTCATATGCGACCTCAAAGGCCGGCGTCATGAATCTGACCCGAGTCCTCGCGCTCGAATGGGCATCGACCGGCGTGACTGTCAACTCGATCTGTCCCGGGCCCTTTGCAACTGAGATGAACCTTCCCCTCATGAACGATCCAGCCAAGTACAAGGCTTTTATGGAACGTGTTCCGATGGGAAGATGGGGTGAGCTGCACGAAATTGCCGGTGTCGCCGTCTTTCTCGCGTCCGACGCGGCCTCGTTCGTCACCGGCAGCGCTTTGTTCGTAGATGGCGGTTGGACTGCACAATAGGAGAAGAGGCATGCAGGTTGGTCTGATTGGTCTTGGAATAATGGGTGCGCCCATGGCGCGCAATCTCGCAAAGGCGGGGTTTCCGTTGACCGTGGCTACACGCACGGCCGGCAAGGCTGAGAGTTTTGCCGCTGAGGTGACGGCGAGCACAAAGGTGCGCGCGGCCGGCTCACCGGCCGAGGTGGCCTCTGCCAGCGATGTGGTCATAACGATGGTCACAGACTCGCCCGACGTCGAGGCAGTAGTCCGCGGGGACGAGGGTGTCTTCGCCGGCGCGAAATCGGGTTCGGTGATCATCGATATGAGCACCATTTCTCCCCAGGTCACGAGGGAGCTTGCCTCGGAGGCTGCCGAGCGTGGCCTGAGCTGGCTTGATGCACCGGTCTCCGGCGGCGAAAAGGGAGCGATCGAAGGGACTCTCACGATCATGGTTGGCGGTGATCGCCAGGCGCTCGAGCGGTGCCGCCCGGTGCTTGAAGCGATGGGTAAAAGGATTACCCATTTCGGGCCTGCCGGTTCAGGCCAGTCGGCCAAACTCTGCAATCAGATTATGACCGCGCTCAATCTGTTGTCGGTATGTGAAGCGATGGTCTTTGGGAAGAAGGCCGGGTTGGACCTCGCTACGCTGCACCAGGCATTGACGGGTGGGGCAGCCAACTCCTGGGCTCTCGAAGTGCTCGGCCGCAAGATGATTGACCGGGACTTTGCGCCGGCATTTATGGTCAGGCTGCAGCAGAAGGACTTGAGGCTGGTGCTCGATGAGGCCCGCGCGAACTCGACTCCGTTGCCTGGGGCGGCGCTCGTGCATCAACTGCTGGCGGCTGTCGAGGCTGAGGATCGGGGTAATGACGGCACCCAGAGTCTCGTACGCGTCATCGAGAAACTGGCGGGCCTGAGTTAGCTCTCTTTGCGAGACGATCTTTGGACCGCGGGCGTCTTGCGCGCATGAAGTCAGTCTCGCGGACAAGCGCTTGTTGCGAGACTCCTGCGGCGCAAGGACGCAACGCAAGAGACCGCAAAGAAGAGGATCACCGCTCGAACCGGAACCAGATACCCGCCCTCACCAATATTGGCGCCCCGATAGTCTCCAGAGGTGTCCGGCCAACCGCATATCGCGCATTGAACAGATTCTGCGCCGCGACGAACCCCTCAAACATCCTGTTGAACCTGTGTGAGACCGTCACATCTACCACGGTGAACCTCTCCAGCGGAAACAGGTTCTGATCGTCGTCAAACTGCATTCCGCTGGATCTCAACTGCATTGCCGCGGTGACGATAGACGGATGCGTATAGCTCAGCTGCATCGTGAACTGCTGCCTCGGCACTTGCGGCACCCAAAGACCCTCGAGCGTCGGATCCTGCGGCGCGCGGACGACCTCCGCATTTGAATACAAGTAGCCGGCTGAGAAGTTCCAGCGGCTCGTCAGACGGAGGTCCGTCTCAGCCTCGAACCCGAGAGACCGCGTACGGCCGAGATTCCGCCGCTGGCGCGTTATCAAGGCCGGCGTGACAGAGATGGTGAAGTTTGTGATCGGATTGACCGTCTGAGTCCAATAGCCCGTCAGTCGGGTGGTAAACCGCGTCCCGGGCGTCCACGTTGCGCCCGCCTCTCCCCCAGTGAGACGCTCGGGTCCGAGAGTCTCATTGGCCAGCGTGTTCGTATTGCCCACCCGAAATGAGCGATAGAGCTCGTTGAGAGTAGGCGCTCGAAAGGCACGATAACCGGCTGCACGGAACGTCAGGTTCTCCGAAGCATGAGAAGAGCAGGGCAATGCGTGGGTTGAAGGCCTCCTCAACTCTCTCATTGAAAAACCGCGGTACTACAACGCCGGTGGAGAGTGATCTTGTGACCGAGCTGCCCTCCGGAGTCGCGCCAGCGATCGTAGCGGCCGCTCACCGTCAGCTGCCAGCGCTGGGTGAGAGTAATCAGGTCTTCTCCGTAAAGACCGAGCCGCATCTGCCTTCCACCGGCATCGACCTGGCTGGTCATGATGTTGTTGCTGACAACAGTCTCGTCGCTCTCGCCACGAACACCACGAATGTCAAAGCCGGCAACCAGTTTGTGCCGGCCCCAGCTCGGCCTCTGCCATCCAAAATAGAGGCCGGCGTCGCGAACCGGAACCGCCTGCAATCGAATCAGGCTTTCACTGTTGCGATCGGCCGATATCGAAGTGAATGTCTGATGAAACCTCTGGTCGCCTCCAAAGACCGAGAGGGTCCAGGTGCTGCCGTCGTGCGTCGTCGTGCTGCCGCCAATGGCAACACCTTCCGACAGCCGTGTCGTTTACCTGGAGTGGTGTGCCGTTCTTGCGATCTTCATTGAAGAGCGTGCCCCTCACGAAGAAGTAGCTGCTGGCACTCCAGTGCCGCTCAATTCGAAGATTGAGCGCCTGGTGTTCAGAGGCCGCCTCCTGATCGACACTCCCTCGCTGCTCGGGAGCGACTATGAAGTAGCCGTCCGTGTTGAGCGCTTCACCTCCGACCGAGATTCCCCATGCACCCGCTTTGAACCCGCCAAAGAAGGAGACATCAGCCGTATTGTGATTCCCATAGCTCGTCTCAAGGGTGAATGTCGTTTGAGACGGCGATCTGCTGATGACGTTGATGACTCCGCTCAGAGCATCCGAGCCGTAGAGGTCAGACGAACCACCGCGAACGACTTCGATGTGATCGATTGACGCCCGAGGTATTCGGTCCCAGTAGACCCAGCCGCCAAAAGGATCGTTGAGAGGCAGACCGTCTGAAAGCACCAGCGTGCGGCTCGAGCCGCTCGCGCCCGCCCCGCGAAGAGAGACGCCCTGCGTAGTGGGGTTGGCCACGAGACTGCTCGATCGCCGGAAAATACTGAATCCGGGCACCTGCCTCAGGAGGTCGTCCACAGTCTGTGCTGCCGCCTGTGACGCGTCCCGGGAGTCGAGGATGGTGATACTCGCCGGCAGATCACCAAGTCGCTGTTCGGTGCGAGCAGGAGTCACCGTCATCGAATCGGTCACAGACAATGGCTGGAGAGTCAGAATCCAACGAGGATGTAACCGGGATGTTGAGACTCTGACGATGAACGCCGAAGCCTTGTGCCCTGACAATGAGCTCGTAGGTGCCGGAGACAAGCTGTCGCAGCTCGAAGCGGCCGTCGCGATCCGAAGTGGCAGAGGCGATTTCGTTGCCGTTTGCGGTAAGGGTTATTCGGGCCTCGGGAAGCGCATCACCTCGAGAATCGCTGATGCGGCCGGTGAGACTGAATACGTCAGGCGCCTGGATTCGTGGCGCGGCCGCCAGATGTGCAGGCAGGAGCAGGATAAGAAGGAAAACAACCCGGGAGAATCCCACGATCGCCCGCTCCATCGCGAGGGCGCTCACTGGCTTAGTATGGAGTGCGGCGACTTGTCGCCGCTTTTGATTTAGATACTGCAGTGATAAAGAGAGAATCGGGCGTATAATCCATAGTCCTGCAGTAACTAACTCAAAAGCGGCGACAAGTCGCCGCACTCCATACTAAGCCGGTCGCCGCGTTTCACTGTATAAGTGCTCTGTAGCAGCTTGTTGATTGCGGTGGCCTGCTCCGTGGCGGCGTTTACGTCCACTTGCTCGCTTTTGACCGCTGACACGAGATCCGAATAACGCACCTGCAGTTCTCGCTCCAGATCGGAAATCGGATAAATCCGCGCGTTCATCTGCACTGTTGTCAAATCAAGCGGAACTCCCAGAGCCTTTCCGTCCAGAGGCGATAGCCGCAGATAGAGCACTCCTGCAAAACCCGTCGCCCCTGTAGCCTCAGTCACCGGCATTCCGTTGATCATCTGCTCGCCGGGGGGACGTCGAGGCGTGCCAAAAATTCCGCCCTGTGCCGCCGCGAGCGTCGCACGCACTCCGTCCGCGTTTCGCTCCTTGCCGTCAGGCGCGACAAGAGCGACGTGTCCCTTCAGTTGAAGAGAGGCACCCGATACCTCCAGCGATGCCGGCACAAAGCTGAAACTGTAGCTCTTGCCGCGATCTTCAAAAGAGCCGACAAACTTTGTGCCAACGAGCAGTACTGGAACCGAATACAGCTTTCTGGTCGCCATCGCTTCGTCCCTTCAAACGTTTCCGCGCTTCAACTCGTCGGCGAGGTAGTCGCACGCGCGCATCGTCAACGCAAGTATCGTCAGCGTAGGGTTATGGTTGGCAGCACCTACAAATGCCGCGCCGTCCGTGACAAAGACGTTCTTGACATCGTGCATCTGGTTAAACTTGTTGAGCACCGAGGTCTTCGGATCATTTCCCATTCGCGCCGTCCCAAGCTCGTGGATGATCCGGCCGGGAGCCGTCATTTGGCCTCCCGTTGAGAGTACTTCAGCGCCTGCGGCCCGCAGGATTTCCTCGCTGCATCTCCGCTGCGTCTTTGGCCATCGCGCGTTCATTGTCGGAGTGCTGGATGTGAATCTGAGACAGGAACGCCCCACGCATCAACGACGCCATCCGGATCGATCTCGGCAAATTCTCGAAACGCGAAAGCATGTTCGCGCGCGTGGTCATGGCCACTGGTGCAGTGTAGAAACTTTCTGACCTGACTCTTGAACTCGGAGCCAAAGCCCGATTGCCCGACGGGCCATACCGGGAAACATTGCTGTGGCGGAGCCACACTCGAAGCCATAACCACGAATGAAGGAGCTCTGCTTGATCGCTTTGTTGATGATTGCGAAACCGCGGAATGAAGATCCCCGAAGCCTTACCATCCTCGTTAACGGGATCTCGGCTGGCGAGCACCTGGAAATGATCCGGACGCACCGATGCCTCCAAAGTGGTCGACGAGGTAATGGCCCAGCACTCCGGAAGAATTGCCGAGCCCCTTGGATATGTCTCGATTTTGAGTTGAGCAGAATGCGCGTCGACTCGAGTGTCGACGCGGCAACAACGATCGACTTTGGCCAATACCTCTGCTCTTCGACGGGTAAGGCGATCGACAAAGGCGACACCCTGGCCTTGCCTGTATTGTTGTCGACAACGATATGGCGCACAATTGAATTGGGTCGTAGTGTCATCTTGCCAGTGGCGGCGGCAACCGGGAGAGTCGACGACGACGGAGTTGAACATGGCGCCCACATCACATCCGTCTCCGCAATGGCCGCAATAGTGGCAAAGAGTCCCTTCCGTATTTCGTCATGTGCGGCTTGAGCCCGGTGAGCATGGCTACGCGGTCGAAACGATGGCCGGCGTCCGGTCTTGTCCGCGCCCTTCTCGAGTAACTGCTCTCCACAGGTCAGATGCATTGGCGGCATGTAGTTGCCATCGGGCAGGTGTTCGAGGCCGTCGTGATTGCCGCTGACTCCTACAAAATCTTCTGCCTTGTCGTAATACGGCGCGATGTCGGCGTAGCTGACTGGCCAATCCAGCGTCAAAGCCATCATGAGTGGCAGCTTTGAAATCAAGATCGGAAAACCGCCACATAGCCTTCCCCAGTGAAGCGTCTTACCGCCCATATTCGTGCGCGGACCCAGAGGAATGGCTTACCCGGATCGGTCGTGTAGGGGTGTTCAGTATCTTTTACGTAGAAGTGACGGCTGAAGTAGTTCGCGGTGTCCTGCATCCACTGTTCGCGCGCCCTCCAGCCTGGGGGGCCGAAACCGCGATACATCATCTCGTACGGCCACTGGTGTGAGTAGAAGTCGCGCGCCGGATCGACTGGCGGACCGGCCTCGAGGACGAGCACCTCCAAATTGTGCTCAGTGAGAACCTTGGCCGCCATGCCACCTGAAGCACCCGAGCCGATGATCACTGCATCATATGTTTTTGCCATCGATGAGAGCCTCCGACGGGATGAACGAGGGATGATTTCGTCAAGCTAGCATATCATCCAGTTGAGAGCAATTTGGATGAGTCCGCAGTTGCTAATCGTGCCGCAGGCTGTCAGCCTGCGGCAAACCTCGCAACTCGGCACCGTTTCTACCGCCGGTACTCTTCGCTACTTTGGCAGGCTGGACAGCCTGCGGCACAATCCAGCCTGCGGCAAAACTCGCCAATGGGCTAGTTATCAACATTGCGCTTGAATCGAGGTTCTGCCGCAGGCTGGACAGCCTGCGGCACGATAGTGCAGATGCCTCCCTTGCATCGTGTATCGGGCGAGTTTAACATCAGCTCTGGGCACCGGATGTATGGAGAGACGCGTCAGAGTCGAAATCAAAGGTCGAAACGATTTCTGGCGTAATGCGGTTAAGGTCGAATGGAACTACCAGTTTCCTGATCGGCAGCTGGTTGAGGAGTCACCGCACCGGTACCTTATCCCGGCAGCCTGGTTTGAAGATCTGAAGAAAGTGGCTGGCCAATGCTTCTCTGAGGCACTAGAAGCCCCTGAAGACCTGGGACGGCGCCGGCTCTTTCGACGTATTCTTCCGTCGTCACGCGAAGATTGAAATCCACGGAGGTTCCTCTAAGTAATGAGAAGTAGTATCAAGCTGATGATCGCTGCGATAATCCTCTCGGTCGGAATGGCGCCGGCCTTCGGCACTCGCGCCTACCCGCCATTTCTTCAGCGCGCGGCAAAGTATGGCGCCAAGGACTGCCTGTTCTGTCATGTCAAGCCGCAGGGTGGTGAGGGCTGGAACGAGCGCGGCAACTGGCTGCTCGCCGAGAAAGAGCGCCGCAAGGCTGACGCCGTAGATGTTGACTGGCTGGCGGATTACAAGGAAGGCGATACTGCCGGCGATAAGGACAAGAGACAAGGACAAAGACAAGGGAAAGACTAAGAAGAAAGGGAAGCCGGAAAAGCCCGAGAAACCCGAGAAACCCGAGAAACCAAGATAGCGCGCGCTTGACTTTCCTGGTCATCGCCTAATAATTGAACGGGAATCTCATCACCACGAGGCATCTGGTTATGTCTGACGAATCAAACAACAATCTGTCACGGCGAGATGCGCTGAAAAACCTGGCCGTCGGAATCGGTGTTGCCGGCAGCCTGCCTATTCTCAATCAGGCGGCATTGGCGCAGCAGGCCCATGCGCATGAGGGCCATGCGCAGGCGACCAAAACTGAGACGAAGAAGGCTGAGCCTCCGAAGTTTTTCAAGCCGGACGAAATGGCGCTCATCGCCACTGTCTCCGAGCTGATCATTCCGACTGACGATCATTCGCCGGGTGCGATTGCGGCAGAGGTGCCGGCGTTCATCGACCTCATGATATCCGAGTCGCCGCAGGACACGCAGAAGCTCTGGCGTGAGGGGCTGGCCTCGCTCGATCAGAAGAGCCAGTCACAGTTCACCAAGCCGTTTGTCAAAGCCTCGGCGGATCAGCAGACGGCGCTGCTCACCGAAGTCAGCAAGAACGAAATGAAGCCCCAGAACCTCGACGAGCGATTCTTCAGAGCGATCAAGGGCATGACGATCGATGGTTACTACACCTCAAAGATCGGGATTCATCAGGAGCTCCAGTACAAGGGCAACACATACCTCAAGGAGTTCAAAGGATGCACTCATCCTGAGCATCAGGGTTGAGTAATGCGAGAGGTCAGGAAACGAGGGTAAGAGGCGCGGCTGCCAAGCTTCTTACCCTCTTTCTTTTTTGGGCCCCAATGTGCGAAGGGATTACCCGCGCCCTTCGGGCACGGGACGGGCAGGGACAAGCCCTGCCCCTACAACTTTCTCGATAATGCGGCACTTCGCGACGCAATTGGGTTCGCGCCAAAGGCGCGACCTGAAATAGCCCGGGGCGAAGCCCCGGGATTCACGACAAAACCAATGGGTAGTCCCAAAGGGGCGGCATTACGAAGACAACGGGACGGTTGCGAAATGCCGCCCCGAGAGGGCTATCGCGCGTTGCGTTGCGGTACCCAGGGCTTCGCCCTGGGCTATTTCAGGTCGCGCCTTTGGCGCGACATCCAAAGAAACATGAGCCAGTCAGATCGAATGTTGCAGGTGCAGGCTCCGATCATCCCGGTGGTGGCTGCGATGATTGCGCAGACACCCGGCACAATCTCACTGGGCCAGGGAGTCGTCTACTACGGTCCCCCTCCGCAGGCCATTGAACGCCTGGCTGTTTTCCTCGAGAATCCCCGCAATAATCAATACTCATACGTCAGTGGCATCCCCGAACTGGTCGACTCGATCACTCTCAAGCTAAACCAGGAGAATGGAATTAAGGTCCAGCCAGACAGTCGCCTCGTCGTCACTGCCGGCGGCAACATGGCGTTCATGAATGCGATCCTTGCGATCGCGGACCCTGGTGACGAAATCATCCTTCCTGCGCCCTTCTACTTCAATCATGAGATGGCTGTCACGATGGCGAGCTGCAAGCCTGTGCTCGTCCCTACTGACGACAACTACCAGCTCCGGATCGATGCGATTCGCCGGGCGATCACGCCGCGGACTCGAGCCGTAGTCACCGTCTCTCCCAACAATCCTACCGGTGCGGTCTACTCAGCCGACGCGCTGCGGGACGTCAATCGAATTTGCGGAGAGAACGGCGTCTATCACATCAGCGATGAGGCTTATGAGTACTTCACCTACGCCGCTGCGCCCCATTTCTCAGCAGGCTCGCTTCCAGGCAGTGAGGGTCATACGATCTCGCTCTTCTCGCTCTCCAAAGCATATGGGTTTGCAAGCTGGCGCATTGGTTACATGGTAGTGCCATTACATCTTGCTTCAGCAGTAGAGAAAATACAGGACACAATCCTTATCTGTCCGCCGCTGATTTCGCAGTACGCCGCGGTCGGAGCCCTTTCTGCAGGCCGGGCCTACTGTGAGGAGCGTCTGCAAACACTCGCGGAAGTCAGATCGATGGTGCTTGATGAGTTGGGTTCGATCAGCGAGTATTGTGATGTACCCCGCGTGGAAGGTGCTTTTTACCTGCTCCTCCGCGTGAGAACGCGACTCGATGCGCTGACGCTGGTGGAGCGGCTGATTCGCGAGCACGGAGTGGCGCTGATTCCAGGAACGGCCTTTGGCTGTGAAGCCTTGGCTGCGATAAGGATGCTCACTTCGCCTGGCGTACGGCGCACTTGAAGAAGAGACCGTGGCAACAGGTATCGGACGCCTTGTCAGGGGTATAAGGGCCATTGTCGGAGGCTGAAGAGTCATGCAGAGTTATTGGGTGTCAGTTCGATATCGCCTGGGAGGACAAGGCTGAGAATCACCGGCGTGTTCTGAGGCAGCTTCGTCATCTCAATTCCACTGAACCGGTGGCTGGAGCTCTGGTGGTTCTTGCGGAGATGTTTTCGACCGGCTTCAGTATGAATGTCGCTGGAATAACCGATTCAGACTCGCGGGCGACGCAGCAATTCCTTTCCGAGACAGCAAATGAGTTTGGTATCTACCTGCTCGGTGGAGTGGTGACTACCGACGCCGGCGGTGAAGGCCGCAACGAATGCGTGCTCTATTCTCCGGCCGGTGTTGAGGTAGCGAGATACTGCAAGATCCGCCGGTTCACGATTGGCGGAGAGGCCGACAACTATGTTGCCGGGACTGAGCCGGTAATCTTCGAATGGCAGGGCATCAAGGTCGCCCCCTTCATCTGCTACGACCTCAGGTTCCCGGAACTGTTTCGAGCCGCGACCAGGCTTGGCGCCCAGGCGTTTACCGTCATCGCGAGCTGGCCGCAGCCTCGAATCCAGCATTGGATACGCCTGCTCGAAGCTAGGGCGATCGAGAATCAGGCTTACATTATCGGGGTCAATCGGTGCGGATCGGATCCAATGCACAAATACACCGGCGACAGCATGATCGTGGATCCACGGGGACAGGTGCTCGCTCACGCAGGTCCCGAGCCCGGAACCATCAGCGCCGACTGGAGTCTCGACTACCTCCTCGAGTACCGCCGAACATTCCCGTTTCTCGACGATATGCTTCCCTCAGCGTAACGGCTGAAACTCAGCTATGACGATTCTCTGCATCTCGAGTTACGAGAAGGGCCACGATTTCATTCGCGCGTGCAAGGCGCGTGGCTGGCATGTCATCTTCCTGACCGTCGAGAGTCTTGCCGAAGCGCCATGGCCTCGTGAGAGCATCGACGAATTCTTCATGATGCCGGACCTGCTCAACCGCCAGCATGTCATCAACGCAGTAAGCTATCTGGCGAGGACGCATAACATTGACCGGATAGTAGCGCTTGACGAATTTGACATCGAGATCGCGGCACACCTTCGCGAGCATTTGCGCGTGCCTGGCATGGGCGAGACGACGAGCCGCTACTTCCGGGACAAGCTTGCGATGAGACTCCGAGCGCGCGAAGAGGGGATACCCGTTCCAAGCTTTGTGCACGTGCTCAATCACGATCTTGATAAGACAATTCATTGAGCGCGTTCCGCCGCCATGGGTTCTCAAGCCGCGCTCGTCGGCGGCGGCTATCGGAATCAAGAAGATCAGTGGCGCCGATGAGCTCTGGGGAGTCATCGAAGCTCTTGGTGATGAGCAGTCGATTCACCTGCTCGAACAATTTGTGCCGGGTGACATCTACCATGTTGATTCGATTATTTCAGAGTGCGAGGTCGTCTTCGATATCGTGCATAAATATGGGCACCCACCAATGAGCGTCGCCCACGAGGGTGGCATCTTCACGACGCGAACATGGCCGCGCCATTCAAGCGAGTCGCTGACGCTGCGCAAGCTCAATGCAGACCTGCTCCACGCGTTGGGGATGGTCCGTGGAGTTAGTCATACGGAGTTCATCCATGGAGAAGACAAGCAGTTCTACTTTCTGGAGACGGCAGCTCGCGTCGGGGGTGCCTTTATCACGGATACTGTCGAAGTGGCGTCGGGGATCAATCTCTGGGAAGAGTGGGCTCGGATAGAGACCGCCACATCCGATTCTCCCTACCAGGTGGCTCCGAGTCGCGACACCTATGCCGGTCTGATTCTTTCACTCGCGCGTCAGGAGTGGCCGGACCTTTCAGCGTATCAGGATTCGGAGATTGCCAGGCGAATCACGAAGGCCCATCACGCCGGGCTTATCGTCGCGAGCCCTGAGCCTGCCCGCGTCAAACACCTCCTGGACGACTATACACGCCGCTTCTTCGTCGACTTTCACGCCTCGGAGCCCGTGCCCGACAAGCCAACCGCTTAGGATATCAAGATGCAAATTACAGGAAACACCTTCATCGTCACCGGAGGCAGCTCAGGTCTTGGCGCAGCGACGGCGAGTCTCATTGGCAAGCGCGGTGGGCGAGTTGCTATCGCTGATTTGAGCTCGGAGACTGGTGAAGCCCTTGCAGACAGCATCGGCAAGGAGAACGCGCTCTTCGTAAAGACAGATGTCACCGATGAAGTGAGCGTCAAGGCAGCAATCGCGATCGCGACTGAAAAGCTTGGCGAGCTGCGCGGCGTGGTCAATTGCGCGGGCATCGCCGTTGCCGAGCGCGTTGTTGGCAAGAGGGGGCCGGATGATCCGGCTTTGTTCGTGCGTGTGATTCAGGTCAATCTCGTGGGCACCTTCAATGTCATCAGGCTCGCGGCGGCGAGGATGGCAAGCCAGGAGGCGACCTCAACCGGCGAACGGGGAGTGATCGTCAACACGGCATCAATCGCGGCTTACGACGGTCAGATTGGCCAGTGCGCCTACGCTGCGTCGAAAGGAGGCATTGTAGGTTTGACTCTTCCCGCGGCCCGGGATCTGGCTCGCCACGCGATTCGCGTGGCGACGATTGCGCCAGGGATTTTTGATACGCCATTGCTCGGGGGTCTGCCTCCTGAGGTACGGCAGACGCTTGGAGCGCAGGTCCCGTTTCCTTCGCGGATAGGAAGGCCTGAGGAGTACGCAGCGCTCGTCTGTCACATTATTGAGAACGAGATGCTCAACGGGGAAGTGATCAGGCTCGACGGCGCATTGCGCATGGCCCCTCAGTGATCAAGAGCCTCTTAAAGAGGGGCGACTCCGGAGTGGGCGAATCGTCAGGGCCGCAATCGTAGTTGCGGTCTAGCGGCGATAAGGGACGGCCGTCTGGGGAATCGCTAGCGCCGCAATGACGGCTAACCGCGAAAGATAGCTGCGCCGCACTAGGGCGCCGCGAGCTGCCCCGACGATTGCCTCTACGAGCTGCCCTACGGTCAATGCCTGAGAATAACAAGACCGCAATCAGCGCTGCGGCGAGAACGCTGCCGATGACCAGCGGCAGATTCGACAACACCCGCTCGCGAAATGGCCTCGCTTCATCATACCCATCCAGCCATGCCAGGCGAACTATTGCTGGCTCCAGCACCAACTGTCGTTTAGGCTTCGGTGTCATCGGTATCAGGCGCAGGTGATCGGGCGTGCGCAGACGCACAATAGCCCCGGTCTCGTGGTACCCAATCAGCGATGCAACCTGGCTTTGAAGGAACCTGTCCTCCGCGCATGCCTCCTCAACAAATGCAACGCGCTCTTCGGGCTCGAGCTTGAGAGCCGGATAGAGGACGGTCCTGACTTGCTGCCAGCGTTCAAATGTCATTGACCCGATCAATCGAGCGTATTGGAAGCCCACTTGATGGCGTTGACCATCATCGTCTGGTACCGGCTATCCCGCCACACCTCCGGGCGATGTCCGAGGGCGGTATAGAAAACTCTGCCCTTTCCATACGATCGGAACCACGTCAACGGGAACTCCTTAGCCTTGATACCCTTCTTCGTCATATCCGTGTGTTCGGTGTCCAGCCGCATGGTGACCTTCGATTTCGTGGCGTCAAAATCACGGAACTGATATGTCTCTTCCTGCAACTTGAATGACTCCGGCCAGACCCGCGTCACCGGATTTGTGCGATCAAACGCACTGATGGCCACTTCATTCTCCTGAGTCCAGGGATGGCCGTCGAAGTAGGCACCAATCATTTCGCCATACTCCGGCCATTTGTAAAAAGTGTCCGTCGCGCTATGGATGCCAATGAAGCCCTTTCCGGATTTGATAAAGTCGAGGAACAGACTCTTCTGGTCATCAGTGAGCGGCAACTCGCCGGTGGTGTAGAAAATGATAACCTCGAGGTTCCTGAGATTGGCAGGCGTGAAGAGCTGCTCGGCTTCGTGAGAGACAGTCACTTCGAAGCCCTGCTTCGGTCCGAGCGACTTCATAATCTCTTCTGACTCAGGCAGCACTGCATGTTTGAATCCTTTCGATTCTGTGACATAGGCTACCCGCACCGCGCGCCGCGGCAGACGGCCGGCCCCCGCCGTGAGGACCAGGCTGACAGCTATGAGTGGAACTATGAGAGTACGCATTGGGTAACACTCCTTTGATATCACGTCTCGTGCCGAAGGAGCGTGTGGGGGCGGCTCGCGAGCCGCCCCTACAGCCGCCCTGCGTCGCTTCACATCTTAAGATCGGTATGACTCGCGACCGACACCCTGAATCGGTATACCTTGAGAGGCCAGGACCTCGCTCTGCAGCGCATACATGCAGGCAGCGGCTTCGTCGATCTTGCGGGTGAAGGCGATCGACCCGGCAAGGATCGGCTTCAGTCTCTCGCGATCCTGGATTCTTGCCTTGGGATACTCGTGTTCGACAATCAGATGAGTATCGGCAACGTTCAGCTTCAGCAGTTCTCTGGCCGCCAATTGATGATCGAGCCAGTCTACGGTCCGATTTTGAAGGTATGCCAGCGGATCATGTCGCGCTGTGCCCGGCAGTTCATGCTCACAGAGAACGGTCTGCTTCTTCCAGGCGTTGACCTGGTCAGCCGGATTGTCTGAAGCCTTCCCCTGCGGCCAGTCTCCTCGCTCGACGGTCTGTCCGCCATAACCCCAGGCAGCCACACCTTTGGGATCGATGACCTGCCCTTTGACGTGAAAACCGCCAATCAGAAAGTTGTAGCCGGTGTCTTTTAGATACTGAAAGAGGGAGCGCGTGTCCTGTCCCATTAGAATTGCATGCGAGGGATCGTAGTGAATGCGAAGCTGATCGCCGACGCCGTGTTTCTCACAGATTCGATGAAGGGCAATCCAGGTTCCTGGAGTGTATGCAATGTTGTTGTGGAAGTTGTCCTTTGTCGTCCAGCCCGGCATAGGGCACTGTTCAATCCGATATGAGAGACCACGAGTCTTGGCTTGCTTTAGCAGGGGAACAAAGCTCTCCTCGAAGTCCACAAGATTCTCATCCATACTCAGGTTCTGGTTGCGACCGACGAATCCGCAGACGGCATCCACGCCAAGAAGAGCTGCGGCATCGAAGACTCTGAGCATGAAGTCGTGCTTCTTCTTCCGGACCACCGGATCATCGTGGAGCATGTTGTCGAAGTAGCCAACGTCGGAGAGCCCGACTTTGTATTCCGCCATCGCCGCCAGCACTCTGCGAGCGCGGTCCTTGTTGAACGGCTGGCGGAGGTCGAGGGTATTGGCTACCGGATCGAGCATCGCTTCGGCTGGTACGTCCGATTCACTCGGATGAAGCGCCGCCGAGAGTTGAATATTATCGGCTCCAAGCTCACGCGCGAAGACGACCCACTCTTCGATGGCAAGGTCGGGATCCGGATCACGCTTTTCACGCGGAGTCAGCTCCTGGAGCGCCGCAGTGAGCACTCCTATCTTCATAAACTCAGGCTTGAAGGGCTTGATTGACATGAACTTACTTGCCTCCTCGAAGGATCATCGGTCAGACTGCGTAAAGTCTGAATGACCTCTCTAAAGCTGTCAAGAAAAGAGATCTGGGAACCTTTGGAGTGCGGCGACCCTGGGACCGCGGGCGTCCCGCCCGCATGCCTGCGGCATAGGCAATCTTCGAAGTCATGCGGGCGGGACGCCCGCGGTCCCAGGGTCGCCGCACTCCAAAGTTGGCAACAATGATGAAAAAGGCACTTATTGTACTTGTGTTGCTGGTTTTGTCAGCGACTGGCGGTGTTCTTCCTGGTGGTACCCGATGAAGTGGGCAAACGCATGAATGCCACTCTTACCTCACCGCCCTACCAGGCATCCGAAAAAGCGCGTGAGCTTCACCGGAAGCTGATCATTGCAGACTTGCACGCAGACTCGCTTCTTTGGGGTAGAGACCTGACCAAACGTGCGGCCTGGGGACACGTCGACGTCCCGAGGTTGATTGAGGGGAATGTCGCGCTGCAGGCCTTCACGGTTGTCACGAAGACGCCGATGGGGCTGAACATCGAGCGCAACAGCGACCGGAGCGACAACATTCTGCTGCTGGCGATTGCACAGCGCTGGCCGCTTGCCACGCTGCGTAGTCTCAAGGAGCGCGCCATCTACCAGGCCGCGCGTTTGCAACAGATGGCGGACCGCTCGAATGGCAAGCTGACCGTTCTCAAGACCGCCGGCGATCTCGACCGCTTTCTCGACCGGCGTCAACGCGAGCAGGGAATCGTTGGAGGAATCCTGGGAATCGAAGGAGCACATGCTCTCGACGGCAAGCTGGAGAACGTCGATGCTCTCTTTGATGCAGGCTTTCGAATGATGTCGCCGACTCATTTCTTCGACAACCAGGTGGGAGGCTCGGCTCACGGACTGGCTAAGGGCGGCCTTACGCCTCTCGGCCGCGATGTGGTCAGACGAATGGAGGCGAAGGGGATGCTGGTTGATCTTGCGCATGCTTCAGCAAAGACGATCAACGACGTTCTGTCAATTGCGACGAGGCCCGTCGTCGTATCGCACACTGGAGTCCGCGGAACTTGCGACAACAACCGGAATCTCAGCGACGCTCAGCTCCGGAACATTGCACAGAAGGGCGGCGTGATCGGAATTGGTTACTGGGATACTGCCGTCTGCGGAACAGACGCGAGCGCCATCGCCCGGGCGATTCGGTACGCGGTCGACACGGTCGGCGTAGACCATGTCGGGCTCGGCTCGGACTACGATGGAGCGATCGCCGCACCATTTGACACAAGCGGAGTTGTCGAGATCACCGATGCTCTGATGAAAGAGAACTTTACTGAAGAGGAGATCGGCAAAATAATGGGAGGCAACGTCGTCCGTTTGTGGCAGACCAGCCTCCCCAAATAGTATGGAGTTCGGCGACTGGCTTCCACACATACAATCCAGGGAGGAACATTTCGATGGCGAATCTAGTGACACCGACCAATCTGCAAAAGATCGAATACGACGTGACCACGAGCGCAGGACCGAGCCGCGTTACCGTGGTCAGCGGAATAATGCCGGTATTCCTGCAGGTGTCAGGGAACCAGGGGTCCCAGAGCGGGAGCTTCAAGGCGCTTGTAGATCCTCAGCTCAATCCGGGTCAGTTCATCAAGTCGACGGCGACCGCGAGCTTGAACAACTTAAGCTATAGCACCAATGCCACGGCCACCTCGGCGCAGTGGAGAATCGACGAAGTGGAGGCCACCTTTGACGATGAATCCGGGAAGATCCAGCTTCGTATCGACGCCACGGAAGGTCAGGAGGTGCAAACTCCATTCCGCTTGCAGGCGTTCGGGTTCCAGGTAACGACGCTGGCGAAAATCTGACTCCTCTGCTTTGCACAGTCACTGTTGGCGCTTCGACGTCTGCGCCGCCTTGGCCTCTTTCAGATAGCGATCAAAAAAGCCGGCGCCTGCCGTATACGCCTCAACCCAATGGCGATGGAGCAGGAAGTCGTGCACCTCGTCAGGGAAGACGATCTGCTCAAACGTCACCTTGCGCTCGCGCAGTCTTCGCACGAGGTCAACCGTCTGGGCGAAGGCCACGTTCCGGTCGTCATCGCCATGAATCAGAAGCACCGGCGACCTCCAGGTCTCCATCGATGCTATAGGCGACGATTCACGAGCCACCTTCTGAGCCTCAGCGTTGTTGTAGTCGATCCATGGTGACGCCGAGTTCCTCAACGACCAGTCGTGCACTCCATGCATATCGACGCCCGCCGCAAAGATGTCCGAGTTGCGCGCAAGGCCAAGGGCGGTCAGGTATCCGCCATACGAGCCGCCCCAGAGACCGATTCGAGCCGAGTCGATATCATTGCGGCTGATCAGGTAACGCGCCCCGCGACTACATCCTGGTACTCCGCCGCTCCCCACGCGCCACGTTTGGCCGCCTGACGAAACGCCCTCCCGTAGCCGATACCGCAGCGGTAATTGACTGAGAGCACCGCGTAGCCCCTGCTCGCGAGGTACTGATTGAAGGCGTATGAGTTGTGGTAATAGTAGAGATAGTGCCAGCCAAGGAGCATTTGCCTGATCGGGCCGCCATGCATGAAGACCAGCGCGGGCAGCCTTCCGGCAGCCGGTTTGGCGGGCATGAACAACTGGCCATGGACTTCGATCCCATCCGCACTCTTGAAGACCACCTGCTTGGGAACAACCAACTGTGCTGAAGGGAAGTCCGCGGGCAGGGCCTCGCCCGCGATCATGCGGCCTTCACCGCCTGCCAGGGGCCGGACAAATGGCATGCCCGGCTGCCTGGCATCTGCGCCGAGATACGCCAGCTGGCCGCCGCGCGCTGTCACTACAGGAGACCACTCCAGCTTTTCTCCCGAAGTTATGGCGACTGCTTTGCCGTTTGGAACCGACACTCGCCAGAGGTGGCGGCGATCTATGTCGTTACAGTTGGATGAGAAAATGATTTCGTTTCGGTCCGAGGTCCAGGCGACATGCTCGAATTCACAGGCCGCCGGCGTGAGAGCCTTCTCGCGCCCTCCAGTGCCCGGAATTGCATAGAGTCGCAGCCAGCCATCGTGCTCTGAGGCGAAAACAAGTTCGCCATCGCCGGCCCAGTTCAGAATATCTTCGCCGGCAGTCCGCGGCAGCGAGCCCTCGAGTGCCTGGTTGCTATGCCAGACTTCACGGGCACCACCGCCGGCAGAATCGACGACCATTATCGACCAGGGATCGGGAATGTCCCTCGAAAGCGTCCGCGGCTGCGTGCCACGAGCCGGCTGCCGGATGAAGGCTATGCGCTTGCCGTCCGGCGACCATCGCGGGGCAGAATCGCGATCCACCGAAGGCGCAAGATAGGTGATGGCTCGCTTTTCAGTGTCATAGACACTGATCAGGCTGTGAGTGGTTCGATGGCTCAGGAAGACAATCCGCTTGCCATCCGGCGACCAGGCTGGCGCGACATTGGAGCCGCGCGCGACGAAGAGCTTGTGTGCTTCGGATCCTTCAGCCGTCGAAACGACCCAGATCTGGCTGTCATGAGAGAAGAGCACTTCGTCTGACGTCGGCGAGGGAACAGGTGAATGGCCTTCGCCCAGATGCTTTACCGGACCCCCGTCCCACGACACAGCGAAGATGCTTCGACTCGTTCCCTGCACGTCACTGGTCGGATTGGGCGATTCACCGGCCTGGTTCTCCTCTCCTCCGCGAACGAAGATCAGCCAGCGACCGTCGTGGGTGAAGGTGAGCTCCGAAATCTCCTGGCCGTCATCTTCGGTATAGTGCGTCAGCTGGCGAGATCGGAATTGCGGCCCTTCAGCAACCCACACGTTCCGCCGTCCCTGGGCATAGAAGACCCAGGCGATACGCTCCCCTGACGGAGCTGCAACCAGCTCGTTCGGAAACGGTGAGCTGAGGACCTGTTCGACAGTGAACCCCTGTGCACTGGCACTGCCTGAGATCAGCAGGGTGAAGGCGACAAACACTGCGAGCCGGATGGTGGTCTTCATGGCGGGATAATAATAGGGAACATTCAAAGAAGCAATTTGGAGTGCGGCGACCTGTCGCCGCTTTTGCGTTAAATATTATCAGTGTTGAAGGAAAGAATGTCATGCTTTTCCTTCAATCAGGGCAACACATAAATCAAAAGCGGCGACAGGTCGCCGCACTCAATTGCTTCTTGGAAATCAACCGGTTAGGAGAGT
>CAVUOF010000004.1:0-97452 GCA_963743045.1 uncultured Acidobacteriota bacterium
CAGGTTCAGACGACACCGTCCTCAGTATCAGCAGCAAAAATAACTTGACGAATATCTTCTCGTTGACTATTGCGGTTCAGACGCTGGAACCGAATAGGCACGGGAAGCTGGTCTTTCACCGCTACGGCGATCAGTGGTTCCTTTTTCAGATATGGCCGGCTGGCATTAAGACAGGGCGAGAAATAACCAGCTCAAGACTCGAGCGCGAGATTCAGCGGAACGCTCATGTTGCTGAAGAGACGATGGGAGCACGGTCTATCGTTCATCTGCAGTGAGGCGTTGAATGGAGTCAACGCCTCGTCTTACAGAGTTGGCCTCGATCGCAGTGTTGCGTCGAGGCCATTCTGTTGTCATTCGATGTATTCTAATTGCTAAGGTCTATTCAAGGAGCAATTTGCAGTGCGGCGACTTGGCGCCGCTTTAAGTTACCTGCTGCTGCATTGGAGCTGAGAGGCCAATGGTCGATAGACTCTGCAATAGATAACTTAAAGCGGCGACAAGTCGCCGCACTCCAAATTGTTCCATTGAATAGTCACCTCGGGGAGCAGGTCAGTCCCCCGTGGATATGTCCGCAGACTATCCAACTTTGGGTCTACTTTTAGATAGACTAAATCCCAGCGCCTGGTGTGTCGCTCGATGTCGTCAATCGATTAGACTTTTATCTGGGCAGCTTCGAGGGTACACATTGATCAGGCTAGCGGCACATTGAGGGCTTGCGGATATCCGCGCCAAGCAGGACATGCCCAAGGGTTTTAGAACGGCTTTCTGAAGAGGATTGCGGCCAGATGGACAGGGTGATCATCACGCCCGAAGAACTCAAAGCCTATGACCGCGATGGCGTAACAGTATTGCGGCAGATTGTGAACGCGGGCTGGCGCGAGGGCCTGGAAGCCGCGATCGAGCGAGACATTGAGCATCCCGGCCCGTTTTATCACGGCTACGAGGCCGAGGGAGGCGGGCGTTTCACGGCAATCTGCGCTTGTGGGAAAGCGACAAGACCCTCCGCGATTTCTGTTTGCACTGAGCGTTGCCTGATCTGGCGCAGCAGTTTTTCAGGGCCACCAAAGTCAACCTGTTTTACGATCAATTATTCGTCAAGGAACCCGGAACCATGCACCTTACCCGCTGGCACAACGATCAGCCATACTGGCCGATGCGTGGGTGGCAAGTCTTGTCGTTCTGGGTGGCGCTGGACAAAATCATTACCACAGCGGCGCCCTGGAATTCATCCGCGGTTCGCACCTCTGGAATCGCTGGTTCCAGCCGGAGCCATTCGGCACCACAGAGGCAGTGAGTGAATACGAGTGGAACATCGATTACGAGCCAATACCCGAAATCGAGACGGCGCGCGGCGAACATGACATTGTTTCCTGGGACCTCGAACCGGGGGATGTCTACGTTTTTCACGGACTGACTGTTCATGGAGCAGGCGGCAATCAGCTGAGCAAACGCCGCCGCCGGGGCTACACCATTCGTTACGCGGGTGACGATGTCGTATATCGGTCGCGCCCCGGCACGAACATTCATTTGCGGAACGCGACACTCATCGACGGAGACCTGCTGGATTCAGAACAGTATCCGGTTGTGAAACGAAACGCAATGATCGTGCTTCTATTCAGTGCCTGAAATTGGATAGCGTCGATGACTGACTCCAATTCCCCACGAATGATCGTTGCCGGCAACCCCCATCGAGTTTGCGGCGGGGGACACCGCGCTCATTGCGATGCTGCGAGCAGGCATTGAGTTCTGGTGGTTGCCTTTGCCTCGCGGGTGATTGCCCGCACTGCATCGCCACGGTTGACGGCATCTCATACGTACGCACCTGTCAGGTCCAGGCGAGAGCAGGGATGGTCATCGAACGTCATCCGGCCGAAGGGCTCCCGTCCCTACCGGCGAACGATCGTCACGGCGCTGAAGTCATCGCGCGAAATCTTCATTGCGATGTTGTGGTGATCGGTCAGGGGGAAGCTGAACATTTGGCCGCGTTGGAGGCTCAGCAGGTCGGCCTGTGCGTCATAACACTCGATGCCACTGCTGGTCAGGAAGTAATCGGTATCTATCCGGGGCCGCTCGGGTGGCTCGCACCAATGAAGGGATGCTGCATGTCCATCCGCAAGCAGAGATCATCGTCGCCACTGGCGCGGCTGAAATCCATCCCGTCGTGCCGGGCAATCACCTGGCCGGGATTGTGACGGCGCGGGCAGCGACGCAGCTCGTCTCAGCTGGCGTCGCGCTGGGACGAGTCGTTGCCCTGGGTACGCTGCCTGAAGGTGTGGCCGCCGAGCAGGCAGATGGTGAGATCGTCCGCTTCGACGGCGAGGAGCGCGTGGAAGCTGTGGTCTACCTCGACGAATCTGGCAGCGAACGGCGGATCGCGTGCGACACGGTCACGGTCGGATTGGGCTGCAACCGCGCGATGCGCTGTTGCGAATGGGTAACGGAATCGTCGCAGTGCGGGCGGTGGGTGAGGCGGCACGCGAATCTGATATCGCACCGTTTCCGAAGTCGGGCACTGTGTGTCACTGCTCCGGCGTGAGAGTTGAAGATCTTGGAGCCGCGCGAGAACGGGGCTTTCACGAATTGGAGCTCGTGAAACGGGCGACGCTGGCCGGCACCGGCACCTGCCAGGGCGCTGTTTGCCTGCCGCATATTCGCAGTTTTCTCACCGGTCGTGGCGAGATGCTGCCGCCGCCTTTCACCGCCCGTCCGGTCACCCGTCAGTTGACACTTGCAGAAGTGGCGGCTGGTTCTCATCACCACGCAACGCGCCACGGCGCTTGACCAGGAGCATCGCCATCTGGGCGGGCAGATGGAGCGGATGGGTGGCTGGTGGCGTCCGTGGAATTACGGGAACACGGACGCGGAATACTGGGCCGTGCGCGAAGCTGTGTCGCTGTGCGATGTCGGCACGCTCGGTAAGATGCTCATCTCGGGACCGGATGCGGCGGAGTTGCTCGAACGTCTCTATCCCATCAAAGTCTCGACGCTCAAACCCGGACGCTCACGTTACACGCTCCTGCTGGATGAGCGGGGCTACGTAATGGATGACGGAATGATCTGCCGTGATGACGAGACGCGCTTCATCCTGACCTTTACCAGCGGCGGCTCGACCTTTGCCGAGCTCTGGGTGCGTGATTGGGCGGAATCGTGGAAGCTCAACGTTCGTCTGCTCAATCAGACGATGTCCGTGGGCGCGATCAACGTCACCGGCCCGCTCGCAACTGAACTGCTCGGCCGCGCCGGACTCGATCAGCCGCCACAATTCCTGCATCACCAGGCGAGCACCGTGGCAGGCATCAAGTGCCGCGTCTTCCGCCTCAGCTTTACCGGTGATATTCGACTGAGTTGCACAGCGCCATAGCGGATTCCGTCGAGTTGTGGCGCCGCTTGCTGAAGCTGGGGGCGGACCTCGGGATCAGACCGCACGGGTTGGAGACGCTTCTCAAGCTGCGCCTGGAGAAGGGGCACGTCGTGGTCGGCCAGGACACCGACTTTGATTCTACGCCGCGGCGACTCAACCACGAGTGGGCAGTGAAGCTTGACAAGTCCGACTTTGTCGGCAAGCAGGCGATCCAGCGCACAAACAGAGTGCCGCTCGACCGGCAACCGTGGGCTTCGAGATGGCGGGACCAGCGCCGCATGAAGGCGCGGTCATCTGGCACGGCAGTGAGTACGCCGGGTATGTGACATCAAGGGCATTTTCGCCAGTGCTCGGCAAGGCCGTGATGCTCGGCTGGCTGAAGTTCTTCGGCAGCGAACTTCCCGGCGAGGTGACGATCGACCAGCGAGCCGCCCACCGTGTGCCGAACCATTCTATGACCCGGAAGGAAATCGTGCCCGAGCTTAAACGCATCCTCGCGGAACACATAACGCAACCAGAATCATCGCCACACCAGCGGCGCTCAATGCCGCCATCTGGCCCAGGGGCGCGCTGGCGATGCGTATCGCGCCCGACGAAGCACTGGTCATCGATGAGGCCAGGCACGAGATTGCGCGTGACATCGTCAACGACCCGCACGCCATCGTCAGCGCGACGCTGGTTTTGCCGGCGCTTGGGTCGCGGCTGAGGAGGCACTGGCCTTTCTGGAGCGGGCGTGTGAGTGGGAACTGCCTCGCGAAAGACCTGCGTTTGCGCAAGGGGCGGTGGCTGACCTCCCGATGAAATTGTGGCTCGAGGAAGACCGCGTGTTGCTGATTGTGCCGGCACCATACACTACTGATCTTGAGGAGCGCTTGCAGTGAACGAGTTCATTGAGAGAAGGGTCCGACTCAGCTGGCATCCACTCAAGCGCAGTTACGATGTGGTGATAGTCGGCGGTGGCGGTCACGGCCTGGCGACGGCATACTACCTCGCCACACGTCACGGGATCACGAACGTCGCCGTACTCGAGCGCAAATATATTGGCGCGGGAAATCCAGGCCGCAATACGACGATCATCCGCGCAAACTACGGTATTCCGGAAGCGGTGCGCTTCTATCAGCACAGCGTTGATCTCTACCGCAGCCTTGAAGCAGAGACCGACCGCTGGACTATGCACAAACAGAAGGGTCTGCTCTGGCTTGCTCACAGCGAGGCGGGAGTGCGAGCGGAGCGGGCACGAGCAGAGGTCAACACTGCATTTGGGGCCAGGACAGAGTATGTCGGTCCAGATGACATTAAGAAGCTCTGCCCACAGCTCGACCTGACTGGCGGCGGAGCCTGGCCGATCCTCGGCGCCTCTTATCACCACGAGGGCGCAACTGCCCGCCACGACCGCGTGGTGTGGGTCTATGCCGAAGGAGCGATGCAACGCGGGGTTCACATCAGCCAGCGAACTGCGGTGACAGGACTGGTCAGGGATGGTGAGCGGGTTACGGGAGTCGAAACCGATGCCGGCCGCATTTCAGCCGGTGTGGTTCTCTCCGCCGTCGGCGGTCACGTTACAAAGCTCGCCGCGATGGCAGGCGTGCGCCTGCCCATCCGCACGCACCCACTCCAGGCGTTTGTCACCAACCCTTATGCTCCGGGGTTCAATCGGATCGTAGCGTCGTCGGGCCTCTTGTGCTACGCCTTGCAAACCGCGGGCGGGCATATGATGTTGGGAGCGGAGATTGACCGTCAGCCCAGCTATTCCTACAGTTCAGGCCATCACTTCCTCCAGAGTTGCGCTCATCGGGCCATGACCTTGCTGCCCTTCTTACGGAATCTACGCGTCTTGCGACAATGGACGGGCGTCTGCGATATGAGCCCTGATTACTCACCAATTATGGGAAGAACCGGGGTTGAAGGTTTCTATCTCACTACCGGATGGGGAACCTGGGGTTTCAAAGCCATCCCGGCGGGCGGTGAGCAGATGGCCGAACTCATCGCCACTGGGCAAACGCCCCAACTATTGCGCCATTCTCGCTCGACAGGTTCGCCAGAGATCGCACGCTGGCTGATCGCGGATCGGCAGGGACGCACTGAGGACTGATCGGAGCAAGCACATATGAGCATCCGCATCCCATGTCCAAATTGCGGCCCACGTCCCATCGAGGAATTTGTGTTTGGGGAGATTCACGTAGTGCCGGACTCACTTACTGATCCCGATGAACGCGATCTCGACCGTGCCTTCATGCGTGAAACAGCGAAGGCCCCACCGCTGAGCGCTGGTTTCACACTTATGGGTGCCGGCGCTGGTTGACCCTGCGCCGTGATACGAGAAATGATGAAATTATTCCTGCAGGCCCGTGACTGATTTATTTCATTGCTTTATTGCGAAATTGAGTATTGCTGGGGGCACGAGCTCGTTGCGAATCAAAGTGCTCGGTCTCTCTCTCATAGCTGTGGAATCCTGGCAAGCGAGTAGCTCGTGCTGCGCCCACCTGCGGGATTGCGGACAAGAATTCCGCGCTCAACAAGCGGCAGAATGTCGCGAAGCGCCGTGTCCTGGGAGCACTTGGCGAGCTTCGCGTATTTCGATGTCGTCAGCTTGCCTTCGAAGCCGTCCAGCAAGCGGTTGAGCACAAGGCGCTGCCGGTCGTTGAGCGCGACACCGGCGATGGACTCCCAGAAGCGCGCCTTGGCGAGGACGGCGCCGAGCGTGGTTTGTGCGCCGTCAATGGCGCGGCCCAGGCAGCCGAGGAACCATTCCATCCAGGGCGTGATATCCAGCGTGCCCTTCTGCGTTTCTTCAAGGATGTCGTAGTAGGCGTTCCGCTCCTGCCGGATCTGCGCCGACATGCTGTAGAAGCGCTGCGGGCTGTTTTCTGAGCGCGCCAGAGCCATGTCGGCAATCGCGCGCGCAATGCGGCCGTTGCCGTCATCGAACGGATGGATGGTCACGAACCAGAGATGCGCCAGCCCTGCTTTCAGGACCGGATCGATGTCGGCGTTGGCGTTGAACCAATCCAGGAATGCCTTCATTTCGCTGTCGAGCCGGTCGCCGCGGGCGCCTGGAAATGAACGCGCTCCTTGCCGATCGGGCCGGAGACGACTTGCATCGGGCCGGTGCTGTCGTCGCGCCAGGCCCCCGCCCTGATCTTGGTCATGCCGCTGCGCCCGGTCGGGAAACAGCGAAGCGTGCCACGAGAAGAGCCGCTCGTCAGTGAGCGGCTGGTCGTAGTGGCGCGTGGCGTCGAGCATCATCTCGACGATGCCCTCGACATTGCGGTCGGCCGGCTTGAGGCCGCCGATATCCATGCCGAGGCGGCGGGCAATCGACGACCGGACCTGTTCCGCGTCCAGCTTTTCGCCTTCGATCTCGCTGGTCTTGAGCACATCGGCGGTCAGGGTTTGCAGCGATGGCTTCCTGACGGAGATTGAAGCCAAGGGCTTCCATGTGGCCGATCAGCCGGCCCTGCCGGTGGCGGACGGCGGCAAGGGGTTCGGCGAGCTGCTCCCGGTCCCAGTGAACCGGGGCCAGTCCTTACGCTCATGGATATACATTCTCCGCATCTCCTGCGGAGATTATAGCGCCGTAATCACCGCAGAAGCAAGTATTCTCCGCAGAAAATGCGTAGAATAGGTCACCTGATCACCGCAGTTTAACCATCTCGAATAATCAGGTGTTTTTCACGTTTCACGTCAAGGCTCCCAGGTTCTTTCTCCACGTTGCCCGGTCAAAATCAGCGGGCCCTCTATTCATTCGAAGGTAGGTAGAACGGTAGTGCGGACAATTCCTGCAGGTTGTGTGGTCCATGAGTGAAGGTGGCGTGTGACGGTGCGGTAGGGCGGCCGTAGGGGCGGCTCGCGAGCCGCCCCCAATTGCCCCTCGGCAATATTCCCCGCTGCACATCCTCTGTCTGCGGAGGTCCCTTTGGGGGCGGCTCGCGAGCCGCCCCTACGAGTGCAAGGGAATCATTCCACCGGTGAATTCGTGGAAACCGGTTGTCAGCCTGGCTGTGGCATCGCGTCCCATTGCATCAGAGTCCTCTCGACGGTCGGGCCTTCTTTTTTCAGCCACGCACTCATCTCGTCTCCAGCCTTGTTTCCGTAAATCCGGTGCGAATAGATCACGGCGCTGCCAACGCTGTTATGCATTCTGAACCTGGCGAAAGCAGCCTCAATGAACTCAGGACGAGCAAATACTACAACGATCAAATGCTCCGCCGGCTTATTCGTAGTCCTGGGAACCGAATCAGTCTTAACAACCATTCCTTTGTTTGCCTTGTAGTTCTCCAGAACAGCGTTCGCCATTGCGGCGAGGGCGTCACCGTCTTTGGCTTTTCGATAGAGATGTATCGTGACCATATCCGCCCATGCGTTCAAATCCTCCTGGCCCTCCGGGGTGTATTCGTGTTGATCGTCTTTCGTGAAACGATGGAAGTACTTCACCCTGGCGAACGAGAAGGCTTCGACTTTCGCTTTCCCGTCCGTGGCCTGGGGCAGCGATTCGCTAAGAACACTCGGCGCTAACATGATCACAAGACAAGCGAATGCGATTTGAGATCTCACTTCAGTAACCCTTCCGTTGGATATCGCGAGCCCATCACGCTCAGCCGCGCAGTGTTTCCGGCAGCGAAAGCAGGAATTCGCGGATGGACGCGATCTGGCTGTTTTCCGAAATGAATTCGAAGTCAGAAGCTCTGACTGACAGAATTCGCCGGTCCCGTGACGCGCCGACGCCCGGGTGCAACGCCGGGCATTCGTCAATCAGGGCGAGCAATACGGCCCACGCCGGCATGTCCAGTATCGCGATCACATCCAGCGCGAGCCGGGCGCGCCATGGTGCGCCGGCCCGCCAATGTTTCGCCATCTCGATACGAAGCGCATCGAGCTCAATCTGAATCTCGCGGTCGTCACACCGCAAATGTTTCAGGACTGAGATCAGTTGCTCCGCCGCGTACATGCCGACCTCGTTATGAAGGACCATCCACCCGACCTGGAACACGCTGACAAGATCGTGATCGACGAGGAAGGAGATGGGAAGCGCCGTCGAGTTCGCCGGGAGCCAGTGCGGCGGCCAGTTTTCCAGGCCAAGGTTGCAGATCGCGACGGCCGCATCCGTTGCCTCCTGCGGCGTAAAGGGCCGCGACTGGATGGAACATCCGGCAATGAGCGTGTTTGCAAGATAGGCGAGTTCCTCGTTCCTCGCCAAATAGGCGGCGTGGTCCTGGTCGAGCGCATACTCCAGGCGCGCTCTTATGTGGCTCAGGCGCGGCGCGTGCGCCTCTGATCCGCTGGCGCAGCGCTCGAGCCGGCTCGCCGAGGATCCCTGCTTCGTGGAGTACCTCGAAGACCGCCGCGACCGCCTCTGCGGAGTCCTCCGGGGCAGGCTGCACCTCTTTCCCCTCTGTCAGGAGGCCTGAGGCACTTAATGCGCCCTGGGCTTCCGCCGTTGCGGTCGCTCGATGCCTCGGAAATATGCACTCGCGAGCGGATTGGCGGGCGCCGCGGCGTCGCTCCCAGGCCGCAGCTCCCGTGACATTTGGAGAAAGGCCCGTGCCTGACCCGGTGTCACATATCCCTGCTTCTCCCGGCGTCCTTCACGATCGACAGCCACGTCGAACATGACCTGATCCCCCTCGCGGAGCAGGTCGTCGAGTCCATCGACCTCGTGCCCGGAGTTTGAGAGCGTGCGGCATCCCCGCATCACCTGATTGAAGTAGTCGGAATGGCCCTCGCCGAGGGACATCAGGACCTGGACAATCGCCTCCCAGGAGTCGGCGCGCCTGGCGACGAGTCGATAACCTCCAAGGTCGAAAGTGAGTCCGCTGTCATTGGAGAGAATCGGTTCCACCAGCTCTCCGTCCGTCGTCTCATAAGGCGTAACAGCCGCGCCATCGTAGACGAGCGCGTGCTGTGCGAACCCGGCGATCACGAGGTCGACGTCCATTCCCGCGAGCTTCTCCGCGGCCACGGCGGCGCCGGCTTCCAGCAGCACTTCAAGCCACACGCCGAAACGATCGGCGTCGAACTGCTCGTCCATGCCTGGTTGGGCGGCGCGCCACAGGTCGAGATCAAAAATCTGCGCCAGCTGCTCGGGTGTCGCCAGCGCCACGATCTCGCCGCAATCCTCAAGTCCACAGCGCTGAATGATCCCGTGAAGCAGATCAGGTCCCAATCGGGGGACGACATGCTCGAGGTGTGGCGTGTTCAGAATGCGATCGAGCAGATCGCGCCCGTCTGGCGCGTGCGCCCGCGCCGGCAGGTCGCTGGCCCGATCTGCTTGATCTGCTTGATCGGCGCCCTGCTTTTGTGATTTCAAGGGGCGTGCACGGCTGCGCCTGCGGTCGCCTGATTTTGACATGACCTTCTTTAAGACGAGCGGATTCCCGCTGACCTCAGTCGTCGTTATTATCCACCTTCGGGCCGAGTCTTGAAATTTGATCTGAGCAGATCAAAAGACTCCTGATTAAACGTTCGGAGCGCAATTGAGTTCGGAAAAAGCCGCATTCGCAATTACTCTCGTGCTGACCGCTTCGACGGTATTCCCGGATTTATCCGCAGAATGTGCTCAACTTTGAGAGTGCAGCGGAGTAAAGACTGATTTCACCGAGCAGCCGATACGCCGAGTCTGGCAAATTCAACCCCTGAGACCCGCAGAGGCGGCAGAGTGTCGAGTCGATTGACCCCCTTTTGGGCGGCGGTTATGATGCGGCCTCGTCATGATTCTGGTACCCCACGGTCCTTATTATCAGGAAATCTTTGCCTTACCTGGATTTCTTCGCGATCCGTTGCTTTGTTTCGGATTTCAGGAATTCGATGCGGGGGCGACGCTCGACGGGAGGCAGTATCTACACCTGGGTGAGTACTTCGCCACGTTTGGAATCCAGGCGACGTCGCTCGATCTTTTCGACCCGCGCTCGGAGCTGCGCTACGACATGAACTATGCGGTGCCGGCGACGGAGTACGATCGCTACGGAACGTTCATCGACATCGGCAGCCTGGAGCATGTTTTCGATACGCGGCAGTGTTTTGAAAATTGCCTGCGCATGGTGGCGCCTGGGGGTCACTACCTGCTGCATACGCCGGTGAACGGCTACTACGGGCACGGGTTCCATGTGTTTAACCCGGAGTGTCTGCGGGTCGGACTAGAGTTGAACGGCTTTCGCGTGATCTTCGAAAAATATTCGACTATGGACGGGAAACCGGTAGCGGATCCGTCGGCGCCGGGGGATACGCTGTCCTGGATTGTGGCGCGGAAGGATCGGGCAATGGGGAAGTTTGTGTGTCCGCAGCAGGTTAAGTGGTACACGCGATACTGCAGGGATTAGGGGCAGGGATTGGGGCGGGCTGTGAATGGTCCAGGGCGGCTAATCTCAATTTATTGTCCGGATCGACATTTTCTGTATGACGGATCCACGCCGGATCGAAAGGGTGTGGGTGGCGGGCTGACAGCTCGCATCCGCATCGCGGCAGCGCTTGCGGCGAGAGGTCATCGGGTGTCGGTGATCTGCAACTGCGCGCGGGAGGCGCGGCTGGACGGGGTTCTATACCGGCCGCTGGACAGCGTGAGCGGCATTCACGCGGATGTGCTGGTCATGCACTCCTCGGGCGGTGGGATCGATTTGACGCCGCTGCTGGCGGTGGAGATCGAAGCGCGGGTGCGCATCCTTCTTTTAAGCGGGCTGGAAGTACCTAAGAGGGCGCACGATCTGAATCCCGACGCCACTTACGTCTGCAGTAATTTCATTCGCACGGAGATGACCCGGTCGGGGGCGTTCACGCGGAATCTTTTCGTGACGCACTACGGGGTGAATCGCTGGAATTGGACGGGGTGGCTGGGGCCGCGGCGCAATGCGCATCGGCTAATTCATTCAAGTCATCCTTCGAAGGGTTTCGATGCGGCACTGGAGGTTGCGCGCCGGCTCCACCGGAAGGACTCGCGATTCCGGCTGCATTATTTCGGCGGGAGCAAGCTCTGGGGAGAAGGCCTGAAGGAGGAAGTGCAGCCCGAAGAGCCCTGCATCGTGTATGGAGGGTTGATCAATCAGCGCGACCTGGCGGCCGAATACAAGAAGAGCGCGTTTCTCGTGCAGTTGCAGACGCGGCGCGAGCCGTTCGGCATTATCGTGGTGGAGGCAATGGCAGCGGGGTGCGTAGTGGTGGCGAGTCCCGTGGGGGCGTTTCCCGAGTTGATCGAGCACGGGGAGAACGGTTTTCTTGTGGAAGGCGATCCGGGAGCCAGGGATACCGTGGATCGGGCCGCGGAGTTGATTGGGGAGGTCAACGGGAATCGGGCGCGTATGGAGAAGATTCGTGCGCGGGCCCGGCGGAAGCCCTTCGATTGGGCGACGATCGCCGCGGTGTGGGAGTCGCATTTGCAGTGGCTGATGGGCGCGCGGGATCGGGAGTCTGGGCAGTGTTCGGAATGCGGGGGGAAGTGCTTGTCACTGTCGGACGGGGTTCACTGCACGGATTGCGGGTGGTACGGGCGGGTTAATTCTTGATTGAGAGTGCGTGAATCGATCTCGGCCCAACTTCTACTGACATCCATAAACATTGGCCTCCTAACCTAAGGAGGCCGCGTCAGGCCTCATTTAGTGTTATACGCATTAATCTGTGGCGTCTGTTCGCCAATTTTTCCCGAATAAATGATGAATTTGAACGGATCCGTGTTCTGATTCTTTTCCATCAGCTTCAGATAGACGAAGCGCTTAGCGCGTTTGAGAGAATCGCTGGCGGGAAACTTTGCCTCTGCGGATTCGATCAGCTCCGCTGCCATTGCATACCTGCCGTCTGCGGCGAGACGATCGGCTGCTTTGACAATTTGCGCGTCGGAGAGGCCCAGATAGTCAACGAGAAGTTCTGCGCGATCCAGCCGGCCCGGATGAGCCAGACCCTGGAGGTTCGCCTCCCAGTACCCGACGTTTTGATCATAGATTCTGTCAATCACATGCTCGCGCAGGATGTAGTAAGGCTGATGGGCATCGGGCTGATGGGCCAGGAGATCCGGCGGGATGAGGTTTGATTCATGAATAGCGGCCCGCTCGTCACCACGACGAATGGCCGTGAGCACCTGGTCTCGCAACCATGCCAAATCCGTTTTCAGGTGGCTGAGAATCAGCGGTGAGGTGAAGTTCCGCGTGAGCGGTTCGTGCCCGTGCAGGAGGTGCTGAGGATTCCTGCTCACTATCACATCAATCGAATCGAATAGTCCCTGCAGATCACCCTCCTCATCAAAGGGAGCCCCCAGATACGGCATGATGACATCTCCCATGAACATCACTTTTTCGTCGGGTAGATAAATCAACATGGCATCATGCGTCTCACCCCCTCGAACTGGGATCAGCTCGAACTTCGATCCGCCGATGTTCAGGTCCGTTCGATTGTCGATCGTAATGTCCGGTTTGTAGCTCAGAACATCCTCCGAGCTGAATCGCTCTCCGAAGAACTGCTTTGCGAAGACCTCCGGCCCGTTGAATTCCTTTTCGAACTCTTCCTGATAGTTGCCTCGCCCGTAAAACTTGGGACGAGGGTTGAGGCCGCGGAAGTATGAATGACCGCCGACATGGTCCCAGTGGGCGTGAGTAACGAACACGGTTGTCATCGGCGGCAGTCCTGGCGCAAAGGCTTGCAGCGCTTCGTATGCACCTTTTGCGAAGTCCGGTCGCGTGCCTGCGTCAATGCTGATGAGTTGATGCCGGTCCTGGGAAACAACAAAGTAGTATTCCGTGAATTCGAAGCCGGACAGCGCATAGACGCGACCGGGAACGACCTCGGTAATGCGCCTCGGCGCAAACGCATGACCGGAGGCTTTGTCCTCCGAAAACGGCGTTGCCAGTGTGATCGGGTGATCGAAATCGGAATAGCCGCTGCGCCGCAGGTACTCCTGGGCCTTTGCTGTATCGCCATCATTCAGCGCGAGTTTGCCAAGATGATAATAAACTTCGCGCAACCATGCTGGATGAGGCGCTTTGTCCGCGTGCTGAAGACACCAGGCGAGTTCCTCCTGTGCAGCCTTTCGTTGGTGAAAGTAGCCTGGGAGCTTCGTATGCACGAGACCGGCGATCCAGTTCACGACGAAAACCTGGCCGCCTGAGAGCTGCCTGGCCTGATCGAGGGTGGCAATCGTATCCTTTACGTACCCGTAGCGCTTCAGAAGAGGCACCGAGGAGGCATGCTGAGCGCGCAGCAAGCCAATGATTCCCAGGTACAAAGACTTCTGAACACTAGTCAACTGGGGCTCAAATTGCTTGAGACGCGCGCTGAAAAATTCCGCTCCCTCATCCTGCAAGTTCGAATTCGCAAACTCAGTCATCAGTATGAACAACAGTTCCGGGTCCTTTGGCGGGGCGACGCTGTTTACGGCCTTCAGGTACTCCAGATCCGGGTTGCGCAGCTTCGCGGAGTGCCGGTCACCGCTCCTAAGGGTGACAAAGGCCACAACGACGAGCAGTAGCACGCACAACAGTGCGCCGATTCGCCAAAGAGCAGGGGCTTTCAGCGACTGTAATGGAAAAAGAGGGCGTAAGCGCCCATTGCGCAGAAACAGACCAGCCCACACCAGGACCCCAACCACAACAGGAAAGATAAACCACGGATCCTCTAGTCTCACCTGCGTCGCCGTCGCTCCACCGAGATACCCCGTCAACAGGACGGCGCCAAGAACGGCCGTACGGGGATACAGATACGCCCCCAGGCAGATAAGCTCAACGATGCCAATGTACATGACGAGCCTGGCCGGATATCCGAGCCTTAGCGTTCCTTGCACGGCTACCGGCAGGTTCAACACCTTGACCATCGCGTCGAAGAGCAGGAAAGCCACCGTGAGAACCGTGATCAGGCGTCCGGTCCACAGCTTTCTCCTGGAAGTTACTCCGATTTCGTCCTGAGGTTGCATATGTTCTCTCCTCGCAAACCGGACTCTGATTAAACTGTGACTCCAGCATAAGGTCGTCACGATGTCACCATCCGTACGTCGAACGGGAAAAGGGCAAATCGACACGAACCATGAAATTCAGGTGTGTCGCCAGAAGAGAGAATACCGTTTCATCTCTTGAGGGGCTTGAATATACTGGCTGAGATTCTTAAACAGGATTTCCGCTCAAGGCGGAATATGGCCATGCTGATCACATCCGACTCCCCGGCCGACTCCCGGAAGGCTTGTCTGGCCTGCTGCCATGATCGTGTGGGGGCCAGGCTTCACAACCGGCAGTCATCGCCATCACTCTGTTCAGTTGGTAATGGCAATGCGCGGGACCCTGTTGATTCGCGGCAGGTCCGGCGATCAATGGATGAGATGCGGCGCCGCATTAGTGCGCCCAGATGCGGCTCACGAAGTCGATGCGCGAGACACAACAGTCCTGATCGGCTTTGTTGATTCCGAAAGCGAATTGGGTGCAGCGCTCAGTGAACGAATCGAAGGCGGCATCTCCTGTATTTCGGAAATCCAGGTCGCCCGCTGGCGCGTAGCCCTGGGAAGGATGCCTACCGAAGCACGCGTCGAGCGATGGGTTAGAACGGAACTACTTCATCGACGCCGCCCCGTGAGGATCCACCCTGGCGTGAGTCTTGTACTCAAGCACCTGCGCGAGAAGCTTGACATTTCTGATGATTTTTCTCTCAAAACCCTGGCTGGCATTTCTGGCCTGTCGCAGTCGCGCTTCATGCACGTTTTCACCGAGTCGACGGGAGTTCCTCTCCGGCCGTATGTTCTTTGGCTCCGTCTGCAGCGGGCCTGCTGCGACTTGATGGCTGGCGCCAGTGTAACCGCAGCCGCTCACAGTGCCGGGTTTTCCGACGCGGCGCACTTGACACGAACCTTTCGCCGAATGCTCGGAATGACACCGACCGACCTTGCCTTGCGGAAGCGAATGAGCCGAGGCGTGACCCTGGATCGAATTTGATTCTTTAACCAACCTAAGGATTACCCAGCCGATGGCGACCAATCCACCCAAGCGGCAAGCCCCGAAGCCGAACAGATCGGTCATACAGTGGCTGCTTGATTCTGACCCTTCGATCCGCTGGCAGGCGATGCGAGACCTGATCGGTGCGCCCGCGGAGGAGGTCGCGGCCGAGCGCGCGCGGGTCGCCACCGAGGGCGTGGGCGCTCGGCTGCTCGCCCTGCAGGGGGCCGACGGGTCGTGGGCTGGCGCGGCGTGGAACCGCGGGTGGGACTCCACGATGCACGTCCTGTCGCTGCTGCGAGAACTGGGTCTCGATCCCGCGAGCGACGAGGCGCGTCGTGCGGTGGGCCTGGTCCGCGACCGCGTGACGTGGCGGGGATGGGACTGGGACGGCACGTGGCGGGGATGGGACTTTGTCGGCAATCCCTTCTTCGCGGGCGAGGTCGAGCCGTGCATCAACGGGCAGGTGGCGGCGAGCGGCGCCTACTTCGGCCAGGACGTCCAGCGGATCATCGACCGCCTGCTCGGCGAGCAGCTGCCCGACGGCGGCTGGAACTGCGAGGCCGCCAACGGCTCGACGCGGTCGTCGTTCAACACCACGATCTGCGTGCTGGAAGCCCTGCTCGAATACGAACTGGCCGGCGGGAGCAGCGCCGAGGTGACGGAGGCCCGCCTCCGCGGGCAGGAGTATCTCCTCGAGCGCCGCCTCCTCCGGCGGCTGACGACCGGTGAGGTCATCGACCCCGCCTGGACGCGCTTCTCCTTCCCGACCTGGTGGCACTACGACGTGCTGCGGGGACTCGAGTACCTGCGCAGAGCCGGCGCCACGCCGGACGAGCGCGTGGCCGAGGCGATCGAGCTGGTCGAGTCGAAGCGCGACGGCGACGGCCGGTGGCCGCTCGAGAACCAGCACCCCGGCACGATGGCGGTCGAGGTGGACGAGGGCGAGGGCCGGCCGAGCCGGTGGAACACGCTGCGCGCCTTACGGGTGTTGGACTGGAGTTTGGGCCTTTGATCTACAGATCGCGCTCGCGAGAGTAGCACGCGGGACGCGTGCGGTCCCAGGCCGGGCTAGTTTCGATCAATTTCGCAGGTAGCCCAATCGGAACGCTCGGACAGCCTGGAACGCACGCGTCCCGAAGAAATCGTGCCGCAGACTGTCCAGTCTGCGGCAAACTTTCAAAAAAGGCGGATCAACTTCAATAAGGCTTCAGCCAATCTGCCGCAGACTGGACAGTCTGCGGCACGATCTTTTCGGACGCGTGCGGTCCCGGGCCGGGCTAGTTTCGATCAATTTCGCAGGTAGCCCAATCGGAACGCTCGGACAGCCTGGGAGCGCACGCGTCTCGCGTGCTCTTCAGTCACGACGCGGCAGCCTCGCGTTGCCGGAACAAGTTGACTGGTCACCTCAGGAAGTCCCATAATCCCCGCACCTAATCAAGTTAAGCGGCGTTGGCTCTCGGAATCCTCCAGGATCCCGGCGCTCAACCGCTGAGCATTCGAAGCTCGCAAGTCGGTATTCATTTCTGATTCTGAAGAGGGGAAACACCTATGGAGAGAGCGAAGGTCAGGTTTGTCGTCATTGGAACGCCAGTCGCATCAAGAAAAGCAAAGCTGGGATTCATCCTGGCGAGCTCGCTGCTATTGGTAGGAACCCTCGCTCTCTGGCCGCGGTCGGCACGGATTCCTGCGACACGCGCTGCCGGAAACCAGATCGGTGGCACGCCGGCGACAAACAATCTGCTGTTCGTGTCGGGCAAGAACGTGGCTGTCGACTTTGGAGACTTTGTCTCGCGGGCAGCTGGCGGCTTGAACAGCGGATACGACTACTACATTGAGGTTCCGCCGAACCGTACCTTGATAACGATCGAGCTGTTTGATGCAGATGTGGGTGCCGGTTCGCCGGCGGATACTTCGACTGCCGGCGCGGAGTTCACGGCTGGTCTGGACGACGGGCAGTCCAGTGCAGTTTGGGATACCATCGTCACCTACACGCTTACCGATCCAGGCGGCTCTATTGTCGCGCTGGCTACGGGCGATCCCATCGGCACGGGCTTTCACAAGTTGTTTCCTCTTCCACTATCAAGTCCAGCTGCCCACAATCAATTCGCGAACCTCGTAACCCTGTTGACACCGGCTCCAGGCCACTACAGGCTGCACGTCGAGGCAAACCCTGGCGGTGACAACACGAACGCGTTCGGAATAAGGGCCACCGACAATAGCCCGAGCCCACTAGAGTTGAACATTTATGCCGAATCGTTCATCAATCCCGGCACGACGACGAACGTCACACGCAATTTTGATTTCTATCCGTATGTGACGGCCGGCTGCGCGCTGAACATGAACGACTGGGATTCGGACGACGTTCCCGCGTTCCCCAACACGCAGTACACGCTCACCTCCCGCTCGGGCGCTTTCAGTCAGACGCAGACCCAGCTTAGTGGGAATGGGGTCTGGAATCATGCCATCGTCTCCGGTTGGAACAACAGTTTCGCGGCGCTCGAATACGGCATCTGGCATATGGCGCTCACCTACCAGGCAACCGTCGGCGCTGCCAACAGGCCGTCTAATTACGGGGATTTCTATGCGGATTTCGACACCGGAATCTTTCCGCCGCCAGTGTCGCAGCCGGTACTGGGTCTCGTTCCGAATCTATCTGCCGACCAACGCGGGTGGGGCGCCGCAAAAGGCATATCTGACGCAGTCTGCCTTTTACGTTTCGGGCCCGAATCCTCCGACGGCGGGAATGACTACGCGGTTTACGATTTGCCTCGAGATGAACAACCCGAGCCAGTTGCCGATCGATGTGGGTCCCGTCGAGGCGAGCGTGCCGGGCGGCCAGGTGGTCTTCGCAGGTCCAAATGGCGCCGTTCCGGGCTTCCGCCACGTTCCCTCCCGTGGGCACGGGAGGTGACATTTCCTGGAACCCGGGCTTCATTCCACGCCGGTACTCTCTCGCGGCTCTGCTACTTTGTCGACTTCACGCCGACGACCTGTCCAACAAACGTGTTACTAACCGGCATCGGTCCGACAGGGACTCGGGCGAATTATAATGACGGCACTGCTCCGGGCGGGGGCAGGAACGGTCGCCAAATCAGCACCTTCGGTCCACTCTGCCCGTTGAGAGTTGACTGCATCACGACGGTACCGACGCCGGTTGAATTCGACTCGTTCGACGCGCGGAGCAATGGAGGACAGACGCTGCTCGAATGGCGGACGGGATTCGAGTCGGGCAACCTTGGATTCAACATCTATCACGAAGAGAACGGCGAGCGAGTCAAGCTCAACCGGTCGGTGGTCGCAGGTTCGGCGCTGCTCACCGGTCACAATCGAGACATGACCGCGGGTCAGTCCTACAGTTGGGTGGTCGACAAGTCCGGAGGAGGCTCGTACTGGCTGGAAGAGATCAGTCTGCACGGGGAGCGGGTGATGCACGGGCCGTTCCAGTCGACGGAGGACTCAAGGATCGACCTCTCGAGATACCGGAACTCGAGGTTGTTGAGCACGCCGCTCGAGGCATCCAGAGGACAGATCGAGCAGTTTGATGTGGGCGGCAGCACCGGATCGACTACGGAGACGTGGGCGCCTTCGGCCCTCGGGTCTGGCGGCCGGCCCTCTCTGACGACAATGGCGAGCGCGGCGTCCGCGACCTCGAAACAGCGAAGCCTGGCAGGCGGAGCAGCAGTCAAGATCTCGGTCAGCCAGACCGGCTGGTACCACATCGGACTGTCTGAATTGAATGCCGGCGGATTGCCTGCCGGAGTCGACCTGCGCCTCCTGCAACTATTTGCAGACGGCGTGGAGCAGCCGATCAAGGTGACGGGCAGCGGTGATTCATCGGCGGTCGAGTTCTACGGGACCGGCCTGGATACGACGGCAACCGACACCCGCGTCTACTGGCTGACAGTCGGCAGAAGTTCGGGCAAGCGAATAGGTGACGGCCCGACTCTGACGAGCCCGCAAAGAGAGTCAAGCTTTGCGAGCGTCGTCGAGCGGCGAGACCGGAACCTCTATTTCGCTGCGCTCAACAACGGGGACGCCGATAACTTCTTCGGCCCCGCAGTGACGAGCACGCCTGCGGACCAGGTGCTGACATTGAGGAATCTGGCTCCGGGAGACGGGGTACTCGATATCTCAATGGTCGGATTCAGCTCGCTGCCGGGCGACTCGGATCACCGGGTGGCGGTGACGGTCAACGGGCAGTCCCAGGGTGAGATCGTCTTTGACGGGACAGACACGAAGCAGCAGAGCTTCAGGCTGCCGGCGGCATTGCTCAGGGAGGGCGACAACACAGTCACGCTCACGGCAATGAACGGCGCGGACGATGACAGTCTTGTCCAGTACGTGAGGATCACCTATCCGAGGTCATTTGTAGCCTACCAGAATGGGCTCCAATTCACGGCCTCGGGCGGGCAGCAGGTTCGCCTGACAGGGTTCACCAACGACCGGGTCCACGTGGTTGACGTGACGGACGCGAGCGCGGTTCAGGAGCTGGCAGTGTCGGTGAGCTCAAGCGGCGGGCAGTATGACGCGACGGTGACGGTAGCCAGGCATGGTGACGCGCAAGCTGATTGCCTCGACTGAGGATGCGTTTGCACGGCCGCGGCAACTGGTACCGAACGAGGCGTCGCAGCTTGCAACGTCAAACAACCAGGCCGACCTGGTGATCATCACCCACTCGGATTTCGAGACGAGCCTGGCACCACTCAAGTCACTGCGAGAATCGCAGGGATACAAGGTGGCGATCGTGGATGTGGCAGACGTCTACGACGAGTTCAGCTTCGGAGCGAAGAGCCCGCAGGCGATCAGGGACTTCCTCGGGCAGGCGAGGAAGAGCTGGAAGGTGGCTCCCCGGTTCGTGCTGCTGGTGGGAGACGCGAGTCTCGACCCGCGGAACTACCTGCAACAGGGAGACGTCGACTTTGTACCGGCGAAGTTCTCGAACACCAACTTCATAGAGGTAAGTAACGACGACTGGTACACGGATTTCGACAGCAACGATCTGGCTGATCTGCCGATCGGGCGGTTGCCGGTGCATACGGCAGCCGAGGCGCAGGTGATAGTCGGCAAGATCGCGCAGTACGAGCTGGGTCAACCGGCGAGCGAGCGGCGAGTGCTGCTTGTTTCGGACAGCAACGACGTCGCCGATTTCGAGGCAGCAACCAAGGACATCGGGGGACTGCTGCCGAAGACGGTCAAGCTGGACGAGGTCTTCCGGAGCCAGTACGACGATCAGACGGCAGGAAGTCTGATCCTATCGGCGCTGGGAGAAGGTCCGGCAGTGGTCAATTACATAGGCCACGGAGGGATCGACAACTGGCGAGGAGACTTGTTCACCTCTCGTTCGAGCAGGACGCTCAACGGGCAGGCAGGGCTGGGCTTCTACTTCATGATGGACTGCACCAACGGGATGTTCACCTACCCGACGTATGACAGTCTGGCGGAGGCGGCACTGAAATCGCAGGGCGGGGCAGTAGTAGTCTGGGCCTCGAGCGGATTCAGTATCAACCCGAGCCAGGTGACGATCGATCGGGGAATCATACAGACGGTGGTGAACGGCTGGAGCCAGGGGGGCAGCTTGACTATAGGCGAAGCAGCTCTCAAGGCGAAGGCGCTGACGAGCGATCTGGACGTGCGTAGAAGTTGGACGCTGTTTGGAGACCCGACGACTCGGATCAGGTAAATTGAGAGGATGAGCGGAAAGGCGCCCACTGGCTTAGTATGGAGTGCGGCGACTTGTCGCCGCTTTGGATTTAGCTATTGTAGTAACCAACGCAAAAGCGGCGACCTGTCGCCGCACTGACTCGCCCCTATACTCAAAGAGCATCGAACGTCACGCGTAAGGGACAAGTGATTCTGCTGGTTGACGCTCGCATTCAACAGATCTGACTTCCGATTCAGGTGAACGCACGGGAGTGAAGAACATGACAAATCCCATTCTGGTCACCGGAGCGGCGGGCCGCGTCGGCGGGGTAGGGCGCACGGTCACGGAACTGTTGTTGAAGCAAGGCAAAGCGGTGCGTGCGATGGTGCGAAATGAAGACGAACGCGCGCAGGCGTTGCGCGACATGGGTGCGGAGGTCGTGATCGGCAATCTGCTCGATCTCGATTCGATGCATAGAGTGATTGCCGGCTGCGAGACGATGTACTTCGGCATGTCAGTTTCGGATGCCTATCTGGCCGCGACTGTCAATACGGCCGCGGTGGCGAAGCATCACGGCGTGAAGGCGTTCATCAATATGTCGCAGATGACGCTGTCACAGATGAGCATTACCGAAACCACCGCGAGCCCGCAGCACAAGCTGCAGTGGCTCTCCGAGCAGGCGCTGAACTGGTCCGGTCTGCCAGTCGTGCACGTGCGGCCGACAGTGTTTCTCGAAGGCCTCTTCATGATTTTCACATCGGAGTCGGTCAGGGAATCAAATCAGATCAGACTACCGTTCGGCGAGGGCAAGACTTCGCCGGTCGCAGCGGAAGACGTTGCACGCGTGGTCGCCGCGCTGCTCACCAATCCGCAGCCGCACATCGGCAAGACTACCACCTGACTGGTCCGCAGTCCGAGAATATGAATTTCTATGCAGGGGAATATTCGAAGGCGCTTGGCCGCACGATTACTTTTCAGGACATTCCGGTCGAGGCGTGGCGGGACGGGCTGCTCAAGCTCGGCTTGCCGGTTCACGTGGTGAACCACTTCATCACGATGGCCGATTTGCACCGCGCGGGACGGTACGACCGGCTGTCGGACGACGTGCTCACGCTGACGGGGCAAGGGCCGCTGAGCGTGCAGGAGTTCGTCAGGAAGAATGCGGCGACGTTCACCGCGGCGGGGAAAACGGCCTGAGGGTGCGGATCCCGTTGCGCCCGCATTCTTGTCCGCGCAACGACATCAGACGCCGGCAAAGAAGCACCTATAAATAATGGCTGGAACTTAATAGGAGGATTCATGGCAACGACAAAAGCCGCAAAAGGCGAACCGGTCGACATGAAGCTCGAAGTCGTGGTGCTCGGCGTTTCCGACGTCGACCGCGCGAAGGCGTTCTACGAGAATCTCGGCTGGCGGCTCGACGCCGACTTCGCGACCGGCGACGACTTCCGCGTCGTGCAGCTGACGCCGCACAACTCGGAAGCCTCGATCATCTTCGGCAAGGGAATCACGTCGGCCAAGCCTGGCTCGGCGGACAGCCTGGTCCTCGCCGTGGACGACGTCGACGCCGCCCGCGACGACTTGATCGCCCGCGGCGTCGACGTGAGCGAGGTCTTCCACTACGCCGGCGGCCCCTTCAACAACGCCGTGGAGAACCCACGCGTCGGCGGGCGCGACCCGCAAGGTCGTTCCTACTACTCGTTTGCCTCGTTCGAGGATCCGGACGGGAACGGCTGGCTGCTCCAGGAGATCCAGACGCGGCTTCCCGGCCGCGAATGGAAGTTGACGCCAGCACGAGCCACGGACGTCGCAACCCTTGCAGAGCTCCTCCACGAGACGGCGGAGCACCACGGCCACTACGAGAAGACGCACGCCGAGCACCACTGGTGGGACTGGTACGCGCCCTACCTGAGCGCGCGTCAGAACGGCAGCAGTCCGGAGGAGGCCGCCGCCGCCGCCGACCGCTACATGGAGGAGGTCCTTCATGTTCGTTGACGGACCGTCACATGCCATGAATTCACCTATGGAATGATTCCCTTGCACCCGTAGGGGCGGCTCGCGAGCCGCCCCAAAACGCACCATCGCGGACAAAGGATGGCTGCGGAGAACATAGCCGAGAGGCAATTGGGGGCGGCTCGCGAGCCGCCCCTACGACCGCCGGTTGATGCACCGTACACGCATGAATTCACCGGTGGAATGATTACCTTGGGCGGTTTGATGGTCTCGTCACAATCGGACAGCCAACCCCTTCATCCACTGCCAAAACTGATAGAATCAAGCCGTGTCGCCATCCGGCGACCGTCCGATTCGTACCTATTGCTGTAAGCCAACCGAGCCGCGAAGTTTCCAATGTGTGTCAGGAGACGGAACCTCATTCTGCTGTGCCTGTGTTGCCTGTTGGCCGCGGCCCTTGTTTCTCCGACGATGGCCCAATACCGCTTCGATCACTGGACGGCGGACACCGGCCTGCCGCAAAACATCATCACCGCCATTCAACAGACGCCGGAAGGCTATCTCTGGGTCGCCACGTTTGATGGGCTGACGCGCTTTGATGGCGTGCGCTTCACCGTCTTCAACAAAAGCATTACGCCCGGTCTTAGCAGCAATCGTTTCACCTGCCTCTATCAGGATGCGCAGGGTGATCTGTGGGCGGGCACCGAAGTGGGCGTCATCACGCGGTATCATCAGGGGCAATTCACCACATATTCGACTGACCAAGGCTTGCCCAAAAGTTATGTGGGTGGGCTGACGGGCGACCCACAGGGACATCTCTGGGCCTTGACGGGCAATAAAGTGCGCGCGTGGGACCCTGCAGCCGGAAGATTTGTCGAGCGCGATCCGCTGTCATTCTCCGGCAGCTCAGGCAGATTAGGATGGAACGATGAGAGTGGTTTCTGGGGTGTGGATCAAACCGGACTGCATCTGTTTGCAAAAGGCGAATGGGAGCATGTTGCAGTGCCTGCCGAAGTGGGCGGGCAGATTAGGTACGTAGCCAGGACCGATAGCACGATTTGGATCATGGCTGAGAACGAGCAAATCTTCCGACTCAAAGGCGGGAAGCTGACCGTTTTTCCGCCTCAGGACAAGCAACCGCGGGCAGCTCTTCCGCTGACTGAGTGGCGCGACCGGACGGGAAAAATTTGGGAGATGGAGATCGTCCGGAACTTGTCACGCAAGCTGACAGTCCCTTCGTCCGGACAGTCTGAGACCATCACCCTGAATACACTCTACGAAGACCGCGACGGTAATCTCTGGCTGGGGACGGATGGACAAGGGCTGTATCGCATTCGCAAACAGACTGTCACCACATTTTCGCAGGAAGAAGGATTGATTAATCGGAATGTCTATCCTGTCTACGAAGACCGCGCGGGCACGATTTGGGTAGGGGCGTGGGAAGGCGGCTTGAGTCAAATCAAGGCAGGAAAAATCACGAACTTCACGACGCGCGATGGGCTGAGCGGCGGGGCGGTGACGACTCTCTGCGAAGACCGCGCCGGGCGACTGTGGATTGCGACGCATACGGATTTGCAAATCTTCGAGCAAGGGCGCTTCACTTCGGTCAAAGAGCAATTCATGCCCGGCCCGCCAGCACTCAATGCCATTCATCAGGACCGAACGGGCGCGATGTGGTTTAGCACCGATCACGGATTGATTCGCCAATATGACGGCCAGTCGCAACGCTACACAATGCAGGACGGACTGCCAGGCGAATCGGTGCGCGTCACCATTGATGCTGTCGAAGGAGGCGTGTGGATTGGTTGTTACGGCGGCTTGATGCGTTGGCAGAATGGCAAGAGCACGACGTGGACCGACAAGGATGGGTTGCCGGGGAATGCCGTGCGCGCGTTGTATGAAGATCCGGACGGCGTTCTCTGGATTGGCACCTATGATAGCGGGCTGGGCCGCTTAAAAGATGGCAAATTCACGCGCTATACGACGCGCGACGGACTCTTCAACGATGGCGTGTTTCAAATTCTGGCAGATGCCTACGGCAATTTATGGATGAGCTGCAATCGCGGCATCTATCGCGTGCGCAAGCAGGAGCTGAACGAATTTGCCGCCGGGCAACGACGCGAGATTACTTCGATTGCGTTCGGCAGAAATGACGGGATGCTGAATGTCGAATGCAACGGCGGATTGTGGCCGGCGGGCGTTCGCTCGCGTGATGGGCGACTCTGGTTTCCGACTCAGGACGGCGTCGCGATGATAGATCCGGCGGCAGTGACGACGAATCGACAACCGCCTCCGGTCCTGATCGAAGCGGTCTTGTTGGACCGCGCACCGATAGCCTTTGGCGATGAAGTTCGCATCCAACCGGGCCAGGGGAATCTGGAGATTCAATACACCGCGCTGAGCTTCGCCAACGCCGCTTATCTGCGCTTTAAATACAGAATCGAAGGGCTGGATCACGACTGGATCGATGCCGGCACACGACGCGCCGCCTTCTTTTCATATTTGCCGCCGGGCGGATATACCTTCAAAGTCATCGCGGCCAACAGCGACGGCGTCTGGAACACGGAAGGCAAGAGTTTGCGGATCACTGTGTTGCCGCCGTTTTATCGTACCTGGTGGTTTCTGACGTTGGCGGTCTTGTCGGCAGCGGGCGCGATCCTGACCGTCTTCCAATACCGCATCAGACAACTTGAACGCCGGCAAGCGGCGCAGCAGGCGTTCGCGCGGCAGTTGCTGGAATCGCAGGAGCAGGAACGCAGACGCATTGCCGTCGAATTGCACGATTCGCTGGGACAGAACCTGCTGGTCATCAAGAATCGTGCTCTGCTGAACGCGCTGACGCTTCCGGACGAACAGGCACAGACGCAGTTCAACGAGTTCAGCGATGCCGTCTCCCACACGCTCGAAGAGGTACGCACGATCTCGCACGACCTGCGGCCGCCGCATCTCGATCAACTCGGCTTGCGCACGGCGCTCGTGGCAATGATTGAGCAGGTCGCCGCCAGTTCGCCTATTCGATTCAACCACGAATTGGACGAGTGCGATGGACGCCTGGCGCCAGGCGATGACATCATGCTGTATCGCATCGTGCAGGAGTCTCTCAACAATATCCTCAAGCATTCAGGCGCGACAGATGCGCAGCTCAGCCTGCGCGTTGACGACCATCGGGCGATCCTTACGATCCGCGACAACGGCCGTGGCTTCGCGACGGAGAACCGGACGCACGCCGGGCTGGGTCTGCAGGGCATCGAAGAGCGCGCGCGGATTCTTGGCGGCACGCCGACCATTGATTCCACGCCCGGTCAGGGCACGACCGTCACGGTGCGGATTGAGTTGAAAGACAAGTAGTGAAACACTTGTCCTGGGACCGCGGGCGTCTCGCCCGCATGACTTCGCAATCATCTAATCTCGAGAACATGCGGGCGAGACGCCCGCGGTCCCAGGTAGCTCGCCGGTACCAATGGATCGAGTGAGCCCAATGAACAACCCGATTCGTATCCTGATTGCCGATGATCATCCTGTCTTTCGCCAGGGCTTGCGCCAGATCATCGAGACCGATCCGCATCTCAAGGTCGTCGCAGAGGCCGCGGATGGCGAGCAGGCGCTGGCGCGCTTGCAGGACACACCGCTGGACGTGGCCATGCTCGATCTGACGATGCCGGGCAAAGACGGATTCGCCGTGGCGCGCGAGGCCCAGGAACTGCATATTGGCGTTCCCTTCGTATTTCTGACGATGCACAAGGATGAGCACTACCTGCGGGCCGCGCTCGAGCTTGGCGTCAAAGGCTATGTGTTGAAAGACAGCGCCATCACCGAGATTGTCAATTGCCTCAAAGCAGTCGTCGCCGGGCAGGAATACGTCAGCCCTGCGCTCTCGTCGTACCTCATCAGGCGGAGCGCGGGCGCCGCCGCGCTGGCGGTCGAGAAACCCGCGCTCGCCGAGCTTACGCCCACCGAACGCCGGATTCTGAAACTGATCGCCGAGGGGCAGACGAGCCGCGAAATTGCGGCGGCTCTGGGCATCGGCGTCCGCACGGTCGAACACCACCGCAACAACATCACCACGAAACTCGACCTGCGCGGCAGCCACGCGCTGGTTAAGTTCGCAATCAAACATCAGGCGGAGCTTGGATAGCGTGACCGTGCCGCAGGCTGTCCAGCCTGCGGCAAAATCCATTTAAAGCCGATCTGCGATCGAATTGGGTCTCCTTCGAAGCCTGCCGCAGGCTGGACAGCCTTCGGCACGGTGGAATCGTATCCGTAGAACTACCACAAGAATTCGCAGAACTACGGGTAGATTTTTCGCAGAACCCTCCATTCCCGGCCGCACGCCCTTTCACGCACACTGCGCATTGAACATGAAAATCCTCATCGTCGAAGACAACCTGCAGATGCGCCAGATGATTCGCACACTGGTGGCCGACCTGGCTGATGCCGTGACCGAGTGCGCGGACGGTGATGAGGCGGTTACGGCTTACGAAACGCAGCAGTTCAGCGCGGCAGACTGGGTATTGATGGATTTGCAGATGCCACGTGTCGGCGGGCTGCAAGCGACGCGGCGCATCCGCGCAGCGTTTCCCGACGCGCGGATCATGATCGTCACGCAATACGACGATCCACGCTGGCGCGCCGCCGCTGCCGACGCGGGAGCATGCGACTACGTGTTCAAGGACGACTTGCTCGAATTGCGCCATAGGCTAAAGCCGCCGCGACACGGCCAGACCTAAAACCAGCAAGTCAGGAGTGTGGCGACACCGGCAGCGTACGGGATTTCCACCGCTCGTAGAGGATTGGATAGACGATCAATTCCATCAAGAATGAGGTCGCCAGCCCACCCACCATCGGCGCCGCAATCCGCTTCATCACTTCTGCGCCGGCACCCGTGGACCAGAGGATCGGTACGAGGCCTAAGAAGATCGTGGCTACCGTCATGAACTTGGGCCGGATACGGCGCACCGCCCCCGCGAGTACGGCTTGTCGCAAATCTGCATGCGTCCGCATCCGGCCCTCCGCGACGCACTTCTGCCAAGCGAGGTCCAGATATAGCAGCATGAATGTGCCGGTTTCCGCATCCACGCCCAGCAGCGCAATCAGCCCCACCCAAACCGCCGGACTCATCGCGTAGCCCAGCAGGTACAGACTCCAGATCGCACCGATCGCCGAGAACGGCACAGCCAGCAACACCAGGCCGGTCTTCGCGGCAGACCTTGTGCTCCAGTAAAGCAGCACTGCGATGAATGCGAGGGTCAGGGGAACAACTTTCAGGAGACGCTGGCTGATGCGCTGGAACACTTCATATTGGCCGCTCCACGTCAACGTGTACTCCGAGGGCAGCCTGAGTTTCCGCGCCAGCACCGCCGCCGCTTCACGGACGTAGTCCTCTGGATCGCGTCCATCGAGATCCAGGTATACGTATCCAGTCAGCATGCCGTTTTCGTCGCGAACCATCGCCGGTCCCGGCACAGTCCGGACCGTGGCCAGTTGCCCCAACGGCACCGGATCGCCGCCCGAGCCACCCACCAGTACCTGTCGCATAGCATCCAGATTGTCGCGCGAGTCCCGCGGGAGCCGCACATTCACCGGATAGCGCGCGCGCCCCTCAATGACGGTGGTGACGTTGTCGCCGCCGATCGCATTTTGTACTGCCGTCTGCGCCTCCTCCATAGAGATGCCCGCGCGCGCCAGTTGGACGCGATCCCATTGAATATCGATGTAGCGGCCGTCGTTGATACGTTCAGCAAAGACGTTCCGGGTACCGCGAACGTCCCGCAGCAGTTCCTCCACCTGGGTTCCGAGCTCCTGGATACCCCGCAGGTTCGGTCCCGCGATCTTCAATCCCAGGGGAGTGCGTATGCCAGTAGCAAGCATATCGATCCTCCCACGGACCGGCATCGTCCAGGTATTGGCGACGCCGGGAAACTTCATCTCGGCGTCGAATTTGCCGATCAACTCCTGTAGCGAAATCCTGCGCGGCCACTGCGCGCGGGCTTTCAGCACCACAACGGTTTCCAGCATCGAGAGCGGCGCCACATCTGTGGAGGTATCGGCTCGACCAGCCTTGCCGAGGACGTGCGCTACCTCCGGCTGCCTCTTCAAACGGGCGTCGGTGACTTGCAGCAGCCTCTTTGCCTCGGTGATCGACATGCCAGAGACGGTGGAAGGCATGTAGAGCAATACACCTTCGTCCATTTGGGGAATGAATTCAGTGCCAAGCCTGCGGTAAACCGGAACAGTGAAGGCCGCGGCGATCAGGACTACGGTTGCCACGAACCCTTTGTGACGCAGTGCGTACAGCAGCACAGGCTGGTAGAGACGCATCAACAGGCGGCTTAACGGATTCTGTTCTTCGCTGCGGAACTTGCTGCCCAGGGCGGAGTTGAACAGGCGGCCCCACCATCGCTGCCCCCAGTCGCGGCGCCCCAGGCCAGCCATGGTCAGCCGCAACGCCGGGTCCAGCGTGATCGCGAACAACGCCGCAATCAGGATGGTCAGGCTCTTGCCATAGGCGAGGGGATGGAACAGCCGCCCTTCCTGCCCGTCGAGGGCCAGCACGGGGAGGAAGGCGACGGCCATGATCAGGAGCGCGAAGAACGCGGGCCGGCCCACTTCCTTAACCGCACTCAAGATGACGCTGTCCGCATCGCCCTGGCTTCCTTCCGTCTGCCACTCTTCCAGTTTTTTGTGGGTCTGCTCCACCACAACGATGGCCGCGTCCACCAGCGCCCCGGCGGCGATGGCGATTCCTCCCAGCGACATAACGTTCAACGAAAAACCCATGAGGTGGAAGGGCACTGCGACCGCAAGTACGGTCAACGGAATCGTTACGATGGGGATCACCGCGCTTGGCGGATGCCACAGGAATAGAAGGATCACCAGAACTACGGTGAGGATGATCTCGAGCAGCGTCGAACGCAGGTTATCGATGACCCTGTGGACCAGCTCGGAGCGGTCGTACACCGGGACCACCCGCACCCCGGCCGGCATTCCGGGAGCGATCTCCTTGAGCTTGCGCTTGACTCCATCGATGACATCAACCACGTTCGCGCCCTGGCGCATGACGACGATTCCAGAGACGGTCTCCCCGAGCCCGTCGAGGTCTGCCACTCCACGCCGCATTTCGGGCCCCAGCGTGACTTTGCCGACGTCCTTCACACGCACTATCTGCGAGCTTCCGCCGCCGGTGACCACCGCCTCTTCGAGATCCTGTGGATTGTTTAGATAGCCGCGCCCGCGGATCATGTACTCGGTGCCGCCGAACTCCACCAATCGGCCTCCGGTTTCGACGTTGCTACGCCGCACGGCCTCCACCACGGTAGCGAACGGGATGCCCATGACACGCAGGCGTGCCGCATCCACGGTGACCTGGTATTGTGGAATGAAGCCGCCTACGCTAGCCACTTCCGCCACTCCCGGAACGGAGCGCAGGTGGTAGCGCAGGAAGAAGTCCTGCGTGGTCCGCAACTGTGATGGAGAAAGCTTTCCGGAGTCGTCCGTCAGGGCATATTGAAAGACCCAGCCCAGGCCGGTGGCGTCCGGCCCGAGTTCAGGCCTGACTCCCGCCGGCAGAGAGGATAAGACACCGGCAAGGTACTCCTGAGTTCGTGCCCGGGCCCAATACAGGTCGGTCCCGTCCTCGAAGATCACATACACGAAGGAGTAGCCGAAATCGGTGACACCGCGCACTGCCTTGACCTTCGGCGCCCCCAGCAAGGCTGTGACGATCGGATAGGTTACCTGGTCTTCGATGAGGTCCGGGCTGCGATCCCAGCGCGAATACAGGATCACTTGGGTGTCGCTGAGGTCCGGTAGCGCATCCAGCGGGATTTGGCGGAAGCTCCACGCACCCCACATCGCGAACGCCAGAACGAGTCCAATAACGGCGCCCCGATGTCGTGCGGAAAACTCGATCAGACGGTCGATCACGGGAGGTGGTTCGCGGAGTTCTTCATGCGGCTTTCTGAATCGAGGAGGAAGGCTCCGGCGGTGACTACGCGTTCTCCCGCCTTCAGACCGGCGCGGATCTCGACCCGGTTGCCGGCCTGCCAGCCGGTTTCAACCTCGCGCAGTTGGTATTGACCGTCGCCCAGCGCGATAAAAACGCTTGTCGTCCTCCCTGAATCGATGACCGCATCCGCGTCCACGGTTAGCGCAGAGTGCGCCTGAAGGTCGAGATCAACGTTTACGATCATCCCGGGAACCAGTCTGCCGCCAGGGTTGTTCACTTCCAGCCGGAGCTTTCCGGTACGGCCCTGCTCATCGAATTGCGGAGGAGCTGACGCGACCTTTGCCTGCAACGGCGGGAAGCCTTCCATCCTGATCCGCGCCTTTCCGGCGGAGTCCAGCAGAGCCGCATCTCCCGCGTGGACGTCGGCCAGAACCCAAACGCGTTCGAGATTGGCGATGGTGTAGAGGATCTCGCCTTTCATGAAACGCTGGCCCAACGCCACATGGCGCTCCAGAATCTGCCCATCAGCGGGCGCGGTCAGATTGACGTCAACGATCTCACGCCGGGTCCGGCCGAGTTCCTCGATTTGCGCATCGCCCATCCCGAGGAACCGGAGATTGTCGCGCGTCGTGGCCAGTTGCTGCGTGGCCAGGGCCAGTGGGTCTGTTGGAGGCGATGGCGGAGGCGCCGGCGCCGGCGGAGGAGACGGCGTCTTCTTCAACCGCTCGTAGGAATCCAGTGCGTAGATATAGGCTTGCTGCGGGGCGGAAGTATCTTTGCTATAAAAGGCCGCCAGTGACTCGTCGCGCTTCACTTTGGTTCCGGTTCGCTCCGAGAATACGCGGCGCACCCAGCCGTCTACGCCGGCGGAAACACGATATGTGAGGGCTTCGTCCGGCGTCACGCGGCCCGCAGTGTGCACCACGTGCAGGCCGTCTGCCGTCTGCACCATCTCGGTCTGCAGCCCAACTGCTTGCTCCTGGTCCGGCGTCAGGCGAACGGCGTCTGGGCTCCTCGCCGGAGAAGGCACGGTTCTCTCGCCGGCGTACACCGGCGTGAGATCCATTCCGCAATCCGGTGCTTTTCCGGGCCTGTCCGAGCGGTAGGCCGGATGCATGGGATCGACGTAATACAGCACCTGGCGCGCACCCGCACCCGTCTCTCCCACTGCGGATGGTCGCGTGCTACGACCAGCGACGTATGCGGCGCAAACCACTGCCGCCAGGCCCAGGCCAAACATCCAGCGGCGTCGGCCGGCGCCGGCGCCCGTCGGCGGATTGAAAGGACTCACAGTTTCTACACTCAGAAGTTACTTCATCGCGATCCCGTGAGGACGCGCCGGCCCAGTCGAAAAGGCCGTGTTGAAGTCGAGAACAAACCGAGTGTCCTCGGAGAGGGTATTGTGCGTGACTTTGATGACGTGGACCTTATGATCGCCTTCAAAATGAATGATCCCCGCGTCGTCCTCGTTGAGGAAGTAGTCCGAGACCACCAGGCGATTATCGTCGCTGCTCAGCACCAGGTTGTGTGGTCCGGTGTCCTTGCCGAAGCTGACTACTGACAACTGCGTCAGGTTGCCGCGTTCCGTGGTGTCGAGCATGCCGACCTGCCCAGCCTGGAACAGACCGAAAATCAGCCGGTCGCCACTTTGCGGAGTGGCCAGGATCTGGCCCATTCCCCCAGTCACCGGAGTGTCTACATGCGGGGTCACTGTATCGCAGTCGAACGCCGCCACCCCAGTGCCTGCGATGGGATCGATCAGATAGATGTGGCCGTCGAACATTCCTGCTGCGTATCCATAGCCGTGCCGGTCCTTGGGCAGCATCTTTACGTCCATTGTGCCTAGCGCAGGACCGCCGTCGGGCGAGTTCAGTTGGATGGTCTTGGTAATCTTGCGTGCGCGGTAATTCCAAATGCGCACGGAGCCTCGCAGGACCGGCCCAGGCGAACCAGTTAGCGTGCTGCTGGGCAGGATGAAGTCCGAGGTCATCATCAGGTTCAGATCCGGACGCGCGGAAATGCCGTGGGGATTGAACCCGTCCAGGGGCGGCGTGGTGGGCCACTCCTGGAAAACCGACACGGTGCCGAAGTGGTTGCCGACGAAATGCAACATGCCGTCGAATTCGGCAACGCGTCCGGGCGCCGTGCCGTCGGCCGCACCCATCTGCGTGACCAGGAAGCCCCCGCCCTCAGTGGGCAGGAAGTCGTCGGTGATGCTCGATTCCAGGGCTCTGGTGGAGAACAGAAACCGCGGGTTGGCCGCATCTTTCACGTCGAAGAAGAAAATACCGTTCTGGTCCTTCAACAGGCTGAGCAGTCCTCCGCATGCCAGAACGGTCTTCTCCCAATTCAGATGGCAGTGGTGTGGTTCGTTGCCGATGTTGCCGGGAGGCGGAATCGGCACAGTCTTGATCACCTTGCCATATCGGGAAGAGTCTTCATCAAAATTGATGACGGCAAGGAAATCGGGCGCCTTGTGAGCCTGGTCCTGCGCCCAAATGTACAAGACCTTGTCTTTCCCACGGTCATGGCCGCTCTGGCCGACCAGCACGATGCTCGCTGGGCCGATTGTCATCGCTGCGAGCAGGAACAACTTCCATGTCATCTTCGCAATTCCGTTCGGCATCGTCATTATCAACTATCCTCTCTCCAGTAGGGCGTTGGGAGATAAACTGACACCAGGATTCACTAATTGGCTCTCGGATGGCCCGCATCATACCAAGCAAGTGGCGAACACACAAATGAGGCTAGTGGCAGTCTTCACGCCTTGCCTGCGATGAGGCGATGATCTGTTCGATCAACTCCGTCTTGGCATCCGCGTATGCGTTCATGTCGGGCCACTCTTTCGCCGCCAGTTCGCGCTTCGTTTGCTCGTAGCGACTTCTGTCGTCGGCGTTCCGGCGAAGGCGGTCCCGGAAGATCAGGTTTCGCTGAATCTCCTGGCAGCCGGCCGAGTAGATGTGTACATGCACATCCTTTTCAGGAGTCCGGAACATCCGATGCTCGTTCCAATCCGGCTCCCGCACCCGCAGGAGATATCCCGCGGCTTCCAATTGGGGTAGATACCCTGATTCATCCGCGGAATCCGCGACAACGACAAGAATATCGATGATCGGCTTGGCGGCCAGTTCCGGAACGGACGTCGAACCAATATGCTCGATTCGGATGGCCGTCTCCCCAAGCGCATCGGAGATTCTCCTGGCGTGCGCCTCAAACTTCTTCGGCCATTCGGTGTCGTAGTCGACAATCCTGATCTCACGTTTTTCGGCGCCTCCGATCAGCCCGGTTTCGCCCGTTCCGAATGATGGATTTGTCACAATAGTCCTTTCGCGAGCGGCGGCGAGTCATTACACTTCAACGAGCTCAGGATAACCCCAGGTTTAGGAGAAATGTATGTCACCAATTTCAAGACGAGAGTTTCTCAAGGAAGCGGCGACGCATGCCGCAGTGGCCGGAGCCCTCGCATCTGGTGTTGTAGAGCTTCGTGCCAATCCGCTCGGACTGCCGATTGGTAGTCAGACGTATCCCCATCGCGCATTGCTCAAACAGGATTTCCCCGGCCTGATGAAGCAACTGGCGGACCTGGGGATTCAGCGGATCGAGCTCTGCTCACCGTTCGGCTACTCTGAGTTCGCCGGGCTCAACAATGGAGCCGGGGTCAAAAAAATCCTCTCTGACCACGGTCTGAAATGTGAGAGCGCCCATTTCGGCATGAAAGAGCTGAGGCAAACCCAGGAAGCGAGCATTGCCTGGGCCAAGGATGTTGGCATTACTCAAATGTTGACGGCCACCCTGGGTGCGGGAAACAACCCCACCATGGACGTGGTGAAGAAGGCAGCTGACGAATATAACAGGATCGCCGCTGTAGCGGCCAAAGCGGGCATCCAGCAGGGCTTGCACAACGAGGGCTTCGAAGTCTCAATGGTCGATGGGAAGCGGACATACGATGTCTTGTTCGAGCTGCTCGATCCGAAGCTGGTGAAATTCCAGTTCCAGATGTCGACGATCAGGAACGGCTTCGACGCCGCGGAGTACTTCATGAAGTATCCGGGGCGCTTCATATCGATGCACCTGCAGGACTGGAACGCGGAAACCAAGACCGCGGCGGCTGTCGGAAAGGGCACCATCGACTGGAAGAAGGTCTTTACCGCAGCCAAGACCGGCGGGGTCAAGAACTACTTCATAGAGCAAAACATGGAAATGACGAAAGAGGGTGTGGCCTTCCTGAAGTCTCTTACGGTCTAACCCATACTTGTCCACTGATTTAGTATGGAGTGCGGCGACTTGTCGCCGCTTTTGATTTAGTTACTGCAGAATTGTGATTTACTCGCGCATTCGGTTCATCACAGTAGTTCCTAAATCGAAAGCGGCGACAAGTCGCCGCACTCCATACTAAATGCGCTACCGCTCATTTGAGGGCGCATTCGCGGGTGCAGAGAACCACTGTGGTTTTGGAACGAAAACCGGGTCCGCCGGCTGAGACTTGAAATGCGGCGACATGATTTGCACGCCGAACTCGTTGAAAGCGTCCTGAACCTGAGCATGCAGTTCCGACAGGACAGCAAACCGATCCTCAGGTCTATCAAGACTCACCAATAGCACGTACTCCACATAGAAGTCAGCAAGCGCCATCTGCAGGACACGCGGACGCGGCTCTTTCCGCACTCCGGTTGTCCGCTCCGCAGCCAGCAGGAGCATCGCGTGCACCTGACGCCAGGGCGCATCGTAGCCGATCGTCACCGATGTTCCAACGATCGCACCCTCCTCGCCCGCCAACCGTGAGTAGTTCACAGTGGTTGTACCGACAAGTACCGCGTTTGGAATGGTGATCTCCTCGCGCTTCCGCGTGACTATCTTCGTCGAGAGCATGCCCACTTCGCTGACCAGACCTTCATCGCCGCCCACCTTGACATATTCACCAGCCTTCAAGGCGCGTGAGTAGACCACTACCAGGCCGCTCATCATCTGGTTGACGAGCCCGGCCGAACCCAGCGAGAGCATAAGACCCAGAAATACACTCACGCCCTTGAACGCGTCCGCTTGCGACCCGGGAATGTAGGGGTAGGCAACAATTACTGCGAAGACCCAGATCAGGACCACAAGCATGCGGCGCGTCGCCCGCGCAGTCTCCTGGTGAAGCCCGGGAATTGGCAGGTCGCCCTTTTCCACCTCGCGAAAAAACCCATTGACCAGCCGGACCACGACTCGAGCCAGCAGGAAGATTACGAGCACTGTGAAGATTCCAGGGATCGACTCCACCACTCCGGCGCCCAGGCTCTTGAAGAGGCTGATCAGAAATGCCCCGAGATGCTCACCCCAGGGCTGAGTGTAAGGGAACTGAATCAGAACGAAGGTCAGCCACAGGTAAGCGAGCGCAAGGCCCACGGCCCATGTGGTCAGCTTGATCGCGCCGCGTTCAAAAGTCATGACCAGCGGCCGCAGGTCAATGCCGCCTAGCGCCAGTGGCCGCACGCTCTCCGCCGCGGTCTTCGCCAGACGGGCGAGGCTTCTGCGGCCGGTGCGCACGATGAGCCACATTCCAAAGAGTGAGACGAGAGTTGCGACGAGAGAAAGCCCTATTGCGCGGAACAGCAGGGGCCAGCTTCGCTGCCGGGCGCGGACCTCGAGCACGGTGCGCAGCTGCTCCGCAGCCTGATCTGCGGCGCTCTTCAAGGTCTGGCCGGACTCCGGATCCAGGTCCTCCTGCATCAGCCCGAACGCCAGCTGCCCGTTGACGGTGATCAGGAAGCCGGCGTACCTGCCGGTGGTGGTCTCGTTCGCCTCGACCTTCCATTCGCTGGCGTTCTCGGGCAGCGCCGCAAGACGTGCAGCAGCATTTGTCGCGCGCTGAGCAGGACTTAGTTGGTCAAAATAGGCGCGAAATACCGTGATCCGCCGATTCCAGAAGATAAGCGGAGCCGCGTCGCCGCTCTGATGGACCTCTGACCTTGCAGGCGCGGCTTCGCGCGACGGCGCGGTTTGCGTTTGAGCCGCGCCGGGCAGGCATGTCGCCAGCAAGACAATCGCTGTCGTGAAAGGAATACGCGAAAGCTTCAAGTGCTCAATCTCCCTTTTTATCTTTGACGGATCGCAGAACTCGCCGGAACGGGCCGCACAGGTTGAATTCCCTTGTACCCTGGTCGGCTAAAGAATTCCAATTGCAGAGAGAGACAAAGGTTGCGCATAGGTCTCCTCTCCACATTACCAAAACATTACCACACTATTACTGCAGTTTTATGACTTGCCTGCATTAACAAGGCTATCTTCCGCGTGTGAATCAGCCATGCAATCCCGGATGAGTCTCGTAGCTACGAAACTCATCATCACGCAGCCTTAATACGATTCCCCGGAGGTGAAATTGAAACGATTCTCTGGCCTGCCTGCCTTGCTCCTCATTACGGTATCGGTTGCTTATTCCCAGAGTTCCCGATCCGACTCCGCCATATCCTATTACAACCGCGGAAATGTCTGGTATTCCCAGGGCGAGTTTGAACGGGCTATCAAAGACTACGATTTCGCAATTGTCTTCGACCCGCGTTGTGCCGAGGCGTATAGCAATCGCGGCCTGGCCCGGTATGACTCCAAAGACGTGACCGGAGCCATCGCCGACTTCACGAGAGCCATCGAGTTGAGTCCCAGGATGGCTGATGCCTATTACAATCGCGGTGTCGCCCGGCTCGTCCTGAGATCGCCTGACTCGGCTATAGCGGATTTCGACCGGGCTATTAAGCTCAAGCCGCGCTTCTCACTGCCATACCTGACGCGCGGGATCGCTCGCGCGATACTGGGCAATGAGGCCGAGGGTGAGAGAGACTTTCAAAAATTCCGTGAGCTGGGAGGTATTGTCACTCAGCCACTCGGTCGGATCATTAGTGAAGCCCGGGACGGCCAGCGGCTTCCGGGTATACCGGTAAACCGGTGAGGTACCGAGCGCTTGCCCGCCTCGTGTGAAGGAAGCGACAATGTAGGCGTGCAGGTTTCGTTCTACAAAGTCGACGACGGACGTTTGTGCGCATGGAAGGCAGTGCCTCCGAAACGCAGACGTTTTCAGGGCGCTGACGATGGCCTCCGGAAGGGACTTGCCGCACGACCTGGCGCAATTCGTGGTTGAGGCCGCTCTCGGTCTTCAGCACGGATTCTGGGGATTGCTGGCAAACGGCGCGACCTTCAAGAGCGTCCCTGGGCGCCGCCGCACGCAGCCTGGCCAGCAGCTCATTCGGTCGCACAGTGAGGCGCTCAAAGAGGCGGAATTCCTTGCGAACGCTCACGTGACTGCCTGGCGTAAAGGCGCGGCGACTCCAGTAAGTTCGGCCTTGTCGGCCATGTACGCCCGATGGCAGGCGCTCAATATTGGTGAGGAACTCAATCTGGACTGGCCCGCCAAAGTGACACGCCCACTGGCTTAGTATGGAGTGCGGCGACTTGTCGCCGCTTTCGATTTAGATACTACAGTGATGAAGAAGAATCGGGCGTGCAAATCGTAATCTGCAGCAACTAAATCAAAAGCGGCGACAAGTCGCCGCACTCCATACTAAGCCGATCGCCGCTCCAGACTAGACAGTCTGCGGCACGTCTTGCAATGATGCTCCAGTGAAACTGGGCATTGGCGCAACTCTCATCCTGATCTCGTCACTCTTCGGCCTGGCGAACGCTCAGACTCCACCTCCTGTCAAACTCCGGCCGCGCGTGATCGCCACCACTGACGGCGAAATTGACGACCGCTGCTCGATGGTGCGCTTCCTCATGTACGCCAACGAGTGGGAGGTTGAGGGTCTCATTTACAGCAGCTCGAGATTCCATTGGCTTGGCCAGACATGGTCGGGAATCGAATGGATTCACTCTGACATAGACCACTACGCCAGAGTCTACGATCACTTGAGACAGCATGCTGATGGCTATCCCACTCCCGAAGAGCTCAAGCGCGTAGTCTATGTCGGCAATATCAGTAACGTAGGCGAGATGGAGCAGGACTCGCCGGGCGCGGACCGCATCGTCCGGGTTCTGTTGGATGATAAACCCGGCCCTGTATACCTTCAGGCCTGGGGAGGCACCAATACAATTGCGCGTGCACTCTGGAAAATCCAGCACGAGCATCCGGACCAGATCGAAAAGGTCAATCAAAAGGCAATCATCTATATCATCCTCGATCAGGACGAGACCTTCCGCAAATACATCGAGCCCAACTGGCCCAAGCTGCAAGTCCTCGGAAGCTTCCGGCAGTTTGCTGCGCTCGCTTACTCGTGGTCGAGGTTGATACCGGCACCCCAGCGCGTCTTCTTCGAGCGCCCCTGGCTCGAAGGCAACATCACTGTCAATCACGGTTCGCTGGCCGGAGTATACGAACCGAACGAAGGAGCTTTTCGCTCGGAAGGGGATTCGCCTTCATTCATGCACCAGATTGAGGTCGGCTTGCGAAGTCTCGAGAATCCCAGCTACGGCGGATGGGGCGGCCGCTTCGTTCAGGAGAAGCCTGGAGTGACCAATGTCTGGCGCAATGTCGAGGATGACGGTGATCTCTATAAGCCCATCTGGCGCTGGGCCGAGGCATTTCAGAACGATTGGGCCGCGCGAGCCGACTGGTGCACAAAGTCCTACCGCGAGGCAGAATCATGCGCCGATCGTCAATCTGGAAGGGGCGAAGGATCTTGACGCCCCGGCAGGCGCGACTCTGAGGTTGAGTGTCAGAGGATCCACAGATCCCGATGGCGACAAGTTGAGCTACTCCTGGTGGCAGTATCGCGGACCTGGCAGCTACAAGGGAGAAGTTACGCTCCGGGATGCTGACCGCAGCGTGGCCTCGATGCAGGTCCCTTCGGACGCAAAGTCGGGTGACACCATTCATTTGATAGCTGAGGTCACCGACAGTGGGAAGCCGGCACTGACGCGATATGCGCGCGTCATCGTCAGAGTGAGAGCGGACTAACGCGACCCCATCGGAAAAATATCGCATGGCCCATCCAGGGGAGCAATTTGGAGTGCGGCGATTGTCGCCGCTTTAAGTCATCCGTTGCAGAGTCTATCGAAGTGGGTCTCTCGGCCCCAATGCAGCAGCAGGTAACTAAAAGCGGCGACAAGTCGCCGCACTCAAATTGCTTCTTTGAATGGACCCGACGATGTTTTTCCCGAAAGTCTGCTACTGAGACAGTCTTCGACATGGTCAATCCGATGACTTCACTGATCTTGAGCCTCCTGCTGGCCGTGCTTGCGATTGCGGCGCCTGTCGCAAACTTCTCGGGCAAATGGGTGATTGAGCCGCAAGGTCGCAGCCCGGGTCAGTCCGTCACCACCTTGATTCTGAATCAGGTCGGAAACCAGGTGACGGGAAGCATTTCAAGCAGAACCGATGCCTTCAGCGCGTCGCCTGTAAACACGGAGATTCTCGACGGCGTCGTGGAGAATGACACTGTAACCTTTTATGTCTGGACGGGCCTCGATCGTCCCGTGAAGGCATTCTATAAGGGGACGCTCTCTGGCGAAGAGATCAAATTCACGGTGACTGGTGGCGTCGCCGGGTCGAGTGTTCCGGCCATTGTGGCGCCAAAGGCAGCGCGCTCGAGGTGCTGGCCAGAAGAGCGAGGTAGCTTGCATTGACCCGAGTTTGCCGGTCTGCGGACGATCAGGACCGAAAGTCCATTAGGATCAGAGACTTGCGGCGGTCACGCTCTTCGGCGACAAGGGATTCCTACTGGCCCGGTGGCCTCTCTCCAAGAATCGGAAGAAATGACAATAAACTGAAATTTAAGTTGACCTTTGAGACTCAGACAGCTTAGAATTCCGTTCCTCATCACGTCAGAGCGGTATTGGTTTCTGCGATTGTCGTTGACTTGGTGTCTTTTCCAGGTCAGTAGAAACTGAGCAAATCTTCGGAAGTTCGGTATAAGTTCGGAACAGGGGAACACCTATGGAGACAGCGAAGGCTAGGTTTGCCGTCATCAAGAGGCTGGGCGCCTCAAGGAAAGCAAAGCTGGGATTCATTCTGGCGAGCTCTCTGCTATTGGTAGTTACCCTGTCTTTGTGGCCCCGGGCGAAGCATTTGCCGGCTGCTCACGCTGCCGGGAACCAGATCGGTGGCACGCCGACGACGAACAGGCTGCTGTTCGTGTCAGGCGGCGCCGTGCCAGCCAGCTTTGGAGACTTTGTCACTGCGGGTTTGGGCGAACACCGGGTACGACTACTACATTGAGGTCCCACCGGGACGCACCTCGATAACGATCCAGTTGTTTGATCCAGATGTGGGTGCCGGTTCGCCGGCGGATACTTCGACTACCGGCGCGGAGTTCACTGCTGGTCTGGACGACGGGCAGGCCAGCTTAGTTTGGAATACCATAGTCACCTACACGCTTACCAACCCAAGCGGCGTTGTTGTCGCGCAGGCTACCGGCGACTCTGTCGGCACAGGCTTTCACATCACGATTCCTGCCGTATTAAACCCTGCCGGCCACAATGCCTTTGCTACCTTCGTAACCCTGGCGGCGCCGGCCCCGGGCCACTACAAGCTGCACGTAACGGCAAATGGGGGCGCGAACACCAATGCCTTCGGAATAAGGGCCACTGACAATAGCGCGGGCCCCGCTCGAGTTGAACATCTATGCCGAATCGTTCATCAATGTGGGCACAACGACGCTTGTCACGCGTCTGTTTGACTTGTATCCGTATGTGACGGGCGGCTGCCTGCTGAACATGAACGACTGGGATTCGGACGATCGCCTACCGCCGCTGTGCAGTACACGCTCACCTCCCGCACCGGCGCGTTTGCCCAGACGCAGACCAATCTTAGCGGGGATGGGGTCTGGAATCATGCCATTTTCTCCGGCTACAACAACAATTTCGCTGCGCTCGAAGGCGGCATCTGGCACATGGCGCTCACCTACCCGGCATTTATTGGCGCTACCGGCAGGCCTTCCAATTACGGCGATTTCTTTGCGGATTTCGACGCCGGAACCTTTCCGCCGCCCTTATCGCAGCCGGTTCCGAATTCGTTGCGATTCTATCTGCCGACCAACGCGGGTGCGGCGCCGGCCAAGGCGTATCTGACGCAGTCTGCCTTTTACGTCTCGGGCCCGAATCCTCCGACGGCGGGAAGTCCTACGCGGTTTACGGTTTGCCTCGAGGTCAACAACCCGAGCCAATTGCCAATCAATTTGAGTACCGGGGTAGGCAGCGTAACTGCCACAGTACCGGGCGGCCAGGTGGTCTACAGAGGTCCAAATGGCGTGATCCCGGGGACTGCCACACAGCCTGCGCTCGGCGCGGGAGGTAACATAGTCTGGAACCCGGGCATCGTTCCCGCCGGTACTCTCTCGCGGTTCTGCTACTTTGTCGACTTCACGCCGACGACCTGTCCAACAAACGCGTTACTAACCGGCACCACGGTGAACACGAATCAGACTACGGCGACCTTGGGAGGACGGCACTGGCGCCACGGCTGGCGCTCGAGACATCACCGTCTTCGGGCCACTCTGCCCGTTGAGAGTTGACTGCATCACGACGGTACCGACGCCGGTTGAATTCGAATCGTTCGACGCGCGGAGCAACGGAGGACAGACGCTGCTCGAATGGCGGACGGGATTCGAGTCGGGCAACCTTGGATTCAACATCTATCACGAAGAGAACGGCGAGCGAGTCAAGCTCAACCGGTCGGTGATCGCAGGTTCGGCGCTGCTCACCGGTCACAATCGGAGACATGACCGCGGGCCAGTCCTACAGTTGGGTGGTCGACAAGTCCGGAGGAGGTTCGTACTGGCTGGAAGAGATCAGTCTGCACGGGGAGCGGGTCATGCACGGGCCGTTCGAGTCGACGGAGGACTCAAGGATCGACCTCTCGAGATACCGGAACTCGAGGTTGTTGAGCACGCCGCTCGAGGCATCCGGAGGACAGATCGAGCAGTTTGATGTGGGCGGCAGCACGGGATCGACTACGGAGACGTGGGCGCCTTCGGCCCTCGGGTCTGGCGGCCGGCCCTCTCTGACGACGATGGCGAGCGCGGCCTCCGCGACCTCGAAACAGCGAAGCCTGGCAGGCGGAGCAGCAGTCAAGATCTCGGTCAGCCAGACCGGCTGGTACCACATCGGTTTGTCTGAATTGAATGCCGGCGGATTGCCTGCCGGAGTCGACCTGCGCCTCCTGCAACTATTTGCAGACGGCGTGGAGCAGCCGATCAAGGTGACGGGCAGCGGTGATTCATCGGCGGTCGAGTTCTACGGGACCGGCCTGGATACGACGGCAACCGACACCCGGGTCTACTGGCTGACAGTCGGCAGAAGTTCGGGCAAGCGAATAGTTGACGGCCCGACTCTGACGGGCCCGCAAAGAGAGTCAAGCTTTGCGAGCGTCGTCGAGCGGCGAGACCGGAACCTCTATTTCGCTGCGCTCAACAACGGGGACGCCGATAATTTCTTCGGCCCCGCAGTGACGAGCACGCCTGCGGACCAGGTACTGACATTGAGGAATCTGGCTCCGGGAGACGGGGTGCTCGACATCTCAATGGTCGGATTCAGCTCGCTGCCGGGCGACTCGGATCACCGGGTGGCGGTGACGGTCAACGGGCAGTCCCAGGGTGAGATCGTCTTTGACGGGACAAACACGAAGCAGCAGAGCTTCAGGCTGCCGGCGGCATTGCTCAGGGAGGGCGACAACATAGTCACGCTCACGGCAATGAACGGCGCGGACGATGACAGTCTTGTCCAGTACGTGAGGATCACCTATCCGAGGTCATTTGTAGCCTACCAGAATGGGCTGCAATTCACCGCCTCGGGCGGGCAGCAGGTTCGCCTGACGGGGTTCACCAACGAGCGGGTCCACGTGGTTGACGTGACGGACGCGAGCGCGGTTCAGGAGCTGGCAGTGTCGGTGAGCTCAAGCGGCGGGCAGTATGACGCGACGGTGACGGTAGCCAGGCATGGTGAGCGCAAGCTGATTGCCTCGACGGAGGATGCGTTTGCACGGCCGCGGCAACTGGTACCGAACGAGGCGTCGCAGCTTGCAGCGTCAAACAACCAGGCCGACCTGGTGATCATCACCCACGGGGATTTCGAGACGAGTCTGGCACCACTCAAGTCACTGCGAGAATCGCAGGGATACAAGGTGGCGATCGTGGATGTGGCAGACGTCTACGACGAGTTCAGCTTCGGAGCGAAGAGCCCGCAGGCGATCAGGGACTTCCTCGGGCAGGCGAAGAAGAGCTGGAAGGTGGCTCCTCGGTTCGTGCTGCTGGTGGGAGACGCGAGTCTCGACCCGCGGAACTACCTGCAGCAGGGAGACGTCGACTTTGTACCGGCGAAGTTCTCGAACACCAACTTCATAGAGGTAAGTAACGACGACTGGTACACGGATTTCGACAGCAACGATCTGGCTGATCTGCCGATCGGGCGGTTGCCGGTGCATACGGCAGCCGAGGCGCAGGTGATAGTCGGGAAGATCGCGCAGTACGAGCTGGGTCAGCCGGCGAGCGAGCGGCGAGTGCTGCTTGTTTCGGACAGCAACGACGTCGCCGATTTCGAGGCAGCAACCAAGGACATCGGGGGACTGCTGCCGAAGACGTCAAGCTGGACGAGGTCTTCCGGAGCCAGTACGACGATCAGACGGCAGGAAGTCTGATTCTATCGGCGCTGGGAGAAGGTCCATCAGTGGTCAATTACATAGGCCACGGAGGGATCGACAACTGGCGAGGCGACCTGTTCACCTCTCGTTCGAGCAGGACGCTCAACGGGCAGGCAGGGCTGGGCTTCTACTTCATGATGGACTGCACCAACGGGATGTTCACCTACCCGACGTATGACAGTCTGGCGGAGGCGGCACTGAAATCGCAGGGCGGGGCAGTAGTAGTCTGGGCCTCGAGCGGATTCAGTATCAACCCGAGCCAGGTGACGATCGATCGGGGAATCGTACAGACGGTGGTGAACGGCTGGGGCCCGGGGAGCAGCTTGACTATAGGCGAAGCAGCTCTCAAGGCGAAGGCGCTGACGAGCGATCTGGACGTGCGTAGAAGTTGGACGCTGTTTGGAGACCCGACGACTCGGATCAGGTAATTGAGAGTGATGAGCCGCGAGCGTCACTGACAAAGTGAGCGCTCGCGGATGGATTGTCAGCCCGCGAGAGCGGGCGCCACCCTTGAAGAAGACTATGACAAACCAAAAGTCGGAAATCGCCCCCCGCGCACGCAAGGAAGAACTGATCAGGCAGGAGCTGGGTGAAGACTTGCTGGTCTACGACCGCAAGCGGCACAAGGCGCACTGTCTGAACCGGACGGCGGCGATGATCTGGGACAGGTGCAACGGAGAGCGATCGGCGTCGGAGATTGCGAGACTGGTCGGAGAAGGACCTGGGAGCGCCTGTCAAAGAGGAGATTGTCGGCATGGCGCTGCAGCAACTGGGTCAGCGCCGGCTGCTGGAAGGAGCAGTCCCGGTCTCAGGGGGACTGCAGAGCCAGGCCCGGCGCGATCTGCTGCGAAAGGCGGCGGTAGCCGGAATACTGGTACCTGTCGTTACCTCCATCCTTGCACCCAGAGGCGCGGCCGCGGCGAGTTGCCGGGCGAAGGGGCAGAGTTGCCTGACCACGTCACAGTGCTGTCCTGGACTGACGTGCCTTACGATAGGTCTCATCTGCGGCGTGCCGTCGAGCGGCAACGGTTGAGATTGCCGGAACCAAAGAAACATCTGCATCGAAGCCAGGCCTCAGCGCCTGGCTTCGTGTTTTAAGGCCCACCGATTTAGTATGGAGTGCGGCGACTTGTCGCCGCTTTTGATTTAGCTACTGCAGTAATTAACGCAAAAGCGGCGACAAGTCGCCGCACTCATGACAGCCATTCCCGACAATCTTTCTCGCTAGTGTGGCACTCGCTACGACGTTGTAGGGGCAGGGCTTGTCCCTGCCCGCCCGGCGCCGTCCGGCGACGGTATTCTCTCTCCTCTACGCACAGATAGTTCCGGAGCAGAGGCCTGAGCAGCACTGAGCTGATGCAGAGCAAATGGCACCCGATGACAGACAGCTTGCGGCGGCAACCGGTGTCGGAGCGAGAATCGAAGAGACCAGAGGAATCGCCACTGCCGCTCCCAATCCAAGCCTGCGAACCAGCTCGCGCCTTGAAATCCCCGTCTTATAGCCGTATCGCCCGGCAAGCAGCTGCGCTTCATCGAGCTGCTTGAGCGCCAACGTCACCCACTCTCCGTCCACTTCGCTTTGCAATGCTGTCACCGCCCGTTCAGCAATCTCGTCAATCGTACGCCGGCCATCACACACGCTCCAGACAAACGCCGCCCCGCGATTCAAACAATGCGCGCGATGTCTCGTCAGATCGTAGACGATCAACTCGTCTCCAGCCTCGGCAGTTACCAATGCTTCACTGCGCGCCAACGGACGGTTACCTTCGATTGCAAAATTCTTGGCCATGATTTCACCGGGCTCGTCGGTTCATTTCTTGTAGACCATCGTCGGATCGCCGAGAAGAATCCACGTTCGGCGGATATCCGCGTCCCGGACTGCTGTCTTGGCAATGTGAATAGCCAGTCCCAGAGTGATCTCTCTTCCCTCATAGAGCGCGCTCACCATCGCCGCATCGAGCTCGTTCTGAGCTCCCGGAGCAGTGAATCCTGATGACGCCCACACCGCTACTGCTCCGCCGGGAGCCTTGAGGAGCGACTCTCCAAGACTCTCCAGGTTCGGCGCATCGTAGTAACCATTGAGGCATGTCATCATCAGATAGACTCCGACGCGGCCGTCACTCGTCAGCGCCAGTGCATCTGCCGAGGTGAGAATATTTCCTCGCCACAGGTCCACTGATCCATGCCCAGCGTAGTTCACCAGCCTGGGTCCCTTGTTCAGACTCTCGAGCAAGCTGGTGTGCACGTCAGCCGTCTGGCCCGCAATGATCATGTCTACCGGCGTCGATGTCGGAAGGAGACTCTTGATGCGATTGCTTGTTCCCAGAAAATCGAACGTATCATTAACGTCCGAAACGAGTACCGCGCCCTCTCCCGCGCTTCCACTCTCCCAGGCGAGGATCTTTGCCACCATTGCCGACGCCTCGGCGGGCGTCCCTGCCGGCAGCCTCCCAACTGCCATCTCAGCAAGCCCATCGCCATCAAAGTCCGCAAACCAGTCGTCGCTTGCCGTCTCGGCTATCGCCGTATCAACCAATTTCACGGGGACCAGGTCATTTGCGCCAAATCCAAGATAATTCCGTGGATCGTAGGTTCCGTCGCCCACCAGCAGCAGGTAGGAGAGGCCACGATCCTGATTCACGGTCGCTCGCAGCCACTCGCGAATTGCATCCGGCGTCCTGTGGCCAAAGCTGTACTGGTCAAAGATGTCTTCAACATCGGCTGTCACCACTCGCCACCCATCACGCTTCCTTTGCTCGATCAGTGGTCGAAGAGCGTCGGAAAGCGATGCGTCAGTGACGATGTAGAGGTCCCCTCGCCCGCCGAAGATATCTCCCCTCCCTGGTGGTCTACTGAGCTCTGGTCTGGGATTGGCCTTCAGCAGCGCCGCTGTCTCAATCTTCGCATTTGACACGGCAAAAAGGCTCTTAGTACCGCCCGCTGGTGCCGAAACTGCGATCTCAAACTGGCCATCCGAGCCCGCGACAACTCCTCCGAGCTCGATCACCGCGTTTGGATCGCTGATGTCGAAGACCCGAATGTCGTTCGCCGTGAAGCCTCCGATCCTGACTCTCGCGCCACCCGGGACATTCGTGAACAGGCGATTTGAATCGGCCAGGTACTTGCGGAAGTAGGTCAGCCGCACGTGATCGACGAGGCTCAGGTCGCTTGCTCCCATCGCGGCTTCAAGCGTGACAGAGTTCTCCCCCTCTCTGAGCAGATTGTGTCGCGACCTGAACTTTGGCGCTGCCAGACGCGGTGCCCGAAAACTCGAGTGTCGTGATCGCCGTTCCATTGAGACTGACTTTCACCTGGTGAGGCTGCAGCGTGACGCCCTGAAGCGCCACATCAAGCTCTGCCTGAGCACCGGCAGCCTGATCAACCTGCGTCAAAGTGAGTAGTTGCTCAGTCGGGGAATTGCGGACGAGCGCGCCAAAGAAATTGCCGCCGTCTCCATTGAGGAGACTTGAGAAATAGACCGCGCGATCATCACGTTCGACCGTCTGCCTGATAACTCGACGGAGCAGCCATGCCGCCGTCGAGCGAGATCTGCGCTATCCGCCTGCCCGGCTCGTTTCCCGCCACCAGCCAGTAGATTCGTGTGTCGGTTGAGACGGCATCGAGAGGCAGTCCGAAGAATTCGATCGCGTCCGAAGCATCAAACCTTCCGTCGAGCTCACCGGTAACGGAGATCGGCACCTGTTGGCCGTCTACATAAAGCTGAAGCATTCGCGGGTCGGTGCCCGATGGAAGTCCCGCGGAGACAAGCTCTGGCTGCGTGAGCCGGTACCATCCGGCACGCGCTACGCCTATTTTGACGGCGAAATTCGCGGCGATCTGCTGCTGCCTGGCTCTCAATGGGGAATCGAGAGCGGGGAATTCGGCTACCGGCTCCACCGTGTGGCTCCCGTCAGCTGAAGCGGTAGCGCTATTGATCTCACTGAGCATCATGGTGCGAGGCAGAGAGCGCGCTCGCGTCTGTTGTCCGATTCCTGGCTGAACCGTGAAGGGCCCGTGCCATTCTCTCGTCCCATCGAGGTCGATCGACTCGACCCAGTAGCTCGAGCCGGCTCCCCCTCGTCTCTCATCCCACCAGTGGTAGGAATTGCCTGAGAGCAGCTTGGCCTGTGCCTCCGATCATCAAAGCCGAGCCCGCAATCGGCGAGTCGTTCAGCCGCTCCCTGCGCCCGCCGCTTTCGCGGTAGAGATTGAAGCCCAGGTTCGCCGTCTCGAATCCGGTGCGCCAGTCGAGCGCGACGCCGTTGTCATATGAATGCGCGGCAAAGGCCTGGAAATCGACTGCAGTCCCCTGTCCGACGAGGATCGTCTGGCACGCCGAGAACTCGGATGTGATGTCCCCCGCACCGGCTATGGCCCGCGTTGCCGTCGCCGTCGCCACGGTGCCAGGTGGTGTAACAGGGAAGGTGACATTGAACGTCGCCGAACCACCGCCATCGGTTGTTACATTCGCTGACCCTATAAAGAATTGTCCTCCTCCAAAGCCGGTCGGATCGCACGCACTATCCGAGAAGAATTCGAGCGTGAAAGCTGTGCCGGCGACGCTATTGAGCGTCCCCTGGATCGTAATACTCCCGGTCTTTGCCGAGGTTATTACGGGGAAGTTCTGAAATCCGTTCGGACCGGAGAGCGTGGTGCTGTCCGTGTTATTCGCGGTTACTCCGTTATTTCCAAGGTCGATACTAATGGCCCCGTTGTTAAAGGTCGAATTCTCACTGATGAGCACTCTGGCGTTCCCGGTGTTATTGAGGGCGATTCCATTGTTGCCATTAAATGCAATGATATTGCCATCGCCGCTCGGGCTCGCACCACCCTCGGAGCGGCCGATTGTTACTTCTGTAGCCCCCTCCATTATGTGAATTCCAATCGCACCATTTGGAATTCCACTGGTTGCCGTATTGGTGCCCCCGGCAGCCAATCCGATGAGGTTCCGTTTGATGGACATGTTGAGCGAAATGCTGGAGAGGATCCGTATCCCATCCTCTGTGTTGCCCGATATCACATTTCCCGAACCTGCATCGGATGAGCCGATGTTGTTCCCTGTGCCTGAATCAGGGTCAAGAAGGATTCCATGGCCGGTATTACCTATGGCCGCAGTTCCAGCAGCGTTGGTGCCAATGTAGTTTCCAATGATCTGATTGTTGGAGGATGCCTCCTGGACGAGGATTCCTTCGCTGCCATTGCCGGAGATAATATTGCGGTCAGCAGCGGTTGTTCCACCTATGATATTGTTGTTTGCATTATTGTTTCCGGAAGACGAGTTGGCGCCTACCTGAATTCCACTCTGCCCATTTCCAAGATCAAGGACGCCTGCCGCATCGAGGCCTATGATGTTCCCGATTATCTTATTATTGCTGGCACCAAGATCGAGCTGAATGCCGTCGCCATCGTTGTCTGAAATGACATTCCCGGGGCCTATGGCGTTCTGCTCTGCAGTCGGCACACCCATAAAGATTCCGTCACCCGTATTCGGCATCGGTGTGGTGCCATCTGGGGCGAGGCCGATATAGTTGCCCGCTATCTGATTGTTGCCCGGTCCTAAAGCGAGGTTGATCGTGATGCCATCGTCGCTGTTTCCAGAGATAACGTTTCTGCCGCCTCCCACCGAGCCAATGGTATTCCCGGTGGAACAAGATCGTAGATGCCGAAATTATTCCGGAGGCGCACAGTCCCGTCCGGACTAACACCGATGTAATTGCCGAGTACCTGGTTGTTATTCGCGCCCGCCTGCAGGGCGATGCCTTCGAGACCATTGTTACAGATCACATTGCGTGCCGCGGTGGTCGTGCCGCCGATGAGATTGTTGGTCGAACTATTGATTGAGATGCCAATATCGTTTGCGTTGGCCTGACCTCCGGACGTGCCAGTATCGTCCATGCCGATCCAACAGCCTGCGATCACTATACCGGTGACGGCCAGGCCGCCTGCTCCGGGCTGGATTCTGATGCCGGTGCCGTTGGGGGTGGCGTCCGCGTTTCTGATGGCCATTCCGGTTATCTGGCTCATCGAGCTTGATGAGGTTGCCGTTGACGTGAAGGAGAGGCCGAGCGCCAGGTTGTTAGCGTCTATCCTGACCTGTGGCTGGTTTAGTGGTCCAGAGACTGTGCCCGTAATCGTCACTTGAGTCGTGATGTCTGGAAGCAGGGAGCCTAGCGTGATTGTCCCGGTGACGCTGAAGTTGATCGTATTCGGGCCGCCAAGGGCATTTGCTTCCTGGAGAGCGGCTCGAAGTGTGCAGTCGCCGGCTCCGCTGGTGGCGTCGCAGACTCCGTCTCCCGGGTTATCATCCGCCAGGTCTCTGAGGTCATTGACTGTGAATGTGGCACGCCTCGCCGCTGCGGGCCCGAGCGGATCAATGATGGGCTGAATAGACGAGTCTCTGGCAAAGGACGCTGATCGTGATCAGGATTACGATAAATGCGGTGGGGATGTAACGATGATGAACGATTGCTCTTAGGTTAACCATCGTGATCTTTCTTCTCTCGTAGAGTGCTCTTCAGCATCCGCGCGAAGCCTCGCCTAACGCCCCAAGACCACTGAGGCTCGGCGAATCGTTTAGTGACCATGAGATTGGTGAGTTCGAGAAATATGCTTGCGCGGCCGGCACTTGTCAACCCCAGCGAGTCGGTCTCGGCGCGACTTGAACGCCCAGGCAAGCCTGGGTGGATATCTCGCCGGACCGCCACGCCCAACGGGGCAATGTTCCCGATGGGCCTCGACCGATTGTTGGCTGTCATACCCAGGGCCGCTGAGGTCGCGCGTTGGCGCGACAACCGGGTCCTTTGTAATTTGACAGTCAGTAAGCAGCCGGTTAGACTCCGTCCAGCCGCGGGGGTCAGGCAACTCAGCCTCGCAAGCCTTTAAGACAGCAACAGACAGTAATTCACGCATACAGCGCTTCATTCGGATCGCGGGAGCGATGCCGGTCAGGGCCATACCATTCTTGTCCCGCAATCAACTGTAAGACATAACGCCTCGCGCGGAACCAGAATCCCCAACTTAACTGAAGAAAGAGGAGAATTTACTATGAAAAACCTGAACCATACGGTTACAGGCCTTCTGTTCGTTGCCCTTGTGTTGATCCTCACGACGACGTCTGCCATGGCGCAAGACCCCGTCAAAGTAGCGCCCGACCAGTACAAAGTGTTGCTCGAGAACGACCAGGTGAGGGTGCTCGAAGTCCACATCAAGCCGGGCCAGAAGGCGGCGATGCATGCACATCCGGCATGCGTCGAGTACTTCTTTAGCGACGCCAAAGCGAAGTTCATGCTCGATGGTGGTAAGAGCCAGACGCGTGAGCTTAAGGCGGGCTTGGTGGCATGGAGCGAGCCTGAAAAACACGCCTCGGAGAATACCGGCACGACCGAAGGCCATGTTCTGATTGTCGAGTTGAAGGGTGGCAAGAGCGGGAAGACCGAGAAGGGCGCAGACCCGATGAAGGTAGACCCAAAGCATTTCAAAGTCCGGCTCGACAATGCCAGGGTGAGGGTGCTCGAGTTTACCGCCAAGCCTCACGAGAAAGTGCCGATGCATACGCATCCGGATTACGTTATGTACAACTTCACGAGTGGCAAAACGACGTTCTCTTCTGCTGATGGCAAGACCGGAGAGCGTGAATCCAAAGCGGGTAGCGTAGTTTACCGCCAATCGGAAACGCACGGAGCTACGACAGGCGATGGCGAGACTCACAATCTGATGGTGGAGCTGAAACCGCCGGCGAAGTCGACGAAATAGTTGCGTGCAGGTCCGTTTGGGGGCGGCTCGCGAGCCGCCCCTACGACGCCCCTGGATCAATTCACTGGTGTGGAGATTCCCATAGACCCGTAGGGGCGGCTCGCGAGCCGCCCCCAATTGCCTCTCGGCCATGTTCCCCGCCGGAAGACTCCGGTACAATCGTCGCCGAATGGAACCTAAGAATCGAAAGACCATAACACGCCGCGATGCGCTGAGGCTCGGAACCGGCGTAGTGGTTTCCGCCGCTACGGCGCCTCTGCTACCCGGACGACCCAAACAGCCAGGGCCTGAGATGACCCATATGCCCAACTCTATCGACGAAATCTGTTTCATGCGGGCGGTGGATATCCTGGATCTCCTTCGCAGGAAAAAGCTCTCTGCGCGCGAGGTGATGCAGGCACATCTCAAACAAATCGATCGCATCAATCCACGAGTCAACGCCATTGTCACACTGGTTCCCGAAGACAAGTTAATGGCTCAGGCCGCCGCCGCAGACGAGGCGCTCGCAAAGGGCAAGTGGCTCGGCCCACTGCACGGTCTGCCCGTCGGCGTCAAAGATCTGCACGAAACAAGCGGAATCCGCACAACCTTTGGCTCTCCGCTGCACAAAGACTACGTGCCAGACTTCGATTGCCGGGTTGTTCAACGCGAGCGAGCCGCCGGAGCGATCGTCATTGGCAAGACGAATGTTCCCGAATTCGGCCTGGGCTCGCAGACTTTCAATCCGGTTTTTGGCCCGACGCGGAATCCTTACGATGTGACGAAAACATGCGGAGGAAGTACTGGCGGCGGAGCGGTCGCGCTCGCTACCGGAATGGTGCCACTGGCCGACGGCAGCGATATGGGAGGCTCTCTGCGCAATCCGCCGAACTTCTGCAATGTTGTCGGCATTCGACCCTCGCCGGGACGAGTCTCCAACGTGCCAGCGCGGTTGGGCTGGTTCACGCTGTCGGTGCCCGGGCCCGTCGCCCGCAATGTCACCGACTGCGCCTTTTTCCTGAGCGTTCTTGCCGGCTTCGACCACCACTCACCTATATCTATTGACGAGCCGGCCAGCAAATTCGCCGAGCCCCTTGGTGGCCGAAGCTTCAAAGGCGTGCGCGTCGCCATGTTCAAGGGCCTTGGACTGCCGTGGGAGCCCGAGGTCAAGGCCGCCGTCCAGGCACAACGAAAAGTCTTCGAATCTCTGGGATGCATCGTCGTAGACGCGGAGCCTGACTTTAGCGATGCCAATGAATGCTTTCTGGCGTGGCGCCACTGGTCGACAGAGCTTGCCTATGGCGATTTGCTGGCCGCGCATGGCGACCAGCTCAACGAATATATCCACTGGCATGTCGAGGAGGGACGCAAGCTCACCGGGCCGTATCTGGCTCGTGTCGAGGCCAGGCGTACGGCGTTGTACCAGCGGCTGTGCAATTTCAAGGGAGAGTACGAGTTTTTCGTTCTGCCGGTGAATCAGGTGCTTCCATTCGATGTGAACACTCATTACCCGACCGAGATTGCCGGCGTGAAGATGGAGAACTACCTCGCCTGGATGAAGTCTGCCTATTACATTTCGGTGGCGGGGAATCCGGCAGTCTCTGTTCCGTGCGCGTTTTCATCGAGTGGGCTTCCGATCGGGCTTCAGATCGTCGGACGGCATCACGATGACTTTGGAGTCCTGCAACTGGCCTACGCATTCGAGCAGGCCACCAACATCGGCAAACGCCGCCCATCGTAGCGGCGTTTCACGAGCCACCCTCTCCGAGGCAACATTGTAGGGGCAGGGCTTGTCCCTGCCGGTCCCGTGCCGTCCGGCACGGGTAATATTTTCAAGCGCGCCGGTTGCAACGTAGAGGCAACTCGGATGGTTACCGGCGCCAGACGGCGCCGGGCGGGCAGGGACAAGCCCTGCCCCTACAGTGTCGTTGCGGGGTGCAGCACCGATCTTGAGGAAGGAGCAATGCCTGTGTGGCATCTGGCGCTGATGTGGTCGCTCATAGCCGTCTTCTCTCCGGCGCAATCGACTGCGCAGGAGACCATCCCCATAACCGGCCTGCGGCAACCGGTCGAAATCCTCATCGACCACTGGGGAGTGCCACACATCTACGCCAGGAATGAGGCCGACTTATTCTTTGCGCAGGGCTTCAACGCCGGGCGCGACCGCCTGTTTCAAATCGATCTCTGGAGGCGCCGCGGCCTTGGTCAACTCTCTGAAGTCTTTGGGCCGGCATACGTCGAACAGGATAAGGCCACCCGGCTCTTCCTATACCGTGGAGACATGGAAAAGGAGTGGGCGGCCTATGGCCCCGATGCGCGGCAGATCGCCGAGAGCTTTGTTGCCGGTATCAATGCTTACATCGACTGGCTGAACCAGCACCCCGAGCGCATGCCATGGGAGTTCAAGAAGCTGGACTATGTCCCAGCCCGATGGAGTGCTGAAGACGTGGTCCGGATTCGCGGCCATGGGTTGACCCGCAACCTGAACAGCGAAGTAGCGCGAGCAAAAGTGATGTGTGCATCCGACCTGCAGTCCGACTCGGTTCGCACAGGACTTCAACCGCCGTGGCAGATCGAGACTCCAGCCGGGCTTGATGCGTGCCTGCCGAAGGAACTCTTGAAGGTATTCACGCTGGCGACGCAGCAAGTTCGCCTTGCACCCTCCAGCAACACCGCCGCCAACGAATCCGGGGATCTGGGCGAGAGTCTTGAAGGCAGCAACAACTGGGTGATTGCACCGTCGAAGACGGCTACCGGACGTCCTATTCTGGCCAACGATCCGCATCGAGCCTATACGGAACCGAGCCTGCGTTACATCTCCGACCTCAATGCTCCGACGATTGCACGTCATCGGCGCGAATGAGCCGGCACTTCCCGGCATCTCTCTCGGCCATAACGACTGGATCGCCTTTGGCTACACGATATTCAACATCGACCAGGAGGATCTCTATTTCTACGAGCTGAACCCTGAGAATCCCAGCCAGTACAAATACTCGGGCGGCTGGCAGCCGTTTCGCGTGGTGCGCGAAGAGATCAAGGTCAAGGGTCAGGCTCCCGTCCCGGTCGAGCTCACATTTACTCGCCATGGCCCGGTGATCTTTATAGAGAAGGAGAAGAATCGGGCCTTTGCTCTGCGAACTGCCTGGCTGGAGCCTGGAATGGCGCCCTATTTCGGCTCGCTGCGCTACTTGCGGGCTAAGAGTTTCGATCAATTCACAAGGGCGATTGAGTACTGGGGCGCGCCCACGTTGAACCACGTCTACGCCGACGTCAAAGGCAACATCGGATGGGCGCCGGGCGGCCTCGCGCCGATTCGGCCGAACTGGGATGGCTTGTTGCCCATCCCCGGTGACGGCCGGTTCGAATGGGCCGGGCGTTGGAAGGGCGACCAGTTGCCCCGAGTCTATAATCCCAGCTCCGGCTACTTCAGCACCTCTAACGAAATGAACATCCCCGCCGGCTATCCTTACAAGGAACGCAGGCTCGGCTTTGAATGGACTAATGGCTCGCGTCACCAGCGAATTGATGAAGTCATGTCGAAGGCGGGTAAGCTCTCCATTGAAGATTCGATGCGCTTGCAGAACGACCAGGTATCGATCCCGGCACGGCGCCTCGTTGCTCTCCTAAAGCCGCTTTCGAGCGACGACTCAAAGACGAAGGCGGCACTAGTCCTCTTACAGGGATGGAACGCAACAATGGATGCTGAATCGCCCGCAGCGGCCCTTCATGAGGTCTGGTTCAGCCGCCATCTCGGCAAAGCTTTCAAGAACGCGGTGCTTAGCAAGAATGCTGCTCAGGCAATGGAAGCTCCGGACACCGCCGTGATGCTGGACACGCTGGAAAACCCCGAAACGAGATTCGGACAGAACGCATCAGAGAAGCGAGACCAGGTGTTAGTGACAAGCCTCCGAGCGGCTTACGAGGAGATGGAGGGGCTTCAGGGTCCTGATTCAGGAAAGTGGGCGTGGGGCAGGCTGCACTACAATCTCAGCGAACATCCCTTCGCTGCGATCGTCGATGAGGCGACGCGAGCGAGGATTAACGTCGGACCGATCGCCAAGAACGGCAGCGCTTATGTGCCCAGCCAGTCGGACTACCGTGTCAGCGACTTTCGTCAGACCAGCGGGCCTTCGGTGCGGGTAGTGATCGACGTTGGAAACTGGGACAACTCGAGGGCCGTCAATCATCCGGGCCAGTCAGGGGATCCCGATAGCCCGCACTACCGCGACCTGGCTCAGATGTGGCGCGATGGCCGGTATTTCCCCTTGCTCTATACGCGTAAGGCTGTGGAGAGAGAGACTGAGATAACCATCAAGCTTGTGCCGAAGAAGTGATGAAAGCTCCTGAGTGGGAAAAACTATTGGCTGCCCGGAGGAATGACGCCGTTCATCCGCAGGTACTCCACCATCTGGCCATAATGGTTGGAAGAATGCCCGAGCGCTGCAATGACAAGACCGAGCCGTGTCTCTGTACCCTGCCCGAACGGGCTCTTGATTGGCTGGAGCAGGTTCTTGTCGTCAATCGTGGCGACGGCTTTGCGCAAATAAACGATGGAATCCTGCAGGTATTTGGTGACCTCGGCCTTTGTCTTGAGCCCTTCCGGCCCCCGCTCATCGGCCGCATCCGCGGGTGGCGCCTCTCCGAGAATGGCAGCCCCGATCACATAGTGAACCGCGGCTACGTGTTTCAACTGCTTGGCGAAGTTTCGCACGCCACGGAACTCACCGTTCGTTGGCGCAAATGAGTATTTGTCGGCGGGCATTGCCTCGGCGACTCCCACCAGTTGCTTCTCCATGCCCGCGAGGTCTCTTTCCAGAACTTGTCTGGCGGTCTGCTGGGTCTGCGCCGCGACGGCGTGAGTACAGATAAAGAGAACCAGACCCGCAAGCATGAAATGCGTCTTTTGCATGATCATCTCCTTCTTTTTTGACATGCGAGTGTTTTTCAATTGTTCCAACCTAACCGCAAGACTATATAAACAGCGCCCGCCTAACGGCGGGCTGGCTTTATGTGTGGAACGGCCTCCGTCAGGAGGCCCATGTTTATAGGCGCGGGCTTGAGCGCTCGATGATTGAGTCAAAATCAGTCTCTTTTGGAAGCGTGCCAAATGCCAAATATCGCTCGTCGAGGCGGGAGGAGCAGAAGGCTTCAGCCACCGTGCTCTCCCCGTGTTGTAGCAGGATAGCCGCCTGAAGCGCGAGCCCGAGCGCCTCGACGATTCTGCGAGCCCTTGCTTCAATCTGCCCGGCCTCCGAAAGTTCGCGCTCAATTGAAACCAGGAAGCGATCATACCGTGCATCCATGCCGCGAGCGGCTTTCAGTTCCTGAAACAGCGCCTCAACCGTCTCCGGTTGCTTCTGCAAAGCACGCAGAACGTCGAGGCATTGCACATTGCCCGAGCCCTCCCAGATCGAATTCAAAGGCACATCGCGATAGAGCCGTGCGAGCGGTGATTCCTCGACGTAGCCATTTCCGCCCAGGGATTCGAGCGCTTCGGCAACCGCAGCAACCGCTCGTTTCGTAACCCAGTACTTGCCAATGGCGGTAACGATGCGACCATAGAGTCGCTGGGCTTCATCGCGTGATGCCTCGTCAAAGCTTCGCGCGAGTCGCAGCGCCAGCGCGGTCGCAGCTTCCGATTCAACGCACAAATCGGCCAGCACATTCTTCATCAACGGCTGGTTGATCAGAAGATCGCCAAAAGCATACCGGTAGGCGGCGTGATGCGTCGCTTCCGCTACTGCGCGCCGTATCGTCGCGGCCGAGCCGATGACGCAGTCCAGGCGCGTATGACGCACCATCTCCATGATGCTCGCTACACCGCGCCCCTCCTCGCCGATGAGGTACGCCGATGCGCCGTCAAACTGGACTTCGCTCGAGGCGTTCGACCGGTTACCCAGCTTCTCTTTGAGTCGCTGGATGTGAAACGCGTTTCGTTTGCCGTCGCGTGTCCAGCGCGGCAAGAGGAAGCAGGACAGTCCAGCTGGTGCCTGCGCGAGCACGAGAAACGCGTCAGACATCGGTGCCGAACAGAACCATTTGTGACCGACGATCTCGTAGAGCTCGCCGGGACCCGATCTGCTCACCGGCCGCGCCCGCGTAGTGTTGGCACGGACATCGCTGCCGCCCTGCCGCTCGGTCATCGCCATGCCAATGAGCGCGCCTCGCTTCTCTGCAGCCGGGATGAAGCGGGGATCGTATTCATTCGACAATGCCAGCGGGATCCACTCGGCGCCCAGTTCCGGCTGGAGGCGCAATGCAGGAATCGCCGCATATGTCATGGTCAGCGGGCAGCTCGTTCCCTCATCGACCTGATGCCGAAGGAACATCAGTGCCGCACGAGCCACATGCGTGCCGGGATTGCCTTCGTTCACCCACGGCAGCGAGTGCGTGCCGTAGCTGATTCCAAGACGCATCAGCTCATGCCATGCAGGATGGAAGTCGACTTCGTCGATGCGATGACCGAAACGATCGTGCGTCCGCAGTTCAGGTTTGTGTCGATTTGCGAGATCACCGAGGCGGAGTGTTTCCGAACGCCCGAGAACTTCTCCGAACTCCTGAGCCGTTGACGCGATCCATCCACCGCCCTCGCGCTGGAGCGCTTCACGAAGCGGCGTGTCCAGGGTGAAGAGATTGTAGTCTTCCAGAGGCGGGGGCTGATTGAGCACCTCGTCCGGTGCATGCGCTGCGAATTCTGAAGGCTTCATCCTTTGTCTATGGTCCGTTTGGGGCGGCTCGCGAGCCGCCCTTACGGGTGCGTGCGATTCGACGGTGAGTAATTAATGGGGAGGTCGTAGGGGCGGCTCGCGAGCCGCCCCCAATTGCCTCTCGGCACTGGGGCTGTTGGTTCCCCTCAGCGACGGGTGACGACCAGCGACATATCGTCGGCTTGCAGGCACCCGCCGACGAAGTCCTGTACGGCCCCTAAGACTGAAAACAGAATGGCATCGGCAGAGCCGCTTCGCGCGCGTCGCAGTTCTGCCTCGAGCTGATCGAAGCCGAATTCCTCATCCTGATAGTTGCGCGCCTCCAGGATCCCGTCCGAATAGGCTACCCATACATCTCCGGTCTGCAGCTGCGTCCGGCCTCCGACGAAGGAGGCTTCAGGAAGGACGCCGAGAAGCGGCCCTCCGTCGGAAAGCGATTCAAGTTGTCCGTCCGACGCGCAAGGAGCAACGCAGGCGGATGTCCGGCACTGCAGTACTCGAGTGTTCCCGTGACTCGGTCAAGCTTCGCTAAGAACAGACTGGCCAGGGGTGAACCGATCGACATCCGGCACAGGTCGCGGTTCACGCCGGCAACAATTGCCTGCGGCTCGGCACTCGCCTCGATATGAATGGCCAGCAGCCCGAGGAGTAGCGGGGTCCACATTCCCGCCGCAAGACCCTTGCCGCTGATGTCACCCAGCGCAAGTATTGCGCTGTCGCCGTGCTCTTCGATGCTGATGAAGTCGCCGGGCAGGTGCCGTGCTGCGAATGTCTCACTGGCAATCTCAAAGTCGCCGTGCAGGACCATGCGCGGCGCGCACAGCCGGCGATACACCTCGGCAGCTTCGAAGAGCGCTGCGCGCAGATCAGCGTAATCCTTTCGGAGTTCTCGGAGCGCCAGCTCCAACTCACGCTCGCGCGCGCGATTTATCAATTCCTGGCGCGGCGGCACCGGAGATGCCGGAACGCCGATCGTCGAACTCGCCACCAGACTTCCGCTGAATCCTGAATGATTCATGATCATTACCTCATCCCACAAACTTGTAACCGCTGCCATGCACAGTCAGGAAAAGCCGGGGCTCTTCGGGGTTTGGCTCCAGCTTCTGCCTGAGATGAAGGATGTGAGTGTCCACGGTGCGCGTGTTGGGGTAGTTCTCGTAGCCCCAGACCGCATCCAGCAGACGATCGCGACTTAGTGTCTCCGCTGGATGGGCGACGAAGTAAGCAAGCAGTGCAAACTCCTTCGATGACAACTCCACTTGTGCACCGGCGCGCCGGACGTCGTTGCTGCGAACGTTGACTTCCACGTCCCCGAACCGATAAACCTCAGGAGTAGTCGGTGGCGGCGAAGCACGGCGGAGCACCGCCTTCACACGCGCCATCAGCTCGCGAATCGAGAACGGCTTGGTAACGTAATCATCGGCGCCAAGCTCCAGGCCAACAACCTTGTCGATCTCCTGTCCGCGCGCGGTCAGCATGATGATGGGCAGCGCAGGCCGTCTGGCTTTCAGCTGCTTGCAGACATCGAGCCCGCTCATCCGCGGCATCATCACGTCCAGCACGACAAGGTCGGGATTCTCTTTGATAGCGAGTCCGAGTCCCTCAACTCCGTCGTTTGCGCTGATCACCTCGTAGCCCTCGTATTCAAAGTTGTCGCGCAGGCCGGCTACCATGGCGGGTTCGTCCTCGACAATCAGAATCCGCGTTGTCATATAGAGGCTCCCTCCAGGCAAGGCTTCGATGCCTATCGGCTTCATGATGCGGTTGCCCGTGATGCCAGGCCACTTGCCTGTTGCTGCCCGGCCTCTGCCGGCAGAGGCAACGAAAGAGTGAACTTGCTGCCTTTACCCGGTGTGCTTTCCACCTCGACCTGGCCACCGTGAGCGTGCGTGATGTGGCGCACCAGCGAGAGGCCGAGACCGCTCCCCTTGGTGTCATGCACCAGCGGGTCGCATGTTCGGTAGAACTTCTCGAAGATTTTCGACTGCTCGCGGCGTGCTATGCCGATGCCGTGATCGACAACCTCGAGCTTCACGGTGCTATTGGCTTGATGTAACTTGACGAACAGGAACTTGTCGTCGGCCGAGTACTTCAGAGCATTGTTGACCAGGTTGACGAGCGCGCGCGCTATTGCTTCGCGGTCCAGGCGCATGGGCGGGATGTTCGAGTCGATGCTCGTCTCAAACTCGAAACCGTTCTTCTCGATTTGATAACGATAGGCGTCAAGTGTGCTGCGCACGAGTTCCCCGATGTCAGTTTCGCGCAGTTCGTACTCCTTGCGTCCTGCCTCGATGCGCGAGAAATCGAGAATGTTGTTGATCAGCTTTCCGAGCCGCTCGCTCTCTTTGCGCATTATGCGGTAGTACTCCTCCTTCTTTTCCTGCGTCTTAATGCGCCCGAGCTCGAGCGTCTCAGCATACAACTGGATGAGGGAGAGCGGCGTTCGAAGCTCGTGCGAGACGTTGGAAACGAAGTCGGACTTCAGGCGTGCGAGTGCCATCTCCTTACTGACACTCCGATATGTGAAGACGAGCCCGCCGATCATCAGTAGCGAGAGGGCTCCAAGAATCAGAAGACTCTGCTGGATCCAGCGGCTGGCCATTGCGTCCGCGCTGGTACCCTGAAACCTGATCCCAAGCGAAAGGCCGCGGAAAACGTTGTCGAGGTTTTGCGACACCTCCGGTTTCCCTTCCCAACCCGTCGACGCGGCGAGCAACCTGTCTCCAGGCCGCCCGTTGTGGTCGGAGGGATAGACCACCATAGCCAGCGGACAACCGTGAACCTCGTTCATCTTCTCGGTAACCAGTTGTTCGAGCATCGCCGGAAAAAAGGTCAGCTTCAAGTAATCGGGATCGAAGCTGACTCCCCCAAACACAGTCCGGTCCTTTGATAGCTCCGGGAACGCGAAGAAGGCTGTCGTCATGTAAGCATAGCCCGTCGGCCGCTTCACCTGGTCGCCGTACCAGCTGAAGGCAGGGCTCTTCTCACGCATAACGTCGCACAACATCTTGCCGTCCAGGCCGAACCATCCACCAAACATTTCGTTCGACTCGATCATGCTCTTGACGAAGGTTTGGGTCCGTCATTTGCCCGGGCTGAGAACGAAATAGGAATCCCTTTTCGGCGTCGTAGATGAACGCGTGCGCCAGCAGCGGATTCTTCGACAAGATAAGATCCAGCCTCCTGGTCTTCTCCTCCGTTTCGGTATCGGGCGACGGGAAAGAGTCCCGCATCTCCTCGGCCATCGCGTACATCTTCTGGTCGATCTTCTTCTCTGAGACCGCAAGCACATATTGGAAGTCACGGTGGATCGTGGCCTCGACGTTCTTGTCGCGCTTAATAGCTTCAAGGTGGTGGAAGTTGACGTAGATGAGCGCGGCTGCGGGCAGCATGACCGCCAGTTCCAAGGTCAGCATGAGGCGGAAGCGCTTGTTATCGCTCCAGGGAAGTTTTTTCTTCATACTCATAGCAATCTCCAACCGCCGAGTCGAATAGGGAGAGCATATCCCAACGAATGTCAAAACTTGTCAAGCGTACGTAAAAGGATGTCGAAGATGTCCGAGGAAAAGGAACGGTTCTTGCTCATAGCCTAACTTCCAGTCCGGTACCTGACAATCACAGGCCCCTTCCATTGGGGAATTTCTGCCAAATGCCATTGTTTCTGGAGGTTTAGAATGAAAAAGACTTTAATGCCGGCACTCTGCCTGCTGGCGGGATTACTAACAGCATGTAGCACTTCCGATCAGCCCGTTCCTGCGACCACGCCAACGCCGATCCCGACTTTGGCGTCGGTAGCTACACCGACGCCGATGCCGGCCCCGACTGTTGTGAAAACGGAAACTAAGAATCTCGCCGACGGGTCGGAGGTTGTAACTACGTACTACTCCGACAATAGCAAGCGTGAGGTTCGTACCTTTAAGAAGGGTGCACTGGTCTCGGTCGAGCGGAAAACGAGTGTCGATGGCACAGTCAACGCAAAGGTCGTCCGACGAGCCGATAATTCCGAGATCGAAGTTAACGACAAGAGCTGGATTGATAAGTCGATGGACGCCACGGGTGACGCTCTCGCGACGGCTGCGAGCAAAACCAAAGATGCTGGCGAGAAGGTCGGCGACACAACCAAAGAAGGTGCCAAGGACGTAGGCGGCGCCGTCAAGGAGGGCGCGGAAAAGACCGGATCGGCAGCCGAGAAGGGTGCCAAGGAGGTGGGGAAGGGCGCCAAGAAGGTTGGGGAGACAGTAAAGAAGACGGTGAGCAATTAGTCGTAAGCGGCAACACTTGATTGCGTGCGCGCCAACGGCGTGACCTGAAAGAGCCCGGGGCGAAGCCCCGGGATTCAGCCGAGACCAATAGGCGGTCCCAACGGGCGGCATTTCGAGCGAACCGAACGGTCGCAGAATGCCGCCCCGACAGGGCTGTGTGTCATTGCGTTGCTTGTACCCAGGGCTTCGCCCTGGGCTATTTCAGGTCGCGCCCTTGGCGCGCACGCAATTCCAGTGACACGACACCTATAGAGATGTTTTTTGAGATCAGCTGAAGCAGCAGCCAGAACCCTTACGTCGCGGCACACGATTCGAGAACCAATTAACTATCTATCGCACCTGAATACATGGAATAAAAAGCGAGCCTGGGGGTTATGCGAAATGGGTTTCTCTTATCCTGGAGGCAAAATCATGCTCAATCGCGCAACAAAACTGATTTTGTTGGCTCTGCTGGTGGCGGCCTGGCTGGCGTCGGTCTCGGCCCAGGAATCTCAGCAAAGGCCATCCAGCTATGCTCCGGTGGATATCAAGGAGTCCTTTGCTTCAATCATGTCGCGAATGAAGGCGGCCAAGGCTGGAGTCATGCAGCGCCAGACGAGCCTGCTCAACGAGCGCTACGACCTTTCCAAGAGAGTCACGAGTGACGTCACAATGTCACGCGGCAAACCTCTTCCGCTCGGGCCAACAGCCAAGCTTGCCTCAGGTCTCAGCTGGGAGACGCTGGGCAACATGCCGCCCGCCGAGATCAAGGAGAAGGGACTCTTTCCCAAAGGGTTTCTTCCGTTGCCGCATCCGAATCACCCGGAGGGCGGCATGATCTTTCCCAAGATGATGCTTGATCAGCTCAACAAGATGGGTGAAGGCAATCGACTGGAGCGCTTCGATCTCGATTTTGATCTGCCCGAACATTTTCTGCCGGAGTTTCCGCCAGCCATCTTTCTTACCACGCGCCCTGACCTTGGGGACGTCTCCCAGGGCAAACTGGTAACCCTTGACAATTACTATGAACTCTTCAATGGCATACTGAATCCAAAACAGCTGGACGGGTTGCGCCTTCTGGTGACTCAGTTCCCGCAGCAACAGTTCAACGCGACCGAGGACCGCCGCACCGAGAAGGCAAGCCGTGGAGTGACCTGCTTCGATTGTCACGTCAACGGTCACACCAATGGCGCGGCACACCTTGTCGGTGACATCCGGCCGCAGGATCACCGGCGACGAATCGAGACGCCTTCACTGCGCGGAGTCAATATCCAACGACTTTTTGGCTCGCAGCGAGCCCTCAAGAGCGTCGAAGACTTTACCGAGTTCGAGCAACGAGCGGCCTACTTCGACGGCGATCCGGTGATCGCCACGAAGAAGGGAGTCAATATCCTGGAGCGCGGCTCACAGACTCACGAGATGGCCGAATTTCAGGAGTTGCTGGATTTCCCTCCCGCGCCGAAACTCAATCTCTACGGCCGGCTTGATCCGACGAAGGCGAGCCAGTCTGAGCTTCGCGGCGAAGCGCTCTTCATGGGGAAGGCAAATGTGTTGCCTGCCACACGCCACCCTACTATACAGACGGGTTGATGCACGATTTGAAGGCCGAGCGTTTCTATGCACCCCAGATGATCAACGGATTGCTGGCGACGTCGCAGGGGCCAATCAAGACCTTTCCACTGCGTGGCGTTAAGGATTCGCCACCATATTTGCACGATGGGCGATTGCTGACGCTGGAGGATGCAGTCGAGTTCTTCAACCTCATCCAGGAGCTGAAACTGACCAAACAGGAGAAGGCTGATCTGGTTGCTTTCCTGCGCGCACTCTGATGTTCTGCGGTGTGCGCCATCAACACGGCTGAAGAGCTTGAAATGCGCCCACTCGCTCAGTATGGGTGCAGGCGACTTGTCGCCGCCTTTGATCTAGATGTTGCAGTGCATGAAGAAGAATCGGGCGTGTAAACCAGAATCCTGCAGTAACTAACGCAAAAGCGGCGACAAGTCGCCGCGCTCCATACTGAGCCGAGTCGCCGCGCTTCACTGTTAAGGCCCGATTCTATTGGAACTGAGAAGAGCGGCTATTTTTGAGACAAACTCTTTTGTCCTACCCTCAATCCTGCCTCAGCAACGTCCAGATCCAGCCGGCAAAGGTGAGAACCAGAAATGGGTACGCAAAGAAGGGTAACGGGGAGGAGATCGGCAACACGTGTTCGCCCCAGAAGATCATTGCCGAGGTTATCGCAAAGAGAACCGAAGCAATGATTCCAGCAAAACGAACCCAGATCGGAAATCCGTTGGGAAGACTGGTGAGCAATAGCGCGGCAGACCAGAGTGCTGTGCCCGCAGCGAAGGCAGGAACGCTCCCTTCAAGTGTCGCGGCCGTTCCTGAGAGCATGACGGCCTCTCCAATTGCGAAGACGAGGAATCCAGAGCCCACAAAATCATTTCCCTTTCTGAACCACTTAAGAGTGAGCAGGGAAGTGGCCACTATCAAACCAACGCTATCTATGGCCCATGCGGACGCACGAAGGTTGGGCTTTGTAGCCATGGTTCCGAGCATGCCAAAGATTCCACCGAGGGCGAGGCCAATAGCAGCGACTACATTCAAGGGGCTCTTCATATGGTGGCGTATCTTACAATCAAAATACGCCCTTCGCTATACACCGGCGCTGACGACGTTCGCTGGAGTTCGTCCGGGGGCCTCGCTTTCTGACAAATCCCGGCGAAAATGCGCATGGCGTACTCTGGTCAGCTCGACAAGAGGCCGCCAGACGGCATGCACAAGATGATGCCGGATGAGCAGGTGCCAGAATCGATTGGAGCGCTTGTACAGGTAAGACATCGCCAGATATGGCGCGACCGCGCGCCAATCCTCCGGACGGCGCCGCCAGATCGAGGCATGCGAAAAGAGGCGCTCGTAAATCCAGGCATACCCCTCCTCGAGCTCTTCCGGCGACATATGGCGCGGGCGAAAGACTGCATGACCCGTGTCATACCTTGACCAGTCACGGTGCAGCAGCCTTCCCTCCGCTTCCATTTGTCTGAATAGAGGCGTCGCCGGATAGGGAGTGAGTATGTGGAATGTCGCGCACTCCAGCCGGTTCTCCTCAACCCAATCTGCAGTCCGCACGAAGACATCCTTGTGGTCGTGATCGAATCCGAGCACAAAAGACCCATTTACCTGGATGCCATGGTCATGCAACATGCGGACGCGTCGCGCGTAGTCCGCCGTCCTGGGCGTCTTCTTTTTCGCCTCTGACAGGTTCTCATCGATCAGCGATTCGAATCCGATAAAAACACCGGTACATCCCCCGAGTGCCATGGCTCGCACAAGGCTGACATCATCTGTGACATCGATCGAGACGGCTGCGCTCCAGATTTTGTTGAGCGGGCGCAAGGCGTTACATAACCCGCGGAGGTATTCGCGATTGGAACCGAGATTGTTGTCAGTGAAGACGGCATACGGCTGGTTATCTTCGGCGAATTCGGCTGCGATCTGTCTGGGGTCCCGCATGCGATAGGGCATCCGCAATCCGTCGGTCGAGAGGTAGCAGAATCCGCAGCGGTTGTGGCATCCGCGAGTGGCAATCAGGCTGGTGGTCGTCAGAAAGCTGCGACGTGGAAGAAGCGATCGTCTCGGTGCCGGGTCGCTGCGATAGTCGCTCTCATAGGTGGCTGTGTATGTCGCCTTCAGCCTGCCCGTCTCAACATCGGCGAGTATCTCCGGCCAGAGCTGTACGCCATCTCCAATGGCCAGCGCATCGGCGTGCGGCGCGCATTCTTCCCGGCAGGAGAGCACGTGCAGTCCGCCGAGGATGATCCTGCTGCCGCGACTCCGGTACCACTGCGCGAGCTCGAATGCTCTCTTCGCAAAGGTCAGGTGAACGGTGATTCCAACCACCTCAGGAATTGGTGATGCCGGCGGTCGTCCATCGAGGAGGTTTTCGTCCCAGTACTCGACCGTCCACTGCTGGGGCGTCATCGCGGCGAAACTCGTCAGAGCGAGTGTCGGCGTGAGGACGTGCTTTCCGAAGCTGGCATGGGGATCTTTGGGATAGAAAGGATTGATGAGCAGCGCGTGGCGCGGGCGGAGCGGGCCCGCGGGCAGCGCGGGATCGAGGAAAGGCGGCTGGGTCATATCACGAGGACACCAGTACCGCCGTTTCGGCCGGGAGATCGGTTGCGTGCAGGAAGTCATGTGCGTACTTTGCAATGCAAAGTACTTCCTGTCAACCGAAAAGAGGCAGCCCGGGGCGGTCTTCAGCGTTCCCGTTCGAGACGCGAATGTATCCGCCCCAGACAAACCGTACCGCTGGACCTCGCTAGTAGCTGGTGCCTTTATGGGCCGCTGAGGCACCCACCCTGCCAACCTTGGAAGCTACGTCGCGAGCCATCCGGAGATGCTCCTTGAGCGTCGGAACCGTCTTCTCGGCAAAAGCCTTCAAATCGGGATCACTTCCGCTCCTCGCCTCCTTTTCAAAGAGAGATACGGCCATTTCATGATCTCTGACCTGCGCTGCCATATACTCGCGATCGAAACTGGCGCCGGAGAGCTTCGACCACTTGTCGCGTGATTTGCCTTTTTGCTGAGCCTCTTGCGCAGCCTCTGAGGTCATTCCGCTCCTGGGCGTGAGGCCCTTGATCGTTGCCAGTTGCATTAAAGCCTGGTTGCCCTTGGTGTGATCGTCAACCATCCGCTGCGCGAAGCTCTTGACGTCCGGATTGGATGCTCGGGTTATGGCAAGCTGCCCCTGGGCAACTTCAGCCGCTCCCGCTTCGGAGGCACTATTGATGAAGTTTCGATCCGCACTGCTCAGGGCGCCGCTTGTCGATGCGCTCGTTTTATTGGACGGCGTCTTATTCTCCTGCGGATTGGTTTTCTGCATCTGTCCCTGCTCTTGTGGGCTCTGGGCTAAAGCCACTCCAGCGGCCAACAACAGGATTGCTATGGCTACGTAGACATTCTTACTCATGACTCTTCTCCCAAACTCAGCTGCCGTGCGCAGATTACGTCGGCGACTACTAATGGCGCGACAACTCCAATGGCTGCCAGCGTACGTCCACGATCGTGCCCATTTTCGTTGGATTTTAAGGCCGAGCCGAGGAGGGCCAGATCAATCGCATCACCGCCGATTCGAGCCCACATCCACTTCGAGTGATTCCTTGCGGCTCGTCCCGTGAGGAGTCCAACGCCGGATGCTATTTCCCGCATGCCAAGCGTTCGGACGAGACGTTCGTAGCCGCGAACTCCGATCAGCTTTCCGAGGCGTCGCGGAGCGATCACTTGTGCCAATCCCAAACCGACGCTTACCCAACCCAATGCCCGTGCCATCTTTTTGCCTGTCATTTGATTTACTCCTTGCCTTGCATGTCACCAATCCTTGGAGCAAGTGGCGTGCCGACGGGCGGCAATTGAGTGAGATTTAGCCGAGCCGCAGCCGTAGGGGCGCTCGGTACTGTGAAGGTCTGGAAACCGGAAGGCGGCCGTAGGGGCGGCTCGCGGCCCCCAATTGCCTCTCGGCTATGTTCCCCGCGACCATCCTTTGTCTGCGGTGGTCCGTTTGGGGGCGGCTCGCGAGCCGCCCCTACGGGTGCAAGGGAATCATCCCAGCGGTGAATTCAGATGGCGTGTGACGGTGCGGCGTTATCGGATCGGCGGCAATGCTTTCCACCCCCAGATACGCATTATGTCCTCGGGCCGGAACTTGTGGCCCAGCTCGCGTGCGAGTCTGCAGATCTGGCCTCTATGATGCGCATCGTGCTGCATGAGATACGCGAGCATATTGATTGCCCGGCGTGGCATTCCCTTCACGCGCGGCTGGCGAGACGTAAAGGCCGTCTCGAACAGAGCGGCAAGAGCTTCCGTGGATTGGCGCAGAGCCTTCTGCGCCTGTTCGGGTGTCGAGCTGTGGCGATCCAGCGATGGCGGGCCTGGCAGCACGCCACCCATCCGGGCAAACATTCGCCGGACACTCTGCATGTGGGCGATAAGGGCTGCGATCGTACGACCGCTGCCGTTCGGAGGCGTCAGGCGCCAGAGGGCGGTTGGCAAGACCTTCACCAGATACTCGTTCACCAGGCCGCTTTGCGTGAATGCTTCGAGGAGCTCGCGCTCGACCTCCAGTGGTCGTCCTTTTGCCATTGTTACTCAAGCCTCTCGTCAGTGGACTGACTGCGAGACTGCTCCGGCCTGCTGCCTCTTCGGTGATGACTTACTGACTACACTGAGGGTTACCTGTGAGGGATACGTCCTTGAGTGATGGACGGCGTTATGCGCAACCACGCCCTGCGACTCGTCGTAGTTTCTGCCGCCAGTGTTCATGTTGCGATCGAAGCGTGGGAAATTACTGCTCGAAACTTCCAGCCGAATCCGATGTCCCGCGTCAAAATAGTTGCTTGTATTCATCGGCTGAAGGCTTACCTTGACGACTTTGCCGGGCTCCATCAAGGCGATGGGCTTGTCATAGCCATTCCGATACCTCAAACGCTGGATCGTCTCATCGAGGTTGTAGGCCCGCCCGTCCGGATAGACATCTATCAACTTGATGGTCACATCAGTGTCTTTGGCGTCCGAAGAGACATACAGCGTGACCGCGATCGGGCCGCTAACTTCGATCCCGTCTTTCAAGGGCTCTGAGCTGTAGACAAGAATGTCCGGGCGCGCCTCCATCTTCCGCTGATCGAAAGCGCCACCGGCGACCGCGTTTCCAGTGCAGCACACATTTCCGCCGTACGAAGGCACAGGATTCATCGGATCGTAGTCGAAACGATCGGGATTGTCCGAGCTCGGCGGCGCGATGCCGAGTGTGCCATCACCATTGAGAGTGTTCGCCTTTCCACCGCTCGAAAGGAAGAAGGCCATCGGGCGTGAACCTTCGGGCGGCCACACGTCTGAGGTCTGCCAGCGGTTGATGCCCATGGTGTAGTACTTCACTCTCGGCATCTTCTCGAGCACATGGTTGTCGTCACCCTTGAGAAAGTGGTCGAACCACGCATAGGTCATCTCGTCATAGTTGAGACGCGCGTCGCCCATGCTTCGCTCGCCGACGACCGTGTCCTCCACAGCGCGCTTGTAGCCGCAGTGAAGGGTCGGCGCGATCACTGCGTATTGCTCTTTCGCTATCTCTGGCCGGGCCGTCTTGCGAACGTGGTTGTAAGCGGCCAGGTTCGGTCCCACCGAGACGTCGTACCATGACATAAACCAGAACCCCGGTACGTTGATCGCCATGTTGTCGTGCCATAAGCCGCCTTTGTACCAGGCTGGATCGTTGGGTGTCCGCTCGATCATTGCACCGCCAGTATCGACCTGCATGCGATCAGCGAAGATTCCCTTCGGACCATCGACTGCCTTCATAATGTCCATCACAGGCAGGTGCCGCGAGGGCCTGAGACCAGTCAACCGGGGGCAACTGCTGAGAAAGATCGAATGACTTCGAAGCCCGAATCAGCTCCTCCTGAGTAGTATCGGGTGGAAACATCGGGCGCACCTGGTTCTGCTCGCCGTAGAGCCAGGCGATAAAAAGCATCTGGACTGCGCCGCCGCGATACCAGTTGCCCTGCTCGTAGTAGGGGCCCACTCGTCCAACTCCCGCTCCGAAACCCTGCGGAATCATGGCCGCAAACGCAGGATTGCCTCCCGATGCCACGGCAAGCTGCCATTCGGCTGTCGATGAGCATCCAATGGTTCCCACCTTGCCGTTCGACCATGGCTGCTTGGAGATCCAGCTCAGGGCGTCATCTCCATCGCTCAGCGGTGCGCCGAGGATGTCGTAGTTTCCCTCTGAGAAGAAGTGACCGCGCTCGTTCATTTCGACGAAGGCATACCCGCGCTTGACGGCGTCGAGCTCCGTGCTCAGGTCACGTGGCGCTCCGTTGCGCACATCCCAGAAGTTGAAATTGTAAGGAGTGCGAACGAAGACCGTGGGGTATTTTGCCGAGCCATCTTTCGGGCGGTAGACGTCCGTGGCCATGCGCTTTCCATCGCGCATCGGAACCATGAGCTTTCGCTCGACTACGGCAATGGACTGCAGCTCACTCTCGAGAGCTCGCCGCCGGGCAAGGGCCTCGGGTGTGACGGTGCCCCGGCCCTGTCCGGCGATCAGAAAAGGTCCTACCAGTAAGAGACTCCAGAGACTCTTCCTTTGCATTGTGTGACTCCTTGGGAAGGATGCAGGCTCTCAGTTGGAACGGATTTGATTATATCCACGCTGGCATTGATTGGAAAGAAGCCGACCGGCTTAGTATGGAGTGCGGCGACTTGTCGCCGCTTTTAGTGCAAGTAACGTAGGCTGCACTAGCGTAAATCAAAAGCGGCGACAAGTCGCCGCACTCCATACTAAGCCAGTCGCCGCGCTTCATGACTGACCCTCAAGAGCGTCTGGAAGGGAGCAATTTGGAGTGCGGCGACTTGTCGCCGCTTTTGATTTAGCTAGTGCAGTGACGAAGAATGAGAGCCTGCCAAATCGTAGCTTTGCTCTAACTAACGGAAAGCGGCGACAGGTCGCCGCACTCCAAATTGCTCCCTTGGAGAGGCCCTTAATCTTGCAATACTAAATACTAAAACGTCACGCGGATACCAATCTGAAGCAGCCGGTTGTTCTGACCTGGGTTCGGTTGCAGGCGCCCCCGCGTGCCGCTCGTCAGAGCCGGAACGCCTCCGCGCTTGAGCGGGTCAGCCGCATAATCGTAATTGAGCGAGCCAAACGTCCCTGTCAGGCCACTATAGCTTCCTAAACCCGTGTGATTGAAGACATTGAATACGTCCAGGCTCGGTTCCGCTGTCACCTTCTCCTTAATTCTGATCGGGCGTGAGATGCGCGCATCCAGGTTGAACAGGTTCTGGAAGGGCCACGGGTTGCTCAACGGGATCAGTGGAATCGGTTTTACCGTTGCCCCAATTTTGACCAATTGAGCCTGTGTGAAAAGGCCGGCCGCCACGAGTGCCTGGCCCGCAGGGGTGACCGTGCCGGCGTAATTCTGGTTGAAGGCAGTGATCAGCTGATTGAGGTCGTTGAAGCTCTTGATGCTGCGGCCCAGCGCGCGCACGTTGGTGCCGGGTAGGATGTCTCCGGTGAGGCCGTCGCCGTTGAGATCTGTAGTGAAGATCGAGTTCGCAGAGGAGAAACTATCGAGGAACGGCACGGCCACACTGAGCGGAATTGCCGTGCGGTACGACCAGATCTGATTTATCCGGACTCCACCCGGCACCGTCATAACTGCGCCCGCCGTGAAGATGTGTGTCCGGTCCTGTCCCGTGGGTCCATATGCACTGTTGAAATTGTCGTTGAACGTTGGAGCCGTAACAAACTCTCCGCGTGTTGCGCCGCTCGTCGCTTTCGCGCGGGAGAGCGCGTAAGAGACTGTGTAGCTCAACTCCCTGGCAACGTAGTGCCACCAGTTGTCAGAGGCTGTCCTCAGCCGTCCATCGAGTCTTACCTGCAATCCCTGGTAGAGCGAAAAACCGCCACTCATTATGCGGGCGAGATTGATGTCCTTGGTCAGGCCCGTAAAGATGTTATCCGTGCCTGTACCGAGACCAAAAGTATTAATGGTTGCGGTCGGATTGGCTGCCAGGAACGCGTCAATCGCAGCAGGCGTGAGGCTCGATACCGGAATCTTGAGTACCGATGCCACCTGAGCTCGAGCGGCAGCGGCATCCAACGTCCGCGCCGCAAAGCGCCTTTCGTAGTCGTTGTATGAATAGGGCAGACCAACACCACGAATCCTTACGTAGTCTGCTGAAAGGACCATGTTGGGCCGCAGCTCACGCTGAATGCCGATGCTGAATTGCATCGAATAGAGGATATTGAATGTCCCTGGAAAGATGTCAGTGTTCCCAACACCCTTGTTGGTGGTAAACGCCTGTACTGCAGAATTCGGATCGAAGTTGAAGTTGGCGTAAGCCTGGCGAAGCGCGAGATGCGCCTGCTCGATGACCGGTATCGCAACGCCAAGTTTTTGACCAAGCAGACACGAGTAGTTGCCTGAGCTGACGCTGGTCGAATACTTCGGGTCCGAAGGCGTGGTATAGAGACAGCCCGGGATGTTCGGAATCACTATCGGACTGCCGTCGGGACCGTGCATCAGCGTGTTGTTCGACGTGTCGGGCCCGATGCCGGGAGGAGTGCGCGGATACGCATCGAAGATGGTGTTGTTTCCAATGTTCATCTCATAGGTGAGATAGAAGCCGCCTCGAATACTGGTCTTGCCGCTGCCCGTCGGATCCCAGGCAAATCCGACCTGTGGGCTGAAGGCAGTTTTGGGGAAATCTGCGATCTCTCCAAGTTTTGCGATCCCCGTAAACCGAAAGCTGCGGAAGGGCTCGCGAAGTACCGTTGAAGAATCCGGTGTCATACTCCCACCGCGTTCCCAGGTTGAGCGTCAGACGGCGTGTTACCCGCCATGCATCCCCCGCATACCACGCGATACGTGTATTGTAGTGTCCGCCATGCGGCAGGTTGTCGGCTGGATCGGCAGAGAAGTAGCCGGTCGAAGGGCCGGTCGAGAAGCTTTGCAGAGGATAGGCGAAGGGGTCTTTGTCCAGACCGACTTTGGCCAGCGCGCTCTGGTTCGCTGCATTGAACTGGCCGACTATTGAGAGCACGCCGGCAAAGCTCGCGAATCCACCGAGGATCACCCGGTTTACTTCTCCTCCGAACCGGAATGTGTGGTTTCCGCGAATATAGCTGCCGTCATATTTGGTCTGGTAGTTATCCTGATATGTCTGCTGCGGTGAAAGGGTGTTGGGCCCGAGCACGTACGAGCCGACACTCAGGAGATACGCTGTACCTTGCGGACCCCGGTTGAATGTGTAGGGATCGATCTCCTGGCTCTCGATCCGATTGTTGAAATTTACTCTTCCGAACCTGATCGAGTGGCTCATTCGAGCGTCGGTAATATCGACTCCCACAGTGTGGCGAATGGTCCAATCTACATTCTGGTATGGTGAGTTGGGGCCTCCGCCGGTGGCCAGGTCGTCACTGTAGCTGTGGCTATAAAACAGCTTGACGCGGCTGTTGAGATTCCAATCGAGCTTGTTGGTGGTCAGCCGAACTCCGACCGGAAGCGCGGCATTGCCGTTGAGTTGGGGAAAATCTGTGCTCAGGACAATGCCCTGTTGTCCCTGATAGGTTCGCTCCCAGTTGGAGAAGAAGAAGAGCTTGTCCTTGATGATCGGGCCACCGAACTGGTAGCCGACCTGATCGCGGTGATAGGGAAGTGACGTCGTCTGATAGTCCAGACGCGCGCCGAGGTCCTGATTTCGCCAGAAGAAGAATCCGCTGCCGTGGAATTGATTGCTTCCGCTGCGCGAGAGAATGCTCACCGCGCCTGACGTAGTGAGTGATGTTGAGAGATCGAACGAGGCGCGTGAAAGTTGAAACTCCTGGACCGCGTCCGTCGAGATGTTCGACATCGTCGTTCCGACCGTCTCGTCCGTGACATCGATTCCATCGATCTGAACACGCGTTGCTGTACCCTGAGCTGCCGTTAACCGTCACCGCACGATAGGCATTCGTCTTGGTCGGATCGATGGCATTGCCGTCCCGAGTCACCACACCAGGCTGCAGGCGCGCGAGATCGAGAAAGTTCCGTCCATTGACTGGCAGCTGCTCAATCTTTTCAGCCGTGATAACGCCATCGATCGTCTGTCTGCTGGTGTCGACTTGCAGCGTGGCGGCGGTACCCTCTACCTGAACCACCTCGCTTGCGGTGCCCACCTTGAGAACCGGGCTCACGTTGGAGGTCTGGCCGATTTGAACAACCACATCGGTGAATATGGCTGCCGCAAAGCCGGTTACGTCAACTTTGACGGTGTACTTGCCAGGAACCAGCGACCGGGCGACAAAATACCCCTCCCGGTTGGTCGGGACAGTGATCGCGCGGCCGGTACCCTGCTGGGTGATTGTTATTATGGCGTTCTCCAGGCGATCGCCCGATTGATCCTCCACCGTGCCTTCGATGGAACCGGTGGGCTGCTGTGCATTTGCCGCGATGACGGTGAAAAGGATTGCCATGAGAAGTAGGGTGACTCGATTTGCGCGTTGCATCTTTGGGGGACCTCCTTTTGCGGGTTAAGCAACTGTCAGAACGACAGAAGATGAGCGGATTCTACGCTCAGAGAGCCCCAAAGAAAATGGATGGAAATCCAGAACAATGGAAAAAGTTCCGGGGATTGCTGCAGCCTGGGGCCGCACGCGTCTCGCGTGCTCCTTCTTCACATTCGCAAGGAAAATAATGAAGTCAGGCACGCGGGACGCGTGCGGTCCCAGGCCCCAGCAATTTCTTTGAGTACACGATCTATTAGCTGGATGGCTGAATTGTCAGATTCGCGAAGTCGCCGCCGGAGGTGTTCCCGACCCACAAGCCAACCATGCCCTTCTTTCGATCGCTCAACGGAGTGACAGTCAGACTTGGCTCCTTCGCGCCATTGATGAAGACGCTGACCTTTGAATTCGAGACAACTATTCGCACATGCACCCATCCGTTCGGATCCGGCGCAGGACTGATTCCCTGCTCGTAGACGTTTGGATGCTCGGTTCGCAGCTTTTGCCAGGTGAAAGTCGGATGTGAGATGTACTGCACACAATGACTGCGCCGGACCGGATCGTCTGCTTTGAAGTTGAACGGACGAAGGTAGACTGCGTCATAGGTCGCTCCATCTACCCCATGAAAAGCGACGCCGACAAAGCTCTGTTGCAGGACATCCTTCCCTCTGACGTCAAACTCGATGGCACCGTCACTGAACTCGGTCCCGTCAATATATGCGACGCCGTTGTCCGGACCCTCGTTCAGATGAACGCCCTTCTTCGTGCCGTCGCTGATGACGCTCAGAGTACGATTAAAGACCTTGAAGCCTTTGCCTTCGCCGAGCTTTACCAGATCAGGGCTGACAGCTTTTCCCTGACCGGCGATCGTCGAAGCGCCCAGGAGTACAGCCGCCGACGCAACAATCAGACAGGCAAAACCAGTTCGTTTCATAGCTCTCCCATAACGTAGAATATCCACACCAAGTCATATCAGGAGCTGAGACATGATAACGACAAGGGTGCTGCTGGTGTTCGCGCTTTCAGTTCTGGTGATTGCCCAATCGAAGAACGTTGATAGGGCGTCGCCGTTTGAACTCGAAGACGTTCGCCTGCTCGACGGGCCATTCCGCGAGGCCATGCTTCGTGATCAGAAATACCTTTTGGCGCTGGAACCGGATCGGCTTCTGCACATGTTTCGCGTGACTGCAGGGTTGCCTTCGACGGCCAAACCGTACGGAGGCTGGGAGGCGCCCGATGTCGAGCTGCGTGGTCACAGCCTCGGCCACTTTCTTTCCGCGCTTTCGTTGATGTATTCGAGCACCGGCGATGAGCGCCTCAAAGTGAAGGCCGTGCTCATAGTCAGCGAGCTTGCAAAGGTACAGCAGGCAATGCCGTCGCGCGGGTTTCATGCCGGCTATCTCTCTGCTTTTCCAGAGGAGTTCTTCGACCGTGTCGATGCCCGCCAGAAGGTCTGGGCGCCTTACTATACGCTGCACAAGATCATGGCCGGCCTGCTCGACGTCTACGAGCATTGCGGAGACAAGCAGGCCCTCGACGTTCTGACGAAGGTTGCAGACTGGGTCAGGTTTCGAGTCGATCGCCTGACCGACGAACAGCAGCAGGGCGCACTGAGCAATGAGTTCGGCGGGATGAACGAGGTGCTCACAAATCTCTATGCTGCATCGGGCAATCCCGAGCACCTGCGCATCGCTCGCAAGTTTGATCACAAGCGGCTCTTTGACGCGCTCGCCCGGGGCGAGGATCCGCTCAACGGATTGCATGCGAACACCCAGATTCCAAAGGCAATTGGCGCAGCTCGCGAATACGAGATGACCGGCGAGCAGCGAGATCACGACATCGCGAGCTTCTTCTGGGAGCGCGTGGCTCACCATCGCTCGTATGTCATCGGCGGGAACAGCGATGGCGAGGCATTCTTCCCGCCGGAGACCTTCTCGCGGCACCTCGGTCCTTCGAGCACGGAGACCTGCAACACTTACAACATGCTCAAGCTGACGCGTCACATGTTCGCCTGGACGCCGACGGCTGAAATCATGGACTTCTACGAGCGGGCTCTCTACAACCACATCCTTGCTTCGCAGGATCCCGCCAGCGGGATGATGACCTACTACGTCCCCCTGCGACCGGGAGCGTTCAAGACATTTTCAAAACCCGACGAATCTTTCTGGTGCTGTGTAGGGACAGGCATGGAGAACCATGCCAAGTATGGTGACACGATCTACTTCAGAGACTCACAATCGCTCTTCGTCAATCTCTTCATAGCTTCGGAGCTTCGTTGGAAGGAGAAGGGGCTCGTGGTGCGGCAGGAGACTCGCTTCCCGGAGGAGGAGACGACGCGGCTCACGATAAGGGTCGAGAAGCCTCTCAAACTCGCTTTGAAGGTGCGATGTCCAGAGTGGATCTCGGGGGCAGAGTCAGGGATGACTGTTGCAATCAATGGCAAGCAAGAGCCACTCAAAGCAGTATCGGGATCCTATTTGACAATCGAGCGCGAGTGGCACAATGAAGACAAGGTAACTGTTCGATTGCCAATGAGCCTGCGGCTCGAAGCAATGCCGGATGATCCGAAGGTCGTCGCGCTTCTGTATGGTCCGATCGTGCTTGCGGGTGACCTCGGAAACGAAGGCCTGGATAAGAGCGTGCAATACGGACCGAGCGCACCGCCGCTCGGACGTTTGAAGCCAGTCCAGGTTCCAGCCTTTGTCGGTGAAGTCAAAGACGTGCTCTCGAAGGTAAAGCCTGCCGGATCTCCGCTGACCTTCAAGACCGAAGGTCTGGGTCAGCCTCGCGACGTCATACTCTATCCGTTCTACAAAGTCTTCGAGGAACGGTACTCAGTCTACTGGAGAGTCTATTCGCCGGCGGAGTGGGAGAAGAGAAGCGCCGAGGTTGCGGCGCGACTGAGTCGCCGGAAGGAGATCGAAACTCGAACCGTAGACCTGGTCAGCGCCGATTCGGCTGCCGTGGAAAAGAGCCACAACTTCCGGGGCGAGAATACTACTGAAGGATACTTCGAAGGCCGGAGACTCCGCGAGGCTCGGGATGGATGGTTCAGTTACGAGCTCAAGGTGCTGCCCGCGAAGCCGGTAATTCTCGCTTGTGCTTACCGGGGCAGTGAAGGTCGGCAGCGGACATTTGATGTCATCGTCGAAGGCGAGAAGGTAGCGACTCAAACACTCGAGATAAATCCAACCGAGCGACTGGACTATGAGTACGCTATACCCGAGGGCCTTACCCGCGGTAAAGAGAGGATAACAGTCAAGTTTGTGGCTTCCACCGGAGCGACGGCGGGAGGCGTGATTGAAGTCCGGACGGTCCAATAGCCTGGGTGCCCCTCAGCAACACTCCCGTCCCGGGAGCTATAATGATTGAGGAGGGACGGGAGATGACTTACAAACGACTAATCGAGCGAAAACCATTTGCTTTGGCCCTGATGGGGCTTTTTGTCTGTCTTGCTGTTTCCGGCACATCTGCCCAGGAGAAGAGCAGCAATGTCTCGACAGATGGACGTGATGTGACAGTTCTGGTAACTGTGCATCCGCACGACGAGCGAACCAGGGGTTTGGCCGCCAAGTTAACGTCTGACGATTTCAGCGTCCAGGAGGATAAGAAACCGCAGCGAGTGTTATCCGCGAAGCAGTCTGCTGAGACTCCGCCGACAATCGCTGTCCTCGTTCAGGACGATCTGGTCTCACGTGTGAGCAATGAGATCAAGGGTCTCAAGGAGTTCATTCGACAGCTGCCAGGCGGTTCGAAGGTCATGACGGGCTACATTAGCTCGGGCAGCCTTCGTGTCACGCAGGACTTCACGTCTGACCTGGGACACGCGGCGGAATCATTGCGAGCCGTTGTTGGTAGTACTTCAGTATCGCCTTACAATCCCTACGTCGAGGTGATTGAGGCATTGAAGCGCTTCGACTCTCAGCCGGTGGGAAGACGCATAATCCTGCTGGTCTCCGACGGGCTCGACACATCACAGGGATTTCAAAACGCCAATCCGGCGCAGTCACTTGATCTCGAGCGGGCGATCACCGAAGCCCAGCGCCGTGGAGTTGCTGTATTCACTTTCTACGCGCCTTCAGCAGGGCTGACCAGCGTCAGTCATCTGGCGGTCAACTTCGGACAAGGCTCCCTTAACCGGCTGGCCGACGAAACTGGTGGCGAGGCTTTCTTCACGGGGACCGATTTCGTGACTTTCGACCCTTACATCAAGGAGTTCAAGGAATTGCTGGGCCGGCAGTGGCTGATTACCTACCGGAGCACCAATACGGGCTCGGGATTTCGCCGCATTCGGGTAACTACCGATGGGGATGTGCCCCTCTATCACCCTGCAGGTTATCGGGTTCGAGGCGGGTAACAGCGTCAGTAAGGCTGCTAAAGCAATGAGCCCTCTTCGTCTGGCCTGGGGTCGTGGATCAATACCAGTGCGGTCAGCGAACTTATCAGGGCCAGAATGGCGGCTGTCCACATGACGACGCGGTAGCCGACGATGAACGACTCTTCGACGGCCTCACGCCCGCGAGGGTCGGGCGTTCGAGCCGCGGCAAGTTCCGGTCTCTGTTGGTCGATCTGCCGGCGAACGGGTGCCTGAAGATGAAGACTGCTCACTCGGATCGTGAGCTCATGGTTGAAGACACTCGTCAGAAGCAAACCGAAGATTGCGACCGCCAGGAGTCCGGCAACTCGCGAGACCGCATTATTGACTCCTGAGCCGACTCCGGCATGCTCCTCCGGAATGGAATTCATGACCGTCGTGGTCAGCGGCGCTATACAGACCGCCATCCCAAATCCAAGGACGAGAACCGCCGGAAAGAATGTCGTCCAGTAGGAGCCTCCGATGCCGGGTCTGGCGAAGAGGAGAAATCCCACAGCGACAATCAACGGCCCGATAATCAGCGGCAGCTTGGCGCGATACTTTGAGAGGAGTCCAGCCGACCAGCGGGAGAGCAGGAAGACAAGAAGAATGAAAGGCAGAAGTGCCAAACCGGCTTCACTCGGGCTGTAACCCTGCACTTGAATCAGGTTCAAGGGTAAGAAGAAGAGCATCCCGGTGAGTGCGGTGTATAGAAACAGAGTCAGCAGATTGGCGCCACTGAAGGTCCTTGAGCGGAAAAGCTCCAGTGGCAGCATTGGTGCCGATGAACGGGCTTCGACAAAAACAAATACAACCAATGCGGCAATTCCCGCAATCCCGGCGATGATAGAAGATTCGAGAAAGCCATAGACGATGCCGCCAAGTCCGATGATTGTCAGCAGCACACCAGGCCAGTCCAGTCTCAAACTCCTGTCCCTGGCGCTCTCGGGGACGCGCCAAAGCGTCAGTGCCACGACCGCCAGGGCTATTGGAACGTTGATAAAGAACACCCAGCGCCACGAGGCATGCTCGACGAGCCATCCACCAAGCACCGGGCCCGCCGCGGCCGTAATCGCGGTGAAGCCCGACCATGTTCCAATCGCGCGGCCGAGCTGCTCTCGTGGAAACGCCAGACTCAGTAGTGCAAGACTTCCGGGAATCAATAGCGCTCCGCCGACTCCCTGAACACCTCTGGCGATCATCAACTGTCGGACATTCGGAGCGAACCCGCACCACACGGAAGCGAGTGCAAAGATGCTGACACCAATTACAAAGACCTTGCGGCGGCCATAAAGGTCGCCGAGAGATCCTCCCGTGAGGAGAAGCGCGGACAGGAAGAGTGAGTATGATTCGATTACCCACTGGACGCCTGTAATTGTCGTATTGAGAGAGGATTGGAGCGCAGGCAGCGCGACGTTGACGGCAGTGCCGTCAATGAAGGCCATGCTCGAACCGAGGATTGTCGCAGCGAGAACCCAGACACCGTTGCCTTTGCAGGGTTGATCCGCTGCGGCTCGGATTGCACCTTCGTCACACGGAAACCGGAGAGCAGTAGTCATCTCTCAACACTTTATCATCAGGAGGCTTGCAAATGCACAGAGTCGTTTCGGGGCTGGTCGCAGGAATACTCTTATTGTTCCAGGGAACGCCTGCTGCCCCACGCGATCTGCCGAGGCCCGATCACGTCGTCATCGTCATCGAGGAGAACAAAGGCTATGACGATATCATAGGCTCGAGCAGCGCCCCATATCTTAACAGCCTCGTTGAGCAAGGCGCACTGCTCACGAAATTCTACGCCATGCATCACCCCAGCCAGGCGAACTATATGGAGTTCTTTTCCGGGAACGATCAGGGAATCTTCAACGACATCTGTCCCAAGGCCCGGTTTACGAAGCCGAGCCTCGGTGGATCGCTGCTCAGGGGCAAGTTGACCTTCGCAGGGTTTGCTGAGGACGTTCCGGCCAGGCCATTCGTGTGCGAAGCGGGGCTTTACGCCATGAAGCATTGCCCATGGGTCGAGTTCAAGGATGTCCCAACGTCGCTGACCAGGAACATGTCGATGTTTCCGACCACGGCCCAGGGTTTCGAGAAGCTGCCCGCAGTCGCCCTTGTAATACCCAACCTGGTGAATGACATGCACTCGCTTTCTGCGTCAGATCCGCAAGTAACCGAAGCTGCGGCCATCCCACTGGAGGTGGCAAATGGCGATAAGTGGTTGAAGGCGCACATCGACGCTTATGCGCAATGGGCGCGCGAGCATAACAGCCTGCTGATAATCACATGGGATGAGGACAGCTCAGCCTATCACTATCCGAATGTCCGGTCTCAGAGCATCCGAACGCAGCCGCCGGCGAATCAGATTGCAACGATATTTGTAGGGTCGATGGTGGCGGTTGGCAAGAAGAGCGAAGAGGTATATTCGTTCTACGATCTCCTGAGAACGATCGAGGATATGTACGGTCTGCCGCCCCTGGGCGGCAGTAAGACTGCCCGGGACATCACCGACATTTGGAAGTAGTTACTATCGTTCCTGCGCACGGGACATGCGCGCGGATATTAGCCGGTGGTGAAACCACCGGATGAGACGCCCATGCAGTGCCGCGCACTGGGGTGCGGCGTAGCGCAATCGTATGTATTGCCTACAGGGCATGGTAACTGCGCACCCTTCGGGGCGCGATTGTGTATCCACAGTCACCGGTGGTTTCACCACCGGCTAATATCGGCGCACGTCCCGGCGCAAGAATCGCCACCAAGTCGCATACCAGGTTTGCGACAGCCCTCTGTGAGACGACTGGGACTGGCCTCCAGTAGACCCAATCCTCATTGACGAACGATTGACCGGGCACGGCCTGCACTCTATGATTCCCTCTTTGATACAGGAGGCCGGAATGAAGTGGCTCGCAAAATATGTGACGGCTCTGATGCTCGTCACCGTAGTAGCTGTAACTACCCGCGCTCAATCGAGCCTCGACGCGAGCATCGGTAAGCAGGTGGATGGGTTGGTGGCTACCTATAAGCACCTCCACGAGCACCCTGAGCTCTCGGGGCAGGAGAAGGAGACATCGGCGCTGATCGCCTCAGAGCTCAAGAAGGCCGGCTTCGAAGTAACCGACCACTTCGGAAAATACGACGATCCGGCGATGACCGCCTACGGTGTCGTTGGCATTATGAAGAACGGACCGGGCCCCATCGTCATGGTGCGTACCGACATGGACGCTCTTCCAGTCGTTGAAAACACGGGCCTGCCTTATGCGAGCAAGGTCAAGGTGAGACGTGCCGACGGTGTCGAAGTCGGCGTCATGCATGCCTGCGGGCACGATCTTCACATGGCGGTCTTTCTCGGGACCGCGCGCGTGCTTGCCGAGACCAGGAATCTCTGGAGCGGTACGGTTGTTCTCCTCGGGCAGCCGGCTGAAGAGACGATCGGCGGCGCCAAGGCGGTGCTCGCAGCCGGCCTCTACGATAAGTTTCCGGTTCCCAACTACGTGCTCGCCTTTCATGACACTAATGTCGTCGCGGCAGGCAAAGTTGCGTGGATTGCCGGTACCGTGCTCGCGGGATCAGATTCGCTCGACATCACTGTCAAAGGTTATGGCGGTCACGGGGCAATGCCGCAGGCCACCAGGGATCCGATTCTCATCGCTTCCGAAATTGTCGTCATGCTGCAAAGCGTGATCAGTCGCGAGAGGGATCCTCTCGAGCCCGCGGTCGTAACGGTCGGCTCGTTTCATTCCGGCACCAAGCACAACATCATTCCGGATGAAGCACATCTGCAGTTGACTGTACGGACAATGAATCCTGCGTCGCGCGAAAAGACGCTTGCAGCAATCACGCGGATCGTGAATGGTGTCGCTGTTGCTGCTGGTGTGCCGGCCGAGCGAGCTCCGGTGATTACGGTCTCGAAGGACAATGTGCCGGCGACGATCAACGATGCCGAACTGACGAAGCGGGGGGCAGAAGCGATGCGGAGGGCGATCGGTAATGAGAATGTGATCGCCGGCTTACCTATTATGGCCAGCGAAGATTTCAGTCTCTACGCTCTGGCGCCCCCCAGGCCTCCGACGACACTCTTCTGGCTCGGAGCCAGCGACCCAGCGCTTCTCCGCGCGGCTATTGAAAAAGGGGCACGTCTTCCGGGCATGCATTCGAGTGAATTTGCGCCCCTGCCCGAGCCCGCCATCCGCGTGGGAGTCAAAGCGATGAGCGCCGCAGTCATCGACCTGCTAAAGAAGTAGAGAATGCTAGAGCGAAATCAGGCCGGTGCAGATGAAGTAGAGCGAAAGGACACCCACAAGAATCCAAAGCAGCAATCCCTGCAGGAGCGGGCGCCATCCCACTTCTCTCAGCGTAGCCATCGAGATTCCCGTCCCGATAAGAAAGAGAGTCACCGTCAGTCCGTGCTTGCCGAGTGAGGATAGCGCCCTCGATACCTGGCCGAAGTCAGGCGCATAGGTGTTGACTACGGCAGCCAGGCAGAAGAGAAGAATGAACCACGGAATCTGAATCCGCGAGCGGTTGTGCTTAATGGCTGCGGTAACAAGAGCCAGCGGAGCAATCCAAAGAGCGCGTGCCAGCTTGACTGTAGTCGCGATGACCAGCGCGGTTGGGCCGTAGTGTGCGCCGGCGCCCACGACCGAGCTCGTGTCATGAATTGCCAGCGCAGCCCAGAGGCCGAATTGAGCCTCGGTGAGATGGAAAAAGACTGCGATCAGTGGAAACACCAAAAGTGCGATGGAGTTGAAGACAAAGATGGTGCCGAGCGACACGGCCATCTCTTCCTCGTCTGCGCGGAGGATGGGTCCAACCGCGGCGATGGCGCTTCCGCCACAGATTGCCGTCCCGGCAGAGATCAGATAAGCCGAGGTGTCTTTGACTTTGAGCAGTTTGCCTAGCAGAAGCCCGCGCGATCATTGCGAAAATGATGCCCAGGACGGTGTAACCGATTCCGCGTCTTCCAGCCTTAAGAACCTCATTCAGATTCATTCCGAATCCGAGAGCTACCACGGAGGCTTGTAGAAGCAGCCTCGCGTACCTACGGCTGTGACTGGGATAGGGATGAGGAAAAGTAAGACCGAACAGGATGCCCGCAACAAGCGCGATCGGCGGAGAAAGAAAGCCGCTCGCGAATATCAGAAGGGCAAGGATGAAGAGGATCTTTGAGGCAACAGTCATTCAATTTGCAATCTGCGGCAGGCTCCGGTGAAGGGTTGCCACGCAGGTAGCTTAGCAAATCAGGCAGGGAACTCAATCGGAGGTTCAGGAGAGGTCGAAAGGCTGAAATCGTGCCGCAGGCTGTCCAGCCTGCGGCAAAGCTCACAACTGCGAGATTCTGCCGCAGGCTGGACAGCCCGCGGCACGATTTCAGCGGATCACTACATAAACAGGCGGTGACACCCAGCCTTGTTGGTCGTAGATTCAACCGCGAAGGAGGGAGGTAATCACAAATGAACGAACGAACTTTCACATCGGGTCCGCTCAGGCTAGCGACCGGCGTCGAACTGCTCACCGGACCCGATAATGTCCCGCTGCTTCATATCGCTGAGCGCCAGATTCACATCCGGCTGGGAGCAACCGCCGTCGAAATTCTGCGCCTCCTCGATGGTCGCCGCACCATAAAGCAGGAAGAAATCTACATCCACCTCAAGGGCCGCTACCACCTGGGAGAAAAGAAACTACGGCGGCTGCTGACCAGCTTTCTGACCGGACTCGATCAACTGGGTGCGCTCGCTCACGGGAAACGGTGATTATCCGAACTGTCCTTCGTCCGCCGTCGGCCCGAAGATCGCCGGTACTGGCACGTCGTTGAGCCTCAGATAGACGGTCAATTGTCCGCGATGGTGTGAAAGGTGGCTGAAGACAGCATCACTGATCGCCGAGTACCTCGGCTGCTCCGACACGACGTGGCCACCGACTATCAGCCGCCATGGTGTCAGGAGATGTTCGTCGTTGGTCTTTGACAGCGCTTCCCGCGACTCGGCAACAGAGTCATCGAACATCTTCAGAAGCTCACTGTTCGAGTTGACGACCTTCGGATAGAACTTGCCCTGTGGCTCGAGCACATACTCATCGAGATCGACCATCATCGCCACCCAGGAAGGCATCCTCGCTACGAGGGCGGCCAGATATCCGAGAGGCATCGACTTGGGATGCGGCTTCCAATCGTTGCGTCCCTCCGGAACACGTTCGAGAACTCTGCGGGTTCCGGAAGTTTCGCGTTCAAGTTGCCCGAGAAAGTGTTCGGCTAGTTTCATATGTCATCCTCCTGACCGAAGAATAGAGGAGGATATATGACAGCTCCTGTCATGATTGCCTTGCCGATGTTCATTTAATTAGCGAAAATCGTGCCGCAGGCTGTCCAGCCTGCGGCAGAAATCCGCTGCTGAGGCTCCGCCAGGGAATTGGATGGCCCGCCTACTCTCTCTCTCTTTACTATCTGAGTGGCGAAAGGAAGAGCACGCGGGACGCGTGCGGTCCCAGGCTGGGCTCCCTTGGCTAGGTCCCAGGCTGGGCCCCAAGCTGCTGTTTAAGCCCTGGGAATCGGAGTCGCCAGATACCATTCGTTCCCGAACGTATCTTTCACGCCTGCGACCCGCGCTCCATAGCTCTGATCGGCCGGCTCGCTCATAGATGACGCTCCAGCAACAAGGGCGCGGCGGTAGGTTGCGTCGACATCGGGTACCGAGAGATAGAACATCGTCGTCAGCGGCTGGTACTCTCCATGCGCCTCGCCCATTTCGAGTACCGAGTCGCCGATCCTCAGCTTGGCGTGATGGACAACGCCCTCAGGCGAGGCATACTTCTCAAGCTCTACGGCGCCAAACGCGCGCCTTAGGAAAGTGATCACAGGCTCGGCCCTTAAGGGATGCAGGTATGGCGTAACAGCACGCAGTCCCGCCGGTTTGAATGATTCTCCCTGGCTCGTGGCGATGTACCAGTGGTTGCCCGACTGGTCCTTCACACCAGCGCTACGTTCGCCATATTCCTGATCCACCGGAGCGCCCGTCGATATTCCGCCGGCTGCCAGAGCACGCTCATAGACAGCATCGACATCTTCGACATACATATGTAGCGCTGCCGGGCGTGGCTCACCGCGCCAGGCGAGCTCAGGACTGCCGCCACCGACCATCAGCGTCGAATCGTCAATCCTGATCTCTCCATGGACGCCGCCCGCTGATCCGATTGAACGGTGGGTCTCCTCGGCGCCAAAAGCCTCCTTCATGAACTCCATGAGCGCCGGAGCATTCTCTGAAACCAGGTACGGAGTTATTGAATGATGAGTCTCCGGAATCGCATCGGCGCCGCGCCTTCCTGGCTTCCTGTTCCCCGAACAGGGCATCGAACTGCTCGTGCATCTCTGCCAGAGACATATCCCTGACACGCGTAGCAATCGTCCAGCTGTATCCGAAGGGATCTTCAACCGTTCCCGAGCGATCGCCATAGAACTGGTCCTTAACCGGTGTCACGAGCCTTGCGCCCGCAGCCACGGCTTGAGCCGCCATCGCATCTGCGTCATCGACGTACAGATGGATAGCTACCGGTGAGCCGCCCAGCTCCTGAGCGCTCGCAAAGCCGTAATCCAATGCCTCATCGGAGAGTATGATGAAAGAATTGCCAATCAGTAGCTCGGCATGACCGATCCTTTCGTCGGGCGCGACGAAGCGCATCGTCTCTATTGCTCCGAACGCCTTCTTATAAAAATCGATGGCGGCGGCGGCATTCCGGAACCGCATCCGAGGTATCGCAGTCTGCTGCACCGTTGACGTGCGCTGTGCTGATGTAGCCATTTGAGATCTCCTTTCCAGGTCGGCCTTGAGCCGAACTCTGAAGTCCTCGCGCGGAATCGCGCGCAGTTCCCGGGCAATCTGTAGCAGCGGAGCGAGGCCTGGCTCGACCGGCGGTGTTGCCTCCGGCTTGGCAAGCATCAACTGCAGTGCCTCTTCGAGTCGATCGGCTAGAGAGCGCTTAGGCATGGGCACCCTCCATCTGCATCCGCAAGCTCTGCAAAGCGCGCAACTGGAGCTGCTTCACGGCCCCCTCGGTCTTTCCCATGTGTTGCGCGATTTCACGAATGCTCTTTTGCTCGACGAAACGTTGAAGGATAACCACCCTCTGACTCGAGGGAAGCTGCTCCACCAGACGGAGAAGTCGCGAGAAATCCTCCGCCGCTTCGACATCAGGATTGACGGTTGGCTCGGGCACGTCCTCGGGAAGTGCGACCTCACGCGAGGAGCGGCTTGACTGATCGGCCACCACGTTGGCGGCGATCCTCAGGAGCCACGAGGCGAACGGCGCACCGCGCCATTCAAAGCGAGGCAGATGTTCAAGAGCCTTTCGGAATGCATCTGAAGTCAGATCCTCGGCGATGGCGCGGTTGCCAACTCGCCGCATGATGAATGAATAGACCTGCGGGAAGTGAATTTCATAGAGGTCGCCGAACCTGCTCGGGTCCTTCTGCGCAGCTTCGACGAGGAGACGCTCCTCGGTCTCATCGCGGATCACCTCGGCTGCCGGCCTCCTGACCCCCATTCATCCTCCAGCTATATAAACTCGCAGGAGCGCAAAAAGTTACGAGGCATTTGAGCCTGTCGTAATAGCGCGGCGACCGGCTTGGTATGGAGTGCGGCGACTTGTCGCCGCTTTTGGTTTAGTTTCTGCAGGGTTGGGGTTTACGCGCCCGATTCTTCTTTATCACCGTAATGACTAAATCAAAAGCGGCGACGAGTCGCCGCACCCACCATACTGAGCCAGTGGGCTCACTTCATGTGGGGCCGACGACTTTTGCAAAAGTCTCCATGCCCAGTCTGGACGATTCGTTCTGAGGGGTCGTCAAAACGCGACTACTCCAAGTGCACCAGTACCTCCCTGCAGATGTGACTCGAAGTTGATCCCATCGCCGCATGCGCCAAGGGGTTGCACTGAGTGCGATAGACTAATGGCGTGCCAGGTCAGTCGCCTTCCACAACGACACACTATTTCCAAGAAAGTTCGTGACGAGGATCTACGCTCGCCGTCGAACACGGCTTGGACAGCCCCGCTCAGACCGTTGCCGGTAAGGTTCGCAAGCACCACACCATCTTTCGCCCGCACTACGGTCAGCGTGTTACCGAAATAACTGGGTACCCAGATGTTCGAGCCATCGAAGACCGAGAGTTCGGGGCCAGTACCGACGGGGACGCTCTGAAGAATTACGCCGTTGGAATCCAGTTTCTTGAGCCGACTATCTGCGAAATCGGTTATCCAGACATTCGTACCATCAAATAGAGCGCCAACTGGCTGAACGAAGCCGGCCGAGATCGTAGAGACGGGGCCGATGTTTGGGTTAGGCAATCCAATCCGCGAGACGGAAGCCGCCAAAGTTCGCTGTCCAAATATATGTCCCGTCGGTGGTTATGCCAATTGGCTGGTTGCCGGAACGTCTGTTTCGTTCCAGAGACCCTGACCAGCACCAGTATGGTACCAGAGGTGACCTGGACTTGCTTTTGGTGGTCACGAAAAGTTCATTTTGCCAGAATAACAACCCAAACGGATTTGAAAAGGTTATTACCTGAGTAAAGCCCTCGGCGCCTGGCGCCCAACGTAGTACTTGTCCGTCTGCCGAAGTCCCCGAAGTCATCCAAAGGCTCCCCCGACCATCGGACCTAATCATCTGTCGGGACTCCAGGAAGAGGAATGATGCCTGATACCCCAGACGGAGTGGCCCATTGCTCGAGAGCAGCCCGACGGCTGCCCCGCCGCAGCGTCGAGTACTGAGTCCTCGTGATGAACGCCGCCATCTGCTCGCGAGTAACGTTGTCGGTCGGGCTGTAAGTTGATGGAGTCGTCCCGTTGGAAGGCCGGAGTAGAATGCCTCGGCAATCTGGCAGAAGAAGGAACTCCCGGCAACATCGGTGGAGAGGAGCGTTGTCATGCCTCCGCCGCATGTCCCCGTGTCCGCTGGGAGCCTGCTGGAGGTCGCTAGTAAGGCAGCTATCGCCAAAGCCAGGAGCAGCGGTCGCCGGAATCTGATTGTCATATTGTCCTCTGTTTATCAGTCATAGTGATCCGCGCAACTAAAGATGTTCGCGCCGAAATCGAGCGTTACGGTGAAGACGGCAGCCGTGGCAGTTACCGGGTTGCGTGTCCGCGTCGGGTCCTGCTGGACACCCGTTAGATCGTCACGTGTCGAAGAGTCTGAATTGGAGGTCGGAGATGACGTTGGCCGGATTGCTCGCCTCGGTCAGCTTGCCCTGATAGATGAGGGTCGTGGATTGCCCACAGGCAGAGCTAACGCGCAGCACAAAATCAGCCAGGTTGTCAGGACAATGCGCAACGTGGGCGTATTGCCCGCGAGACAATGGCAGGTAGGTAGTTCTTTGTCAACAGCACCCGTCGGTAACTTCTCGAAAACAGAATCCAAGCACAAGGCGTAGGTCAAAGCCCTGGATAACGTTGCGACTCTGAGAAAAGCTATTACATAAAACAGGTGGTGACACCTCGTTAGTGTCTTGGTAGATTTTCGTTGCCCGGTGACCAACACAACCGGAAGTAGCGTCTGGCATGCAGTGACGACATCACTTCTGGGTAACGCTAGGAGCAATAGGTTGGCTCGCGCGATCTTACGTCTGAGCGGGCAAATGCAGGGGCGGCTCGCGAGCCGCCGTCTACGACGCCCTGGGTGATGACTGGGTGATTCGCTCTCGAGGATTCGTCAAAACGCGACTACTCCAGGTGCACCCGTACCGGCCTGCAGCACGACCCAAAAGTTGATCCCATCGCTGCATGCGCTAAAGGGGGTTGCATTGAGTGAGATAGACCTGATAGGCGTCAGGTCAGTCGCCTTCCACTGCGCTCCGCACCCGTACGGCCGACGTTTACTGAACCGCGATCCCCACCGTAGTTCCGGCAATCCAGGCCGCGCTCACCTGAATCGTGGCCACTCCTTTTGCCGCATCCGGAGGCACCCGAAAGTTCACCTGGTAGCCGTCCAGCGAGCCGGGGAAGCCGACTGCTCCCAGCACCTCGGCGGACTTCCCATTCACCTTTACCTCGATGGGCGAATTGACAGTGGCCGCCGGACTGGACGGAAAGGGCTGCCCAGGATCGACTGCGGGCACCGTCGGGCCAAGCCCGGTCGCAAACAGAGACAAGATCTCCCCCGCCGCCGCCGGCTTAGACGAAGTGACAAGAGAGAAGTCGCTGGAATGGGTCACGGCCGGGCCGCTGGCAGTGGTCACAATTTGCGGCGCCGACATCGGGATCAAATGGACTACCCACCGTTGTGTTCCACCTCCATTGCGGCGCCGGTTCGCGGGGTCCTCCGTTATTGAGGCTCCGCGTTGTATAGACACACCCGGCGGCGGATCTTGCCGCACCCACCTGCCCCCGAGCGCCGAGGAATGCTCCCGTACCACCCGTAACCACGAAATTGGCCACCGTGACTTTCGAAGGAGATCCTGGTGGCGAAGCGCCACCGGCAAATCCGCTGGCCATGATCGTCCCGATCGGGGTACCGTCGCTCTTCAAGATTTCGAAGCTAATCTCGGCTGCTGCATTCCGCACAATGTCAGCGATTGCCTGGCCGGGAGTGGGGGCCGTACTGAAGAAAAATATTCATCGCCCCGCGCGTATGAAGTCCCATTACGCGCTGGCCATTCACGGCCTGAATGTCGGCGATGGCGACTGCCCGGTTGAAGTTTTTGCCCGGCACAGTGGCGTGGTCATGTTGGGATCAGTCGCAAATTTGGAAACGTCGGCGGTGTCTTCGAAGTACACGACAGCGTTTACCGTGTCGATCCGCAAAACCGAAGCTGGCGGGACTTGTGCCAGACCTGGTTGAGAGAACGCCGCGGCGCATAGAGCGATGGCCAGAGCTGTTTTCCAATGCCGCAGTAGCATATTCTGCCCTCTTCGCAGGATGTTAAGTCTCGTTGTGTTTTTCATATGTGTTCCTTAACTGGAATTTCCTTTCGGGTTGATCGATCGGCGGCCGGTCCGAATCCGGCCTAAGGGGCGGCCTCAGTAGGTAGCTGGTAGAAGGCAACAAGGTTGGGGTCGACCATTGATTTCAGTGCCGCCCGGCGGCTTCCCCGCGTGAGGGCTGAGTCCTGAGTGCGGTGATGAACGCGGCCATCTGCTCGCAAGTAACGTAGTCGGTCGGGCTGTAAGTTGTCGGAGTCGTCCCGTTGGTAAGGCCGGAGTAGAATTCCTCGGCAATCTGGCAGAAGAAGGCATTCCCCGCAAGATCGGTGAAGGGCAACGTCGTCATCACTCCGCCGCACGTACCCGTGTCCGCCGGCAGCCTGCTGGAGGTCGCTAGTAAGGCAGCTATAGTAAAAGCCAGGAGCAGCACCGGCCGCAGTCTCATTATCATATCGCCCTCAATTCATTTATCAGTTCACGTGAAAGCCTGATATCGCAGGCCGAGCTGGTCGTGGCTACGCGCTCTCGACCGGCGCTTTGCTCGCTTGACCATTGGGCAACCTGGCCCCGCTTGCACTCAACTGGCGAATGGTTACCTCTCAGAGTGGACAGTTTGCCCTTCGATCGTGAGGGATTGTCAAAATATCATCAATTTCCCGTCTAGCCCCGCTCGTTGACGGTGACCCAGAAATTAGTTCCATCGCTACAAGCGCCAAGGGACAAACCGTCTGTGAAGGTCGGCAATATCCTGATCGGCGTGAGGTCAGTCGCCCTCCACAGCGACACACCGTTCCCAGTGAAATTCGTGACGAGGATTGGCTCGCCGTCGAACGCGGCTTGCAAGGGGTTACTCAGACCGCTGCCGGAAAGGTTCGCAAGTACCAATCCATCTCTGGCCCGCACTACGGTTAGCGTGTTACTGTAATAGTTAGGTACCCAGATGTTCGAGCCATCAAAGACTGGAGCTTCGGGTCCGGTGCCGACGGGCACGCTTTGAAGAATAATGCCGTTGGAATCCACTTTCTTAAGCCGATCATCACCAAAATCGGTTACCCAGACATTCGAGCCGTCAAACAGAGCGCCATTAGGCTGAATGAAGCCGCCGGGAATAGTAGCGACGCTCAAGTCACTCAATCTGACCCGCGACACCGAGCCAGAGAGGTTGGCGGTCCATATGTACGTGCCGTCAGTTGTCATGCCGATTGGCTCATTGCCTATGGTAGCTACTTGATCGGGTGCAAGCAGCCCGTGGAGTACAATGTACAGTCGGCCTGGACTTGTTTGCGTTGTCACAAAGATTTCCCTTCGCCAGAGCAATAACCCAAGCGCACCGGGGAGGGACCATTTGTCGGGTTCTTGATTAAAGTCATCGCTCAGTCCATGCCGAAATACTCCGTCAGGGGCTGTATACCAGAGATTTACCCCATCAAATCTGATCAGCTTAGGGAGGACGTTAATAGCGGCCTGGAATCTGCTGTTCCAATGGCCGCTTTTAGTAAGTAGGAAAACTATTCCACCGGGGAAGTAATGGTCCCCTCGAACGAGCCGAAGGTGACGTGCGTTCCATCGTCACTGGGTGTCACGACGTGCGTGCGGTGCACGGTAAATTCCCTGGGCTCCCGTGAATCGACCCGTCCCACCAGTAATGGTATGAATTTCCGTGACCGTGAAGACAACATGCCGGGTATAGCCGATCCGAAACATCGTATTGATCATGTCCCCATTGGCAGCGATCCACTGAGCCGACCCTGTGACAGTGAAGTTCAAGAAGTTTAGCGTAAGGTCCTGCGTGAATGAGAATTGCCCAGATGCGTGCCAGTTCCCGTGGCGGTTGTAGTGATCAGTGGAGGCAGGCTGTGAGACGTGTGTCCTCCCTTGAAGGGTACCCTTGAAGGGCACTTGTTTCTGTGCCGCCGCGGGGATGGCAAGCGCCGCCGTCAGAATCATCGCCGCCATCGGCAGGCAAATAATCGATCTCGTTATGGTTTTCATATGCTCTCCTTTAAACTTGTTCGATCAGGCGGCCAGTTTGAATTCGGCTCACCTCATCGGGATTCCTCATTTTGCCTAAAATGCGAAAAAGCCTCGAAAGCAGCAAAGAGCTGCCCGCTTGACCATTGGTAGTGAGTAGTTCATTGTCAGGAGCACCAGTCGCGGGCTCAGCCTGAGCGGGCAGACCACAGGCAGAGTCCCGCGGTACATTCTCCAAGTTCATCACGACCAATGTGCAAACGAGACGTTGGCTTCGTGCATTCAAGCAAAAGGCTGCCTTCGTTGTCCTTCGGATAGTCTGAAGGTTTTCTGACTCTTTTCTGAACGTGCTTATATCCAATTCACTCAGCCGTTTGTATGAATTTGAAGGCTTCCGGCTCAACCCGGCAGAACGGTTATTGGCAGTAACGGGAATCTGATCCCACTTCCGCCGAAGGCCTTTGAGATGCTCGTCGTACTGGTCAGCAATAGCGGACGCCTGCTGACCAAAGACGAGTTGATGCTCGCCGTTTGGACCGATGCGGTGGTTGAAGAGAATAATCTGGATAAGACAATCTCCGCGCTGCGCAAGGCCCTCGGAGGGAATGGCTCGGAACAAATTGATCGAGACCGTGCGCGGGCATGGCTACCGCTTCAACGCACTCGTGACTGAGATCGTCAGCGATCACAACAATGGCGTGCCGCTGCGCGTTGCCGCTGAACAGCGTAACGGGGCTGTCCTTTTCCGATAATTCCGCCACTGCCAGAGCAGGATGACGTTCCAACGTCTGTCCCGACAGAGCTGCCATCGCCAGCTGAGAACCGCGACAAAGCCTCAGCATCAAGCTACTGGCGAAGTAAGAGTGCGTTGGGGTTAGCCGCCTTGCTGCTGCTGGCCGTTGCCGTCACGCTGAGGGTCTGGCCGTCGAAAGGGCCCAATCCTGATTCGCCGCACGGGATCAAAATCACGCGATTGACCAATGGTGGTTTCTTCCCCAACGCGTCGCTCTCGCCGGACGGCAAGTATTTCGCTTACACCGAGCAGAACGATGCGACCGCACAGCTTTGGCTAAGGCTTGTGGCGGGTGGCAAGCCGGTGATGCTTGTTCCGGAGATTGAGCTTCCAATCCCGGGACTAACCTTTGCGCCCGACGGCCAGGCAATCTATTTCGTGACAACCGGCCAGGCCAACACGCGCGGCGCCCTCTATCGCGTGCCGCTCCTGGGTGGACCATTGACAAGATTGCTGACTGGGATCGTTTCACCGGTCACCTTCGCGCCCGATGGACAGCAATTGGCGTTCATCCGGGTTGACCCTCCAACGGAAGAGAAGGGCGAAGGTTTCAGCCTTATTCTGGCCGACCTTACCGGCGGTAATGAACGGATTATACGTACACTCAGCGGGCTTGAACTATTTGGACAGACTGGCCTGAGTTGGTCGCCCGATGGCAAGGAGATCGCCTGCCAGCTGATGACCGGGCTGACGAAAACCAGCGATGCGGTATGGCAGATCGTTGGGGTGAATGTGCGGACCGGCGCGCAAAGAATGCTCACACCTCAGCAGTGGGACCTCTGCGGGCGGCTTGCCTGGCTACGGGACGGGCGTGGCATTGTCATCATTGGCACAAAGCAGGGAGAGTCGGCCACCAGCGCACGCGATTCCGTCTGGTTCATCTCGCAACCGGATGGAGCCGTCCGCCGTATCACAACTGACCTCGACCGCCATTCTCACGGTACATTAAGTGTGACAGATGATGGCAAATCACTGCTCGTCATTCCTTTCAACCGGACCTCCCAAATCTGGTCAGTCGAGGCGCGAGGGCAATCAGGCCAGGCCGGCCAGGGTGGCCAGCTAGCCACCCTGAAAAGACGCAATTTGATGCGCACACCGCCATTCAATTGACGACCGGCACAAATGAGGGCCGAGCGGGGATTGTCAGCCTCGACGACCGTCTAGTCTACGTAGCGCGTATGGGCGAGCACGTTGACCTGTGGCGGATGAACCCGGATGGCAGCGAGCAGCAACAACTGACTACCGCCCCGACATTTCTGGAAGAGGTCTCCGCCCCGTCAGATGGCCGATACTTTGTTTCGCCTCAAACCGCGCGGGGTACAGCCATCTTTTCCGTGTTAACGGCGACGGCGCAGACTTGCGACAGTTGACCAGCGGCAAGAGTCGAGAGGTCGATTCTGATTGCTCGCCTGACGGGCATTGGATTGTCTACACTTCACAATCAAGTGCGCCTGGCACGATTGCGGAGTTCAAGCTCTGGAAAATTCCGGCGGAAGGTGGCCCGCCAATCAGCCTGACTGATCATGAGGCTGACACACCCAGCTTTTCCCCGGATAGTCGATGGATTTCTTATGTCTACCTTGAAGGTGAAGGCTTCCGGGGATGTCGGGTCGCGGTCATTCCAGCGGACGGAGGCGTCCCGGTCAAAACTTTTGCGCCACCCCGCTCGGCGGACCTCAGTAGGCTGCCGCTGGACCCCGGATGGCGCAAGCCTGGTCTATGTCGTGAAGGGAAAGACTTTCGATAACCTCTGGGCGCAGCCTTTGAACGGTCGGGCCACCATACCCGCTGACTGACTTCAACGCCGGCGAGATTTATAACTACGCCTTCGCCCGCAACGGCCGCCACCTCTTCGTGGCGCACGGCCATTCTATTCGTGATGTTTCATTGATCAGCGATTTCAGGTAGCGGCGTTTCCTCAAAGCTCGGCCATCCCAGCATCCTGTGCTTCACCAACACCGATCTCACAAAGAGCGATTGCCCCTCTCAAGCGTTGGCTCAGGCTATTACCGAAGCGTTGGAAAATGCCGGAGATCGGAGATAGCCTGTTTGAGATCGCAAGCCAGCCCTAATCACAGCGCAGTGCGACCATCGGGTCAACCCGTGTTGCGCGACGTGCCGGAAGGTAGCCGGCCATTATCGTCACCGCAATCAACGCCATCGTTGCCAGTGCGATGCTCGCGGGGTCCATTGGAGTCAATCCATAGAGGAAACTCGAGACCAGGCGGGTTACCCCCAACGCAGCTCCGAGGCCAATCACAACCCCGATGGCGATCATGAATATCGAATCCCGAAGCACCAGCCACAAGACCCGCCCTCTACTCGAGCCAAGCGCTATCCGAATTCCGATTTCGCGATAGCGACGAGTCACAGCGTGGGCCATCACGCCATAGAGCCCGATTGTTGCCAGCAGCACGGCAAGAATTCCAAAGAATCCTGAGAGCGTCGTCACAACACGCTCCTGAGAAATGGTGTTGTCGAACTGCTCCTCCATGGTTCGAGTGTCGAGGACCGGTATCGCCGGGTCGATGCTCTGAACCTCGCGCCTGACGCTCCCCGCCAACGACTCCGGTTTGCCTGTCGATCTGATCAACAGCGTGGCCGAGCCCGACCCGAACCGCCAGATTGGAACATAGATCATGCTCTCGACTGGCTCGCGAATGTTGAAATAGCGCGAGTCTTTGACCACGCCCACGATCTCGAACGCCTTTGCCATGTCGAATTTGTCGCCCTGAGCGAAGTGGCGTCCAACGGGATTCTCGCCGGGAAAGAACTGCTTGGCCATGGCCTCGTTAATAAGCGCCACCGGTTGTGGCGGACCCAGCGGTTTTTCGTCATCCTGTAGTGGTCCAGGCGTCGGATCGGGAGTGACGGCAGGATTATCCTCGGCCCGAAAATCCCTCCCAAGAAGTATCGGAATCCCCATCGTCTCAAAGTAGGCGGGACTTACCGCATTGAAGTCTATGTAGGGCTTCTCATCGGGTTTTCGAATGTGACCTTCAACCGACACATCGCTGTTCCAGCGTGAGCCCGCGAGCGGAGTGATGCTTGCCAGACTCACCGAGCGTGTCTCCGGAAAGTGGCGAGCCGATGCCGCCAGCCGTTCATAGAAGTCGCGCAGCCTTTGACCCTTGTATCCACTCTGTTGCGGATTGACGGAGACGATCAGTATGCGCTCGCGCGAAAAGCCGGGATCCAGCGAACGCAGGTTCTGCAGACTTCGCACGAAGAGTCCCGCTCCGATAAGTAGCAGGAGCGAAATCGCAACCTGTAAGACGACAAGAGCACGCCTCAGATCGAAGCGTGTACTGCCTATTCCA
>CAVUOF010000005.1:0-77651 GCA_963743045.1 uncultured Acidobacteriota bacterium
CTATCCGGATGTTTCGCCAGAGCGTTGAGGGTGGTTTCTTCTGCTATCCCTATTTTTCTAATGACAAATTGCTTTCAAAGCTCGCCAGTGACAGTCAATTTCAAGCCATCCTGGAGAAGGCTCGCGCGAGACACGAAGCGTTCCGCTCGCAATTCTTTTGAGTACATCCATAACCGTGGCATTCACCGGGCTCCAAGGTCTAATGATTGTCCCTTCTCATTCCGCTGGGCTACAATTGCGTCTTGCATCTGTCTAATGATGGCGGAGTCGACCATAGTCGACCAGTGGTCGATAGGATGCAGCTTAGCCTTCCATCCTCGGTCAGGCGTGCAAGGCGCCCGGTCGGAAGGCAATCCGATGATTTGTCGTATTGCTGATGAGCAACGGGAGCCCACCGATTTACGAATTCGGGCCCTTCAGGCTCGACCCTCAGGAACGGCTCCTGTCCCGAGAGGGTCAGGCAGTGGCCTTGACGCCAAAGGCCTTCGATACACTTCTTGCGCTGGTGGAGAACCGCGGCCACGCACTCGAAAAGGGAGTGCTTATGAAGCGGCTCTGGCCCGATGCGGTGGTTGAAGAAGCGACACTTGCCCAGAACGTCTCAACCCTCCGCAAGATTCTGGGGGATCCCGCCAGTGGCGGAAAGTATATCGAGACGCTTCCGAAGCGCGGATACCGGTTCATCGCCAACGTTCGCGAATTGACGCCCGGTGCGCCTGAAGCGGCATTGGGATCAGATGGGCTCACTGAATTAAGCGACGGCGAACAGCCTGACCGGGCGGCGGTGAATGCGTGGGCCCCTGCTTCGACTTCGACACGCTCGAGGAGCAGAACGCGGTGGCCTCTCATTGCTATCTCACTTCTGGCTCTGGCTCTCCTTGGATTGGCCGGATACGTGCTCTGGTCGAGGCGTGCTGCGATCTCACCAACGCCCAGGCAACCACGCCGGCTGGCCATTCTGCCTTTTCGCAACCTTCGCCCGAATCAGAACACTGACTTTCTGGGAACATCTCTTCCGGAGACCATCATCTCCAGACTGGGTTATGTGAAGACTCTGGTCGTCCGACCCTCCTCCTATGTTGAAGGATATCGCGACCGGGCAGTCGATCCGCGACAGGCGGCGACAGAGTTGAATGTCGACACGCTTCTCACCGGTACCTACCTCGTTGATGGGGATGATCTCCGCATCAATCCGCAGCTGATAGCGGTTGATACCTCCGAAGTCCTGTGGGCAGAACCGATCGACGTCAAGTACAGCAAGCTGATCACGGTGCAGGACACGGTTGCCGAAAAGGTGATCGCCGGACTACGCCTGAAGTTGACGCCTGACGAGGTCGCTCGTCTGAAGAGCAACTCAACCCAGAACGCGCTCGCCTACGAGTACTACCTGCATGGGCTCGATGGATATCTGGCCAATGATTTCCCGCTGGCAATCAAGATGCTTCAACAGGCGGTCAATTTAGATGAGGGCTACGCACAGGGATGGGCTCAGCTGGGGACTGCATACAATGCGGCAGCGACCTTTGATCTTCGGGGCCAGGAGTATTACAGCAAGGCAAAGGCAGCGTACGAGCGGGCGATCACGCTGGATCCGAACCAGATTGAGGCGCAGACCTTCCTTGCCAACACCTACACCGACACGGGCGAAGTCGAGAAGGCTGTTCCGCTTCTGCGCCAGGTGCTGAAGGTAAACTCCAACAATGCGCTGACTCACTGGGAGCTGGGTTACGCCTACCGGTTCGGCGGAGCCGTCAAGGAGTCGATCGAGGAGTGCGAGCTTGCGCGAAGGCTCGATTCGCGGGTCAAGATCACGAGCTCAGCCTTCAACAGTTATCTCTATGATGGCCAGTTCGACAAATTCCTGTCGAGTCTGCCCAACCAGCCGGACTCAACCTTCGTCATGTTCTATCGGGGTCTTGCCCATCTCTACCTCAAGCAGGAGCCGACAGCCGCGCAGGAGTTCGACAAAGCCTATGACCTCAAGCCCGCAATGCTCTATGCGCGAATGGGCAAGGCGCTCAGCTATCATATAGCCGGCAGGAACACCGAAGGAATTGAGCTCATGCGGGAATCAGAGCATCTGATAGAATCGCGTGGGGTTCGCGACGCAGAGAGCCTCTACAAGATATCTCTGGCTTATGCGCAGCTTGGCGATAAGAGCTCTGCACTCCGCCTGCTGCGACGGAGTGTTGAAGGCGGATTCTTCTGTTACCCCTATCAAAGCACGGATATTCTCATGGAGAGCCTGCGCGGAGAGCCGGAGTTTAAGAAGATTATGGAGATTTCGCGGCAGAGACACGAAGGATTCATAGGTCGCTTCTTTTGACGGCTGGTTTAGTATGGAGTGCGGCGACTTGTCGCCGCTTTTGGATTCGCGATTCTGCAGCAATAAGAGAAAGGGCGGCCCCGCAATTGTGATACGCAGCGCATTATAGTCATGCTAAATCAAAAGCGGCGACAAGTCGCGCGCCCCAGTACTAAGCCAGCCGGCGCGTTTTAATGACGCACTGAGGACTACAAGTGAAGTTCTTCTTTTTTCATCTACATGTCCTGGCCCTACCTGCCGGCCGACTTCGAAGATCACAATGACTCTGCATGGATATGGTGTTCCAACAAACTCTTCGATCCGGTCCTTGGAAGCGGCCTTTATCGCGACTACATCGACACCCTCGCATATGCCGATGAACTTGGCTTCGATGGAGTCTGCGTCAACGAGCATCATCAGAACGCCTACGGTCTCATGCCGTCGCCCAACCTCGTTGCCGCCGCACTGACACAGCGGACGAAGCGAGTGAAAATCGCCGTCATCGGCAATGCTCTGCCCCTCTACAATCCGCCCGTCGATCGCCGAAGAGTTCGCCATGCTCGACTGTCATGTCGGAAGGCCGACTGATCGCCGGTTTTGTGGTGGGCGGCGGCCCTGGAGTACTTCTCGTACGGCATCAATCCGACCTTCGCCCGCGAGCGCTTTGCCGAGGCACACGACCTGATCATTCGGGCCTGGACCGAGCCTGGTCCATTCATCTTTAATGGGAAGCATTACAAGCTGCGGTACGTCGATCCATGGCCGACACCTCTCCAGAAGCCTCACCCCCGATCTGGATTCCGGGTGTGGGAGCCTGGAGACGATGCGCTTTGTAGCTGAGAGACATTATTCCTACATGGGCATCCCGTATTTCCACATCGACGTCTTCGAGCGCATGTTTTCAATATTTCGTGAGGAGTGCGAGCGATGTGGTTATAATGCGGACCCGGAACAGATGGGCTGGGGCATTCCAGTCTATGTAGCCGAGACCGATGAACAGGCCCGTCGCGAGTTTGAACCCCAACTCTGGTACTTCGCGCGCAAGCTCTTCAAGGGCATCGGCCTGACACCGCCTGGCTACACGTCGGTCAAGTCAGCCAAAGCGGTGCTCAAAAACCAGAGCAAGTTTCTCGCGGCCCAGGAGACCTGGAAGCAGATTGAAGATGGCGTCTTCGCGATCGTCGGATCGCCGCAGACGGTACGCGACAAGTTGCGCTACTGGCTGCCTGAGATCGGCGCCGGAAACATACTTTTGGGTTGCCAGGTAGGATCAATGACCCACGAGCAGGCCCGGCGAAGCCTGCGACTGTTTGCAGAAGAGGTTCTTCCGTCGCTCAGAGCATCCGGCCTCGACCGAAAAGGAACTCTTGAGCCGGCACGAACCTGACGTTTTGAACTTTCGCACTCAATCAAGCACCTATGACAACGACCATGACCAGCACTGACCTCAAATCGATTGAGGAGTCTCCCTATGCTCGCAAACCATGGCTGCAGCACTATGACTTCTGGGTTCCCGAACACGCCAGATATCCGGAACGAAATGTCTATCACATCCTGACCATTGCCGCGACCCACTACCCCGAGCGTCCGGCAACCGCGTTTCAAGGCGCGCAGATGACCTACGGCGAGCTGCGCTCGCAGGCTGATGCATTTGCCGCGGCACTCGTACGGCTAGGCGTAGGCAAGGGCGATCGGGTCGGAATCATGCTTCCCAATTGCCCGCAGTATCTGGTCGCGTTCTTCGGGATCGTCGGTGCTCGGGGCAATCGTCACGAATATCAATCCGATCTATACGGAGCGTGAGATATCGATCGTCGCGCAGGACTCCGGATTGAAGGCGCTGATTACGCTCGACCTCCTTGCACCTGCGGCGCTCAATGTCGCCTCCGGAAATTCCATCGAATCGATAATTGTAACGAGCCTCGCCGAATACTCTTCCGGTAATGCGCTCAGGCCATCGGTCGCTGGAACCGTCTCCCTGGGCGATCTGATTGAGGAGTCCAGGAAAAAGCCGGTTGACCTTCCGCGAGTCGACATCGATGCGAAGGAAGACGTCGCCGTTCTTCAATACACCGGCGGAACGACTGGAACGCCGAAGGGGGCGATGCTCACCCACTTCAATCTCTACGCCAACACAATTCAGACGGCGCTCTGGTCGGAGTACTTTACCGAGCGAGGCAATGAGCGCTACCTCCTCGTGATTCCCTACTTTCATATCTATGGCCAGACGGTTGGCATGCTGGTGGGCGCCTGGCAGGGTGCGATGCAGATCCTTGATACCAAAGTTTGACGCGGATCTGATGGTTGAAGCATTCAACCAATACCATCCAACGTTCTTCCCCGGGGTGCCCACGCTCTACATTTCTCTTCTCAATCACCCCAAAATCAGAGAGTGCGGTCTGGATCTGGTTCGGCGCTTCAACAGCGGAACCGCTCCACTCCCGGTGGAAGTAATAAGCGCGTTCGAGACGATCACCGGCCAGACTCTCACCGAGGGCTACGGGCTTACGGAGACCTCGCCCGTTACCCATTCGACGCCGTTCCTTGCGAAGAGGAAGCCGGGCAGCATTGGCTTGCCGCTCACCAGCACCGAATGCCGCATCGTCGATATCGAGTCCGGTGAACGCGAGGTTGGTGTCGGTGAGGATGGCGAACTCTGCATTCGCGGCCCGCAGGTCATGAAAGGCTACTGGCGCAAGCCCGAAGAGACGGCCCATGCAATTCGAAACGGCTGGTTCTACACGGGCGATGTGGCTCGGATGGACGAAGACGGATTCTTCTACATTGTCCAGCGCAAGAAGGACATGATCATTGTCAGCGGCTTCAACGTCTATCCAAACGAGGTTGAAGAGGTACTCTTTACCCACCCGGCGGTACGCGAGGCCAGCGTCATCGGCGTTCCTGACAAGTACCGGGGCGAAGCGGTGAAGGCCTTCATCGTGCTCAAGGACGGAGCCACGGCTTCGAGCGAGGATTTGTGCGATTATTGTCGCGAGCGACTGGCGAAGTTTAAGCTGCCGTCGCTGATCGAATTTCTCCCGGCGCTCCCCAAGAGCGCCGTCGGCAAGGTCCTGCGGAGAAGTCTCCGCGAGATGGAAGCGCAATCAACAAAGGAGTGAGCCATGGTCAGGCGCCTCGCTTTAACGATAACACTCGTACTACTGAGTCTCTCTATCTACTCCTTTGCCGGTCTGACGCGCCCAGGATCAGAAGGACGCAGGAGATCATTTTGTCGGCACCTGGGCGGGAAAGTGGGAGGGAGGCGGCAGCAGCGGGAACATTGAGGTTGCAATCTCCAAAGACTCCGAGAAGCTTGTCGGAAAGGTATCGGCGAACACCGATAATGGAGACTACAACGCAGCCTTCAAGAGTCTTTCATTCGATGGCAACAAAATGACAGCCGTGTATGACCTGCCTTCGATGGATGGTGTCGAGATCACCCTGATCTCAACGTTCGATGGGAATTCCACCAAGGGCACCTGGTCGGCACATGAGAAGGGACAGACAACCGAGATTATCGGCGGACCATGGACGGCAACAAGAAAATGACAGACAAAACCAGCAGTTCTCCAGGTGCAGCACAGGAAGATCCCACATCACCGCGTTTCGACAACCGGCCGTGGGGAAGTTTCACAGTGCTCGACGAAGGCGAAGGCTTCAAAGTCAAAAGGCTCGAGGTCCTGCCGGGTAAACGTCTGAGCTACCAGGTCCATGATCATCGTGCGGAGCACTGGGTCATCGTCAAAGGCAAGGCCCGAATCACGCTCGACGGCGTTGAAAGCATCCTCGATGAGGGCGAGACTGTTGACGTGCCGGTGGCCGCGAAGCATCGCATCGCGAACGGCGGCTCTGAAAGGCTCGTCTTGATCGAGATTCAGCGCGGTAGCTACCTTGGTGAGGATGATATCGTCCGCCTCGAGGATGATTTTCAAAGAACCTAAATCTGAAAGGCGCGTGTCAGCAACGCGTGCCAAGAGGGATCGCCCGCCGGCCCGGATGGCGCGCGCTATGACATGAGCTGGGGTCAACCGAGCGTTCGGACACGCCATCTGGCGGTCGTTGTTGCGGTAGTCCTTCTTGCCGTCGGTACTCTGGCCGCGTTTAACGCCTGGCAGTTGATGAGCGTCGATCTGGCCTCGAGGACAGAAAACGCCCGACTCATCGCCGGACTCCTCTCCGAATTTGCCCAACAGGCCATTGACCGTAAACCCACGCTCGATCGCGAAGTCGCCATCAGAGACGACCCCTCTGTGACATCTCTGCTCAACGCGAGCACCAGCACCGCGGGAGATTTTGATTACGTCGCTATCGTTTCTCTCGAGGGAGCAACGATCAAGGAGTCGGACCCGAATCAGTCTCCGCCGGCAGACTGATCGCATTACGCCCGCTGAGTCCTTCGCGAAGAAGCGATGGATCGGACAGTTGAGCGAGCTCTGGCAACACGACCGCATTGTTCAATTCACCAGTGAATTCAAGATCAGCAACAAGCCGTTCGTGCGGATTGTCTCAGGTGTCTCGGCGCGGAGCCTGCGCGCGGGCGGCGATGCGATTCGCGTCTCGGTGATCGCGGCACTGACGATCGCGGGTTTCGCCCTCATGGCGGCATTTGCATGTTCCAACGTAGTCCTGCGGCCGTTACGCGAGCTCCTCCAAAGCATTAAACAACTCGAAGCTGAGAGTAAGGCCCAGGGTGATTCAGAGGCGGGTGATACGGGCAGCGATCTTCAGCTCATCTCCAATCGAATCCGTGAACTCGGAAGACGCTTTGCGGGCAGCCGAAACGAAGTCGAGGTCATGCGGGAGCAGCTCGAGAAGGTGGTTGGAACAGTCTCGCAGAGGGTGCTCCTGCTCGATCGCAACCGGCACATCATCCTGGCGAGCCCGGAAGCGGAGAGACTCCTCAATGGAGGCCGCGTGTTCACGCGCGGCTCACCGCTGAGCAGCGTCCTGAGCATTGAACACCCCCTCAACCAGCTGACCGAACGTGCCTTCAATCTTCACCAGTCACTGCAACAGACGACGGAGTTGGCGTCAAATGGAGAGGGTCCGACCCCGCTCATGGCGTCCGTGCAGCTCTTTGAAGATCGGGGGCGGCCCGCCGGTGCTCTACTGACACTGAGCGACAGTAAACCGATCGAGACGTTCGTCGATTTCGCGGCTCGCCAGTTCCAGCTCAACAGGATTACCTCCGGCGTTGCTCATGAGATCAAGAACCCCCTGCACGCGCTGGTGCTGCATCTCGAACTGATCAATGCCAAGCTCGATTCGGGGCTTGACCCTCGTCCGCACGTCAACATCCTGACCAATGAGGTTCACCGGCTTAAACGCGTCGTCCAGACCCTGCTCGACTTCACCCGGCCGGTTGAACTGGCCCGACATAGAATCGATGCAAACCTGCTGGTGCGTGAAGTTATTGCGCTTGCCGCGGACGCGCGCGCTCAGGGAGTCGAGATCATCGGGCGCTATAGCTCCGAGCCGATCTACCTTCTGGCCGATACAGATCTGCTGCAGCAGGCGATCCTCAATATTGTCATCAACGGATGCCAGGCCATGCCAGATGGCGGCAAGCTCATCATTGAGGTTTCGCCGACAGGAGACCGGCAAGTCGAGATTTCAATTCGAGATTTCGGGCCGGGTATTCGCGAGGAGGATCGGGAAGAAGATCTTTCATCTCTACTACACCACCAAGGTGAATGGGAGTGGAATCGGTCTCGCGCAGGCGTTCCGCGCGGTGCAGCTTCACAATGGCAATCTTTCGGTGGAGACACCGGGAGGCGGCGGAGCGCTCTTCCGTCTGGTGCTACCCAGGGGCTGAGAGCTGCCGCAAAGAAGCATGGTGATTCTGCGCTTCTTTGCGGCTCTCCGTTCTCCAACTATTTGCCTGCCCCGGTTCCCGCAGGCGCGCCGTCGGCAGCGTTCTTCACATACTTGTCGAACCAGCTGATCATTTCCCACAGAGTATGCTCAACCGATTCGCGCGCGGAATAGCCATGCGCCTCGTAAGGGAGTGTCACATAACGGACATTTCCGCCGTTGCCCTTGAGTGCCTGGTACATCCTCTCACTCTGTATAGGGAATGTTCCCGAGTTGTTGTCGGCCTCTCCGTGAATCAGCAGGATCGGCGCCTTGATCTTATCCGCATACATGAATGGCGAGACCTTCAGGTAGAGCTCCGGAGCCTCCCATAACGTGCGTCGTTCACTCTGAAATCCAAAAGCAGTCAGGGTTCGGTTGTAAGCGCCGCTCCTCGCAATCCCGGCGCGAAAGAGATTCGAATGCGCCAGCAGGTTGGCGGTCATGAAAGCCCCGTAGCTGTGACCTCCGACTCCGACGCGATTGCGATCGGTGACTCCCATCTCCACTGCTTTGTCTATCGCGGCCTGCGCACTTGCTACGATCTGCTCGACATAGGTGTTGTTCATGGTCTGAGGATCGCCGACCACCGGCATGGTCGCGTCATCAAGAACAGCGTATCCCTGGAGGGCGAAAAACAGGTGAGAGATTCCGTTGATCGTCGTAAAACGGTTGGCGGAGCCTGAAACCTGGCTCGCTGTTCCGGCATCGGTAAATTCGATCGGATAAGCCCAGACCACTGTAGGCAGCCGCTGCCCCTCCTTATAATTGGGAGGCAAATAGAGCGTGAAAGAGAGTTGCACGCCGTCCGCGCGCTTGTAAGTCACCAGTTGCTTTTTGATGGCTCGCAGCTGCGGCGTCGGGTCAGCAAAGCTGGTCAGCGCCTGTCTGGCAGCATTTCCAGCACTTCGAACGAAATAGTTGGGAGGCTCTGTGCTGCTCTCGTACCGCGTTACAAAGCTCGATCCATCATCGGAGAGAACGTGCGGCGACGGACTCATAGCTCTTGTCGTCACTCCGAAAGAGTCTCTCAGACTTCAACGTTGTCAGATTGAAGCGATCAAGAAATGGCCGGTCACCGCCAGGCGATGCGCCTGCACCACGCAACAGGATGTTGTCTCCGCTTTGAATCATGACCTGCAGGCCACCGGGCAGTTGCTTCATCAGCGGCAATCCAGGGTCGTTGTAACGGTCTTGAATCGACCGGTCCCATATCGGACTTCCAAGCTCGCCCGGCCTGTCTATATTGATCGAGAAAAGTACGAGCTCCACCGCCGGTTTCGATCGAAATCTCTGAGCAGCGCGATGCCTCCCTTCTCGCCCCAGGTGATTCCCTGAAACCGGTGCTGCGTCTTTGCCAGCTCAATGGGCTGTGCCGAGAAGGGTGCGCTCAACTCGAGCACATGATCGCGATTGTCAACTTTCTTCTTTGGATCGCCGCCATCGAGCGCTTCAACCCAGACGAGGGTCGCGGGCCGCACCGGCAGCCATTGGTAGCTTCGCGGTCCTGCCGGTACTCCGTCAATTGGCACCTGGTCCTCCAGCGGCAGGCTTGCAAGCTTGTGTTCAACCTTGCCTGTTCTATCCCAGACTTCCACTTCCTTCGGAAAAGCGCCTGCAGGCAGCAAGTAGGAGTAAGGCCGGTGGATTCGCTCAACCAGCAGATGCTTGCCATCCGGAGACCATTGTGAAGATTCATAGATCGCCGGATTGCCGATCGGCCTCGCATGAAGTGTCTGCAAATCGACAATCACGAGCTGGCTGGTGGCATAGTAGTCGAAGAGATCTTCGTCGTGCGAATTCTTGAGCAAGTCCTCATACGTGCGTACCGGGGCAGCCTTGCCATAGCTCTCCTGAACATTCGGTCCCAAAGGCACGCGAGGCTCGGCAGGTGCCGCTCCACGCTTTGCGGGAACGGTCTGGCAGAGCAGCGAATGGCTGTCGGCCATCCACTGGACGGGCTCTCCATATGCCGCGTTGATGAGGATGCCGGGAATTCGCTTCAACGCACCGGTAGCTGAGTCGCCTACCCATAGCTCGATACCGGTCGATGTGGTGTTGGTAAACGAGAAGCGTTTGCCGTCGTTTGCCCATGCCGGAAACCCAAGCTTCGCTCCAGAAGGTGTGGCTAACTTCACCTGCTTACCGCCGGCAATATCCTTCAGAGTGAGGCTGACAACTCTTGGCGCCAAATGCGGGCCATTTGTGTTTGGATTGAGGCGAAGACCCGCGATCCGAAGCATCGGTTCCGAGAGGTCCGCGATGGTCGGGTTGCGTGCGGTCTGAATGACCAGTATGCGATCGTGGGTCGGGCTGACTAAGGCGACTGGCGGCGTCGGAGCGTCGAGAACTTCGAGGACATTCTGTGGGGGTTTTTGGTAGCGTTGCTGTGCCGGCGCAGATGAAACTGCCGAGAGAATCAACGCTGCTGCGATAAATGAATGACTGATTGATTTGGTTGTGAGTCTCACGGGTTTCTCCTCTCAATAGACAGTCGGCGTACCGGCTCAGTATGCGAGTGCGGCGACTTGTCGCCGCTGTTGCGTTAACTACTGCGGGATCATGATTAGCACTGCCCGCTACATTCTTCATCGCATGCGATGGTTACAACCTCAATAGCGGCGGGCAAGTCGCCGCACTCCCTCGCTAAGCCAGTCGGCGCGTATTCCAGTTCTCACTGAGTATTGAGTGATACGGTCAATTCTGATCCGTCTCGAATTACTTTCAAATCAGCTTTGTCCCTGGACAACTCGAGCAGGTGAAAGAACTCCTCCGGTGACTTCAGGGGGGCGCCATTCAAAATGACGATGCAGTCACCGGCACGCAAGCCCGCACGCGCAGCGCTGCTATCAGCCTTCACTTCTGTAACGAGCACTCCAGTAGCTCCCTTGAGCCGAAAAAACTCGCCCAGCTGAGACGTGATGGCAGTCACGTTCAATCCCAATGTGGTTCTCGAGAACTTTGCCTGGCTCGTGCTCGTGCGGGGTGCCTTGAGCTGGCGTTCGGTGGCAATTCGTGTCTCCTCGGCGAGCCTGGCCATTGCATCGGACTCCTCCGTCAGTTTTTGAGCCCGATCATCCTGTCCTTTGCGACGCGCGTCCTCCGCATCCTGGCGCAGCCGCTGCGCCTCTTCACGCATTCCGTCTGCCTCGGCATATGGATTTGGAGCATGCCCGGCACCATTACCTCGCGCGCGATCACCCGGTATCACCACCAGTTCGCGGAGAGCTCCCGCGCGACTGATGCCAAGCGTAATCGATCGTCCTGGCGCAGACTCCCCAAGCAGACGATAGACCTCCGAAGCATTGTCAACCTGCTCATGATTGAATGTCAGAATGGCATCGTTCTCTCGGAGTCCGGCCTTCTCAGCGGGGCTTCCCGGCACAACCTTGCCGACAAACGCGCCGCGGGCCGCATCGAGCTTGAGTTCCTTAGCTCGCGCTTCGGTAACTTCTCCCAGAAACGCTCCGAGATAAGCGCCTGAGGTCTGCCCGAAGACGAGCATCGCGATTAGAAGCAGCATTGGGCAGTTCACTTTATCCTGACAACGACGAGCGTCAAATCGTCCTCCTGCTCGGAATCACCAGTCCAGACCTTTACCGCATGCAGGATCGTGCGCTCCAGTTCGGCAGCCGCGAGATGAGAGTTGTCGCCGACCAGCAGTGCCAGGCGGTCTTCGCCGAACTCAACCCCCTCATGATTCTGAGCCTCAATGAGCCCGTCTGTGAAGGCCACCAGGACATCTCCGCTGCTGACGCGTACCTCGACGTCCTCATACTCTGCGTCGTGAAAGAGCCCAATTACCGTGCCGCCGGACTCAAGCCTTTCGATCTTACGTTCCGCCCCCGTGTCTCGTCGCAGCAACAACGGAGGATTGTGCCCGGCATTGGTGTAGGTGAGTGTCGAGGCCGCCTCATCGAACTCTGCATAAAAGAGCGTGATGAAGGTGGCATCGATCGTCGATGTCACAATCTGGCGGTTGACGCGATCGACGATTTGCTGGACAGGATGCTTACGAGGGAACTCGCTCTCAACCGCCCCTTCAATCCCTTGGATGCTTCCATTCTCAGGACTGTCTGAGGCGAGGGCTGCCTTGGCGGCGGTGCTGACTGCGTATCGGTATGCCATCCCATAGGCATCATGGAAGAGCCCGGACCTGGCTCCTCAGATTGGCCTGCAGATTCGACATGAGCAGCGCGGCCGACATTCCCTTGCCGCAGACGTCGGCAACCGCTATGCCGATGACACCCGGAGATATCTCGAGCAGATCATAGTAGTCGCCGCTGACCGAGCGCGCCGGTATGTAGACGCCGGGCCCGATATCGAGCGATGCCACCTCGGGCAGGTGACGAGGGAAGAGCTGGGCCTGAACCTGGGCGGCGATCCTCATCTCCTGGTCAAGCCGCTCCTTTTCCGCCGAGACGCGGAGCAGGTCGCGTACTGAGCGGGTCATCTGATTGAATGAGTTTGTCAGGGCGCTCAACTGGTCGTGCCCCCGAATTGGGATCTGGTGCTCGAGGTCGCCAGCCTCGACCCGCTTTGTGCCCTGGTAGAGATTGTGGACGGCGCCCGTGATGGACCGTGTCAGAAAGAAGGCCGAAATCACAGCCAGCAGCGCGATTCCCAGAAAGATCACCGCCAGACCGGTAACCGCGTTGAAGAATATTGCGCCCAGGAAATCCCGGGTTCTCAGATCCGTGAGACGGGTCAGAATCTGCCGCGGCGTGAGCTCAAAGATATCCACGGTCAATGCATCGCTCGTCCGCTCCCTGCCGGTCTGCCAGTCGGTCATCGAGAGAATGATCGGATAGCCCGCAAGCGCTAAGTTGAAGCCCCGCCGCGAGTCGGTTCGCGTGACGCGGGTATCGCCGCTCGTATCGGCTTCAATCGACTCGGCAGTTCCGGTACCAGGTTTGACTGCGAGACCGGTCGTGTGACTTATGTGAGCGGCCAACTCGGTCCCGATCGGATAGCTCAGCTGGACAATGGTTGACGACCCCTGCAACCGGACGACATGCCTGGCAAACACCTGGCTCTCCGCCGGTCCGACCATTTGAACTATTAGTCCATTGAACTGGTCGCGGCCCTTGAACCAGGGCGGCAGTGGACGACTCTCGACCTCGGTCAGGTTCGATCGTCTTGAGGCTGCGTTTCCAGGCTCTGCTTCTCGGGAGCGGCCAACTGCGAGCTGTTGCGCGCGGCCCTCCTGTCGGACCTGAATCATGACTCCGGGGAAGACCGGGGCGAGAGCATCCGCGCGTTCCTGCAGTTGCGTCGTCAGGTTGGCTTCGCTCGACTCAGATTTCAGACGGCTCAGATCGAGCGCGATCGCCGAGGTCGCCGCACGAGACTGTTCAAGGTAGCCCTCGAGCTGCCTCGAAACGAGCTCGGAGCTCGACTGCCAGAGTACTGCGTACCCACCAATAGCTGCCAGCAGCACGAGCAGAGCCAATGGCAGGAATCCGATCAGAAAGTAGGTGAGGATCAACCGTCGCCGGAGACGCCAGAGGAGGTTGCGAATGATCCAGCTGATGCCCCTGGCCAGGAAGTAGAGGCAGGGGATGAGAGCGAGAAACGATAAAACATCAAAAAGCGTCTTCAGCGCGGAGCTGCCGAAGAGTTCCCGTTCACCTGAGAAGACCCAGTCGACAAACCAGACCACGATGCCGATGAGCATCAATTGGCCCATGATCGTCGTGGGAATCAAATCGCTGAGGATGCCCCTCCTGCCCTCTTTGGTGCCTACGGGTTCTCTGTCCGGCATGACAACAGACTTTATTCGTTCAATAACGGGGATAGCAACGTCGAACTATACGATCAGGACTGCCCTCATGTTGCAATCAGGCTAATCCAGGGTCGAGTGTCTAATCCGGGGTCTCAATCCAGGTCTCCATCAAGCTTCGGGTAGAGCTGGTCGATTGTCTCGCGATACTTGTCTTCAACGAACTTTCGTCGAACCTTGAGAGTAGGGGTAAGCTCGCCGGAGTCGATCGAGAACTCGCGGTCGAGAAGCGCGATCTTCTTGATCTTTTCATGCGGGGCCAGGTTGCGCGTCACTTCGTCCACCTTCTTTTTATAGAACTCGAGGATGCTGGGCTGGCGCAAGAGATCCTTTCGATCCTTTTGCGTGAGGCCCAGGGAAGAGGCATAGGTCCGCAAGGCCTCGAAATTGGGAACGATCAGCGCAGACGGGAACTTCCGGTGATTGCCTATGACGACCGCCTGCTCGACCAGGGGAATGGACCTGATCTGGTTCTCAATCGGCTGTGGAGTAATGTATTTGCCAAGACTCGTCTTGATGAGGTCCTTCTTCCGGTCGGTGATTCTGATGAACCCCTCGCTGTCGATCGTTCCGATGTCGCCCGTATGAAACCAGAGTCCGTCCTCGCCTTTGGTCAGAACCTGCGCCGTCTCGTCCGGCTAAATGGAAGTATCCCTGCATCACGTTGTCGCCCTGGACAAGCAGCTCACCATCATCTGCCACACGCACCTTGACGCCATTAATGGGTTGGCCAATGGTGCCGATGCGGTTCTGGTCCGGACGGTTTACAGAAACAACGGGCGACGTTTCCGTCAAGCCGTAGCCCTGGAGGATAAGAATACCGGCCCCCGAGAATGCGAAAGCGAGGTCGGATGGCAATGCCGCGCCACCCGAGAAGAAGTACCTGATGCGTCCCCCGACAGCATCGCGCCATTTTCGAAACACGAGGCGGTCGGCGAGTGCGTACTGAATCCTCATTCCTACCGGCACGGACTTGCCATCGTTCCGGAGTTGAGCGTATGCCTTGCCAACTTTCATCGCCCGATGAAAGATGCGCCGCCGCCAGGGAGCAGCCGCAGCCGCTTTCCTGATGATCTGCGAATAGACCTTTTCAAAAAGCCTTGGCACTGCTGTCACGATTGTCGGACGAATCTCACGAATATCCTCACCGACTGTCTCCACGCCACGAGCAAAGCAGACCTGAATGCCGAAATGCATGAAGATGTAGAGCACCGTCCGCTCGAAGACGTGCGAGAGTGGAAGGAAGCTGAGCGCTATGTCTTCTTCTCCCGGGCCGATCGCGTAGCCGGTCTCGAGAGCATCGAAGACCAGGTTTCGATGCGTCAGGATTACTCCCTTGGGATCCCCGGTCGTCCCGGAGGTGTATATGATCGTCGCAACATCGCCCGGCTCAACCACAGTGGAAGCGCCAGTCGGATGCTCGAGACCGAGACGCTCGAGACTTCTTATCGACAGAAGAGTTGTGTCAGGCGAATCCTCGAAGAGAACGATCTTCAGAGAACTCTTTCGCCCGCTGGCTGTCAGCGCGGGTTCAATTCGTCGCAATTGCCTGGAATTCGACAGGAAGAGTATTCCAGCTTCGCAATCGCGCAGGATGAATTCGACCTGCTCAACGGATTGAGTGGGATAGATCGGGACCGTCACGCCGCCACAATCAAGAATCGCGTAGTCGGTGATGCTCCACTCAGGACAGCTCTCTGCGAGAAGGGCTACGGTCTGCCCCGCCTTCAACCCCAACGAGCGGAGACCGGCGGCCAGTCGATCCACGCGCTCACCGAGCTGCGCTCCGGTGATGTTGTGCCATTCCTTGTTGTCCTTGAAGCGCATGACGACGCGGGAGGCCCTCCGCTTAATTGACTGGCGGAATAGCTCATTGATTGTTCTGGGCTCGTTTTTTGCCATCATTTACGCAGATGTCTTATGTCAGATTGGTGCAATTTCCGCGAGATGATCTGTGCGAAATAGCCTGATCCGCCCTCGGCATCGTTGCAATGCGAATAGTCAGGGGCGTAGCGAGGCGCAGCCAATGGAATATCCAGCAAATAGAACGCCTCCTGGAGGCGCCAGATCTCTCAAGTGCACTGACAACTCGGCCCTCAGGAGCGCAAAGCTGGCGCATTCAGGGGTCGCCGCGCTGCCCATTGGACACCTTTTGCATCTCTTCGGGATGCGCGCCGGTTCCTGCCCGTCAAGGCGCCGAGGACTCTCGGTATCCGGGTGGTCCTTGACATAAAGTCCCATCCTGCTTATCCTTGAGGTTCGCACTTTTGACGATTTTGCAGGGAGATAGTACTTATGGCGACACATTTTCCAAGCGGCAAGGACCTTGAGGCGAGCCGTGAATGGCATATCGTAAATGCCGCCGGCATGCCTGTTGGCCGCTTGGCTACTGAGGTTGCGCATCTGCTTATGGGTAAGCACAAGCCGACCTATACCCCTTTTCTCGATCTGGGCGATCACGTGATTGTGATCAACGCATCCAAGGTTGTCTTAAAAGGCAACAAAACTGAAGATAAGCTCTATCGGCATCATACCGGTTTCCCGGGCGGCCTCAAAACGACCAAGGCGCGTGACCTTCTCGCGCACCGGCCAGAACGGGTAGTTGAAGGCGCAATCAAAGGAATGCTGCCAAAGACCAAGCTTGGAAAAGCCATGGGCGGCAAATTGAAGGTCTATGCCGGCAGCGAGCATCCCCACGGAGCTCAAAGCCCAAAAGCGCTGGACCCGATAGCCAGGCCGAAGTTTAGAATAGCCAAAGAAGGCAAATAGAGCCAATAACTGAGGAGCAAGAGCTAAGTGGCTGAAATTCAGTATTACGGAACGGGAAGACGCAAGAGTTCGACAGCACGCGTCTACCTCCGGCCAGGCAGCGGAGAATTCAACGTCAACCGCTCGCCATTGGACAACTACTTCAAGAACGAAACCCTGCGCATGATTATTCGGCAGCCCCTGCAGCTGACCGATACTCTCGGGAAGTTCGATGTTCTGGTCAACGTCGAGGGCGGCGGATCGGCTGGTCAGGCTGGTGCAGTACGTCACGGCATCGCCCGTGCACTCCTCGAGTTCAACGCAGAGCTGCGCAAGAAACTGAAACGGGCTGGTCTGCTGACTCGAGACCCTCGAGCCAAAGAGCGCAAGAAATACGGCCAGAAGGGCGCTCGCAAGAGATTCCAGTTCTCGAAACGCTAAGAGCAGTACAGCGTGTATCACAGTCCGCTGCCGGCGAAACGCCGTGCAGCAGGCTGTCGGGCGCTTATTCCATTGCCGGCACGCGCAGGTTGTTCCCGACTCGATCGGGAATAGCGCGCCGGCGAGTACAGAAACCATCCGACTAAGGAGGCACGATTGGCTACGGTAACAATGAAGGAACTCCTCGAAGCAGGCGTTCACTTCGGGCATCAGGTAAGGCGGTGGAATCCGAAGATGAAGGAGTATATCTTCGGTGAACGCAACGGCATCTACATTATCGATCTGCAGAAGACGCAGCGCATGTTCAGAGAGGCGATGAAATTCGTCACCAATCTGACTTCGGAAAGCACGGGTCGCAGCGTCCTCTTCGTCGGGACCAAGCGCCAGGCGCAGGATGCGATAAAGGAAGAGTCTCAGCGATGCGGCCAATACTACATCAACCAGCGTTGGCTGGGTGGACTGTTGACCAATTTCCAGACCATTCAGAAGTCGATCAAGCGCTACAAAGAGATCGAAGCCATGCAGGCCGATGGCCGGATCGAGCAGTTCGCCAAGAAAGAGCGGCTCGGAATTGAGCGCGAGAGACTGGCGCTCGAAAAGAACCTCGCCGGCATCAAGGATATGAAGCGTCTTCCCGACGCGATCTTTGTCATCGATACCAACAAGGAAGAGATCGCTGTCAAGGAAGCCCACCGGCTCGGTATTCCGGTTATCGCTGTCGTCGATACCAACTGCGATCCGGATGGCGTCGATTTTGTGATCCCGGGCAATGACGATGCTCTTCGCGCAGTCAGGCTTTTTGCCGCGAGGATTTCCGATGCAATCCTCGAAGGCCAGCAGCTTGCCCAGCAGAAAGAGAGCGAGGACGCCGCGGTCGCCGCCGAGCGCGGAACGACCGGCGCTTCACCGGAGCAGACCCCGCGCCAAAGACGCGAACGTGGCGGGCGTGAGCGCGGCGGACGCGATCGGCGGAATGACCGAGGCGACAGGGGTGGTGAGCGAAGGATCGCTCCTTCGGGTGAGCAGGTCTCAAGCAGACCGGCGCCGGCTCCTCCACCAGCCGCAGCCACTGAAACTCCAGCGGCTCCCCCAGCAGCTCCGCCAGCTACTGGCCCAACGACTTCGGAAGTTACCGCGGAGGCTCCCGCTCCTGCCACGGCACCTGAAGCTCAAGGTGAGCAGGGCGCAGCCCACGATAACTTCACACCCGCTCCACCGGTCGAAGCTACGCCTGCTCCATCAGGAGTGAGCGCAGCCGAGCTCGTATAGTCGTACGCTTTTCTCCAGCTCGACGGAACCTCCTGTCGGCTGATGATAGGCCTAATGACGGCGCAGCCGCGCAAGTTGCGCAAGGCTGCGCCGTTTTTGTAAAAGAGAGTAAGAAAGCAGAAGAGTCGGAGGTCAGGTAGAAGGTATGGCAACAGTAACGGCAGATATGGTCAGGCAACTGCGTGAGAAGACAGGCGCAGGGATGATGGAATGCAAATCGGCTTTGATCGAGGCTGACGGTGATCAGGAGCGCGCAGTCGACATTCTGCGCAAGCGAGGTCTGGCTACCGCGAAGAAGCGTGAAGGAAGGGTCGCCGCTGAAGGTTCGGTCGCTTCCTACATTCATATGGGCGGTAAGGTTGGTGTTCTTGTGGAAGTCAATTGCGAGACCGATTTCGTGGCGCGCACTGAGGATTTTCAGCGCTTCGTGAAGGACATCGCCATGCACATTTGTGCGTCCGAGCCTCAGTTTGTCGCGAAGAACGATATTCCCGCGGACCTTGTTGCCAAGGAGCGCGAGATCGCGCAAAGCCAGGCAACGGCGGATCCCAAGAACGCGAATAAGCCTCAGAACATAATCGACAAGATGGTCGAAGGTCGGCTCGAGAAGTTCTATGGCGAATCGGTGCTGCTCGAACAGCCATTCGTGCGGGATCAGACAATCACCGTGGGCGAGCTCGTAACCAAGCTCTCGGCTGAGACGGGTGAAAAGATACAGATTCGCCGGTTCACTCGATTCAAGCTCGGCGAGGGTCTCGAAAAGCGTTCGGAAGACTTCGGGAGTGAAGTCGCAGCGGCGCTCAAATAGACTCCGCCGGCCTTCGGCAAACAGACCTTATGGAAACCACACCCGCGCCCGTATTCCGCCGTATTCTGCTCAAACTGAGTGGAGAAGCTCTCATGGGCGATGCAGGCTACGGGATCGATCCGAAGGTTGTCAGCCGCATCGCGGGCGAGGTACGCGAAGTAAGTCAGCTCGGCGTCGAAGTGGCCCTCGTCGTTGGCGGGGGCAATATTTTCCGCGGCATCAAGGCAAGCGCCGCCGGCATGGATCGCGCTTCGGCTGACTATATGGGCATGCTTGCGACGGTAATGAACGCCGTCGCCCTGCAGGATGCGCTCGAGAAGATCGGGTCGTTCACGCGTGTTGTCTCCGCCATCGAGATGCGCGAGATCGCGGAGCCATTCATTCGCAGGCGAGCGATCCGCCACATCGAGAAGGGGCGCATCGTCATCTTCGGCGCCGGCATAGGCCAGCCCTTCTTCACAACCGATTCCGCGGCGGCGCTGCGCGCGCTGGAGATTCAAGCCCACGCACTACTCAAAGCGACTCGCGTTGGGGGTATCTATACCGCGGATCCGCGCAAAGACTCGACTGCCGTCAAGATCGACGAGCTCACGTATCAACGTATGCTGACAGACGAGCTGGGAGTGATGGACGCTTCAGCAATCTCGCTTTGCAAAGAGAACCGGCTCCCTATCGTCGTCTTTGATATGACTCAGCATGGCAACATAAAGCGCGTTGTTCTTGGCGAGCGTGTTGGGTCAATCGTTCGTCCGGACAAGTAGGGCGAATTTGGCGCGCGGCAACGTGGCACCGGAGGCCTGGCACTCCAAATCGCGAGAGCGAGGAACGATCATGATCAAAGAAGTATCGAAGGACACCAGGGCGCGCATGAGCCACGTTATCGACGACTTTCGCCGCAAGCTCGGCACAGTGAGAACCGGCAGGGCGTCGACGAATCTGCTCGACAACATTACGGTGGACTACTATGGCACTCAGATGCCGTTGAATCAGGTCGCCACAATCCACGCGCCAGAGGCCTCTCTACTGACTGTCCAGCCATTTGACCCTTCACTGATTTCAGTCATCGAGAAGGTTCTACGCAGCTCCGATCTCAACATCAATCCGGCCAACGACGGCAAGCTCATCAGAATCCCGATTCCTCCACTCACCGAAGAACGCCGGCGACAGCTTGCCAAAGTAGTTGCCGAGTTGACAGAGGAGCACCGGACGGCCGTCCGCAATATCAGGCGAGACGCCAACGAAAAGCTCAAGCGAGCTCTCAAGGAGAAGTCTATCTCTGAGGATGAAGAGAAGGGCGGCCTCGAGGATGTTCAGAAGCTGACTGATGAACACATAACGCGCCTCGGCGAGCTCGAAAAACACAAGGAGCAGGAGATTCTCAAGGTCTGATTCCCTGCCCTTTCAGATTCCCTTTATCAGCCCGCCGTCAACCTGCAGCGAGACACCACTGACATAGCTCGCGCGCTCCGATGCGAGAAAGGCGGCAACCTCTCCCACCTCGCGCGGCTCACCCAGTCTCCGGAGCGGAATCGCAGCCGACGCCTCAGCGAAATACTGCTCGAGCGTGATGCCTCTCTCACTGATGCGAGCATTTGCCAGGTCATATTGGCGATCCGTCAGAACGTTGCCCATGAGAATGGCATTGACCGTAATGTTGTCCGGTCCGAGTTGATTGGCCATCGTCTTGGTCAATCCCGAAAGGCCGGATATCAATGTGCTCGAGATGGTCAATTCGTCTATCGGTTGCTTGGCTACCAGCGAAGTCAGGTGTATCAGACGGCCCCAGCGTCGCTCCCTCATCCCTGGAATCACCAGTCTCGACAGACGCACCACGTTCATCAGAGTCGACTCTACTCCTGACATCCACTGCACTTCGCTCAAGTCCATGAAGCGGGCAACGGGGGGGCCGCCAGTGTTGGTGATCAGAATATCGACCTGTCCGAAGGCCTTGATCGTCGCGTCATACCAGTTCTCAAGATCGCCAGGTACGGAGACATTGGCAGAGAGGGCGATTGCTTCGGCAGATCTCGCGGCCTCAGAGCGTGTGCGCTCGAGCTCATCCGTGCCTCGCGCGCAAAGCGACACGCGGCAGCCTTCCTGCGCAAGAGCGAGCGCGCATGCCTTCCCGATGCCTTTGCTGGCGGCCGCGATCATTGCCGAGCGGCCTTTAAGTCCAAGATCCATCATTCCTCGAAGAAGTGTAAGGGCGGCTCACGAGCCGCCCTTAGATGGGACGTTGTAATCTCTACTAATGCTGTCGTTCCGTCGCGCCAACGGCGCGACCTTAAAGAGCCCAGGGCGAAGCCCTGGGATAATGACAAGTTGGCCACGCACAGCCCCAAAGGGGCGGCGTTTCTCAATCTGGCAATCAATAGCCCATACAGCCCTTTCAGGGCTGGCGGCTCGCTCTCCGTTTAACCCGGGGCTTCGCCCCGGGCTGTTTCAGGTCGCGCCGTTGGCGCGGCAGACCTCGTGTCGCCGGTTACGACATCATTGAAACAGACTACTAGAAATTGAAGCGCACGTTGAACTCGACTTGACGAGCCGCGAGCGCCGTGTTCGAAAGCCCGAAATACGGTGAAGTCAACGTACCGACGTACTGGCCGAAGTTGACATGGTTCAGAATGTTCGTAATCTGCGCAGTGAACGTCACGCTATAGCGCGAGGATTCAGCACCTCCTGGAGGGCCTCCGCCAAAGCCGCCCGGTCCGCCGGGTCCGCCTCCCGGAAAGCCTCCGCCAAAGCCGCCACGACCGAAGCCGCCACCAGCACCACCACCGCCAGCTCGACCACCTCCACCGGCGCCGCCACCGGCGCGGGCGCCACCGCCGCCCTGGCCGCGGCTCTGATTGGCTGCTGCGCGCCTGAGATCCATTCCTATGTCCGAAGCCAATCGTCTTACTGATGCTCAGGTTGAGATTCACGAAGCCTGGACCAATGGCACGCACTCCGTTCGGGTAGTTGGCCATAAGGAAATCCCTGAACGGCAATGCAACCTGCGAGTAGAGGCTCGGCGGCAGATCGCCATTTCGGTTGATGCCTGCAGGCCGGTCATTGATCTGAGTATCGAGGTTGTCGTCGCGGCCGGTCGTTATGTTGAAGGGAGTCCCAGATCCGGCGAGTATAAAGGGCGAAAGGCGGAACCCATACTTGAGATTGACAAAGCCGCCAATGACAGCAAAGTGGCGACGATCCGTGAATGCAGGGCCCCACTCGGACTTCAAGTTGTAATTGTCGGCCGGCAGCGAGTTGGCCCCGTCGGCATCGCTCTTCGTCCACGAGAGCGTGTAGTTGCCAAAAACATTGAAGCGCGCGCCAAATCGCTTCTGGATACTGAAGACGACGCCTTCGTATCTCGAATTGGCAGTCGATTCAGTCTGATAGACGTTGCCCTCGTCCGGGAACGGTCGAATGAGGCTGCCAGGCAAAGGAGCATTGATGTTGCGCGCTCGGAACTGATGCACGCCCCGGGTGTAGATCGCGGTCAGGGAGCCAACGAAGCCTTTCGGCAGCTGCTGCTCGACAACCGCATTGAAGTTGATCACATACGGCGTGATGAGATTCGAGTCGAGCGTCCGGACCAGCGTCTGCTGCGATGAGATGATTGGATTGCCGGCAAATGGGTCCGGGAAAACGGCATTGCGAATGATGATGCTTTCCTGTGTCTCACCATTGAAGCGAAGCGTGTTTCCATAGAGATTGCCGGTGAGATTGCTGAAGAAGGCCCCGCCTCCGGTCCTGATCGTCGTTTTACGGCTCTTGAACGGAGACCAGGCGAGCCCGAAGCGCGGCGCGAAGTTCAGCCCGTCGTGAATGTGATTCTGCCATTGATAGCGAAGTCCGAATGAGAGGGTCAGCGACTGACTCATCCGGTAGTCATCCTGGGCAAAAAGCCCGGCCCGGTAATAGCTGTAGCGAAGATACGGGAATCCGCTGTTCTGCGTGAACTGAGTGGCGACGCCAAGGCCATTCAGCGCCCGGTTGTACTGGTCAAGGCTCGAAAAGGTGTAGGTTCCCGCAAAGTTGTTTTCACTGAGATCGTAAATCTTGTCGTACCAGAACTGCATTCCGGCCTTAATCGTGTGCTTCTTGTGCGTATAAGTCAGATAGTCCTGATACTCGATTCCGAAGTCCTTTGTATTCGACGGACAGCAGGGTGATCCGCCACCATTAAATGCATCAAGGACATTGACCGCGGTGCCAGGTGTGCGTGCCTCCTGCCGGTTCTGATCGAACTCCATTTGAAAGCGCGCCTCGTGAATCAGCCGAGGACTCACAATGAAGGTCTCCGAGAGGCGCAGACTATGATTCGAATTCTCGCGGTTGCTGCCACGCTCCGGAAGAAGGTAGTTGATTGTTCCTCCTCCGCCGCCGCCTATCAGAGAGAAGCCGCCGCCTACGCGCGGAACAAATTCGCTGTTGTCACTCCCGGTGCGATGGTAGTTGTAACTGACATTGAATGTGTTCTTCTGATTGATCAGGTAGTCGACTCGAGAACCTACGAACGTGTTCGTACTCGTACCGGGGACGTTCTCGTTGAAGGGACCGGCAAGAGTCGTGGCGATCACCGTGCTGCTGCCGTCCGTCGGCGTCCGCTCGGCAAACACCTGCATCGACATTTTCTTGCGAATTAACGGCCCACCGAAGTTGAAGGAGTAGCGTTCCTGCCTGAAGTCGGGCTTCTCAAGCGCGAATGCGTTGCGCGCATCGAGTCCGGAGTTGCGAATGCCTACACCGAGAGTTCCTCGCCAGCTGTCATTGCCTGGCTTGGTTATGATCTCGACTCGCCCGTAGCCGGGCCGTTCATACTCGGCTGCGAAGGGATTCTGATTGATACGAATCTGAAGGATTGCCTCTCGAGGCGGCAGGCGCCCTCCACTGAAGCCATCCACATATATCTCGGCCCCACCCTGACCACCAGTCGCGCCACCGGCAGCCGGACCTGCGAGTGCCTGCAGATAGTCGCGAAGGTCATCCTCGTTATCGGGCAGTGTGGCGATGAACTCCTCACCCAGAACAATGGCGTTCATGTTCTGGTCTGGCTCGACCGTGACACCGACGGAGTCGCTCTTGACGTCCGTTTCGATGTTGACCGCTGCAATGTTCATGACGACTTTGAGCGGCGCGCCGAGCGGAAGCTTGATACCGTTCTCGACATGAGTCTGGAATCCCTTGAATTCGACTATCAGGTTGTATGTGCCGGCCGGTATGTTGGCGAAGTTGAAGTCGCCGTTGCCTCCTGCGGTGACTGAGCGCTGCTTCCCGTTCTCGGGCACCAGGGTGATCTTCGCACCGGGGATGACTGCATCAGTCTCGTCCACGACCTGACCCCGCAGCGGGGCAGTCTGCGCAAGCGACGGTGAGGCCAAAAGAAAAACCGCAATTATTGCCAGCAAAAGGCTTATTAATCGATCCTTAGTCATTCACAACCTTCCCTATCGTGGCCATCATTCTCGCCGTCATTTTTGGGGCGTAACAGTCGAGTCTTAGGCAAAACAAACCAAGCTCTGCGTAATCCCTCTTAAAGACGAATCCCATTCCGCGGCAGTTTCAAAAAACTATGCGGCCCTGAAGGCAATTTGGGGTCAGCGACCGTCGCTCAATGTAGTTTGTCGGAGGAAGAAGGATAGCCACGAAAAAGCACAAAAGGCACAAAGGTCAGAGACAAGCCATGAATCGCACTCACGCATCAACCCCGTACCCTTTTTGTGTCTTTTGTGCTTTTTCTTCGTGGCTCTCGAATTTTCCACGAAAAAGCAAGTTCAAACGCATGAATCGCACTCGCTGCCGCACTCCAATTGCTCCGCAAATTGACTCTGCTGCCATTCCGGACAAGAATGCAGGGCACAAGAAACAAGGGAGCGACTATGGCAAAGAGACTCGGAATCGGCTTCATCGGCAGCGGTTTCATCACCAGATTTCATATTCAGTCCTTTCTTGCCATCAGAGACGCCGATGTGCTTGGGGTCTGGAGCCCAAATCATTCTCATGCCGAGCAGGCGGCGCAGCTCGCGAGAAGTCTCAGAGTCGGAGAGGCAAAATCCTTTGGCTCGATTGAGGAGATGGTCGCGTCGCCGGACATCGATTGCCTTTGGATTGCGGCCCGAATCATCAGCGAGTGGATGACATGGAGCAGATCGTCCGCGCTCTTAAGGCAGGTCGCGGAAAGCTCATTGGGATCGCCTGTGAGAAACCGCTCGCGCGAAACGTCAAGGAAGCAAAACGCGTGGTTGAGCTTGTTGAAGAGGCAGGCGTTTTGCATGGATATCTCGAAGATCAGATCTTCGAGCCAAAAGTGGTGCGTGGTCGCGAGATCGCCTGGCGAAGGGGTGCAGCGCTGACGGGCCGGCCCTATCTCGCCCGTTCAGCAGAAGAGCACAGCGGGCCGCATATGCCATGGTTCTGGCAGGGTGAGTTGCAGGGTGGCGGCGTGCTCAATGACATGATGTGCCACAGTGTTGAGGTAGCCCGGTTCCTTCTGACCGAGCCCGGCGCCTCCCGGGCGAGCATTCGACCGGTTAAGGTCTCCGCCACCATCGCCAGTCTGAAGTGGTCGCGTCCCGAGTATTCCGATCTCCTTCAACAGATGATGGGCAAGGACATCGACTACATGAAGCGCCCGTCGGAAGATTTTGCCAGGGCGACGATCAATTATCGCGACGAAAAGGGTCAGACATTGATCGCTGAAGTGACCACATCCTGGAGCTTCGTCGGAGCGGGCTTGAGGCTGAGCACTGAATTGCTTGGGCCTGAGTATTCAATGTCGGCGAGCTCACTGGAGAGTGGTGTCAAGCTCTTCTTCAGCCGCCGCGTCTCGGGTCAGGCCGGCGAGGATCTGGTTGAGAAGCAGAACGCAGAACAAGGCCTCCTGCCGGTCGTCGCAAACGAAGCCGCTGACTACGGGTACGAGAGCGAGAACCGGTATTTCGTAAACTGTTTCCTCGAGGGGCGCCAACCGGAAGAGAGCTTCTATGACGGGCTCGAAGTGACGGAGCTTCTTATGACAGCCTACATGAGCGCGGAAGAGGATCGCGCAATCGAGTTCAAGCCCCAGGGCCTCGACGATTTTGTCCCTCAGGTGGCCCGGGGTGCGTGGCGGCCGTGAATTCAGGACATGGTAATATAGAAGAGATCGTAAGCCCGTCGACATTTCTCCCCCTCGCGATTTTGGAGTACTGAGGATGCTTAATCAGCGCACCGAGGGCCTGACTCAATTTGCAGGCGATGCTCAGACCCACGGATTGAGACGAGCCCTGGGAGTCTGGGGCGCGACGGCGTTTGTTGTCTCCGACATGGTCGGTACCGGAATCTTTACCGTACCTGCGTTTGTACGAATGGCTACGGGCACCGGCCTCAGCGCGCTTGGCGTATGGGCCGTCGGTGCGTTTTTGGCTCTCTGCGGTGCGCTCTGCTATGCGGAACTTGCCACGCGAATGCCTGAGGCTGGAGGCGAGTACTACTATCTTCATCGCATCTGCGGAAGATTGTGGGGCTTCCTCAGCGGCTGGATATCCATTCGTCGTCGGCTTTTCGGCCGCCATCGCGGCGGCGGCGCTCGCGGCAGTCGCCTATGCGAGCGATCTCTTTCCCTCATGGCATCTCTCACAACCTCTCGTGGAAGGCTGGGGACTGACGCGTGGAAGCACGCTCGCCGGCGTCCTTGTGCTCGCCCTTGCCATCTTCCACTCGACCGGCGTGCGGCCGAGCGGAAGACTGCAAACGCTTCTGGCCGGAATGGTGATCATATCGACGCTCGTGTTTGTCATCGCTGGGGTCTCGAGCGGCAGTGGAAACTGGGATTATGTGGTGCAGCCTCACGCGCCAACCGGGCTCTGGTGGATCGCGCTTATTCAGGTGAGCTTCGCCTACAGCGGATGGAATGCCGCCACGTACCTCGCGGGCGAGGTCATGGATCCGGGGCGAACACTGCCGCGAGCGCTCGTCATGGGAACGGTGATTGTGGCAGTCCTCTACCTTGCTTTGAACCTGCTCTTTCTCTATGCGATTCCGCCCGATGGATGGACTACGACCATCGCGGTCGGATCGATTGCTGCCAACAGACTATTTGGACCTGAGGGCGCCCAGGTCGTGAGTCTGGTAATCATGATTGCGATCATCGCATCGATCAGCGCCATGACCGCGGCCGGTCCGAGGATCTATTTTGCGATGGCCAAGGATGGCCTGGCGCCATCACACATGGGTCGTCTGAGAAGATCGTCTCAGGCTCCTGCCACGGCAATCCTTATCCAGGCAGTTGCAGCAGTGGCGTTGGCGCTGACGGGCGCGTTCGAAAGCCTGCTGCTCTACGTCGGCTCCGCACTGCTTCTGCTCGCCGGTCTGACTGCTGCGACGCTATTCTTTTTGCCAAGGAGGGCCGGCAATTCGACGGCAAGGTTCTTCAGCACTCCCGGTTATCCAATAACCCCCGCGATCGTTGTCATTCTGATGATCGTTGCGTGGTTTCAGGGCTTGAGAGAGAGGCCTCTGCCAACCGGTCTTGCCTTCGCCACGGTGCTGGTTGGTGCGGGCATCTTCTATTTCAGCCGTGCCCGCGGATGGCTCGGGCCATCATCGAAGGTTGAGAAAAACAGGGAGAGCAGGAAGGCTCTCTAGACCACCTCCGATATTGGAAATCGAAATCTTCGAAACTAAGCGCGAGGTTGGAGCAGCTGCCGCGTTGCGAGCCTCAGACTTGATCTCCTCTGCGATCGAGGCGCGCGGCCGGGCGTTTCTGATCGCGGCCACCGGCGCCTCACAGACGGAATTTCTCGAAGAGCTTGGGCGAGCTGACATCGACTGGGGCAGGACAACCTTCTTTCACCTCGACGAATACATAGGACTGGCGAAAGATCACCCGGCGAGCTTCAGAAGGTATCTGCAGGAGCGCCTCGTTGAACGTCTTCATCCGGGGACATTCCACTTCGTCGATGGCTCTTCGATGGAGCCTCGTGCCGAATGCGAACGCCTGGGTGAGCTCATCTCCGCGTGTCAAATCGATGTGGCGTTTGTTGGGATAGGTGAGAATGGCCATCTGGCATTCAATGATCCGCCAGCCGATTTCGAGACAGCCGATCCTTATATAGTGGTGGAGCTTGATGAAGCCTGCCGCAGGCAACAGGTTGGTGAGGGATGGTTCAGGACTATTGAAGAGGTTCCTCAATCGGCGATCTCAATGTCTGTGAGGCAGATTCTGAAATCGTCGACCATACTGTGCATTGCTCCTGAGGCGCGCAAGGCGAATGCGGTGCACGATGCTGTTGCCGGTCCTGTAACGCCTCTGGTTCCCGCGTCGATTCTTCAGAGTCATCCGAGTACGTATTTCTATCTGGATAGGGATTCCGCAAGCCGCCTGCGATAAGGGCCGCAGTAGGGGGCCCGCCGCCCTAAATGAATGATCCGTGTGGGCGGCTCGCGAGCCGCCCCTACGAATGGCCCCAATTACTCCGTTGCAGCCGCCCCGACCCCTACGATTCTCCACGATTGCATACACTGGCATCGCGCGACGGAATGGTTCATCATAAGTCGACCATGAACATCAACGATATCTGCGATAGCAGAGGCCTCACGCTCTACCCCCGGTCGACCTTCTCTTCCGGCGAGACGACCTTCGGACTGGCTCGCAATCGCGACACCAAGCACCTCATCGTCTCATCGAAACTGCCTGTCTCACATTTTGCCGGCGAAGCGATATCGGAGGGCGTACTAATCTGCCCCACCTCGACAGCCAATGCCGCGGCGCTTCGCGAGGCACTCCCGCACCTGAAACCGAAGCTCCTCGGCCTCGCTAAATCGGTAGGCTGCGGCGACCGGCTTGGGCTGGCGACACCCGGACACGTGCGAGCAGTCCGCCACTCGACCATGGCGCCGATATTTGCGCAGCAATCGATCCGTGAGAACGCGCGAACGGGCCGGACGCCCCAGGAAGTCATGGACGATGCGCTGTGGGGCACATTCGAGGAGGGCTGGACCTCCGGATCTGGCGCGGACGCAGATCATCTCAAGACTACGGCTGACATCGACTCATGCGCTGCTGCCGGATTTACGTTCTACACCATCGATCCGGGTGAACACGTCGACAATGAGGCCAACACAGCCAGCGTCGGCACCCTCCAGGCAAAGGTTGCCGCTTTGCCCTGGGATGAGCTGGAGAGCTCGTGGAACGATCTTCAACGGCAGCTCGGAGCGAATCCGGTCGATCTTGGCTCAATGAAAGTTTCGATCAGCGAGGAGGACCTGCTCAGAGCAGCTGCCAAATACGGCCGAGTCGTCGCGCACACGCTGAGGATGTATCGCCACCTCGAGAGTGTAATGGGAAGCCGGGGGTTCGAGCTCGAGATGAGCGTCGATGAGACTGAGACCGTCACCAACCTGGCGGAGCACATCTATATAGCGCACGAGCTGCGAAGGCTCGGTGTGAAATGGGTGAGTCTCGCGCCTCGATACGTGGGCACCTTTGAAAAGGGTGTCGACTACATCGGTGACCTGTCGCAATTCGAGCAGTCTTTCCGCGAGCATCTTGCTGTCGCCAGAACGTTCGGACCCTATAAACTGAGCCTCCACTCCGGATCGGATAAGTTCAGCATCTATCCGATCGCCGCCCGACTGGCAGGAGATCTGGTTCATCTGAAGACTGCCGGGACGAGCTACCTCGAGGCGCTGCGGGCGATCGCTGAGACAAACTCACCGCTTTTCGTCGAAATCGCCGAATTTGCTCGCGAGCGATACGCGACCGACCGAGCTTCCTACCACGTTTCGGCTGAGGTCTCGCGAATGCCGCCAAATGAAAGCCTGGCAGCATTGCTCGACAACTTTGATGCACGTGAGGTTCTGCACGTAACGTTCGGATCTGTTCTTCACAACGACAAGTTGCGCGGCCGGTTCTTCGCTACCCTGAGGGAGAATGAGGAGACATACAACAGAATGCTGGAGAAGCATTTCGATCGGCATCTCGCACCATTCACAGATTGATCTCAAATGAATCTACAAGAGCTCACGCAGATTTATGACCTTACCGGAAACACGTTCTTTGTTACCGGTGGAACGGGAGTCCTTTGCGGCGCCATCGCGAGAGCGCTCAACGGATGTGGCGCAAATATCGCTCTGCTTGCGCGAAACGAGGAGAAGGGGCGCCGTTTTGCAGAATCGACAGTCAGCCCGGCTCGTGTGACTGGTGGTTTCGGGGGACGTGCTCGACACGTCCATCTCTGAACAATGCAGCCGAGCAGACGATGGCGAGGTTCGGCAGGATTGACGGCCTTATCAACGGTGCCGGTGGAAATTACCCCGGAGCGACTACGAGCGCCGAGCTCTCCTTCTTTGATCTTCCCCCAGATTCGCTCCGGCAGGTGTTTGATCTCAATTTCGCCGGAACATTGGGGCCCTGCCAGGTTTTTGGGAAGATTATGGCCCGGCAAGGCGAGGGGGTAATCCTCAATATTTCATCCATGGCTGCGATTCGCCCTTTGACGAGAGTGGTGGGCTATGCTGCGGCCAAGGCTGCAATCAATAGCCTGACGGAGTGGCTGGCGGTCTACATGGCTCGGGAATGCTCGCCGAGGATACGGGTAAATGCCATTGCGCCGGGGTTCTTTCTGGGAGAGCAGAATCGGCGGATGCTGGTTGAGCCTACGGGAAAGCTGACGGCGAGGGGGCAAGCTATTATTGACCATACACCCATGGGAAGATTTGGTGAGCCGGAGGATCTGCTGGGAGCTGCGCTATGGTTGATGTCGCCGGCTTCGAGGTTTGTGACTGGGATTGTGGTTCCGGTTGATGGCGGCTTTTCGGTCTTTGCAGGAGTGTGAGGGAACCTGGAAAGTTACCGGCGCCAGACGGCGCCGGGCGGGCAGGGACAAGCCCTGCCCCTACAAGGTGGCGTCGTAGGGGCGGCCGCGAGCCTGTCCTGCTTGCCCGTCCCGCGCCGTCTGGCGCGGGTAAGTCGCACGAAAGGTACGAAAGACAAAATGATTGGTGCGGGTTACGAAGACAGACTGCTCTCAGAGCCTGAGACCAGGCGAGTGGTGACGAGCGCGCTCGCCGAAACCAACCTCAAGGATCGCAGAGTCCTGATCATCATTCCTGATGGAACTCGAACTGCGCCAATCCCTCTCATGTTCCGTCTCTTCCACGAGCAACTCTCAGGAACCGCAAAATCGCTCGACTACCTGATAGCCCTGGGCACCCATCAACCGATGGACGAAGAGGCCATCAACCGCCTGATCGGCGTGACATCCGAGGAACGACTCGGGCAATACAGCGACGTTCAAGTCTTCAATCATCGCTGGGACCTTCCCGAGACCTTCGCCACACTTGGCCAGGTAACGGCAGATGAAATCGCTGATATCACGGGCGGCCTCATGCGCCAGTCTGTCGACGTGAGGCTCAACAAACTGGTCTTCGATTACGATCAGATCATCATCTGCGGCCCGACCTTCCCTCATGAGGTGGTCGGCTTCTCCGGCGGCAACAAGTACTTCTTCCCGGGAATCGGAGGCGCGGAGGTTATCAACTTTTCGCACTGGCTGGGCGCCGTCATCACCAGCTATTCAATGATAGGCACGAAGTACACGCCGGTTCGCCGTCTGATTGACAAGGCGGCCTCGTTCATCGACAAGCCAAAGCTCTGTTTCAGCCTGGTCGTTAAGAACGACCAGCTTGCCGGCCTCTACGCCGGCACACCTGAAGAAGCCTACAGCGCTGCAGCCGACCTTTCATCGAAGGTCCATATCAAGTGGGTTGATCGCCCATTCCGTCGTGTGCTCTCGGTCATGCCGAAGATGTATCAGGATATCTGGACGGCCGCCAAAGGCATGTACAAGCTCGAGCCGGCAATTGCCGATGGTGGCGAGGTAATCATTTATGCTCCGCACATCGATGAGATCAGCTACTCGCACGGCGAGCAGCTGGACTTGATTGGCTATCACGTGCGCGACTATTTCCTGAAGCAATGGGATCGTTTCAAACACTTCCCCGGCGGCGTGCTCGCCCATAGCACGCATCTTCGCGGTATCGGCACCTACGATGCCGTGACCGGTGTAGAGTCGCCGCGCATCAAGGTCACCCTGGCAACTCGAATACCGGAGGAGCGCTGTCGCCGCCTCAATCTCGGCTATCTGAATCCTGACGACGTCAATCCTGATGATTGGCGCGACCGTGAATCTGAAGGGATTCTCCTCGTGTCAAAGGCCGGGGAAATGCTTTACCGCGTGAAGGGTTTCGTAGCAGCCCTACAGGGCGCGGGCTCCCGCTGATTCAACCACCAGAGTGCAAGCAGAACATTGAACATCCGGCGTGATATCGCGCTTCTCTTCGCGACGCGCTTCGTGCGAATGTTCGCCTATGGCCTGGTGTCGATTGTCCTCGTCCTCTACCTGACGGGTCTCGGATTCGATGCGAAGGCTGTTGGCCTGCTCTTGTCGCTGACGCTGACCGGCGACCTGGCGATCTCGCTCTGGATGACCACCCGAGCAGATCGGCTGGGGCGAAGAAGAATGCTGGCCGCCGGCGCGGTGCTGATGTTTCTTGCCGGTGTCGTCTTCGTTTCTACAAGCCTCTTCCCTCTTCTTCTCGGAGCCGCAATTCTCGGAGTCATCAGTCCCAGCGGAAGCGAGGTCGGCCCCTTTCTGCCAATCGAACAGGCCGCTATCTCGGAAGAGGTTGAGCAACGAAGACGAACACATCTCTTCGCCTGGTATAACCTCAGTGGCTCGATAGCTGCGGCTCTCGGCGCTCTTACGGCTGGTTGGGTGATTCGCTGGAACGTTCAGGCTGGCAGGAGCGATCTGATCGCCTATCGTGGCATTCTGGCAGGCTATGCACTTCTTGGACTCCTCCTCGTTGCCGGCTTTGCGTTTGTCTCCAGCCGCGTCGAGCCCACTCCCGTCGAAATCAACCAGGAAAGACGTGTTCTGGGTTTGCACCGCTCGCGCGGAATCGTCTTCCGGATGTCGACACTATTTGCGCTCGATGCCTTTGCCGGCGGCTTCGTCCTTCAGTCGTTCGTCGCGTACTGGTTCACTGTCCGGTTCAATATAGACGCGGGACAGCTCGGAACCGTCTTCTTTACCGCCAATCTGCTCTCCGGCTTCTCGGGGCTGGTGGCCGCGCGTCTCGCTGATCGCTTCGGCCTTGTTAACACGATGGTCTTCACACACATCCCATCGAATGTCTTCCTGATATTGATTCCGCTCATGCCCACTCCTGGTCTGGCAATTACGGTGCTGCTTCTGCGCTTCGCCATCTCACAGATGGATGTGCCCACACGCCAGAGCCTGGTGGCGTCCGTGGTCGAGCCTGATGAGCGGGCAGCAGCCGGGGGCGTGACCAACGTTTTCCGCAGCTCAGGTACGATGCTCGCACCAATACTGGCCGGGATCATGTTCGGATCGGCGAGGACTCTTTCCTGGCCCTTCTTCTTCGCCGGCAGTCTGAAGATTTGCTATGACCTGACTCTGCTGGCGATGTTTAGAAAGCTCGGTCGCCACGAGTGATGTGTTACTTGCCCTGGTAGGAGACCCGCCAGACGGTATTCGAGCCATCATCCGAGACGAGAAGCGCACCGTCCTTGGCAACAGCCACTCCAACGGGACGGCCCCAGACATCGCCCGATTGAGTAACGAAGCCGGTCAGGAAGTCCTCGTATTCACCGGTCGGCGCTCCATTCTGGACGGGCACGCGAATGACCTTGTATCCGGTGCGACGTTCACGGTTCCACGAGCCGTGCTCGGCGGCAAAAGCGTGGTTGGCATACTCGCCAGGAAATTGCTGACCCGTGTAAAAGGCGAGCTGCAACGACGCCGAGTGAGACTGGATCAGTACGTCCGGAATTAGCACCTGGTCCTTCAGCTCAGGATGCGCCCCCGGATGGCGCGGGTCCTGATTCGGGCCAATGTAATACCAGGGCCATCCGTAGAACCCACCATCCTTGATGCGTGAAATGTAGTCCGGGACAAGATCATCACCCAAACCATCACGTTCGTTGACTGAGGCCCATAAATCACCGGTCTGCGGGTGAACCGCGATGCCCACCGGATTTCGAATCCCTGTAGCGTAGAATCTGAAGCCGGTGCCGTCCGGGTTGTATTCGAGGATGTCTGCGCGCCGGTCCTCATTCTCGCTTGAGTTCTCGAAGACGTTAGAATGCGAACCGACTGAAACGAGCATTTTCCTGCCGTCGAGTGAGAAGGCAACGTCGCGCGTCCAATGTCCACCCCCTCGGAGGCGTCCTCCACCAGGAATATCCGGAACGATGACCTCAGCCGGTCCTCCCGCCTTCAATCTCCGGTCTTATACGGAAAGCGGATGACGGAGTCCGTGTTGGCAACGTAGACATACTGGGGATCGGGCCCCGGCGGATAGAATGCTATTCCGAACGGGCGACTGAGGCCTTCCGCGAAGACGCTATTGACCTCAGCGCGATTGGCTCCATCAGCCGCTCGAAGCAGCCTTACGCGGCCAGCCTCACTCTCCGCCAGGAGTATGTCTCCGTTCGGCGCCACGCGCAGCAACCGTGGCTTCTGCAGGTCTTTGACGAACTCCTCGACTTTGAACCCTGCCGGCGCCTTGGGCCACGCATCCTCAGGCCGCCTCACCACGCTCGGGCCGTTATCGACTGATTGCGTGGCGTAGGGCTTGGGAAGGTCGGCCGTTGTTATGTGATGACGCACTCCAGGCTTGCTGGCTAACCAGTCGCCGTTACCTCCCTGATTGCTTGCGGGAGTTTGCCGGATTCCAACAATGAGCAGAATCGCACCGAGAAGACCCGCCGCGATCAGAATACCGATCCACAATGTTTTTTCAGGCATTTTTCTTCTCGAGGGGAGGAGATGGACATTGACTACCAGGTGGGCAATGTAGAGGAAACATAAGGCGTAGTCAACGCAGCCATAGGGCAAGGCCTGGAGGACTGTTGCGAAAAGTTCTCCGGGACCACTCGCGTACTTCCGCGCACGGGACGTGCGCGAGGATATTAGCCGGCGGTGAAACCGCCGGATATGCGTTCCCCAGCACGCGCTCGCGCCCCGGAAGGGGCGCAGGACGGAGACCACGAGACAATGCGATTTTCACTGTACGCAATTTTGATTCAATCACGTTCTTGCGTGAATCTGGTCCAGCGCCCTTCCGGGGCGCGGCGGCGGCTTCGGTGGATCTTGTCCGGTGGTTTCACCACCGGCTAATATCCGCGCGCACGTCCCGTGCGCAGGAACACGACGCGGCCTTTCTCCGAACTCCGGATCTGGGTTTTTGAGACCACTCTGCGGCGAAGTCGGCCGTTAAGTAAGCAGTTTGAATGCGTGATTCCATTCATTCTTCTGGAAACCCGGAATACACCACAACATACACAGCGGCTCAATTGCACGAGCCGCCTCGACTCGCCCCATGTCCGCCGTCTCCCATCCGAACTGATCAAGAATCCCACTCACAGTCTTCTTCGCCTGCTCATCGTTGCCGCAAATGAACATCGTAGGCTTTCCACCCTTGAACTGCGGATTGACCATCAAGGGACTGCCAACAGAATTGAAAGCCTTCACCAGCCGCGCTTCGGCAAACTCCTCCTGCAGCCGCTCGAGCAGAGACTCGCTAAATGAAGTAAAGAAATTGAGCACACCATGCGCCGGCGGCGCATCATCCGTTATTGGATTGGTAGCATCGATTACCGGCTTCCCTGCCAGGTTGGCAGCGCCGGCAGCGCGCAATGCTTCTGCGGAGGCCGTCCCCTTGACGGCAAGAACAACAACCTCTCCGAAGCTTGCTGCGTCACTGAAACTCCCAACCCTGGCGTTGGGATTCTCCTTTTGCCAATCGGCAAGCTTGGCTGGGGATCGGGTGCCCATGGTCACACTATGGCCATGCTTCAGAAATCCGGCAGCAAGGGCCTTTGCCACATCACCTGTTCCGAGTATTCCTACTTTCATCAGTCTCTCCTCCCTGGTTAGATATATACATCCTACGGTTTGCTTTCAGGAAAACAAGTACTGATAATTTTGTAAGGTACTATCACAAAGGATAGGGCAGGATAGGGGCGAAGAGATGAGCGCAAAAGTCTACAACTGTCCGATAGAGGCGGCGATCGACGTAGTAGGTGGCAAATGGAAGCCGCTCATTCTATGGTGGCTGCATCAGCGAACATATCGCTTTGCCGAGCTGAGGAGGCTGATACCAGGCATCACCGAGAAGATGCTCACTCAACAGTTGCGCGAGCTGGAGGCCGACGGCATCGTCAGAAGAACCGTCTATGCGACCGTGCCGCCCAAGGTTGAATATTCACTGACAACCTACGGTGAGTCTCTGAAGCGAGCGTTAAAGGAGATAAGTAAGTGGGGACGTCTTCACATCCAAAGGATTGGGGCGATTGAAGAACCGCCCGGGACAATGGCCCAGACTCTCTCCCGGGGAGGGGCAAAGACTCGCAAATGATATATTGAATCATTGATTCGCACATTTGAGAGACTTCAAACCAACAGAAGGAGACGGAATGAGCAGAAATCTGAATGACTATCTGACGCTGGGACGGTCGGGGTTGCGAGTCAGCCCACTCTGCCTGGGTACTATGACTTTCGGCACCGAGTGGGGCTGGGGCTCGGAGGAGAATGTCGCGCGTGAAGTCTTCGATCGGTACATCGAGGCGGGAGGCAATTTCATCGACACCGCCGATGGATATACCGTCGGCCACAGTGAGGAGATGCTTGGAAAGTTTATCAGCGAGCGCAGTCTGCGCGATCGCGTGGTCCTCGCTACCAAGTTCACGTTCAATGCGAGAGGCAGGAAATCCTAACGCCGGCGGTAACGGGCGCAAGAATATTTACCGCGCAATCGAAGGCTCATTGCGGCGTCTGCAGACCGACTACATCGATCTCTATTGGCTGCACGCCTGGGACACGGTAACGCCTGTCGAGGAGGTCGTCTCGACGTTTAACGATCTCGTGCGCGCGGGCAAGATCCGACATTACGGTTTCTCCGATACCCCCGCATGGTACGTCGCTCGGGCTCAGACGCTCGCCGAACAACAGGGCAAAGAATCTCCGATCGCATTGCAGCTTGAATATTCGTTGGTAGAGCGCAATATCGAGCGTGAGCACGTGCCGGCCGCACAGGAACTCGGACTTGGCATCTGCCCATGGAGTCCTTTGGCCGGTGGGTTCCTGACGGGCAAATACAAACGCGAGGGCAACTCAGGATCGGGCGAGGGACGTCTCGAAATCGCCAAGGGTAATCCGATTCTCGATCGCTTCAGTGATACAAACTGGCGAATTCTCGACGTTCTCCTTTCAACAGCCAGGCAGATTGGCAAGGCACCGGTTCAGGTGGCATTGAACTGGGTCGCAACACAGCCGGGGATAACTTCGACAATCATCGGCGCGACCCGGAAGGCCCAGCTGGATGACAACATTCAGTCGCTCGACTTTGACATTCCTGCGGGTCTTCGCAAACAACTGGATGAGGTGGGTGCGCCCGCGCGGATTCATCCTTACAAGATTCTTCACGTCCAGCAGATGCAGGGAATGATCAGTGGCGGAACTCAGCTTCGACCATGGTGGCCGGAGCGGGTTTACAGTGCTCCTTCGAAGCAGGCCGCCAGCGTAACGGCGCGAGTGGCCGAGAAGAAGTAGTCCACCGTGCCGCAGTGCTGGTGTGCCAACGTGCCGCAGGCTGTCTAGCCTGCGGCAAAGTTCTCGACTGCTGACCTTCATCGAAGTTCGCCGCAGGCTGGACAGCCTGCGGCACGATTCCATGCCAGCCTGCCACACCTGCGGCACAATTATTCGTAGCGCAAGGCAACTATTGGGTCGACGCGGACCGCCCGGCGCGCCGGAACGTAACTCGCAACGAGAGCGACGATGAAGAAGGCGGCGACGGTCATGCCGATCGTCAGCGAGTCTGTTGGCTTGACGTCAAAGAGAAGCGATTCTGCATATCGTCCGGCCCAGAAGACGAGTGGCAGCCCGACAACAACGCCGGCCAATGTCAACCCCAGCGTTGTCCTGAGAACCAGCCAGATAATACTTTCAGGGCGCGCTCCGAGCGCCACCCGAATGCCGATCTCAGGAGTCTTGCGAGCCACCGTATAAGCCATCAACCCATGCAGCCCGAGGCACGCAAGCATCAGCGCGAGAGCGCCGAAGAATGTCGAAATCGTGGCCAGCAGTCTCTCCGCCAGCAGTGACTGCTGGATCTGCGCGCTTAGAGTCTTCGCCCGGAAGATCGTCAAATTGCGATCGACCGATGCAACCTGTCGCCGCGCCTCCTCAAGCAAGCCTGCGCCGGTCCGGTATCGCATCTCAAACGAGACGAATCCCCAGCGATACTCCTGCTCTTTGCCATGCTGGAAGAGAGAATGATAAAGCACCGGCCGCGGCTCATCGCGCAATCCGTTGTAGTTCGAATCCTTGACTACCCCAATGACCGTCGCCGCTCCGAGGGAATGGCCGATCGGACTCACTCCGGGGAACGCGCGCCGAGCCAGCGCCTCGTTGATGATCACTACCTTGGGCGCCTCCTCGTCATCGCGCAGGTCGAAGTCGCGACCCAGGAGAATTGGCATGCCGGCGGTTGCGAAGTAGCCAGGGCTCATCGAATTCCAGGCTACGCGTATCCTGTCCTTATCAGCCAGTTCGCGACCATCCACCCTGTCGAGCGAATCTACCAGGTAGAAGGAGTCATCCAACGGACGCACTATTGAAACGCTTGCTGATTTTACGTCCGGAATCTGACGCAGCCGTTGCAGAATGTCACGATACAAAGGACTAATGCGATCGGTCGGATGGCCTGCAAGTCTGGCGTCAACCGAAAACATGAGGACATTCTCGCGGTCAAAGCCGACATTCACATTCCATAGTCTCTGAAGCGTCCTCACAAAGAGCGCTGCGCCCATAACGAGTACCAGCGAGAGAGCGACTTGCGCCACCACCAGTAGTCTTTCAGGAAGTATGCCGATCGGCCGGCCCCGCCAACTCGATAGGCACCCTCCTTCATCGCCCTCCCGGGACCGACTCGCGTGCCACGCACCGCGGGTGCTATCCCAAAGAGGAGGCCGGTAAACACCGAAACCGCGGCCGCAAATCCGAAGACTCTCCAGTCCGGATGCACGTCGAGCGGCACCGGAGAGTCTCCCGTCGAAATCATGCGCACGAGAGCCGCGCTTCCCCACCAGGCGATTGCGAAGGCCAGTATGCCGCCAATCGAGGATAGCAAGAGGCTCTCCGTGAGGAGTTGTCTGATGATTCGGGCTCGCGAAGCTCCGAGCGCGAGCCTCACCGCAATCTCTCGCTGCCGGCTCGAGGCGCGCGCAAGGAGCAGGTTGGCTACGTTTGCACAAGCCACAAGCAACACCATGGCGGCAATTCCCATCAACAGTTTCAGTGGAACGCCGTAGCGTTTGCGGATTCCGCTCACCGTTCCGTTCGCTGCCGGAAGAAGCACCAGGTGACTCTCCTGTACAAAGCGCTGCTGGCTCTCCCGCCGGCGAAGCTCCGAGGCCGCGAGCTGCTCTTCGAGCAGCTGCCGGTGAATCACATCGAGCTCTGCTTGTGCCTGTTGCTGCGAGACTCCCGGAGCCAGCCTTCCGGCTATCAAAAGCCAGCTCGTGAACGGCTGAGTCCATCGCTTTGAGTCAGGTCGCATCCGATCGAGCGCATGAAGCGGGACCCAGACATCCGGGCCGGCTCCGAGGCTGACTCCGGTGAATTCCGGTGGAGTTATGCCGATCACTGTGAAGGGAAGCTGATTGATGTTGATTGATCGGCCGACAACGGCTCGATCCCCACCGAACCGGCTGTTCCAATAGCGGTCGCTGATGATGGCCACCGAAGCGTCCGGCTTGTCATCTTCCGGCCCGAAGAAGCGTCCGTACTGCGGAGTCACCCCAAGTACCGACAGGAAATTGCCGGTGTAGGCGTCTCCCTGCGCGAGACCCGACGCGCCGTTGAATTCGATACTGACTCGGCCCAGACCAGTGCCTCCGAAAACGCCGGATAGCGTTTTGGACTGGGTGCGGAACGCGTCCAGCTGCGGATAGCCAAACCAGCTGTTCCAGTTGTTGGGCCCATTTGAAGGAAACGTGTAGGTCAGCTGAACAAGCTGCTTTGGATCGTCCACCGGAAGTTGGCGCAGGACGACCGCATTGAGCAGACTGAAGATTGCGGTATTCGCTCCGATGCCGAGCGCGAGCGAGAGAATTGCCGCGGTCGCAAACCCGGGGTTCTTGCGCAAACTTCGGAGGGCGTAGCGCAGGTCCTGCATAACCGTCTCGATGGATGGGAGGATATCGGCTCGCCGCGTAGCCTCCTTCGAAATCAGGCGATTCCCAAAACGGCGGCTCGCATCCTCGCGTGCCTGTTCGAGAGTCATACCGGCTCGAACATTGTCTTCGACGCGGGCATCGAGATGAAATCTCATCTCCTCTTCAACCTCAGTCTCCAACGGCCTGACCGAGATGAGATTCCGCAGCCGGTTGATCAATCCCATGGCTTCTCCAATCAGTTGAAGCGCAGTACGCGGCCCACTGCCTTCGTCAGATCTGCCCAGTGCTTCTCTTCGAGAGCCAGCTGGCGCCGTCCGGCCGCGGTGATTGAGTAGTAGCGTGCGCGCCGGTTGTTCTCCGAGGCTCCCCAATCCGCCTTGAGCCAGCCTGATTGAGTCATTCGGTGGAGGGCGGGATAGAGGGAGCCTTCCTCGAGACGAAGGGCGTTGTCTGAGATTCGCTCGATATGAAGAGTGATGGCGTAGCCGTGCATGGTACCGCGCGCGGCGAGGGTCTTGAGGACGAGCAGGTCGAGCGTTCCCTGCAGGCGATCGTTTTTGTGCTTCTCCATGGTCTCTCCCATAGCTGGCTATGTGAGAAACTACAGGGTTGATTGGTGAATGTCAAATCTCCATTGGGTTGTCAGTCGGAAAGGACTGAATCCTCAGGGGCGTCAGTGGCACTCTCGAAGTTGAGCCTGTATCCGTCGGGATCCTCGATGCCCGTTACCCAGCAGCCGTTCCCGACAAATGGCCTCTGCGCCTCGAGCCCGCGCGACTTCATCTCGCGATAGATGGCAATCGCATCCTCACACATGAACATGACCGACACGCCTTCCCCGACTTTGCCTTGAGGTACCCAGGAATCGTGACCTTCCTTTCTGAATTCCTGAAGCATGACGGCCGCCCCGCCATTCTGAAGCCAGCACCAGCGGAGCTTTCCTTCGTCTATCCATCTGGCGGTCATCTCGAAGCCAAGCCCTTCAATGTAGAACTTCGCGGATGATTCGATGTTCGATACAGCGAAGAATGGAACCGCTTGCTTGATGTTAGTGTTGGACATTTCAGTCTCGAAGAATTGGGCTTCAACAGTGAAGCGCGGCGACGGCTCAGCTGGAGCGCGGCAGGGACATATCGCCGCTTTTGATTTACCTACTGCAGTGACGAAAGAGAATTGTGCGTTTCTTACCCGGTGCTGCAATGGCTAACGCAAAAGCGGCGACAAGTCGCCGCACTCCATACTGAGCAAGTGGGCGGACTTCAAATGGGTAGCTCCAAATTGCTCATCAATCGGCGATGGCCGCTACTCACTTGCCTCACTACTTCTTCAGCGGAATGAGCGCGCGCAGCCGCGCATCGCGCAAATAGAGGCCTCCCCAGAGCATGAGGGCAACAATTATCGGAATGAGTGGCGACTGCCCGACGCGTAGATGGCTGGCAGTCGCACCGCCCAGGTATGAGGTCAGCAGGATCCCGCCGAGGACCGAAGTGCGAGGGATGAGATAGATGACGATGAAGGTCAGTTCGAGAATAATGATCTTTTGGCCAAGACTCAGTGAATAGCCAAGCTGGCTCAGACCCTCCATCATCATTTCGGGCTTGATCAGACCCGCAATGGCCCCGCTGACCATGAAGAGAAGCGGCAGCGCAGTCAGGACGACTGCGGTCCAGAACATCCCTCTCGAGGTTGCGCCCTCTTCGAGGCCTCGTCCGTCTGCGTATCGATTGTTGGCAGCCATGCTCTCCTCGCTATTTACTTCACCGGCAAGTCTGGAATCTCCACAACCGGCCGCACCTCGACGGTACCGAGTCGTGCTGCTGGAATCCGCTCGGCAATACCGATCGCTTCATCCAGGTCTTTCGCTTCAATAAGGAAGTATCCGCCAAGCTGTTCGCGAGTCTCGGCAAACGGGCCGTCCGTCACCAGACTCTTCCCATCCCTTATTCGGATGCTGGTTGCTGTAGCCGTTGGATAGAGGGGATTTGCTCCAAGATATTGGCCCTTAGCGTTGATCTCGTGAGCAAGCTGAGTAGACTCCTGGTAACAATCCTGCCGTTCGGCGTCACTCAATGCCTGCTCGTCCATGTAAATCGTCAAGAGATATTTCATTTGTTCCTCCGTAAGTAAGTCGAACGATTAGTGTCCTGATCGACACGGGGCGGTTTTTTTTGAGCCAAACCCTCGACTAGTGGAAGCCGTCGTCTACCGTCCTGGATGCAGGCAACTTTTGAGCCACCTCCCGCAGGCGTCGCTCAAGGAAGCGCCGCTCGCTATCGTTCGTCACCAGCGATAGCGCGCGCTCGTAGCTTCTGGCAGCCTCTCGAAACAATCCTGCCCTTCTTAGCAGATCGGCCCGGGCCGCATGCATGAGGTGGTAGTCACCCAGATGCCCATTTGCGGCGAGCTCATCGATTAGCGCGAGTGCCGGCCGAGGGCCTTCAACCATGGCCACGGCGGCTGCCCGGTTTAGCGAAACCACCGGCGACGGCTGGAGTCGCTCGAGTTGATCGTATAGGGAGACAATGCGCGGCCAGTCTGTGTCCCGCGCGCTTTCAGCCCGGCAATGGACGGCCGCAATTTCGGCCTGCACAACGTATGGACCAATTCCACGGCTGCTCGCCTGTTCGATCAGAATCGACGCCTCGGCAATCTGAATTCGATTCCAGAGGCTTCGATCCTGATCCTCGAGGAGAACTATGTCTCCAGCGTCGTCCAGACGCGCGCTGCGGCGCGAATCGTGGAGAAGCATAAGGGCAAGCAGCGCGATTGCTTCCGACGGAGGATCGGGCGCCATGAGGTCGAGAATCAACCTGGCAAGACGGATGGCCTCAGCGCAAAGGTCTGTCCTTACGAGCTCAGGGCTCCGAGTCGAGGCATAGCCCTCGTTGAAAATCAGATAGATGACAGTAAGAACCGCATCGAGACGCTCTCCGATGTCATCCGTATCAGGTATTCGATAGGGTATGCGAGCGTCACGGATTTTTCGCTTTGCTCGTACCAATCGCTGCGCCATGGTGGCGACGGGCACGAGGAACGCCCGTGCGATCTCGTCAGTCTCGAGGCCGCCGAGAGTTCTCAAGGTGAGGGCTATCTGGGCATCAAGAGCGAGGGCCGGATGGCAGCAGGTGAAGATCAGGCGAAGCTGATCATCAGGAATCTCGGTGAAACTATAGTCAGGTTCGCGCGCGACTTCGATTTCGGACGCATACAACTCGAGCTTTTCCTCGAACTTCGTCCGACGCCTGAGCCGGTCGATGGCTTTGTGGCGTGCCGTCTGAATGATCCATGCCCGGGAAACTCCGGAATTCCCACTGAGCGCCATTGATCGACGGCGGTTGCGAACGCCTCTTGAGCTGCCTCTTCCGCCAGATCGAAGTCTCCGAAGAGTCGAATCAAAGCAGCGACAATGCGGCCCCAGTCAGCACGGTAGACCGCATCGACAGCCGCATTGGCATCCAGGATCATCACTTAATAATAATACATTGGAGACGATTCTTCTCCAGCCCACAGTAGTATGGAGTGCGGCGACTTGTCGCCGCTTTTGATTTAGCTGACTGCAGTGATGATGACAGAATCGCCGATTCTTCTTCATTACTGCAGTACTTAACTCAACAGCGGCGACAAGTCGCCGCACTCCATACTAAGCCGGTCGCCGCTTTTCAAGAAAAAACTTCGTCGAAGTTGTCGATTTGGCGGACTGCCGTTCGTTTCAACAGTGACAGACGGCAGTCATTGAAAATATGGAGGAAACACATGAAGCCGAATCGTATCGTCTCTCAAGAGGAATGGTTGAAGGCACGCAAGGATCTATTAGCCAAGGAGAAGGAATTGACGCATCTGCGCGACGCACTGAGTGCCGAGCGCCGGAAGCTGCCCTGGGTTCGCGTCGAGAAAGACTACGTCTTTGACACACCCGACGGCAAAAAAAGACTGGCCGATCTCTTCGATGGGAGCAGTCAGCTGATCATCTATCACTTCATGTTTGGACCGGGCTGGTCGGAGGGATGCCGGAGCTGTTCATTTCTGGCTGACCATTTTGACGGAGCCCTTATCCATCTGAAGCATCGCGACGTCACACTGATGGCGGTTTCCCGCGCCGCGCTGCCGGATATCGAGGCCTTCAAAAAGCGAATGGGCTGGCACTTCAACTGGGCGTCGTCCTTCGGAACTGACTTCAATTTTGACTATCACGTATCCTTCGATAAGGATGACCTGGAAAAGGGAAAGCTTTACTACAACTATGAGTTTGGAGGCTTCGCCGCCGAAGAGGCACCCGGACTAAGTGTCTTCTGCAAAGATGAGAATGGTGAAGTCTTCCATACATACTCATGTTATGCGCGTGGAACGGAGACGGTAGTCGGAACCTATAACATTCTCGATCTCGTTCCCAAGGGGCGCGACGAGGATGGACTGGCGTTCACCATGGCCTGGGTCAGACATCACGACCGGTACGATCAGAACTATTCTGTTAACCCGGCATCCAGGTATGTTCCGCCTGAGGGCTCGATTGCCCGCACGCTGGAGGCAATATCGTGAGCGCGCAATGTTGCGGCGGACAAGGTTCGCATCGATTCGCGAGACGATGCGGTGATACGGCTGGATGGCTCGGTTCTGTTGCTCTTCTCGCGGCCTTGCCGAAGTGCCCGGCCTGTCTGGCAGCCTATGTTGCACTTGCGACAGGTCTGGCGCTCTCGGTCCAGTCGGCCGCCATCCTGCGCGTCGCTCTGGTAGCGCTGAGCATCGCATCGCTGTCATACTTTCTCTTTATGGCTTTCTCTATCGCACGCTGAACCTTCGACGCAGCTGACTGAATGCGGAGGTAAGACCGATGACAACCAAGCCAGGAGTCATCAATCGCGACGAGCAACCCTACGTGGCAATTCGGAAGCAGGTAGCCATGCAGGACATCCCGACCGAACTCCCGCCGCTTATCGGAGAGGTGTTCGGTTGGCTGGAGAAGAAGGGCGCCGCGCCGGTGGGGGCGCCCTTCTTTCGTTACTTCTCGATGGACCCAAACGGTAATATCGACGTTGATGTTGGAGTGCCCACTGCCACGGCTTTGCAGGGCGACGAACGTGTTCACGCGGGCTCATTTGCTGCTGGTCGCTACGCGGTCCTGATCATACGGGCCCTTATACCGGACTTCGTGCGGCACACGGTGAGCTTCTGGACTGGGCTGAGAAGAACGGCGTGGCCTGGAAGACATCGAAGGACGGGGCTTGGGGCGCTCGCATCGAGTCTTATCTCACCGATCCGAATGTGGAGCCCAACGCCGAAAAATGGCAGACCGAGATAGCCTTCCAGATAGCGGACTGATCGGGCTTTTCCAAGGGAGCAATTTGGAGTGCGGCGACCTGTCGCCGCTTTGATTCAGGTGGTGCATGATGAAGAAGGAGTGAGGCGTGTAAATTCAAGCGCTGCACTTGCTAACGCAAAGGTGGCGACAGTCGCCGCACTCCAAATTGCTCCCCAGAGCCCTCACTGCCGTATCTGATAGTCAGAGACTCAAGATGAAGAAGATTCAGGTTCTGATCGCGCTGTTCATCTGCTGTACCTGTAGCCTCGCGCAGGGGCGAGCGACTCCCTCGCTGGTCCCAGGAGAAGGCGAATGCCTGGTACGCTCGGCAGCCCTGGCTGGTCGGCAGCAATTACATTCCAGCCGATGCCATTAACGAGCTCGAGATGTGGCAGGCTGATACTTTCGACCCGCAGACAATCGACAAGGAACTGGGTTGGGCCCAGGGTCTCGGCATGAATACCATGCGAGTCTTTCTGCATGACCTTGCGTGGAAGCAGGACGCCGAAGGTTACCGCCAGCGGATCGACCGGTTCCTCTCGATTGCAGCCAAACATGAGATACGGCCCCTATTTGTGCTCTTCGATTCGTGTTGGGATCCGTCACCGAAGCCTGGCCGGCAGCACGATCCAAGGCCCGGCGTCCACAATTCGGGCTGGCTGCAAAGTCCGGGTGCGGCCGCGCTGCAAAACCCTGCCGAATATCCACGGCTCGAAGCCTATGTGAAGGGAGTGGTGGGCGCGTTCCGCAGCGATCAACGAGTTCTTGGCTGGGACATCTGGAACGAACCTGACAACGTAAATAGCGGCAGCTATGGGGCCCAGGAGCCAAAGAATAAGGTCGAGCTGGTGCTTGCACTGCTTCCGAAGGCGTTTCAATGGGCGAGGGAGGCGGGCGCGGAGCAGCCGCTGACGAGCGGGGTTTGGAAAGGCGACTGGTCTTCAGACGATAAACTGTCGCCCATGGAATCGATTCAGCTGGAGAGCTCCGATGTGATCTCCTTTCACAACTATGATGACGGTGCGGAGTTTGAAAAACGGATCAAATGGCTCGAGCGATATCATCGCCCCATGCTCTGCACCGAATACATGGCGCGAGGCAATAAGAGCACGTTTCAGGGTTCATTGCCGGTAGCCAAAAAATACAAGGTGGCGGCAATCAATTGGGGCTTCGTCGCCGGAAAGACGCAAACCTATCTTCCATGGGACTCATGGCAGCGGCCCTATGTCGATCGCGAGCCGGCTATCTGGTTTCACGAGATTTTCAAACAGGACGGAACGCCCTATAAGCAGGATGAGGTCGATCTCATCAGATCGTTGACAGGCAAACGAAAAGGTTAACGGCGACGGGCTTAGTATGGAGTGCGGCGAGGCCACCTCTCGCGGCTTTTGATTTAATTACCGCAGTCGATGAAGAAGAATCGGGTCGTTCAACATCACAGTGTCGCAGTAGCTAAATCAAAAGCGGCGAGAGGCTGGCCTCGCCGCACTCCATACTAAGCCAGTGGACACCCTTCCAATGGCGCCGGCGATTCTTGAATCTTTGCCGCCACGATGGAACGAAACCTCAGCACTCGGTAATCGGACTATCCCTCACTCTTCTCATCTGCGCCGCGTCTCAATCCACCTACGAGGAGGCTAACCTCACAGTTGATGCACGCCAGGTGCGAGGCCATATCAGCGAGCTTCTCTATGGTCAGTTCATTACGCTTCAGATCTCCAGATAGCCGTCATCAGTGTTACCCTTCATCGACCGTCGAAATCGAAATCAGGAAAGGACGATAACGAAATGGTAAAAGTCGCACTTCTTGTCAGATTGGAAGCAAAGCCAGGGAAAGAGTCGGAGGTGGATAACTTTCTTCGTGGAGGACTACCGATAGTCCAGGAAGAGCCTGCAACCACTGTCTGGTTTGCTCTTCGACTCGGACCGTCCACCTTTGGAATATTCGATGCCTTTCCGGACGAATCAGGACGGCAAGCTCACCTGGCGGGGCGAGTGGCTGCCGCTCTCATGGCTCAGGCCGATGACCTCCTTGCGCAACCGCCAGTCATCGAGAGAGTCGATGTACTGGCTGCTAAATTGGCTTAGTATGGAGTGCGGCGACTCTGTGCGCCGCTTTGGACGTAGCCACTGCAGCACCGCGGTAGGAAACGCAGCAATTCTCTTTAGTCACTGCAGTCGGTACGCAAAAGCGGCGACAGGAGTCGCCGCACTCCATACTGAGCCAGCAGGCTAATCCTTGCATGCTAACCATCCTCGCCGTCCCGGCTTATTTGACCGACGCTGTAGCGCTCGTTGTGGCGGGCGCTCTCATTGCCTACATCAGCTTCCGCCTGCGACTGGTGCCGATAGTCGGCTTCCTGCTCGCAGGTGTGCTCATCGGACCAAATGCGCTTGGACTCGTCCGCAACCGTGAACTGGTCGATGCCGCCGCCGAGGTCGGCGTCATCCTCCTGCTGTTCACGATCGGCATCGATTTCAGCCTCGAACGGCTGGCTCGGATCAAGCGGCTGATTTTTGTTGGAGGCGGCCTTCAATGCGCGCTCGCATCGCTGGCCACTCTGGGTCTTCTTGCGGCATTCGGCGTCGGCTGGCGAAGTGGCCTGTTTACGGGCTTTCTGGTCGCGTTGAGCTCAACTGCGATCGTTCTCAAGGTACTCGCAGACCGCGGCGAGACCAACAAGGAGCCCGGACAGGTTGGATTGGGCCTGCTGATCTTCCAGGACCTCGCAATCATCGTCATGGTGTTGATGATTCCGATGCTCAGCGGGTCCGGTGGTTCGGTTGCCGGAATCTTCTGGGCACTGGCAAAAGCCATCGGAATCATCTTCATCGTTCTCTTCTTCGCACGGAGATTGATGCCGAGGCTGCTCGAAGCTGTCGCAGCCACTTGTTCGCCCGAGCTCTTCCTGCTGACCGTTATTGCCATCTGCTTCGGAACCGCCTATCTCACGAGTCTTGCCGGCGTGAGCCTGTCTCTGGGAGCATTTCTCGCTGGGCTGCTGGTCAGCGAGAGCCGCTTCAGCCATCACGCACTCGGTGAGATCATGCCGCTGCAGATTCTCTTCAGCGCAACATTTTTCGTTTCGGTGGGCATACTGCTCGACCTGAGATTCCTGATCACAAACCTGCCTCTCGTTCTAACAGCCATCGCCGCAGTACTTCTCATAAAGATTGTGACTACCGGGGCCAGTGTGCTCGCGCTTGGATACAGGTTGCCCGTTGCTGCTGCGTCGGCCCTCATGCTTGCGCAGATCGGAGAGTTCTCGTTCGTCCTCGAACGAGCAGGACGGGCAGCCGGGCTCTCCGCGGCAGGTCTGGGTGAGTCGGGATCGCAGGCGTTTATCGCCGCCACTGTGATACTCATGGTTCTGACGCCATTTCTGATGCAGATCGGATCGAAGATCGCACGACGCATTGAAAGCACGGAAAGGGCCAGGGGTGAAGCAAAGATCGAGGCGACGCCTGATTCCAACAGCGCTGCCGGCCTTCGAAAACCACATAATCGTCGCAGGCTACGGGGAGGCGGCGCGGAGGCTGGTCGGTGTTCTGGGCAGCTCGGGCATTCCCTACCTCATCACGACGCTCAGTCCGGAAGGAGCCAACGAGGCTGAGGCGGCAGGGCTCCCAGTGCTCCGGGGCGATTACGGAAAGACCAACATCCTTGAGCTACGCGGGAGTGGAGCGGGCGAGAATGATTGTCATCGTCGATGACGAACCCGCGATGGCAGAGCGAGTATCTGCGGTGGCAAAGGGCTTGAACCCGTCTCTGCGTGTGGTCGTGAGGACGCGCCGGATAACGGATATGGCTGCTCTGACAAACGCAGGCGCAGAAATCGTCATTGCCGAGGAGATGGAGAGTATCGTGCGCATCTTCTCGGAAGTCATGCATGAATACGGCATTCCGTCAGCCGAAATCAGCGCGAACGAGCAGGCCGTGCGCAGTGGCCGCTACGCCGCCCTTCTTCGGCAGCCTCCGGTCGTTGACCGTGTGACGTTCGTGCCCTCGGCAACTCGGGATGTGTGCTCGCATCTCGATCAGATAAGGCCTGTGCTGCCAAGTGCCCCGGGCTGCGAGGAGTGCCTGAAGCTGGGCGATAAGTGGGTCCATCTCCGATTGTGCATGATTTGTGGACATGTCGGCTGTTGCGACTCGTCGAAGAATAAGCATGCCTCGGGCCATTTCAGGGAGACGAGCCATCCGATCATAAAATCCTTCGAAACTGGGGAGACCTGGGGTTGGTGTTATCCGGACGCCACGTACGTATGACGAGGAGGACATGGCAATCGTGCCGCAGGCTGGCCAGCCTGCGGACAGAGTTGCGTCGACTAGTTACTGACCTTCATCGAATCCGCCGCAGGCTGGACAGCCTGCGGCACGATATGCATGCAGGTGTGAACCGATGGAAATCGATCTTAGCGGGCTATCAATCACTCATGACGAGGCTGCTGGCCGCTTCGAAGCAAAGATCGGCGACCATACGAGCTTCATCAAGTACCGGCGAGCAGGCAACAGGCTTCTCTTCATCCACACAGAGGTGCCCCCTGAAGTCGAAGGGCATGGCATCGCAGCCAGACTTACCGAGGCCGCACTGGAATTCGCCCGTGCGGGACACTTCAAGGTCGTCCCATTCTGTCCGTACATCGCCGACTACATCAGCAACCATATCGAGTACCAGGATCTGCTCTCAAAGTGAGTTGAAGGCTTCCCTCAAAGCTCCCAATGCACAGAATGGACTGCGCGCTGAGTTGCGCAGCACGCTCCGGCTCGCATTGCCGCTGACGCTGGCCGAAATCGGCTGGATGAGTATGGGAGTGGTCGACACGATCATGGTCGGCCGCTTACCGGACGCTGCGGTCGCTATCGGAGCTACCGGACTGGGGCAGAGTCTCTATCACAGTGTCGCGATCTTCGGGGGCGGTCTCCTGCTCGGCATGGATACGTTTGTTGCCCAGGCATATGGCCGAGAAGATCTTACAGACGCCAGGCACACTCTGATCAATGGTCTGCTGCTAGCTTGCATTCTGACGCCGCTACTGATGCTGGTCGTACTCGGGTGGCCGCCGCTCATGAAGTACTCGGGCATCAGCCTGGAGCTCGTCGGGCCGATGACGCCATTCCTGCGCGCTCTCAACTGGGGAACTCTTCCGCTGCTTGCCTATTTCGCCCTCCGCCGCTACCTGCAGGCGGTGAACGTGGTCAGCCCCATCATGTTCGCGCTGATTTCCGCAAACGTCGTAAACGCGATTGGCGACTGGATCCTGATCTACGGCCACCTGGGCTTTCCAGCGATGGGCATCACGGGCTCTGGATGGTCTACATGTATCGCTCGAGTCTATATGGCTCTCATGCTTCTGGCGACGCTGCTCTGGGTGGAGCGCAAGCGAAGGCTGCCCGTCTGGGCGAACAGCGTCCGGATCGATCCTCAAAGAATGGTCGACCTGCTGAAGCTTGGTATGCCGGCCGCCGCTCAGATTCTGCTCGAGATCGGTGCCTTTGCCGGCGCAACCGCAATGTGCGCGAGGCTTGGGCCCGTTCCTCTATCCGGCCACGAGATTGCCATCAATTGCGCGGCCCTGACCTTCATGGTTCCGCTCGGCGTGAGCTCAGCGGCGGCGGTTCGAGTCGGACAACAACTGGGTCGAGGAGATCCGATTGGAGCACGACGCGCCGGATGGGCGGCGATCGCGCTGGGCGTCGGCTTCATGAGCTCTACTGGATTGCTCTTTGTTGCCGCGCCCCGGGTCGTGGCCAGACTCTTCTCTCCGGATACAACGGTTGTTGCGGTGGGAGCCCAACTGCTGTTGGTGGCAGCCGCTTTTCAGATATTTGATGGATTGCAGGTCATCTCGACAGGAGCCCTTCGAGGGACCGGAGACACACGAACGCCGATGCTCGCAAATCTGATCGCCTACTGGCTGATCGGTTTGCCTGTAGCCTACTTTTTCTGCTTCAGAATGAAGTGGGGGGCGGTCGGTGTCTGGATTGGACTCTGTGTAGGATTGATGATTATTGGAGTTGCTCTGCTCGTGGCATGGCACAGGCAGCCGCGCCTGAGGGCCGCTTGAGAATTGGCAGTCGACATCTGCTCTCTCCGCAGACCGGAGACAGCAGATGTCTTAGCGCCATTTTGGGCAAGGCTACTGTGGCGGCGCCTGCGGCCGTGGCGTCGGCGCCGGAATCGCTGTTTCCGGCTTAACACTTCCACGATGGCAGGTGTAACAGTTTATCTGAGGATTGTCGCTCTTCAGACCCTTGATGCCTTTCAATAAATCGTTGTTGATCTTCCCTGTCATCTGGACCATCTCTCGGGCAACCTGCTTTGCCGGGAGGTCGTCCTTGTCAAATTGACCCTCTATATGACAGTGTTCACACCTGATTCCGAGGGATCTTGACCAGGCTCCCATGACTCCTCTCAACTGTCCTGCAGGAAGGCTCTTCAAAACCTTAATGTTCTTGAATACCTCACCGGCCGGCTTGTCGTCGCGGCCTCCGGTGTCGAAAGGGTTGGGGCGCTGCTGACCGCCGCCAGCGGGGGGATTCTGCGCTCGCGAAGAGGAGACACTCAGTACCAGTGCAGCGGCAAAGAGGATCACTGTCGCCAATCGGGTTGATTTGTTTGTCATCCATGAACTCCTGTTGAGTGATTGCCGGCACGCGGACAAGCGCCGGGCAACGAGGGTGAAAGGAGATCGCTCCTGTAGTACTGCGAAATGCAGCCGATCAAATTAGCCATAAGAGGCAGGCTTCGTCAATTGTTCGGGTCAAGTTTAACTTTCCCATCGTGGCGTAGGCTGTCCAGCCTGCGCCAGAATTCTCCACTCTGACCTTCATCGAAGCTTGCCGCATATCGTATCTGTGGCTGCGCCAAAATTCATCACTCTGGCCTTCATCGAAGTTTGCCGCAGGCTGGACAGCCTGCGGCACATTACCAGCCAAGCGCACTCACTAGAATGGCTTAGACCTCGTCCCTGGTCAGTGGCCGAGGCTCCCGTCCATCGATATCCTTGAAGCCGTATACCCTCGCGACCTCGGCGGCAATGAGAACCTGGCCGCTCCACCGAAGGCCATCCGGGTCGGTTGCCAGAGCGAATACCGCCCGGCCAATGAATTCAGGGCTCTCCGAGTTTGTAAGATCGAAGATGCCGGCGGCAAGGACCGCCTCGGTGCGCACGAGCCCCGGATAGAGCGAGACCACGTTCACTCCGTGCGGCCTCAATTCGTGGGCCATATCGTGCGCAAGTTTGTCAGTCGCAGCCTTGGCAACACCGTAGAGGGTGCTGCCGATATGCTTCTGTGCCGCCCAGGACGAGATATGAGCGATGAGGCCGCTTCCGGCAGGTACCATCAGTCGTGCTGCGTGCTGACTGGCGACGAAGGCGGCTCTCACTCCTGCAGTCATCATCGCATCCCATCGCCACAAAGGCTGCTCCCAGAATGGCGCGCTCCAGGTGAAGCGCCCATCTTCAACCATCCTTTCGTAGCCGCCCCAGGCTGAATTGACGAGAATGTCCAACCCGCCCGCCTCGCTCTTTATCCGCTCAAAGAGCTCGGCGACCTGGACGTCATCAGTATGATCGCAGCGAATGGCGTTGACTTCAGAATCGAACCCTTCTTGAGCGATGCTTCGGCCGGTGGCATAGACTCTCACGCCGGCCTGCGAAAGCGCAGTGGCAACGCCTCGCCCAACACCTCGGCTGGCTCCGGTCACAAGAGCGACTTGTTGTTTCACTTCCATATCATCGATCGATCAGATTCACGAGTACCGCAATCAGCTCGGCTGGCTCCACCGGTTTCGACAAGTGGGTCTGGAATCCCGCCGCAAGCACCTTGAGGCGATCCTCTGGCTGGGCGTAGCCGGTGAGGGCTACCGCTGGAATCCAAACGCCTGCGCCTGTGGCCCACACTCTTACTCGATTCATGAACGAATAGCCGTCTTCTCCCGGCATGCCGATGTCAGAAACAATCAGGTGAGGCAGCCATGCGCGGACAGTATTGAAACCCTCCTCCGCCGAGGCCGCAATCCTGACTCTGGCTCCGCATTGAGTAAGCACCGTTTGAAAGAGATCCAGCGTTTCAGGCTGATCGTCAACAATCAATATCCGAACGTCCTTCAGCGATTTCGAATGCGCCAGGCCGTGATCGTCGCGCGGTAGCTGGCCGTGACTGCCTGATTTCTCTATCGGCCTTCACCGGGATTCTTACTGTAAATGATGCACCCTGATCCCTTCCTTTACTGTCAGCAGTCACCGTACCACCATGAAGCTCTGTGATATGGCCTACGATTGCGAGTCCTAAGCCCAACCCCCCGAACGAGCGCGTAATCGAACTGTCCGCCTGACGAAACCGGTCAAAAACAAAGGGAAGAAACGAGGGATCGATTCCCTGCCCAGTATCGCTGACGACAATCTCGACGTAAGAATCGAAGCGAGCCAGCGTGACCTGAACCGAGCCATCGGCCGGAGTGAACTTCACGGCATTTGAGAGCAGGTTCCAGACGACCTGCTGAAGCCGCTCGGCATCACCCTCAATTGCGCCTGCGTCAATATCCAGCGCCACTTGAAGTCGGACACCCTTAAGGTCTGCGGCCGGACGAATGGAATCGACTGCCGCCTCGATGACCTGCACGAGATTAACCTGCTCGCTATTGAGCCGGAACTTGCCGGTGACTATTCGGGACACGTCCAGCAGGTCTTCGACCAGCTGGGCCTGTGATCTCGCATTGCGCTCGATTGCTTTCAGCCCACGGAAAGCATCCTCGTCACTCAAAGTCCCGCTCGCCAGCAGCCTCGACCATCCGAGAATGGCGTTGAGCGGCGATCTCAATTCGTGGGATACGGTGGCCAGAAACTCGTCTTTTGCTCGGGACGCTGAGTCGGCATCCTCGCGAGCCTGCCGCTCAGCAACGAGCAGTCTTTCGCGTTCATCTTCGGCCTGCCTCTGCTCGTGAACGTCTTGAATGTTGCCGATCCACTCACGTATTGAGCCATCAGCATTGAAGAGAGGGACGGCCTGTGCAAGGCAGGAATGGTACTCTCCGCTTTCGGCGTGACGGAATCTTCCCTGTGACTTGAAGATTGTCAAATTAGTGAGCGATTCCCGCCATGCATCATATACACGCTCGCGATCGGCCGGATGTAAAGCTGCGATCCAGCCTTCGCCGCGGCATTCCTCCCAGGTCTGGCCCGTGAATTTTTCCCATTCGGGCTGAGCGCCGCCAAAAGCGCCGTTCGCATCCATGGTCCAGACTACCGAGGTCAGAATCCTCGTCAGCGAGCGATATCGCTCCTCACTATGCCGCAAGGCCTCCTCTGCAATCTTACGATCGGTGATATCGCGGACGATCAACACAAACCGGTTCTGATCGCCACTTCTGAATGGTTTGCAACTGACTTCGGCCTTGAACTGAGATCCATTCCTGCGCTGATGAACGGTTTCCCAACGCACACCACCTTCGAGAATGGATCGTTGCACGTCAACCTCAACCGTGGAACGTGTCTCGGGCGCTCGAAGATCGCTCAAACTCACCTTCAGCAGCTCAGAAAGAGGGAGACCATAGAGTTGCTCACTCAGACTGTTTGCGGAGATAAGCCTCCAGTCCGAATCCAATACGAGCACGGCATCATAGGCGGCATCAAACATCGCCTTGAGACTGTCCTCGCTCACGCGCAATCTGAGAGTGGCCTGCTTATGCTCGGTCATGTCACGGAAGACAACGACCAGGCCGGTTATTCTCCCGCGCTCGCGGAGTACCGATGAGCTGTAGGTAACATCAAAGAAGCTGCCATCCTTGCGAATGAAGACATCTTCAAAATCAACCAGGCTCTTCCCCTGCTCCAGCACCTGTAAGCCGGCGCAGTCTTCGGCAGGAAACGGCGTCCCGTCGCGATGCTTGTTATGGGTGTAGTCGTGCATCTTCCGACCGCGAAGCTCGTCCAGTTTCCATCCGAAGAGTCTCTCGGCGGCGGGGTTCATCGATGTCACGAGCCCGTGCCGGTCAACCGTGTAGAGGCCTTCGCCCATGTTCCGCATGACGGCTTCAGCAATTGTCGGTTTGACGGCTTTCTGACGGCCGCTGGCCCGATTCAATTCACTGTTGGACTGTGCGAGAGTCGCAGGTGAGGCAGCAGTCGAGGGCTTGTTTCTCGATTTGGTGCCGGGCCGGGTCGATTTGGCTGGTTGGCGGTCTTTGCCGCCCTTTTTTGGCTGCAAGCGGTCAGATAGGCTCATCTGAAATCCCGGTCGGGTGGCGTGGGAAGCGTTCCAGCAGGGGGCCTCGCACATATATCGTCTGTGCCAGACTTCATCGTATTCGGAGGCAACTCTAGCAGTATCGCAGGGGAGGTGTCAGACGACTCAAGGCATCGAACTTCTCAATTGTAGCATTATCGGGCCAGCCGGAGCATCGATTCTTCCGACGTGTCGAGCCTGCCCAATCTCACGCACAATAATGGGGCTCGCTTTAGAAGTATTGCGCCAGATCAACTCTCCCTCGCTCCTCTCGTAGCGGTCGCCAAAGATCACCCAGCCGCTTGATTCTGGCCCGCACATTGTCGATTCTGAAATCGCCGGGCTTCGCTCCAGCGGCCAACTCAGTCCAGGTGACTGGCGTCGAAACCGTAGCTTTGGGTGTCGGACGCAAAGAATAGACTGAAGCCAGAGTCCTGCCCCACGCATTCTGGTTGTAGTCTACGAGTACCCGCCCGCGAGGTCGCCGTGCAATCTGATACTCCGCGGTCACCAGTTTCGGATATTGAGATTCAAGAACGCGCGCCAGTCCCTTGGCAAAAGTCCAGACCTTTTTCTGGATCGGTCCGCGAATAATGGGAACGTAAACATGGATTCCACTAGCTCCGGTGGTCTTTGCGAAATTCGGCATGTTCAACGCGTCGAGGGCCTCATGCAAAAGCATGGCAACTTCGCGGACCTTACCGAAACTGGTTCCTTCGACCGGATCAAGATCAAAATGGAGGCAATCCGGCCGATCAACATCATCGCACCATGCATACCACTGATTCAGGTCGATACATCCGAGATTGATTGTCCAAAGTAACGTCGGCAAGTCCTGTACCATCGGAAAGTCAATCACGTTGCCGGATGAATGCTCGATGGAACAGATCTGAATCCAATCGGGTCTCGGAGATGGAGCCCGCTTCATGAAGAAGAAATCACCGTCGGCTCCATTCGGATACCGCTTCATGACCATCGCCCGATCTTCCAGATGTGGAAGTAAGACATGAGCGACGTCTGCATAGTATTGAAGGAGATCACGCTTCTTGAGCCCCAGGGCCCGCCAGAAGGGCTTGTCAAGATTCGTCAGGCGTACCACTCGGTCACCAAAGGCGAGATTGACCGCGTCGAACTCCTTTGGAATTGTGACACGATCATTCACCTCGACCGGCAGGATGAGCCTCTCGTCGTTTCGAAGGATGATAGGAAGTGGTCGCTACCTCCCTGGTCGTCTTTCTCATCAGGGATTCCTGGGTCTCTTTGCGAGCCTCGGCGGGCGCGGGCCTCTTCTGACCGCACCCGAGACTTCAACGTAATTCAATTCCGAATGGCTGTCGACGCATCTCAGCAGCAGTCCTCCACGGCTCATATCTCCGCGACCAACAAAGTCTACAGGGAATCTGAGCCGGTCACCAAAGACTCCGGTCAGCACGTCGACGTACTTCGGAGTCGCGATGCTTCCGAGCAAGACAACCTCGCTTCCAGTTGACATCAACTCTGCGATGCTGCGTGCGTCCTTCTCGAAAGGATCCCGGTACACGGTGTTCTTTTCATGCACATCGACGGACGCAAAGGTCTTCAACCCAATTAGATCAATCCGATCCTGTGGTTCTTTGAGGCCGCCACCTGGCGTAATTATGAGCACACCGGGTGCGCCTTCCGGTGGATTGGCAAATACAGTGGCGTAGGCAAGTTTGCCTCGGAAATATAGACCGCTTAGAAAAGTGAAGACCTCGCCAAGCGACGCCGTTCCCTGCTTTAGTCGCTGTGCAAGCGGAAACGACGCTCGCTCAGAAGTTAGCATCTGTGCCCGCAGGCCACCGCAATGTGCCGGAGAGAGCAGAAAGACTCGATTTGGCCGATCAGTCATTTGTACACAAGTATAATGGAGACCGGGATTCGGAGTGTCACTGCAAGAACTAAACCAAGAATCGGCCCGCCCCATATGAAATGCCCACTTGCTCAGTATGGAGTGCGGCGACTTGTCGCCGCTGTTGCGTTAGTTATTGCAGTGCTGAACGACTTGCAGGTCTGTGTAAACCACAATCCTGCAGTAACTAACGCAAAAGCGGCGACAAGTCGCCGCACTCCATACTGAGCCGGTCGCCGCGTTTCACTGTTGACGACACTCCAAAGGCACGGTAGTTGATATGTATCGGAGAAAGGAGAACCTATGGCGAAGCGAAAGCGAACACTCGATCCGGCAGAAGTTGAAAATCTTCTGGGACCCGAAGAAGAAGCCTTGAAAGAAGAGGCGGAAATCCTGCAGGAGTATGCCGTCGAAACCAGGCTCACCGGCGGCGACATTGATGCGGACTGGAAGGGCGCCCAGGATGTTGGTGACGAAGCAGTGGGCGGTCACGCCCCGACTCCTGGTCAGGACGATGTCGATGCAATCGGCCGCGCTCTTGGTGTCGAGCAGCAGGACAACCAGGAGCTGCATACCCATGACGAGATTCTGGAGAAGCGAGACAAGGAACGATGGGAACTCGACCGGCGCTCTGAAGAGGAAGAGAACGAGATCCCAGCCTGACGAAGGTCGATCAGATCAGAATCGTCTGGTTATGCTGTCATTAATCGATCCGAGCAGGCGGTCCTGCCCCATAAATTCGACGGTTGCCGCACTTCCTGATTCGCGCAGCCAGCCGATCACCAGAACCAGGCCAGCGAAGAGATAGACGAGAGCTGCCGGGATCCACATGATCAGCCCACCCAGTTGCTGGTCCTCGAGAGGCGTCAGCCCCCAGGGATGGGCGGTATTACTGTACGCTGGATACCAGACCGAATCGGCGAACGTTATCAACGCGCTGAGAATGCCGCTATGGATCGAAGTGATGAAAAGGTAGAGCACTGCAGTCCCGAAGGTGGCGGGGCTTCGCCTGGCATGCAACATTGACCACCAGAAGAGTGACGCCGAGAAGAAGAAGCTCAGGTGCTGTGCGGCATGTACTGTCTCGTTGGCGAGCGTTGCCTGAAACAGCGCAGGCACATGCCAAACCCAGAGCGCAATCGCCTGAATCGTACAAGCCACGATCGGGCGTGTCATCGTTTTCCAGACGGGCTTCCACGGCGGTGACATGGCCAGCCGTGCAATCGACTGGCGAATTCGAACGGGTAATGACCAGATCAGGCCGATGCCCGGGCGGCCCAGCACGATCAGAGGAGCGGCAATCAGGATGAGCACTTCATGCTGCGCCACATGCAGCGAAAGGAGCTCTCGACCGAGAGGGTGCAGCGGTGAGACCAGCGCAATGACCAGGGCAATCCATCCGCAACTAAACGTTAGCAATTCCCAGCGGCGAATACCCTGGCCAAACCCGGCACTCCGCCATAGATGGCGGACGCCCAAAGCATAGAGTAAGCCGGCGATGAGTAATACCCACAACGTCAGAGGCTCGGAGACCCATCCATTAGGAGACTCACGAAATGAAGCAGCGGGCCCGAGTTCGGCTGCGGAGGCGTAATGACATTGGTCCAGGGGGACATATGCATAGTCTTGCCCAGGTGAGCCGGCCTTACAATGATAATGACTGTTGAAGGCTGAGCTCGTACCGATACTGTCAAAAAGCGCCCACGACCGCCCTTTACATCAACAGTCTATTCGAACTCTTCTTCTGGACACAATGGCCCTCTACGGAGGGCTTACCCGCGCCCTTCGGGCACGGGACGGGCAGGGACAAGCCCTGCCCCTACAAAATTGCAGCGAAATGCCGCATCGCCGAGAACCTTGTAGGGGCAGGGCTTGTCCCTGCCCGCCCGGCGCCGTCTGGCGCCGGTAACTTTTCGAGAAAGTCCAAACGGCGCCTCCAAGCCTTGCCCGAGTGTATTACTCGATGACACTAGCTGAATGGTTTCTGACAGGCGCCGTTCCAGCAAGTTCCCTATCGCCAGTCGAACTGAACGCCTCGCTCCATGGCTAACCCTCGCGCCTTTATCAGGGCGTCACCGGCGATAGATAGCGTCCCACCAATCCAACGCTCGACCTCATCGGTTGGGTGACCCAGCGCCAATGCCAGCTTGTCGTCACTCGACTCGAATGCAGTATCGCGCAAAACACGCAGAAACTCGGGAGCGTCCGGTCGATTCTCATACCTCTGAGTAAAGGTCGCTTCTCGTGCCATGAGATCCTCCTGGATTCAAATCAAATCGATCCATCAATAAATTCAAGTGCTTAATTCCTTCCAAAAAGCACACGCAATTCCTTCCTGGCTGCCTCGAGGCGGCTTCGTCGTTTCTTCGACAACTTCGAGCCGGCCCGATTAATGTAGAAGGTCGAGCATGGACATCGCTGAGCGGAACGGCTCACTCTTGCGGCGATTGCTCTCTTCGGCCGACCGCTTGAGAGATTTCGCAATACTCTTCGGATCATCCTGCGCGAATACTCCATTTTCCAGGTCGAGCGCATTGCTGGTTGAGGTGACATGCTGCGACCAACGCTTGCTCTTCTGGCTCCCGGCAGAGGCTTTGCCGTTCTTACTCATAAATAGACGAGCGAGCAAGATCCGTGCCGCTGGCGACAGGTCGCCGCATTTCATATTCCGAACAATCGAACGGTAGTATCATCTGCCTCAAACATCACAAAAGGAGAATCACATGCTCCCTGCCCTTTCCCGCAGACAGATGATCAAGACACTTGGAGCGTCGTCATTGATTCCGGCCCTGGAGCCACCGGCACCGGCTGCGATTCAGAACGTCTCGTGGCCGCCTCTTGAAGGGACCAGCACGCCTAAGATATGCCTGGGTGTCCGTCCGGACATCGACGAAAAGGGCATGCGTCACGTCAAGCAGGTTGGCGTCGATTATGTCCTTATGGGCGGTCCGCCGATTCCATGGACAGAAGCTGCCATTCGCGAGCGACGCGATCGTTTCAAGACGGCCGGTCTGACACTCTGCAACCTGATGATCGCGGGCTTTCCCAAGGCTATCTATGGCAAGCCGGGCCGCGATGAAGAGATTGAAAATGTGAGAGCATCTGTTCGGGCAGCCGGGAAGGCGGGATTGCCCGTAGTCGAATACAACTTCTACGCTCACCGCATCGTTGAGGGATACTATGAAGAGATCGGAAGAGCAGGCGCAGGTCTGACCGCGTTCGATTACGACAAGGTCAAGGACCTTCCGCCCCTCGCGGAGGAAGGCGCGCACAGCCTGGACGAGATGTGGAGCAATGTGACTTACTTCCTCAAGGCTGTTGTGCCGGTGGCGGTCGAATCCGGTGTGAGGCTTGCGCTCCATCCGAACGATCCTCCGGCTCCTCTGAGTCGCGGGTCAGGACAAATCATGTCTACGCTGGCGGGCTGGAAACGGCTCGTCGACATCGTCAAAAGTCCAGCCAACGGGATCACCTTCGATTGCGGTGTAACTCGTGAGCTGGGTGAAGACCCGGTCACAGTAGCGCGCTATTTCGGTTCAAGGGATTGCATCAACCACGTCCATTTCCGCAATGTCCGCGTCAGAAAACCCTATGAGAAATATACTGAGGTGTTTCTGGACGAAGGTGAAGTCAACATGTTTGCCGTGATGCGAGAGCTTGTTCGGCAGAAGTACTCTCGCGGCCTCTACCCGGAGCACCCTCGCGCTATCGATTACGACCGCGACCATGGAATCCAAAATGTCTATCCCGGGGGAGGCGGTTTTGGAGCCGAGATTTATAACGTCGGTTATGCGAGAGCAATGCTCCAGGCTTCCCTGTCATCGTAGCATCACTCCACGCCCAGGAAGTCAGGCCAGCCGTTCAGCCTCCTGAGCGGCCGACCGCAGCGGCTATCGTGGCGTAGGCTGTCCAGCCTGCGCCAGACTTCTCCACTCTGACCTCCATCGCAGTTTGCCGCAGATCCGTCCTGGCCTGGGCTGCGGGTTGCGCAACCTTCCCCACTCTGAGCTTGCGCGAAGTCTGCCGCAGACTGGACAGTCTGCGGCACGATTCCAGGCCAGTGCAGCACAGACCCTTGACAGGTGACCAAATGGTCACCTATTATCTTGCTATGGAGGAAGAGGTCTTCAAAGCACTCGCCGATCCGACCCGACGGGCACTCCTCGACGAGCTCTTTCAACACGACGGGCAGACGCTCAATGCACTCGTTAAGGCTTCCAACCGGAAGTCCGAGATGACCCGCTTCGGCGTCATGAAGCACCTCAAAATCCTTGAACAGGCACGACTGGTCATCATCAAACGCAGCGGGCGGGAGAAGCTGCATTTTCTCAACCCAGTGCCAATCCGGCTCATTCACGACCGCTGGATCGATAAGTACACAGAGCCCTGGGCTGCCACCCTCACCGGGCTCAAAAAAAACCTGGAGGAAACGATGGAGAAAGTATTCGAAATCTATATCAAGACAACCCCGGAGCGCCTCTGGCAGGCGATCACCGACCCTGACATGCGACAGAAGTATACCTTCGGCGTCAGAGTCAGGTCCGACTGGACTGCCGGCTCCTCTTACCAGGGGATGGCGGGACCGCAAGCGGCCATGGCAATTCTCGAGGGTGAGAACATCGAAATCGACCCGCCGCGCCGGCTCGTGCAGAGCTTCAGAGCGCTCTGGAGCGATGAGGTCAAGAGTGAAGGGACATCCAGGGTGACGTGGGAGATCGAGCAGATCGCCGATTCGTGCAGGCTGACCGTTACCCACGATCAGTTGCGCGAGGGCGCCAATTCCGAGATCTACGGCGGCTGGCCAATGATTCTCTCCGGGCTCAAGACCCTGCTCGAAACCGGCGAGCTTCTTACGACACCCGGTTCCCTCAGGTACGCGGGTGCAGGGAAAGAGGCCAACTGGCAGTCTTGAGGCAACCTGTCAAAGGTGCTCGCGCGAATCGAGGAAGATAGTCCATTCCTTTACTTCGCCGACCTGCAAAACGTCGTGCAGGGTCCACGGGTCGTTGCTGAACAATTCGTGGACCCTTGCCGCGCTCTCAACCTTGAGGATGACCAGCGATCCGCTTCGATCCGCGAACGGGCCGCCCAGAATGACCACTCCGGTTTCAAACATTGCGTCCATGAAGCTTGCGTGATCATCCCAATACGGCTGCTCGCGCGCTGTCTTCTCTGGATCCCACAGCGAACCGGGATGCCGTAAGGCGGCGTAGTAGGTCTTCATACGATCTCAGTTCCAATGAAATCGGGGCCTCAACAGCGAAGCGTGGCGACGCGCTCAGTATGGAGTGCGGCGACTTGTCGCCGCTTTTGATTTAGTTGCTGCAGGATTGTGGTTCACACGGCGATTCTTCTTCATCACTGCAATAACTAAATCAAAAGCGGCGACAAGTCGCCGCACTCCATACTGAGCAAGTGGGCCATTTCCGCCCGTGCCGTAACGACTAGGCATCTTTTGTGTAACCCGGGTGGCTTCCGGTAACCAGCGGCAGTGTCACAACAAACGTCGAGCCCATATTTCTCCCACCGCTGTCGGCCGAGATGGTCCCACCGTGCAAATCGATGAGGTGGCGAACAAGCGATAATCCCAGCCCCAGGCCGCCGTTTGCCCGCGTGCTCGACGAATCTGCCTGACGAAATCGCTCGAAAATGAAGGGCAGGAATTCCTTTGTTATTCCCTGTCCCGAGTCGCTTACATAGAGCTTCACCTGGTTGGAGGAGCGTTTCAGGATGACTGAGATTCGCCCATTCTCTGGCGTGAACTTGATTGCGTTGGACACCAGATTCCAGACGACCTGTTGCAGTCGCGTCGAGTCTCCCATGATGACCGTGCCGATAGCCGGCAGCTTGACTTCCAGATTGACTCGCTTGGCATTCGCTGTAGGGTGAAGAGCATCGGCCGCAGACCTTACCGCCAGCGCGAAATCGCACGGCACGAACTCGAGGCGCAGCTTCCCGGTGATCATTCTCGATGCATCGAGGATATCCTCGACCATCCGTCCCAGCATTTTGCTATTGCGGACTATGGTATCGAGTGCGTGAGTCTGGCGCGATGGATCGAGACCATTGCGCATGAGCCCTGCCCATCCGACGATAGCATTCAGAGGGGTCCGCAACTCATGGGAGAGCACGGCCAGGAACTCATCCTTCAGCCGGTTTGCCGATTCAGCTTCGGCATGCAGCCTGGCATTCTCATAGGCCACTGCCAACTGAGAGGCCAGTGTGAGGGCCAGCCGTTTCTCCGACTCGCTAAACTCTTTCGTGCCGGCCTCATGCTGCAAATAGATTTGTCCGAGGACTCGTTCGCCAAGGGAGACAGGGATTTCGAATGGCGAGTCCTCCCTACCCGTCTCCGCGGACAAGGGTAGCGCAGCCGTCTCGCCATTTCCCGGCGGAGTTGTCGCACTCAACCGAGACCGGCTGGCTGTATACGAACAGTTCCGAGTCATTCTCCCCGGCGAACATGCGAACCTTGACATACAGAACACCGAGTATATCGCGCGCAGACTCGCAGAAAATCTCGAGGAGCTTCCTCGGATCCCGCTCCGCGGTCAGGCGCTGGCCGAGATCGATCAGCTTGCCAAGCCTCTCAACGTTGGCGGTTTCAAGCTGAATGTTTTTGTCGTGGAGAAGGGCAGCCTGTTGCTTGACCTGTTCGGTCTTCTTATACAGCTCGACAAAGACCGCTACTTTGGATCTGAGTGCGTCCGTATCGAACGGCTTGACGATGTAGTCTACAGCGCCAAGAGAGTACCCGGTTGAGAGATCCCTGGTATCGCGGGTGTCATAGGCAGTCAGAAAGATTATCGGCACATCGCGAGTCTTTTTACGTCCCCGTATCAGCTCTGCCGTTTCGAGTCCACTGATGCCGGGCATCCGCACGTCGAGCAGAACAACGGCCGCATCCTGGTTCAACAGGTAGTGGAGCGCTTCGTCTCCCGAGGACGCCCGCACGAGATTTCGATCCTCGCCCTGGAGAATTGCCTCGAGCGCGGTCAGATTACTCTCATCATCGTCGACAAGGAGGATATTGACCTTCGATGATTCCGATTCCGTCGCTGTCATGTTATGCGCTGGCCGGCTGACGTAATCTATCGTCCTTCTGGTAGAGATGACTCTCTTCGTCAAGGATTGCATAGCAAGTCTCGTGAGCCAGCAGCCTGATCGAATCTGAAGCTCCAAGCACGAGAATACCAAAGCGGCTCAGGCTGTCGTAGATCAGGCGGTCGACTCGGTCCCGAAGCACCTGTTTGAAATTGACGAGAATATCCCGGCAAATGATCAGCTGAAACTCGTTGAACGAGCCATCGCTCACGAGGTTATGTTCAAAGAAAAGGAGGTTCTTCTTGAGCGAGGGGTTTATCAACAGTTGGTTTCCCCTGACACTCAAGTAGTCCTTCAATGGACGAGAGCTGCATACCCGCAGGTAATTGCTCTCGTATTCACACGGATCAGCCGTCTGATACCTGCCCTTTTTAGCATTTCTGATCGCTTCACCACTCAAATCCGTGGCGTAGATGCGGCATCGGGAGTAGATGCCTTCCTCCTTCAGGAGAATCGCCAGAGAGTAGACTTCCTCTCCGGTCGAACAGCCGACATACCAGATTCTGATCACCGGATACGTCCTCAACCTTGGAAGGACATTAGTCCTCAGGGAATGGACATATCTCTGGTCCGCAAGCATCGAACTCTGCTGAGGCGAGAAGCTCTGCAGCAGCCGCTCCAGCAGTCCGCAATCGCGGAGAACTCGGTCCTGGAAGCGCGATATGGATGGTAGACGCTCCTCGAGGGCGCACTCCAGTACGCGACGCTTCACGGCCCGACGGTCGTAGTTCCGAAAGTCGTAACCGTAATAATGAAAGAGAGCGTCCAGAAGCAGATCCAGCTCGAGGTCTTCAAGCGCCGGGTGAGGGCTGACTAGGCTCGAGCCTCTTCGCGACGATTTAGCCATACGCGTAATAGAGACATCAGTTGATCTATATCCAGCGGTTTGGATATGTAGTCGGAAGCTCCTGCCTCAATACATTTATCTCTATCAGCCTTCATTGCCTTCGCGGTCAAGGCAATGATCGGCAAGGTCCCGAATCTCTCGATCTCCCTGATCGCCTTCATAGTCTCGTAGCCATCCATTTCGGGCATCATAATGTCGAGCAGAACCAGATCGACATCAGTCGCTTCGTTGAGCAGCTTGATGCCTTCGCGCCCGTTCTCGGCGTGAAGCACCTCCATCTCATAACTCTCGAGGACGCTCGAGAGTGCAAAGATATTCCTCGCGTCGTCGTCGATGACGAGGACCTTCCGACTGGCGAGCAGCGGATCATGGCGCTTTACCTGTTCGATCATTCGGCGTTTCGGCTCCGGCATGTTGGCCTCTACGCGGTGCAGGAAGAGGGCAGTCTCTGCCAGAAGCCTCTCCGGTGAGTTGGCCTCCTTCACGATGATCGCATCAGCCACCTGCTGGAGCTGATTCTCTTCCTTCTCAGTGAGACTCTTACCGGTGTAGACGATAATCGGAAGATTGGTCAACCCCAGGTCAACCTGCACTTTTTGAATCAGGTCGAAGCCGGACATATCGGGCAGCCGAAGATCCAGAACCATGCAATCGAACTGTTCCCGCTGCAGCGCCTCGATCGCCTCGCCGGAGGTTCCGACGGCCGTAGTCTCGACGTCATTTCCGCCGATCAACTCAACGATACTCATCCGCTGGGTGTCATCATCTTCGACTACGAGCAGTCTTCTGAGCATTCGTTCCGAGAAGGCCGTTATCTTGTCGAATGCACTCTCAAGCTCTTCCTTCGAGATTGGCTTCTGAAGATGCGTCACCGCGCCCATAGCGCGTAAATGGCCGCGAGCCTCACAGGCGCTGATTATATGGACCGGGATATGACTCGTCTGCTTGTCGTGCTTGAGGCGGTCGAGAACCGTCCAGCCTTCCTGGTCGGGAAGCTTGATATCGAGAGTTATCGCGTCCGGCTTGTATTTGCGAGCCAGCATCAGAGCCTGATCTCCCCGAGTGGCAATCAGACCCTTGAATCCCTTCTCGTGTGCAATGTCGAGGAGCACCTGGGCGAAGAGAGCATCATCTTCGACGATCAATAGCATTCGCTCGCCCGGCGCGATATTGGCCCGGTCATCGACCGTCCCGGTAACCGGTGCGTACTCGGGAGGGGTATACGGAGTGATGGTGCTCAGCCTCGGGCTAGGAACCCTTGATCGCACCTGCGGCAGCGGATCTTTCGAACTCTCCGCCGGAAGCGATCGTTGCGAGCGCGGCAGGTAGAGCGTAAAAATGCTTCCCTCGCCCGGGACGCTGCTGACTCTTATCTCTCCCCCGAGAAGGTGAGCTATTTCACGGCTGATGGACAAGCCGAGGCCGGTCCCGCCGTATTTCCGGCTCGTAGTTCCGTCAGCCTGCTGGAATGCTTCGAAAATGATCTGCTGCTTGTCCGCAGGAATTCCGATGCCTGTATCAACAACCGAGAAGGAAATGACTTCATCCGCTTCTTTGAGGGAAGCGAGCGTAAACTTGCTGCGCTTCTCGGCTGCCTTGATGAGCAACGATACCCTGCCCTTCTCGGTGAACTTGAAGGCGTTGGAGAGCAGGTTCTTGAGGATCTGCTGCAGGCGCTTCTGATCGGTGAAGATGGCATTCGGTAGAGTTGTTTCCCGCGTGACGTTGAAGTCCAGCCCTTTGTCGTGCGCAACCTGATGGAAGCTGCGATTCATCTGCTCGTCGATGTCGGCGAACGAGACCTCACTGGTTTCAATATTCATCATTCCGGATTCGATCTTCGTGAGGTCGAGGATGTCGTTGATCAGAGACAGGAGGTCGTTACCGGAAGAATGGATGGTTTCAGCGAACTGGACTTGTTTCGGAGAGAGCGTGGCTTCCACATTCTCTGCAAGCTGACGCGAAAGAATCAGCATACTGTTGAGCGGAGTTCTCAATTCGTGAGACATGTTGGCCAGGAATTCAGATTTGTACTTGGACGTGAGCGCCAGCTGTTCGGCCTTCTCTTCCATTGCCCAGCGTGCCTCTTCGACCTCGCGATTCTTGGCTTCGACCTCTGACTTCTGCTGCGCAAGCAGTGTCGCCTTCTCCTGAAGCTCCTCGTTTGTATTGCGAAGCTCCTCCTGCTGGCTGCGCAGGCGTTCTTCGGATTCGCGAAGCGTGAGGGCCTGTTGTTCAAGCTGCTCGTTGGTCTTCTTCAGCTCATCCTGCTGCATCTGAAGCTCTGAAGCGAGCGACTGAGACTGGGTGAGCAGATGTTCCGTTCTGGTGTTGGCCTGGATCGTATTGAGAACGGTGCCAATGCTCTCGGTCAGAGTATCCAGGAACGTCATATGCGTCTCGCTGAAAGGTGCAAAGGATGCGAGCTCGATGACTGCCTTGACCTCCTCTTCAAAGAGGACAGGCAGGACGATGATGTTCAAGGGCGGCGCCTCACCGAGGCCCGATGCAATGTAGATGTAGTCATTCGGCACGTCGGTCAAAAGGATGCGCTTCTTCTCGAGCACGCATTGACCGACAAGGCCCTCGCCTGCGGCAAACTCATTCGACAGATGCTTGCGATTCGAATAGGCATATCCCCCAAGCAGCCTCATGACCGGCCGCCCGTAGTCCTCAGGCTGGTTGACATAGAAGATGCCCTGCTGCGCATTGACCAGCGGAGCAAGGTCCGAAAGGATGATGTTCGCAACCGTCGTCATATCGCGCTGCCCCTGCAGCATACCGGTGAACCTGGCGAGGTTCGTCTTGAGCCAGTCCTGCTCGGTATTCTTCTGAGTCGTGTCCTTGAGGTTGCGAATCATCTCATTGATATTGTCCTTCAGCGCCGCGACCTCGCCCTGGGCCTCGACCGTGATTGAACGCGTCAGGTCACCCTGCGTCACGGCCGTAGAGACCTCGGCGATTGCGCGAACCTGATTGGTCAGATTGGCAGCCAGCTGGTTGACATTGTCGGTCAAATCCTTCCACGTTCCCGCCACACCGGTAACCTGGGCCTGGCCACCAAGTTTCCCTTCGGTTCCAACTTCGCGTGCCACGCGGGTCACCTCGGAAGCAAAGGCGTTGAGCTGGTCGACCATTCGATTGATCGTGTTCTTGAGCTCGAGAATCTCTCCCTTAACGTCGACAGTGATCTTCTTCGAGAGGTCGCCATTGGCGACGGCGGTCGTCACATCGGCGATATTCCGAACCTGCGCAGTCAGATTGCCCGCCATGAAATTGACGCTGTCTGTGAGGTCCTTCCAGGTGCCCGCAACGCCGGGAACCTGCGCCTGACCACCGAGTTTGCCTTCGGTACCCACTTCGGTTGCAACGCGTGTCACTTCGGAAGCGAATCCGTTCAGCTGGTCGACCATTCGGTTGATCGTATTCTTGAGCTCGAGAATCTCCCCCTTGACATCGACGGTGATCTTTTTTGAGAGATCGCCGTTGGCTACCGCGGTTGTCACGTCTGCAATGTTGCGTACCTGTCCGGTAAGATTGCCGGCCATCGAGTTGACGCTGTCGGTCAGGTCTTTCCACGTACCGCCAACGCCTCTGACGTCAGCCTGACCGCCGAGCTTACCTTCGGTGCCCACCTCTCTTGCAACGCGCGTCACCTCGGAGGCGAAGGAGTTGAGCTGGTCGACCATGACGTTGATGGTGTTCTTCAGCTCAAGGATTTCGCCTCTCACGTCTACGGTAATCTTCTTCGAGAGGTCGCCCTTGGCAACTGCCGTGGTCACCTCGGCGATGTTGCGGACCTGAGCGGTAAGATTACCGGCCATGAAGTTGACGCTGTCTGTGAGGTCTTTCCACGTACCGGCTACGCCTGGCACCTGGGCCTGGCCTCCCAACCTGCCCTCGGTTCCGACCTCCCTCGCAACGCGTGTCACCTCGAAGGCAAATGAGTTCAACTGATCGACCATTCGGTTAATGGTGTTCTTGAGCTCGAGGATTTCTCCTTTGACATCGACGGTGATCTTCTTGGAGAGATCGCCATTCGCCACGGCGGTCGTCACCTCGGCGATGTTGCGGACCTGGCCCGTCAGATTTCCGGCCATCGAATTTACGTTGTCGGTCAGGTCCTTCCACGTGCCGCCGACGCCGCGCACCTGCGCCTGGCCGCCAAGCTTTCCTTCGGTCCCGACTTCCCTGGCTACACGTGTAACCTCCGAGGCGAACGAGTTGAGCTGGTCAACCATCCTGTTGATGGTGTTCTTCAGCTCCAGAATCTCGCCCTGCACATCGACCGTGATCTTCTTTGAGAGATCGCCATTTGCCACTGCGGTGGTCACTTCAGCGATGTTGCGGACCTGTCCGGTCAGATTTCCGGCCATCGAATTTACGTTATCAGTCAAATCCTTCCAGGTGCCTGCCACGCCAGGCACTTTGGCCTGACCTCCGAGTTTGCCTTCGGTTCCCACTTCCCTCGCCACGCGCGTAACTTCGGAGGCAAAAGAGTTGAGCTGATCGACCATGACGTTGATCGTGTTCTTGAGCTCGAGGATCTCGCCCTGAACGTCTACGGTGATCTTCTTTGAGAGGTCGCCCTTCGCCACTGCGGTGGTGACTTCGGCGATGTTGCGAACCTGGGCTGTGAGGTTGCCAGCCATCGAATTGACGCTATCCGTGAGATCCTTCCAGGTTCCCGCGACGCCCTTTACTTTCGCCTCGCCGCCGAGCTTGCCCTCGGTGCCGACCTCGCGCGCAACGCGCGTGACCTCTGAAGCGAAGGATCCGAGTTGGCCGACCATGGCATTGACCAGCTGGACCGAGCGAAGGAAGTCACCCTTCAGAGGGCGTCCGTCGACCTCCAACGCCATCGTTTGTGACAGATCACCGTTGGCAACTGCACCGATGACTCGGACCATTTCAGCCTGGGGGCGAGCCATATCGTCAATCACGGTGTTGACGCTGTCGACGAGGCTTCGCCAGGAACCGTCTGCAAACGGCATTGTCGCCCGCTCACTGGTCTTGCCTTCCTTGCCGACCACCCGGCTGATCCGCTCGAGTTCCCTGGTTAGCCTTTCATTCCGTTCGATGACGTCATTCAGTGTGTCGGCAATCTTGCCCGGCAGTCCCACCCAGTCCTGTGGAAGGCTGATCGAGAAGTCACCGGCGCGAAGGGCAACCAGGCTGTTCAGGAGTCTCTTTGCATCGGTAGTGTCGAGCGCAATTCCTCCGTCTACCGGAGCGATCTTTGACGAATCGAGCGGCCGGCTACGCCTCTTGAGCGCATTGAACGACTTCGCCCAGGATCCTTTTCAGCGACCGTCTCACTCCGGGTTGAGGGTGCGGATCATCAACGTTCTGAAGTCGGTCGGCCAATTCCTGATTCAGGGCCGCAATACCGTTAAACGCAATGGCCATTTCGCGGTCCGGACCACCGCCGTCCTCAGGAAGTCTGAAAGCGAAATCCCCATTCTTCATTGCCAGCAGGCCTTTTCGCATTTGACTCATCGTCGTCCAATTCGATCCCGCTTCCCCAGTCGACATGGTTCCTCTTTTCCTTGCAGCTCTTCAGGCTTTGAGTCTCACACAGGCGGATTTCCAACGCCTCGGCGATCCTACCTCGTCGCCTGAGCGCAGAAATTCTCGTCTCAATGCTCGATGCAGCTTTTGATTTTCGATCCGGAGACGGCACGGGTGTCTGCCGCCAGTACACTAACGACTTGATTTCATACGTCCAAACGGGCATTGGCCTACGCTGGATACGTGGCCATCGTGTCGTTGACGCTTTAAGCAACGGACGGGCCACAAACTGGCTCAATTTGCAAAGTTTGGAGATCGCGAAAGCTGAATAGGATTTAGCCAGATCGGGGAGCGCAACGAGCTGGTCAGATGCCTGCTACCTCGTCGTTGTAGAAGCAATTACTCGCGGCCAATGGGAGTCGAGCAAGTTTTACACGTGGTCAGCTTTCTTGTCCGGTGCGAAGCAAGGCTATCCCTGGCGCGCATCTTGCAGTGTCCAGGCCAGCACCCCCAACATCTAGGAAACGGAGAGAGCCATGAAGAGTGAACAACTTGCAAATCTATTGTATGAAGCCCTCGAGACTGAACTCGGCGGAGTGGAAGTCTATACGACGGCACTTCGATGTGCGGTCAATGAAGAACTCAAAGAGGAGTGGGAGGAGTACCTGGAGCAAACGCGTAATCACGTTCAGGTTGTCCAGAATCTCATGACCGAGCTTGGCTTGGATCCCGAGCGCGAGACGCCGGGCCGGCAGGTAGTCCGCCATATCGGTGAATCTCTGGTCCAGGCAATGGAGATGGCCCTCGAGGCTGGAGATGCGGCTGCGGCGCAGCTTGTCGCGGCGGAATCGGTCGTCCTGGCAGAAACGAAGGATCATCTCAATTGGGAGCTGCTCGGCCAGGTGGCGAAGGAAGCCAAATCCAACGTCGCAAAGCCTTTGCAGGATGCTTACGATGAGGTTGAGGATGAAGAGGACGAACATCTCTATCACACGACCGGTTGGACTCGCGAGTTGTGGATTGAGTCGCTGGGCATGAAGGCAGTGCTTCCGCCTCCGGAAGAAGTAAAGGACGTGAAGACGGCGATCGGAGCAGCCCGCGCAAAGCAGGCTCGCCAGTCCTCATAACGGCCATCGAGCGTGCGTATTCGATGCGCCCAAACTGGCTCATTCGATTACATCTGTGCCGCAGGCTGTCCAGCCTGCGGCCTTCCATTTGAAACGCGCCCACTTATTCAGTATGGAGTGCGGCGACTTGTCGCCGCTTTTGATTTACTGACTGCAGGATTATGGGTTACACGCGCCGACTGCTTCGTCACTGCAGTGACTAACGCCAAAGCGGCGACAAGTCGCCGCACTCCATACTGAGCCGGTCGCCGCGCTTCACCTTGGGCCCTATTGCGTATAATCATCCAATGACAAGGACTGCTGCACTCAAGAAGCTCGCAGTTGCGGCCACGCTGCGCGAAATAGGCCAGATGCTGCGGCTCAAGACCGCAGACCAATTTCGCTCGCGAGCCTACTCCAAGGCGGCGAGTGCGATTGCCGAGTTCAATGGAGACCTGACGGAACTAGTCGAAAAGAAGAGACTCACCGAGATCAAGGGGGTCGGTGAATCACTTGCGCATGTGATCGAGGAGGTATTCCTGACCGGCTCCTCCTCACTCCTTGAACGCCTCAAGCAGGAGATGCCGCCGGGAGCCGTCGAGCTATCGTCTGTGGCAGGATTGAGTCTGAGTCGAATCGAAACCCTTCACGAGAAGCTCGGAATCTCGAGCATAGAGGAGCTCAAGTCGGCGATTGAAGCCGGCAAGCTTCGCGAGCTGCCCGGCTTTGGTGAAAAGACCGCCAGCGCGCTGCTTACCAAAATCTCCAGCAATGAGGCACACGACGACAGCCTCCTTCTGATTACTGCGTTGAGGCTTGGCGAAAAGGTCGTCGAGCACATGGAGATGCTCTCAGGCTGGAGTCGAATCGACCTCGCCGGCGCAATCCGGCGCTGGCAGGAGACCGTCCCCGACATTCGCATCACAGTAATGGCAGAATCGGGCGCGCAGGAGCTGTTGCGCCACTTTTTGACTTTCCCGCTCATCGCGAGCATTGATGCGCAGACGGTGGATCAGGCATCGGTGAAATTGAGCGATGGCATGAGTCTCGTCTTGATGATTGCGCCTCCGAAGACCTACTGGAACCTGCTTCATCACGAGACGGGCTCAGAGGCTCATCTGCAAAAGCTGGCGGTCGTCGCCAGGAAAAAGCGTATTGAGCTCGCCCGTACGCAGATGAAGGCGAAGGGGCGTGTTCTCAAAGTCGAAAGCGAAGCGGATATCTACAAGCATCTTGGAATGCAGTATGTCATTCCAGAGCTGCGCGAAGACCATGGCGAGATTGAGGCGGCACTGTCTCACGAGATCCCTGACGACCTGATCACCATCGAAGACATCAAGGGAATGGTTCATTGTCATACGACCTACTCAGACGGCCGGAATACGGTCGAAGAGATGGCGCGCGCCGCCGAGGCTATGGGAATGAAGTATATGACCATAACTGATCATTCGCCGACGGCTCATTATGCTAACGGTCTGAGCATTGACCGCCTGAAGCGACAGCAGGACGAGATCGCGCGTGTGCAGGAGAGGGTGAAAATCAGGCTCTTACGGGGGACCGAATCAGACATCCTGCGCGATGGCGAGCTCGACTACCCGGATGACATTCTGGAACAGTTCGACGTCATCATAGCCAGCATCCACAATCGCTATAAGCTCGATGAAGATCAGATGACCAGGCGCGTCATCAACGCCATGAAGAATCCGCTCTTCAAGATCTGGGGCCACCCGTCCGGCCGGCTTGTTGGACGCCGGCCACCCGTTGCCTGCCGGTATGAGGAGATACTGGACGTGATCGCTGAATCGGGCGCAGCGATAGAGATCAGCGGCGACCCTCACAGGCTCGACATGGAGCCGCGCTGGACGAGAGAGGCGCGCAAACGGGGGACAAGGTTTGTCATTTCGACTGACGCTCACTCGATTTCCGATCTTTACAACCTCAAATTCGGGATTGGCATCGCGCGTCGCGCCGGCGTCAGAAGAGGTGAGGTTCTGAACACGCTTTCGCCAAAAGAGTTTCAGACGTCGGTAAGACCTATAACCGCCTGACATTGCGTGGAAATGGGTCGCCTGTCGCACGCTGCCCATTTTTATGAGCGCTGCCTTCACTAAGGTCCATCCTCGATCAGTCTCTCCAGGTTAATCTCCGTCGAAGGTCGTACATCGGCTTCCAGCACTCGACGCAAATGCTCCAACGCATATTCGTCGTCGCTCTGCTTCTCAGAAGCGATACAGTCTGATGGAACGGCCAGGCGAAATCCGCGAAGATAGGCGTCAGCAGCAGTGAACAGAACACAGATATTGCCGGCAAAGCCGGCAAGGATCAGAGTCCGCGCACCGAAGTGTTTGAGGAGGACTTCAAGCGTGGTTGAAAAGAACGCAGAGTGCTTCGCCTTGAGGACGAAGTAATCATCCTCGTCAGGTTTCAGCCGCTCCGCAATTACTCTCCCTCGAACGTTATCGTTGAGGCAGTGGGCCAGGAGCTTCTTAAAGTCGGACCGCCACGTGCCAAAGTTGTCGTTTGCATAAACCACGGGAATTCCCAGAGTCTTAACGCGATTTCGGAGCGCGGCAATGGCTATTGAAGCCTTCAGAGCTCTCGGAAACAGCTTTTCGGCATTCTCAAACTCAAAGTCATTGATTACATCGACCAGGACGAGAGCTACCGGCGACTGTTCGTTTACACTACCACTTAGAGGATTGGGCCCTACTCGATCTGTCATTTGCGATTCCCGCATAATGGCCGCTGTCTGACACTTGCGGACAAGGTGGAGTTCTTCGATCTCGTTCTCAAGTTGAGACTGACGAAACAGGAAAAGTCGGCCTTGACTCCCTTCCTCGGCAACTCTGAAGCCCACTTATGATTGCACAACGTCAACCTGCCTTCTTTGATGTCAATCCCTGTTGGGCACGGGCCTCTTCTGTGACCGGCACTGCATCTGCAGCCGGTTGTATGCGTGAGCCATGTTTTTTTGCGTAAACCTGAATCATCTCTGCCCCGAAGAAAAGAATTTGAGCGGAGTAGTAAATCCAGATGAGGATTACGACGAGGGACCCCGCTGCACCGTAAGCCGTTCCTACGGTACCTCGCCCCAGATACAACCCAATAAGAAACTTGCCAATCGTGAATAGTAGCGACGTGATGCAGGCACCGACCCAGACATTCTTCCATGCGATCTCAACATCCGGCAGGACTTTGAATATTAGCGCAAACAATGTCGCCACTACCGCAAATGATACGAGTACGTTCAATATCTCGAGGGCCAGCCACGGAAGTGGAAGAATTTCCGCGATATACTTTCCAAGCACCGCGAGTCCGGCACTTATGATAAGCGAGGTCAATAACAGAAATCCGACACCGAGCACCATTGTCAGAGAGAGGAACCGATCTTTGATGATGCGAAGCACACTTCTCCCTGGCTTTGGGGCGACCTCCCAAATCGTGTTGAGGCCATCTTGCAGAGCACCAAATACGCCCGACGCGCCGAGCAGCAGTATGACGGTTCCCACGACGCTCGAGACGATTCCGGAGGCGGGCTTATTGGCTTGGGCGATAATGCTTTGTATCACCTCAGCGCTCTGATGGCCTACAAGTCCCTCAATTTGACCGATGATCTGATTGGCTGCAGCAGCGCGGCCGAATGCCAAGCCCGTGATCCCTGTAAAAATGATTATCAGGGGAGCCAATGAAATCGCCGCGTAATAGGCTAATGCGGCCGCGAGTCGAGAAGCTTTGTCTTCGCTCCACTCCTGGGCTGCAGATTTGATCAATTGAAAGCTACTCGCAAAAATCATCCAGGTACTTCTCACGACGAGCGGCGAATGCACCATTGGGCCGGCTCTTCACTGTCGGGATCTTCTTTTGGCAATCTCTCTCAAGAACATTGGAAAACACGATTGCTGAAGTGCGCTGGAACACGACCTGCATTGGGCAAGAGAGATGCCACGATCTTCAGACAGCGAGAGGGCACGGGGAATGCAATTTAACTCCCTTGTCAATAATGTGATTGCTCGTTAGCCGTACGGGTGGTGTATTCCTGGAATGCAGCTCTGTCAAAGGTGCATCATCGCCTGTGGCTCCTGAGTCGCACGCGGCAATCAGGATATGTGAAGGTTCGATAACTGGGGGCGGAAGCTGAAATTCGCCGAATTGTGCAGGTGGCGGGCTGAGGCCTTAAATACTTCATGCCGTATACCTTCTAAACAGTGGCCATAACCGAAGGAAGACTGTTGCGATCCAATCATCCTCACGGCAATCCTGATCAAAATCGATCCGTTCCTAAGAGCACGCGCCCCGAGGGGCAACCGTTAATGCACCAGAACTGGGGCAGGCTGCTCTTCATCCATTGGCCGGTTAACAAGGATCAGTTACGGCCTTTTATTCCCGCTGAACTGGCCCTGGACACCTTCGAAGGATCTGCGTGGATTACCCTTACCCCGTTTACCATTTGGGACGGCCACCTGTTTCCGCCGTTTGCCCTCCGGCTGCCGGGGCTGAGCTCAATGCATGAACTCAACCTCCGCACCTACGTACGTTATGAGGGAATGCCAGGTGTCTGGTTCTTTTCACTTGATACGAACAGTTGGTTGGCGACTGTCGGCGCTAGAACGTTCTTTCACCTTCCCTATTACAGGGCGATGATAGAGGTCAAGCAGGATGCGGCGCACATTGATTACAAATTGAAGCGAATCAGGGATCGGGCCTATTTCGAAGCATCATGGAATGTAGAAGCGAAGATGCCCCAATCAGTGGAGGGCTCCCGCGAATACTTCCTTACCGAGCGTTATTGCTTGTACTCGAGGACGCATGACAAACTCTACCGCGCTCGCATCCATCACCAACCCTGGCCATTACAACACGCACACCTGGACCGGTTAAGCAGCAATATCATCGAGAGACACGAATTGCTGAGTCCGAAAGGTGAGCCAGTGATTCATTATGCTGAGGAGGTGAGCGTCGACATCTGGCCACCCGAGCTCATGGCAAGAGTCTCCTGACATTCGGTCTCTGCGCTTCGGTCCGCTCAGAATCGCTGCCGCGCGTACCAGCCGCGCACTCGATTTCCGATCCAGGAGCGGCGACAGGTCGCCGCACTTCCATAAGACGCAAGCAAATTATCAGATTGCCGAACGCCCTATTCCGCTTACGCGAGCAGATTTGGATTGCACGAGATAAAGGGCAGCACCCAGACCGGCGCCGACACACGCGCCGTAGAGAACTCCCCATACCAGCAGCCCAGCAG
>CAVUOF010000006.1:0-29037 GCA_963743045.1 uncultured Acidobacteriota bacterium
AGAATGCCCTGTCCCGTGACGGCGATGTTCTGCTGTTCGAAGGCGTAGATCAGCGGCGAGTAGTTGAGGCACTCCGTGCCTTCAAATCTGGTGTAGACGACAGGCAGGTACCTGCTCGGGTCAGGCATGAACTTGAGCACGGCGCCTTCGTTCAGATGAAGATTGATGTTGCTCTTCAGATGAATGGCACCAGTCAGAAACACACCCTGAGGGACAACGACGCGACCGCCTCCCGCTGCCGATCCCGCTTCAATCGCCTTTCGGATGGCGTCGGTACAATCCGTGCGTCCATCGCCGACGGCCCCGAAAGAGGTTATGGGAAAGTCGCGATCAGGAAATGCCGGCGGCTTGATCCTGGCAAGGATTTCTGGGACGGCTGACCATCCCGGCTGCCCGTTTTGTGCCTGGACCTGAGGAGCGCCGGCGGCAAGCGCGACAGGCACAAATATCGACATAAGCAGGATTTTCCTGATTTCACGGGACATGGCTTCGCACCTCGTGTTCTGCTGGTTTATGATTCACCATCTGGCTTGTGAGGACCGTTTCTAATATACTCACTACACCCTTCACAAGCTTAAGTTTCCGGGGGACCTCAGATGAGGCGGTGTACGCGTTGCTCCCGCGAGCTGCATGACTTCACCATTTTCTGCCCACAGTGTGGGCAGCCGCATGAAGCCGACTTCGACCAGTTGATCGATCGCAGTCTCGACGGGCGCTATTTCATTTACAAGCGTCTCGGAGAGGGCGGCCTTTCAACAGTCTTTGGCGCAGTTGATCTCCGGTCTGACAGCGTTGTCGCAATCAAAGTAAGCGATCCGCGCCATTTGGCCAATCGCAATCTGACTTATGCTCTGGAGCCGGCGGTTGCTCGGCGTTACTGGGCCGAGATGCTCGAGCGCATGAGACGCGAAGCAGAAGAGCTCGCCGATTTCGAGCATCCTAACCTCGTTCGAATTCTCTCCAACGGATCGATCGATCCGGATTTGCGATACGTCGTCATGGAATTCCTTCAGGGCCGCACGCTACGCGAGGCTCTGCAGGAGAATGGCCCGATAGGACCTGACCATGCGGCAAGGATTGTTCATCAGATCACCAGCGGGCTCGAAGTCGTTCATGCCCGAGGGATCGTTCATCGCGATCTCAATCCACGCAACATCTTTCTGTGCGACGAATTCTCTCGCACGCGGGCGCTGGCTCAACTAGAGAACAGCGCCGCCGTGGAGATCGTTCCGCTCAAGCCGCAGCCGAACCCGTTGTCGACCGGTGATCTGCACGTCAAGGTAATCGACTTCGGCATTGCCAAATTCCCACAGCCTCCGGGGGCACCACCGTTTACGCAGCACTCAGTGATGAGGGGCACTGTTGCCTACTCGTCACCTGAGCAATGCCAGAGCAGGCCGCTCGACCATCGAAGCGACATCTACTCTCTCGGCGTCGTAGTCTTCGAAATGCTTGCCGGCGAGCGTCCGTTCACGGGGCGAACTCCTACGGAGATCGCGCTCAAACAGATTCAGGACGAACCGCCGCGCCTGCTCGATCTGGTTCCGCATATGCCGGTTGGCATGGCGACGGCTGTCCATCGCGCCCTGGCGAAGGATCCTTCCGACAGGCAGCAGAGCATCAGCGAGTTTGCTGAAGAGATAGGCTCTGCACAGCGCCGGATGGTGATTCCGCTTGTGCAGTCTCCGGCCTTTTACGAGACGCCGGAAGAGGATGAGTTTGAGAGTGCCGAGCCCGTCGCGCCTTTGGAGGATAATGATGACTGGTTCTATCACCGGTGGGGGCGGAGGTTACGCGCAAGAAGTTCACCTGGCCTCTGACAGCGGCACTGGTGCTCGCCCTTGGCGTCGCGTCGTGGGCCATCGGCAGGTTCCTTCTCCATCCGGCTCAGAAGATCGCGCAGCAAAACGTTGCTGTGTCTCCGACAGTTTCGGTTGAGCCATCTTCGACGGCCCGGCCGCAGGCCACGTCTCCGAACCAGGCGGATGCTCTTGAGCTGGCTGCCAGGCTCCCGGCATCAGCTGCCACCTCGGCGACGATTGTGCCGCAGGTTGTCACGCCTATCAGGACTCATTCATCCCGTCCTTCAAAGCATACGATCAGCAGCGGTCAGCAGGCCGAGTGCACCCGCTGGCACTGTTGCTGCCCGTCATGGCGCTCTAAGAGCTCTCAGGCTTCCCTTTCCCTTCCGACGCTTAACACGGCGCGCAATTCGCAGCCGAAAGCACAGCCATCATCGAGTCAAGCATCAAGTCAAAGAGGCGATTCCAGCGTACCGGTTGAACTCGAGAGGGCCAACGAGAGAGTCGCGCGCAACGATCGCGAAGTGAATTCGGGAACGCCGTCGGTTCAACAGCCGCCCGAAGAGAAACACAGAGAGCCTCCGATTGAGCCTCCCAGCAGCCGGCCGGTCCTCGGGCCGACACTGATCTCGTGGTCCGGATTCGTCAACCACGAGCGAACTGTGACTCTCGAACTGCCCGGCACGCCGGGTATGGTCGAAATCCCCCGAACCTATTCCAGAAAAGTAGGAATGGTGGAACCGCCGACCAGTGACAATGGCTGGCGAAGAGTGGTGCTGCGAATAATGGGCAATGGGGAGGTGTCGATCATTGTCCGCTGGTGGCCTCAATCGAGCAGCATCGCCACAAATGCCGCCGGACAGCGCTGAAGACCACACATGGGACCTCTCCAGGGAGCAATTTGGAGTGCGGCGACCTGTCGCCGCTTTTGATTTAGACGCTGCAGTAAACTACTCAAAAGCGGCGACAGGTCGCCGCACTCCAAATTGCTTCCTTGTGGTGTTCGTGGACTAAAAGAGTAAGGCGGGCAGTTCGAAGAGAGTTGTGATGCTCGAGATCCGAGAGTCCGTGGACTGGTCTGGTTGCCATGACGATTGAGCCAGATCGACTGCATCCCTGCCGCTGCCGCGCCCTCGACGTCATCGCCCCAGCTGTCGCCGACATGTGTAGCGCCATTGCTCTCCGCTGAAAGGGTTGCCAGCGCCTTCTCAAAGATAGCCGGGTCTGGTTTTGCCGCGCCCATCACGCTCGAAACGAAGACTCCGTCAAAAAATTCACTCACACCAAGCTCGGCCAGCAGCCCTGCGAGTCTCGAGTCGAAATTGGAGATCACCGCGAGCCTGCAACCTCTCTCCTTCAGACTCTTGAGAACTGGAGAGACATCCTCGAACAGCTGCCACGCAGAGGCATGCGAGAAGAATTCGTAGGTCTCATCGAAGAACTCATCAAAGCGTGAAAAGGATGACGCTCCGTCAAATGCGTCCCTGACTACATCCTTCCACCAGGACCGCTCGCGCGACTGGTCTATTAATGGCTCCCGCTTTGGAAATGTCCTTCTAAACGCCGCCTCCACGACCTCCGGTCTAGCGGCATAACCATACCGCTCCGCGAGTCGCGAATAGGTCTGTCCTACCTCCTCTCGCAGCGCCAGAAGGGTCCCGGCGGCATCGAAGGAGACGATTCGCCCGATTGGTCTGCCCAATTGCTTCGCACACACAGTTACGCTAGAGTAACGCCGCCGAGTGAAAGTTGAAACCACTCACAAATGGCGGGCGTCTATTGCTGGCGTAGTCATTGCGGGAAGTTAGACACCCGCTCGCAGAGCCACTCCGGCTATGCGTTCTGTAATCGGCAACCAGGAATCACTATTCGCGCGACTGAAGGGATTGCTACCTCCAGCTGTGCGCTTCGGGAGCCATCCGCAAAGATGAAGAACAAGCGCAATTCACGGACGCCGATATTGGCGTTGACGATGGTGCTGATCGGAGCGGCATCAATTGCCGCCTCGCTTTCCGGCGCAAGAGCCTCTGAAGGTGAGACCTATGCCCTCCGGGGCGGGACCATCGTTACCGTCACAGGCGCCACCATTACGAACGGCACTCTCGTCATACGCGACGGCTTGATCGCCGATATCGGTCAGGGAATCGCAATTCCAGGCGACGCCAGCGTCATCGACGCCACTGGAATGACGATCTATCCGGGACTCTTCGATTCCCTGACGAGCCTCGGCATTCCCGCGCCGACGCCGACGCCGGGGCAAGGAGGTGGCGGTGGCGTCGGTGGCGGTCGCCAGGCGCAGCTCGCACAGCTCGCAGCTCAGGCAGGATCCGATACGGCACAGCCTCCTCCGGGACTCGAGCCGGCATTGACTGCCGCCTCTCAACTGAGGGTCACCGCGGAGACGTTTGATCAGCAGCGCAGTGCCGGCATCACTACAGCTCTGACTGCGCCGCGCGCCGGTGTTTACCAGGGCCAGAGCGCGCTCATTAACCTGGGAGGCGATTCGCCCGAGAAGCTGATTCTGAAATCGCCGGCTACGCTCAATGTTGGATTTCAGAACGCGCGTTTCGGCAGCTACCCCGGCTCGCTTATGGGAGTCTTTGCGTTCCTCCGGCAGTCGTTGCTTGATGCGCAGCACTATCGTGACGAATGGGCTCGCTACAAGACCAGCAAACGCGGAATGGCACGGCCACAGGTAGACAGCTCGCTGGCAGCGCTGCAGCCTGTGATCAACGGCGAGCTGCCGGTGGTCTTCCAGGCCAACACCGAACGCGAGATCAAGCGCGCAGTCGCTCTGGGTGAGGAATTCAAGCTCAAGTTCATGATTGCCGGCGCTTCCGAGAGCTATGATTGCGCAGACTTTCTGAAACAAAAGAACACGACGGTTCTGCTGAGCCTCAACTTTCCTCAGCGGCCCGCCGGGCTCGAGGATCCCGAGTCTGAATCTTTGCGCGTGCTGCGAATGCGCGCGGACGCGCCAAAGGCCGCGGCGGCACTCAATAAGGCTGGCGTGCGCTTCGCCTTTGAATCGGGCTACCTTGCCAGGCCGCACGATCTGATCGCCAACGCGGCCCGGGCGATCGAAGCCGGCCTGCCCAGGGACGCGGCTCTCAAGGCACTGACAATCTACCCCGCCGAAATCTTCGGCGTCTCGGAACAGCTGGGCAGTCTCGATAAGGGCAAGATTGCGAACGTCGTAGTCACCAGCGGAGACCTTTTCGACAGAAACACCAGGGTCAAGTACGTCTTCGTTGATGGGCGTCAGTACGAGGTCAAGGCTCCGGAGGCGGCAGCAGCGGCCGCCGGTCGCGGCGGTGCCGGCGGCAGGCCCGGCGGTCGCGGCGCCCCACCCTCTACCAACACGGAGGCTGCGCCGGCGATCTCGGTGGCAGGTGTCTGGACGCTCAATGTGGAGGCGCCCGACGGCGCGCACTCATCGACGCTCAACCTGAATCAGGATGGCACTGTATTGAGTGGCGACATCGCTACTCCGATGGGTAACGCCACCATTGGTGCGGGGCGTCTGACAGGCAATGAGATAACACTGGAGTTCTCGCTGACGATCGAGGGTCAACCGACGCCGGTTTCGCTAAAGGGGACGATTCAGGGCAACGCCCTTCAGGGAACGGTCTCGGCGGGCGGACAGAATTTTCCACTTAACGGCACACGCGCCCCGAGATAGAGCGCCCACTCGCTTAGTATGGAGTGCGGCGACTTGTCGCCGCTGTTGATTAAGATACTGCAGTGATGAAGAAGAATTGGGCAGCGTAAATCATGATTCTGCAGCAGCTAAATCAAAAGCGGCGACAAGTCGCCGCACTCCATACTAAGCCGGTCGACACGATTTCGATTTGAGACACCCGATGGAGATCACAATGAAGAGATTTCGTGATGGCTTGTTGACAGCCTGCGCAGTCACCCTTGCATTTGCAGGGCTCGCTCGAGCTCAGGGTTCCGGTGAGACCGTCATTCGAAATGCGACCATCCTGACCGCGTCACACGGGACAATAGAGGGCGGGTCGATATTGATTCGAGACGGAAAGATCGCGGCGGTCGGCAAAGATGTGAATGCGGGACCGAGTGCCAGGGTCATCGATGCCACCGGCATGTTCGTCATGCCTGGAATCATCGACTGCCATTCGCACTCGGCTCTCGATTCGGTCAATGAAGGGACTCTCTCAGTGACCGCGATGGTCAGGATGCGTGATGTCGTCAACGACACGGACATCAACATCTACCGGCAACTGGCTGGTGGTGTGACGACCATTCATGCGCTGCATGGGAGCGCCAATTCGATCGGCGGCCAGAATGTTCTTCTCCGCCTCAAGTGGGGCAAGCCGGCCGAGGAGATGATCTTCCCGGACGCTCCACGGACAATCAAGTTTGCGCTCGGTGAGAATCCCAAGAGATCCAACTCGAACCCTGTTGCGGGGCGACAGCAGCGGTATCCGGCGACGCGCATGGGTGTTGAGGAGACCATTCGCGAGGCATTCACTCAGGGTCGCGAATACAAGCAGAAGTGGGATGCCTATGAGGCCGCAGTCAAGCGCGGCGAGAAGCCGCTTCCGCCACGCCGCGATCTCAAGCTCGAAGCCATGGCGGACATCCTGAGCGGCAAACTCTTCGTCCACTCGCACAGCTACCGTTCGGACGAGATTCTCATGCTATTGGATGTGGCCGATGAGTTCGGATTCAAAGTGCGAGCGTTCCAGCACGTGCTCGAAGGCTACAAGGTAGCCAAGGAGCTGGCGGCACACGACGCGGGTGGATCGACGTTTGCCGACTGGTGGGCCTACAAGATGGAGGCCTACGATGCGATTCCGGGTAACGCAGCGATTATGACTCGAAAGGGCGTTATCGTCTCACTCAACTCCGACAGCAATGAGTACGCGCGGCACCTCTACCAGGAGGCGGCCAAGGTCATGAAGTACGGGGATCTCACGGAAGAGGAAGCCCTTCGCATGATCACGCTCAATCCCGCGAAGCAGCTCTTCATCGACAACCGTGTGGGCAGCATCGATGTCGGCAAGGATGCCGATCTCGCGATCTTCAACGGTCATCCGTTCAGCGTCTATTCCCGGCCGGAGATGACACTCATTCAGGGCGAAGTCTACTTCGACAGAAAGGTCGATTTGCAGAAGAGAGAGCAGCTGGCCAGGGAGAAGAAGGACCTGATCGAGCGCGAGCGAAGACTGGGCGGACAGTCTCAGCCGACTCAACCACCACTGCCCGCGCTCCCTCCGACGCTCACCGAGGAGGAGATCGATCATCCCAGCGAACCTTAACGCGAACCAATATTCATGAGCGGAAGGAAACCAATGGCAGCAAGTCGACTCATATCCAAGAAACCTGGGGAACCTGGGGAACCTGGCAATCCGCATCCTCGCTTTATGCGCATTGACCCTGGTTGCAGGCGTCTCGCCTTTTCTGGGCAGCTCGCGCGCGGCCGGCAATATCTTCGCCATCCGTGACGCTAAGATCATCACGGTAACCGGAGCCGTGATCCCAAAGGGTACGGTTATCGTGCGCGACGGCAAGATTGCGGCAGTGGGTGAAAGCGTTACGGTTCCGGGAGATGCTCAGTCGATCGACGCAACCGGCCTGAGCGTCTATCCCGGAATGATTGATTCTGGTACCACTCTTGGCCTGGTGGAAGTGAGCGCAGTCAACGCAACGGTCGATACGACCGAGCTCGGTGAGTTCAATGCCAACGCGAAGGCGATTGTCGCCGTTCATCCTGAGAGCGAGTTGATTCCGGTCGCTCGAGCCAATGGGATCACGACGGTTCTGACCAGCCCGCGCGGCGGTCTGATCTCGGGTCAATGCGCATTGATCAATCTCGACGGCTGGACTCCGCAGGAGATGGCGCTCAAGGGCGCGGCGGCCATGCGTATCAACTATCCGGCACTTGGCTTTGGCGGACGCGGCGGCGGCTTCGGAGAGTTTACGCCTGGCGCTCCTACAGATCAGCAGCGGCAGCAGCGTGATCGACAGGTTGAAGCCCTCCGCAAGAAGCTCGAGGACGCCCAGGCATACGCCAAGGCTCTCGATGCTTATGCTAAGGAGAAGAACCTGCAACGGCGGCCGGTCGACCTGCAACTGCAGGCGCTCGTTCCGGTGGTCAAAGGGGAGATGCCAATACTTGTGACGGCGACGCGCGAGCGTGAGATTCGAGGCGCGATCGAGCTTGCCGACAAGTATCATCTCAAGCTCATCATCAGTGGCGCGAACGACGCCTTGAAGGTCGCAGCCCTGCTCAAACAGAAGAACGTTCCGGTGATCATCGGGCCAATTCTCGAGTTGCCCGATCGTGAGGACGACCCATACGACTCACAGTTTGCGATGGCCGGGGAGCTCTACAAGGCAGGAGTGAAGTTTGCCATTCAGACCAATGACGCATCCAATGTCAGGACTCTGCCTTTCCACGCCGGCACCGCGGCTGCCTTCGGATTGCCTAAGGAAGAGGCTCTCAAGGCAGTGACTCTATATCCGGCACAGATATTCGGCGTCGACTCGCTGGTCGGCAGCATCGAGCCGGGCAAGGTAGCCAACCTGGTTGTCTCCGACGGCGACATTCTTGAATTCCGCACGCGCATCAAGCACCTGTTCATAAACGGTCATCCGGTCGATCTTTCGACAAGGCACACCAAGCTTTACGACAAGTACATCAATCGTCCTTAGGCGTCCTTAGGCGTCCTTAGGGCGTCCTTAGGGCTCAAGCGTCCCTAGGCGTCCTTAGTCTCTTTCGAAGCACCCGAACACAAGCTTCAAGACCCCTTTAGGGGGCTTGTGTTCTTGTGCCCCTTTGTGGCTAGTTGAAGAGTGTGAAGACAATTCCAGCAAGCTTCGGCAGGCGAGGACATTCGCGGCGGACGTGGATTCTCCTTGTCGCATTGGCCCTCGTGGCGCTGGTCATCTGGCCGCTCTTCGCCGGCTACTATACCGACTGGCTCTGGTATGAGAGTCTCGGCTATCAGATCATCTTCACCCGCGTCATTCTCGCCAAACTCGTCATCGGGCTGATCGTCGGTCTGGCTACAGGACTGCTCACCTGGTTGAGTCTGCGGTTCGCACTTCGCTTCGGTACCGATTCACCGCCCGGTGAACGGCTGTTCAACTTCAATAACGAAACCATTGCCGTGCCCAACCTCGCGAGCATCGCCCGGAGGCTCGTGCTGCCATGGTCGCTGGTTATCGGTGCCTTCTTCGCTGCACAAGGCTGGCAGAACTGGGAGACCATTCTCAAGTTCTGGTATCAGGTGCCATTCAACGAGACCGATCCAATCTTTGGCCGTGATATCGGTTACTACTTCTTCACGCTTCCCCTGCTCGATGTCGTTTCGGAACTTCTGATAGGGTTGGTGATTCTGGCGCTCATTGGCGCACTGGCAGTCGATTTCGCGCGTCAATCGATTCTTGTGACCCGATCAGGATTGCTTGTCGATCGTGGCGCGAAGGCACATCTGTTCTGCCTGGTGGCGTTATTCTTCATGCTGCTGGCGTGGAGGGCGTACCTCGGACGCTTCGAGCTCCTCTATTCCACTCGCGGTCCGGTAGCGGGTGTCAGCTATACCGACCATTCGGCGGTTCTGCCGATGCTCACGCTCGAATTGATAGCCGCCCTGCTGGCAGCGGCGCTCGCTCTGGTGAGCGCATTCACCTCGAGAACTAAACTCGTCCTTCCGGGGGCCGCCTTATACGTTGCCGTGATAGTGCTTGGCGGCTGGATTTATCCCGGCCTCGTACAACGCTTCTCGGTGGCTCCCAATGAGCTGACCAAAGAGGCTCCGTACATAGTCAACAATATCAAAGCAACGAGACGAGCTTTTGGCCTCGGCAATGTCGAGGAGCGTGAGCTCACTGGAACGAAGGCGCTGACGGGCGCCGATATTCAGGCCAATCGTCAGACGATCAATAGCATCAGATTGTGGGATAAAGATCCGCTGCTCGACACCTTCACCCAGATCCAGGAGATACGCACATATTACAACTTCAAGAGTGTCGACAACGACCGCTATCGAATCGACAACGAGCTGCGCCAGATCATGATCTCAGCGCGTGAGCTGTCCACACCAAGCCTGCCGAGCCGGAACTGGATCAACGAGCGGCTGACATACACGCATGGCTTCGGATTGACGCTCGGTCCAGTCAATCACGTGATCTCCGGAGGGCTGCCTGACCTCTGGGTGAAGAACATCCCGCCCGAAAGCACCGTTCCCGAGCTCAAGGTTGTGCGTCCTGAGATCTATTTCGGCGAGCTGACCAATGACTACGCTTACGTCCGGACAAAAACCGAAGAGTTCAACTACCCCTCGGGCGAGCAGAACGTCTTTGCGTCATATACCGGCGATGGAGGAGTCTCGATCGGATCGGCATGGCGCCGGTCACTCTTCGGCACCAGGTTCGGAGATATGAAATTGCTTCTCTCGAACGAGATAACACCAGAGAGCCGGGTGCTCTTCGATCGCAACATCGCCGAGCGTCTGGCCAAGGTTGCGCCCTTCCTGCACTTCGATTCGGATCCCTACCTGGTGATTTCGGAAGGCCGCCTGTTCTGGATGTGCGACGCTTATACTGAGAGTGATCTCTATCCGAACTCGCAGCCTTCAGGTGAGATCAACTACATTCGAAACTCGGTCAAAGCCATTGTTGACGCATATCACGGCTCGGTGCGGCTCTATCTTGCGGATGCGAATGATCCGATGATCCGCACCTATGCGAGGATGTTTCCCGGGATAATTGCTCCCTTGTCTGAGATGCCCGAGGACCTGCGGCGTCATATCAGATTTCCTGAAGACCTCTTCCGCAGGCAGACGGCTGTCTACTCGACGTATCACATGAACGAGCCACAGGTCTTCTACAACAGGGAGGACCAGTGGGAGGTGGCATCGGCGGGTGAGAACCAGGGCCAGCCACGCACTATGGAGCCCTACTACTCCGTGATGAAGCTTCTCGGGGAGCGAGCGGAAGAGTTCCTCCTCATGCTCCCGTTCACTCCGCGAAGCAAGGACAACCTCGCGGCCTGGATGGTAGCGCGCGCTGACGGTGAGCACTACGGGCATCTGCTCGTCTACCGCTTTCCAAAGCAGCGCGTCGTCTGGGGACCGAAGCAGGTTATCGGTTTGATTAACCAGGATGCCGAGATTTCACGCCAGCTGACTCTCTGGAACCAGAGAGGCTCACAGGTTATCTTTGGAACACTCCTCGTCGTACCGATAGAGGAGGGCCTGGTCTACGTGCAGCCGCTCTTTCTGCGCGCAGAGTCGGGCAAGATACCGGAGCTGAAGCGTGTGATAGTCGTGGTGCAGGACAGGCCGATCGCCATGGAAGAGACCCTCGAGGCCAGTCTGAGCCGTGTCTTTGGTGGGAACGTCACGCCGGTTCGCACGGAAGAGACGGAGACGAAGGCGAGTTCGACGACACCGGCGGAAGGGCTTGCTGGCCAGGCAAGTGAACATTTTGAAAAGGCTCAGCAGGCGCGACGAGATGGCGATTGGGCGCGATTTGGTGAGGAATTGAAGAAGCTCGGCGAAGTCATCGACCAGATGAATCCGGGCAAGAAGAAGTAGTCGTGAGGTTCTTGGGCATACCCTTCGGGCATCCCGAAGGGATGCGAGAGGTAGCCAGGGGCAGGCGAAGCGCTGCCCCTGGGACGCGCATGTGAAAAAGAGACCGCGCCCTGGAGGGGCGCTAGACCTTCGCCTGACAAACAACATGTCGGGTCCGGCGTCCCTTCAGGACGCGGCTCCTGCATCCAGGGGCTGCGTTCGTGCATGGGACAATGCTCTCATTGTCCCCTACAAAATTGCGAATGGCCTCACGTCAGGCCAGAGGAAAGGACCGGAATCCGGAAATGAGAACGAAATTACTGATGCTTGCCTTTGGGGTGGGGATAGCTTGCGTTCTTCTTCTGCGAGTCGAACCCAGCATTGCACAGGCGCCGGCGAATGCACCGCTGGTCACATTCGTGAAGAGCGAAGAGATGATCCCTATGCGCGATGGGATCAAGCTGCACACCGTCATCTTCACACCAAAGGATATGAGCGAGCCTCTGCCGATCCTGCTTACCCGCACACCATACGGAGCCAACGGCTCACCCGAGGGCGTAGCTCAGGGACAGAAAGAGTTGGCCGCGGACGGTTACATCTTCGTTCGACAGGATATCCGCGGGCGATTCACTTCGGAGGGACAGTTCCTCATGAACCGGCCTCCTCGCGAGAGTCGAGATCCCAAGGCCGTCGATGAGAGCACAGACACCTACGACACTATCGACTGGCTGGTTAAGAACATCCGTAATAACAATGGCAATGTGGGCGTTTACGGCATCTCCTATCCCGGGTGGCTCTCGGGGATGGCACTCCTGGACCCTCATCCTGCACTGAAGGCGGTTTCGCCCCAGGGGACCATGGCTGACACCTGGATGGGCGACGATTTCTTCCATCACGGCGCCTTCAGGCTGAGCTACGGCTATGAGTATTCCTATGGAGTTGAAATCAGTCCGAGCGGCGGAGACGTCAAGCTCGACACTTATGACACTTACGACTGGTATCTGAACAAGGGGCCGCTATCCAGTCTGACAGCGCTGCTGCAGGGCAAGGTGCCGACTTGGAAGAGCTTCATTGAGCATCCGAGCTTTGACGAATACTGGCAGAAGCGTTCGATGCATCGCTATTTGACGAAGGTCACAGTACCCACATTGAACGTTGCAGGATGGTGGGATCAGGAGGACTTCTACGGTCCGATCAAGGCTTACGAGGTGCAGGAAAAGAACGACTCCGCCGGATTGAACTTCCTGGTGGCCGGACCGTGGAATCACGGAGGCTGGGCAAGGGGTGACGGTGACAGCCTCGGCCGCATTCAGTTCAAGAATGCAAGTGCGAGGTATTTTCGAGAGAAGGTGCAGGCTCCGTTCTTTGCCCGCTATCTGAAGGGCAAAGACTTAAAATTGCCTGAAGCAACCTGTTTCGAGACCGGCTCAAACAAGTGGATATCGTACGATCAATGGCCTCCTGTAAAGACCACCCAGCAACGGAAGCTATACCTGCATGCCGGCGGACACCTTTCTTTTGATCCGCCGGGCCCCGGCCAGGAATGGCGAAAAGGATAACGACAGCTACGTTTCGGATCCTGCCCATCCGGTGCCGTACCGGCACCGTCCGATCGAAGTAACCTATTCCAACGGATCAGGATGGTATACCTGGCTCGTTGAGGATCAGCGTTTCGTCACCGATCGTGCAGACGTTCTCATCTGGCAGACTGAGCCACTCAACGAGAATGTCACGATCGCAGGCGATATTGTGCCGCACCTCTTCGCTTCAACCTCAGGAAGCGACAGCGACTGGGTCGTCAAATTGATTGACGTCTACCCGCAGGAGTATCCGGAGAACCCGCGCATGGGTGGGTATCAACTCATGATTGCCGGCGAGGTGATGCGAGGAAGATATTACAAGAGCTTTGAAAAGCCGGAAGCGCTGGTACCAGGGCGAGTAACGGAATTCGTCTTCAGCATCCGTCCTCATGACCATACGTTCCTCAAAGGACACCGGATTATGGTACAGGTGCAAAGCAGCTGGTTCCCGATGATCGATCGCAACCCTCAGAAATTCGTGCCGAACATCTTTAAAGCGAGGGCCGAGGATTTTCAGGCCGCGACGCAGCACATTTTTCACTCGAGTCAGTATCCCTCCCATCTTGCGGTCCCGGTAGCGTCCCGAACACCGGAATAACCTCGCCGGAATATTCGTGAAAATCGGATTGGTTGGTGCTAACCGAAAGTATCAGCGGGAGCAGCCGTCTCAACAGATGTTTGGCTAACCCTGCCGATTGATCTCCGAGAATTTGGAGAAATTCAAAAGTTCGGAGCCCGCCGCCAGCCACACACAACAGAATCCCTTGCATATCCAATGATTAGGGTAGCGGTCCGCCAGTTGCCTCTAATCTAATGTTACTACATTCAACTGAGGTTCTTTTTACTGAGCAGCATGGGAGGTAAGCAGATGAGAGTTCGCCGATCAAGCTTGTCAGAAGTATTTCCAACCTCGATTTCCATTATCACTGCCATCGTTGTAAGCCTATTGATTGGTTCGTCATGTTTAGCCCAGTCAACGGCGATGGTTCAGGGATTGGTCACCGACCCATCGGGCGCCGTAGTGCCCAATGCCAGGATCATCGTTCGCAACATCGCCATTGGCCTGGAGCGCAGCACTGAGACCGACGCCAGCGGGAACTATCAGGTAGCGGCCCTGCCGGTGGGCGTCTACCGCGTTGAAGTGCAGGCATCCGGCTTCGGGAATCAGGCAGTCACCGATCTCCGCCTCGAAGTCAGCCAGACAGTCGTTCAGAACTTTCAATTGAAAGTCGGGAATGTGGCTCAGGAGGTGAACGTCTCGGCCGAGGCGCCGGTGGTCGAATCGACGACCACGACCGTGGGCCAGGTCATCAGCCAAAAGACAGTCCAGGAGATACCGCTCAATGGAAGGCACTTCGTCGATCTCGGCCTGCTCATTCCGGGATCAGTGACACCGCCACAAAACGGTTTCCTGACGGCTCCTTTGCGAGGCCAGGGCTCGTTTGCGTTCAACACGGCCGGAAATCGCGAGGACACGGTCAATTTCATGATCAACGGTGTGAACCTCAACGATATGGTTCAGAACCAGATCACGTTTCAGCCGTCGATCAATACGGTTCAGGAATTCAAGGTTGATAATTCAACCTACAGCGCGGAATTTGGCCGCAATTCCGGTGCGATCGTCAATATTGCCACTCGCTCAGGGACCAATGAGTTCCACGGCGAAGCTTTTGAATTCTTCCGAAACAATGTCCTCGATGCGCGCAATTTCTTCGACGTAACCAAGCCGCCCTTCAGGAGAAACCAGTTTGGAACGGCTCTCGGCGGCCCGGTCATCAAGGACAAGGCCTTCTTCTTCTTCAGCTATGAAGGCCTCAGACAGCGTCAGGGCCTGACGATCAACAGCGGCGTCCCGAGTGATGCACAGCGCGCTGCAGTAACCAACGCGACAGTCAAGAAACTGCTGACGCTGATTCCGGTATCCAACTTCAACAACAACGGCGTTGCTCAATTCCGTGGATCCGCTACCGCGCCGGTGAACATTGATCAATGGACGGGCGACGTCAGCTACAACATCGGAAACAACGACCGCATTCACGGCTACTACGCAGGTCAGCGCGACCAGGCGAGGTGAGCCGATACTACAGGGAAACACGCTTCCGGGTTTTGGTGATACTCGGCAGTCGCGGCGGCAGATATTTACTCTTAACGAGTCCCACACATTCGGGCCAAGCCTCGTTAATGAAGCGCGGTTCGGCTTCAATCGAATCCACATCACGTTCGCACCTAATGCCGATCTCAACCCGGCGGACTTTGGAATCAATAACGGGATCAACGAAGCCCTTTCTCTTCCTCAGATCAACGTTACGGGAGCGACCTTCAATTTTGGTGGACCGTCGGGATTCCCACAGGGACGCGGCGACACCACTTTCGTGTTCGCCGACACGGTCAGCTACCTTAAAGGTGCGCATTCGCTCAAGATAGGCGGTGAATACCGCCAGTTCCTGAACAATAACTTCAGCCGCGACGGTGGGACATACAACTTTGCGAGCATGGCGGCCTTTCTGGCTGATCAGGCAAACCAGTTCACTGTCACCCTCGGGAGCCCTTCGAGCAGCATCGCGCAGGGCGCCCTCGGCTTTTTCGTGCAGGACAACTGGAAACTGCGACCGAACCTGACCCTCGAACTGGGGTTGCGCTATGACTGGAACATGACTCCATCAGAGCGCTACGACCGGTTCGTTGTTTTTGACCCTCAAACGGCGCAACTTCAGAGAGTTGGAAACGGTATCGATCAGGTCTACAAGTCGAATAACAAGAATTTCCAACCCCGCGTTGGTTTTGCGTGGGATCCATTCAAAGATGGCAAGACTTCGGTCCGAGCGGCTTACGCCATACTTACCGATCAGCCGATCACGAATCTGGTCACTCCGGTGGCAACAAATCCACCACTAGCAAATCCACTGGCATTGCCCGGGGGTAAGACGACGACCTTCGAAACGGCACTCATCGATACCGGCTTCGCCGGAATCAATCCCAATTCGGTCGATCAGAATTTCGACAACGCCTACGTCCAGTCCTGGAACCTGAATATCCAGCGTGAGCTGCCGATGGGGGTCGGGCTTACGATTGGCTACTTCGGCTCCAAGGGCACGCATCTCCGCATAACCCGAAATATCAATCAACCGATCAACGGCGTGCGTCCGTTCCTGGCGGTGGCAGCCAATAGTCCAATTCTGCCTGGCCTGTCGCTTGCCACAAGCAACATCCTCGAGCGTGACAGTGGAGCCAACTCGAGCTACAACGCACTCTGGCTGACGGTCGACAAGCGGCTCGCCAAGGGGCTTCAGTTCAACGCCTCCTATACCTATTCCAAGTCAATCGACTACAACTCGCAGAATGGGCAGGGGGTGACCGTACAGGACAGCTACAACATCCAGGGAGACCGCGGATTGTCGGATTACGATGCCCGCAATCGCTTCGTCATCCATCTCCTTTACGAGCTCCCGTTCACCGGCAATCGCCTCAAGGAGGGATGGCAGCTTTCGTTCATCACGCAGGCCCAAAGCGGCAATCCCCTTAACATTGTCATCAACTCGAATGCTCTGACCGGAACTGCGAACGCGGTCCGTCCTGACCTCATCGGCTCTATCGATGATATCGGCAGGGTCGAACAATGGTTTTCGAACACGGTTTGCGACCCGTCGATTACCGGTTCCTGCACGGCGAGCTCGGTCTTTGCGATTCCGAGGGTCGGAACGACAACTGCTTTCAGGTTCGGAACGCTTGGCCGTAATGTGGTCATCGGGCCGGGATTCAGCAATACCGATTTCTCGGTAATCAAACGGACCCGCATCACGGAGCGGCTCAACCTTCAGTTCCGTGCCGAGTTCTTCGACATCTTCAACAATACCAACTTCGGCCAGCCCGGTCGCATCGCTGCCGTCGGCAGCACTGCGTTCGGCGTTGTCACGAATACGCGCTTCGGGACCGGCGATTCAGGCTCGTCCCGTCAGATTCAGTTCGCGATGAAGTTGACCTTCTAGTTAGTTTGGCCACTAAGGGGCACAGAAAGACAAGAGATTGTGTTTCTGTGCCCTTTTTGTGGCTGATCCATCCCCGTCACATCGGTTATAGTTCCTCGAGGGGTTCTTTTTTATGGATTTTGAACTGACCGAGGAACAGGAACAGATAAAGCGCACGGTGCGCCAGTTTGCCGAGGCCGAGCTCAAGCCGCACGTGCTCGAGTGGGACGAGGCACAGCATTTTCCAAAGGAGATATTCACCAGGCTCGGCTCGCTTGGACTGACCGGCGTCATCTTCCCCGAAGAGCTGGGCGGCGCTGGAATGGGTTACGTCGAATACGTGACCATCATCGAAGAACTGGCCCGAGTCGACGGCTCCATCGCACTATCTTTCGCAGCCCACATTTCTCTCTGCTCGAATCATATCTACCAGTACGGCACCGCTACTCAACGCAAAGCGTTCCTCCCGCCCCTGGCTCGCGGCGAGAAGCTCGGCGCCTGGGGCTTGACTGAACCGGGCTCAGGATCCGACGCGTCGGCGATGCTGACAACCGCCGTAAGAAAATCCGGCGGATGGGTGCTCAACGGCTCCAAGAACTTCATCACTCACGGGATCTCTGCTGAGACCTGCGTGGTAATGGCCGTGACGGAGCGCGAAATGAGATCGCGCGGCGTGAGCGCCTTCATCGTCGAGCGCGGAACCAAAGGGCTGATCGCAGGACGCAAAGAGAACAAGCTTGGAGTGCGGGCATCCGAGACTGCCTCCATGATCTTCGAAGACTGCTTTGTTCCGGACGAGAGTCTTCTCGGCGAGCGGGGGCGAGGCTTCGTCAATGCCATGCAGGTTCTCGACGGCGGAAGAATCTCGATCGCGGCACTGGCCGTGGGAATCGCGCAGGGCGCATTCGAATCGGCCCTCAAGTATTCGAAGGAGCGGCAGCAGTTTGGCAAGCCTATCTCGCAGTTCCAGGCCATTCAGTTCAAGCTTGCGGATATGGCCACACAGATCGATGCCGCCCGCCTGTTAACGCTGCGCGCTGCCGCTTTGAAAGATCGTCGCAGCCCGACGACACGCGAGTCGGCAATGGCCAAACTGTATGCTTCGGAGATTGCCGTGAAGGTCTGCGACGAGGCGATCCAGGTGCATGGCGGCTACGGATATATAAAGGATTACCCGGCTGAGAAGTACTGGCGCGACTCGAAAATCTGCACTATCGGCGAGGGGACAAGCGAGGTTCAGCGGCTGGTCATTGCGCGCCAACTACTACTTCAATGAGTGCGGCGACCGGCGCTGAAGCTATTACCGGCGCCGGGCGGGCAGGGACAAGGAGGCTGTCTCAAAATTCGATCAATGGAGGCCAGTCTCATTGGCGTTCCCGCAGGGAGTGCGCGACTGAAATAGCCCGGGGTGAAGCCACTGGCCTGTCGAGCAGACGAGCAGCGCGCCCCGGAGGGTCGCCGACTCAATCACGTTGCCATTTCGGCGACTCGTCCCTTCTGACTTCGTAAAATCTGCCGCGACGCTTTGGGACGGCGCATTGCGGTTAATTGTCGTGCAATCCCGGTGGTTTCGCCACCGGCTAATATTAGCGTCGCGCACTATAAGGCGCGAGCCGAACAGCATCACCGATCTGAGTTCCATTATAGGCCCGGAGATGATGTTAGGGGCAGTGGCAAAGCCTCCGCCCCTACAGCTTGTCGCAAGGTGCTGCATTTTCGAGACAGTTATGGGTTGGTTCGGAGCTTGCGGTCGCCGGCTGCCTGAGTACGATCGCCCTTTGCGTAGTATCCCTGTCTTGTCCGGGCGATCACGCGCCGGTTGTCTTTCGGAGTGACGACCACTTTCACCTGGCGGAACGATCCATCCAGCTTTTCATTACTCGGATAGTAGCTGACGACATACTGCGTGCGCAGGTCCTTTGCAATCTGCGCCGCGACTGCCGGCATCTCACTCAGATCCTTCGGAAAGAAGGCGCGGCCTCCGGAGTCTTCTGCCAGCCGGTTGAGCAACTCCTTGGCCTTCTTGGCCGGGGACTTGCCAAAGAGGCCACCGGACTCCTCTTCGTCTATGAAGCCGACAAGGTAGACCTGGACCTCATCCTCCTTAATCGCCTCCATGACCTCGCGCTCCTTGACCGAGCTGTTTCTCTCCAAGCCATCAGTGATGACGACTATCGCCTTGCGTCTCTGTTTTCCCTTCTCGTTCGCATAGTCGGCGGTCGCGATGATCGCGTCGAGGAGCGAGGTGCCGCCGCTCGTGTAGAGCTCGCTCAGCGAGTCCTCGAGCTCTCGCCTGTCGCGCGTGAAGTCCTGAACAAGCTCCGGCTCAATCTTGAATTGAGCCAGGAATCCCTCGTCATCAGGACGCATCTGCTTTATCAGGTTGACGGCAGCATCGCTAACCGTCTGCAACTTGGAGCGCATGCTGCCTGAGGTGTCGATCACGAGGCCAAAGCTTACCGGAACCTCTTCACGGTTGACGCTGTCGATCGTCTGTTTGACCTTGTCCTCAAAGACGGCAAAGTCGTCTTTGCCGAGGTTGAGGACAGGGTTGTTGGTCGGATCGACAACCGTCACATCCAGCGAGACCAGGTCTGTGTTGATGTTGATGGTGCCCGCCGCATCGCCCTTCTGCTGCTCTTCAGCCTGCGCTCCCTGACGCGCGGGCTCCTTCTTCTTCTGACCGGATGCAGGCGGGGGTGTGCTCTTTGAAGCTGGTGGCGGCTGCTGAGCCGAAACCTTATGGAGTGCCGCCGACGCAGGTTGCAGAATCAATCCGATCGACAGAAGCACAGCCGACAGTCTGTGGTAACGGCTATTGTGATGCATGACAACGCTCTCCCAACTTCAGGCATCCGGGAATGAGGGTACGAGCATTATACAACATAGAACCGGCGTGACCGAGACCCAGACTATGAATTGGCAGGAGGCGACCCGAGTGGAATTCGAACAGCAACGAGGGTTCCCTGCTTCTGGAATCCCCTGATCTTTACTTCCCCATCCAGCAGATGGGCGCGCTCCCTCATCCCGAGCAGCCCGAGCGATTGCGTGCGGGTTATTTCACTCTCGTCAATGCCGAGACCATTGTCCCTCACCTGAAGAACCAGGTTGCCGTTCTGAGTGTCAAGATTGATCTTCACCCGCGTCGCGCCGGCGTGGCGTGCAATATTGGTCAATATCTCCTGAAAGATGCGGAAGATTGCAGTCGACCGCTCCGAATCGATCCACTCAGGGATCGGCGCCAGACGCGCCTGGCAGGCGATATTGGTTCTCGTTTCGAACTCCTGGACCTGCCATTCGATCGCCGCTGTCAGTCCAAGCGTATCAAGGATGCCGGGGCGAAGCTCCGTCGCGATCTCGCGGACGCTCCGGATAGTCTCGTCAAGAAGGTCGGCAACAGATCGAGTCTTTGTCGTTAGCGCAGCGAGGTCTGGTTGAGGAGCCTGAAGACGCTTCTCGAGCCAGGCAATCTCCATCTTCAGGGCCGTCAGCGACTCGCCGAGCTCGTCGTGGATTTCACGGGCGATGCGCGTCCTCTCGGCCTCTCGAACAGACTGTAAGTGTCCCGAAAGGGCCCTCAGTTGTTCAGTCGAAGTCTTCAGCTCCATGCTCAACCCTTCGGCGTTCGGAGATATCGCTGAACGACGAGACCACGGCATAAGGGCGATCCTCACCAGCCCTGAAAAGGGGCTGGGAGTTGATGCGCAACCAGGTCAGCGGTTCATTGCCCCTGGCAAGCCCGAGGATGACGTTGCTCGAGGGCTCACCTGAACGGAGTGTGGCCATGGCCGGATGCAACTCCGGCGGAAATGGAGTCAGGTCGACGTGCACGTAGCGCCATCGGGAATCATTTGGTGGATTGCCAATAATCTGATCCGCCGGGACACCCAGTATACGCTCGGCGCTGACGTTGTATTCAAGGACAAATCCATTTGCGTCCTGGACGACTATTCCTTCCTCCATCGAGGCAATAACCGAGCGGTATCGTCCTTCACTATCACGGAGAGCCTCTTCAGCCCGCCGTCGCTCGGTGATGTCTTCGACGGTGCCTTCATAGTAGAGAACGCGGCCATCGTCATCGCGGACCAGAACAGCGTTTTCACGCACGTAAATGACCACGCCGTCCGATCGCATCCACTCGGTCTCGAGTCCCTTCACTTCACCGGTGGCTTCGATCATTTCCCGGAACAGGGCGCGTGGATTGTTGAATCCCCAGCCCTCGCGCTCGAGGTTGTGCCTCGCAAGGTCCTCGAAATTGCGATAGCCGAGCAGTTTGACCAGAGCCGGATTCGACATGAGAATGCTGCCATCCGGCGTCGTCCGAAAAATGCCTATCGGTGCGTGTTCAAAGAGATGTCGATAGCGTTCCTCAGAGGCGCGGAGCGCCCGCTCAGCTCGCTTATGTTCAATTGCATAGCGCGTCGCCCGAAGGATCTGCTGTCGATCAATCCCCTCCTTGAGCAGAAAATCCTGAGCCCCCGCCTTGACTGCCTTCAATCCGAGGCTTTTGTCATCGCCGGTGGTGAGTGCAATGACGGGCATATCACCGGCCGCTTCCAGAATCTGCTGCAAGTAGGCGGGCCCGGCATTCCCAAACGACGACACATCCAGAAGTGCAACATCCACTTCCTGCGAAACGACCCGCTCAAGACCTTCTGAGATGTGCTCCACTGTCTCGATACTCAGATCGGCATCGCCCGATTCTATGGCGGCATTGATGGCGGCAGCCTCTTCGGCACTGCCTTCAATAAGCAGCAGTGTGACCTGTCCTGAGACTTGGCCTGCATCGGGGGAGCGGGTTTCGCGGGTCATAACGGCCAGGGAATCTCGCCAAGAAAGTTGGTTTTGCGTTTCAGCAAATTGCGCTGTTCCCGCGGGACACGCCTTACGAAAACATCGAGCTCGCCTTTGGCTGGAACCCAAGCCCACGCTAAAAGTGGGCACTTTTGTGATCGCGGTCACGGTTGGCGGAACTTTGAGCGGTCTTACGGCCTGGAACAACAATCTCCTCCAACCGTATTGATAGGATCATAAAGAATTACGCCGAATTCATAAAAGGGAACCCCCTCTCGTTCGAGGTTCCAACTTTTCGCACAGAAAGTATACTAGACATAGTTACCGAAGCGAGGACAGATTGTTTAAGAAGTGGGCGATCATGCCACACCCGACCGATTTGCCTTTATGGACAGCGTAGCCGAACAGAAGACCTAAAACAAATATCGAGGCTGCGCCTCCCAAAGGGTTGGTGACTTTTGCCATCAGCCTTCCGGCAAAATACCAGCCTGGTAAGTGGAGTCCAATAAAGAGCAGTGAGGCTACGATGTTAGCCGTCAGGAAGGAGTATCCTTTCTCCAGGTTGCCTAGGATCGCACCGCGCATAAGGAATTCCTCGAATATCGGAGCGATGACAAGCACATTTAACAAGGCAAAACTAAATTCTGACGGGAAGAGAGCCTGCCCTGTGATGAGCTTGGGTATGAATCCGGTGAACGCGATAAGGAGCCCGATGCCTCCTCCCCAGGCAAGCAATCCTCTCCAATTCGAAAAATTGAAGACCTCTTTGAGGCTTCGCTCCGACAATCTGATAAGCCATAGCGCGGGCAGTATCCAGATGATTGCTTTTGCTATCGTCCAGAAGACAAAGCTCCCTGGATCGGTCGTGAGCCATGTGAAGTTAGAATCGATCAGATAAACTTTCAACGTCCATACGATTATCCATACCAGAATCAAACCCGCACATATTCCATATGTCCATTTGAGTATATGAGAGTGTGCGTTCTGAGATGTTTGCATAGTTGCTTGGCTTGCTTCGTTGTGACTAGACTCCAAAATGGCTTTGACCGGAATCTACCACAGCCTTATGGAGTACCAAAGCCAGGGAATGGAATATAATCATGCAAGTCATAGCGGGAGCATAAGGCAATCCGATGAGACGTTTCTTGAGGTTTCTTCCAGCGACCCTTCCAGCGGTGATGCTGATCACCGGCTCAGTGTTCGGCCAGGAGGTGCCGCCCGCCACTTCACCTCCCGCTTCACTTAAGATTCCGGCAAGCGAGAGAAGTCCGCGCGCTGAGCAGACCAGGCAGACCCCTATCGAGGACCTGCTTCCGGCCGACACCATAGCGATCATTGTCACGCCACAGCTTTCGACGCTGCTCGCCGGCTTTCGGCAGCTGGAGGCTTTCAACCTACTGGACGCCCAGACCCGCGTGATGCAGTCTTCCAATACTGCCCGGAGACGTGAGCAGACGACTGCACCCGGGGAAACGCTGAAGTTCCTGAGCTTTGGGATTCACGATCGGAGAGTCCTCGATCAGAGCAGAGTTGGACTTGCGCTTCTCAAACCGCCGACAGCAGCACCTAAACCAGGCTCCGCCAGTGCATCGATGCCATTTCAGGAGCCATTCTTTGCAACCTTTATCGAAAGCCCAACCAGCGAACTTGCTGTGTCGGCGAGAAGGGAGTTTCTCGCCTATTTCAGTGAAACCTTTGAGGACCTCGGCGACCTTGAGAAGCCCAGAATTACCGGGTCGAAGGTGGAGAACTTCAAGAACGGTTACGCCGGAGTAATGCTCGGCTTGACCTACGTTCTTGGAGATACGGCGGCTATCAATACCATCCTCAAGCTCCGCGAATCGAGGGACGATTTGCACTTGAGCGATGATCCCGATTTTCTGCGGGCTCGCCTGCAGCTGGGCGGAGCTGGCCGCGTCTTTGGCTACTTGAGCGGCAGCGCATGGTCCCATTACGTCACCGAGAACTTTGGTGCCGGTGCCGCATCTTCGAACGAGATGCTCGGGCTCCTTCTTGAGGAGCCTATAAGGAGTCTCGCTATGGCCTCGGAATTCACGGCTGATGGCGTCATCGACAGGGCTCTCGTTTCGTTCAATCCAGCGAAACGCAGCCTCTTTTCGATCCTTGTCTCCGGCCCGGCAATTGACTCGAAGGCAGCAAAGATGGTGCCGGCCGGCACCGGCATCTTCGTCAGCGCCAGCCTGGATGCGGCGCGCTTCTACGATGAGATGTTCGGACCATTCATGGCGATGACATTCCGAAATCAAGGCAACGGAGCAGTGCTCAATTCGATTCCGGCACCAGCGGGTGATCCGGGTGCGGCCCGCGATGTTTCCTGGCGTGCCGTTTCAGCCGACTACGTCAAGGAATGGACCGCGGCTCTCAAAATGCGGACCGGTGTTGACCTGCGGGAGGAGCTCCACAGGAACCTGGAGGGAGAATTCAGCGCAGCGCTCGACATTCCGCTCGGTGCGCGAGATGTCGCCGGCTCGAACGTTACCGGGATGGCCTTCTTCATCGGGCTCAAGGATCCCGCGGCTGCCAGAGCCCTTTTCGAGGGGCAAGGATCCCAACTTTGGGAGAGCCTCGATGCATCGCCCGCCGCTGCGAACACCGCGGGAACTCCACCTGCACCAATTGATACCGTCGAGAAGGCTGCTCGTAGTGCGTCATTCATTGCCAGTCTGCCTCGAGAGACATACAAGGAGATCGACCTCTGGACTATTGGTGACGGATTGATGGGCATTTCGTTTTGCTGGCTTGGTGACTACCTGGTACTTGCAGACAGTCCGGACGCAATAAAGAGGATAATCGACACCAGGTCGGGCGCGCCGTCGATGACGATCGAGGAGAAGTATCGCCGGGCGATGTCGAGGCTGCCTGAGTCGGCCAATGCCAGGATATACCTCGACCCGAGATACTTCCTCGATCTGCTCGATGCGTTCCAGCAGGGCTGGTCAGGCAAATCTGGTAGCCACGTGCTGCCAGCTCTCTCGCCATCCTTTCCGACAACGTTGGCGGCAGAGATCGAAAACGACGGACAGGTTTTGCGCGTCAATGCGCTGTCGCCGGTCGGCGTCCTGGGGCTCATCGCAACATCGATGGTGGGTGACCATCTGCGCACGCGAACGGCAAGCAACGAGGCCCAGGCTCTCTATTGTGTGAGGCAGATTGTCGAGGCTGAGCGGGCCTATGCTGCGACTCATAACGGACTCTACGCATCGATTGAGGAGCTCTCGGCATCAAAGCCGACTGCATTTGATTTCAAGAAGCTGAGTGGTGAGGGAACCTATCGGTATCGGGTTATGGTAAAGGCGGCCAGACGTGGATATGAGGCGATGGCAACGCCGCGGGATTATGGTCCGCAGGCGCGACTGTCGTTTTACGCGGATGCATCGGGCAGGATAAGACGAGCGGATAAAAACGGCGCCGACGCAACGGCGAGCGATGAGATGATTCCGATAGCTCAGGAAAAGTAGTCGCTGCCCGACAGCGGGAGCAATTTGGAGTGCGGCGACCTGTCGCCGCTTTTGATTTAGATGTTGCAGTAGCCAACTCAAAAGCGGCGACAGGTCGCCGCACTCCAAATTGCTCCCGCGACGGGCCTAACTTCCCTGAAGACGAAAATGACAAAACTCCAGGGGTGGCTGTCCGTCCTGGCGCCCATGCTTACTCTTGTTCTCGTTTGCTCGGCTCGACAAAGAGCTATACCTCCCACTAAAGCATCACCCGGTCCATCCTCGTACGGCGCGCCTGGCGTCACATTTGAGGATGTCACCAGCGCTGCTGGTCTGAGCGGCTTCCGACACATCTCCGGCTCGCCATCTAAGGAGTATCTCTTCGAGACGACCGGCTCAGGCTGTGCCTTCCTGGACTACGACAACGACGGCTGGCTTGATATCTATCTCGTCAATGGGTCGACCATCAGCGCCCTGGGTGGAAATGACAAGGTGCGCGGCGCATTGTTTCACAACAACCGTAACGGGACATTCACTGACGTCACGGATCGCGCAGGCCTGTCCAACGAACGGTGGGGACAGGGAGTCTGTATTGGTGACTTCGACAACGATGGCTGGGAAGATATTTACGTCACCAACTTCGGGCCGAACCGTCTCTACCACAACAACCGTGACGGGACATTCACTGACATAGCCGTAAAGGCCGGCGTGACACTGGGCGGCTGGTCTTCAGGCAGCGCATTCGGCGATTACAACGGAGACGGACTGCTTGATCTGTTTGTCGCAGGGTATGTAGCAATGGATTCAGGCTCCCTGCCGCCGCCGGCGTCAGGAGCCATCACAGGTGAAGCGGCAAAAGGGCGAGCCGGGAGCGGAGCTGCTTACGCAGCAGGCAGCAACTACTGCCAGTATCGGAACGAGAGAGTCATGTGCGGGCCTCTTGGTCTGAAGGGTACGCCTGACCACCTGTTCCGAAATAACGGGGATGGCACCTTCACAGACGTAAGCCTGAAGGCCGGCGTCGATGACAAGGCCGGCTACTACGGTCTCGGGGTTGCCTGGTTCGACTACGATGACGATGGGCGACTCGATTTGCTCGTGGCCAATGATTCCACTCCGAACTATCTCTACCGCAATCGAGGTGATGGAACCTTCGAGGACGTGAGCTATGTCTCAGGCCTCGCGCTCAACGAGAATGGCCGAGCGCAAGCGCACATGGGCATCGCCATCGGCGACTACAATGGCGATGGTCGCGACGATGTCTTCATAACCAACTTCGCCGACGATTCGAACGTGCTCTATCGGAACGACGGTGGTGGCAATTTCACAGATGTCAGCTTCGCCTCCGGGTTGGGTGAGCCCTCGATTCCCTTCCTCGGCTGGGGCACCAGTTTCTTTGACTACGACAACGACGGATTGCTCGATCTGATCATTGCCAATGGACACGTTTATCCGATAGCCGATAGGGCGGATTGGGGTACTTCGTATAAACAAAGACTGCTGCTATTCAGAAATGCAAATGGCCGGTTTCAGCAGGTTGGTTCGGAAGCGGGCGCCGCCCTTCACGTGCCGAGGTGTTCCCGAGGATTGGCGATCGCTGATTTTGACAATGACGGGACTCTCGATGTCCTGCTCAACAACATAGACGAACAGCCCACCCTGCTCCGCGGCAATCAATCAAACCGGCAATCAAACCGGCAATCAAACCGGCCGAACCATTGGATCAGCTTGAGATTGATTGGAGATCCACGACAGAAATGCCCGCGAGACGCGATTGGAACAACAGTCACATGCGTAGCCGGCGGGAAGAAGATGCGGGGTGAGGTCGCGAGTGGTCGAAGCTTCTACTCGCAATCAGACCTGCGAGTTCACTTCGGGCTCGGCGCCAATGGCAGGATAGACAGCCTGTCAGTACGCTGGTCGAATGGACAAACGGAGCAATTCGAAGTCAAAGCCGTCGATCGCGTCCTGACAATTGAAGAAGGCAAGGGCGTTAACGGAAACTAACCCTGGTCTCATCTGAACGGGCCATTTCGCTTGACACAAAAGATGGGCGGGGTTAGTGTCCGCTTATATCGCTTGGTTAGACAATCTCCCCAATTCTGAAAATAGCCCCCAAGCGCGTGACCGGGACTTAGCCGTAGTCGATCGCAGCAACGTTGCCCAAGCCATCTCAGCCGGCATCGCGTAACCAGGCGAATATTGCTGGGATTATTCCTTCAAAATCCGTAGCGGCCGTGCGTCCTCTTTCATAGGCTCGCTGAAGAGAGTTTCTATCTTCAACGCCGCACCTCAGGAAAGGCCGGACGACCCTCTTTGAAGCCCAGGCATTGGGGGACGCTCATTCGTCTCCCCAGGAGGAAGAGCCATGACCGGCAACAAAGCTCGATACGGCTCCTTTCTCGCACTCTGGCTGCTATTAACTACACTCTCAATTCCCGCTCTCGCGCAGAGCAGCAACGCGACCCTTAACGGCACAGTCAACGACCCAACAGGTGCAGTGGTACCTGGCGCCGACCTCATTCTCGTCAACGTCGCCACAGGGGCGGAGACGAGGGCCGCAAGCAACGACCGAGGTGAATTCACGTTCCGCAATCTGAATCCCGGGACATACGACTTAAAGGTCAATAAAGAGGGGTTCCAAAGCTATATCCAGAAGGGACTCATCCTGACCATCAACCAGATCGGCCAGTCGAATGTCATCCTTCAGGTCGGCGCGACAGCTCAGACGGTGACCGTGGTCGGTGATCTCACGGCCATCAATTTCGAGACACGAGACAATTAGGGAGGCGTTGCCCCCCGAGACGCTGAACAGCCTGCCACTCGTCGTCGGCGGGGCGCCGCGCTCATCGATCAGCCTGGCCGTTCTCCTGCCGGGTGTCTCTACCGGAGCCAGCGGCAATGCCTTCGACGCGCGTATCAATGGCGGGCTCCAGTCCGGCGATGAGGTTGTCATGGACGGCGTCGGCATGCAGGAAGGTTCCATGAACCAGAGCGGGATGGTCTCTCTCCAGGGAGACTTCCAGATGTCCCCGGACATGGTCAGTGAGGTGAAGGTCATCACTTCCAACTATGAACCGCAATATGGCGCTTCGACGTCCGGACAGCTCCAGGTGGTCACCAAGTCGGGAGGCGAGCAGTATCACGGTGCCGCTTTCGAGTATCACCGCAACAGCGCACTCAATGCGCGCCCGTGGAACACTCTCGAGCGTCCCTTTAACATCCAGAACAATTACGGAGCCAACTTCGGCGGCCCGATCTCGCTGCCAAAGAAGTATCTTCGGACCGGCAGGCTATGATGGAAAAGGTAAAAACCGGACATTCTTCTATTTCAACTGGGAGGCTTTCCGCGCGGCAGGCGGCGCTTCAGTTCCGACCCTGACCATTCCATCGGCGCAAGAGCGAAACGGTGATTTCACGGATTGGAAGGATGCTCAGGGTAACCTGATTCCGATCTATGATCCGGCGACAACGAGGAACAATCCGAACTTCAATCCGAATCTTCCAGCGTCGGCAACCAACCAGCAGATACTCCGCGATCAGATCTCCTGCAACGGAGTGCTCAACGTAATCTGCGCGAATCGCTTCCAGAATTCGGTCGCGTCGGCCTATTTCAGATTCCTGCCGGCGCCGAACCGGCCGGGACCATTAAACAACTACGTCGTTCCCCGTGCAGTGCCTCTCACACTGATCAATGGCTCGAACGTCTATCTCCTCAGAATTGATCACTACGTAGGCCAGTCGGACCACTTCTATTTCTCGTACTGGGGTCAGTTCTCGGCGTTCAACATTGCATCGGAGCTGCCGCGCGAGATCGCAACCGAGAGCCCGACGAACCCTCAGAATTCACCCATTCCCAGGTTCAACTGGGAACATACATTCAGCCCCAG
>CAVUOF010000007.1:0-19853 GCA_963743045.1 uncultured Acidobacteriota bacterium
ATCCTTCCGGCGAGTTCAAGAGTGAGAAGGAGATTGGCGACGTGGCGGTCGCTCGCACGGATCTGGGCGCGCCCGTCTACCTGCGCGACCTGGTGGACGTTGAGAGAGGTTACGAGAGCCCGGCGCGATTCATGAACTTCTACGACTGGCGCGACGCGAACGGCAAATGGCAGCGCAGCCGCGCCATCACGGTCGCAGCTCAGATGCGTCCCGGCGGATACATCGGCGAATTCGGCGAAAGCATCGATCAGGCGCTGGCTGAACTGAAGAAACAGTTGCCGGAAGACCTGATCATGGCGCGCACCTCCGACCAGCCGCTCCAGGTCACCGAGAACGTCAACCTGTTCATGAACAGCCTCTACGAGGCAATCGTGCTGGTGGTGATCGTCGCGCTCATCGGCTTCTGGGACTGGCGTTCGGCGCTGCTGATGGGGTTGGCAATCCCGATCACGCTCTTCATCACCTTCGGGATGGCGCACCTGTTGAGGATTGATCTTCAGCAGGTATCCATCGCCACGCTGATCATTGCGCTCGGCCTGCTGGTGGACGTGCCGGTGGTCTCCGGCGACGCGATTAAGAACTCGCTGGGGGCGGGTTTCCCGCCGATCATTGCGGCATGGCTGGGACCGACCAAGACTTATCAAGGCGATCATCTTCGCGACCATCACCAACATCGTCGCGTACCTGCCGTTCCTGACTCTGACCGGGGGCACCGGCGAATTCTTCTACAGCTTGCCGATCGTGCTGACCTGCTCCTTGGTGGCGGCGTTGATCGTGGCGATGACGTTCATCCCGTTCATCAGTTATTTCCTGTTGAGGCCCAAAATCGAACCGCCGATTGAGGAGCGGCGCAAGAAAGGGTTCCCGGCCTTCTATTACAGAGTCGGCAACTGGGCCATCAATCACCGCTGGAAAGTGTTGTTCGGCTCGTTCATTCTGCTGGCGGCCGGCGGACTGGCGGCAGCCAACTCAAAACCGATTTCTTCCCGAAAGACCTTTCTTACCTTTCTTACCTCGACGTGTGGCTGCCGGAAGATGCGCCGCTTTCGGCCACCAACGAAGCCGCGCGGCGTGCGGAGGAAGTGGTGCGCGAGGTGGCCGAAGAATACGGCAAGGAGCATCCTGAAAAAGACGGCAAGCCGCGCGAAGTCCTTAAATCTCTGACCACATTCGTCGGCGGCGGCGGTCCGCGGTTCTGGTTCTCGGTCTCGCCCGAGATGCAGCAGCTCAACTACGCGCAGGTCATCATTCAGGTCAAAGACAAGCATGACACAAACCATCTGATCGGCCTCATGCAGAAGGCGCTGGACGAGCAGGTGCCGGGCGCGCGCATCGACGTGCGACAGCTCGATACGGGCAAGCCCATCACGATGCCGGTCGAGATTCGCATCTCCGGCGACGACATGACCGCGTTGCGCCAGAGGCGGAGAAGGTGAAGGAGATCCTGCGCGCCACTCCCTACGCCCAGCGCGTCCGCGACGACTGGGGAGAGGAGAACTTCACGGTCAGGCTTGCAAACCGACTCCGACCGCGCGAACGCGGCGGGCATCACCAACCTCGACGTGGCCGCTTCCTCGGCGGCGGGGATCAACGGCACGCAGGTGACGGTGCTGCGCGAGGGCGATAAGCAGATCCCGGTCGTGACGCGACTGCGGATGGAAGAGCGCGCGCAATTGGCCGACGTGCAGAACCTCTACGTCTACTCCACGCAAGGGACGCAGAAGGCGCCGCTCCGGCAGGTCTCGTCGGTCGAGTACGGGATGCAGACCGAGAAGGTCCGCCGGCGCAATCAATTTCGCACGATCACAGTCTCCTGCATGGCCGAAGCCGGCCACCTGCCTTCCGAGATCATGAGCGCCGCCCGCCCGCAGTTGACGGCTTTTGCCGACCAGCTCCCGCCCGGCTACCGCATGGAGATCGGCGGGTCGGAAGAGGAGCAGGTCAAGGGCTTCAAGAATCTGGTGGTCGTGCTGATGATCTCGGTGGTCGCGATCTTTCTGAGCCTGGTCTATCAGTTCAAAAACGCCATCAAGCCGTTCGTCGTCTTCGCCGCGGTGCCTTACGGCATCGCGGGCGGGCTGATTGCGCTGTGGATTATGGGCACGCCCTTCGGGTTCATGGCCTTCCTGGGAATCATCAGCCTGATCGGGCTGATCGTCAGCCACATCATCGTGCTCTTCGACTTCATCGAGGAGAAGCACGCGGAAGGCGAGCCGCTGAAGGAGGCGGTGCTGGACGCCGGCATCATGCGCCTGCGGCCCGTGATGATCACGGTGCTCGCCCTGGTGATTGCGCTCATCCCGCTGGCGATGCACGGCGGGCCGCTGTGGGAGCCGATGTGTTACGCGCAGATGGGCGGGATGATGGTCGCGACCTTCATCACGCTGCTGCTGGTGCCGGTGATCTATTCGATCTTCGTGCTCGACCTGAAGCTGATCAAGTGGGACTCCACGGAGACGGCGAAGGAGGTCGGGCTGGAAGCAGCCGCGGCGATAGCTCACGAGCTGATGCATAGGAGAGATAACGACAAAAAGACGGATGAAAGGGCATGAGGTGGAATATGGACGCTGGGATAACAAGCGCTTCGGCGGCGATCATGGGTGCCTTCGTCGGAGGTCTTACGTCATTGGCTAGCACCTGGGTACGTGAACGAAGCCAGAATAGGCGCGAGCTCGTACAACGGGAAATCGCCAAGCGAGAGACTACCTATTCCGAGTTTATAGAACGGGCTTCCAAACTTCATGTTGCGTCCGCCACGCACCATATCGACGATGACGACGCGGAGGTTGCAGGGTTGGTCTCACTATACGCCGTCTTGAGCCGTATTCAGCTTTGTGCTTCTGAACAAGTCATTATGGAAGCACAGAATGTCATCGATCGAATAATCAGGCAGTATGGGGATGACAATATGTCTGCTGAACAACTTCGGATGAGCACGGTCGAAAAGAAGGACGATCCGTTGAAAGCTTTCAGCGTTATCTGTAGGCACGAACTGCAAGACATCCAGAGAGAGTAACGTAGGAAGAGGCTCATTTATTCCGGCGATTAGTCTTTTTCGGAAGCCACAGGCACGGCGAAGAAGGTCGGGCCGGAAGCGACGCCACAGCGAGAGGATGCGAATTTACTTCGATTCGCCTTCGATGGAGCCACCCAGGTAAATCCTGGTCAATTTCGCGACGGGACAGCAAACGAGTTTTTAAGACTCTACTTCAGGGGGGAGGAACTTATGAGGATAAGACAATTAAATCGGCGATTCATCTGGTTAGTGGTGGTTGCCTTTTCAGGGCTGATTGCGACTGGGCAAAGCTGTCTGGCCCAAACAGCGGGCGAGGGAGAAATCGCGAAGGAGAGCCGAGCGGCGTCATCCGATCCTGGAATCGGCGGCTCAACCCCGGATACACCTGCGCCCACACCCACACCCACGCCCACGCCTCAGGCGGCCTCAACAATTTTGAACCTTTCCAAGCGGGTCTCGACGCGTGAGCGAGGCGCTCCGGAGCGTGAAGATGCTGTTGCCATCAATCTGGGCAATAAGCACTTCAATGCCCTCACCGGTGGAATCGCGCACGGTGCCGGCATGACCTTTGGCCTCGAAATGACAACGGCCAACCTTATCAAGTGGGTTGAATTTCGCGTCTCGGCCGTGACCTCGACGAGGCTCTACCGTCGGTTCGAAGCAGGCGCTTACATCCCCACTATTGGCGACGAAAATACGCACGCTCAAGTTCTGGGTCAGCTATCTTCGGAGGACAAAAGACAACTTTTACGGCATTGGCCCTCTCTTCCCGAAAGACTTCCAAACTAACTTCGACCAGGAACAGCGGTCCGCCAATGCCACTTTCTATCACGATTTCGCTAGCGGCTTACAGGCCGGCGTCTATGCGCGAGTGGCAAACACCGGGACCTTCAACGGGGATGATCATAATGATATCCCGATGGATCAGCTCTTCTCAGGAAACCCCAGCGTCGTACCGATTACTCGCTGGGCGCCGGGATTTCAAACGAACACCAAGATATTCTCCTATGGTGTCTACGGTGAGTACGACCGGCGCAACAACGATCAGGGGCTGACCAAAGGCTTCTACCTCTACGGCCGCTTCGCATCGGCCGACGGATTGAACTATGACAACAATCCGGTCTTTCAGGATTACGGGTGGCTGGAGACAGAGTTGGATGCTCGTGGTTACGTTCCCCTCTTCAGCGACAGGACTTCACTGGCGGTGCGTGCTTACAGTGACCTGAAATCACCCAAGGGTGGGAGCCAAATACCATTCTACGATCTGGCGATTGTGGGAGGCCGCTCCTATGTGCGCGGATTCCCGGACTACCGGTTCCGGGGCAATAACAGCCTGCTCTTTTCGGGGGAACTGCGCCAGACGGTGTGGCGGAGAACCGAAAATCAGGGACTCGACGTCTTTGGGTTTGCCGATGTCGGACAGGTGTGGGGGGACAACCGTTCGAAGACTAATCCGGCCGTCATCCAGAACGATGATTTTGATTCCAGGAATTGGCGTACGGGTTCAGGAGGTGGCGTCCAATACCGGATATCGAAGAGCTTTGCCGCTCGCGTCGAACTCGGACATAGCAATGAGCGAAATATGATCTATTTCTCGTTCACTCATGGTTTCTGATCCTCCGGCGAAGCGCAGTGGCTCTGTAGCGGCAAGCCCTCCTACGTATGGAGGGCTTGCCGCACCAACAGTGCGACCGCAGAAGAGCACGCGGGACGCGTGCGGTCCCAGGCTGTCCGAGCCATTCATCGAGAGCTCAAGCGCCGGCCCGTGAAGCGCGCGCTTCCCGCGAGCGATCAAATGGGGCGGCAGATTCCTGCGATCTTCTGTTGCGCGGGGGTCAGCCAAAGGGTCAGCAGAATCAGCCATTTCATACGCCTATCTTGCTGTAAGCGGGCGGCCGCCACGACAACTGTAACCGACAGCCCTTTTCGACTGTGCTATGCTGGAATAAATGAGAGGGAAGGAGGAGTTCATGCTCGGCTTTGAAGAGATTATCAACCTAAATACCGAGGCCTCAGGCCCTGAAAACCAGGCGCCCGCCTCGACACAAGCGTTCGACAGTGAATCGGATGGAGCTCTCCTCGACGCATATTCTCAGACCATAGTCGGAGTTGCAGAGAGGGTCAGCCCTTCCGTTGTATAACATCGAAGTCACCGCGTCACCTAAACAGCCGGAACGCGGCCAGCCGGCAAGGCCCCCTGGTCCGCGAGGCAGTGGTTCGGGCTTCATCTTCACTCCCGATGGCTTCATCCTGACAAACAGCCATGTGATTCAGGGTGCTGCCGTCGCTGAGGTAACAACCGCCGATAGCCATCGCTACGAGGCGCAGGTTATCGGCGATGACCCTGACACAGATCTGGCGGTCATCCGAATCGGCGCTTCGAATCTCGTTCCCGTGACACTCGGCCATTCGCGGAATATCCGAGTGGGCCAGATTGCCATCGCCATAGGCAATCCCTATGGCTTCCAGAGCACGCTCACGGCAGGCGTGGTCAGCGCTCTCGGACGTTCACTGCGTGCCTACTCCGGACGTCTGATGGACGACGTCATTCAGACCGATGCCGCGCTCAATCCGGGAAATTCCGGCGGCCCGCTGGTCAACTCGAAAGGCGAGGTAATCGGCGTCAACACGGCGATGATCCTGCCTGCACAGGGAATCTGCTTCGCCACATCGATCGATACGGCCAAGTACGTGGCTGCAAGACTGATCCGCGACGGTAGAGTCAGCCGAAGCTTCATCGGCCTCGCCGGTCAGAACGTGGCCTTGCCGAGGAGACTGGTGCGCTACTACAACCTGCAGGTCTCGAGCGGAGTCCTTGTTGTCTCATCGGAGCCCGACAGCCCCGCGAGGCGATCCGGACTGCTCCCAGGCGACCTCATCATAGGCTTCGACGGAGAGCCGATCTCGGGAATCGACAAGCTCCACAAGCTCCTCACTGAGGATCGCGCGGGAAGAAGCACGCCCATTGAGATCATCCGTCGAACCGACAAGATGACTCTTGAAGTAGTTCCCGAAAAGCGGTGACTGCAAAGAAATCGTGCCGCAGACTGTCCAGTCTGCGGCAAACTGTCAAAAGGGCCCGATCAACTTCAATAGGCCTTCAATCAATTCTGCCGCAGGCTGGACAGCCTGCGGCACGATTGTTTCCAGGCTACTTCTTGAGCGGTTTGCCCTCTTCGATGATGTAGAACTTGTCGACCGACAGGTCGCGAAAGACTTGAGTATTGCCGCTCGGCCAGACAACCTCGACGCTCTCAACCGTAGTGGCCTTCCCGAGCCCAAAGTGTGCCCGCAGATCACTCTGCGAGAGATAGCTGCCGCCGCCCAAGATATCCCTCATTTGCGTCATCCCGCCCGCCTGGAGCCTGATGCGAGCACCCATAGCATCACGATTGCTCTTCGTCCCGACCAGCCCGATCGTCACGAAATGATTTCCCGTGCCGCCGCTATTCCGCAGCAGCAACGGAGGGTCCCCGTTGTTTGCCACCACCACATCGATGTTCCCGTCGTTATCAAAGTCGGCGAACGCTGCTCCACGTCCCGCATAGGGCTTTGAGAATGCCGCTCCAGCAGTCTTCGTGATATCTGTGAAGGTTACGTTCCCCGCCTTGCTTCCGTTGCTGTGAAAGAGAGAGTTGATCTGCTTGTAGCGGACTCCGGGCATGGCTTGCTCGACCTCGGCGTAGACATGTCCGTTGGCGATAAAGATATCGAGCCATCCGTCGTTATCGAAATCGAAGAATCCGCCGCCAAAGCTCAAGACGGAACGGGTCGTCTCGGCGATCCCGACCACATCACTCACCTCGTCAAAGAATCCTTTGCCATCATTACGAAAGATTCGATCAGGCACCGGCTGGAAATCCGAGACGTAGAGATCGAGCGTTCCATTGTTGTCGTAGTCGCCGAGTGAAATGCACATCGCCGCCATGGTCGCGCCCTCGGCCGTGAGACCTACACCCTTCGTCATGGCTACATCGGTAAAGGTCCCGTTGCGATTGTTCTGGTAGAGGTAGGCCTCGACTCCATCGTTGGCGACGAAGAGATCCGGCCAGCCGTCGTTGTCGTAGTCGCCTGCCCCAACCGAAAGGTTCTTCCCGTGCGGCTGATAGATTTTCGCTTCGCGTGTCACATTGACGAACGTGCCGTCGCCCTTGTTGTGATAGAGAATCGCCGGAGAGCCCGGATAGACGGAAGGCGGACAGCTCGTGGCCACACCGGCTCCAAGCGTACATGTGCGGCGGCTCTCACTCGTGAAGTGAACGTAGCTGCCGACATACAGGTCGAGGCGGCCATCGCGATCGTAGTCGAAGAATGTCGCACCCGTGTGAAAGCCGGCGTTGTACTCCATTCCACCGACGCCGGCCCTGTCCGTAACATCTTCGAACGAGCCGTCACCGCGATTGCGATAGAGGACGTTCTTTCCGTACTGAGTGACGTATAAATCGGGATGACCGTCATTGTCGTAGTCACCCCAGACGCAGCCGAGGCCGTATCCGGTACCCGGCACACCCGCCTTTTCTGTGACGTCCTTGAAGGTTCCGTCTCCATTGTTGTGATAGAGAGCGTTGCGAGCTGAAATGCCTCTTCCGTAGAGATCGCGCCCATTGACGAAGTAAATATCGATCAGTCCGTCTCCATCAAAGTCGGCCACACAGACTCCCGGGCCGGCCTCTTCGAGGATCGTTGTCGTGCCCTTGTTGCCTTTGTAGTGAGTAAAGGTGATTCCGGCCTGGCGAGTGATCTCCCTTAACTCCACGTCGGGCGCTGAAAGGCCCGGCAGACCAGAGCCCAGGGCCGCAATAAGAGACAAGGCTATTCTGCATCTGTATGCGCCCGCCTGACTAAGCATACAAACGCCTCTCCTTATCGCCTATTCGCGTCTCAGTGTAGTTATCGGGACCTACCTTCGTAGCCCGCCGCGCCGGGAGGTAACAAGCGAGCAGCCCGACCATCATGAGGAGCAATGCGACGCCGGCGAATGTCAACGGGTCACCGGCGCTGATGCCGAAGAGCAGCTTTGTCATTAACCTCGTCAGCACGAAGGCGGCTGCCAATCCCGCTGCGATGCCCACGAGCGTCAACCGCAAGCCTTCTCCAATCACCAGTCGCACGACATGTGCTCCCTGCGCGCCCAGCGCCATGCGGATGCCAATCTCCTGAGTGCGCTGCGTGACCGCGTACCAGAGCACGCCGTAGATCCCGAGCGCGGCAATCAGCAGGGCGACAGTGGAAAAGACCGCGAAGAGCACCAGGCTGAACCGGCGCTGATCAAGCGAAGAGGCCAGGACGCTCGTCAGCGTGCGGAAGCTGAGCGGCACATCTGAGCGCAGCCCCTGCACCGTCGTACGCAAGGCGGAGATCAATCTTTGCGGATCGGACTGCGCGCGCACGACGATTGAGAGCCGCGATACCTGCCACCATTGCGGGCGTTGCAACGAGAAAGCATAGACCGTCGGCTGCGGTTCGCGCTCCAGCTCGGCATCGCGCACATCACCCACGATGCCGACCACATTCAGCAGCCGCTTGTCCGTGTCCATATTGCCGAATTGAATCTGTTTGCCGAGCGCATCTCCGTTCGGCCAGTAGCGCTGGGCCAGCGACTGGCTGATAACCGCGGCGTGCGGTGAATTGACCGTGTCTTCGCCGGCGAAGAGGCGGCCACGCAGCAACGGAATCTTCATCGCTGTAAAGTAGCCCGCGCTGGCGATGCGATATTCAGCGTAGCCGCGCTGAGCAGGGTCATTGTTGATCAGGAACGTGCCGTTCGCGCCGCGGTCTGCCAGAGGTAACACGTTGATGCCCCCGACGGCTGTGACGCCTGGCAGTTGTCCCGCGCGTTCCAGCAGCTGCACGTAAAACTGTCGAAGACGCTCATCCTCTTGCGGGGTAATCGTGGAAGGCAATGAGAGCGTCATCGCCACGGCGCTCTCGGGCGTGAAGCCCGGATCAACCCGCATCAACTTGAGAAGCTGCGACCGAGGAGACTCGCGCCTGTCAACAGGACAAGGGTCAAACTGATCTGGGCGACGACCAGCGCGCTGCGCAAACGCCGGCTCGCTCCGGCCGCAGACTGGCCGCGTCCCGCCTCTCTCAATCCGGCTTCCAAACTCTGCTTGCCAAGCCGCAAACCCGGCAACAGCCCCAGCGCGACAGCGATCAGCACGGCCAGCGCGCAGGCAAACGCCAGCACGCGCCCATCAACTGCAATTGCATTGAGGTGCGGCAGCGTGTCCTTGTCGAGCAATACCAATAGCTGGATACCGAAGCTGGCCAGCAATGCGCCCAATGCGGCAGCTGGCAGGGTCACCAACAGATTCTCAACGACCAGTTGCCGGGCCAGGCGACCGTATGAAGCGCCCAGCGCCCTCCTCACTGTGAATTCGCGCTGCCGCGCCGTGAACTGGGCGAGAAGCAGATTCGAAAAGTTGGCGCAGGCCACCAGCAACAGTAATCCCACCGCGCCCAGCAGCAGCCAGAGCCCTTCGCGCACGTTGCGCGTCAGATATGACTGCAACGGGATCAACGCGAAATCGACGGCGTCCGTCTGCTCTCCAAGCGCCTGGCGGAGTTGTTTGCCGATCCCGCTGACCTCCGCCTGGGCCTGCTCCCGCGCGACGCCCGCGCGCAGTCGCCCGACTACCCGAGAGTTGTGCGCCGTGCGCGACGGATTTGGGGGATCAGTGTTGCGCGTCATCCAGACCTCAGTCTCAGCCGGATAATCGAAGCCCGCCGGCATCACGCCGACCACGTTGCAGCTGACCCCGTCCACGTTGAGCTTCATCGCGCCGAGATCGGTCCGACCGCCGAGCATCCGTTGCCAATAGCCATGGCTGACCACTACGGCCACGGGCCCGCCATACTTCTCTTCTTCGGGCGCAAAGGTGCGGCCCAGACTCGGATGCACGCCCATCACGTCAAAGAATTGACCTGAGGCAATGGAGACGCGGGCTCGCACTGCTTCGCTTCCCCCGGACACGACCAGTGGGAAGCTGCCTGACGCAATCGCCACGGCCGCAAAACTCTGGCTGCGAGCCCGCACATCCTCGAAGTTGGGTTCGGCCAGCGCCATCTGGCCACCCTTGGCGCCGACCTCGCGCAGGAAGACAAGCCTCTCCGCGTCGGGATAAGGCAGCGGGCGCAGCAGCAGAGCGTCGACTACGCTGAAGATCGATGTGGTCGCGCCAATGCCGAGCGCCAGCGTCAGCAAGGCAATCAATGTGTAGCTGGGCCGCTTCACCAGCGTGCGGGCACCGTAACGCAGGTCTTGCCAGAGTGCTTGCATCAGTTCCTCAGTTTACAATCTTTCTCGAGAATGTACTTCGCGACGCGATTGGGTTCGCGCCAAAGGCGCGACCTGAAATAGCCCGGGGCGAAGCCCCGGGATTCACGACAAAACCAATGGATAGTCCCAAAGGGGCGGCATTACGAACGACAATGGGACGGTTGCGAAATGCCGCCCCGAGAGGGCTATCGCGCGTTGCGTTGCGGTACCCAGGGCTTCGCCCTGGGCTATTTCAGGTCGCGCCTTTGGCGCGACAACTGTGTTTCTCGCAGATGCGCCGCTACGGTTCGGCTTTCTGTGGGCCCAGTATGCCAGTCTGAACGTCCTGCTTCGCCTGGCGAGCCTTCTCAGACGCTTCACGAAATGCTGCCGACGTCTTCTCGGCATCCTGCTGTCTTCCGACCCGGCTGTAGGCGATAGCCAGGTGATAGAGCGCGGCCGGATTGCCGGGTTGCAGGCTGATTGCCCGCTCGAGCGGAGCGACAGCTTCGCTGAACTTGCGCTCGGCAATCAGCGAGCGGCCGAGACCAATGAACGCGTCTGCAAACGCGGGATCCAGCCGGGAGGCCTTGGCGAAATGATCGACGGCCTGCGGCCAGTCCTTATCCTGCCGGGTCATCTCGCCCAATACGTATTCGGCGCCTGCATTGCCGGGATTGATCTTCAGCTCATCCTCGAATTCCTTGCGAGCTTCAGACCTCGTGGATGAAGTGACGGCGTTCTCCGGCAGTGACAGAAGCAGCCGACCCAGACGATAGTGAATCCCCGGCAGACTCGGATTCTGCGCCAGAATCGCCCGATACTCCGATGCCGCATCGGCCCATCGTTCCTGCGTCTCGAGAGCCTCCGCATTCAACAAGCGAACCTGATAAGAGGACGGCGCCTTGAAGAGCAGCTCCTGCGAGCTCTTCAGCGAGAGGTCTGAGTAGACGTGAACCGCCTGGTAGAGAACCTCGGGATCCTCAGGGAATTCGCGGGTAAGCAGTCTGATAAAATCGACCGCTTCTTCTGGTTGGTTGAGAGCCATGCTGCACCGTACTCCGGCGAGGCCGGCGGCGCGCTTGAGGTCACGGTTCGCGATCGAGGAACTTCGCGCTTGAGCGAAGGAAGGGCCTCTTTGCATTGGCCGCTCTCGGCAAGAGTCAATGTTTTTTGGGCCTGTTGGGCTTGCTGGGCCTTCGAAACCCTGGGTGTCTGAGCCATCGCCAGGGCCGGGAGGATTGCCAGTATCAGAATTGCACGCATCAGCACCCGCCAAGTCTAACGCCATCATCCGGCCGCAAAAACAGAAAAGGACAAGAAGGCCGGAAATATTCCCGAGACCTTCTTGTCCTTTCTGTCTTCTTTGTGGCTGACCTCAGAAGTGAAGTTTCAACGCGAACTGAATGTTCCTCGCACCCTGAGAGCTCGTAATGCGCCCGAGGTCCGCTCCCAGGCCGGTACTCGGTGAATTGAGTATCGGCGTGTTGGTAAAGTTGATGAATTCACTTCGGAACTCGATCGCTTTGGACTCAGTGATCGCGAACCGCTTCTGGAAACTCAGATCGGCAGTCGCGAGTCCCGGTCCGCGTACCGTACCGACACCGCAGGTTCCGAATGTTGCGGGAGCCGCCGGACCGTACGCCGTCGGATCAAACCACTGGTAGCCGAGCACGCCCGGCACCGTCTTGTGGCCAAAGACCTCTGACGGTCCGATGCAGCTTGCCCGGGCTCCCCGTGAGTTGGTTCCCGACGCGTCGCCGCCCGAGATCGTCAACGGGAATCCGCTATGGACCTGGAGAATGCCGCTGAGCTGCCATCCACCGAGTACGGCATCGGTAATGCCGTTGAAATTCTTCCATATTCCGACCCCGTCCGACCGGCAGTTCGTAGACTGCGTAGGTCGAAAGTGTATGGGTGGCATCGTAATAAGCAGGACCCCATTCGGCCCTTCCGTCGTAGAGGTTCTGACAGTAGGGCGACGTCGGCGTAGTCTGTCCACCCATTAGCCGTAGTAGCCGCTCGAGTTGGTCATGGCCTTGGAGTAGGTGTATGCGACCTGCGCCTGAAGCCCGCCGCTGAATCTCTTCTGCAGAGTTGCCTGCAGAGCATCGTAGCGCTGGTTACCATTCGACTCCGTTCCCGAAATCTGTCCGATGTTCTTGAGAGCCGGATTGCCGGACAGGTATGGGCTCGGAGCCGTGATCGGGTTCCCGTTTGCATCCTTGCCAAGAAGCTGTAGCTGGAAATAGGGCATCGGCACCATGAGATGAGTTCCATGCTGACCGACATAGCCCGCCTGCAGCGTGAGGTCATTGCTGAATTCATGCTGCACCGACAGATTCCACTGCTGAACTACCGCGGGCCTGACATTCGGATCCCATAGCCTGATGATTGCTCCCGCAAATGGATCCGTTGCCGACGAGAGGACTGTCAGCCCCTGGCCCGTTGTCGAGAGTGGCAGCTTGAGTGGCGAATAGCTGGTATTGAACTCTGTCGTGAACGGCGGGTTGAGCGGCAACCTCAAGTTGGTGCCCGTTCCCTCAAGATAGGAAGAGATGGTATAGGCTCCCCTGACCACTGTTCTCCGGTGCAGCCTATCGGGAGTCCAGGCAAAACCCAAGCGAGGCTGGAAGTTGCCGATGGTCCAGTTGGTTGAGTTGTATAGCGCGCGGTCATTGTCGTAGATGGTGTTTTGACCAGCGAACTGGAGCGCACCACTGATCGGAGCGAAGTTTACCTGTCGATCCTTCACCTCCACCCAGGGCGAGTGCGTCTCGTACCTGAGGCCCAGATTCAGAGTCAGATTATTGTTCACCCGCCAGTCATCCTGGCCATAGAAGGCGAATGTGTTCGAGCGCTGGCCCCAAGTCCCGCTGTTGACGCCGCGTCCGAGCGTTTCCGGCAGGCCCAGGAAGAAGTCAGCCTCACCTGACCCGGAACTTCCCCCCGCTACTGAGAGCGGATCGGGCCCGGAGGTGAACTTGCCCGTGTAGTTCATGAGGCCGGTCCGCCCGTTATTGCCGGCATAAAAAGTATTGACCCGGTTCCTCTTGAACTGGAATCCTAGGCGGAAGACGTGCGGACCTCGGGTAATGACCGCCGTGTCTTCAAACTGAATGACGGTATCTGCAAAGAGCTGCTGCGTACCGATATTAGAGCTTCCAATAGTGGCACGAGCGGCGCTGAAATTCAGCGCCAGCAGCCCGGGACCACGATCGTTGCCGTTCTTAATACCAAGTTGTTCGGCGACGTTCCCGAGACCATTGTCCGTTCCGCCGTTGTTCAGGCGTACATAGTTGACCCCAAACCGAGCCTCATTGACGAAGCCGGGACTAAAGGTCCGAGTCCAGTTGGCTACGCCGCTGTAAGTTGGCGCATTGAAGAAACTGTCAAAGAACAGCGGAAACGAATTTAAGCTCGGATTGTCCTGCCGGCTCTGTGAATACCTTCCAAAGATGTGGTCCTTCGACCCACGGTTGAAGTCGATCTTGATGTCGCCCTGATCGCCATGCAAAGAGGTCGTAGTCGTATTGAACTGGTTGCCCTCAACCTGGCTGTTGACCGGCAGCGGATAGAGTGACGAGGCAAACAGGTTCTTCGCAACCGGATCGATCAAGCTGATCGGAATGCGGTTGTTGGGAAAGGCACACGGTTGCCTGCAGCGTTGGTCTGTAAAGGGTTGAATAGCTGAATTCCCTTCCCCGGCAGGCATACGCCGGATGCATCGTAGGCTGAGCAGAGCGCCGAGAAGTCCCCCTGGCGCTGCGCTGCAGTAAAGACGGTGATCGCACTGGTCGAAGCCGGCGTATTGAACCTCAAGCCCTGATAGTCGGCAAAGAAGAAGAGTTTGTCCTTGATGATCGGGCCGCCGATAGTGCCGCCGAACAGATTCCAGCGAATCTTCGGCTTGTCGGCCCCGAAGAGATTGTTGCTCCAACTGTTGGCGTTGAGGACATCATTACGGAAGAATTCGAAGCCCGTTCCATGGAACTGGTTGGTCCCCGACTTGATGGAAACGCTGATCACTCCGCCCTGAAAATCGCCAAACTCGGCCGAGGCGTTGTTGGTGATCATGTTGAATTCCTGGATCGCATCAGGGCTCGGCGAGAAACCGACAAGGTTGTCTGAAACCTGGTTGTTATCCAGGCCATCCAGAAGGAAATTGTTGGCCTGCTCGCGATTGCCGTTGACGTAGGGCCGTCCGCCGTTGGTCCTGATCCCCATTGGTCAATGTCGGTGGGTTGGGATTAAGGCTGCCGGGAGCCAGAAGTGTCAATTGAATGTAGTTTCGGGTGGCCAGCGGGAGTGCGACGTTGGTTCGCGAATCGATGACCGTTCCGAGCTGCGTCGTGTCGGTCTGAAGCACGGGAGCAGCCGCGGTGACTTCGGTGGTTTGAGTGATCTCGCCGACCTCCATCTTGACGTCGACCCTCGCCGTCTGGTTGAGAACCAGCTGAAACTTTGTGCGTACCCATGCTTTGAAACCTGAAGCTTCAACCCTGATTTCATAGACTCCAACCGGAAGGCGCGGAAGGTTGAAGACGCCGTCGCTGTTGGATTCCGTAGTCCAGGCTGTGCCGCGAGATTCGTCAGTAGCCGAGATTCTGGCATTGGCTATCGGCGCGTCGTTCTGATCGACGACTCTGCCGAGGACCGCGGCCGTGACCTCCTGTGCGCCAACGGTCCGGGTGACGGCAGTCACCACGAGAGCGCACGCCAGGAGAAGTAAAACCGGGATCAAGCGCGAAACGATCTTTCCAGTTCGCACTCTCTCGTAATTCATGAGTCAACTCCTTTCAAAGGGTAGGCACAAAGCGACTGCACGCAATGGTTCAGAGTTCATTGCGACGGTCAGTGGATGACCCGATCATAAATGCCGCCACGGCTCTTATCGGCCCTGGTCGACAGCTTTCAAACTCATCCCGGCAAAGCTCAGTTGAAGGAAGTGGCTGCTCACGAACGAAAGAAGTTCAGCTTTCGTTTACTCGTATCTATACGCTGAACATTTCTTTTTCTTTCAATTTAGGGCCGCACTATAAAGAAACCGAAAGCAAAAAGCAAATGATCTTTTTGCGTTTGTTATGTTTTTCCAATCGGGTCTCTTCTTATGTTGACTACCAACAGAAGAGGAGGTTAAACTCCGGATGTGGCAAGCGAGCGCAACGAAGTACTCCCCGGGACACTCAATCTGATGGTCCTCAAGACCCTCGAGACGCTCGGGCCGCTTCACGGCTACGGCGTCGCGCGCCGTATCGAGCAGATCAGCGGCAGCCTCCTCCACCTCAATCAGGGGACGATCTACCCCGCACTCCTCCACCTCGAGCAGATGGGCTGGATTCGATCCGAGTGGGGCCTGTCGGAAAACAACCGCCGGGCGAGGTACTACTCGATCACGCCGGCGGGCCGGCGCCAGCTCGCCGCCGAGCAGCAGGACTGGCGTCGAATATCCGAAATCATGCTCCGCTTTCTCGAGTCTGCAGGAGACGGATAATGAGGCGGCTTCTTCTCTGGCTGACAATAATCGCAGTCGGAGCATCCGCTCCTGCGCGGCAGGAGCCGTCGAGAAGCATTCTCACAAAGCCCCCTCCCAAGGCTGATCAACGGATTCACTACGCCTCTGATCCGAACTGCTTTGGAGACCTCTGGCTCCCTGAAAGTAAGGCGGCAATACCTGTGGTCGTTGTCATACACGGTGGTTGCTGGCTCGCGGAATACAATCTTTCTCATATCGCACATCTCTCGCGCGCGCTGACGGCGCAAGGCGTAGCCACATGGAGTCTCGAATACCGGCGAGTCGGTGATTCAGGCGGCGGCTGGCCCGGCACATTCGAGGACATCGGGAGAGGCATCGATCATCTGAGAAGCATGGCCGGCCCTTTCCACCTCGACCTGGCGCATGTCGTTGTCCTGGGCCATTCTGCCGGCGGCCAACTGGCGCTCTGGGCTGCGGCGCGCCCTCGCCTTAGCAAAGAGAGTCCGCTCTATTCTCCTGATCCGCTGCCGATCCGTGGCGTGGTTTCACTTGCGGGAATTCCCGATCTGAAGAGACAGGCGCCGGGATGCGAAGATGCCGCACAAAAGCTGATGGGCGGTGCGGCTGAGTCTTTCGGGTCGCGTTACGCGGTGGCATCGCCTATCAATCTGCTGCCGCTCGGTGTGAAGCAGTGGCTGATCCACGGCGAGCGCGACAGGATCGTACCGGCGGAGCTTGAAAAGGACTACGCGGAGGCGGCGCGGAAGAGTGGGGATGAGGTGCACATGACGATCCTGCCTGGCGCAGGCCACTTCGATCTGATTGACCCTGATTCACCTGCCTGGCCGACGGTGCGCAATGCAGTCCTCGAAGCGCTGAAGTAAGGATTGGAGCTGATCTCGAGAATGCAGCACGTCGTGACAACGTTGTAGGGGCAGGGCTTGTCCCTGCCCACCGGCGCCTGTCTGGCGCCGGTATTTTTTGCGAGGCGTCCTTCGGCCCAGGCATGGAGTTGGGACATTTCATCTTGGAAAAGTTACCGGCGCCGGACGGCACCGGCTGGGCAGGGACAAGCCCTGCCCCTACAATGTTGGCTTCGAATTGGCCGGCGGAGAATTGCGTCACTCATACCTGAGCGCAATCATTCGGATCGACCTTTGTCGCTCGACGAGCGGGAATGTAACAGGCGAGCACAGCTACCGCGCTCAAGAGCAACGCTATACCGGCGAACGTCATCGGGTCGGTGGCCTTCACCCCAAACAGCAGGCTCGACATGAGCCGGGTCAGCGCCAGCGACCCTGCCAATCCCAGGAGAACGCCCGCCCCCGCCAGCGCCATCCCGCGACTGACAATCATCCAGAGCACATCTCCTCAAGCCGCGCCAGTGCCATACGAATGCCGATCTCATGCGTTCGCTCGGTGACCGCGTAGGACATAACGCCGTAGACGCCAACGCATGCCAGCACCAGTGCGACCACGCTGAAGATCACCAGCAGTAGCGTGCTCAGCCTCGATTGCGATAGCGATTTGCCAAGCAGTTGATCCATAGTCGCCACGTCCGAGATCGGCTGCTCCTTGTCGATGTCGAACACTTGCCGCCGTATCGCAGGCATGATGGCCATTGGATTGGATGTTGTCCTGATCGCGATGATACATGTTCTTTGACGTGTCCGCAACCTTGTTGTTCCCGTTCTGCTCTATAGGCGTATACATCTCAACCTGGCTGGCGCTATTCAGGCCCTTGTGGAGGACATCCTTCACTACGCCAACAATCGTCCAGCGCGTGAAGCGGAAATCCCCAACTTCCATTCCCGCCGGAATCCAGTCGGCTGGAATCATAGACTCAGGCGGACCCAGCCAGACTCGTTTGCCTATCGGGTCTTCCGACTCAAAGTAGCGGCGAGCGACTGACTCGTTGATCACGGCTACAGGCAACGAATCGCGTTTGTCGTCCTGATTGATGAAGCGTCCTTTGACAAGCTGCATCCCCAGCGCCTTGAAGTAGTCTCCGCTGACCTGGCGAAACTCGATGGCAGCCACGTCGTCGAGCGATTTTGGAGCCGCACGTCCTTCGATAGAGAAGAGCTTGCCCCAGCCGCTATCAGTCAATGGAAGGGCCGACGTCATGCCCGCCGACTGCACTCCCGGCAACGCCTTCACCCGTTCAATCACCTGGTGGTAGAAGGCGATCGTTGTCTCGGGACGATTATCAGGATATTTAGCTTCCGGCAGCGAGAACTGCATCGTCAGCAGGTTGTCTGCTGTAAAGCCTGGATTGACCCGCTGCAATCGTACGAGACTGTTGACCATCAAGCCGGCGCTGACCAGCAGAATCAGCGCGAGGGCAATCTCAACGATAACCAGCCCGCTTCGCAGCCGGTGTGAGCGGACTCCGCTTCCCGCTCTGCGCCCATCCTCCTTGAGAGTCTCGCTGAAATCATGCCCTGGTTGACTGAATAGCCGGCGCGAGGCCGAAGACGAGGCTCGTCACCAGAGTCAGTCCAAGCGTGAACAGAAGCACCGAAATATCGACCTTGATTTCGCCCAGTCTCGGCAGGTTCGGCTCGAGGCTGACGAGCAGGTCGACTCCCTTCCATGCGAGGAACAAGGCAGCTGCCCCACCTGCCAGTCCAATCAGCAGGCTTTCTGTCAGAAGCTGGCGAACGAGTCTCCACCGTGACGCTCCAAGCGCCATGCGGACGGCGATCTCTCTCTGCCTCGCGGCGGCGCGCGCCAGCAGCAGATTTGCCACGTTTGCGCAACAGATCAGAAGCACGAAGATGACCGCCGCAAGGAGAACGAGAAGGGCCCGCTGGACGTTGCCCACTGTCGCATCGCGAAGCGATGTGACAGTTACGCGAAGTCCGGTGATGCCTTTTGCCTGCTGCTCGAGCTGATGCTGAATGGCAGCGATATCAGCCTGCGCCTGCGCCCGAGTCACCTCGGACTTCAACCGGCCAATGACGCTCAGCCAGTGGTTGCCACGCGTATTGAACTCACTGTCATCGGCAATCGCCAGCGGCACCCACAATCTGACGCCGGGATCGGGAAACTGAAATGCCGCCGGCATGACACCAACGATCGAAAAGGTCTCCCCATTCAGCTTCAGGCTCTGTCCGGAGAGGGAGGTCTGTGCGCCGAAGCGGCGGTCCGAGAGCCCCTTGCTGACAACCACGACGTGGTGTTTTCCAAACTGCTCTTCTTCGCGCGCGAAGGCACGCCCCTGCAGGGGCTGAATGCCAAGGACGCTGAAGAGATCAGCTGAGGCCGTGGCTCCAACAGCTCTTTCTGGCTCGCCGTTGCCCGAGACGTCGTAACTGCCGTAAGCAACCGCAGCCAGTCTCTCGAACGACGGTTGCGTGAGCGCCATTCGCGAAAGTCCGGAGTTGAGACGCCGATTTCAGAGTTGTTGCGAGACTGTCGTTCAGGTTGACGAGCATCAACCGCTGCGATTCCGGATAAGACAGCGATCTCAGGAGGACCGCATTGACGACACTGAAAATTGCCGTGTTGGCCCCGATCCCGAGAGCGAGCGCGACGACGGCGGCCAGTGCAAAGCCCGGTTTCTTGATGAGCAGTTGCGCTCCGAATCGAAGATACCTTAAAGAGAGTAGCCATATTCCCTGCCTTCTAGTTGACGCGCCTTCGGGTATGACAATCGTCCTCGACAATGCCGCACCGCACAACGCTGTTCGATTGGGTGCGCGCCAAAGGCGCGACCTGAAATAGCCCGGGGCGCAGCCCCGGGTATTCATGGGAAAGCAAATGCGCAGTCTCGAAGGGGCGGCATTACGAACGAGAATCGAACAGTTGCCCAATGCGGCCCCGATATGGCCGCGTGTCGTTGCGTCGCTCGCAACCCAAGGCTTCGCCTGGGCTATTTCAGGTCGCACCTATGGTGCGACCGAAGAGCACGCGGGACGCGTGCGGTCCCAGGCTGTCCGAGCGTCTCATTGGGCTACCTGCGAAATCGATATTGCCGTGACGGGCGATTGATCGAGACTAGCCCGGCCTGGGAGCGCACGCGTCCCGCGTGCTCTTGGCTGAACAGTGATCGAGAGATCAAACGTCCAAACTCCAGGGTCGCGCCTTTGGCGACA
>CAVUOF010000008.1:0-308800 GCA_963743045.1 uncultured Acidobacteriota bacterium
CAGCGGCGGGAAGGCGGTCAAGCTTCCATTTAAGTAATCCTCCCGGCTCAAAACCTCGCCCCACTGCCTGAAAACTGCCTCTCGAATGGCTTGCTCTCGAGAATTTCCGCAATCTGATCGACGACCGACGCAATCTCCTCCTCGGTATTGAAGAAATGGGGCCCGATTCGTATTCCAGCGCCGGGTCGAAAATCGACGAGTACGTTACGGGCCGTCAGCTCCTCAACCACGGGGCCGGCATTTGGTACGTCTATGATCACTGACCCGCCGCGTCTAGTCGCATCTCGAGGTGAGTTGAGTCGCCAGCCATGCCGGTCCGCCAGCTCAACAAGCTTTGACGTCAGACGTACCGACTTGGCTCGAATTCGATCGACGCCAACTTCATTGATCAGATCGTATCCGCTCTCAGCGGCATAGAGTGTCGGGATCGCCGGTGACCCGTGAAGGAATCGGTGGATGTCACTGGCGTATTCGATCTCGCCCGGCTCAAATGCGAATGGTGCGCGATGAGCCATCCAGCCTGTTATTCTGGGCTCGAGTTTCGTCTGGAGATCGGGACGGACGTAAAGGTAGCCTGCGCCTGGCCCGCCACATAGCCACTTCACTGAGCCGCCCGTCGCAAAGTCGACTTCCAGGTCGCGAAGACTGAATGGCACCGTGCCGGCAGACTGATAGACATCGAGCACAACCAGAGCCCCTACGTCGTGTGCCTTGCGGACGATCGCCTCGACATCCTGAATGTATGCGCTCTTGAAGAGAACATGGGAGATAGGGACGAGGAGTGTCTCGTCGTCGATGGCTTCGACCATTCTTCCGGTGTCGATCGTCATCCCGTCGTCGCTCGGGACCTCGACCAGGCGCGCACCCGCTGCTCGGACGTGAGCCTCGTAGACGTACATGACTGAAGGGAAATTGAGCGACTCGTAGACGATCTTGTTTCGCCGACCCGTGAGATCGAAGCAGGAGAGGATGATCGACTGGCAGACCGAGACGTTCTGGTGCATGGCAATGGATCCGGGAGCCGCCCCGAGAATCCGCGCAAGTTTGTCACCTGTGCTCACAGGCATGTCCCACCAGCCTTCTGCCCAGGCTCGGATGCCACGCGTCGCCCACATGTCGGCGTAGTCATGGAGGCGCTGGTAGACGCCGGCGGGCATGGCCCCCAGTGAATGGTTGATGAGGTAGGTGCTTTTCTCGAGTATTGGAAATTGCGCGCGGTATGATATTAGTTCGTCCATAAGAAACACCCTTGCGTCACCCAATAGGTTACAGAATTGATCTTAACCGGCCCGCTCCGGCATCCCGAAGGGATGCGAGAAGGTAGCCAGGGGCAAGCGAAGCGCAGCCCCTGGAATCAGGTCGCAAAGAGAACCGCGTCCTGAAGGGACGCCAGACCCAACACGTTGGTTAATGGCGAGCCGGCTCGCGCCCCTTCAGGGCGCAGGCCTTCCTCGCTTGGCAATCCAGGGGCTGCGCTTCGCTTGCCCCTGGCTACCCTCTTGCATCCCTAACGGGATGCGGAGGCTGTTGTCCCAGCCCGCCAGGCGCCCACTATACTTCCGTAAGCAGAGTTCGCGCCTCCCACAATTCGGGGAAGAGCTTCTTGTCGAGCGTCACCTTGAGATATGAAGCGCCCTGACTGCCTCCCGTCCCGATCCGGCTCCCTATCATGCGCTCGACCATCTGAATGTGTCGAAGGCGCCAGCTCACCAGCAGCTCGTCGAACTCAGTCAGCCGCTCGCAGAGATCGATCCAGTCACGATGTCCCCGCTCATCGCGATAGAGAGCCAGGATGGCTCTCGCTCGCGCCCAGTAGATGTCGCTCTCGTTCAATGGCATTATCCCAAGAGCCGCTATCGCCTCAAAGAAGACATCCCTCAGCGAGGGCTCCTTGAGCCGCCTGAGCAATGCTTCATGCATCTCGGGCGTCGGCTCGTGGAATCGAAGCATCTTCTCGTCCTTCAATCCACAGAGAAACTCAAGCTCTCGAAACTGCTCCGATTGAAACCCGCTTGCCGGTCGCAATTTGCCGCGGAAGGCCAGGAAATGAGACGGCAGCATGGTCTCGAGGATGGTGAACTGTTCCACCAGAACTCTGGCAACTTCCGTGCATCTCCTGAGCAGACGGGCAGCCTCATAAACCTCATCGCGCGAACCGGGATGGGAGGCCGCAGCCTTCAGATTGGTCACTACGGCATCCAGCTCGTGCAGCAGCAGTTTGAACCAGAGCTCGTAGGTCTGATGAATGATGATAAAGAGCATCTCATCATGATGCGGTGGCTCCGATTGCGACCTTTGAAGGCTGGTCAGTTCCGGCACCCGAAGGTAGGCGCTGTATGTCAACTGTTGCTCATCGGGTAGGCCGGTCTCGCTCATAAGTTTCACCTTCCGCGTCCAATGAAGACAATCTTGAGCGACTTCAGAATCACCCAGAGATCGAGCAGCAGTGTCTCGTTCTTTATGTAATAGAGATCATATTGAAGCTTCTGAACCGCGTCTTCAACCGTCGACCCATACCCGTAGTTGACCTGCGCCCAGCCGGTCAATCCCGGCTCGACGAGGTGCCGCTGCGAGTAGAATGGAACCTCGCGAGTGAGCTGCTCAACGAAAAAGGGCCGCTCCGCCCGAGGCCCGACAAAGCTCATGTCTCCGCGGAGAATGTTGAAGAACTGGGGAATCTCGTCGACTCTGATCTTACGAATGATCCTGCCGACCCGCGTTATTCTTTCGTCGCCGCTCTGTGCCCAGACCGGCCCATCCTGCTCCGCGTCGACGCGCATCGAACGAAACTTGATGATCGTGAATGGGCGATTATTCTTCCCGACGCGTTCCTGCGTATAGAATACCGGCCCCTTCGAATCGAGCTTGATTGCGAGAACCGTGAGTAGTGCGATTGGGATCGAAGCGATCATTGCGATCAGCGATCCGACGATATTGATGGCACGCCGGACTCCGAGCTCGAGTCGTCCTCGCCTGTTGCCCCCGGAGAAGATGATCCAGCTCGGCCGCAGCATTTCGACGCTGATCTTCCCGGTGACTCGTTCATAGAGTGAGGTTCCCTCCTCGATGGCCACGGTCCCCTGAAGCCGAAGATCGAGCAGCTGGTCTACAGGCAGATGGCCTCGCCGGTCCTGGAGTGCCACTACGACGCGAGCGACACGATCCCGCGAGACAATCTGCCCCAGCTCGCTGACGATACCGACGACACTCGGATTGAAGAGACTCTGCCCGACGAGCGCCGGATCCTCGGCTACGAACCCGACGACGTGGTATCCGAGGTCGCGCCGTGAGGTCACTTCACGGGCCAGGTCTACGGCTGCGGCCCCGGTGCCGACGATGACGATTCGCTCGCTGAACCATGGGTGCCGGAGCAGCCAATGTATGACGATTCTCCAGCAGACCATCAGCGCCAGCGCGAGGATGACGGCCATGAGCATGACGCCGTTCGCGTACCTTACGACCTGGCCAGTATCGCTCGACTCGAGATAGCCAAGCAGAAGCGTCGGGCGCAGTAGAAAGATCCCTCCGAGAACCAGGCATACCACCCCGACGGCCCGGAGCGTATGCATGAACAACTCGCGCCGTGTTCTCGTCGTGGAGATGTCGTAGAGTTCGAAGAAGTAGAAGATCAGCTGGCAGATGAAGGTCGTGAACGCGATCTTGTAGAGGCCGCGCTGGTCGATCAGAACCGACCCCATTCGAGACGAAAATCGAACGTATAGCCCGAGCAGCACGACCGAGAAGATGATCACGGTCTCGGTGGCTACGAGAGTAAATGTCTTGAGTCGGGCGCCTCGGTTCATGATGGCCCTGAAGACCAATAATTATAACGGCTTTCCAATTTGTTGTCGCTTAACAAATCCGGCAGGGGCTGGTCGTAGCGCCAAAGGGTTGATAGTAGTAGGATAGCGCGCTATGACCAACATGATCCTCAGTCGACCGCGTAACCAAGAGATACTCCGACTTCACGGCCGTCGACGACCTCTCGCTCGATGTTGCCGAAGGCAGCATCTTCGGATTGCTCGGTCCGAATGGCGCAGGAAAGACCACCACAATCCGCATGATCGTCAATATCACGATGCCTGACACGGGCGAGGTGCGGCTCTTTGGACAGCGCATGAGCTCGGCGCTCCAGGAACGCGTCGGCTATCTGCCTGAGGACCGCGGCCTCTACAAGAAGATGAAGGTCGGCGAACAGCTCAGCTTCTTCGCCAGGCTGAAGGGCGTGCCTCAATCGGAGGCGACCACACGGATCGATGGCTGGCTCGAGCGATTGGGCATGACCGAGTGGAAGAACAAGCGGTGGGATGAGCTTTCGAAAGGAATGCAGCAGAAGATCCAGTTTGTCACAACCATCGTTCATGACCCTGACCTGGTGATCCTCGACGAGCCCTTCTCCGGGCTCGATCCGATCAACGCAAACCTGCTCAAGGAAGTGGTACAGGAGTTCAAGCGACGCAATAAGACGATCATCTTCTCGACGCACCTCATGGAGCAGGCCGAGGAGTTGTGCGACGAGATCTGCCTCATCAACCGGGGCCGGAAGGTACTCAGCGGGCGGATTAGAGAGGTCAAGCGTTCTTTTGGCAAGCGGGCGATCGCGCTCGATGGAGAGAACTATGAGAGCCTTCTCAACGACACCTCTCGGTGCATGTCGGTTGTGCCGTTTCCCGATCACGTCGAGGTTCGGTTGCAGGAGGGCGTCGACCCTCAGGCGTGGCTCAGTGAATTGATCGCTGGTGGCGCCCGCATTTTTCGCTTCGAGATGATCGAGCCCTCGCTCAATGAGATCTTCATCGAGAGCGTCAACAGGTCCAATCAGTGAGTGGGAAAACTAAGAAGGAGACCGTACTCGAGATTTATGATCGCGAAGCAATGGGCGAAGTCGGAGCACGAGAGATCGCTCAAATCAGTCGCGCGCTGATTGTCGAGCTGGGCGAAGGCGGCGCCATGACCCCTGCCGAGATTGCACGAATTCTGGTCGATGAAGAGCTCCCGGTGAGATTCGATCAGATATTCGCCATGTCCTCGCCGGTGGAACGCTACCAGAGACTTTTCGATCGCCTTCTCAATCTCGAGACACTGGACGAGGCGGAATCCTCGATATCGCGCCTGGACCGCCTTTGCCGAAAGTTCGAACGGGCAGGTGATCGTACGGGAGTCCGTTTGGCGCGAAAGCTGGCCATCGATGCGAGGGATGGCTCCCTGCGACGGGCTTCAGATGAGACTCGCGACCAGCCATCACGCGCCGTCCATGCCGAAATCGCCGCCTGGCTGACGGTATGGTTGCAGACGCCGGACCTATTCCCTCAGTGGCTCGAGCTGCGCAAGGCGTCTAGTTCGTTCAAAGAGGCCTTCCTGTAAGCCCACTCGGGCGGTTGTCGCATCCCGAAGGGATGCCGGAAGTTAGCCAGGGGCAAGCGAAGCGCAGCCCCTGGAATCGCGCTTAAAAGAGAACCGCGTCCTGAAAGGACGCCAGAGCCGACACGTTGGTTAATCGCGCCAGGTCTCGCGCCCCTTCAGGGCGCGGGCATCCTTCGCGGGGGCAGTCCAGGGGCTGCGCTTCGCTTGCCCCTGGCTACCTTCCCGCATCCCTTCGGGATGCTCGGAGAAGTTATGCTAGTCGAGAATTTCCGCCAGGAGTTCTTAGCGGGTGCCGCGGCTGCGAGCCGAGAGAGCAGCCATCTCTTCACCCGGTTCTTCGTGCACCCGCTCGTAGTTGCCGTCGTGTGGTTCGCCCTCGGCCGGCGGATTGAAGCCGGGGTAACTGATCCGCTGGTGGTAGATGCTGACCAGCGTCCGCTTGAGACTATCGCGAATCAGCGTCAGCTCATGGAAAGTGATCTGGCATTCATCTAGCTGGCCATCCGCCAGAATACTGTCGCAGATCTTCTTGATAATGGATTCGATGTTCTCAGCTGTCGGCTCGTCCAGCGAGCGCACGGCTGCCTCGGCCGCGTCTGAGAGCATGAGAATGACGGCCTCCTTGGTGCGAGGCTTCGGACCGGGATATCGAAAGTCCTTGATATCGACCGTTTCACCGCGTGCTTCGGCCTGGGCCTTGGCTTTGTGATAGAAGTAGACGACCACTCGCGTTCCATGATGCTGGGGGATGAAGTCGATGATCTGCTGCGGCAGGTTGGCCTCCTGCGCCATTTTTAGCCCGCGCCTGACGTGACCGGTGATTATTCTCACACTGTCGCGAGGGCTGACGCGGTCGTGTGGATTTGGACCCCCCTGCTGATTTTCGATATACATCTTCGGCGCTGCAAGTTTGCCGATGTCGTGATAGAGACATCCGACGCGCGTCAGTAATGGATTGGCGCCTACTTCCTTGGCCGCGGCTTCAGCAAGCGTCCCGACGATAAATGAATGATGGTTGGTGCCCGGTGTTTGAATCGCCAGCTGGCGGAGTAGCGGAAGATCCGCGTTCGAGAGCTCGAGCAGTTTCAGATCGGTGAGAATGTCAAAGACCGATTCGTAGAGCGGGGTCGCAAAGCTCGCTATCGCAGCCGTGATAAGGGCGCCGACGAGGCCGAAGACTGCGGCCCCGGCAAGGCCTCTCCAGCTCACCTCTCGGTGATCGATAATCCTTGCTGCGATGCCGACCACAACGTTGATGACGCCTACCGCAAGACTCGCTCTGATGATTGCATTGCGTGATCTGTAGCGTTCCGCGCCGTAGATTGCGGCAAGGGAGCCGCAGAGCGCGAAGAGCGACATGTTTAATCCCGATGGCGCTATCAAACCGGCGAAGAGCGCGACGAAGATCGCGGCTACCAAGGAAATCTGACTTCCAAGCAGGAGTGACAAGACGACTGCGCAGGCGGCATAGGGAATACCCAGCTGCACATTGAAGACATCGGCGAGCCTCATGGTTTCGGGCCGCGTGCTGAGCACGGCCGCGATAAACATTCCGAGCCGCATGATCGCCGTCTCGATCAGGACAGCGGAGCCTGCCACCCAGAAGTTTGTCCTCGGTGCGAGGCGGCTTGGCTGCGCGGTGGTCGCCACCTGGTAGAGTGCGTAATAGATCAGTGAGACGACAATCAGCAGCGCCAGGAGCCGCATTGGCTGTCGCTCGCCCATCTGGTATCGGCGCACCTCGTGAAGCATGGGCAGCTTGTCGTCGGTAACCATGTCGCCGGCTCGCAGCAGCACGAGGTTGCGAGGCAGCGAGACGACTACCGGTCTCGCGGTCTCTTCGGCTCGCTGCTGTGCTGCCGCCGTTGCGCCCGGATTGAGGCTCAAGTTGGGCTTTACCAGAGGCTCCAGCGGCCCCGCAAGAGCTGCCCGGCTCGCCCGCCCGAGAACAGGAAGCTCACGCTGGAGCTGCCTTTGAAGCTCGAGCCGTGCCGCTGAGACGCTGATCGCCGAACTCTGTACCTGCGGTTGAGTGTCCTGGTTGGGTTCTGGTGAAAGCTGAAAGCCTGAGATGTTGATCAGTGTCGCGTCGGAGTCGTCGTAGACGTAGCGGTTGACCACCGTGTCAACTGCCCGTCCGACGGCTCTCAAGGTTGCGGGTGTCATGCCATCCGAAGCAAGCGCCGCAACCGCGTCGGACGGAAGGTCGAGCTTGAAAGGTGACGCCGGAGATGAGCTCTCTTCGGCAAGACTGTCGATAATACGCTGGTATGCGGGAGAGCGCTTCTCGGCCGGCGACGGTGCGTCGGTCTTGAAAGTCTCGGCGATGAGCTGCTTATACCTGAGCGCGAGCGCCTCCAGCTCGAGAGTTATCTGCTGGCTGGTCTTCTTGCCTGCCAGCGGGTCGAAATCGAAGACAGGTGCGAGGCGCTCGCGCGCCTGGCGTTTTCGTTCGGCAGTGGACTTCTGATCGATGACCTGGAGATCGATCGGGACAACGACATCGGTGCTCGCAATCTCTCCAGAACGGTATTCACGGACGGAGGAGACGCCGAAATGTGAGACCAGGAGGGTAGTAGGAAGAACGAGGGCTGCGCTGTAAGTGAGGATTCGGAATCTGGCTGGAATGCGACTGAAGAGTCCTGAGATTCTTTCCGCCACTGATTTCGGCCAGCGGAATAATCGCACCTTCCAGAGGCGTTTCCTGGCAATGTTAATGAGTCAAATGGCGCCTGATGCGCCGGCGGAAGTGAATTATAACAAATGCAGAGCGCGGGCACCATAAGCGGGGGGTTGTCCGTCTCGGCAACTATCTGGGACCTGAAAACGCCCCTTCTGACCTAAACCTCGTCCGGCGCCCTTCCCGGGCGCGACGCTTCGCTTGCGGGGCGATCCGGTGGTTTCACCACCGGCTAATATCCGCGCGCACCTCCGGCGCGCGGGAAACGCTGAGATACCGACCAGCCCCAATGTTCATTGCACTGTTCGCCCTGCCTTCCTTCGCCACTTCGGGTGTGCGGGCGGATATTCAGGGCGCATTCCTGCGCACGGGACGTGCGCGCGGATATTAGCCGGCGGTGAAACCGCCGGTAAGCGTTACCCCACCCGTCACCGCGCCCTGGAGGGGCGCCGGACCGAAGATAAACGGAATCGCTTATCCGGCCCACCTTCATGCGCTATCATTTACCTGGCTGAGCCTATGAAACCGCTCAAGGTCTACACCCGGACAACCATCCTCATCTCCGCAGTTCTGGCAGCGGTCATGCTCGTCGTAGTCTATTTCTTCATATCGAAGATCAAAGACATCGAAGTCGAGGAGCAGGAACAACGAGCCAAGCAGCTGGCGACCCAGCTTGCCTACCTCATCTCCAATGACCCGCCCGAACTGAGCGCTCTGCGCAACCGCACGCTCGACTTCCGCGATGCTCACGAAGGTGAAATCAGGCAGATCCGCATTTACGGTGATACCAGCCAGGGCATTCGCGAGGTGATCGCTCTGACGACCGCCGAGCCGGAGGAGATCAGCCCCGCGCATCTCAAATCGCTTCGAAATGGTGAAGTGGTTGCAAGCCTCCGTGAGGTTGGCCAGGAGCACCGACAGGTCATCTACGCGGCTGCTCCAATCCTGGACAACGAAAATACATTCCAGGGCGTCGTCAGCCTGACTCTCGAACGCGTCGCGTTCTCTGCGCTCTCCAAGCAGATCATGAGGCTGACGCTCGGATTGCTGGCAGTTGCGATCATCTCGCTGACGGCGTTGCTCTACTTCATCTTCAGTCAGATCATCTATCGCCCCGTCGAAGACCTTTTGCAGACGATGTCGGAGGTTCAAACCGGCAATCTCAATGTCGCTGCGCCGGTGCGAGCGCCGGACGAATTCGGCCAGCTTGCAACCGTCTTCAATCACATGATTACCAGGTTGCGAGCCATGACAGAGGAGCGCGCCGCTTACCAGAGGCAACTCGAGGAGCGTGTTCACGACGCAACGACTGAGCTCGCCGAGCGCAACACTCAGCTCGAGGAATCGAACGCCACGCTCTTTGAAATCCAGCGAGAATTGACCAAGTTCGAACGCCTTGCAGCAGCGGGTCAGCTCGCCGCGCAGTTCGCTCATGAGGTCGGTACGCCGCTCAATCTGATATCCGGCCATGTCCAGCTTCTCGCAGCGCGGACCGAAGATGCCCGCGTGCGCGAGAGGATTGACCTCGTTCTATCGCAAATCAACCGAATAGAGCGCATTGTGCGTAACCTGCTCGATGCTACGCGCCGGCCCAGGCCTCAACTCGAGCCCACCGATCTGAATGGCGTGCTGCGGCGCATCTTCGAGGTCACAGCTCCGACTCTTGCAGCCCACCAGGTCGAGCTGGTGACGCTCCTCAACGACAACATGCCGCCTGTGCGCGCGGATGCTGACCAGCTTCAGCAGGTCTTCATCAATCTGATTAACAATAGTCTCGACGCGATGCCCGAGGGTGGAGAGCTGACCTTTTCAACCGACTACTCGGACGATCTTGTGCACGTCCATTGCCGCGACACCGGTGCCGGCATCAGTCCGGAATTGCGCGCGAGCGTCTTTGATCCGTTCTTTACCACCAAGCTGCAGGGCCGCGGCACGGGACTGGGCCTCGCCATAGTCAGGCAGATCATTCGCGAGCATGGCGGCGAAGTAACCGTGGTCAGCGGAGTCGGCCGAGGGGCCGAGTTTGAGATCTCGCTGCCTGCAGTCGTCGATTCCACAAGCGAGTCTTACCAGGACAAGCTGCAATCCTCACATTCAATTCTCTGAAGTGGTGTCTGAGATGGCCGAGCGAGCGAAAAAGATTCTTGTGATCGACGACGATGCCGCAACCTGCGATCTGCTCCGTGAGCTGTTTGAAGAGCAGCGATGGTGCGTCAAATCCTCAGGCAATGCAGACGAGGCGCTCAAAGCGGTGACTAGTGATGAATTCGACCTCGTAGTCAGTGACATCAACCTCAACGACAGGTTGAATGGCGTCGAGTTGCTAAAAGAGTTCCGGCGGCTTTCGCCTCGATCCCAGGTTATCCTGATCAGCGGCTTCGGAACCCTTGAAACTGCGATCGAGGCGGTGCGGGAGGGAGCCTTCGACTTCATCAGCAAGCCATTCAACGTTCTGGAGATCGTGGCAACCGCCCGCCGCGCGCTGAAGGTCTCAGACGAAGCTCCGCCCGGAGCCCAGACAACCCCGAGGGAATTGACCAGTCTCTATGCGCATTCCGGACTCGTGGGTCATAGCCGGCAGATGATCGAGCTCTATATGGAGATTGCACGGGTTGCCGCCTATCGTTCGACGGTTCTGGTTTGCGGTGAAAGCGGAACCGGCAAGGAGCTCGTGGCGCGTGCAATTCATGAACACAGTCCGAGAGTCGACCGGCCTTTTGTCGCGGTTAACTGCGGTGCTCTGACCGAGACTCTCCTGGAGGCCGAGCTCTTCGGTCACACGCGAGGCAGCTTCACCGGCGCTATCGCCGATAAGAAAGGACTCTTTGAAGAGGCAGAGGGCGGCTCGATCTTCCTGGATGAAATCGGTGAGACAAGCCCGGCGCTTCAGGTTAGATTGCTTCGAACTCTGCAACAGGGGGAAGTGCGGCGTGTAGGCTCCACCAAGTCGATCCGAATTGATGTGCGGGTCATTGCCGCCACCAACAGGGAGCTCGAAGATGACGTCGAGGAGGGCCGATTCCGCGAGGACCTCTACTATCGTTTGAGTGTGATTACGCTGCGAGTGCCGCCGCTGAAGACGCGTCGCGAAGACATCCCTCTTCTCGCCCACCACTTTCTGCAGCGCACCTGTGCCGAGACCGGAAAATACGTGACCCTCTCGGAGGACGTCCTCAAACTCTTTCACGATTACGAATGGAGCGGAAACGTACGTGAGCTCGAAAACACGATTGAGCACGCAGTGCTTCACACTCGCGGATCCATAGTCACTCCGGACGACCTGCCGCCACGTCTTCGAACACGGAACAAGGACGGAGGAAAGGCGCTCGAGAACCAGCTCTTCGATGGCCTGCCCTCGCTGGATGAGCTCGAGCGCCGCTACCTGCTGCAGGTTCTCGCAGCCGTCGGGGGAAACCGGACCCGGGCAGCCGAGGTTCTGAAAATCGACAGGCGAACGCTCTATCGTATGGCCGAGCGGTTCCAGATCGACCTTGATGGAGAGTGATCGTGAAATCTCGTTTTCATAGAGTCCCTCGTCTGGCTATCGGTTCGCCTGGCAAACTGCCACATTGAAGCTGTCGTAAGCCACCATCGCCATGTCCTTCTTCGAAGCGGCCCCATCTGCGCCGCGTATGAACACATGAGCAAAGAATAGAGAAGAAGAACTAGCATGGAGACGGATAAACGCACGACAGCACACGCGCTACGCCTTATCAACCGATATCAAGGACGGGCAACCTGACGTGAACTGAATTCTCAATGTTCAAGCTGTTCCGTCCACCGAAAAGTTCGCTCGCCGCAACTGACTGCTGAGAAGGACAAGCCTGACATGGAGGCGTATTTTAGTCACAGCTATCGCGACGTTCCGATCAACACCTACTTCTCCGAGTTGTTCACCAATGCCGGCATCACCCTCCGCGCGGACCAGAAGACCGACGTTTGGTGCGTCGCAAAGCTCGAACGCTACCTCTTCGAAATGGACGGCTTCGTCTCGATCATCCCGCGGCGTATCGCCGCCAATGGGTCGCTTACCTATTCGCCCTACATCGCTCACGAGCTGATGCTCGCCCGGCGCTCACGTGGACCGCGCATCCTGTTCGTAGACGCACAGATTCTCAACCAGTTCCAGTCGCAGTTTCCATCGTGGGCCGTGCCCTTCTTCCACGAGGATCCGGGAACGGAGCACACCAGCCACGTGGCAGCAATCGACGAGTTCCGCAATACGCTCGGGCGGGGACGCCGACGCGTGCTGCGTGCGTACCATCCGAAGCGTGCCACGGTTGTCAGCGGCAGTGAACCGATCCTGCGTGATGCTGCGAGCCACGTTGCCGCGATTCTGCGTGCCGACGAGTATGCAACGTCGCTGAAATACGCTGAGAGCATGGACGATGCATTCGACAACATTGAGGTCTTCGAGTCGATCCTGGACTCAGAGCTGTGCGTGTTCGTTCTTGGCAACGAACTCTCATATTCCGATCTCTACCTCGCGATGGCTCATGCCCACTGCATTCCGTCAGTTCGCCTGCGACACGATCCTGGAGCCACCAACGCCGACCCGGAACTCTCGGGCGTCGTCCGCTGGAATTCCTCGTACGACCTGAAGCCACAGTTCCTCAAGGTGTTCCAGAACTATCTGAGCGCTTTCGAGCGGCCGTCCAGCGAAGAAGACCTGCAGCGCGTGGCGACGCCGATATCGGGAGGCGGAAACTGGGATCCGAATGACGGCCCTGGTCTGCTAGTGCACATCTGGCCCGAAAACAGCTATGTGAGTGACCGGGTTATCGGCGTCATGCGCAGCATCGATGACGCCGATCCGAGCCGCACGCACAGCGATCATGTTTGCCGGGCGCTGTACGATCGCGTCAAACAAGATCACTTTTATTACACGCTGGAGCCGGTCACCAGCCACCCAATCGTGCAGTTGATCCGCACTCCAACTGAGATCGACGCATTGAACTGCGGCACCTGTCTCGACTTCGCTTGCCTGTTCGCGTCGCTGCTCGAAGCAGCGCATGAGCAGCCGGTGATCGTGATCACGCGGTCCTCGCGTGGAGCACACGCCCTAACGGGTTATCTGGCTCCTGACGCGGTGACTTGGGATTCGCCACCGCGGACCGGGGATATTCGCGCTGCTCTAAAGCGCGGTGAACTGACACTCTTCGAGACGACTGGAGCGGTTGAGGTGCGCGGTGGAACGGTCGCAGCTGAAACGGGAGCGGAACGCAAGGAAGGCGGCGACATGCTAGACTACCGAACCGCGAAGAACGCCGCCACCCGACTCATTCTCGAGTCGGATATCGAACTCCAGCACTTCGTGAACATCAGGCAGCTGCGGCAACTGCAAACATAAGGAAAGGAATAATATGGCCAGCCCCGTGAAGCTCTATCAGAAGGAGATGCACAACAACCTGGGGTTTTTCGCGACTTGGCTCCCCTCCGTAGCCATCGCCCTCGGTGACATCGGCGTGCTCGAAGGCGGCCGCTTCCGCCGGGTGGCATCGCTCAAGGAGCTCGGTATCGGTGAGTCTGACGTGCGCGAGGGGACGGCGGAGAACGTCAGCTACTCAGCCTCAGCCAGGCGCAGCGACAAGATCAGCGCTGGCGCTGGAACGGCAGTCCCGCTCGCCAGCGGCGAACTGTCGATTGCGTTCACCAGTGAAGGTGGCTACGTCTTCGAGGCGATCAAGATGACGCAGGTGGAGATCGCCGATCGGCTGATGCTGGCGTCGAGTCTCCTTAAGGCTTACGAGGACGGGCGCTGGCAGAAGGAATGGCTGCTCATCGACGCGCTGTATCGTGCGGAATCCGCTACGATCCTGGTCTCGGAAGATTCCTCGTCCGAGATTGTGCTGAAGGCGAACGCCGCGGCATTGCCGACAGGATTGCTACCGCTGGCCGACCCGAAGCTCGGGCTCGGCATCGCCTCTTCGAGCGGCAAGATCGTTCACATCGTCGCAGCTAGCAACCTTCACCCGCTCTACTCGTGTGTGAAAGTACGCGACCCATTGCTGTACGGCAAACCGACGGTGGTTCCGGTGCGCGGCAGAGCTGATCAGCACCCCAAACTACTAGGACGTCCTGGCGTCGACGACCTGCTTAATTCGTAGTCTCTCCCGACACTGACCCCAGAACCTGAGCGCGATTCTCGACGGCAATCGGAGCTCTGTTTTCTGTGGTGGTTGCGATCGTCGCGTTACCGTCGTGTGGTTTCAGCGCACGAATTCCTCAATCGTTTGACCCGTGTAAGGATGTTGATCAGATGGGACTGCACCGGCGAATACCCCGGTGCCTTGAGTGGTGTTCGAAGAGGCCCGGACAATCAAAGTCATGCGATTGCATGACGGGCTACAGTCGGCGGAAATAAATTTGTGAGAGTGAAGCAGAGCGTTGAGTTACCGTCATACGCAATTCCCGTCAATGAGCCAGCTTGTCTACTCTGGCAGTGGTCCTTCTCAGCTCCTTCTCGGCATCCGCATCGTGCGCCTCCACCAATCCCTTGATCGATGCCAGTGAAGTAGCGATCGACTCGAGCTCGGTGCGCTGCTTATCTTTAGCAGCACTGGCCGCCGCCACGACCTCTCCGCGAGCGGGCTCAAGAAAATCGAGTGCGCCCCTGAAGTTCTTATTCAGCAGCTCATCCATTGCACGATCGAGGTCTTCCTTGGCAAGGATCAGGTCGCCGCTTGGTTTGGGTGTTGCGGTTGCTGAGGGCTTTGGCGAAGGACTGGACGAGCTTGCGCTGTCGCCTTTGCCGCAGCCTGCAAAAAGGAGCGCCAGACTCAATAAACCAAGCGCTGGTAAGCAGATGAGTCGCCTGAGGGGTGATTGGGTCATTAAATATGCTGGCGCTTTAGTTGTTAGTCTCTGAGATTGGCTGGCTCACTATGTGGCGGAATGGAGCCAGAAGGGCATAACTGCCACGATTGGAGTTTACTCTTCGTCGATTGCCTGACTGATGCTCTGCCCCGTTCCGGCAGGCTTTGGCTGCCTCCGGAAGAGAGAATCCATCTGGTCGAGTGCCTTGTTGAATTCGGGTGCGAGAGCAGCGATATCCTGAATCGGGCCGGCGCCTGAAAGCTTGTCGACAAGGGCCTGAAAATTCTTGGCAGGCTCGACGCCATTGCGCCGGGCGATAATTGGTTTCAGGTCTCTCCAGGCATCACGAAGCGCGACCGCCCTGACTCGAAGCATCCTCTCGTCACTGGCCTGGCTCCAGAGCTCGACTTCACGCACGAGAAACCGCAGACGTGGATACTCTGGAGGCATCCCGCGTGAGCCTATCCGGACTCGCTCGTCGGCAAGGATTCCACTCAACTGGTTGAGCGCAGAACTGGCATGCCAGACGTCTTGCGCAGCAAGTGCGCGCTCGAGCTCAACTTCGTAGAAAGAGAAGAAATCCTGAAGCAGCGGCGAGATATCGGGATGCGCGAGTTGTGGGGCCGGCAAGCTTTCGGTCTTGTGCTGGAACTCTACGAACAGGTCATGCGCACCGGTCCAGTTGGCCGCCGTAATAGCTGCCGACAACTGGTCGATCAATGTCTGGGCACTCGTCAGATCAGAGTGAAGCTGCCCATCCGCCTGGGCCGGTTTGGCTGCTGGCGGAAGCGGGGACATCGAAACTTGAGGGGCTTTGGCGGCGGGCGATGGTCTTGCCTGCGCAGTCGTGGCTGATGTATCAGGACGGCGGCCGCCAACAAGATTGGCCACGAGGACGAAGCCGACCAGAGTCAGCACCCCGATTACTATTGCCGTCGCTGTCGATTTCCGCGTCACCGGTCGTTCACCCCGTTAGGCAACTCTGTCGTTAATTTCAGATGAACGTTGGGAGCAACAATTATACCACGTGTCCGGCAATCAACAACGACTCTTGGCGAGTGTATGGCGATTCAGGTAAGTAGCTCTGCGCTTATGCCTTTAGCGCAGCCTGAGCGGATTCTATCGTTAGATGAGGCCGTCACCTGGTTTTGTGCAGGCGTGGCAGATGTGCTTGTTAGGGCGGCTCCCAGCCGCCCTACGAGTCAACATTGTAGGGGCAGGGCTTGGAGACTGTCGCAAAAATTGTGCGGGATCGCTCGGGCATCCCGAAGGGATGCGAGAGGGTAGCCAGGGGCAAGCGAAGCGCAGCCCCTGGAACCGAGCGCAAAATGAAAACCGCGTCCTGAAAGGACGCCAGACAAACGGTGGCTCCATCGCAAGAGGTCTTGCGGCCCTCCGGGGCGCAAGGGGTGTTCCGACGAGCATCCCAGGGGCTGCGCTTCGCTTGCCCCTGGCTACTTCTTGCATCCCTGCGGGATGCCGGAGCAGGACACTGGACAATTTTGAGACACTCCACTCCCTTGTCCCTGCCTGTCCCGTGCCCGAAGGGCGCGGGTGATCCTCCGAAGGAAGCGTCAGCCCCCTTATACGATTGTGCTACGATCAGGGCATGGCCACTTCGCTGATCTACTCCGATCAATTCCTTCTCCATAATCCCGGCGAGCACCCCGAAAGACCCGAGAGATACAAGGCTACTCTTTCGGCGCTCATTCACGACCAGGACCTCTGGACCGAGCTCAATAAGCTCCAACCGCGCGAGGCAACCGATAGCGAATTGCTTCGCTGCCACGACCCTGAAACATTGAAGCTTGTCGCCGATTCGGCGCGCTACGAACGCATCGCGCTCGACGCTGACACCGTTGTTTCACACGACTCAGCCCATGTGGCACGCCTCGCCGCCGGCGGCGCATGCCGGGCCGTAGATGAGGTCATGAGCGGCTCGTCGACAAATGCGTTCGTCGCCTGCCGGCCTCCCGGACACCACGCCACCTCGACCGAGGTCATGGGCTTCTGCCTCTTCAATAACGTTGCGGTAGCCGCCCGTTACGCGCAGGCAACATATCCCGAGCTGAGGAAGATTCTGATCGTCGATTTCGATGTGCATCACGGAAATGGCACGCAGGACATCTTCTACAACGACGACAGCGTCTATTACTTCAGCCTGCATCAGTATCCCTGGTATCCGGGCACGGGGGCAGCAAACGAAAGGGGCGCAGGTCCTGGAGAAGGACTCACGCTGAACGTGCCAATTCCGGGCGGAGCACCTGCTGCCGAGTACATGCGAAGTTTCGAAACGGGGATGGAGATTGCGGCTCGCGACTTCGCGCCCGATCTGGTGATCGTCTCGGCGGGATTCGATGCTCACGTGGCCGATCCGCTTGGTCAGCTTCGGTTGACCGATGACGAATACGCGACGATGACTAAGCGCCTTAAGGAACTGGCGCTCGCTTCGTGCGAGGGCCGGCTCGTCTCGTGCCTGGAAGGTGGCTACAACCTCGATACCCTGGGGGGAACCGTCAGGCGCCACGTCGCGGCACTGGCCGGAGCTTGAGCTCAGCCTTTGACAGCTTGATTGCAGATCGAAGGAATCTAAGTAGGTGGGGCTTCTCGAGGACCTCCCTGGAGGCGACGCGAAGGTGGCGAATCATCTTTCCGGAGCCCTCCAGCAGCCCCTTCGGATCAGGAAGCACGGCGCCCTTGAAGAACCCCAGGTTGACGTGGTTCCGATAGACGACGATGTGGCAGAAGCCCTGGGTCCAACGGTCTGTCAACGAGTAGGTGAGCGAGACGGCATAGCCTCGGAAGAGCGTTTCGTTGGCTTCCGGGGCCTCACTTCAAGACGATCTCGCGGAGAGCGAGGGCTATCTCGCCGACCCTGACATCGTACGGCGCGAGGAATTCGAGCAACTGGTCAGTTGGAGGTCTGTTCATACGGCCGCCCATTTCCTCTTGGACCTTGCCAGCAGAAAGACTACAATTGCAAGCGGGTCATATACCCGTAATTTCTTTTTCCGGCTCCCTACCCTTTGGCGAGCCGGACCGGAGGCCGACAATGATTAATAGTAAGGCTTCGCGTCTAGGCGCCAGGCTCGTGTCTGTCATCGCGACAGCCGCGCTTACGAGTCTCCTGACTGGCGTGGGAGTCGCGCAGCACATGATTTCCAGCCGGGCCGGATTCGTCAATCGCGTCGATGGAGCGGTTTTCATCCAGAGGCAGGACAGCGACGACGGTGAAAGGGGCCGGGCATCGCTCGGGACCCAGATGCGTGACGGGGACCGGCTGATCACGACTACCGGCAGGGCTGAATTGCTCCTCACGCCGGGCTCTGTGCTGCGTCTCAATAACGATTCGGAAGTCCGGGCGGTCAATACCGCGCTGGATGAGGCTCGGTTCGAGCTGATCAGCGGCTCAGCAATGGTCGAGATAGCAGAGATCGACAAGAAGACTCCTCTTCAGATCGACACTCCGCAGGGATCATTGTCGATTGCGAAGAAGAGTCTGATCCGATTGGACGCGAGGGCCAATGAGACGATCGTCAGCGTGCGCCAGGGTGAAATCTACCTTGGTGGGCGGGACCGTTTCCAGGCGAAGGGTGGGGTCAAGGTCGACCACGGAAACATCGTACGCCTGACGGGTGCGAGCGAAGCCGCCAATCGACCCGAGATTGCCAAGCTCGATAAGGACCTGGCGGTTGATGCTTTTGATGAATGGAGCTTCCAGCGAGCGGATATGCTGGCCCAGGCCAACTATGCGGCGTTGCGCAGCACGAGAAGTTCGTCGAGCTCTCTCGCCTACGGTTGGCTTTACGATCCGTTCTTCAACTGCTACACCTACATTCCGGGCTCGGGAATATTCTACTCGCCCTACGGCTTCTACTACTTCCGGCGCTATCTCGACTGGTATTACTACCAGCCTTACTACTATTACAACTCGCCGTATTACAACAATGGTGGTGGCTGGTGGCGGAGCGGTGGCCGGTACCCGTGGGCCAAGGAGCATCGAGCAGGCGCGGGTAATTGCCGGCACGGGCAATGGAGCCGGCAGGGCCGCTCATCGTGACATCCCGGCTGGCCGTGGCATCGATTCGTCATATCCATCGAGAGGCGTCTCGTCTGGCACCGCCAGTGGTAGTTCGACAATCTCCGCTCCACGCACCGTTGATTCGGGCGCCGCGACATCGCGTGGCATATCCGGCGCATCCGGCGGAGGCGGCGGACGCGGAGTCGGCAGACCGTAGCCAGGTCTCTCGCTAAGTCAGTATAAGGGTTCAGGATTGAGGACCTGGAATGAGGGCAGCGGCCCCATTCCAGGTCCTTTTCTCTTTTACCAGCTGTTGATCGCCAGCTTGTTGTTCTCGAGAACGACAGTCAGCGGAATGATCTTGTTTTGACTGTCAGGAAACAGGTAGGCGCAATCTATGCGTACGGTTGAAGGCGTCCGGGTTCGGCTGGGCGTGATCAGCGCCTCGACCACCTTGTCGTCCTTGCGCTCGGCCAGCAGGCTTTCACGAAGGCTTTTCTTCTCGTCGTCCAGTCGCTGCTGACCCGCAGAAGCAAGCAGTTTTTGAGCCTCGCCCCAATTGTCCTGCTTGATGAAGCCGTTGAACTGATTGACCAACGTATTGACCTGATCAGTATCGTCCAGCGAAGCGGCGGCCGGAGGCGGAGCTGGAGGCTTGCGGTTTCTTGCCCAGTGATGGAACCCCCACGAGCCACCGAATACGGCAATCGCTACAATCCAGAGGATCAGCGGCAGCCGGGAAAAGTTTTTCTGTTCGCGGGCATCTTCGATATCGGCCCGGACGTCGGTGTCTTCAAAAAGAGTTCTCATCAGTTGTTCACCGCAACGGAATCCAGGGGAAATGTTAACAATCAAAATTAGCGCACGGGCGCGGCGACTGTCAAACGCCAGTCTTTGTTGCCGCAGACTGTCTTGAAAGTTACCGCGCCAAAGGTACGCCGTGCGGGCAGGGACTAGCCCTGCCCACAAGTCTCCGAATGCGCACTCGAGGCGACGTTGTGGCGCAGGCTGGCCAGCCCGCGCCACTGCGCGGTACAGTTCACGATTCATACAGATCAACCGCCGTCTGACCCCGGGCGAACCGCTGCGCCGTCTTCGCCGCGGATTGATTTCCTGAGCGCTTGCGCGCATCGGTCGCCCAACGGCTGAGACCAATGAGCAACTGGTTGCGGGCGGGGTGTCCTTCACACAACCTCCACTCATCGAAGACCATCCGCAGGGTATGCACCAGATTCCACCCGTTGTCATCTTTGAGAATCGACTGCCCCATCTCCGATAACAGACGGTCGCCGGAGAAGCCGGCGTTCAGGTATTCACGGGTATGTCGACTTATGTCGCTCACCTGAACCGTCTCGATCGAGTCGAGTACGGTGCGAAGCGCCGTGTCTTCGCTCGTCGCGCCGGATTTGGAGGTGCCCAGAGGCTCGGTCAGAGAACGCGGCGAGATGTTCAGCCACCGATCACCGAAGAATTGCCAGGCTGCGTGGTAAAGCGCCCGGGCCCCTGTCTTATACCCACCATAGCGCAGGGCGGTTCGCACCGAGGCTGAGAGTATCAGCTCATGGCTCAGGCTTCCCCATCCGGGATTGAGATTGACAGGCGTCCGCGCCATGCGGTCTGCAGCAACGAGGACCATCGTCGTGACGATCCGATCGATGGCAGTGCGACCCTTGAGCGCATCCGAGATCGCATCGAACGTCTGAGCCAGATCGCCGCTCACCAAACCTTTGACTAAGGCATCTTCATCGTAAGTGCCACCATCATATCCCGATGTCGAGCCCAGTTCATCAACGAGCTTGTTGATTGGCTCGAACATCTTCATCGCCGCCAGGCGAAGCTCTTCGGGCGCGCCGCGGTCTCGGCCGAGAATCTTCGCCGCCAGATTGCAGACGAGCTCCTCTGACTGATCCCATCCGAACTCTTCGTGCAATTCCGCAAGAAATCCCAGGAACGGAAGGTTCTGGGCATGACCGAGGAAAAACGGCTCCAGCGCGCATTCATAGAGCAGCGGGAAGATCTGCTCATCGTGTCCACCCAGGCGCCGTGCAGTGATCAGGCATTTTTCTATCCCCTCCCACGTCTTGTCCGCTGAGAAGACACGAATCCAGCGTGCGAGCTTTTCCCACGTTACCGGCTGCGGCAGCGGCTGGACGGCGGGTCGGTCTCCCGCGGTGCCCGAAGCCCCCGTAGCCGCGATCATGAGAGGAATGAGCCGGTCATCCGGTGGATAGTGGCGTGCGACCTTCACGCCATTGACGAACATGGCAAGCTCGCGGCCGCCGTCGTTGGGTCCACGCTCGGTTGCGATGTGGCGGCCGAGGTGCCGCACGACCAGCTTCAGAGTGTCCTGTTCGGAGACTCCCCTCGCGAGCATGATCGCGATAGCCTTGGAGAGCGTCCAATTGTCCTCGCTCAGCAAGCCCTCCTTCAGGAGGAGGAAATGCGCGTCCTTGCGCCTGGAGCCACCGCTTCTGACGTCGACATAGATGGCGCCATCTCGCACATCGACCGGGAACGTATCGAGGTCGTCGCAGCCTCCGGTGAAACAGCCGCCTCCCTTCATGTCGTAGCTCCACCCGTGCCAATCGCAAGTCAGGACACCATTGCGAACCCTGCCTCGCGTCAACGGATAGCCCATATGTGGGCACTGGTTGTCGGTCGCATAGAGGCTGCCCTGGTGCTGAAAGAGTGCAATGCTGCGCCCTTCGACGTTGACCGCTTTGGGCGTCCCTTCAATCACGTCACTTAGAGCGGCCACTTTTACAAAGTTGGATGGTGTGCTCGACATCGGAATCTCCTTGCCCCTAACGAGCGATCAGTTTCTTCACTCCTCAAACACCTCGACGGTTGTCTTGCCTTCGGCAAAGCGCATGGCCGTGTTCGTGGCGGCTCCGCTGTCTTTGTTCGTGCGAATGTCCGTAGCGTAACGAGCGAGGCCAACGAGAAGCTGGTACCTCGCAGGATGTCCACCAACCGGCGTCTAATGCACTCGTGTACTCCCATTCTTCGAAGACAGTGCGAAGCGTTGGCAAGACCTGAGTGTTCGTATCATCCCAGAGCATGACGCGCCCCATCTCATGAAGCAGGCGATCTCCCGAATACCCCGCATTCAGATATTCCAGCACCTGCAGGCCAACGTCCTGCACATTGAGAGAAGCGATAGACTGGAGAATGAGTCGCACTCCTGCATCTTCATCCGGCACATCGAGCTTTCCGCCGCCGAGCGGAGCAGTGAGCGGCCGGAGCGGGATATTCAGCCAGCGGTCAGCGAATACCTGCCATGCAGCATGGAACAACCCTTTCGCAGCCACGCGATCGCCGGCATTCCGCTGCGCGGTGCGCAAGCACGCGGCAAGGTTGAGTTCCATCGTCAAGGGCCCCCAACCGGCGTCGACGTTGACCGGCGTCCTCGCCATCCGATCCGCTGCGAGGAGGACCAGCGTGGTGATCAGTCGATCCTGCTTTACACCGGCGGTAGGGCACTATTGACCGCGGCGAATGACTTCTGAATGTTGGCGCTCAGCAAGGCGTTTACGAATGCGTCTTCATCGTAATCGGCAGCGCCGTTCGTCGCGGGATCCGCGCCTTCGATCGCCGGCACGATGGAGGTCATGAGTTCGACCGCATCGCGGCGGAAGCGCTCCGGTTCACCGCGCCGGCGCCCGACAAGCTTGGCGCCGAGGTTGAAGACCACTTCTGAAGACCGCTCCCAGCCGAAGTTCTCGACAATCTCTGCGAGGTAGCCGATCGAGAGCAGGTTATCGGGAAATCCGAGGAAGTGCGGTTCGACGGCGCATTCATAAAGGAGCGGCAGGATTCCATCCTGGTAATGCAGATGGCGGGCCGTGAAAAGGCATCGCTCGATCCGTCCAGCCTGCCCATCGCGCGAGAACATGCGTGTCCATCGCTCGATGCTCTCCATGGGTACTGAGCCGGGCAGCGGGACGACTTCGAGCCTCTCGGCAGACTTGCCGGCGACCGAACGGGCAGCTGTGGCCAGCACCATGAGGCGGTCGGCATCCTGGTAGCGGCGTCCTACCTTGAGCCCATTGATCAGCCGGGAGATGTCGCTTCCGCCCGCCGTGGCGTCCGAACTGGCTATGCGCCTGCCGAGGTGCTGAAGAATCATCTCGACAATCGACTCTTCCGGAACCTCGCCTTTGAGGAGCAGGGCAATCGCTTTGGAGATCGTCCATCGATCCTCACTCAGCAGACCTTCCCACAGCAGCCTGAGATGTTCGTCGCGCCGCTTGTAGCGGGTATCTCCTAGCTCAATCCAGATCTCACCCTGACGGACCTCAACCGGAAACGTCTGAAGATCGTCACATTCATAGTTGAAACATCCCCCACCCTCCAGATCGAAGCTGCGGCCGTGCCAGTCGCAGGTGAGAATGGCGTGCCGCACGGCGCCACGCGTCAGCGGATAGCCCATATGAGGGCACTGGTTGTCGGTCGCGTAGATCTTCCCGTCGACGTTGAACAGCGCGATGCTGTGTCCTTCCACAACCTTGATGGCTTTCGCCTCACCTATTGGGACATCGCCTATTGCGGCAGCACGTATCCATTGCGACGAAGGTTTGACCATAAGAGTCTCTCTCCTTCAGATGAAATCACAGGAACTCCCGGAAGTCCTGGCGCGCAACCGCTCCTGAATTTGAAACCCGATGTTGGCGAATTCGCTCATTGGGGTGTCAAAGCCTTGCTGTCGTCCGGCTCCGTCACCAGTGGAGCATTCAAATATTTCGCAAAGAACTTAACGTAGCGTTGCACTCGATCCATCTGGTGCCGCGGCTCGGTAAAGCCGTGGTTCTCGCGCGGATAAACGACGAACTCGACCGGAACATTCATCTCTTTGAGCGCCATGTAGAACTCCTGGGCCTGGGCAATCGGCACGCGCGTATCAACCTGCCCGTGCATGATCATCGTCGGCGTCTTTACGTTCTTCACGTATTTCATCGGCGAGCGATCCCAGTAAAGATCGGTTGCATCCCAGGGCGCCTTGTCTGAATAGAACCAGCGCAGGTACCGCTGAATGTCGTTCTGCGAGTACATCGAATAGATATTCGAAAGTCCCGCGCCGGGAGAGACGGCTTTGAAGCGATCAGTTTGCGTCAGGATCCAGAAAGTCATGTAGCCTCCGTAAGACCAGCCAAAGGCGCCGAGCCGATCCGGATCGGCGATGCCTTTGGCGATCATAGAGTCGACGCCGGTCATGCAATCTTCGTAATCGCCTTTGCCCCAGGTGTTCTTGTTCGCTTGCGAGAACGAGAGGCCCTTTCCGGTCGAGCCGCGAAAGTTTGGCTGAAACACCGCGAAGCCATTGGCGGCGAGCACTTGTGCCGTACCGTTAAAGGTATTCAGCGAAGCTCCCGTCGGTCCGCCATGCGGATTCAGCAGGAATGGGACTTTCGCTCCAGGTGCGTAGCCCACGGGCTTAGTCAAAACGCCCTCGACCTCAGTGCCGTCCTTGCTCTTCCAATTCACCACTTCTGATTCGGCGAGCGAGTAATCTGCCAGCCAGGCATTTTGGTCCGTCAAAGGCTTCGTCGATTTGAAATCAGCAGACGTGACATAAAGTTCGGTGGGACGTTTGGATGACGAAGTGGTTCCCACAATGGTCTTTCCATCGCGGCTGATTTCAGCGATGCCCGTCGAACCGCCACTCTGCGTCAGTTGTTTGACGGCGCCAGTTGCGACATCAGCAGAGTAAATCTCGATCGCTTCCAGAACGTTGGTGCTGAAATAAATCGTCCGGCCGTCGCGGGACCAGACCGGCGTGCCCACACTCAAATCGAATTTGGTGGTCAGTTGTTTCGGTGCGCCGCCTTCCGCAGCAATCAGATAAAGACGGGACGTTGAAGGGCCAGGATCGCGATCAGCGTTGCCGGTGTAAGCGATCCACTTCCCGTCCGGTGACCAGCGGGCGTTGTCGGTCGCGCCGGCGTCGCCGCCAATCTTCTTCTTCTCTTTGGTGGCTACGGTCAACATCCAGACATCGCTGAGCGCTCCGTCATCCGCTTTGGGCGTGGGCCGCGCCGTATACGTGATGCGAGTTCCATCGGGCGACCATTGCGGATCGCTGACCGTGAAATTGCCTTCGGTCAGTCGCTTCTCGTCTTTCTTTTCAATATTCCAAATCCAAAGGTGTGCCATCCTGATGTCGCGATCGATCACCATTGTGTCGTCTTTGACCTTCTTGCGATCCTCTTCGTCCTTTGAAGGTTGATCGGTGGCCGTCAGCAACAATTGCTTTCCGTCCGGCGAAAAGCGAAAGCCGCTGAGGCCGCCTTTGTGGGAAGTCAGCGACCCACGCTTCGCCGCCATCAGCCATCATCATCCATACCTGGCGCTCGCCATCCTTTTCGCGATCGCTGAGAAAAGCCAGCATGGTGCCGTCCGGCGACCACTCCGGAGCGCTGGAGCTTTTCTCACCGCGCGTGTATTGCCGCGCCTTGCCGCCGCCCAGGGGAGTAACCCAGATTTGGGTCACATTTTTCCATTCCTTGTCCTTCTCCATCTTTACTTCATTGACGGTGTAGGCGACCCGGGTGCCGTCCGGAGAGATACGCGGCGCACCGACGCCATTGATCTTCATCAGATCGGTGGCAGTCAAAAGTTTCTTGCCGTCTTTGGCGCGCGGCTCAAGCGGATCTTTCGACTGCGCTGAGACGACTGTCGCTAAGGTCAGGCAACACGAAACAATTCGCAGCGCGAGGACGAAACGTTTAGGGTTCATGACTTTCCTCCTAAGGGGCTTTGCGGTGGTCCTTGTTCCCATGCGGCCCTGGCGATCCGTGGTCGCAAAGGCAGCGGTGCAACGGAGTTTATTCCTTCCAATGCATGGTTGGGAAGAACTGCAGATCGAAAAGTTTCGGATCGAGCGGCATATCAGCGCGCAAACCGGAGCACTCTTCGATGGGTCTTGCCGTCAACCATGAGAATTGCCTCAGGCGACATCCAGCCGTTGCCGAGTTTCTGGACTTGTTGAATTGTGTCTCCCGAGTTTGCGCACCGTCGCAGCCGGCTGGCCGCAGCATATGCACACGAAATACAGATTCTTCTGATCGATCCAGAATTGCGCCAAGGCAGATCGCTGGATTGAGTCCGCTGTACCTTCACCAAAACTTCACTGCAACTTCACCGCTTCTTTATGACTCCCCTTCAATAGCTGACTACCATCGTCGCGGGATGACGATACACGCCCTTTTATCACGGAACCATAAGACGTTCTTGTTTACGCCAGGAGAAGAAAATGAAGATTCAAACACTCGGAACCGCGCGGGGAGGCATTCTCTCGCTTGCACGAATCGCGACGGCTGTTCTCGCCACGTCGCAACCGTCACAAGCGCAGCCAGCGCGGAAAGTAAAAGACATCAATACAACCCTTTCCTCAGCATCGTCGACGCCCTTTGCGGGCGCACAGATCGGAAACATTACCTACTTCAATGCCGACGATGGAATCAACGGAAGAGAGCTCTGGCGGACGGACGGTACCCCAGCCGGCACGCAGCTCGTTAAAGACATAAATCCGGGTCCGCGGCCTCCAATCCCGGGCCCATGGCGCGAACCTGAACGGGACATTGATATTCGTCGCAACGGATACGCGCGGGCGGGGAATCTGGAAGAGCGACGGCACCGCCGCAGGTACGGCACTTCTGGGAAGATCTTCAGCGGCACTCCGCCGCCAGCCTTTCTCACACCGTCGGGCAACTTCGCTTCTTTAAAGGCAGACGACGGGGCACATGGTCGGAACTCTGGCGCACCGATGGCACGGAAGCCGGCACGGTCCTCGTGAAGGACATCATCCCGGGCCTTGAATCGGGCATCGATCCGATCTGGCTCCGGGTCTCACCGATATCAATGGGACGCTCTTCTTCAATGCAAACGACGGTACGACGGGCGTGGAGCTCTGGAAGAGCGACGGCTTTGAGGCCGGAACGGTCCGCGTAAAAGACATCCGGCCCGGCCTGCTCGGGTCCTCTCCTTTCAATTTCGTGAACGTGAATGGGATAACTGTGTTCCGCGCCAACGATGGCGTCAACGGGACTGAGTTGTGGAGGACCGACGGAACCGAGACCGGCACGCAGCTGATCGTGGATATCCGGCCTGCAGCACAAGCTCCAGCCCGCAGTCGCTAATCGTCGCCGGCGGCGTGGTCTACTTTTGGGCAAATGATGGAATCACCGGCACAGAATTGTGGAGAAGCGACGGCACGCAGCAAGGCACTGCGCAGGTCAAAGACATTCGCCCTGGATCGCTTTCATCATTCACTTTTAATACCGCGATCAACGTCAACGGCATCATCTTCTTCTCGGCCGACGACGGCATCGCCGGTCCGGAGGTGTGGAAGAGTGACGGTACTCAGGCGGGTACCGTGCGCGTCAAGGACATCCGCTCAGGCAGCGTCGGCTCATCCCCGTTTCTCCTGGGGCACTCAACGGTGCGCTGATGTTCTCGGCCGACGATGGCGTGAATGGACGGAGCTTTGGAGGAGCAATGGCTTCGACGGCGGGACTGCTCCGCTGGCTGATATCCGGAGCGGCGCCGCCGGCTCTTTCCCAAACTTCCTGGCCGTTAACGGCTCGATCATACTCTTCAGCGCAGACAACGGCGCCACAGGCTCGGAGGTCTGGAAGAGCGATGGCTCCATAGCTGGAACCACACTACTCAAGGATATAAATCTGGGCGCGGGATCGGGCTTCGGGCCGTTGGTACCAACGACACTCGTCGAGTTCAACGGTGACATCTACTTCGTTGCCGACGATGGAACCAGCGGACTCGAGCTCTGAAAGAGCGAAGGCTCGAAAGCCGGCACTGTGCGCGTTAAGGATATTCGTGCCGTGCGGCGTCTCCTCTCCGACGCTGCTCACCCCGTTCAATGGCGCGATCTATTTCAGCGCCGACGATGGCGTCAACGGGCGCGAGTTGTGGAAGACCGACGGTACCCAAGGTGGCACGGTCCTGGTGAAGGACATTCTTACTGGTCCGAACGGATCGGAATCAGCCAGATAATCGAGAGCAACGGACTATTGTTCCTCGCGGCCAATGACGGCCTCGCCGGCAACTGAGCTGTGGAAGAGCGACGGCACAGCGACGGGCACTGTGCGCGTCAAAGACATCCAGCCCGGCCCGATCGGATCTGCACCATCGTCCTTCACCGAAGTGGGCGCCATCATTTTCTTCACAGCCAATGACGGTGCGACGGGAACGGAAGCTGTGGAGGAGCGACGGCACAGCAGCTGGAACGATCCGGTTGAAGGACATCCGCCCAGGCACGGGGTCGTCTGACATAAGAGAACTGACCGCCGTCGGCAACGTCCTGTATTTCAACGCCTCGGACGTCTCCGGCAATTCCGAACTGTGGAAGAGCGACGGCACGGAGGCCGGAACGGCGCTGGTCAAGGAGATCATTCCGGGCGCGGGAGGGTCGAACCCCAGCGACCTCGCGGAATTCGACGGCCTGCTCTTCTTCTCTGCGAGGAACGCAGGTCTGAACTTCGAGCTTTGGAAGAGCGATGGCACCGAATCGGGAACGTCATTGGTCAAGGACATCAACCCGGGGATGGCAGGTTCCTTTCCGTTCGAGGCTGACGGTCATTGACGATCGTCTTTATTTCACCGCCAACGATGGCTCGCACGGGCTGGAGACCTGGATTACGGATGGAACGCCGCTCGGTACGACACTCTTCGCGGACATAGCCGCTGGAGGCGAGTCGTCACGCACAGGCAGCAGCGTGGCGAAGCCGACAATGGCAAATACCGGCAAGTCAATTATCTTCTCGGCGAGCGATGGCTTACTGGGAATGGAGCTTTGGAAGAGCGACAAGCATGGGACCTTTCAGCTACAGGACATTGCGACGGGTGCTGCCTCGTCCAATCCGGAGTCAATGACGGTGACCAGGAAGCTCGTCTTCTTCCTGGCCAACGACAACAGCAGCGGGCGTGAGCTCTGGGTCATGCCCGACAACGCTGCGAAGGCGCCCAAGCCCCCGAAGAATCACGGGCACAAGTTACGCAAAGGAGATGATCCGATCGAGTCATTGTACGCCCAGTACAACAATCTTCTGGACCTCGAAGTGCCGGAAGTGGACGAGGAATAGTGTTTAACGGGAAATCTAAAAGGAGAAGGATTAAGCCATGCAGTACTCACGATTTGTGGTCTGTTCAATGCTCCTCGCGATCGCGCTGCTTGTAATACAAGCGCCGGTGACCGCGCAGGACCGCGCTGAAGTGACGCGCTCAAGGGTCGAGGTCTCGGCTGCTGTCAGCTCTCTCGACCGCGCGCAAGAGGAGCGAAACAAGGCGCTTGTACGGCGCGTTTACGATGATATTCTTCGGGCTCGGCAATACCGATTTGGTGAATGAGTTGTTTTCGGAGAACTGACATTCAACACAACCCGACGCTCCCGAATGGGAGACCGGCTTTCATTGATTTCGTCAAGTTTCTGAAAATCGCTCGACCCCGCCCCTGTGGTAACCGTCAAGCACATTTTGGCTGGCGGCGATCTTGTTGCCGTGCATTGGCATGCTTCCGTGACGCCGAACGATGAATTCTCGGGGCAGGCCGGTTTCGACCTCTTCCGCCTGGATCACGGCAAGATTGTCGAGCACTGGGACGCAATTCAGGATGTGCCGGCCCAAAGCGCCAGCGGGAATTCCATGTTCAGCGATCTACACCAGTATCCGGGCAAGCCGCCGAAACTGACCGAGCTCCAGGAAGAGGTCAACAAGCTGCTGGTCCTGGTGGCATATGACGGGCTGTTCAATGAGCATCGGCTCAAATTGTTGGACATCTCCTTCGCCGGTGAGAACTATCTTCAGCATAACCCTTTCGCCCCGAACGGCACCGCGGCCCTCGCTGCGATTCTTGATATCATCGCACCACAGGGTTCGCTGCTTCGTTTTAATCATGCCGTCGCCGACGGGGACCTCGTCTTCGTGCACTCACAGTTCCTCCCGCCGGGCGCTGACGAGGACAGCGAGTTCACAGGCACAGCTGTGTGTGACATTTTCCGGGTCGCCAATGGCCGGATCGTTGAGCACTGGGACGCGGTTCAGGCTGTTCCGGCTACCAGCGTGAGCGGAAATTCGATGTTCAGTGATCTATTTCACCGGGCTCGGTAGAGTTCCCGGAATTGACTGTAAATTAACCGGGGCCGGCGCGTAACAGGAAAGCGCCGGCCCCAATTTCATCTCAGCTCATCACCATCAGGTGAGTTTTCTTAATGCCCAAATGCGCGCACTAAGAACGCCGCCATCTTCTCCCTTCCATCCAAGCGTGCGGCATGTGACTTGACAGCCATCGCTGTGGCCATCGAACGGCTTCTCTTCGAAATTGTCCCTTAATGAACAGAACTCCCCCGGCAGGAGGCATATCATTTGTCCATAGCGATCTGATGAAAGAAGGAAGGAAGCTAGAACCTTATGAGCATTCTTGCGTTGATTGTGTCGAGTCTGATTGTTGGCGTGATTGCCACGCTCTTGATGCCTGGCCGCGATCATGGGGATTCATCATCACCATTCTGCTGGGCATTGCAGGGATATTCCTGGGCAGCTACACCGAACGCACAATTGGATTCCACTCGCCCGGTCACCCTGTTGGGTGGATCGTGTCGATACTCAGGGCGTTAATTCTACGTGCTCTCCAACCCATGATGTTTATTCGCCCAGCACGGACGCATCTTCAAGGTGAGGGCGAGGGCGACGCTCTGAGTAGATCGCAGGCTAAGTTGGCTCGCAGGCGGTGCCGCAAGTTGTTGAACACAAAGGCGCCTCGCTCGAAGCCACGATGAATTGTCGTACGGGAACGATTGGATCGTTACAAGAAGGAGTTCAAGTGAAAGTCAATCTATTAGAACGTGTGGTCGGGGCGCTTGTAATCAGCGGCGTGCTGCTGATGGGAATGAGCGTGCCTGCCAGGGCGCAGGAAAACCAGGAAAAGCAACAAAAACAACCGCGCACAGTCGAGCAGCAACAGCCTCAGCGTCAGCAACAGACTCCCGCTGCCCCGCAGCAGGCTAATAAGCAGCAGCGGTCACCGCAGGCTCAGGCTGAGCCCAGCAGCAGCCGCAGCGTCAGCAACAGACTCACGCTGCCCCGCAGCAGGCTATAATAAGCAGCAGCGGACACCGCAGGCTCAGGCTGAGCAGCAGCAACAGCCGCAGCGTCAGCAACAGACTCGCGTTGCCCAGCAGCAGGCTAATAAGCAGCAGCGGACACCGCAGGCTCAGGTTGAGCAGCAGCGTCAGCAGCAGCGTCAGCAACAGACTCCCGTGGCCCAGCAGCAGGCCAATAAGCAGCAGCGGACACCGCAGGCTCAGATTGAGCAGCAACAGCATCAGCAGCGTCAGCAACAGGCTCAGACTGCGCAGCAACAGCAGCAGCGCCAGCAACAGAGTCAAGCCGCTCAGAAGCAGGCGCAGCCCCAGCAACAGCCTCACATTGATCAGCAGCGTGCGTCTAACGAACGCCAGCAGCGCGTTGAACTGCAGCAAACGCGTCAGGTCCAGTACACTTCAACAACTATCACAACAGCAGCGTCTCACGCCGCAGCGAACAGCCCTGCTACAGCAACAGAAACGTACGGCGCAGTACCGTTATCAGCAACAGTACTTGTTGCGCATGCAGCAAATTCGCATTCAGAACACGCGCACCTACAGCAACAATCGCAATCAGTACTTCTATGCGCCTGCGACTTATCGGTACTCGCGGGGCGGCAGCTACTACGAGACCAATCAATACGGCGCGACTTTGCTCCGGCAGGGCGTCAACTACGGCTATGAGCAGGGCTTTCGCTCGGGACAGGCGGACCGCCAGGATCGCTGGAATTCCAGTTACCAGGACTCCTATGCCTATCAGGATGCGGACTACGGGTATAGTGGCTATTACGTAGACGAGGACGACTACAACTACTACTTCCGTGAGGGGTTCCGCCGCGGCTATGAAGACGGCTATGACGGGCGCTCTCAATACGGCAGCTACTCTAACGGAAACTATGCCATCCTGGGCGCCGTTCTTTCGACAGTTCTCAACTTGGAGTCGCTACGCTAAAAGCGCAGAAGATTACTGTCCTTTTCTGGAATATGCTTGTAGCTGTGAATTCACAGCTACAAGCTATTTCTCTTTGGCGGGGAGATTTTGCGATGAAAATGAGACTAAGGATAACTCTGACTAGACTCCTGTCAAACCATGATCACGTTGGTTATTCTGGACAAACATAAACTTAAGCGCTGAGAGTCTGACCCGCCAGATAATCTGAAACTGAACAGATTACCTTTGACACTGTCGTTTATTGAGCGTATAGTTACTAAGAACCGAGCATAGCTTACTCTCTTCTTCAGCTTTCCTGGAATTCTCCAGTCCTACTGAATCCCGATAGCTCACCTATAAAGGAGCTAACAATGATTAATAGAGGAACCGGAATTGCTCCGGCCCGCAATAGTGTCTTTCAAAACAATCTAAACCATTTTTTCGATCAGGCATTCGGGCCGTTTAACACGCAGGCGCCTGTCAGCGAGGACCCTGGGGCCTTCACAACGTGGACACCGCTGTGTGATATATACGAGACGGACAAGAATATCGTTATAAAGACGGAGTTGCCGGAAGTAAAGAAAGAGAACGTCTCCGTAATGTCTGATAATAACGTGCTCACGATCAGCGGCGAGAGAAAAGCAGACGTGCGGAAAAGAGCAGAGCTATCACCGCCAGGAACGAATCTATGGCCGCTTCCTGCGCAGCTTCACACTCCCTCCGTTTGTCGACACAAGCAATATCACCGCTGAGTGCAAAGAGGGGATGCTCTTAGTCACCCTGCCGAAGGTCGAGGAAGCCAAGGCCAAGCAAATCGAAGTGAAGGTCGGATAGTTCCGCGAGAACAGTATGAGCTTGACCTGAATAGGAGAGCCAAAGGCGGCCCGAAGCCGCCTTTGGCTTTCCTGGACCTCAAACTGACACTTGACCAAGCTCCTGGAACTCGGGGCAGTCCTCATTTGCGGGCGTCGCCGATAGGTATCAAGAAGGCCGCCTACAATCGTAAGACCGAAATAAATGACAATCGCCAAAATCACCTTCTATGTCGCAGGCCGTTTGCCCGCGTTTACATTGTGATCCTCGCGTGGCGATGGTAGATTCCTGACGCTGGCCAGGATACTTCTCGACACTGAGCTCGCTCCATCGTTTTCGCTCCGCTGAAAAACCGCTCTTTACACCGCCGCGGTAGTCTGCCAGGCAAGCTAGCAAGTCCGTGAAATTCAATTCGTTGTCCCCTCGACTCTTTAACCCATGGAGGTGGGTATTATTGATTAAGAAAATACTTCTCCCCTCGATTGTGATTGGTCTATTACTGTGCGCGACGACGGCGCTATTTGCGCAAACCGCTCCGCTCCCACCGCCAAAGGTGATCCGCATCTATCGCGAAGAAGTCAAACCCGGGATGACGGCTGCCCACCGCAAGCTTGAGGTACCCTTCCCACGCGCTTTTGCCAGGGCCAACGCCCCAAATCACTACATCGCCCTGACATCGATCACCGGCCCAAATGAGGCTTGGTTCGTCGAACGGCACGAATCGTTCGGCGAGATTGAAAAGGGCGACCAGGAACAAGAGAAGAACGCGGCCTTGAGTGCCGAGATCGATCAACTCCTGGAGCATGACGGATCTGTCCTCTCGGGCAGCCGCGCGATCCTGGCCCGTCTGGAGGAGGACTTGTCATTCCGTCCCGGGATAAACATGGCGATGATGCGGTTCCTGAGTGTCAATACCGTACGTGTGCGGCCGGGCCACGACGCCGAATTCAGGGAGGCCAGGAAGATAATCAACGCCGCGTTCGAGAAGGCGAATGCTGACCAACACTTCGCGGTCTTTCAGGTAACGGCAGGCGCACCCATTGGGACGTATCTCATCTTCAGGGGCAGGAAGTCGCTGGCCGAGCTTGATGCGCCGCCCAACGGCAATTCAGCAAGCTATGGGCGAGAGCAACCAGAAGAAGTTGCAGGAGCTGGCGAGCTCCTACCTGCTCTCGAATGAGGCCAATATCTTTTCGATCAAACCGGATATGAGTTACGCGCCGAAGACGTTCGCGGCGGCCGACCCGGCGTTCTGGGCTCCGAAGGCCGCAGTGGCAAAGCGTCCAGCGGCGAAAAAGCCCCCCGTCAAGGCTGAAACGGGTCAATAGACCATCAGAGGTTGAAAGACGCCAGGCTGGAGCCTGGCGTCTTTGCATCTTTTAGAGCGAGGCAGAATATCGTGCCGCAGACTGTCCAGTCTGCGGCAAACTCCGCTGAATGCCTGAGTGGTGAAATTCTGGCGCAGGCTGGACAGCCCGCGCCACGATAGCGTCGTCTCAATTCCTCTAAATCACCGAAGTACTTAATCAAAAGCGGCGACAAGTCGCCGCACTCCATACTAAGCCAGTCGCGCCTCTTAATCCTGTCACCTTCGCCTCAGGTCTCGAGCCCGATTCTAGAAGTTTGGCTGCTGTGCTAAAATCGCTGTCACCCTATGAATGGAATCGTCATCCGTCTGGCTGGTGTTCCACAGCCCGAAACCAGGATCTTTCACCAGGAGCTGATTTCGATCGGTACCGGACAGGACTGCGATCTCAGCTTCCCGGCCGACGGATATGACCTGCCTGCTTCTTCCGCCCTGCTGACTCTGAAGCTCTCCGACAACATCTACCGGATTGCCGAGGTTAACCCGGCCGCAAATGTCACGCGACGCGGCGAGACAGTCGCGGTTGGCGAAATCATCCACGACGGCGACACATTCAACTTCGGCGAGACAGGCATCCGGTTGAGGCTCTTTGCCCTGTCGGCGGCAATGGATCTCACCGAATCGCTCGAGCTTCGGACCGCGGTTTTAGCCGACGCGCGCCATTCCGGCTCGGTCATCAAGTCATCCGAGAAGAGTTCCGCAGCTCCGCGGACCGACGTCGCCCTCGTCTTCGTCAAGCAACTGCTCAGGGAGCTGGTGGCCGAGATTCCCCCGCGGATCCTCTACCTTCTGGCTGGAGCGGCTCTGCTGGTCGTTGGGATGATCGTCTATGTGGGACTCCTCGGCTTTCTTGAAGGGCGTCGAAACAATGCCGCGATCGGTGACCTCAAGAATAGCGTCTCGGGTCTGCAGCAGTCTGTCGAAAAGACAGCCAAGGAGTTGCGTGAGACTCGCGAAGACAACGCCGACTTGCGGAGCGCGCTCTCCGTCGCAGCAAAGGTGGTCGAGAACTATGGGCCGGGCGTCTGCCTTATTTATGGCACCTACTCGTTCATCGACCCGCGTTCAGGGCGCGAGGCCCGCTTCAAAGAGCCGAGTGAGACCAATACCTCTCCCCTGACATCAAGTGGCGGAATCAACCTGAGTGTCGACGGTAACGGCCGCGTTTATGAAATCGAGTTTATCGGCACCGGCTTCCTGGTGGCTAAAGGCTCGGTACTCACCAATCGACACGTCGTCCAGCCGTGGCATGATGATCCGATCTCATCGGTTCTGAGGGCCCAGGGCTTCCGTCCGAAACTGAAAGAATCTACGCCTACTTCCCGAAGATGCAGCAGCCGGTTACGCTGCGCACGCTTGATGTAGATCAGACCAACGACCTGGCGCTCTGTGCATTCGATCAGCAAGTGGATTTACCTGTTCTGCCACTGGACGATCATGCCGAGAGCGCGGTCAGCGGACAGCTCGTCGTTCTCATCGGTTATCCGGCGGGCATCGAAGGTCTGCTGGCTCGAGTGTCCGGAGCCGACCGCTTCCGAGGGCATTTGTCCGTTAAGGCTGTTCTGAATGAGCTCGCTTCGAGCAATCAGATTCGACCGCAGTCGACCCAGGGACACATTGGTGACATCGATTCGGGCCGGCTGATCTATGATGCCCAGACAGGGGCCGGAGGGTCGGGCGGGCCAGTCTTTGGATCGAATGCGAAGGTGATTGGGGTCAATCAGGCTGTGCTTCCGGATTCGCCTACCAACTTTGGCATTCCAATTCGTTTCGGAATTGAGCTTCTGAACAAGAATCGGCAGGAGCAGCCAACCAAATCGGACTAGCCACAAAGAAGCACAGAAAACACGAGACTATGGTTGAGACGGAGGAGTTGCTCCCGGGCCTGCCTGCTGTTCCTGGAGGGTTGCCGGCCGGTCACGCTCCTTGATCAATAGCTCTCTGAACCTCTGCGCCTGCTGCTGGGTCAGAATCTGCCTGACTTCCGTCATTACTCGAGCCTGCAGCTTAGTGATCTCAGCCTGCGTCGCAGCCAGATCCCGCTGCCCGCAACTCGACCACCTTAGGGTCAAAGTTTGCACTGTAGATGGCCTCGTCCAACGCATCACTCTGCGCCCTGCGCAATCTGTTGAGCACTGGAATCTGATTGCCGACGCGGCGGCTCAGCTCGCGCATCTTTTCCCGCTGCTCGTCAGTGAGATCGAGCTGTCGGAAGACTCGTATCAGCGCGACCGGCCGCGCAATCCCGGCAACCACCATCCTCTGTTCCTGCGGAGTGAATGGCCTCTCTATACCGGGCTGCTGAACTGCACCGGCTTTCCGCGGAGCTTCATCTTTCTTCGGAGTCAGATCGCGTTGCTGTCCGCCGCGCTGTCCGGCAGCCAATCCGGCACTCACGAAAGAGACGATGAGAGCGAGGACGGCAAGCGCCGTTCCGGTATGACTAGTTCTTCTCATTGTCGCTCACCAGGCCGTCGCGGTTGTCGTTCGCCGCAAAGAGCCATTCGCGAATTGTCTGGCTCGACTGCGCCTTCGCCAGCATGGCCTTCTGCTCAGCACGCATCTGCGACTTGGCCGCGGCCAGATCTGCCTGGTGCGTGGAGACCAGTTTCGCCTCGAGGCTGGCGATCTGAGCCTGCGAGTCCTCTTTGGATCGGGCTTCCGCGCGAGCAACAGCCTCATTGACGAGCGCCTCTGCCTGCGAGCGAGTCAACATCGCCTCGTTGCCTGCCGGGCTTACCAGAGGCGCTGCCACTGGCGTCTTCCGAGAACCCATGCCGAAGTCCATAGCCACCCCTTGAGAACCAACGCTCACTCTCGATCCAACTGCCGCAAGCGTCACAAGGAGCACTGCTGCAGCCGCACCGGCTACCGCCAGACCTCGAGCCCAGGCCGGAAACAGTCCGGCCAGCTCGCGAAAGACCTGAAGCCGCGACCGGCGATGTTCAATCTCCACCTGCGGAGCAAAGCTCACGTCCCATATTTTGAGATTGTCGCGTACGCGCTGAAATCCCTGGACCTCATCACGGCACGCAGCGCATTGCCCGAGATGGCTCTCGAAAATCCTGCTCTCCTCCGGTGTCGACTCTCCGTAGAGATAGGTGATCATCTCTTCCTTGCGACCGCATGAGCTCGAAGCAAACTCTTCCGATGTACTCTTCATACAGTTACCTCAGATCGCCTGGCGCACCTGTTCGAGCCGTGCGCGCAACTGCTGGAGCCCGGTATAGAGCCGCGATTTGACGGTGCTCACCGGAATCTGCAGTACCTCTGCGATCTCCGCGAATGTCAACTCCTCGTACTCCTTCATGACGATAACCTGCCTCATCTCGGCGGGTAAGCCCTGGAGGGCCCGGCGAACAAGGGCAACACGCTGCTCGTGCTGGAGCGAGTCCCCAAGATTCTCTGCACCGGGATCTGCCGGCTCGAACCTCCGACCTGACTCATCCTCCTCGTCGAGCGATTGTTCGGGCTGAGCCGTCTGTTGCCTGAGGTGGGAATGGCAGGCATTGAGTGCGATCCGATAGAGCCACGACGAGAATTTGGCGTCCCCTCGGAACTTCCGGAGATTGCGAAAAGCCGCGAGAAAAGTCTCCTGACAAACGTCCCGAGCATCCTCGTCGCGCCCCAGCATGCGCAACGCCAAACCGTAAATCGAGCGTTCCCATCGAAGAACAAGTATTCCAAACGCCTCTGCCTCACCGGCGAGCGTCCGCTCAATGATCTGATCGTCGGTGAGATCCATTCTATCCCCTGTTCATCATAGAGTTAGACGGGGATTTGGCGGATAAAGTCGGAGAAATGCAGCAAAAAACGCAAAAACAAGAAAAAGTCCGCTCAGAGTCTGCCCAAAGTCTGATTAGACAAGCGTGACCTGCGGCGTGACCACCTTCTTTGAAATCAACGCCGGCCAATAGGCTACGATCTCTTCAACCTTCGGCCTTCCCCCCGCAAACCCGGTGACCGTCGGGGGCCCGTTGAGCACCAGGGGCGCAATCTCCTTGGTGAATCTTTCAACCGCCGCTCGGTCCTGCCCGCGAACACCGATTCTTAGAGTTGCCTCAGGAAGATCTGGTGAGGCAGCCCCTGAAAGTCGGGACCCGTGACAGGCGTCGACCCCAACAAGCTCGATCAGGGTCTCCTCAAACATCAACCCGAGGCGGTCGAGGCGCGTCCTCAGAATCTCTCCGGCAGCCTGAGCCTTCTTCGCCGCATCCGGCCACGAGTAGACAAGTGAGCCGACCGCCTTGTAGCCGGCTGCGTAGCTGATTGATACCTTGTAACTTTCGGTCGCCGGGCGCCCCTTGATTCCAAATACCCTGACCCGATCCGGACCGTCCTGCTCGAGTTGGATGGTTGTAAAATCCGCCACACAGTCCGGTGTGATATAGCTTCGTGGATCGCCCATTTCGTAGACGAGCTGTTCCTTCAAACCGGCGACCGTGATCCTTCCGCCGGTGCCTGCGTGCTTGGTGATGACGAACGTGCCATCGGGGCTCGCTTCGCAGATCGGATAGCCAACTCCGGCAAGATCGGGAATTGTCTCCCACTCAACCTGGCAGTTGCCGCCCGTAACCTGCGCGCCGCACTCGATCGTGTGGCCCGCAATCGTCCCGGCAGCCAGCCGGTCCCAGTCGTCCGCCTTCCATCCGAACTCATGCATGATCGGTCCCAGGGTGAGACCCGTATCGGTGCAGCGACCCGTAACAACGATCTGCGCCCCCATCCCCAGCGCTTCGACAATCGGCTGCGCGCCAAAGTAGACGTTCGCGCTCTGGATGCGATCGCGAACCTCTGCCAGAGGTTTGCCGGTATCGAGGTTGGCCAGCTTGTTTCCCTGAGCGATCAGCTCATCGATTCCTCCCATGAGGTCATCGCCCGCCACGATTCCGACTCGCGTCTGTCCTTCAAGACCAAGCTCGCGAGCCGCCTGGACGATTGCTTCGGCGCAGCCGCGCGGATTGACGCCTCCGGCGTTGGCAACAACCTTGATCCCGCGCGAGATGCAATCGGGAAGAATTCGCTGAATCAGCGGAACGAAGTCACGAGCGTATCCCGCCTGAGGATTGCGCGCACGCTGCTTTTGCATGATCCACATGGTGACTTCGGCGAGGTAATCGAGCATGAGGTAGTCGATCGGCCCGAGCTTCACCTGGTCGACGGGAGCTTCGAGCGAGTCTCCCCAGAAACCCTGTCCTGCTGCGATGCGAATCGTGCTCATATGCTCCGGCTCAATCGTGGTGAGAATACCGCTCTATCAGCTGCTCTCGCTGCCTGCCGTAGAGAGCCATGCTGCGTTTGATAATATTGATCGCATCAACTCTTCCCATGAAGCGCTCGACTGTGACTGTCTTCATCTCGAGAGCCTTGTAGTCTGCAAAGAAGCGCTCGATCGACTTGAGGCGATGCTCGGGTAAGTTAGAGAGATCGTGATAATCACGATATTCGGGATCGTCAGCGTGGACCGCAATGATCTTATCGTCCTCTTCGTTCTGGTCGATCATCTGCATGACGCCGATCGCCTTGGCTCTCATAATGCAGAGCGGCACGACTTCGACCTGTCCGAGAACAAGCACATCCAACGGATCGCTGTCGTCGCAGTACGTTCGCGGAATGAAACCGTAGTTGGCGGGATAGTGAACGGCGCTGAATAGAACGCGATCGACTCTCAGCAGTCCGGTAGCCTTGTCGAGTTCGTACTTGACGCGCGAGCCGATCGGAATCTCAATAATGCAATTGAGGACCTCGGGGGCCTCGCCTCCAAGCTCAACATCATGCCAGGGATTCATGGCCGGGGATTCATAACCTCCATCACTTTGCCATGCACCTCATATGACGAGGTGCGAGAAGCATTCGGAGGAGCCCGGGGCCCCGAGGCGGAAGACTCGCAATCTGAATCCCGCAAATCCCGCCCTTCCTGAACTCTATATTCAGATTCCGGTTGCCACTCAGAAGAAATGAAGCGAGCTCTGATAGGTCAGGCTGATGCCCAACGAGCAATACTCGCTCAAACTGGTAGGCGCCCATCTGAATGAAGATCTCCGCGTTCGCTCCGCCGCCGCCAGCGAAAGCGCGGGCCGGAGCCAGAGCGTCACAGACTTTCATGCGATTCTGAAGTTGGAGCGCGGTGGCCACCGTCTCCGCCGTCTGGCGCGCGCGAAGATACGGGCTGGTGAGGATCAGGTTAAACTTCAGATCCATCTTGCGCATCGAGGCCGCAATGGCCTTCATGCGAGTCAAGCCTGCCTCAGTAAGAGGCCGGTCGGCATCGTGAAAGACCCCACCCTCCCCGAGATCAGCGGCGATTCCATGCCTTAGTAGATATATTTCAATCATCCGATTATCTTAAGCCTCAGAGTGGGCCATAAAAAAGCACAAAAATACATTCTGTACCTCGAGGCTGCTATGGGTTGAACCCGAAGGGGCCGACTCGCGGCTCTGAATTGTTTTGTGTCGTTGCGAGCGCCAGGGTCAGTGCCGGACGAATCTCTTCCGGCGTGAGCACTGCGTCAATGAAGCCGCGCGCTGCCGCAAACCGAGCATCAAGCTGGCGTTCATACTCGGCACGGACGTGATCCATCTCGGCGCGCATGTTTTCATCGGGCTCCCTTCCTTCATCTCGCAACTTGTCGAGTTGTGCGGAAAAGAGCGCCATGACGGCCGACTCGCCCTCCATTACGCCCATTCGACCGGTCGGCAGGCTGAAGACGAAGTCAGGATCGAATCCTTGCCCGGCCATTGCATAGTAGCCCGCGCCGCTCGCATGGTTGATCGTCAGGACCAGCTTCGGGACAGTGGCCGTAGCCATCGCCTCAACAAAGCGCGCCCCGGCGCGAATGATGCCGGACTGCTCGGCCTCAACTCCCACCATGAACCCGGCGACATCCTGCACAAAAAGCAAAGGAGTTCCGTGACGATTGCAGGTCTCTATGAAGTAGGCTGCCTTTTCAGCGCTCTCCGTATAGATGATTCCGCCAAACTTAGGCGGCTGCCCTGCGGCCGAAGGGACTAGACCGCGGCTGTTCGCGAGCAGACCCACAGGCATTCCGGCGATCCGAACATGTCCGGTGATCAGCTCGCGCGCGTACTCCGATTGAAATTCGTTGAAGCTTGACCGGTCGACGATGCACTCGAGCAGCGCGTGTGCATCGTAAGCCCCACGATGATCGGCAGGGATCAGGTCATAAAGATCGGACGCCGGACGCGATGGCGCTTCATCGATTGCCGCGGCACCGCGGTTGGCCCTTGGTGGCAGCTCCGAAATGATCTCGCGAATGCGCGCGACACACTCGATATCGTTTGCCGCGCGATAGTGGGCGACGCCTGAAACGGCGGTGTGCGTGCGAGCTCCCCCAAGTGCCTGCGAGTCGACTTTCTGACCCGTTGCTCCCCTCACCAGGTTAGCTCCGCCGAGGCCCATGAAGGATGTGCCATCCACCATGATGATGACGTCCGACAGTGCCGGCAGGTATGCGCCACCGGCGATACAGGGCCCCATGACTGCAGCGATCTGCGGAACCTTGAGGAACCGCCGCATGATCGAGTTGTAGTAGAAGATGCGCGCCGCTCCGTACTGCCCCGGGAAGACACCGCCCTGGTAGGGAAGATTGACGCCAGCCGAATCTACGAGATAGACGATTGGCGTCCGGCTGCGCATAGCGATCTCCTGCGCGCGAAGGATCTTTCGAATCGTCTCGGGCCACCAGGCACCGGCTTTGACCGTAGCATCATTGGCCACGACCACCACCTCGCGGCCGCCGACGATGCCGACGCCTGTGACAACGCCGGCGCCCGGAGCTTCGCCGTCGTATTGATCGTAGGCGAGGAGAAGACCGATCTCCTGAAAGTAGGTTTGAGGATCGAGGAGCCGTGAAAGGCGTTCGCGAGCGGTCTCCTTGCCCTGGGAGTGCTGTCGCGCAATTTTGTCGGAACCTCCGCCTTGTCGCAGCCGGTCCTCGAGTTCTCGAAGCTGCGCAACCAATGCTTCGAGGTGAGCTCTGTTTGTAGTGCCGGATGGGGCCAGTTTCATGGTTAGCAGCTTGGCGACCGCCCAATGATAAGTCAACGCTGAATCTTTCCTGGAAGTATGTCCACTTGCTCAGTATGGAGTGCGGCGACTTGTCGCCGCTTTTGATTTGGAGATGCAGTGATAAAGAAGAATTGGGCGTGTAAACCACAATCCTGCAGTAACTAACTCAAAAGCGGCGACAAGTCGCCGCACTCCATACTAAGCCAGTCGCCCCGCTGGGGATTGCTTGGCTCACTCCACCTTCATGCTATACTCTGAAACCTTCCGGAGGCCTCAATGTACTGCCCCAGTTGCGGAGCAAACCAGGCAGACCAAAAGAAGTTCTGCACCAATTGCGGCACGAACCTGCTGGCCGTCTCTCGAGCCTTGCAGGGACCGCCCGTCGTCTTCGCCGCTTCGCCTGCGCCATTTCAGAATCCCATCGACAGGATTCGTGACGCTCAGAGGGAGAGGCGTTACGCTAGCGGTGTCCGGTTGACAATCATTGGAGGCGCATTTCTGGCTCTTCAGCTCCTCCGCTTCATCTTCTCCTGGCACTTTGACCAGGGATCCCCATTCGGCTTCTTCAGTCTTGTAGCCATCGTCATAGCGAGCATCGGCATTTCCCGGATCGCGACCTCACGAACACAGCCCTCAATACCGCAGCGTCAAGTCACTCCTTCATCAATAACGTCGGGCACCATGCCGGCGGTCGCGCCACCGCAGTCTCAGGAAACGAGGATGTTCGAGCCTCCTCCCAGCGTGACGGAAGAGACAACGCGGCATTTCCAGCAGGAGCCCTCGAGCACCGTCGGGTCATAAGTACATGTTCTGTCCAAGCTGTGGCGCGCAATCCACTGAGCCGGTCAAATTCTGTAAACGATGTGGTACCAATCTGCGACGGGTCAAGGGCGTGCTGAGCCACGGAGGAGGCTCTTCTTCCAGCTGGATTCCTGAAATGATGATGGCCCAGGCCGAGATTGAGCGGCAGCAGGGGATCACTCCGGAGGTCAAGCGCCTGAACGAGGTCAGGGGCGGAGTGGTGACAACCTTTGTCGGCGTGGGAATAATGATCTTTCTCTACTCCTTCCTCGGTGTCATTGCGTCAATAATTCATAACCCGGAAGTTGCGCGGCTCATCGACCATATCTGGCTGGTCGGCGTAATTCCCTTCCTCATAGGCGTTGCTCTTACCTTGAATGGTCTGATCATCGGCAAGCGAATCGTGCAGTTGCAGCGCGACGCGTTACAAGAGGATGAAACCGGCTACAATCCCGCCGCCACAATGCAGGCCCCAATGCAGACCGAGGTTCAGGGAGCGATCGACGCGCCAACGACCTCTTCATTTGACAAGTTCAGCGTAACGGAGTCGACTACCACACAACTTGGAGAGCGCGTGGCGGGACAACCTCAGCATCAATTACCTCAGGCAGCTCAGGCGGCTCAGCCGGAGCAACCGAGGCAGGAGGCCCCGCCGGGATCGCAGGAGCGATCGAGCACCCACTAACAACAACACCCGGTTCGAAGGAGAGATCGAATGTACTGCACCCGCTGCGGCTCCCCAAATGACGAAGGGGCCGAGGTCTGCCGTAATTGCACTGCCCCGCTTGTCACTCGAACGACGAGCTCACCACCGTACCGCGAACACCGCCCTGAGCAATCAACACCCCCGTCACCGGTGCCGCCGGAGACACCATCCTCAGGCTACCAACCGTCGCTTCCGCCCGGCTACCGCGCTTACACACCACAAATACCTCAGAGCTATTCGCCGCCACTTCCGCAGAGTGCGAGTGGAAAGTCGATTGCATCCATGGTCCTGAGCCTGATCTCAATCGTCACATGCGGACCGCTGCTCAGCATTCCAGGCATGATTCTGGGCAAGTCTGAAATGAATGCGATCGCAGAAGGACGCTCGCCAAGTTCGGGTGAGACGTACGCCAAGATCGGCTTCTACGTAGGCATAGGAGTCACCCTGCTCTCGTGCCTTGGGATCGTCGCCTGGTGTGTAATGATGGCATTAAACGTCGGGTTTGGGTTCATGCACTAAAAGTGACTTTCGGACGTTCAGATTCTATTCAATACCTGGGCGCAAGCGGAATGGCCAGCTGCGTCCTGGGATTAGCCAGATGGCTAACGCCGTCTCCCACGGGAGTCGGAACCCATGAGCGTCTCGGCCTGCCGCCGTGCCTGTTTCTAAAGTTCTTCGGATTGCCCTGCCCGAGCTGCGGCCTGACAACGAGCTTTGCGCATGCGGCTCGCTTTCATTTCGTACGCTCTGCTTTTACGCAGCCTTTCGGTCTGGCGGCATTCCTCATGACGGTGCTGCTGGTTCCTGCGTCGCTCGTGCTCTGGCAGCGAAGGGTCCCGGTGAACCGCGCTCTGCAGACGCGCGGTGTCGACGCATTGATGTACGCGATGGTCGCGCTCTACCTCATCGGATGGGTATACAAAATCGCGGCCATGCAGTGATTGGGGCGGTGATTGGGGCCGCGAGAATTACAAAGAGGGAGAGCTTGCGCGCAATTTCCGGTCAGATACTCACTGCTCTCATACTGGTTACGGCTGGAATCTCGCGCGGGGCAGACAATCAATTCATGCAGGATGACAAGCTGAAATCACGGGCGGAGCTCACCGACTACCAGGAGACCAGTCGCTACGAGGACGTTCTTCGATTCATCAGCGAGCTCCAGCGACGCAGCCCGCTTGTACGTGTCGAGTCGTTTGCAACAACGAGCGAAGGTCGGGACCTGCCGCTCATGACGATCGCCGATCCGCCGGTGACGCAGCCGCAGGATCTTCGTCACGACTCGAGAACGGTTGTCTTCATCATGGCCAATATCCACGCCGGCGAGGTCGAGGGGAAAGAGGCTATGTTTGGAATCGCCCGGCGAATCGCGCTTGGCGACCTGAAACCGGTTCTTGCCAACCTGGTCGTCCTGATTGCGCCCATTTACAACGCCGACGGCAACGAGAAGATCAGCGTCCAGAACCGGACTCTTCAAAATGGGCCTCTCGGTGGTGTGGGCACGCGAGAGAATGCGAAGGGCTTGGATCTCAACCGTGACTACATGAAGCTTGAGAGTCCGGAGGCGCAGGGCCTGGTCAGACTCTTCAATCGATGGGACCCACATCTGAGTGTGGACCTTCACACTACGAATGGCTCCTATCATGGGTATCACCTGACCTACGCGCCGCCGCTCAACCCAAACGCCGATCCTGTCCTGATCACCTTTGAGCGTGCGCAGATGCTTCCCGCAATCACTGAGGCGATGCTCAAGGAGCATCATTTCCGTACCTATTTCTACGGCAATTTTGCGACCCGCGAATCGCTTGGACGCGAGATCGATGCATTCCATGAGGGGGGAAAGGATAAAGTCTGGAGAACTTTCGATCAGCGGCCAAGGTTCGGGAATAACTACCTCGGACTTCGAAATCGACTGGCGATTCTGTCTGAGGCATACAGCTACCTCGATCTGCGAGGCCGCGTTGCGGTGACCGCGGCGTTTGTCGAAGAGATATTGAAGTACTCGAGCAGGCATGCTGCTGAGATTGCCGGCCTGATGACAAAACTCGACGCCGAGACCGCGCGAGAGAATACCGGCCCGGGAGGTATCGAGTTTGCTCTAAAGCCTCTCCCCGACGAGGTAAACATTCTGGTGGGAGAAGTCAGGAAGGTGATGAATCCACGCTCGGGCAAGGAGATGCTTGCGATGGTCGAGGACCATGCCGTGCCGACCCGAATGCCTGACTACGGCCTCTTCACCGCCACTCGAACTATGAAATTTCCGCGCGCATATCTTCTTAGACCCGAGCCCGATATGGCGCCAGTGATAGCCAACATTCGCAATCACGGACTGCAGATTGAAGAGCTGACCGAGCCTTTAAGCGCGAAGGTTGAGACTTTCATGATCGACAGCGTCAGCCGGTCGGAACGCGAATTTCAGGGTCACCGCGAAGTCAAATTGAAAGGTCACATACAGACTGAGACTCAGACCTTTCCTCCGGGATCGCTGCTCATCCGGATGGGACAGCCGCTCGCGCGGCTTGCCTTCTATCTGCTCGAGCCGGAGAGTGACGACGGGCTGACAGCATGGAATTTCTTCGATGCCAGGCTGGCGAATGGCAGGCCCCATCCTGTCGTTCGCCTGGTTGAGGACGTCCGAGCCTCGAGTCGCACCAAAGAGAATTGAGCATGAAGATCGCAGTTGTTGGAGGAACCGGTGATCAGGGAATGGGCCTGGCCCGAAGGTGGGGCCGCGCGGGGTTCGAAGTCATCATTGGATCTCGGGTCGAGGAGCGAGCCAAAGCTACCGCGAGCGAACTGAACGCCGCCGCCAACGAGTCGGGAGCGCAATTCGAGGGAGCGACCAACGGAGACGCCTCTGCGCGCTCGGAGATCGTCGTGATCACGGTCCCGTTTGGGGCACAGGCTGCCACCATGAAGGACATTAAGGCGAGTCTGAATCAGGGCTCGCTTCTGGTGGATGTCACGGTTCCCCTCGAGACGGCTGTTGATGGCAAGCCGACTCGCGTGCTTGGAGTCTGGGCGGGCTCAGCGGCTGAGCAGTGCGCCGAATTGGTACCGCCGGGCATCGAAGTCGTCTCGGCCTTTCACAGCGTTCCGGCGTCGATGCTTTCGGACCTCAGTCGCGAGGTGGCGTGTGATGTCCTCGTCTGCGGGGATCGGAAGGAGGCCAAGGAACGCCTCAGACCCCTGGTCGAGGCCATTCCCGGCTGCCGCTACGTGGACGCGGGCCCGCTGGCGAACTCAAGAACCGTCGAAGCCCTGACCGCCTTGCTGATTGGGGTAAATATCCGGTATAAGACACATTCGGGCCTCAGAATCACTGGCGTATAACCCCGCTTTCGCCATACATTCTGCCCTCAGATGTCAGGTAGTACCCACTAACTCCTTAGGCGTAAGCCGAAACGGTCTCAGCCCCCGTCCCCGAGACTGCGTTTTGAGAGAATTGGCGTGACTTAAATTATCGATGAGATTATCATCTCCCGGTAATCGGGAGTGGTTATCCCTCATAAAAAGCAAACGTTGCCGACGTGACGAGGCTTGGCAGTCCAGCAGTCGTACTTCACCCGCGCTGCTCACTTCTCACTGCTGGCCCCCCGGTATCGAGATTGTTTCCCCGGATGCAACCTCCATTCCACGGAACTCGGCAGCCTCGAATTTCGAAGGAGTACCTCATGAATAGCCAGTCGAACTGTCATCACCCGCAGGTCCACAAGATGATCGGGTTGGCCCTCACAGCAGGCCTGATCCTCACCAGCGGCTTCGCCATCATTCTCAATCCCTGGTCGAGTTCACAGGCGCAGTCGCGCCGAACCAGCGCCCCGCAAACTCCGCGATCAGTCGATTCCTCGCAGAATCGTTCTCTTCGCATTCCGTCGACGAGCGCCGCGCCAGGCAGCGAGATCGAAGTGCCGGTCGAATTGACGGCCACAGGCGACGAAAACGCGCTCGGATTTACGGTCTCCTTCGATCCGCAGGCCCTGGTCCTCGACAACGCAGTCGCCGGAGATGGCGTCGATGATGCGGCTCTCGAAATCAATTGGACTCGAGTCGCCTCGGGCAGGATTGGCATCGCCGTTGCACTGCCTTCGGGAGTGCTCTTCTCAGCGGGAACGCACGAGCTGGCAAGGCTTCGTTTCAAGATTGCAGCCACCAGCGGCGGGTCGACAGAGGTCGGATTCGGCAACGATCCGGTGGTCTGTGCCATTGCCGGCACGGGATCCGACGTTCTCAACGCGGCGTATGCATCAGGAGTAGTCAAGGCCGTCGATGGCTTTGAAGGGGATGTGACTCCTCGCCCCACGGGGCGCGGCGACGGAACGGTTACTACTGCAGACTGGGTTCAGATCGGTCGGTTTGCAGCAGGTCTCGACAGCCCGGAGAATGGCAGCGAGTTTCAACGCGCAGATGTCGCCCCGCGCAGTTTGCACGGCGACGGCCAGATCACGGTTGCCGACTGGGTTCAGGCCGGCCGATACGCTGCCGGACTCGATAGCGTTGCGGCTGCGGCCGGTCCGGCATTTGCCGTTGGCTCGGTAGTAGCTGGGGCGGCCTCGGAGGGTACGCCGTCGGCAGATTCTCCGTCGATTGTCAGAATTCCTGCTACCACCGTCAATCGGGGCCAGGACAACAACATTTCGGTAGAGCTGGTCTCGCAGGGTAATGAAAATGCGGGAGGCTTCAGCCTCGTCTTCGATCCGAGCCAGGTAACCTTCGTCAAAGCGGTCGCAGGAAGCGACCTGCCGACACCGCCCGTAGTCAATACGAGCAACGTCTCGGCAGGCCAGGTCGGAATTACGTTCAGCCTTCCCGCAGGCAAGGTGTTCACTGCTGGAACGCGCCAGGTTCTGGTTGTCACTTTCAATGTTCTCTCGACGAGCAACGTCAACAGCACTGCCATCGGTTTTGGCAGCCAGCCGGTACCGACTCAAGTGGTCGATGCAAATGCCCAGGCGCTCCCGTCGACCTTTACCGGAGCGACGCTCTCGATCACGCCACAGGTCAATGTCGCCCCGACGGTCACGAGCTTGAGCCCCGATTCGGCTGCGGCAGGCGGAGCGGGATTCGTTCTGACCGTCAACGGCACCGGCTTTACACCAAGCTCAACCGTTCAATGGAACGGAGCCGATCGCGCGACCACCTTCGGCAGCAGCACGAAGATCACGGCACTCATCTCGGCGGATGACATTGCGATCCCGGGGCTTCCTGTCACCGTGGCGGTCTTCACACCGCCGCCGGGAGGAGGCCTTTCAAATCTGGCGAGCTTCCTGATCACCAATCCTCTGCCGACGCTGTCATCTCTTAGCCAGACCGTCGTCCAGACCGGAAGCCCCGGATTCACGCTGATTGTGACGGGCACCAACATCTCGCAGCTCGCCAAGGTTCGCTTCAACAGCACTGAACTGCAGACGACGTTCCTCAGTTCGACTCAGCTGGCAGGACAGGTCCCGGGCAGTCTGCTCGGTACCGCGGGAAAGAATACGATCACAATTGTCAATCCGGCACCGGGTGGCGGAACGTCGAACGGTCTGATACTCGAAGTCAGAAACCCGAGCCCGATCCCAAGGCTAAACTCGCTCAGTCCCACCTCGATTGGCGCAGGGAGTCCGGCCTTCACACTGACGATCAACGGAACCAATTTCGTTGAGAGCTCCATAGTGCGCTGGAACGGTCAGGATCTTGTGACCACGTTCTTTTCGTCGAATCAGCTGACCGCGCAAGTACCGATCAACGACATTGCGACTCCCGGATCGGCAACGATCACCATATTCAATCCATCACCCGGTGGCGGCAATTCAAACCCGCTTACGTTCACGATCGATCCATCGTCGAATCCCGTGCCTCAGATTGATAGCGTCAGTCCGACGATTATTTCGACTGGCACGCCGGCCGTGTTGACGGTCAACGGAAGCAGGTTCGTCCCAGCGTCCATCGTTCACGTCAATGGATCCGATCGGCCTACAACCTTTGTCTCGGCCACCCAACTGACGGTCGCGCTCACCGCTGATGACGTCAAGTCGCCTGGACAGCTCAGTATTTCCGTCTTCAATCCTCCGCCGGCCGGTGGAACCTCCCTGCCCGTCTCGGTAACGGTGGCCAACGGATTGCCGAGGATCACGATCCTGGATCCCAATCCGGTCGGAGTCGGTGGCCCCGCGTTCAATCTAACGGTCAACGGAAGCAATTTCGTTCCCTCCTCTGTCGTGCAGGCGCACGGACAGAACCGGACGACGACCTATGTTTCATCGACTCAGCTGATTGCATCTATTCCGGCCTCCGATATCGCGACAGTCGGATCGACCACGATCGCAGTGGTCAATCCGCCGCCCGGGGGCGGGACTTCGGCTGCTGCGCAACTGCAGATTGCCTACCCAGCGCCGGTGATCGTCAGCCTCGATCCGCACTCCGCGATTCCTGGTGGCCCGGCCTTCCAATTGACGCTCAATGGAACAGGGTTCGTCCCGGCCTCTGTAATCAGGATCAACAACACTAACCGGATAACCACGTTCATCAGCTCGACCCAGTTGTCGACGCAGATACCCGCTTCAGAGATCGCTACGGCTGGAACTCTGGCAGTAATGGTGATCAGCCCGATTCCCGGAGGTGGGAGCTCGAATGTTGTGAGCTTCCCCGTAAGCACATCCAATCCTCTTCCTGTGATCGGCAATTTGAGCCCGACCTCGGGAACTACCGGGTCAACTGGGCTGACGCTGACCATCAGCGGAAGCGGCTTCATTGCCGGTTCAGTTGGCCGATGGAACAACAGCGATCGGGCAACGACCTTTGTCAACGCCAACCAGTTGATGGTTCAGATCACGGCAGCCGATCTCGCGACAGCGGGAACTGCGGCCATCACGGTCTTCAATCCGCCTCCTGACGGTGGCACGTCGGCACCTTTGATCTTCAGCATCAACAACCCTGTACCGGCCATTACGAGTCTCAATCCGACCAGCGTAAATGCCGGTGGCGGTGACTTTACGCTTACAGTCGTAGGCTCCAACTTCATCTCCGGCGCATTTGTCCAGGTCAACGGCGCCAACCGGAACACGAGCTTCATCAACGGGACAACGTTGACTGCAACTGTGCTGGCCTCAGACATAGCTCTTGGCGGCTCCGCAGTTGTCACGGTCGTCAATCCCGGCCCTGGCGGTGGCGGCTCAAATGGCGTCAACGTGACGATCAACAATCCGGCTCCGACGCTTTCAAGCTTGAGCCCGGCCGGCACCGTTGCCGGTGGTCCGGACTTTGTTCTGACGGTCAACGGCTCGAATTTTGTGCCGGGGTCAATCGTCCGCGTCAATGGGCAGGGTCGGCAGACGACCTTTGTAAACTCGGGGCAATTGACGGTCGTCATCACTGCCCAGGAGATTGCTAATCCTGGCGCGCTGAGTATTACCGTCTTCAACCCGGCGCCGGGCGGTGGTGCATCGGCGGCACTCACGCTGGTGATCAACGTCCTGCCTCCAATGATCACGAGTATCTCTCCGAACCAGGCTGGCGCCGGAGGAACCTCGTTCACACTGATTGTCAACGGTTCGGGATTCACTACCGCATCGGTCGTGCTCTGGAACGGTTCAGCACGAACGACAACGTTCGTGAGCGCCAATCAGCTGACGGCATTGATTCCATCGACGGATATCACTGCCGTGGGTACCGCGACGGTCACGGTAACGAACGGCGGGGCCGTCTCGAATGGAGCCACGTTCACCATCCAGACTCCGGTCTGTCAGGTAGCCTGCTTTGAGTCATCCACCTTCTACCAGTTCAATTTCAACCAGCTCCCGGCCACTGGCTCGATTCGCATTGGCAATAACGGGACGGTGGTTGTGCTCAGCCTGCAGTCGAATGCAACTGCGGTGCTGGCGGTGCTGGGTGGAGGGCCTTCGGCTCAGGCTAAACTCAATGCTCAATATGCAGCGCTGCAGTTGAATCTGTTGACAAAGGTCGACCTCAGTACTCCGGAGGGTATGGCCGTTCTAAACAGCACGCTGGCGTGTCAGGGTGCAACGATTGTTCCGGTTCAGCTGAGCACCGGGATAACCATCACTGGCAATACGTCGTTGGCTTCGGTAATCGCCGAGGTGGAAGCGGCGATTGTCAGGAACTCAAACGATGATATGACGAAGCTGGCAGCAGTCCTGTTGGGCCTTAACGGGAATGCTACCGCGAGTAGGTGCACAGTGGCGCCGCCGGATGGTTTCTAAGAGTTAAGAGTAAGAGAAGGATTGAGGCCCGGGCCGCCAATTGCGGCTCGGGCCTTTTTTATGACCACACCCTTTCGCCAGATGCGCACCACCAAGCTCATCGACGCACAGAGGGCGGCTCGCGAGCCGCCCTACGCCCCATGGTTGTGCGCTCTTCACAATATGGTTGCGCCAATGGCCTGGTGCGGGTCGCTCGTGGCCGTCCCTATGGTTGTTGATGAAGTGGGCCCGGGCAGGCGCGCGCCGTGAAATAGCCTTGGGCGAAGCCCCGCGTACCGCATACCAACAACCCACCAAAAACAAACCGGGAGCCGAGGTATATCCCCCGGCTCCCGGCTTGAACTAAACTTTGTCTTAACTAGCAGCTTGGCGTGAGGATTGGAATCACCAATATATCCCCGCCGATCGTCAACGACTGAAGATTACGGCCACCCGAGAAGGTGCCCGGATGGAGCGGGTTTCCAGCGTTGCCATTGAGATTGAATGTTGCTCCCGTCAACCCTATCGACCCAAATAGTGACGAGAACTTCAGCCATCCCGAGTGACCAGATGGCACAACAGTGGGTAACTGGTGGAGTAACAGTGAGCGATGTTATCGGGAAGATCAACTGGCAAGCGGCCGGCGTCCTCACGAAACTATGTGCATCTTCCACGATCACCGTAGAGCACGCCGCTGATACCGAAGATAAAGCCAGCCGAAACCTAAAGCTGTCCTCCAATTCGATTGACGACGACGATTCCATCGTTCCCATCGACTGGCGAAGGGAAATTATCCAATCCAATAGTAATCGGAACTGTAGTTGTAATGAACGTCATCAAAGAAGATCGTCGCATTTACGATCTCCTGCCGTACAGGTCACCGGAGGATCCATAATCGCAGCAAATGTTACCGCATTGATGTTGCCCTGATGCCCGGTCGTAAAGCGGACGTATTCACTGCCTACCAGGTAATTGTGGCTCACAGGGCAGCCGCTAAATCCATCGACCGCGACCGCAATCAGATAGCCGGTCACGCCTGGATCGGCGCCGGACGCTAACCAGGCCGTGGTCTGGTTTCCGGTGAAGCACATGAACGAGTTGGCCACGCCGCATGTGGCTCCGTCGATGTAGAACAGATGCACGAACGCAGGCAGGGTCGGGATGGACATTCGTCATCGAGAATCGCGTGTCAGCATTGTTCGGGCGACCCGACAGAGGATGTGAAGACGTTATAAACCAGGATGGAGCCGGGTTTCATATCGCTTGCGACCGCATTGGTTGGAAACAGGAAAGCCAGGCCCCACGGGGATGTTAGCCAATGCCGATGCATGAGAGCAGCGAGCAAGACAACGGCAAATATCGGTAAGATGAAGTAAGATAATCTCCGCATATGAGACACCCCTTTCGGTAAATCGTCTGATTTTGTATCCATTGTGAATTTGAGAGTGGGACGCGTGACCGAGTGATGCTGGTGAGCGCACCCCGCGATGGCTTGTTGACGACTAAAAGTGCGAGCAGAGTCTACTCCCCACTCGGAAGCAGTCAATGGTCTGATGCGAGGGTTTTAGTCGAGGGTTTGATGGTCTTGCGGGCTGGCCGGCGCAAAGACTAAACGTCGAACGCCCCTCGTCTTATCGCGATCGCCAGAGCCTCGATATCAACTCCCAGCGGGCGGTCGGCCACCAACGCTTCGACCGTTTTTCTGACCTCCTGGTGGGCGCTCATGACCCCTCGGCCGGGGCGCAACGGCATACGGTACTCCAGTCCTTGTGCAGCGCACATCAGCTCGATGGCCAGAATCTCTCCGATCAGCCAGATCAATCGTCGCAGCTTCAATGCGGACGTCATGCCCATCGAGACGTGGTCTTCTCGATTGCCTGAGGTAGGCAGGCTATCGATGACCGATGGTTGAGCAAGAAGCTTGCTCTCGCTACAGAGCGCCACTGCCGTCACCTGGGCCATCATCATCCCCGAGTTGGTGCCCGCCCCCTGAGCAAGGAAAGGCGGTAGCCCACCTGACAAGTCAGGATTGACCAGCCGTTCGATGCGCCTCTCCGAGATTGCACCAAGCTCCGAGAGCCCAAGAGCAGCATAGTCGGCCGAGAGCGCCAATGGCTCCCCATGGAAGTTTCCCCCGGAGATGACTTCTCCGGTGCCCGGCAGGACAAGCGGATTATCGGTAGCCGAGTTGAGCTCAATAGTCAGGGTTCGGCGCAGCTCCGCAAGCGCATCACGAACTGCTCCATGGACCTGCGGCATGCAGCGCAGGCTGTAGGCATCCTGAACTCGTGGATCGTTCTGGCGATGCGACTCGCGTATCTCGCTCTCGGCCAGCAGCTCTCGCAAACGCGCCGCGACGAGTCGCTGTCCGGGATGAGGCCGGGCGGCGTGTAGCTGCTCAGCGAATGCCGCCGGCGTACCACGCACTGCCTCGAGAGTCATTGCACCCGCAACGTCGGCCGTGTCTGCGAGACGCTCGGCATCGATAAGCGCGAGGCCGGCAACCGCGCAGATCGCCTGTGTACCATTAATCAGCGAAACGCCCTCTTTAGGCTCGAGCAGCAGCGATGCAATTCCCGCCAGTGACAGCGCCAGTCTCCCAGGCATTCTTTGCCCCGCAAAGACGGCCTCGCCCTCTCCCACGGCAACCAGCGCCAGGTGCGCCAGGGGGGCAAGGTCGCCTGAGGCCCCGACAGAGCCGAGCCGGGGAATGATCGGATGGACACCGCGGTTGAGCATCTCAACCAGGGTTTCAGCTACCAGCGGCCGGACTCCCGAATAGCCTTTAGCGAGAACATTGGCGCGCAAACAAATGAGCGCCCGGGTTTCGGCCTCCTCGAGTGGGTCACCCACGCCACATGAGTGCGAGCGGACGATATTGAGCTGGAGCTCACGAAGGTGGTCAGCGGAAACGCGGACGTCAGCCAGTTTTCCGATTCCGGTATTTACTCCGTAGACAGGGTCGTCTCGTTTCAGAATGTCTTCAATGACCCGGCGGGACTCCGCCATGCGCTGGAGGGATTCGGGGCTCAGGCAGACTTGTTCACGATCTCGCGCGACGGCTGCCATCGCTTCAAGCGTCAGCGTTTGGCCATCGAGCGTGATCACGAGGTTGGCTTATCCGGACGTGTCTGAGACGTCGCGCTAGCTCTGAAGCTCTTTACCCGGTTTGAAGCGGATGGTCTTGCCCTCAGGAATGGCTACCTGGGTGCCGGTGCGAGGATTGCGCCCGATGCCGCGTTTGCGGGGTTTGACGACGAAGACGCCAAAGCCCCTGAGCTCGATGCGTTCGCCCTTCTTCATGGCATCTTTCATGGCATCGAAGAGTGCCTCAACCGCGATCTCAGCCTTCATCTTTGGCACTCCGGTTCTTTCGGCGACGTGGTTGATGATGTCAAGCTTGATCACATCTCCTCCGTTTCAACCGCTGGGCGGACAAGGGGTTTAATGGGCTTTTGGCGCGGAGAGCCGAGCCAGATTATAGGAACGGGCCGCTCCGAGTGTCAAGCTATTGATTGTCTTTCAAGCACTTGCGGGGAAAATGGTGATCGGCTAGACTTCCGCCTCGAATACCCGCATGAGCGTCAAACCCGACAGTTGGATCAAGAGAATGTGCCGTGATCATGGACTGATCTCGCCGTTCGAGGAGAAGCTGGTCCGCGAAATTGAAGGGCGGCGGGTCATTTCAGCCGGTTTGTCCAGCTATGGCTACGACTTACGTCTTGCCGAGGATGGGTTCAGAGTTTTCTCGCCTTTAGCCAGCGCAGAGATTGACCCTAAGAATTTTGATCAGAACTCGCTGGTCGCAGTCCCCCTGCGAACGTCTCAGGACGGCAGCCGGTACTGGCTTCTTCCGCCGCACTCTTACGCGCTCGGCGTTACCATTGAGACATTCAATCTTCCGCGAAATGTTATCGGTTACTGCCTCGGGAAGAGCACTTACGCGAGGAGCGGGATCATCATCAACGCGACTCCGCTGGAACCCTGCTGGAGAGGGCGGCTGGTGCTCGAAATGTCCAACTCGGCCAACCTGCCGGTGAGAATATATGCGAACGAAGGAATTGCTCAGGTCAATTTCTTCGAGTCGGACGAGCCTTGCGAGGTGTCGTATGCGGACCGGCAGGGGAAATATCAGGATCAGACCGGCCTCGTCACGCCCCGGTTGTGAACGCGTAGCCCTTTGATTCTTCTTTGCGTCTTTGCGTCTTTGCGCTGAGGAGTATCTCGCATGATGGCCTGATGCGAGACACTCCTCGCGCAAAGAGCGCAAAGAAACGCAAAGAAGAATCACCCCTTCAGGTGTCAACCGTCAGGCCTATCGACACCACCGCGTCTGCGGTATGATTGCGTGTTTATGAAGCAGATACAGCGGACACTACTCGAATAACGGACTGGTCGTTGCCTCTGAGCGGATGGAGCATGTTCGATCCGTCAGCTTTGGCATTTTCCTGCGTACCGGTTCCCGTCATGAAACTCTCAACCGGCACGGCCTGACCCATTTTATCGAGCATGCCCTCTTCAAAGGGACCCGCCGGCGTTCTGCCGCCGAGATCGCAGCCGAGTCGGATACGCTTGGCGGCCATCTCGATGCCTTCACCGGGCGGGAGATGGTCGGCTTCTACAATAAAGTTCTCGATCAGCACATGCCACAGGCACTCGAGTTGATCGCCGATCTGGTCACGGCGCCGGCCTTCGAGAGAACCGAAATCGACAAGGAGAGGAATGTCATCCTTGAAGAGATCAAGATGGTCGAGGATACGCCCGACGATCTGGTCTTCGAAATCTTCTCAGAGAACTTCTACCCGAACCATCCCCTCGGAAGGCCGATCCTCGGGACGCCGGACACACTCGCTACTTTCAAGCGTGAACGTGTGCGAGGCTACTACGAGCGCATCTATCGTCCAGGCAATCTGGTCCTCGCCGCTGCAGGGCAAGTCGATCACCGCGAGCTGGTCAAGCTGGCGCGGAGATATTTCGGCGGTCTTTCAGCTGCCGAGGGCTCAGGCATGCCGGCCTTTCGCGCGCCCAAGCCGACTCCTCACGTCACACTACGCCACAAGAGAGAGCTCGAGCAGTCGCATCTTGTAATCGGAGCACCGTGCCCTTCACTGGTCAGCGAGAGCCGGTACATTGCTCACCTCATGACTACCGTGCTCGGCGGCGGTATGAGCTCGCGCCTCTTCCAGGCCATTCGAGAGGATCGCGGTCTTGTCTACACGGTCTTTTCGACGACCACCGCATTTCTGGACTCGGGTTACCTGAGCGTCTACGCCGGCGCTTCCACGGAGCAACTGACCGAGACGATCAAGGCGACCATGGCCGAGCTGCGCCGATTGAAGACGGAGCTGATCAGCGATCAGGAACTCGAACGAAACAAGGAGCAGCTCAAGGCCTCGTTGATGCTCAATCTCGACTCGACCACATCGCGAATGAGCGCGATCGCCCAGCAGGAGATGTTCTTCCACCGGTTCATCTCGCCCGATGAGATTATTCGTCGCGTCGATGCCGTCAGCGCCGAGGACGTTCGACGCCTGGCGACGGCAGTCTTCGTGCCATCGTCACTCGCGGTTACCGTGCTCGGCAATCTGGATGGATTCAAGCTCGATCGCTCGCAGCTCGAATGCTAGAGACTGTCGAAATCCCGGAGGGCGAATTCCTCATGGGTTGCGAGTCTGGAGCGGCCAATGAGCGGCCGCTGCACACCGTCCGTCTCGATCGATTTGCAATCGCGCGCTTCCCCGTCACAAACCGGCTCTTCAATCTATTCATCAAGGAGACTGGCCGTTCGATGCCGCCGGATTGGCAGCCGGCAAGCGACAGAGACTTCAACGATCCCGATCAGCCGGTAACCAGCGTCAACTGGTTCGATTCGACTCACTTCTGCGAGTGGCTGGCGAAGGCAACCGGCAAATCGTACCGCCTGCCTACTGAGGCTGAATGGGAGCGGGCCGCACGCGGCAATCTCCCGCATGGTCTGTACATTCTGGGTGACGAGCCACAGCCACTCGACTCCTGGCAATGCGAAAATGGCCCGGAGCCAACAGCCCGGGCCACGCCCAACAGTATCGGCCTGTTCGGCATGTGCGAGAACGTGCACGAATGGTGCGCGGACTGGTACGATGCCGAGTACTACACCCATTCACCACGCGACAATCCGCAAGGTGCAGCCTCAGGGATGCGGCGCTCATCACGAGGCGGCTCGTGGCGCCATGATGATAAGAGTCAGCCGCGTGGCGGCCCGCAGCAGCATCCCTCCAGACTACCGGTATAGCGACTACGGATTCCGCTGCGCCCTCAGCTTGTAATCAAATCAGAAATATTCGAGCAGCAGGTGAGTGCCGTAGAAGAGCGCGACGCCGAGAATGACGAGCAGTGAGGCTCGCAACCCGCCGAGACTGTTGACCTCGGGAATCAGATCAGAAGCTGCGACGTAGAGGGTTACCCCTGCTGAGAAGGGCAGCGTGTAGGCCACTGCCGGCCGAATCAGCGACACGGCTATAACGCCGGCCATCGTGGCGGCCGCCACCAGGAGCGTGGCTTTGACAGCCGAGCGGCGTCCCCGACCTGCTGAAAGCATCACCGCTGCGACAGTGAAGCCCTCCGGAACCTTGTGCATAAGAGTGGCTATCAGGAGCAGAACGCCGAGGTTGAAACTGGCGAGCATTCCCGAGGCTACCGTCACGCCGTCAAAGAACGTATGCACGGAGAGGGCCACGACTGCGCGAGCGGCGGCGCCTTGTGCGAGCAGGTGATTGCCGTGAGGCTCCTCACCGAAATGGACATGAGGTGCGAAGGTGTGGGCTACGAACTGGGTGAGAAGATAACCGGCGACGAGCCACCACATGGCTCCGATCTTGTGGGTTTGACCGAGGGCAACAGATTCGGGAATGACTTCGAGAAGATCGTCGCCAGCATGAAGCCGGCTCCGATGGCTACGAGGCTGATGAGAGGCCCGCGGTCCTGCTTCGATTTGACGATCAGGAATCCGCCAAGCAGATTACCCGCTGCCGCCAGAAGGCCGAATATCAGGAGTTGAGGAATGGATACCATTCAATCTGTTTCGGAAAAAATGCCACACGCTGACATCGTGCCGCAGGCTGTCCAGCCTGCGGCAAACTCTCATCAAGGCTCGCTTCAAGACGATTGGCCTATAGCGTAAGTTTGCCGCAGGCTGGACAGCCTGCGGCACGATTTCTAGCGTACCCGCTTGAGCTTCGTAATTCGACCCGTTGACAGCCATTCCTCAACATAAAGATTCCCGTCCTTATCCCAGCGCACGCCATGGGGTGAGATAAAGAGACCATCAACCCACTGCTCGGGCGGTATCGGATTTTTGGCTCTCTTCTCCGGATCCGGGTTGTCCCCCAGATGAGTGACGACACTGTTATCCTTACCCAGGATTGTCACCCGTCCCGCCAAATCGGCTATTGCTATATCATCTCCCCGCTGATCGAATCCGCTCGGCAGCCGCAGGTTCTGATCCATCATCTTGAGGTACTTACCGTCGAGTGTGAACCACTGTAGCCGGTGATTGGCTCGATCGGCGACAAGCACCGCAGGAGTGCTGCCTCGTGTATCCACCCAGATGCCGTGCGGCGTCTTGAACTTGCCCGGCTCGGTCCCCTCGCCACCCCACGAACCGACATACTCGGCCGTTGCGTCATAGTGATGCACCCAGTGTTTGCCGTAGCCGTCAGCAACATAGAAGTGGCCGTTTGGTGCAAAGGCAATGCTCGTCGGCCTGAACTCTGTCGATTCCTTATAGGCTCCGGATTGAGCCGGGTAGTCCTTGACCCAGACCTCTTCGCCATCGAGCGTGAACTTCGCAAACTGATGGCGCGAATGGTGGGTGATATAGACAAACTCCGTATTGCCATCCTTTCGGATCATCATTCCATGCAGATCCGCCCTTCCAATCCTTGCCCCAACCTTTGATGTACCTCCCATCCGGATCGAAGATCATGACAGCGTTCTCGCTGTCGGTGTTCATAAGAATCCGGCCATGAGAGTCGATGACGACGGTGCCATGGGTATTACCGAAGCGGACTCCGTCAGGCAATTTCGCCCAATTGCGAATCCATTCGTAGCGGTGTTTACCGTCGCCGAGCAGTATCTTGTCTTCTCTACCGAAAGCGCTCCGTCGGCTGAAGAGCACCACGGCGAGTCCGGTTCCGGCATTTTTGATGAAAGCTCTGCGCCCAACGCTGGTAGTCACCATCCCGCTCCTTTGGTCTTCGTCCTCAAACGGCAAATATAGCTGTCGGCCGTCATGTAGAGCGTTGACCCGTCGTCACCCCAGTTGCAATTGCTCGTGCGCTGGCCAGTCTCAATTCTTCCCAGATGCTTGCCGTCCGGAGAGTAAATGTGAACTCCTCCAGGCCCCGTCGCAAAGAGATTGCCCTCACGGTCGATCTTCATTCCATCGGGCAGACCAGGCAGTTTGTCTACAAGGGTGGTCACGTCGGCAAAAACGCGCCCCCCACCGAGCGTGCCGTCGCCTTTGACGTTGTATGCCATCCAGATCGCCTTCTTTGGATCTGACTGAGCAACATAGAGGATCTTCTCATCCGGCGAAAAGGCGAGACCGTTCGGCCGCTCGAGATCCTTCACCAGAAGCGTCAACTCGCCGTTTGGCGTGAGCCGATAGACGCCGCAGAAATCGAGCTCGCGACTCGGATCATCCGGACCCTTGGCGAGTCCATAGGGCGGATTCCGTGAAGTAGATATCTCCGTTTGACTTGTAGATGACGTCGTTCGGGCTGTTGAGCCGCTTCCCCTGGTAGTTGTCGACGAGCGTTCTCTTGCCGCCGTTCGGCTCGAGCCGCGAGACGCGACGGTCGCCATGCTCGCAGAGAGTGAGCCGCCCGCGCGCATCCAGCGTCAGGCCATTGCTGCCTGGCTCACGCCCGTAGTCGACGATTCCAGTGTAGCCGGAGGGTTCATGAATAGCGTCACACCTTCACCCTCCTTCCACTTCATGATCGAGTTTCTCGGGATGTCGGAGAACAGGAGAAACCCTCCCTCTTTTATCCAGAGCGGGCCTTCCGTCCAGGCGAAGCCTGAGCCCAGCACCTCGATCGACGCCCCCTGCGCGATCAGACGATCGAGCCCCGGGTCGTCCCGAATGATTTTTCCTATGATTGGCAAAGTCATCGTCTGCTGTCCTTTCGATGGCGCTGCCGCGAACCAGAGGCAAACTCCGGCCAGTGCCAGAGCACAAGACTGCGCGCCGCGTCTTCTCATCGGTGCCTCTCCTCCTGGTAATTCTAGAATGTAGACTTGGAGAGCCTCAAAGAAGTACAAGGAAAGGCTCGAAAGCGCCGTCTGTTCCTCTTTGTGGCTGTTCTGGTATTCTGATTCGGAGTTCTCCGGAATTCAACTCATCTTTGACCTGAGGTGTTCGATGAAGACAAAACTCGCCTTTCTCTGTCTCGTGGCGCTGGTGGCGCCGTCACTCTCCCGCGCCGATGAAGGGATGTGGACCTTCGACAATCCGCCGCTCAAGCTGCTCAAGGAGAAATACAACTTTACCCCATCTAAAGAGTGGCTGGACCACATCCGGCTTTCAAGCGTGCGATTCAATGACGGTGGCTCCGGATCGTTTGTCAGCTCAACCGGTCTCGTCCTCACCAATCACCACGTGGCTCTCGGCCAGCTGCAGAAGATCTCGACACCCCAGAAGAACTACGTCAAGGACGGCTTCTACGCGCGAACTCCTGCCGAGGAGCTGAAGTCGGCTGACTCCGAGCTCAATGTCCTCGTCTCTTACGAGAACGTCACCGATCGCGTCGGCAAGGCTGCCCGTAACAAGTCGGACAATAAGGCGGCGCTCGAGGCCCGCCGCGCGGAGATCGCGAAGATCGAAAAGGAGAGTCTCGAAGCGACTGGCCTGCGATCGGACGTGGTCTCGCTCTATCAGGGCGGTGAATACTGGCTCTATCGCTACAAGCGGTATACCGATGTGCGGCTCGTCTTTGCGCCGGAACAGCAGGCGGCATTCTACGGCGGAGACCCGGACAACTTCACCTATCCACGCTATGACCTGGATATGGCGATCTTTCGCGTCTATGAAGACAACAAGGCGATCTCGACACCTCAATATCTGAAGTGGAATATCAAGGGCGCGGCCGACGGCGACCTGGTATTCGTCTCAGGCCATCCCGGCTCAACTGATCGGCTCGACACGATGGCTGAGATCGAGATTCAACGAGACTATCTCTACCCATTGCGGCTCCAAACATACAATCGACGCCTGACGGTGCTTCGCCGCTACGCTGCTCTTGGAGCGGAACAGCAAAGGCAGGCTACCGAGCTGATCTTTGGGCTCGAGAATTCACTCAAGGCGGTGACCGGCGAATACGAGGGGCTGAAGGATCGTGAAGTGATCGCCAAGAAGCAGAAGGAGGAGTCCGACTTTCGGGCATTGATCAATAGCAGGCCCGAATGGAAGAGCGAATACGGAGACGCCTGGGAGCAAATCGCCGCCGCTGAGAAGAAGGAAGCCGGCCGCGTCAAGAGCCTGAGGCTGAGCAATGTCGACAGGAGCTTCGCGACTCTGCCGTCTCTCGGTATGGCGATCGCCCAGTACGCGACTGAGATTGCCAAGCCTGACAGCCAGCGACTGAATGGCTTTCACGATTCACAGCTCGAATCATTGAAGCTCGAGTTGCTCTCGCCTGCGCCTGCCTATCCTCAACTCGATGAGGTTCTGCTCGCAGATTACCTTCAGGAGGCGCTTGACGGCCTCGGACCGAATGATCCATTTGTGAAAGCTGCTCTCGCTGGCCGGCAACCGGCCGAAATGGCCAGGAGCCTGATTGCAGGAACAAAGCTGGCCGATGTCGGTTTCAGGAAATCGCTGATCGAAGGCGGCGCCGGAGCAGTTGCGTCGTCAAATGATTCGTTGATTGTCTTCGCGCGTAACGTGGAGCCGCTGGCGCGGGAGACTCGGACATGGCTCGATGAGAACGTGGAGAGTGTGGTTGCCGCGGCCGGAGAGAAGATCGGGAGAGCCCGGTTTGCCGCGTATGGCAAGGATGCCTATCCGGACGCGACGTTCACTCTGCGGCTGTCATATGGGACGGTCAAAGGGTATCCGATGAACGGGACCAAGGCGCCGCCGCTGACTACCTTCTACGGTCTTTATGATCGCGCTCAGGGATTCGGGATGAAGCCGCCGTTTGATTTGCCTGCGCGGTTTGCCCAGGGAAAGGATCGGCTTGACCTTTCGACGCCTCTCAATTTTGTGAGCACCTGCGACATCATCGGCGGGAACTCGGGTTCACCGGTGATTGATCGTCAGGGTAATCTGGTGGGATTGATCTTCGATGGGAATATAGAGAGTCTTGTCGGGAGGTATGTGTATAACATCGAGTCGAATCGGGCAGTGTCGGTGCATACGGCTGCGATGATTGAGGCGTTGAAGAAACTGTACGACGCAGGCCCCCTGGCAGCTGAGCTGACTGGCAACTAAGTTGGAGACTACCGTCATTTTGATTCAAGCATTCCCTACGGCACACAAATGGATCCGGTGACGCATGGGCTCCTCGGGGCCGTCACTGCCCGGGCCGTCTTCGGCAAGCGCCTTCCGCCTGGCGGCGCGATCATTGCCGCGCTCGCCGCGATGGCACCCGACCTCGACATTCTCATCCATTCCTCAAGCGATCCGACCGTCGCCTGGGTATATCACCGCAACTTCACTCACGGCCTCGCCTTTGTTCCTGTCGGCGCCGTCTTCTCCGCACTTCCATTTCTCCTGATCAGGAGATTCCGGGATTCTCTGACGTTTAGTCTGACGCTTGTCGCCTACCTCACACATCCGCTGCTTGACGCCTGCACGAGCTATGGCACACAACTCTTCCGCCCATTTGCTGATGCGCGAATTGCCTGGGATATAGTCTCGGTCATCGATCCGTTCTTCACCGTTCCCCTCTTTTTCGGTCTGCTATGGAGTATCTGGCGCCGGACGAGAGCTTTGGCCACCCTGCTCTTTGTTGCTGTCTTTATGTGCTTCTGTGGCTGGCAGCACAACCGTGCGCTGACTGCGCAGTCACAACTCGCCGCAACACGCGGCGTGTCAATTCAGCACGGCAGGGTCATGCCGATGCTCTTCAGCCCTTTCCTCTGGAGATCGGTTTACATCTACAACGGAAGGATATTTGCCGATGGCTTTCGTCTCATGCCGTTTGCATCGGTCCGCATGCGCGAAGGCGCACAGATTTCAAAGGCCACTCCGCTTCCCGCCGGCGTCGGGGACAAGCCGGCATCCATTCGTGCATTCAAAATACTGGACTGGTTCGCAGACGGCTACGTTTCAGCCTCAGCCGATGATTCAAGCCACCTGATCGCCGGCGATCAACGCTATGCGATCACGACTGGTTCCACGACTCCACTCTGGGGTCTGGAGTTTGACCCGGCTTTGCCGAACGGCTTCAAGGGGTGGGGATACGGCATTACCGGCCGTCTGGAGGAACGAGCGATGTTCTGGAAGGAGCTGGTGAATGGCGAAGGATACCGTCCGATGAGCTCTGTTCCGGCTACTGTTTCATCACCTTGATACCTTCGAGCCACCATCCACTGTCACCTACAACCAGCGTTGCAGTGATCTGATCGCCCGCCTTGAGGACGCTGTATAGCTTTTCATCCTTAAGCGGGAAGGGCATCGTCATAGCGCCCATGTAACCCTTGACTTCGTCGTGCTCGACGGTGACGGCATGATGCTCCGCATCGACCGCGATTACTTTTCCTTTAAAGGCATATCGCTGGTCTGCGTGAGGGGGCGGCGGCGTGCTCTTCGCGGCAGCCTCTGCGGGACTGAGCTTGGGTCTGGAAGCGTCCCGCGCGAGTTGACGCAGATATGAGACGGCGCGCCATCTTTCGTCATCCGACGATCTTCCCTGGAAAGCCGGCATACCGCGGCCAGGTGCGCCGTTCGTAATAACCCAGTAGAGTTCGCCGTCGCTCAGTTTCGCAGCAGTCAGATCGCTCTGCCGGGCGCCAATGACACGTGCCAGATCAGTCTGCGACTTGCCGTCAGTGCCATGGCAGACCGCGCATCGCTGGATGTAGAAGACACGGCCGTCTCCGCTCGCCGTATGTTTGAGCTGCCTCGCGGTAGCCGGAATTGCGCGCGGCGTCACTTGAAGAATCGCCGTAGTAGGTAATCGTCCTGTAACTCACCTCGGCTTCAGACGTTGAGCCGTCCTTTGCGATTCTGGTGGTAGTTCTTTTGACCCAGTTGCCATGCGAGTCGCTTTCATAGGCGAGCTTGTCTCGCTCAGTCTCGTTGCCCTGGCTGTCGATCAGCGCCTTCTCGATGACGAGGCCCCGCTCGTTGTAGTTCTTGACCCACTTATTGGACGAGCCGGAGACGGGCTCGTCCACGCGCGCGCCCTTCGAGGAGAGCTTAAAGCCTGGATCATGTTGCGTCACCGCGAAGCCACCATCGAAGTAGACCGTCGCAGGAGCCTGTCCGGTTCTGGCGCCGTTTACGTCAAATGTTGTCGCACTGACGGCATGCTGACCCTCCGCCGGATGGCCATCCTTCTCTATCATCATGACGTCTTCGATGAGGACAAGCTTCACGGGGCCGGAAAGGCCAGCCCGTTCGCGGTCGGTTGTGGCGGCAGCTTCAGATTGGACGGGCTTGTTGGATGCACATGAAAGTTGGAGGGCGACGAGAGCAAGTAAGACTATGCGCATGCGTCTATGGTGTGCGGTTCGTTAGTGTGTCAGGGCGTACATGACGTAGTTCACGCCGAACTTATAGGCGTCGTTGGTCTGCTCGATCGGTGCGAACCACGATGAGTCCGACCACTGCCAGAAGTCGCTGACATCGTAATTGTAGTCAATGACCATCATCAGCCGACCCGTGCTATCGGCCAATCCCCAGAATTCCGGTGTCGCGTAAGGCCCGTAGATGGGTTGAAGATCCAGGGACTTGATCGAGAAGAAGCAATTGAAGATTGGATGAGAGAGATCGAGGCGCTTGATCTCGAACTCCGGAAACGCCCGCTTGAGGTGCAGTTGAAGATTCGCGAATTGATTCGGACCGCGGAAGTCATCGACGATCAGGAACCCGCCTCGCAGGCAATACTCCCGCATGCCGGCGATCTCCTGGTCATTCAGATCCATAAAGCCAACCTCACAGAGATAGGCCAGCGGGTACTGGACGAGCTTGGGATCATCGAACGCAAAGATTGGCTCATTGTGATCGAGAGTGACATCGGTCTTTGATAGCTCCGCGATGATCCTCGCCAGATGCCTTCCCGCTGTCGGGTAGTCGTGCGACCACATAGGACCACCATCACCTAAAGCCGGCGAGAAATATCCCGCAAACCGGCTGACGTCAAACCGCACTCGAGCAAAGGTGAAGCGTCCCGAAAGGTCCTCGGTATTCGCTGGAACCTCGTACACTGGAGGAAATTCCGACGGCGGCTTGTGCTGCCGCTGCCCGCGCTGAGCCAGCGTCAGATTGGCCAGCAGAGACAGGATCAGAAAACTGTATAACGCGATCGTCAGCCTGCGTTTCATCGTATGACCCTCGAGCCTGGACGACCATTATACCATTCGGCTCGATCGCGCCGTATAATGATGGGGCGTTTTCACATGCGTTCAGGAGGAGCTGGGATGTACTGTCCAAATTGCGCTTCGCCGATCGATAACGTCAAATTCTGCCGCGCTTGCGGAGCGAATGTCAGTCTCGTCCCTGTTGCGCTCTCGGGCCAGCTTCAGGCCGCTGAAGAAGAAGATGGCGGCCGCCGCAGGCACAGGAGGAACCGGAAGCAGCCCTCCATCGAAGGGGCCTGGAAGAGTATCTTTGTAGGCTTCAGTTTCCTGGCCGTGGCCTTCGCGGTGGGCCGCTACTTCCCAGGCGGTGGATTCTGGTGGTTCTGGCTGCTTATTCCCGCATTCGGTGCCATGGGAGAAGGAGTGGGTCAGCTCTTCAGACTCAGAGGTGAGCGGCCTGTCCTGGTGCCATCTGCCGCGGCCCCACCTCCTGCGGCAATTCAGGCGCCAACCACCTCACAACTCGTCCCGCCTGCGAGTGTAGTTGAAGACACAACCAAGCACCTTGAAGAGGCTCAGAGACGCTGATCGATCGTCAGGACTCAGACCCACCCGAATGGATCGTCAAACTCAACCCGATTCGACTGCCGTAGCACTGGTTACGGGCGGGTCGCGCGGAATAGGTCGTGGCATCGGAATTGAGCTCGCTCGCGCCGGATTCGACGTCGTACTCGGCTATTCGACACGGAGGCAGGAGGCGGAAGAGGCGCAGGATGCTGCCCTCAGCGCGGCTACGCACAACGGCGCGAGGGTCGAGATTTTCGGGGCAGACATCAGCGACAAAGGGCCGCGCCGAGGCCTTACTGACCTTCACAAAAGAGCGCTTTGGCCGGCTCGACGTACTGGTCAACAATGCGGGCATCGCGCCGGAGGCGCGTGTCGATCTGCTGCAAGCCTCGGAGGAGAGCTTCGAGCGCCTCCTGCGGGTCAATCTGAAGGCGCCGTATTTTTTGTCGCAGGCGGTGGCCAACTGGATGATTGAGCAGCGAACGGCTCGTGGCCCGGGCTACGCTCCGCGGATCATCAATATCACCTCGATTTCGGCGTATACCGCGTCGCCCGAACGCGGCGACTACTGCGTCAGCAAAGCCGGCCTCTCAATGACCACAAAGCTCTTTGCTGCGCGACTCGCCGAATACGGAATCCCCGTCTACGAAGTGAGACCGGGCATCATTACTACGGACATGACGGCCGGCGTCACCGAAAAATACGACGCACTGATTGCGAACGGACTGCTTCCCATGCCTCGATGGGGAACCCCTGAGGATGTTGGACGCGCGGTTGCTGCCCTGGCAACGGGCCAGCTTCCCTACTCGACGGGGGATCTAATCAACATTGACGGGGGCTTTCATCTGCGCCGCCTATAACTAATAGAGGACAATGACGGATACTCCTTTACTGCTCGCCCGTATCGAACGCGCTCTAAGCTTCGCACAAGCGCAAGTGGAAGCACTCGTCTCCCGCGATCCTGGTTTCTACCCCGTCTACACGGATGGGGGAAAATGGCGGCACGAAAAGCCGGCATGGACTCACTGGTGCGATGGATTTCTGCCGGGAATGATGTGGATCTTCTACGAAGAGACCGGCAATCCGGAGTGGCGGCGACTGGCGGAAGATTATTCACGAGCACTCGAATCGCGGAAAGATGATCGTGATGTCCACGACCTGGGCTTCATTTTCTATCACGGGACTTACCGCAGATGGTTCGAGGCAACTGTTCGCGACGGCAGGCCTGAGCCCGCACTGAAGGATGTGGTCGTGCATGCCGCCCGGACCCTGGCTCTGAGATTCAACGAGGCCGGCGGATGCCTGCGCTCGTTCCATGGCGCAGACTCGAACTTCATCGACATTATGATGAATGTCGGCATTATCTTTTACGCTGCCGTCGAGACCGGCGACCCGGAGCTCTTTCAGATAGCACGGCGTCATTGCCTGACCACGCGCAGGACGCTCGTGCGCGGCGACGGCAGTACGGCGCACGAAGGAATCTTTGACCTCGAGAGCGGCGAGTTTTTGCATCAATCAACTCAGCAAGGCTATCGTGGAGACTCGTGCTGGGCTCGAGGGCTGGCCTGGTCGCTCTATGGCTACAGCACCTGCTATGACCTCACCGGAGAGCCGATCTTCCTGGAGGTCTCTCAAGCCAATGCCGACTACTGGCTGTCCAACATTGGAGACGATGGTCTCGCGCCCTGGGACTTCGATGCGCCTGAAACCGGAAATGCAAGCAAGGGCCTGATCGACACCAGCGCCTCGGCGATCGGAGCCGCAGGCCTCATCAATCTTGCGCGACATACTACTGACGCGGCCAGACGGCTGGCGTACCGTGAGGCCGCGCTGAGGTCCGTGGGGACATTGGCGACCGACAGGTATCTCGGTACCGGTGATGATGGATGGGAGGGAATTCTGCGTGGCGGCGTCTATCACATTCACAAGAATCTCGGAGTGAATGAGTCGGTGATGTGGGGCGAGTACTTCTTTGTCGAGGCTCTGCAGCTGGCGAGAAACCTCCTGCGAGGCCCCGGCCGATAGAGTGGGAAAGACAGGCGAGGCATCCCGCGACGGGACTGCAAAAGGGGTAGCCACGGCAAGCTGAAACCACCGGCACGAAATCCCGAAAGGAGAGTCGCGCCTGGAAGGTCGCCAGGGGCAAGCGATTTAGCGCGAGCCCCTGTGAATCCGCAATGTTTACGCCGAATGACATATGGCTCCAGTCCTGCGCCCTGCCGGGGCGCGAGGATTCTCGATCAACCAGGCGGTTTGCGTCTCGCGTCCCTTCAGGACGCGGCTGCTTTTGTGGCACGACTTCCAGGGGCTGCGCTTCGCTTGCCCCTGGCTACCTTCTTGCATCCCTTCGGATCGCCCGGTCAATTGAATGAGGCATTAATAGCCAACGTTCGTTGGCTCGTGTTACGATCGGGACGAATGCGCATTTGCATCCTTGGCAGCGGCAGTTCCGGTAACGCAACACTGGTTGTTGCGGGAGAGACTCGCGTCCTGCTTGACTGCGGAATGAGCGCTCGCGAGATCGTCCGCCGAATGCAGGACGCCGGAGAAGATCCGACAAAGTTGACTGCGATCGTCGTGACGCACGAGCACTCGGATCACGCGCGAGGCATGTCGGCGCTCTCCAACGCTCTGAACGTCCCGGTATATATCTCGAGCGAGGCGCTCGTGGCATGCAATCTGGGCGAGAAGGCTGAAATGGTTAGACGTGGCGCGGCAATCTCGTCGTCAGAGGATTTTGAGATTGGAGCCTTCACCATTCACCCCTTCTCGATTCCTCATGACGCCGTCGATCCGTTCGCTTTCACTATTGAAAGTGGCGGGGCCAAACTCGGCATGGCAGTCGATCTTGGATATATCAACGGACTGGCGGCCCAGCATTTCCGGGGCTGTGACGTGCTGGTCATCGAGGCCAACCATGAAGTCGAGATGCTGCGCGCCTGCAGCCTCTATCCCTGGGCGCTGAAGCAGCGGATACTCAGCCGGCAGGGTCACACTTCAAATGACGAAATGGCGCGCTACCTTCGTCACGACTTCGATGGCCGCGCTGAATTTGTAGTCCTCGCTCATCTCTCCCGAAATACAAACCATCCGGAACTGGCGAGGCTTGCCGCGTTGCAGGCGCTCGAAGCGCGCGGCCCGCTCTTCTTTCGTGATTGGGAAGACCGCGTTCGCATAGCTCCTCAGGACGCACCGAGTGATTGGATCGAGTTATGAAGTACCGGCTCGATAGTTACCGACAGCCGTCGATCTCCAGCGGCTGCGTTCTTCTGTTTTCACTCATGTTCCTGGCCCTGGCTACCAAGCCTTCACCAGCGCAGTCGGGACGCCACCCGGATCCGATCCCTGGGCAGACCGACAAGCCGATCGTCCGCATCGAGACGCGTGAGGTGCTACTGCCTCTCAGCGCGTACGACCTTGATGGTCACAGCGTTGGCGACCTCAAGCCCGAAGACCTTCTGGTCATCGAAGACGGCTTGCCGCGAGCGATCACGGAGCTGAGACGCGAGCCGGCCAACATCGTCCTCATTCTCGATCTCGGGAACGAGATTGGAACATTCAAGAACGGCCCTTCCTCCGTCTACCACGACCCCGAACGACACGTGCCCGACCTGGACACTCCAATGTGGAAGAAGCCGTTCCAGATTCTGCCGCGTCCGGCGGCCCGCGAATTCGCTGACAACGTGGTGAGCGGTCTCGCTGCCGGCGGATCAACTTGCGATCATCGCGTACTCGGACCGGCTGCAGCTCATCCAGGACTGGACCGGCAGTCAGAATGACGCTATCGAATCCCTTAAATCCAAGTACCGGATCGGCCTTCAGGCGCGTTTTTACGATGCCCTGCTGCTGGCTGCGAGGAAACTCGAAGAAAGGGCCTCAGGCAGGCGAGTAGTAGTGATCATCAGCGATGGCCTCGACAACGGCAGCAAAGCCAAACGTGAGGAGGCTCTCGCAGCGTTGACTCGTGCTCGCTCCGCAGTCTTTGTCGTTGGCTGGGCTGAGGTGTTGAAGAGAGAGGTTAAGAGTGCCATCGACTGGACCGGTGCGCATGAGGCAGCGTCGACATCGACCATGGATCGCCTTCGCGAGTTGAGGCAGTACCTGCCGCAGCTGGAAGGCGGGGCGATTGAGCTGCGCAACCTCGCAGACGGCAGCGGCGGCGACATGTGGCTGCCGGAAACCTACAATGGAATCGTCTCGGCGCCGAAGACGGTATTGCAGGAGGTCGGTGAGCAATACACTCTGGCCTTCTCTACAGACCGGTCGCCGAGCCTCGATCCGTTGAGAACGGTGCAGGTGTTGCCTGCGCGACGCGGGCTGAGCGTGCGGGCGCGAAAGACGTACTACATCGAGGAGGAGTCCCGGAATTAGCTCTTCTTTGCGGCCTTTCTGGCGTTCTTTGCGTCTTTGCGTGAGGTGTATTTCGCATGGACCGATTGCGAAATACACCCCGCGCAAAGACGCAAAGACGCAAAGAAAAACCGCAAAGAAGAATGCTGCCGGTTACTAGGATGACACATGATTCATCGCTACACGCTCCCAGAGATGGGCGCGATCTGGACCGAAGAGAATAAGTTCCGCAAGTGGCTCGAAGTCGAGGTCGCCGCCTGTCAGGCAAATGCCGAAGCCGGCAACATACCCGCCGATGCTGTAGAAACGATCCGGCGCAAAGCGCACTTCTCAGTCGAAAGGATCGCCGAGCTTGAACGCGTCACCGATCATGACGTCATCGCCTTCACTACCAACCTCGCCGAGAACATCGGACCTGAGGCTCGCTGGGTCCATTACGGCCTGACATCTTCCGACGTCGTCGACACAGCCAACGCTCTCCTGCTCCGAGGGGCCGGCGATTTGATCATCGAACGGCTTCAGTCGTTGAGCGATGTCCTCAAGCGACGAGCCTTTGAATTCAAATCGACGCCCATGATCGGCCGCACTCACGGAATACACGCCGAGCCGACGACTCTGGGCCTGACCTTCGCACTCTGGTTCGAGGAGACCCGGCGGAACATTGATCGCATGACGCGCGCCACCGCAGGAATCAGCTATGGTAAGCTCTCCGGCGCTGTCGGCACGTTTGCTCACCTCGAGCCCGAAATTGAAGAGCGAGTCTGCTTCCTGCTGGGACTCAAACCGGCGAACGTCTCGACTCAGATCATTCAGCGGGATCGCTACTCCGAGTTCGTTACCACCCTCGCGATAATTGCCTCATCGATCGAGAAGTTCGCGCTCCAGATTCGCCACTGGCAGCGAACAGAGGTGCGCGAGGCTCACGAATACTTCAAGCCCGGTCAAAAGGGCTCGTCGGCCATGCCCCACAAGCGGAACCCGATTCTCTCGGAACGTCTCTCGGGGTTGTCGCGCGTTCTACGGGGCTATGCTGTAGCGGCCCTCGAGAACAATGCGCTCTGGCACGAACGCGATATTTCACATTCGTCTGCCGAGCGCGTGGTGCTGCCGGACGCGTGCATCCTCGCCGACTATATGCTCGTCAAGGCTGCTGACCTGATTGACAAGCTGGTCGTCAATCCAGCCCAGATGCTCACCAACCTCGAACTGACGCGCGGCCTGGTCTTCTCCGGTGAGCTGCTGCTCAAGCTTGCGGCGCGAGGTGTCTCTCGCGAGGAGGCTTACGCCTGGATCCAGCGGAACGCACTGCGATCGTGGAATGAAGGGCTCGATTTCCGCGAGCTCGTGAGCCGAGATGCGGATGTCTCCCGAGCCCTGACGCAGGATGAGATCGGAGCCGCATTCGACCACCGTTCCTCTCTGAAAAACGTCGACCGAATCTTTGAAAGGGTCTTTGGCAAGTGAAGAATTGTCCTCTTCCTCGCCTCGACAGGAATCCTGAGATTCGAGAGCGCCTCATGCGCTATAGCCGCATCAGGGAGGGTGAAATCTGGGATGATCCCGCCGGCAGGCATCGCGTCGGCTGTCTCGATGCGGCGCAGACTGCCGATGTCAGCCGCCTGATGCTTGGCGAAAAGGCTGCGCTTGCGATTCAGGATCCGCCATATAACCAGGTTGCCTTCGAAGAGCGTAATGTCGCTCACTTTATTGATTGGTGCCGGCATTGGATTGCCGTCACCGATGAGGCACTTGCTGAAAATGCATCTCTATATGTCTGGATGGGAGCGGATCAGAAGCAGGACTTCCAGCCTCTGCCGGATTTCATGCTCGATGATGCGCGAGACCGGTTTTCGCGCGCGCAGCCTGATCACCGTTCGCAATCAACGCGGCTATGGTACGCTCAGGAACTGGATGGCGGTCCGTCAAGAGCTGCTGTTTTACGTGAAGGGCAGTCCTGATTTTGATGTTTCAGCGGAATACACCGATGCGCCGAAGAAGGTGGCCGGGTACTATAAGAGCGTCAATGGAAAAAGGATCGAGAATCTCGACCGCGGGCGTTCAACCGGGTTGCGAGCTGGAAACGTCTGGGTAGATGTTCAGCAGGTGTTCTACCGGCTCGAAGAGAACGTCAATGGCTGTTATGCTCAGAAGCCGCTTAAGAGCTGTGAACGGATTGTTCGGGCCGCCACAAAGCCGGGTGATCTCGTGATCGACTTTTTTGGCCACTCAGGCACGACCCTTGTTGCCGCCGAGAGCCTGGGTCGAAGGTGCAGGACGATCGATGTGGATCCGGTTTTTTCCGAGATCGCCATACGCCGTCTCGAACGATATCGGGAGACGGGACGCACCGGATGGCAGAACAGCCATCCGTTTGAATGTGAAATTGAGAGCGATTCTGAACTCAGAAATTTGATTCGGCGCGGAGGTGCCAATGCTCGCCAGGGTATACGTGACGCTCAAGTCGGGCGTTCTCGATCCACAGGGAAAAGCGATTCAACACGCAGCCGGGACGACCGGCTATCAGGCGATTGAGGATGTCAGGCAGGGAAAGTATTTCGAGATCAAGCTCGATCCGTCGCTTGCCGCGGCTGAGGCGAAGGCACAGGTAGAGCGTTTTGCGCAGGATGTCCTCTCGAACCCGGTGATCGAAGACTGCCGCGTCGAAGTTGTCAATTGATCGCATCTCCTTTGCGGTCTTTCTTTGCGTCTTTGCGTCTTTGCGCGAGAAGTATTCGCGACAAGCCGGCTGCGAGGTACTCCTCGCGCAAAGACGCAAAGACGCAAAGAAAGTCCGCAAAGGAGAGTTCATCAGGGAGTCCCTATGAGCCGTATCGGACCTAAGAGACCTGAAGGCAGCACCTCCACCTTGTCCATATCCTGCGCCTGGAACTTTTCCCCATACCTCAAATTGAGCAGCTTGTAGTCCGGTAATTTGTGGCCGGCCATGAAATTCATCGCTGTATTGGCTACCTCAATCCGCAATTGATTCTCGCCTGCCTTCAGGTATTTGCTTACATCCAGCCGATAGGGAGGACACCAGACCGATCCCGCGCGCTCGCCATTGATGTAGACCACTGCAGCTTCACGCACGGGCGCCTCGAGCCACGTCTGCATTCCGTTGCGAAGAGCACGGGCCGGTATCGGCCGCGTTTCACCGAAGTCCAGCGTCCATGCCTGTCGAGCTCTCAGTTGAGCTTCAGAGAGCGTCAATGACCTCTCATAGGTCACTACACCCGAGTAGTAGCGAGTCTCTCCATCCGCCCAGGAGCGAAGATTCTCCAGCAACATCGTCCGCTGGTCGCTAAATGTGACTCGCCAGTTTGTGCTTAGATCGATTGGCGTTCCTTCAGATCCCACGGTGACTGTGCGAACAGAGATCGTCGATGGCTGCCGCCTGAAGACGATAATCCGCGAGCCATACGGTTCGATATCGAGCGGCACAGCAGTTCCAGACGCAGATCGGTGCGGCGCGGGCTTACCGCTAAACCCCGCCGGGCCGGCAATCGTTCCCGTAAACGGATCCCAGAACTCCGCCGCTGATCCGCCGTCTCGAAACGTAGCAGTCAACTGCTGGCGCTGGTTTGACGTGTTGGCAATAAAGTATATCTCGGCGTCCTCAGTATGCCGGTGAACGAAACCCATCTCCGACTTTCCCGATGAGAAGTCGACATCGGGCTTCAAACGTGTCGCCAGCCTGCCGGCGAGTTGAGTCTCGTCTGCGATGACAATTCCAGACGCATTTGGAGCCTCGAAAAGGCGCTGCGTCACTGCCTTGATCAGTGCTTTCTCGGCATCCGGAGACTTGAGGCCAGGAGCTGCTATCGGCCACCGCCGCGTCGCGATGACAATGCCGCCGCTCTTCGCGAACTCTTCCAGGCCGAGGAGTGTTTCAACGGGCATTCGCTCGACATTCGGCAGAATCACGGCTTTGTAGCGGTTACTGCCCATTTGCAAAACGCCCTTGTCGACCCGACCGGTGAGTTTCAACGCGTCGTCGTCAAAGAAATCGAAGCCGTAGCCCCCTTCGATTGTGCTGGCCACCACCTGGTCCCCAATCCGCTCGCGGAGAGCATCGATCATGTGAACCTGGCCATTCCTGAAGCTCGACCACGCATCGGCATTCGGCAGATAAATCGCAACATCGTTTGCCGGAGTTCCCTGGCGCATCATGAAGCTGACTCGCTGCAGGTAGCGCGCGATGTCAGGCATGACAATCCACCACGGGTTCTTTTCATCGAAGACTGCCGCGGCATAGAAACGCCAGCCTGGATACTCGACGCCGGGTGCGGTATACGGCCATCCATGGCCTATCAGCTGATTGATTCCCTGAAGAAAATGCAGGTCCGCCTCGGCCTTCATGTCCAATGGCGTTGCCCTGAATACCGGCGAATGCAGCCACGTCCACGTCTCTGACGAGGTGATGTTCCGCCCGAAGAGATGGCTCGCCGAAGAAGCCCACCGCGATGCTCGCAATGTCTTCCACTGAGGCCCCTCGCCTTCGGGAAGATCGACGAGTGCGTTGCTCGAGATCGTTGCCGGCGGAATACCATAGCCCTGCACGCGAAACAGCGTGTTATGGCGCTTCGCCCAATCGCGCATCGGCGCCATGAATCGCTCGTTGAGCAGTTCGGTCAGCGTCCTGCCCCAGTCATGGCGAATCCCGGGCGTATCCGGTCCAAAATCTCCGACCAGAGCCGGCAGCCAGGGCTTGAGGTCGTAGCCTCGACGCTTCTGGAACTCGTCCAGGAAGTCGGGCGTCCAGTCAGAGAGATAGACCTCAAGGCTGTCGCAAAAGACGGTTTTTGGCGGCTGAGACTTGAAGGCCTCGAGGAGCCGGTCTCCCACCTTAGTCAGATAATTCTCGACCGCTGTCCGATCATAATGATCGAGAACGAAGCCCTCGGCCCCAACGGCCGGACGCTTCACCTGCTGCCCCGTGCGGCTCGAAATGAAGAAGAGCACTTCGGTGGCGCCAGCCGGGTCCTCCGGCAAAAGAAATGCGCCATTGTTGATGCCCAGGATCTCGTGTGTCGCCGCCGGGTCGATCGCCTGGCCCTCCGACCGCGTGAGAAAGGCGGCAATCAGCGATTCTCCACCACTGATGTGCGGTACGAGGACGCGGTGGTCGCCTGCCTTCAGCTTCAACCGCTCGACGCGCAGGCGGCCCGCCGCCTGCGTTATGGGCACTGTCGGGCCGCCATATGGCCAGCCACTGCCAATCGTCAGATCCACTCGCAGCCCGAGCTCCCGGCCCCTCTCGGCCGCGTACCGAAGTGACTCGATGAATTCGTTTGAAAGATAAGGGAGATTGCGAATGCCTGCGGCAGGATTGTCAAGCGCGAGGGCATAGACTGGCTGGACCTCAAAACCTCCAATTCCCCCGTCCTTCATGAGGCGCATCTCGCGATCGAGCTCATCGTTGACTACGGATGGCCCGAACCACCACCAGCGCATCATGATTTTGGAGTCGTCGGGAGGGTTGGCGAAGTCCTTTTGAAGGCCGTCAACGCTGCCGGCTTGATAAAATCCGAGCCACAAAAAACACAAAACCGCAAAAAGGGATGCGAATCCCTTTTTGCGGTCCTGGCGGCTTTTTGCGGCCGGTTCAATCACTCAAAAAATGAACTTGATTCCCAGTTGAACGCGCCGGGCATAGTTCCCCTGGTTTGAAATATTGGCGATCTTGCCGAAGTCCGCGTTTGTCGGAGCCGTGATCACGCCGCTTGTGCCCGAAGCACCTGAGGCGGCTGAGAGCCACGGATGATTGAATGCATTTGTGAACTCAGCCCTGAACTGGATTCTCATCCGCTCGTTGATGCTTGTGTTCTTGATGATTGAGAAGTCCACGTTATTCGTTGGCTGCACTCGCAGGTTAGAGGACCTCAGCGGAAATGTCCGGACATTGTTCGCAAGCTGGAACGAGTTGTCGCGGTTGAAGCCTGTGGGATTGGCCAGCGGCGTTCCCGGACAGGTCGACGAAAAGGAGTTCTTGCAGGGATCATTGAAGTCAACCCAGATGGGATTCCCGTTGACCGTCTGCACCGTGCCGTTGCTGCTTCGCAGTGCCACAAAGCCTCGATTGTCGAACCAGAGGGCCGTTGACTGGTTGGAGATGTCGATCTTGCTGAAGTCTCCGCTAAAGAGGTAATTGCCCCAGGTCAACGGAGCACCGGTCTGGTAGGCGTAGACGCCCTGGACCTGCCATCCGCCGACGATTCTCGAAACAACGCCGTTTGAGCCTGCCAGAAACTGCCTGCCATGGCCGAACGGTAGTTCATAGATGGCGCTCATTGCAAAGCGATTTGGGATAGTCCTGATCAGAGATCACTCTCGTCGGGAGAGGATCGCCCGGATTGGGGTATTCCGTCGCCTGCATGAGCTTCGAATGCGTATAGCTGGCCTGGACCGTGTAGCCCTTCGAGAATCTCTTCTCGATCCTCAACTGGCCCGCGTGGTACCACGAATAACCATCGTTGTTCGTCGTATTGATGTCACCAAATTCAGGATAGGGCCTCATGAGGTTGGCACGCGAAATGTTTGCTCCCGAGCCAACTCCGGGAATCCCGAGTCCAAAGAAGGGATTGGCCACGTTCCCGGTGAGATAGGCAATCCTCGTCGCATCGCGAGTCGGCAGCGTGCTCAGGAACTGGTTAGGCGTGGTGTTGATGTTGCGAGTAATCTCGACGTGAGTCCCGCGGTTGCCCACATAACTGGCGTCGACCACGAAGCCCCAGGGCAGCTCGCGCTGTATGCCGAGCTCCCACCGTTGGTTGTAAGGCGTCTCAGGATGCTGATTGAAGAAGGAGATCGCGTTGCCAAGATTGGTCTGCAATCCCTGCGACGCGCCGACCGGGTTGAGAATACCGTTCGGAAAAGGATTCGAAAGCGTCGATACGAAGTTCACGTTGTCGATTGTCGGGACGAAATTGGTCGTGATGCTATAGCCCGTCTGAATGACGTCGCCACGCCGTTCACCCAGGAATCCATAGAAAATACCGTAGCCCCCGCGAATCACAGTCTTGTCATCAAAGCGATATGCAAAACCGAGTCGCGGCATGAAGTTGTGCTTCGGAGTCTCGTACAGTCCCCGCTGGTCGGCGCTGGCGAAGAGCAGACCTCCCGTAGCGTTGAGCACCGGAACCTCCGCAATCGGGTTGGTATACTTCGCGCGCGCCGCGGCCTGGATCGGTTGAACGTAACCCGCATCAAAGCCGGTGACACTCTTGTTGTAGCGTTCGTTCAGCGGAGTCTCGAATTCGTAGCGCAGGCCGAGATTGAGCGTCAGCTTCGAGTTGACTTTCCAATCGTCGTGAATGAAGAAGCCCCACGTCATCGATTGCTCGGCGTAGTCCGCCGCGCGCGTCACGCCGGAGGATGAGGTCGGAATGCCGAGCAGGAATGCGGCAAAGGAGAGCGCTACCTGTGTTGTGCTCGTATCATCCTTCTGACGCGTGTAAGTGTTGTCGAAGACGAACTGTCCCGTCTGCGAGTTGCTGGCAAAGAAATCGTTCTCACGGTAGACACGCAATTCGACACCACCCTTGAGCGAGTGAGTTCCATGCGAATGATTGAGCGTAGCCGCAAACGAGTGGGTATCAACCGGACGGAATTCGTTGGTCTGTCCCGTCCCCTGGTAGGTTCCTCCCGGGAAGTCGATTCGCGGGAAGCGGCGGATTGACGAGTCAATCGCGTCGTTGTAGGACGCGGGGAAGCCGACACCCGTGAGATCGAAGCCATGACCTTCCGAAGGCATATCCTGCGCCCGGATGAACCTGTTGTACCCGTACCTGACATTCAACACCGTCGTCGGATTGAAGGTGTAGACATCATCGATTACCCCCTGGCGCGCATTGAACTGGAAGCTCGTTCCCGTGGCGATGCTGTGGAAGTAGTCGTTATAGAAACTGTCGCGGTCATACCAGCTCGCGCGGCCAAAGATCCTCTGCCTCTCGCCGATTGAATGGTCGATGCGAATCGTGAAGTTGTCATACCTCTTGGTTTGCTCAGCAAGCGTCGAGTCTGAATTGTTATTCAGAAACTCTGCAGTTCCCGCCGTCCGCGGATCGGAAAAGTACTTGAGCAGGCCCTTCGAGACCGGGTTGATCAGATTGGACGGAATGATGTTCCCCACGAACGGATCTTCAATGAAATGGCCAGGACGCGCCGGGTCGGCTTTTCGCGTAAACGGATTGTAGATCTGGTACTGCGGGCCCAATTTCAGGAAGGCTGAGAAATCGCCGTTCTTCATTGCCTCGGTTGGCACCGTAGGGCTGGTACTGTCATACCGCGGCCTCGAATCACGAATTCCCTCGTAGCCAAAAGTGAAGAATGTCCGGTCCTTGCCATTGTAGAGCTTTGGAATATAGATCGGGCCTGTGACGGTGGCGCCAAAGCGGTCTGAGTGGCTGTCCGGCCGCTGGCTGACCCCGCAAATTACCAAAGAAATCATTAGCGGCCAGCGAGCCTGGCTCTTTCCAAAGGTACGCCGTGCCATGCAGTGATGTTGGTTCCCGACTTGATTCCGATGCTCGTCACTCCGCCTTCGGTGTTGCCGAACTGCGCATCGAAAGTGGCCGTCTGAACTTTGAATTCCTGAATGATGTCGGTTGGAGGAACATAGGAGGCAATCACCTCGTTAGCGTTGGCCGTAGCCGTACTCGGGGAGCCGTCGATTGTCAGATCACTGCGATTGGCCCGGACTCCGTCAATGTTGAACCCGACGATGTGCGTCGGCTCGAAGGGACGATCGAGGCGTTGATCTCGAGCGAATGTCACTCCAGGGGCGAGCCCCATCAACGTGTAGGGGTCGCCATGGACCAGCGGCAGCTCGGCAACTCGTCTCGAGTCGACCGTCTGCCCCATCGAAGCAGTCGTCGTGTCGAGAACCGGAGCGTCGGCGTTGACCGTCACCGACTGATCGAGTGATCCAACCTCGAGCTGCGCGTCTGTTTCGAGCGTATCGCCTATGCGAATGACGATTCCCTCACGCAGTATACTTCTTGAATCCCTGAGCTTCAACAACCATCTGGTAACTGCCGGCGAGAAGGTATGGCACCCGGAAGAGTCCGGATTCATTGCTCTCGACCTGAGCTGTTGTGCCCTGGGCAGTATTGATGATTCTCACGCTTGCGCCTGCGATCACGGCTCCGCCGGAATCGGTGATCCGGCCTGTGATCGTACCGCGGACTTCCTGAGCTTTCGCAGGGGCGGCAGCCAGAATCAGCAGCGTAAACAGAACCGGTGCCAGGCTGAGTAATTTGATCCTCGATTTCACTTTTTCCTCCTGAGTACAGCAAGTGTTTAGGGCAATACTTGAAAGGGGCCGTGGGGGCGGCTCGCGAGCTGCCCCTCACATGGCATCTCCATCCAGACTGTTGTAACAGGACCCTGGCCAGGGTCGCTGTCACGTTAAAAGTAGAACTTGGCCGCGAGCTGAACTATGCGCGGATCGCGGGCCGCGTTGTATTCACCAAAGAACGTTCCGAGGACAGACGTGCTGCCGGCCGGACGCGTGTTGTTGGTGATCAGCAGATTTGTGTAAGAATTGAAAATTGCTCGCGCCGGTTGGCGCCAGCAGGCGTCGTGATGTTGGTCGTCCGATTGACGCCGGAGAATTGCGTGTGATTCATGAAGTTGAACATCTCGAGCCGCAATTGCAGATAGGTCCTGCCCTCTCGCGCTATCGGGAAGCTCTTGAAGATCGAGAGATCATGATTGTTGATCCCCGGATTGCGCAAGTACATCCTCGGGTAAGGGCCCTTATCGTTGATTGCCGGTACCAGAAACGCTGCCGTGTTGATCTCGTTCGCTCCGTCCTGAGGACTGCCGTTGACGAAAAGCCGCGGCTGCTGTCCTGACAGGTTTCCGTTCGAGTAGGCGCCGAGGATGCGATTGCCAGTATCCTGACCGGCGATGCTCATGACAAGCTCAGCCGGGTTTCCTGAAGCCACCGTCGAAATGCCGGAGAGCGTCCAGTTGTCGAGCACTGCTCGCGCCAGCCAGTGATTGCCGGTCATCCTGCTCCCGTTGGGCAGATTCCAGACGAAGTTGGCAACGAAGAAATGCGTTCGATCGAAGGTTGCCAGCGCATAATCGTAGCCACGCGGATCCGCGACGTTGGTGTATGTCGTCTCGTCCGGGACCGTTGTCCGGACTCTCGAGTAAGTGTAGGAAATCCCGAACGTCAGCCCCTTTGAGAACCGGCGCTGCAACGACACCTGAAGCGAGTTGTAGGTGGAGTTTCCGTCGAACGAATTGTAGGTAATGTCGCTGTAGCCCTGGTACGGTCTCAGAAAGTCTACGGGCAGGGCGAATTGTCCGCTGAAGCCGAGCCCCGCGGCCTGGTGTGCGGTCGGCAAGCCCGGCTCGGCAGCCGGAATGACTCCGCCTGCATACCTTGTCGGATCCTGCGCCGACGATTTGAAGGTGCTGCCGTAGGCGATAGCGTTGAGATTGTTCCGTCGCGGATTGTGGCGCGATTGCGAGCCTACGTAGGAGATGTCCAGAACCGTCTCCTTCCATAGCTCACGCTGCACGCCGATGCTGTAACTGTAGACCACCGGAAAGTCGCCCTCCTTGTCCGTTCCGGTAATCGCGGACGGCGAGAGAGCTCCGCTTCCGCCGCTCTGGATGTCCTGCAGAAAGCCGAAGTTGAGAGTCGGATTGAGCACGTAGGGAGGATTGACCGCGCCTGTTCCGGTGACGCCGCTGAGGTATCGATCATAGGCGGCGCCATAGCCCCCGCGGACAACCGTTCTGTGACTGCCCGTGATATCCCACGCAAACCCGATGCGTGGCTGCGGGAGGATTGCGTGACTGTCTATTCCTCCGCCCGGGTAGCCGCTCGTCGTCAGACCAAGACCATTCGTCGGATCACCAGAATTAGGGATGAGCTTTCCAACCAGGAATCCCGGCTGTGTGTTTTGAAGTGTCGGCGGTCCCGTCGTCGTCGGATCGATCGCGCGATAGGCGGCCTGGCCCGCGCTGAGCAGGTCGAGGCTCCGACGCAAATCGGCCGGTAGAGCCTTGTCGCCTTGCTCGGGTCAAAGAGTGCCGGGTTGAAGAAGCTCTCCGGACCGAGAATGTTGTGATACGGCTCGAAATGCGAGAACCGGAATCCGAGGTCGAGCGTCAGGCGCGGAGTGATCTTCCAGGTGTCCTGCAGGTACCACGAGATGTCCTGGTAAAAATAGCTCTGAACTACCTTGATGTTCGCCTGGGTGTAGGTGTTGAAGACCCCCAGAAGAGCGTTGGCGAAAGGATATCCGCTGTTCAGCGGATTGGAACCATTGCTCGTGAAATCGATATCGCTCTGAACGTGATTCTGTGAGTTGCTCTCGTTCGAGGCCCGCTGGTAATAGAAGCCAACCTTGAACGTGTGATTGCCGTGAACCTTGGTCAGGTTGTCTATCCAGTTGTTGATCACGAAGTGCTGGTCGAACGTGCCGAAGACGGAGGTCGTCACTGGCGCTGAGACGTTTGGGATGCCGCCAAAAACGAGACTCGGTATGAGGTTCGGCTCGTTGGCGTTCGGATAGAGCAGCGGCGTGTTGATGCCGGTCACCGACCGCGTCGCCGCGTCACCCTGAGGCGCAATATTCACGCCACCCCGGCCGGCACCGTAGATGAACTCATTGATCAGCGTCGGGCTGAACGAGTGGGTCAACGTGAATGACAGGACATTGCCGGGCCCGTTTTGCCGGTCGGTGAATGTCAGCGGCCAGTTCCATGATGCCGTCGTCGTCCCGTATGCAAACTGCTGATCATCGTAGTTGTGAACCCAACGGCCGCTAAGCCGGGTTGAAGACTGCGATCTGCCAGTCGATTCTCAGAATGTTCTCGCGGCGCGGATATGAGCTCGGCACCTGCGACGTGTAGTTGTAAACGTTTCCTCCGGCAGTCGTGTTCGGCAGAGGGAACAGATTGAGAATCGCGAGCCCCGGGCTATAGAGGCGATTTCCGGGAATAATGTTGTTCTGGAAGCATGCCGCCTGACTCGTGGCATTGCACGTCCCATTCAACGACGGGTCTTTGATGAAGATCTTGTTTCCGCTTCCATCGACAGACTGCGAGAAGTTGCCGGCGCGCTCGGCTGCGGTCGGCACACGAATGTTGACGGCCGCTAGCTGGGGTACAAGCTGGTCGTAGTATTCCTGATTGATGAAGAAGAATAGCTTGTCCTTTGCCGTTCCAGACCGGCGAGCCGCCTTCACCAAAGCGCGGCAAATAGGCGGGGCCGCCAAAGTCCCAGCCGTAAAAGTTGAAGCGGTAGAGCGGCCTCGGAAGTCCGCATTGGGCCGCCCCTCGCATTATTGAAGAATGTGTTGGCATTCAGGCTGTCGTGCCTCCGGAAGTAGCGCCCGGAGCCATGGTAGTCGTTCTGCCGGACCTCGTCGTCAGCGCAATGAAGCCGCCGCCTGAGCGGCCATACTCGGCCTGGTAGTTCGAAGTGAGGATCTTGACCTCCTCCACCGCGTCGGGATTAACCGAAACCAGCGCGCCGGTGTTATTGCCCAGGTTGTAGTTGGTTACGCCGTCGACGGTGTACTCGTGCTGGTGCTCCGCGTGCCGTTGATATTGAAACTGCCGGTGATGTTCGTGACCGTCGAAGCTCCACTGCCTGAAGCCGGGCCGCCGGAGATGACTCCGGGGACCAGTTTGGCAAGGTCCGTAATGTTGCGGCCGTTGAGGCCTATTCCTCGCAATTGCTGGCCCGAGACCAGGTCAGAGCGCTCCCCCGACTCAGTCTTGATCTGCAACTGGCCGGCATCCGCCTGTATCTGAACAGCCTCCGTGACCTCACCGATCTCGAGCACAAAATCGCCGGCGTTGAGCTTGTCGCCCGTGCTCAGGATCACGTCCGTCTTCTCCAGCAGCCTGAAGCCTGGCTTGCTCACGCCGTATTACATAGGTCCCTGGAGGCAGCTGCGCTGAGACAAAGATCCCTGAATCATTCGTCGTCGCGGATTGGGTAACGCTATTGGCCGGGTTGGTCAGCGTCACAGAGGCTCCGGCGATTGCACCGCCATTGCTGTCCTTGACGGTCCCTGTGATCGAGCCTGAGCTCTGACCGAGGCTGCTGCCGCCAATCAGGAGCATCGTTGCCAGTGCCGTCCACAGCCAGACCGTAGTTTTGACCCTCATGGTCTCTCCTATTTCACTGCCATCCGAGCCATCCGAGGAAAGAGATCGCCTCGAACGGCAACGCTCGGGAAAATCAGACGGTATTAAGAGAAGGCCGATTCGAGTTTCCGGAAGAATGATCGGAACCAGCTGAGTCGTCGGTTTTGATGGCCGGCTAGTAGCGCGCTCAGCTCACTGGTCCCGCAACGTTAGCGGATTGTCAATGGACCCAGCAAAGCGTGTTGATTCGACCATATTGACCATTCTTTAGTCAAGAAGAATGTTTCACTATAATAAAATTCTTTTGCGCTCAGTGAAAATACGGTATAGTGCGCGGAATCATGGACACCTCTCTTGAAGCGCGCCGGATGATAGAAAAGGCGGAGGGTAACCGCAAATACTTCATTGAAGTAGTTGCCAGGGCGCTCGACATTCTTGATACCTTCGGACGAATCGAAGATGAGTTCGACTCTGTCAGAGATCGCGCGGCGCTCGAATCTATCCCCGAGCTATACATTCAGGCTGCTGCACACTCTGGAGCAGAAGGGCTGGGTCCGGCGGGTATCCGGCTCGAAGAAGTATCATCGGGTTAATCGCACCCAACGTTGGCGCATGGGATTCGCCATGCAGGCAGCCGAGTTCGAATTCTCGCGGGACGTTCTTCGTGGGCTCGAGGAGGCGGCTGAGTTGCATGGAGTTCAACTGATAGTTGCTGACAATGCAAACAGCGAAGAGGCGGCCATGGCGAACGCCAGGATGTTCGCTCAGCAGGGGGTCGACTTTGTGATCGAATTCCAGGTCAACGAACGAATCGCGCCAGTGATTGCGCACGTCTTTGCCGAGGCCCGGATTCCGGTGCTGGCAATCGATATTCCACAGCCGGGCGCGGTCTTTTTTGGAGCGGACAATTATCGGGCGGGACTAATGGCGGGCCGAGCCCTGGGGGAGCATGCCCGCGATCAGTGGAACGGCGAAGTGGATAAGGTCCTTTTACTCGAGCTGCCGCTGGCCGGACCGGTTCCGCAGGCGAGAATGACCGGCGCGATCAACGCGATTCGTGAAGTGATTGCGGCGCTGTCGGACGAGTGTGTGGTGCATCTCGATTGCCGTGGAACCAAGGATGATAGCCGCCGCGTGACATTCGATTTTCTGAGCCGGTTGTCGCCATCGAGCAGGGTGCTCATTGCGGCGATCAATGACCCGGGAGCGTTGGGAGCGGTACGGGCTATTGATGATTCGCGCCGATCACGTGAGACAGCAGTTGTTGTGGGGCAGGATGCGACTCACGATGCGCGGGCGGAGATGGCGAGAGAGGGCTCATGTTTGATCGGTTCCGTCGGATACTTCCCGGAGAAGTACGGTGAGAAGATAATTCCGCTGGCGCTCAAGATTCTCGGGGGAAGGCGGTGCCTCCTACGGCACATATTGAGCACGCGCTGATCACGCGCGAGAACGCCGAGACGTTCTACCCCGCACAGTAAGGCCAGCCTGGGAGCGCACGCGCCGCGTGCTCGTCGCACCTAAGGTTGATTCAACAGCAGGGCGAAGGGATAGCCACGCGCGACGCGTGCAGCTACCGCAAATCCGTGTCTTGTTTCGAGGACTCGACCATGATCGTGGACCGGGCTTCGCCCTCGCAGGGTCGCCCGGATCAGGTGCGCGTTCGAACCTCCGGCTCTTCATTGCGGGGGGTGGAAGGCCTTGTAACGGAGGGAGACTCCCTGGTCTCCGGTGGTTAGAAGAATGAATCTCTTGTTGATCGGATTTACCCCTTCGGGAAAATACGTCAGCTGATACCGATCATTACGCAGCTCATCGCAGATATCCTTCACCGCCTGCTTAATGTCGCCATCAAACGGATAAATCTTGCCTCCGGTTCCTGTCGTCAAGAACTGCAGCGCATCAACAGGCTTCGGTCCGTCTTTGCGCATGGCTCCGCGCGTCCGATCACGCACCTGAATCGCATAGATGGTGACATTCTCATTCTGAAGCGTCGCGAGCATAGGATCGAACTTTGTGGTACTGCCACGATCAAGCCCGTCGCCAACCAGCACAATGACCCGTTTTGAGAATTGCACTTCGGGCCGGAGCACGTCCTCCATGACCACGTTCAATGCATCCAGCATCTTCGGCGCATCAGACTTGCGCAGCAGAGAGAGCGTGCCCTGCAACGCCTTCGGGTCATCGGTGAATTCAGTGATTACCTCCGGTTTGAGGTCGTAGCCGATGACCATGACCTTGTCGCCTTCGTAGATTTCGGGCGCGAAAGCAGCAGGTACGGCGGCAAGCTTCTTGACGTCGGCCTGCAGGGTAGCCGAGTTGTCCATCAGAACAACGATTCGTGCGGGACTGGGATCGGGACTGAAGGCTTCAATCTTCTGCGATATGCCGCCGTCAAAGAGACTCAAATCCTGCTTCGTGACGACCGGATCAGGTTCGTCCTTGTTAAGTTTGCTGCCGAGAAGCTGGCGCGGTTTCGACGGATCGGCCACACGCTTGGCGATCACACTGACGAGCGTCGTCCGGCGTCCGGAAACGACATTTCGGCCCGACTGAGCAAGAAGGCCGGTTGTCCAGAGCAGAATGAGAAGGCAGAGGATGATCCGCGATACATGGACCATACGCGATCATTTATCGGTAGTACCGGATCCGGTGACAGAGGTTGCGGGCGATGAGGGGGTTTCGCCCTTTTTGGAGGACTTGGAGTCGGTGTCTGCCTTCTTCGATTTATCGTTCTTATCGTTCTTGTCGGTGCTCTCGGACTCGCGTCGCTTGCTTGAGGAGCTGGCGTAGTCAGTCGCATACCAGCCCGAGCCTTTCAACTGGAAGCTGGTCTGGGAAAGCATCTTTTCGAGCTTGCCGCGGCACTTGGGGCACCTGCTCAAGGGCTTGTCAGACATCTTCTGCATTACTTCCAGGTGCTCACCACACTTCTGGCAGAGATATTCGTAAATAGGCATCTTGAGGAATTGCCTCCTTGAGAAAATGTACCATACACGTTGAACCATCGACAAATGGCATAGCCTGATCGACTTGAAGCTAGCCTCTGATGAGAGTTTGCCGCAGGCTGGACAGCCTGCGGCACATGGACGTGTTAGAATGCGGGGACTATTCGCAGGAGGACACCATGCGCCGACCCCTGGTCGCACTCTTATCGCTCATGCTTACAGCTCCTACATTTGGGCAGGTACCCTCTAAGGGAGGCACCTACCGCCCCGTAATCCGCGGCACACGCGCCATCGTCGCAGGCGGGCAGCCTCTCACGGTTGAGGCCGGCCTGCGAATTCTTCACCGTGGTGGAAACGCGGTGGATGCCGGGGTTGCCGCTACACTCGCCGCCTCGGTGATCGAGTTCTCACACTTCGCTTTTGGCGGCGAAGTCGCGCTCATGGTGAAGCTCGCAAACCAGCCGGTGATGGCAATCAACGGCCAGGGTACGGCTCCACGGCTGGCTACACGCGAGTACTTTGAGCAACACACGAAGGAGCAGCGAGTCCCCTCGGCGGGGCCTCTCTCAGCGACTGTGCCGGCGGTGCTTGACGCGATGGTCGTGGCGCTCGATCGCTTCGGAACCATGACGCTGGCCGATGTGCTTCAGCCGGCAATCGAGCTTGCCGATGGGTTTCCGATAGACGAACTACGGGTACAGTACATCGTCAACACCCGTCAGGTCTTTGAGCAGTGGCCCGAGTCCCGCGCCGTCTTTCTACCCGGCGGAGCCGTGCCGAAGGTCGGCGACCTCTTTGTCCAGAAGGACCTTGCACGCTCCCTCCGCGAGCTCGTGAGTGTGGAGCGACAGAACGCGAAGAAGGGAAGGCACGCGGCCCTTCAAGCGGCTCGAGACTACTTCTACAAAGGTCCGATGGGCGAGCGGATCGGCCGCGCGATGGAGCAGGCCGGCGGGCTCCTCCGGGCTGGCGATCTGGCTGAATTCCACGCGGAAGTCGATCGACCGGCTGTCTCCAGCTTCCAGGGATTCGAGGTCTACAAGGTGGGCTTCTGGAGCCAGGGGCCGGTGATGCTCGAAGCGCTCAATCTGCTCGAAGGCTACGACCTGCGGAAGATGGGTCCAAATTCGCCTGAATACATCCACACGCTCGTCGAAGCTCTCAAGCTCTCTTTTGCAGACCGCGATCGCTATTACGGCGATCCTCACTTTGCCAAAGTCCCAGGTGACGAGCTGCTCTCCAAAGACTATGCTGCACTGCGCCGCAGCCTGATTGATCCGCAGAGCGCATCGCTCGAGCAGCGGCCGGGCGATCCGGTCAACAAGAAGGCGCTTGCCGCGCTGACGGCCGCAACATCGAACGGGGCGAGCCGCGTGCCTGAGGCGGAACGGGCGCATGACACGACTTGCGTCAATGTCGTCGACAGCAAGGGAAACATGTTCTCGGCTACGCCAAGCGGGGCCTGGCTCCCGGCCGTCGTCGCCGGGGACACCGGCATACCCATGTCCTCACGGCTCCAGAGCTTTCTTATGACGCCGGGCCATCCCAACGAATTGCAGCCGGGCAAGCGTCCACGGATCACGCTTTCACCGACGATCGTCCTCAAGGACGGACAGCCGTATGCCGCGCTTTCGACGCCGGGCGGTGACAACCAGGATCAGGCTCTGATCCAGGTGCTCTTCAACGTGATTCTCTTCGGCATGAATCCTCAACAGGCTGTAGAGGCACCACGCTTCGAGACGACCCATCTGGTGAGCTCCTTCGACGACCACAAGTTCAATCCGGGTGTCCTGCGAATGGAGTCGCGCCTACAGGGCACGAATGACGTCCTCAAGCAGAAGGGTCATAAGATTGAATTGGTCGATGACTACGCGCCGCTCTCCGCGCCAACAATCATCATTTACGACCCGAAGACGCAGATTATTCAGGGGGGAGCGGACGTCCGGAGGGGTCGCTACGCGGTAGGCTGGTAGGCGAAAGATGAGGAGGCGCTTAGCAGTAAGCCGCCGTTCCCGGTTTCAGCGCCTTTTTTTGGTACCCGCCTGCGTGTTAGATTTGCTGTGGGCGCCCGATCTCATCCAGCGGAGTACCAGTTGCTTACCGGCACCACCCAACGTCTGCGCGAGCTGCAGCACTCGATTGAACGCGTTATTCGCGGGAAACCAGAGGCGATTCACCATTCGCTGGTCGCCCTGCTCGCGGGCGGCCACCTGCTGATCGAGGATGTTCCCGGTGTCGGCAAGACTACACTCGCGCAAACGATTGCCCGCTCACTCGCCTGCAGCTTTCAGCGGATTCAGTTCACCAGCGATCTTCTCCCATCGGATATCATCGGCGTCTCGGTCTTCAACCAGCAAAGCGGCTCGTTCGAATTCAACGCCGGCCCCGTCTTCGCAAATGTCATCCTCGCCGACGAGATCAATCGGACCACGCCCAAGACGCAGAGCAGCCTCCTCGAAGCCATGGCGGAAGGACGGGCGACGATCGAGAACCAGACGTACGAGCTGCCGCGGCCGTTTCTTGTCCTGGCCACGCAGAATCCTATAGAACATCACGGAACCTACCCCCTCCCGGAGTCGCAGCTGGATCGATTCATGATGCGCATTCGCATCGGCTATCCAGGAGTTGACGACGAGAAACAGATCCTTCGCAACCATCTCAAGCGGGACCCGGTGGACGAAGTGACGCCGATCATGTCCGGCGAAGACATCCTCGACCTGCAGGATGAGGTGAAGAGGATTCGAGTGGATGATGCACTGGTCGATTATCTGCTCGAGATCGTCACTGCTACGAGGCAGTCAGAGGTTCTCGATCTTGGGGTCAGCCCACGTGGATCCCTGGCGCTCTACCGGGCCGCCCAGGCTTTTGCGTTGACAGAGGATCGCGATTTCTGCATTGCGGATGACATCAAGCGGCTGGTAGTTCCGATATTCGGGCATCGGATCGTGATCAGCTCACGATACTCGAGCCGGCTGAGGCGCGGTGAAGAATCGGATGCGGTTCTCACCGAGATATTGAAGAACATCCGGGTACCAATCTAGATGCGGAGCTCAAAGGCCTATCCAAGGGAGCAATTTGGAGTGCGGCGACTTGTCGCCGCTTTTGATTTAGATATTACAGTGATGAGGGAAAGAAGGGCCATCTCCTCCTTCAATAGGCAACACGTAACGCAAAAGCGGCGACAAGTCGCCGCACTCCAAATTGCTCCTCTGATCGGGCTCAGTTGAAACAGCAACGTGTATGAAGAAATCGGCGCGCTTCCTGGTCATTTCATCGATTCTTACCGCCGCCGCCCTGGTAGCCGCCTTCATTTCCGCCACTGCCGCACAGGTCGCAAATTACGATCTCGCCACGCTCAGCTCACGGGCAGCGCTCATCCTCGCGCTCGGCATAGTCGTCTATGTCGTTCCCGGCCTCGCCCGGAATCTGAAGCTTGAGTATCTCAGGGGGCCGCGTTCGGTGGGTCTTCCGACAGCCGGGCTCATCTTCGGCGCACTTGTATTGATCGTCGCAACCGCAGCGCTGACCACGGGAAACAATCTGCTCTATATGGTTTTTGCGATGCTCATTGCGACGCTCGTAGTTTCGTGGGGAGCGTCGCGCGTAAGCCTCGCAGATGTAGGCGTGGCCCTCCGCTTTCCTGATCACATCTTTGCAGGCGAGCCGGCCGAACTGGAAGTCACGGTTACCAATCGAAAACGTCTCCTGCCGGCGTTTTCGCTGACCGTCGCATTGGCAGACGCGCGTCCCGTCGAGCAACCCGCGGCCCCGGCCAACGACAATCTACGCGATCTGGCTCATTTTGAAGTAGTCCAGGGAAAGGCTGAGGGACGCGCGGGCATTCAGCGCTGCTTTCCCGGCCGAGGCATCATTGCCGTGCGCGGCTTCCGAATAAGCAGTCGATTCCCTTTCGGTTTCGTCGAGCGCCGGCGGGTCGTCGACGCGAACGGCGAGATCGTCATCTACCCTAAACTCAAACCGCTTGACGCCTTCTACCATCTGCTGCCCATCTCACAGGGTCAGATTGAGAGCCTCGCCCGGGGCAGCGGCAGCGATCTCTACGCTATAAGGCAGTATCTCAGGACGGATCATCCTCGACACGTGGATTGGAAGGCAACCGCCAAGACGGCGAGATTGATGGTCCGCGATTTCACGAGGGATGATGATCGGCATGTCACCGTTGCATTGGATGCTGAGATGCCGCCAGCGGCCGCCGGCGACTACTCTGAAAGGTTTGAGATGGCGGTCACGCTTGCGGCAAGCCTCGTGACCCATTTTTTGGATGAGGGGGCAGACGTCAGGCTGCTGGCGGGCAAGGAGAATCTTGGTTTTGGTCATGACCTGCAGCATCGCTATGCAATGTTGAGGCAGCTTGCACGCCTGTCGCCTGGCGCGGCAAGCAAGCCATCACCGGACCGGCAGGATCAGATCGAGTGGGCACTGATTGAGCGGATGCCGGAGCTCGTCTCCGACGATCAGTTCAAGATTCTCATCACTCCAGCTCCGCGAGGGAGCATTCCGGCCAGCGTCTGGCGCTCGGCCCACGTAGTCTATTTTGATGATTTGAACGCGTAGGGGAGGGCGGTTCGCGAACCGCCCCTGCGGTGGCACATGACTCTCGCGCTCTATTTTCGGATATCAGCCTTTGCGCTGCTCACGACCAGTTTAGTGACGCTCGCGGCAACCGGGCAGCTCGACTGGGTATCGATCGCCGGCTTCTCCGGCGTCCTGGTGGCCGCGTGGCTGATCGATGCGGGCAAGCTTCGCTACGAGCTCTCCGCCGGGGGGGCAAAGTGGATTGCCATCGGATGCCTGCCGCTGGCCGTTGCTGAAGCGCGCATCTTCGGAACATTTCCCGTAGTGGCTCTCGTCCATCTCCTGTTGATTGTCTCGGCGACCAAGCTTCTGAGGCGAAGGAACGATCGCGACTGGCGCTGGCTTTGTCTGGTGAGTTTCCTTGAAATGCTGCTTGCTGCCGGGATGACTGTCAACACGACTTTCTTCGTGCTGCTGATCCTCTATCTTCTTTCGGCAATCTCGACTCTCATCAGCTTTGAGCTGAGGCGCGCCGGCCAGCCGTTTAATGCACAAGCGGTGACCGTGAAATACCGGCGACCGGCGGGCACGCCGACCGGGAGTCCACGACTCAGAAGTCTCGCCTGGTTTTCAGCAATTGCGCTGGTGCTGATCGTCGTACTTGCGGCGCCGCTTTTTCTCGCGCTTCCGCGGATCACGCAGAATGGTATGGATGGCTTCCTCCCGGCCACTGCGCTTTCCGGATTCTCAGATACGTTGCGTCTTGGCGAGGTCGCCCAGGTCAAGTTGAACCGGCAGGTGGTCATGCATGTGCGCGTCGAGACGCCAGCAGATGAGGAGAGGCGACCCCTCAGATGGCGCGGTGTGACTTTCGACTTCTATGACGGACGTGGTTGGGCGGCGACTGGAGCTGGGGCTCGAGACGTAGACCGCTTTGGAGATGGCTCGGCGTTCCGAGTCGACTCCGGTTTTGTACCTGAGATGTTCCGACGGCGGCTGACCAGGCAGACCTTTGTGCTCGAGCCCCTGAATATCAACACTGTATTTGCCGCACCGCGGGTGGTCTGGCTGCGCGATCTCGCGACGCTCGCACGCGATTCGGGCGACGGCCTGTGGACTACTAGAACGCCATTCCGAAGGTCGGAGTACGTGGTTCTATCTGACACCAGGCGCCCGAGTGACGACGTTTTGCGAAGCGACAATTCACGAGTCTATCCACAGGAGATCCGGCAGCGCTACCTTCAGCTGACCGAGGACCACGATCGCAGGATTGACGAGCTTGCGGCCGAGGTCACGCGAGGCGCGACCAACACCCTCGATGTATCGCGGCGAATCGAGTTGCACCTGCGCACTTCGTACCAGTATTCGCTCGATCTTGTTCACGATACCGATGGCGATCCACTCGCCGAATTCCTCTTCAATTACCGAAAGGGACATTGCGAGTACTTCGCCACAGCGATGGCATTGATGCTCAGAGCGCGAGGCGTGCCGGCGCGAGTCGTCAATGGTTTCCAGATGGGAGAATACAGCGATGTTGCCGACGTCTACACGGTGCGCCAGTCGGATGCTCATTCATGGGTCGAGGTCTACTTTCCGGAGCACCACTGGGTGGAGTTTGATCCGACTCCCGCCGACGGACTAAGCGCCTATGACGCCGGCGTGATGGCTCGGCTGCGGCATTGGGGGGAAGCCGTTGAGATGTTCTGGCAGGAGCATGTTGTCGGGTTCAATACCGGTGATCAGGCGGCGATTGTCTTTGCCGCGCAAAAGTGGCTGGCCGCTTACCAGAATGCGGCAACGTCGCGGTGGGTTGAGTGGAGGCTTTCGCTCGCGCAGTGGCTTGCAGACTCACACGCCACCACGCCATCCGGCGCTGAAGAGGCATCGGAGGGTGGAGAGAGGAGCAGTGTTGAGCGAGTGATGGCTGTCGCCGGCCACCCTGCCACGCTGTCTCTTTTTGGAGTCCTTTCACTTGGGGCCGGGCTTCTGCTCTGGGTGAGAGAGCGCCGGTCGTGGAGGCGCAGAATTGGACTGGATGGTGCGGGCTCGGCAGTGAAGTTTTACCGCGAGATGCTGGCGTCACTCGAGCGTTTAGGCTACCGGAGGCGGCCGGATCAGACACCCCGGGAGTTTGCGGTCGAAACTGCACTCCCAGGTGTTGCCGATATAACGGATGCTTACTATCGCGCGAGGTTTGGCGCGGCGAGCCTCAGTGAGCAAGAAGTTTCGTCGATCAGTGACTCTTTGAAAGGGTTGAAAAAGTTCAGGCACGCCTCGAAACGTGCCAAATCGGTTTAGTATGGAGTGCGGCGACTTGTCGCCGCTTTTGATTTAGTTAGTGCAATATGTAAATCAAAAGCGGCGACAAGTCGCCGCGACTCCATACTAAATGAGTGAGGGTTCGCATTGCGACTAGGACTCAACCTTGGCTATTGGGGCGCTGACGCCAGGGACAACCTGGCCCTGGCGCGTGAAGCCGAGAACCTCGGCTTCGATTCCCTCTGGACCGCCGAAGCCTACGGCTCCGATTCCGTGACGCCGCTCGTCTGGCTCGCAGCCAAAACTGAGCGCATCAGGGTCGGCACTGCCGTCATGCAGATGCCGGCTCGAACTCCGGCAATGACCGCTATGACAGCCGCGACGATCGACCTGCTTACCGGAGGACGTTTGCTGCTTGGTCTTGGCGTCTCAGGCCCGCAAGTCGTTGAAGGGTGGCACGGCGTTCCTTATGGCAAACCGATCGGCCGAACACGAGAATACGTCGCGATCGTCAAGAGCATCCTGGCCCGACGCGGCCCCGTCGAACACCACGGCGAGCATTACGATATACCGCTCAGAGGCGGCACCGGCCTGGGAAAACCGCTCAAGCTCATCATTCATCCACTGAGAGAGAGCATCCCTATCTACCTCGCGGCCATCGGGCCAAAGAACATTTCGCTGGCAGCCGAAATCGCTGATGGCTGGCTGGGAATATTCTTCTCGCCTCATCGAATGGACGTCTTTCGTGAATCTCTCGATGAAGGCTTTGCCAAGGCCGGCAAGGATGGCACAGACTTCGATATTGCCCCCACGGTCGCGATACACCTGGGGAGCGATGTTCGCGCATGCCTCGACGCGGTCAAGCCGGCTCTTGCGCTATACATCGGTGGAATGGGAGCCCGGGAGAAGAACTTCTATTTCAATCTTGCGTGCCGATACGGTTATGAAGAGGCCGCCCTGCAGATTCAGGATCTCTTCCTGGGCGGGCGCAAGCAGGAGGCCGTTCTAAAGGTACCTGATGCCCTGGTGGATGAAGTTGCGCTCTGCGGACCTCGCGAGCGGATCGCCGAACGGCTGGCTATTTGGCGCAGCAGCGGGATTACTACTCTGATATGCGGAGCGTCGAGCATCGAGGCTTTGCGCGTAATGGCTGAACTGGCTCTCTGATTAGGAGGATCTGATGGCTGTGATTCCGGACAAATACCTTGATCTCTTCGACAAGAAGGCGTTCGCCAGCCTGGCGACGCTCATGCCCGATGGCATGCCTCAGGTTACACCGGTATGGTGCGACTACGACGGACAGCATGTGGTCATCAACTCGGCGCGAGGGCGGCAGAAGGATCGCAACCTGCGCCGTGAGCCACACGTCGCCCTTGCGATTCTTGACCCCGCCAATCCATATCGATACCTCGAAGTGCGAGGCCATGTTGTGGAGATAACCGAACAGGGTGCATCCGACCACATCGATCGCATGGCGAAAAAGTATCTCGGCGTCGACAAGTATCCCTATTCTCAGCCGGGAGAGGTCCGGGTCCTCTACAAGATCGAGGTCGATCGCATAAGCACGATGGGATAAACAGAAGGCCTGGGACCGCGGGCGTCCCGCCCGCATGACCTCGCAATGAGCCGAATTCGAGAGCATGCGGGCGGGACGCCCGCGGTCCCGGGAGCACCTTGACATTCATTCAGGCGAAGGTGCGCGTTTCAGCCGTTGAGGAATCTTCATCTCCTCAAGGAGATCGCGGATTCTCGTGGCTTGACCTGTTTCAAGCAGCATCCTGACGTCATCGATCTCATCGATATCGAGCGCGATTCGTTGCAGACGCATTACTTCGCAATCGATTCCGGCCTTCTCAGCCGCGGCGAGGTGCTTTGAGCAGCTCTCTGGTCCGAAGTGAGATTTGAAGATATCTCCCGGCCGACGCAGCAGCGCGTTCGTACCAGTGCCGTCACGCGATGGAACCAGGACCGCCGACGGCAACGAACGGTCATGGTCGAGAATCAGATCGATGTCCTCAACTGTCAGGAGAGGCAGATCTATTGGCAGCCTGAGGACCGACGTCGCGCCGGCACGAACCAGTTCTCCGGTGGCGTAGTCGATCGACCGGCTTTCCGAGTACTGCTCTTGCTCAATGATCACCTCAATGCCATAACGACGGGCAAGGACGATCGCCGGCTCAAAAAGCGTGACCATTGCGATTCGATCGGCGAGCCGTGCCTGAGTTGCGATCTCGAGTGTCGAGAGGAGCATCAATTCTGCAAGGCGGGCGCGTTCGACCGGTGACATAAGCGGAGCGAGCCGCTCCTTTGCATGACCGAGATGCTTGACGGGTATCAGAATGTACCGCATGCCTCGAGTGCCGCCTGTGCAAGAGCAAGCTTCTCAGCCGCTCCGCTCATGATCGTGTTCGTGACTACGACCTTCATCCCGAGAGCCTCGATTTCACTCTTTTCGGCAACATCCTCACGATCGAGAATGAAGACATCGACAAATCCCTCGTAGAGACGGGCCACCTGCCGCGCTGAGACCTCCATTCCGAGATCGGCCAGCATGCGATCGGTAGGGCCCTTCAGGGATGCGCCTCCGACAATCGGAGTGATGGCCGCCACCGGTGCCTTCGTCTCTACCAGCAACTCCTGGATTCCCGGCACGGCGAGAATTGGACCGATACTTATCAGCGGGTTGCTCGGGCAGACAATCACCCCCGATGCATTGAGAATCGCTTCCGGGACGCCGGGCGCGGGCGCGGCGGATGCGATGTTCTCGAAACGCACGCCCTTGACTGACGGTTGCGCGCGATGTTTGACGAGGTACTCCTGCAAGTGGATATCTCCGAGCTCAGTCAGAATCGTCGTTGGCACGTACGAGTCGGTCATGGGAAGAATGCGAGCCCCGACGCCGTGGGCCGTCCGAATGTCGTCGGCAATATGGGATAGCGGGCGGCCTTGCCGCAACTGTTCGGTGCGGAAGAGATGCGTGGCGAGGTCGCGATCCCCGAGGTTGAACCATTGCGGTCCTTCATAGGCGCTCATCGCTTCGAGGCATTGAAAGGTGTCCGAAGCAATGCCCCAACCCGTCACCCTATTGACGAGGCCGCCCAGCGTGTAAGTGACTGTGTCAAGATCGGGCGAGACATAAAGCCCGAAGAGCTTTATGTCATCGCCCGTATTGACGATGATCGTGAGATGTTGAGGATCGATCGCTGCGCACAATCCTTCGAGGAGTTTCGACGCCCCAATGCCGCCTGCGAGTGCTGTGATCATTGCGCTGCCATTTCAGAAAGTTACCGTCGCCAGACGGCGACGGGCGGGCAGGGACAAGCCCTGCCCCTACAATCTTCTCGACAATGCTGCGCTTCGCGACAACGTTGTAGGGGCAGGGCTTGTCCCTGCCCGTCCCGTGCCCGACAGGGCGCGGGATCTTCGTCCGCACTACCTGAAGAGGTCGCGTTCCTTCGGGCGGATCAATTCCTTTGCGCTGCCAGCCGCCTGCTTGTAGCCTACTCCACGCGCAATGACGACGGGCAGCCGCGCCGATTTGCGCATGATCAATCCTGAAGCCGCTGCTACCTCATCGGCGAGAGCCAGAACGGTCGCTGTCAGAATATGGCCGTGATCGTCGCAGCCCCCGCGGTAGTCGACCAACGGCTCAAGTCCGGCAACTCCGATCGCCACATTGACGAGGCCTTCACGCCACGCCCGGCCAAATGTGTCGGTAATAATAATCGCCACAGGGAAATCCAGCAGTTCAACGAGACGGTGCTGAAGTTGCAGCGCCGAAAGATCCGGATCCTCGGGAAGTAAGGCTACCGTGTCAGTGTCGGGGATGTTGGAGTGATCAATGCCTGAATTGGCGCAAACGAAGCCATGCCGCGTCTCAGTAATCAATACGCGTTCGTCCATGCGCACAATCCGAATGGATTCCTGAAGAATCAGTTCTACCAGTCTCGGATCGCGATGCTGACTCTCGGCAATTTCGCAGGCCCTGGCGGACGGTTTGACGCCCTTCAGGTTTACCAGACGACCTTCAGCCTTCGAGATGACCTTCTGCGCAACAACAAGAATATCCCCTCGCAAAAACTTCAAGCCAGCCTTGTTGGCCGCTCGAACGATGGAGTCTCCAAGCTCGAGATCCTGATGGACCTCTGGCAGCCCCTCAAGCCCAATCAACTCAATGGCTGGCATAAGTCTGAGCCGGAACTATCATTGGTGAGTGGCCCTCACTCTGAGCCAGAGAGGCCGACGCAAGCAGGACGAATACGATCCAGATCAGATCGGAGAGCATGAGATGCACCAGCTGGAGCCAGATCGGCGCGTGGAGCGCGAGATTCAGCAGACCGGCCCCCAGCTGGGCGACCACGAGGCCGCTCAGCCACTTTGAGAATGGCCGGCTCCGCGCCAACCAGGCGGTAATCATGAGGTACAAACTCACGGTGACCGCAATCCAGGGGTGAAAGAAGCGAAGTCGAATGAGGATGTGTGAAGTGCGCGAGAGATCCTGCCGCAACCCTTCCGCCAGTGAATTTACCGGAAAGAGCGTCCCACCCAGAGCCGTCACCGCTCCGCTGACGCCAAGTACAAGCATTGCGACAAAACCGAAAACAAAGAGCCATCCTCTGAAGCCATGGTCGCCCTCTCGTGGACGTTCGTGTCCGGAGGACCACCAGGCAGTGAGCGTCAGCATGGCAAGCAGAAGGAATGTATTGACGAGATGAATGGAAATGAAGAGAGCGCGAGCCACTGAAGTGTTTTCGGCAACGAGCTCAAGCAGAACGAGGCCCGCTCCGATTGCCGCTTCAGAGAGCATGAAGAGGATTGCGAGCAAGGCTGACCACCGGACCGAATGGCGCCTCGGGAACTGAATGAAGGCCCAGACTGCGAGACAGAGTACTGCAATGAGGGCAATGCCACTTGTCACGCGGTGGGTGAGCTCTACCAGGGTCTCGAGGCTGGGGGACCTCGGAACAACCTGGCCGTTGCAGAGGGGCCAGTGGCTACCGCAACCCGCACCGGAGCCACTCGCACGCACGTATGCGCCCCAGAGAATGACCGCGAGGTTGAGAAAGAGAACGGTCCAGGAGAAGGTTGCAAAACGGGAGCGCGGCATTGGGAGTATTATAAACCCACGGGCCATTGCATTGTCTCAATTCCGAATGTCCTTTAAGATCACGCGACATCATACTCCAGGCTTGATTGTGCCACAGGCTGTGATCGTGCCGCAGGCTGTCCAGCCTGCGGCAAACATCGCCAGGGCCTGACGACGATGAATAGGCCATTTGCAAGTTTAGCCGCAGACTGGACAGTCTGCGGCACGATATAGGCTTGCGGCACATTAATACTGATGGACCAGTTCAACCTATCTAAAGGCTTTCGCCGCTGGATGCTCGGTGGCCGCGGCCGCACAAAAACCGGCCGCACCGGCCGACTCCGCCGCGAAACGCACCACGGCAAGCACGCCTGGTGGAAGGTCATGTGCCTCACCGGCGTAGACTACTTTTCAACACTCGGATACCAGCCGGCGATCGCTTTTCTTGCCGCTGGAGCGCTCTCACCTCTGGCCACACTGATACTGGTGCTGCTCACACTTGGTGGAGCACTTCCCATCTACTCCTACGTCGCTCATGAGAGCCCGCGCGGTGAAGGCTCCATCGCCATGCTCGAGACGCTGCTGGCGCGATGGAAGGGCAAGCTCTTCGTACTCTGCCTGATCGGATTCGCTGCAACCGACTTCATCATTACCATCACGCTCTCTTCGGCGGACGCAACCGCTCACATCGTCGAAAATCCGTTCGTGCCGAAGTTTTTTCACCATCGCGTGGCGCTGACGCTCTTCCTGCTGCTCGTCCTCGCCGCCATATTTCTCAAGGGATTCAAGGAAGCGATCGGGATCGCCGTGGCTCTGGTAGGAGTCTACCTTCTGATGAACGTCGTCGTCATCGGAGTCGGCACCTACGAACTGGTGAGCCATCCTGTGGCCTTGACCCATTGGATGGAAAGCTTACAGACAATGCCCTGGGTACGCGGGGACCCGATACGCATGCTGGCGCTCTCCCTGCTCATCTTCCCAAAACTCGCATTGGGCCTGTCTGGTTTCGAAACCGGTGCCATTGTCATGCCGCTGGTCAAGGGTGATCCCGACGATCAGCCGTCCAATCCGGTGGGCCGGATTCGTAACACGCGCAAGCTTCTGACAACCGCGGCGTTGATAATGAGCGTGCTCCTTCTCTCGAGCAGCCTTGTGACAACGACGCTCATACCGGCTGAGGAGTTCCGTCCGGCTACGGCGACGCATCCAGCCGGAGCCGCCAACGGACGCGCGCTTGCATTTCTCGCTCATGAATACCTGGGCGAGGGATTCGGGACAGCCTACGATTTGAGCACGATTCTGATTCTCTGGTTTGCCGGAGCATCGGCAATGGCCGGTCTGCTGAATCTCGTGCCGCGCTATCTGCCGCGCTATGGCATGGCGCCGAGCTGGGCGAGGGCGACCCGGCCTCTTGTGCTGGTCTACACGACTGTGGCCTTTGCCGTAACTCTGATCTTCAACGCCGACGTCGATCAGCAGGCTGGAGCGTACGCTACCGGCGTTCTGGTGTTGATCAGCTCGGCAGGGATTGCGACGGCGGTCTCGTCGTGGCGGCGCGGGGTCAAGGGCTGGTACTACCTTCTGATCGCCCTTATCTTCTGCTACACGACCGTGGTCAATGTGATTCTCCGGCCTGAAGGAATCAAGATCGCTGCGTTCTTCATTGCGACTATTGTCATCGTCTCGTTTGCCTCGAGGGCCTTTCGCGCGACGGAGCTGCGCATTGAGCGTGTTGTCCTCGATGATACTGCGCGGCATTTCATAGATGAGATTCATGGTCCGATTCGGATTGTTGCCAACCGATGCGATCGCGGTGACGCGAATGAATACGGTAGAAAGCTCGACGAGAAGCGGCATAACAACCACATTCCGCCGAGCGACAAGGTCGTGTTTTTCGAGGTTCAACCCCGGGACGCATCTGAGTTCACCGGGGACCTTAAGGTGAAGGGCGTCGACGTCGATGGATACAGGGTTCTGCGCTCAGAGAGTCCGGCTGTTCCCAATGCCATAGCGGCATTTCTGCTGCACTTGCGCGATGAGACCGGACAGATACCGCACGTCTATTTCGGCTGGGGTGAGGGCAATCCATTGATTTACCTTCTCAGGTTCCTGTTGCTCGGCGAGGGGGACACGGCTCCCGTGACGCATGAAGTTCTTCGCATTGCCGAGCCCGATCCTGCGCGCAGGCCCTATGTGCACGTTGGGGGTTAATAATGCAATACCCTCTTGACTGGCCTCATTCCCGCGTATAAGGTATGTCCCGGCTGAACCGTCCCTTCTAGCCCATACCCATTAATTCCTCCGTACAGTCTAAATTTGGGAAACTCTAATGAAGAGCTCCCAGGTGTTTGCAACAATCGTAGGGAGGAATTATGCAGTTCAGCAGTTTTCAATGGAGACGGAGGGTGCCGGCGATCCTTCTGGCAATGGGGTTTGTAGCCTTGATCGGTGTGTCCTTAGGAAGGACAGTCGGCCACGCAGCCATCCCTGTTAAAAAGGGTCCAGGGGCACGGTTTCAGATGGTGCGTTCCGCTGCAGCCGAAAACGGCAAATGCCTGTCGGACGCTCTTGCAACCGTGAGTGTGAGATCGCTCGGCCCGGTCGAGCTCATGTCGGTGGATGCGAGCGGTCTGCCCCCCAATACTGACTTCGACTTCTTCGTGCTTCAGTTACCAAATGCGCCGTTTGGTATGGCCTGGTATCAGGGGGACGTCGAAACCGATGGTAATGGAGAGGCGCATCAACAGTTCCTCGGGCGCTTTAGTAACGAGACGTTCATCGTTGCCCAGCCCCCCGGTGGCCAGCCGGCTCCAGTCGTGCATGATAATTTGCCGTTTCCGGATGCCTCATCCAACCCGGCAACCGAACCGATACATACTTTTCACCTCGGGTTGTGGTTCAACTCACCCGCCGATGCCGTTAATGCGAGATGTCCCGGAACCGTGACGCGATTCAATGGTGAGCACAATGCGGGTATCCAGGTGCTGAGCACCCGCAACGCCCTTCCCGGCCTGGGCCCACTGGCTCAGATTGGTAATTAGCCGCCAAAACGCTAACCACTAACCACGAAGGGGGGAGGGCAACCTCCCCCTTTTGCATGGAACCTGCGGCGGATATCAGCGATCAGCGGTGAAACCCGCGGTCCGGAGTTTGGACACTTAATCTCAAGATAGCGCTCGCGGCAGGAGCACGCGGGACGCGTGCGCTCCCAGGCCGGGCTAGTTTTGATCAATCGTCCCGTCAGGCAGAATCGATTTCGCAGGTCGCCCAATCGAAAGCGCTCGGACAGCCTGGGAGCGCACGCGTCCCGCGTGCTCTTCAGGCGTTGTTCTTTGCGTTTTCTGGCGGCTGGTCCTAAAATTGTCGCAGGGATATGGCCATGAACAGGCACTTGATGGGCATCACTGAGTTCGTAGAGCGGTTGGCAACCTTTGAACAGGGATTGATCACCCGTGACGACGTCCTGGAATTCTGTTCCGGAGTGCAACTCAGCGATTCTTCATTGGCGCCCTACATACACTTCGATGACAAGTTCTACACTCGCAACCTGATTTACCGCGACCCATTCTTCGAGGTCATGGCCATCTGCTGGGAGCCGGGGCATCAGACTGCGGTACACACGCATAACGGTCAGCTCTGCTGGATGATTATGCAGAGCGGTCATCTCTCGGTAGTCGACTATAAGTGGCTGGGCTGCGACCATCCGGAGAATCAAAATGTAGTCGGTCTCGATTGTCTCGCAGGCTCGGACCACATCAAGCTCGACCGGATTCGCGAGACTGATGCGTGTAGCGGTGGCCCGATCCTGACGGCCGACAAGCTGCAGACGATTCACCAGCTGTTCAATCACGCGGAGGGCCACGAACGCGCGGTCAGCATTCATGTATACTCCCGGCCGATCGACTCCTGCGTAGCCTTCGACATGGAGCAGGGCCGCTGCTACCGGCGCCACCTCGGATACTTCAGCAAGTTTGGTGAGATGGTGACGGATGAGCCTGCGAAGTCTCCGCCCTCGATGCCAAATGAAGAAGTCGGACCCACTCTTGTGACCTTGTCAGGTCTATCTTCAAGCCTGCCGAGGGCTTGATCCGATCTACATCTGTAAGCTACTATGCCCGATTTCCGGGCCGGTCCAACCGGTGCCAAGGGCTTGAAGACTAGTGATGGAGTACCGAGAAGCACAATACGGAGCCAGGAAGTCTGCGGAGGCAGATTCCCGGGCCGCTCGACCTGCCACCCGATTTGCCAGATTTAATTGATACTGAGCGCAGGTTGCACCGAAACACTTACGTCGTTGCCGTCCTCGCCGTGATCAGCGGCTGGGCTTTTGGTGGCTTGCGAATGGCGCTCGGCGTGGCGCTTGGCGGAGCATTGAGCCTGCTCAATGAGCGCTGGCTGCGCTCGAGCGTCGGTGCCATTCTAGGCGCGGCAGCACGGGAGGGTGAACGCCCGGCTCGCTTGACCAGCGCCAAGTTCATACTTCGGTATCTGGTGGTCGCTGCGGGTGTCGCCCTGGGCGTCTGGAGCGGTTACTTTGACATTCTGGGTATCGGGATCGGGTTGGCCTCATTTGTTGGGGCCGCGATGATCGAGGCGGGCTTTCAGTTGTACTTGAGTCTCAAACCAAAGAACGAGGAACACGCCTGATGTTGTTATTGCGGGCACTAATCGCACAGGAAGAGGCCGCAGAGCATGGGGCGGCCCAGGGACACGAAGCTCTTTGGGTAGTGGAGCAGATCAACCACTTCCTGGGAGCTGCCGCCTTCAACCTGGAGGCGGTGATCATGCCGCCCATCTACCATATCTTCAAGGCCACCTGGCCGGGCGAGGGCATGAGCGCCGAGCAGTACATGGCCGCCGGAAGATTTCCGATACCGACTCACGTAGTAATGTTTCTCCTGGTCGCTATCACCGCAGTGATCGTCCTTGCGATCCTCCGGGGCACGCTCTCAGTCGAGTCGCCGACTAACCGACAGCAGAGTTTTGAGGTTGGAGTCGAGGCAATTCGAGACCTGCTCAAGGACCTCGTTGGGCCGCACGGGTTGAAATACTTCCCGGTAGTCGCAACCTTTGCGACGCTCATCCTCTTGAGCAACCTCTGGGGGCTTTTGCCTGGAATGGTCGCGCCGACCGCCAATTTCAATGTCACGCTGGCCCTCGGTCTGACTTCATTTCTCTACTACAACTACATTGGGATCAAAGAGAACGGGTTCCTCGGCCACGTAAAGCGTCTCATGGGACCGGTGCCGGCGATTGCCTTCATGATGCTGCCGATCGAACTGATCAGCAATCTCGCCCGCATCCTCAGTTTGAGTATGCGGCTGTTCGGGAACATTTATGGTGAGGAGCAGGTGAGCGAGACCATAGCCAAGCTCGTGCCGTTTGTCGCGCCGGCGATGCTCATGGTCTTCGGTCTCTTCACTTCAGTTTTGCAGACCTTTATCTTTATCGTCCTCTCGATGGTCTATATTGGCGAAGTTTCGCATGGCGATGACGGCCACGAGGGGCACACTGAGAGCGTTTCGCCAGCTCATTGACAATTTTCGGATGCCCGATCGATGGCATATCGGATACGGTCCGGCTATGCGGTTACCAAAACGCTGCGCAAACGCTGCATGGAGCCTGGTCATCTCCCAAGATGAGCGAGGTATACCTGGCGGTGAAATCATCCACAGGCCGATTCGAGTGCAGCTGACGAGCATCCTTTGAAATGGCAAACCCGGAACTGGGGTCTTTTATTCCTTCATACCTTCTCCAGTAACGGGAACGCCAGAACTGAACCAACCTTCAAAGGAGACTGCAAATGAAACGCAACTTGATTCGCGCGGTAGTCGGCGCCTGCGCCGTGCTTTTCGTCGCTTCCCCGGCCTTTGCTCAAGGCGCGGGTGGTGGTGAAGGCAGCAGTGCCGGTCTTGGATACATCGCGGCAGGTATCGGATACGCCATTGCGGCAGGGCTCGCGGCGCTCGGCCAATCGCGCGTCGCAGCGTCGGCTTGTGAGGGCATCGCCCGAAATCCTGGCGCCGGTGGGAGAATACAGACAGCGATGATTCTCGGTCTCGCATTCATCGAGACCCTGGTCATCTTCACCCTGGTTGTCGTGCTACTGAAGGTCCCAACGCCCCTGGCGCCCAAGTAAGCAGTCAATCAGCAGGAATACACCAGCCGGGGCCATTGAGCCCCGGTTTGTGTTTCCAGGTGGGACCGATTGAGTATGGATATTGCCTATCAGCGACTACTCAATCAACACCTCGCCAGTCCGGAATTTGACCAGCCGGACCAGGCAGTGGCATGGCTCGGCGCGGTCCAATCACAGGACTATCCGGGCGCGAAATGGGCACTTGGCCAGCGCCTTCGCAATGCTACTGATGACACCATCGAGCGAGCTTTCACCGAGGGATCGATTCTCCGCACTCACGTCATGCGCCCCACCTGGCATTTCGTTACACCAGCCGACATCCGATGGATGGTCAAGCTGACTGCTTCGCGGGTCAACACCCGTATGGCCCCGTACAATCGTAAGTATGAGCTCGACCAGAAGGTATTCAGCAGAAGCAATGCGGCGCTCGAGAAAGCGCTCTTAGGCGGCAAACAGCTTACCCGCAATGAGCTGCGCGTTGCCCTTGAGAGAGCCGGCGTTCCGACGGACGATCCGGTGAGAGCGAGTCACATCATGATGCGCGCCGAACTGGATGGGCTGGTGTGCAGCGGCGCCAGAACAGGTAAGCAATTCACGTATGCACTGCTGGAGGAGCGAGTTGTTCCGGCAAGAGCTCTCGAGCGGGACGAGGCGCTGGCTGAGCTGGCGAAGCGCTATTTTCAGAGCCACGGACCGGCTACGGTGAGAGACTTTGTCTGGTGGTCAGGACTGACAGCGGCCGACGCGCGCAGCGGACTCGAGATGGTCAAGTCTCAATTCTCAAGCGAGGTCATAGACAACCATTGCTACTGGTTTTCTCCTCACGGTACTAAACGGGCCGTCAACTCTCCCGGGGTCTACCTTCTGTCAAACTATGATGAATACATCAGCTACCACGACCGTGGGGCGATCTTTGACAGGTCACAGGTTGCCTAAACTGATCTTCAGCCACTTCATACTGAGCAAAGGCAGGATAAAAGGCACCTGGCGCCGCACCTTCAACAGGGACCACGTGATGGTGGAATCAAACCGCATGGATCAGCTCACAAGGACTGAAGAGCGCGGTCTAGCCGACGCAGTGCGGCGCTACGGCGAATTCCTCGGCATAAAGGCGATTCTGAATAAGACCCGCGCACTGGCTTAGTATGGAGTGCGGCGACTTGTCGCCGCTTTTGATTTAGGTAGTGCAGTGATGAAGGGGAATTGAGGCGTGTAAATCCCAATGCTGCAGTGACTAAATCAAAAGCGGCGACAAGTCGCCGCACTCCATACTAAATCAGTCGCCGCGGCTACCGCGGAACTAAAATTTTGGCTGGTCGTAAAGGAGATTGGACTTCGGCGCGGAGGAGATTTGTCTATGTTCTGTCCTGCCTGCGGGAAGGAAAACCCCCAGGAGCGCAGGTTCTGCGCTTTCTGTGGAATCAATCTCGAGATCGTCTCACGAGCCCTCTACAATCACTCGCTCGGCCTCTTTACCCGGATCGACATCGCCCTCGATAAACTTATCGGCCGCTACTGCGAACGAGTCTTCAAGAGTACTCCGACCAGCTCGGCAGGCCGGAGGGTTTTGGACTCCTGGAAGCTGCTGGGAGAAGCCCTGCTCACGCTCGGCGCTGACTTTGTTCTCTTCTGGCTGATGCTGTTTCTGTTTCTGCCGTTGAGACTGGTCACATTGTTTGTGACGACGCCGGTGCGCCTGCTTCTCGAGAAGGCCAATCGCGGGAAGGCGGCAAGGTCGACGATCGATGTTCTGACCGGACATAGCCAGGACGAGCTGGCAAGCTCCTGGCTGACTGATCCGAGGCCCAGCGTCGTCGAGGTCGAAACAGAGCATTTCCCCGAGTCCGGCTCGACAAAGAGATCATGAGCTATGCCAAATCGATCGCCTATTTCATCCTCGCAGGCCTCTGCGAAATCGGCGGCGGGTATCTGATCTGGCTCTGGCTTCGCGAGGGCAAGGCTCTCTGGATGGGGGTGGTCGGCGCCGCAATCCTCGTGCTCTACGGCATAATCCCAACGTTACAGCCCTCACATTTCGGTCGCGTCTACGCCGCATACGGCGGGGTCTTCATCGTGCTTTCAATTCTCTGGGGCTGGAGAGTCGACCGGACGATTCCCGACCGGTATGATCTGATCGGTGGCTTCCTGGCACTTGCCGGTGTTGCTGTCATCATGTATCTGGCCCCGAAGGTAAATCGATATGAGCCAGAAGATCCTTATTGTCACGGGAGATGGTGGCGAGTCTTACGAAACCCTCTATGCGTATCATCGTTTCCTTGAGGCCGGCTACCTATCGGTCATAGCCGCGCCCAGCAAGCGCCGCCTCCATCTTGTAATCCACGATTTTGAGCCTGGCTGGGACACGTATGTTGAAAGGCAGGGATACCAGCCCGAGGCGGATATCACTTTCGATGATGTCAATGTTGACGACTACGAGGCAATCCTGATAATCGGCGGCCGTGCGCCCGAATACCTGCGGAATAGTAAGCGAGTAAGAGCGATCGTTGCCGAATTCCACGAGAAGGAGAAGTGGATTTTTGCGATTTGTCACGGAATTCAAGTACTCATCAGTGCTGGTCTCGCGAGGGGTTCCTGCATGACCGCCTACGAGCACGTACGATATGAGATCGAAGCCGCCGGCGGCACCTACATCGAGAAGCAGGCAGTTCGTGATGGCAGAATCGTGACGGGTCAGACTTGGCAATCTCATCCCGAGTTCTATCGCGAAGTCTTTGCATGCCTCGACGCGTCTCGCGAGAAATCTGCTGCAGGGTGAAGAGCCAATGAGCTCCGCTATAGAAATGCTTGCCGTAGCAATGGTCGTCGTCGTGGTCGCCGGCTGGATTGTCTTTACACTGGCATTCGTCTTACGAAAAAAGGGACCACCGACCGAAGAGCAGAAACGAGAACGGGCCTTCATCGCCGGAATCATCATGCAGATGGTGGGCTATGCCATCGTCTTTTCGATTCGACGACCGTTCATCACAGCAATTGGCGGCGACTCCATCGGAATCAACATCGCAGCGATGATAATCACTGTCCTTCTCGTTGCCGGCCCAGTCTGGATGGCCATGAGAGCAGTTCAAGTCCTCGGAAAACAGTTCAGCCTCGCTGCGCGCCTGGTGAAGGGACACGAGCTGATCGTCGAGGGCCCTTATCGCATCGTGCGCCATCCCATCTACACGGGGATGATGGGACTGTTAATAGCGAGCGGATTGGCTATCAGCCGTTGGTGGGCAATCATTGCAGGGCTAGCGATCTTCCTCGTCGGCACCGCTGTTCGGGTGAGGATCGAGGAACGCTTGCTGCGGGGTGAGTTCGGCCAGCAGTATGACGCTTACACGAAGCGAGTTCCGGCCGTTCTGCCCCTCATGAGGTAACAATGGGTCATCAGTCGATCAACTTTGGAGAGAAATTCTCGAAGATTACTGAGCAGTGGTCACCAAGAGTGATCGCCGAGCTGAACCAGTACCAGTTCAAGCTGGTGAAGATTGAGGGCGAATTTGTCTGGCACAGCCACCCGGACACAGACGAAGCCTTTATTGTTCTTGATGGTGAGATGAGCATCGAGCTGCGTGACGGCAGAGTAGATCTCAAAGCACAGGAGATGTATGTTGTTCCAAAAGGGAGTGGAGCACAAACCTGTGGCAAAGGGTGAGTGCAGGATATTGCTCATCGAGCCTCGCGGAGTGATCAATACCGGAGACGCGGGTGGAGAAATGACCGCATCCAACGACATCTGGGTATAGGATATGGTAAAGTCGTCCAGGGTCTGGAAACGAGGTCGTGGAAAGCTCGGAGTACTGGCGCCACTCATTGGTACCTGGAAGGCAGAGAGTGACAGCCCGCTTGGGCCGGTCAGCTGCACTCGCACTTTCGCACGGGTACTTAGAGACAACTATGTTCAGCTCAGCGCCCGCTGGCAATTCGAGAAGGGCGCCTACGAAGAGATTGCTGTTGCTCGGCGTAAATGCCGACGGCAATGTTGGCTTCTGGTCGTTCACCTCAGATGGCAAGAACTCAAGGGACGATACAGATGCGACTGACATCCATCCGGAAGCAATTGCATTTGAGGCGCAGATGGCTGCAGGCATTGCTCGCATGGCTTACTGGCCGGATGAGGAAGACGGGTTCTATTGGGCAGTTGAAAGCAGGAACAAAAAGGGCTGGAAGCGTTTTACACAGCATCACTACAAACGTGCCTAATGCCATGGGGCAATGTCCGCGACCTTGTAGGGGCAGGGCTTGTCCCTGCCCACCGGCGCCGTCTGGCGCCGGTAACCATTATCGGTTGGTTTCAAGTCGCACGGGCCCACTTGAAACTGTTACCCGTGCCGGACGGCACGGGCGGGCAGGGACAAGCCCTGCCCCTACAAGGTGGCGCAATACAGCAATGAAATAAGCGTGCGTGCGGCGAGCTTGAGACCTCGACTAAGAATGCTCTACATGATAGTCGAACACTTCAAGGACGGAGACGCACTGCCCGTTTATCGTCGGTTTCGCGACATGGGCCGAATGACGCCTGAAGGATTGACTTATGTTGCTAGTTGGACCGACGACGAGTTGAGACGATGTTTCCAGCTTATGGAGACGGAAGACGCATCTCTGCTCGAAGAGTGGATGGCCAATTGGAATGACCTCGTAGATTTCGAGGTATTTCCGGTGTTGAGCTCCAGTGAGGCGATGGAAAGGGTGGCTCCGCGTTTATGACAATGACCGGTCAACTTCAAGCTATCTGGGTCAAACGAATGAAGCGCGGTCCGATGGATGCCGTAGATTCCGTCCAACTCCTCACCGGCCGTGGCATCGTCGGCAACGCCAACCAGGGCGGACGGCGGCAGGTGACGATCATTGAGCAGGAGGTCTGGAAGCCAATTGATGGCCGGGCTGGATGCGTCTCTTCCCCCACAGACGCGGCGAGCTAACCTCATGGTCTCGGATATCAGCCTCGCGAATAGCCTGGGGCGAGTCCTGCAGGTGGGTGAATGCCGGATAAGCATCTTTGGCGAGACAAAGCCGTGTGAGCAGATGGAAGAGGCGCTTCCGGGTCTTCGAGACGCAATGTTCGACGAGTGGCGGGGTGGCGCGTTTGGAGAAGTGCTGGATGACGGTGAGATAAGGGTCGGCGATCCAGTGAAATGGACTGATTAGCGATTCCGGGCAAATTGACCGTTGTCCGTGGTCTCCGTATACTCCATCCATTATCAATGGCGCTCACCTCCTCTTGTACAGCCATAATCCTGAGGCAGATCGCTCCTTCTTCAGCGATGTCCTGGGACTACGCTCGGTAGATGCCGGCCATGGCTGGTTGATCTTCGCCCTTCCTCCGGCTGAGGCCGCGTTCCACCCAGCCGACAGTGAACAACCCGCGCAGCCTTCGATGATTGGAGCCGACCTCTACCTGCTGTGCGACAACCTCGAATCGCAGATGAAGACACTGAAGGAGAAGAACGTGGTGTGTGGTCCAGTCAGTGAAGAACGCTGGGGGATCAGAACGACGATTACCCTCCCGAGCGGCGCAATGATCGGACTCTACGAGCCAAGACATCCCACAGCTATTGGTCTGAACACCTGAGTTGCCTGCTGCAGAAACTAACGCAAAAGCGGCGAGAGGTGGTCTCGCCGCACTCCAAATTGCTCCTTAAGAGAGGCGTTTGAGTGGTTTTCTTGACAGCAGTTCTGGTCCTGGCGACAGCGCTCGCTCGAGACTGAGGCTCGCGATTGGCCGGAGTTCCGCGGACCGACCGGCCAGGGAATCTCTGATGAACGACGGCCTGCCTCTCAACTGGAGCGAGACGAAGAACGTCCGGTGGAAGATCCCGATTCCCGGGCGCGGCTGGTCGTCGCCCGTGATCCGGGGTGATCGGATCTGGCTGACTACGGCCACCGATGAAGGAAAATCTCTTCGTGCCATCGCCATCGATCGCAATACTGGCGCGATTATCCAAAACATCGAAGTATTCCGCGTCAAGAGCCCGGGCGGGATCAATCCAAAGAACAGCCAGGCCTCTCCGACACCCGTTCTCGAAGGCGACCGAGTCTACCTGCACTTCGGCGCATGGGGAACCGCGTGTATCAGTGAGGCCGGCGAGATAGTCTGGAAGACGCGCCTCGAGTATGACAATGGCCAGCATGGCCCGGGCGGATCGCCAGTCATTTACGATAACCTGATGATCGTCAGCTGTGATGGGCAGGACATTCAGTATGTAGTCGCACTCGATAAGACGACGGGGAAAGTGAAGTGGAAGAAGACCCGCCAGGGTTTCCAGGCCTATACCACACCGCTTATCATCCGGCTTGCCGGCGGAGACCAGGTCGTCAGTCCGGGAGCCTTCCGCGCCGTCGCGTACGATCCGAGCTCGGGTAAGGAACTATGGCAGGTCAGATACGGTGAAGGATTCTCCAATGTGCCTCGACCGGTATTTGGCGGCGGCCTCGTTTTTATCTGCACCGGGTTTCAGGAGCCGTCACTGCTTGCTGTTCGCGTAGATGGACACGGAGACGTGACCAGGTCACACATTGCCTGGTCGCTGAAGCGCGGGGCCCCACTGACTCCTTCTCCGTTACTTGTCGGTGATGAGCTTTACATCGTCAACGACAGCGGTATTGCGACCTGTGTCGATGCCAGGACCGGTCAGGAGCTCTGGCGGGCTCGCCTCGGCGGCAATCATTCTGCCTCGCCGATCTTCGCTGATGGACGAATCTATTTTCTGAATGAAGAGGGGCAATCTGCGGTGATTGCTCCAGGGAAGCAGTTTCAATTGCTGGCTACCAACCAGCTCGACGGAGAGACCCTGGCGTCAATGGCCGTCTCACAAGGATCGATCTTTGTTCGTAGTCGGACTCATCTTTATCGTTTGAGCAATCCATAGGTGTCAAGCGCGGAAAGACTGTCTCAGAATGCAAGTGCCAGGAGGCGATCGCCGGCCTTCGCAATGAGACTGCTCCAGGCATCCCGAAGGGATGCAGGAGGGTAGCCAGGGGCTAGCGCTACGAGCGCAGCCCTGGAATCGTGGGCAAGAAGGACCGCGTCCTGAAGGGACGCGAGACGCGACACGTCGGTTAATAAGGCACGGTCTCGCGCCCCTCATAGGGCGCATGTCGGCCTTCCGCTTTAGCATTCCAGGGGCTGCGCTTCGCTTGCCCCTGGCTACCATCTGGCATCCCTTACGGGATGCATGGGACAGTGGCAACTCGCCTCGTGTCAGAGTCAATTCGAAGGGAGACATTCATAATGCGAAGCAGTAGATATCGCCAGGCTCTTCTCTTCTTCCTGGTATCCGCACTCTCAGTGGCAGCGGCGGCGACCGACAAGCGCCCAATAACGGAGACCGATCTTTTCAGGTTCGTCTGGGTAGCCGATCCGCAGATCGCGCCAGACGGTTCGAGAGTTGTCTTCGTCAGAACCACAGCCAATCAGAAGGCTGATCGCTACGAGAGCGCGCTCTGGATCGTATCGACTGCCGGAGGCCCTCCGAGACAGCTCACAGCCGGGCCCCGCGACACTACGCCCAGATGGTCGCCCGACGGGAAGAGGCTGGCTTTCGTGAGGTCGGGCGAGAAGGATGGCCGCCCGCAGCCCCCACAGATTTATCTGCTCCCGCTCGATGGAGGCGAAGCGATGGCACTCACCGATGTCGCTCGCGGTGCTGCAGCTCTGGAATGGTCGCCGGACGGCAAGACTATCGCCTTCATAAGCATCGACGAGCCGCGCAAAGAGAAGACGATGACTGAAGGTGGGGAGGTGAAGGACAAGCAGCCGGAGCACGTCAGCGACGTACGGGTTATCAATAAGGCGGTTTACCGATCGAACGGCCCCGGCTACATGAATCCGGGGACCCATTCTCACCTCTGGACGGTCAGCCTTCCTTCAACGCCCGGCGAGGTAACAAAGCCGAAGCAGATCACCAAAGGAAACTTTGATGAAGGAAACATCAACTGGTCTCCTGACGGTTCGCATCTCTATTTTGTGGCGCGCCGCATTGCTGAGCCCTACTACGAAGCACCACGCACTGACCTCTTCTCAGTAGCCGCCGACGGCTCCAATGAAAAGCAGGTGCTCTCGTTCGATGGTGGCCTGCGCGACTACACACTCAGCAGCGACGGCAAGTGGATCGCGTTCGAGGGTGTGTTGACGCATTATCCGGTTCAATCCTACACGCAGCCCGACCTGTTTGTAGCAAGTCTCGAATCGGGGTCGACGCTAAAGAATCTGACCAGGGACTACGACTTCGACATTGGTGGCGGCATCGGAGGCGATCAGCGCTCACCGCGAGGCAGCTTCCCCTCGGATGTAATCTGGAGTCCTGATGGCCGCTATCTTTACGTCTGCGTAGCCGAGAAAGGGAGTGCCAATCTCAAGCGCTTCGAGGCGGCAACGGGGAAGATCGAGACCGTGACCTCCGGCGACCACGAGGTTCAGGCTTATACGGCGACGCCGGACCTGTCGAAGATGGTGATGATCATCTCGACAGCAGTCAACATCGGAGACCTGTTCCTCCTTGATCGCGCAAGCGGCAAACAGGTGCAGCTCACCCATGTCAATAATGAGCTCTTCTCACAGCTCAACCTGACGGCACCTGAGGAATTCTGGTATCCCAGCTTTGATGGCCGGAAGGTTCAGGGATGGATATTGAAGCCCCCAGGCTTCGATGCCTCGAAGAAATATCCGTTCATCCTCGAGATTCATGGAGGACCTCATGCTGCGTACGGCTCAACGTTCACACACGAGTTCCTCTGGATGGCTGCCAAAGGGTACGTTGTTCTCTACACCAATCCACGAGGCAGCACGTCATACGGCCAGGACTTCGGGAATGTCATTCAATACAACTACCCGGGTGATGATTATCGCGATCTGATGGCCGGAGTGGATGAAGTTATCAAGCGGGGCTATGTCGATACCAACAGGATGGGTGTCACAGGCGGCAGTGGTGGCGGTGTGCTGACAAACTGGACGGTCGGCCACACAACGCGGTTTGCCGCCGCTGTCTCACAGCGGTCAATCGCCGACTGGTCCGGTTTCTGGTACACAGCCGATTTCACGCTCTTCTCGCCGACGTGGTTCAAAGGAGCGCCCTGGGAGGACCCGCAGGACTTCGCGAAACGATCACCGATTACGTACATCAAGAACATCACCACACCAATGATGTTCATTGAAGGCGAAGCTGACTATCGCACACCACCGGCAGACGGTGGTGAGATCATGTTCAGGGCGCTCAAGTATCGGAAGATTCCGACGGTCATGGTCCGATTCCCGAACGAGTCGCATGAACTTTCTCGCTCTGGCGCTCCATGGCATCGCGTCGAGAGGCTGCAGCACATTCTAAATTGGTTTGATAAGTATCTTCAGGACAAGCCAATGAAGATCTACGACGTGGAGTAGCGCCACGTTGATTTCACTGCTTATTGCCGCAAGATTGTAGGGGCAGGGCTTGTCCCTGCCCGCCCGGCGCCGTCCGGCGCCGGTAACTTTCCAAGTATCGATGCCTCGTACGTATCGATACGTATTGTCGCGAGGTTAACCATCACGAAGTGTTACCGGCGCCAGACGGCGCCGGGCGGGCAGGGACAAGCCCTGCCCCTACAACGTCGCGGAATGAGCGGGCCGTTAATCGTAGCTGGTTATGTTCCGAGACTTTTCCCGATGGCGCTGGAAGGCGAGCTCGATCAACCGATCAATAAGCTCCGAATAGCTTACTGCCGCTCGCCTCCCAAAGCTTTGGATACATACTTATTGAAGTGAAGCCCGGCATGGTGTTGATCTCATTCACGAGCACCTGCCCGGTTGAGCGGTCAATAAAGAAGTCCACTCGCGCGAGCCCCGAGCCATCGATCGCCTGAAACGCCCTGATTCCGAGCCGCTGAATTTCATTTGTCATCTCGGAAGAGAGTTGCGCTGGAATCATTAGCCTTGCTCCCTGCGCATCCACATACTTGGCCTTGTAGTCGTAGAACTCAGCGGTAACCGGCACAATCTCTCCAGGAAGGCTCGCCTGCGGCTCATCATTTCCGAGCACACTCACCTCGACTTCGCGGGCGTCCACCGATCGCTCGACAAGAATCTTTCGATCATAGCGCGCGGCAACGGCAATGGCCTTGTTGAGTGAACTCGAATCTGACGCCTTTGAGATTCCAACCGATGATCCGAGATTGGCGGGTTTGACGAAGCAGGGGAAGCCGATCTCGGTGCTGATGCCTTCCTCGATAACGCGCGCATCCATCTCCCATTGCGTCCTGAGGAATGAAACGAAGTCGACTATTGGAAGCCCTGCCTCTCGGAAGAGCCGTTTCATGATGACCTTGTCCATTCCGGTGGCTGAGGCAAGGACGCCGCATCCGACGTATGGTATGTCGGCCATTTCGAGCAGACCCTGAATGGTGCCATCCTCACCGTAGGTCCCGTGAAGTACAGGAATGACCACATCGAGAGTCTCTCGATCTTCGCCATCTCCCGATTGCCTGAAGTGCGCCAGTCCACGTTCGGTCGGATCGCCGAAGATGGCAACACGATGATCGGCGACTTCGATCACCGAGCCGGGCAGCAGGTTGCTGGCTTTGCTCGAAGCCAGCCATTTCCCGGCCTTGGTGATCGCGATCGGAACCACGTCATATTTGTTGCGGTCGAGAGCGTTGATTACCGACTCGGCGGAACGGAGTGAGACCTCGTGTTCTCCTGACCTGCCACCGAAGATGACACCGACTCGGATTCTGGATTGCATCACATGATTCTCTTACCGAAGGCCGAAAGAATGAGCTGGACACCGAGCTCGGCGGTGCGATTGGCGATGTCGAGGACGGGATTGACTTCGGTCAGCTCGAAAGAGAGCATCTTGCCTGAATCGGCAATCTTTTCCATTGCCAGGTGGCTCTCGCGATAGGTTGGACCACCAGGAACCGGAGTTCCGACGCCCGGAGCAAAGTCGGGGTCCACAAAATCCATGTCCATAGTTACGTGAAAGCCCGCCGTGCGCCGTGAAGCAACCCACATTGCCTCTTCCATGACTGCGCTCATGCCGCGTTCGTCCAGCTCGCGCATGGTGACCACTCGCACGCCCGACGAGCGAAGAGCGACAGCCTCTTCCGGATCGATGCTTCGAGCTCCAATGAGGACACAGTCCTCGGCGTAGACCTTAGGCGCAAAACCGCCAATGTGAGTCAGTTCTTTGGCTCCGCGTCCGAGGATCGCGGCAAAGGGCATGCCGTGGATATTGCCTGAGGGTGTTGTTTCGGCGGTGTTCATATCGCCGTGCGCATCAAACCAGACGACGCCGACACGCTGGTCCCGCTTTCGATAGAAGCCTGAGAGGCCGGCGACGCTGCCGACGGCGATCGAGTGATCGCCGCCGAGAATGATGGGAATTGAACCGTTCTCGAGCGCGGCGTTGACTCGTTCGGCGAGCGTCTCGCTTGCGGCTACGATCTCGGGGAGGTATTTGAGCTTGAGGTCCCGGATCGGAAGCATCTCGGGATTGTGGACGGCGATATTGCCGGCGTCGGTGACCTCATAGCCGAGAGCAGCAAGACGTTCGTTGAGTGCGGCTACGCGGACCGCGGAGGGGCCCATGTCGACGCCACGGCGGTCGGCACCGAGGTCCATGAGCACGCCGATTATCGTAACTTTCCGGGTCATTGCCTCTCTTCTTCTTTGCGGCTTTTCTTTGCGTCTTTGCGTCTTTGCGCGAGGAGTATCTCGCAATCGGCCTGATTGCGAGATACTCCTCGCGCAAAGACGCAAAGAAAAGACCGCAAAGAAGAATGACTATTTCCTTGCCGTCACCAGCGTGAAGACCATATCGTGTTTGCCCTCCCTCACGCCTCTGATCAAATACTGATGAAACCCTGCCGCAAGCAGCAACGAGACTACATCATCGACCGTGTAGTCATGCGAGGTCGCCTCAGCCTGATCCCGCGCAATAAACTGGAAGTAGTTCCGGCGCGCAGCACGCCGTAACTGAGTCTCTTTCGGCAAAAGCTCAAGAGCCAGCAGAAGCCTCCCGCCAGGTTTGAGCACTCGCAGCACCTCTCCAAGGAACTGCTCCGTCTGAACCAGATTAAACGAGAGGACACAGGTCACAAGATCAAAGATACCGTCAGCGAGCGGGAGCTTCTCTGCTCGCCCGACCTTCCACTCGATTCGCCGCCCAATCGCAAGGTTTTGCGCCGCCAGGCGAGCCTGTTCAATCATCGCCGCTACATCGACACCGACGACCTTCCCCTTTTCTCCGACCAGGCGGAGCATCTGGCGAGCGACTATACCCGAGCCTGTGGGTACGTCGAGGACCTGCATTCCCGGCGACAGGTCGGCAGCCTCTGAGACGAGTGCGAGCGTGTCCCTGTAGTCAAAGCCGGTTCTGCGCTCGAACTCGGCGGCTACCTTCTTCTCGAACTCATTCTGCCATTGCGAAATCGGGGGTGGCCGGTGTGCTGCGGCCCCCTTCGGCGGTTGCTCACTCATACATCATGGTCGCCGCTTTCTACGGCTTCAGCCTGTAGAGCATGCGCGGGAAAGGAATCGCTTCGCGAAGATGCTCGAGCCCACAGATCCACGCGACGGCACGCTCTATGCCCATTCCAAAACCTGCATGCGGCACGCTCCCGTACCTGCGAAGGTCGAGGTACCAATCGAAAGCCTCAACCGGCAGTTCGTGCTCCTTGATGCGATTCAGCAGCAGGTCAAGAGAGGATGCACGTTCGCCCCCGCCAATGATCTCACCATAACCTTCGGGCGCCAGCACATCGACACACAGCGCAAGGTCCGGACGTTCCGGATCCGGCTCCATGTAGAAGGCCTTAACCGCGGCAGGATAGCGATGCACCATGACAGGCCGGTCGAACCCGCTCGAAAGAAAGGTCTCATCGGGCGAGCCGAAATCACCGCCCCACTCGAAAGGCTGCTCAAGCTTCTTCTCGGCATAGCCTTCCTGGAGCATCTTCACGGCCTGATCGTATTGCAGGCGGGGAAACGGTGGAACAACGTGCTCAAGCCTGGTCGTGTCCCGCTCGAGCAGCTTGAGCTCCTCGGCGCGATTCTCGAGTACTCGGCCCACGATGTAACTGATGAATTGCTCTGCAAGCTCCATGATGTCATCGAGCTTCGCATAGGCAACTTCAGGCTCGACCATCCAGAACTCTGTCAGATGACGACGGGTTTTTGATTTCTCCGCTCGGAAAGTAGGGCCGAAGCAGTAGACCTTGCCAAAGGCGGCCGCAGTGGCTTCGTTGTAGAGCTGGCCAGACTGAGTGAGATAGGCCTTCTCGTCGAAGTAGCCGACTTCGAAGAGCGTTGTCGTCCCTTCGCAGGCCGCCGGCGTGAAGATCGGTGTATCACAAAGTATGAAGCCGCGCTGATCGTAGAAGTCACGCACCGCACGAATCACCTCGTGCCTCACACGAAGGATTGCATGCTGCCGGCGAGACCGGAGCCAAAGATGGCGATGGTCCATGAGGAACTCAACGCCATGCTCCTTTGGAGTGATCGGATAGGCCTGCGCAAGCTGAACGATTTCGAGGTTGCTGACGTCCAGCTCGTAGGTGCCCGGGCGCTTTGGATGCTCGCGAGCCCTTCCCTGGACGATCAGAGACGACTCCTGAGTCAGCCGTTCGCAGTCTTCCCAAACACTGTCGCTGACATCCTTCTTCGAGACAATCGCCTGGATGATTCCCGACCCGTCGCGAATCTCCAGAAAGGCGAGCTTGCCACTCGACCGCTTGTTATAGAGCCAGCCTTTGATGGCTACCTCTTCACCAAGCCGTTTCCCGATGTTGGATATTTCTGTCTGCTCCATCCCTGCCTTTATCGATAATGCAGCAATTCGCGACGACGATGTAGGGGCAGGGCTTGTCCCTGCCCGCCCCTGCGTTCTTGCTCCGTCCGGCACCGGTAACCTTAACCCGCAGCCATGAGGAAGCCCTCGAGCGCTCCCCTCAGTGTCGGATACTCCTTCATGCCCGGTTCAACGAGCGCTCTCAAGACTGTCGCAACCGAGGGTTTGATGTACTTTTCGTAGTACTCGGCGCGCCCGACAACGCACGTCTGGTATGAGAAGGTCCCGGTAGCCTTAAGCTGTCGCTGGACTGTCATGAGATTGAACTCGTAGCGCAGCTCGGCGGCATCCACCGGCCCGAGCTTCTCCTTTGCCCTCGCTTCCAGAAAAGACTCCTGGTATCTCCTGATCAATGCTTCTTCGACAGGCTCGAGCCGGCGCTCGACGAGCAGCGGAACGAGGTCGTAAGTCACCGGACCCATACGAGCATCCTGATGGTCGATAATTCGCAAGGCGCCGCGGTTGTCTACCATGAGATTCATGGCGTGAAAGTCCCGGTGACATAAGACTCGGGGCCTTGCCGCAAGCTCAGTGGCAATGTCAGTCAGGTCAAGCTTGATCGCCTGCTCCTCGGACTCCGTGAATTCACGGTGCAGGAAGCTCCTGAAGAAATGATCACAGAAATACTTCAGCTCCCAGCCGAGCTTGTCGGCATCGAATACGAGCTTGCCCGCAACGGAGCGCGTCGAGACAGCCAGGTCCGAGGCTGCCTGGATGCGCGCAATGAGCTGAATAGCCTGCTCGATCATTTCATGCGATGCCGTCGGATCTTCGGCGTGCTGTTCGAGCCACTGCGCAAGGCTGCAGTCGCCCAGATCTTCCTGAAGAATGATTCCATCGGTTCCCTTGGCATCGATCACTTTTGGAACTGGAAGATTTGCCTTCGTGAAGAGACGAGTCACGTCGAGGAACGAGTTGTCTTTCGGATTGAAGGGAGCCGGATAGAGGCTGACGATCAGGCTCTCAGTCGAGCCGCGCTTGGGATAAATCCGAAAGTAGGTTCGTGTCGAAGCATCAGGTGTCAGCGGCCTCGACGTGAACCGTGCGCGGAGCTACTCCAAAATAGCGCCCGGCGTAGCGGCGCACTCTTCGTTCGTTCAGGTCAACAGGCCTTACGGCCGCCTTGTCGGCAATTTGAATATTCATACAGCGGCAGGCTCTCGCTGGGGAACTAGGCTCTCAGCTAACAAAACTGGCAATGCCTCAACGCTGGACATCTCATTGTGGCCACGTTGGTATCTTCTTGGGCGTAAAGAATGCGATACCGAAAGGGGCTGGTCCAATTGATACGCCTGGTCGCGAAGTCGTTCCGTGGGGATAAATCAGGGGCCGGCTCTAATCGGCCAGCGCCCGCCACGTCAGCCGGTGCCGGTCCAATGTCCGGCAATGTCTGAATCAACTTCGGACTCGGATGGTACCATTATCAGAATGTTACGACAAGGTTCTCTCCAAGGATTCTCTCCCGGCAGCGCCTTGTCCGGGTGTTGATTCAGTTTTGCTATTGCTGACGGAATGATAGCCAGACGGCGATAGTCCGCACCGTCGGGAATTCTGACGTCATCGGCGACAAGACATTCACGCAGGACGGCCCCTTCCCCGACCTCGACCCGGTTCCATAAGACAGACCTTTCAACCCGGCCGCCGCGGTCGATTTGACAACCGCTGCCTGCTATCCAGCTGTCTCCCCTGCGCGCGAGGAACTCCAGGCTCGTAGCAAGATAGCGATCGAGGGTGCTCAATTCATGCCATTCCCCTTCTCCCACATATGCTCCGAGCGAGTGATTGTTCATAGCTATGAGCTGCGGATAGACATCGCGAACTGACTCGGACGGACGTCCGCGGGGAATGAAATCAAGAATTGCCGGCTCCATGATCTGAATGCCAGTGAACATCAGCGGCGGTCGCGAGTTGTCGCCATCTGGATCGGGAAAGCCCCCAAACGCGGTTATCGATTGCTGGTCGTCGATGAGCACTTCACTGAACCGCTCGCGCCTGGAATTGGGCCGCAGAACAAGCGTGGCAATCGCCCCACTGGCGCGATGCGTGGTCAGGGCGGCATTCAAATCGAGGTTGGTAATGATCTTTCCGTTGATGACGATGAATGTCCCCTGTCCAAGGAGCTCCCTCACAGGGTCAAGAGCCCCGCTCGTCCCGAGGATCTCCGGCTCCTCCACCGAATACGAGATATGCACGCCATATTGCGATCCATCTCCTATCTGGTCGCGAACCGAAGCCGGCTCGTGATGCAGATTGATGATCAGGTCGGAGACGCCAAACTGACTCAGGTAGTCGATGGTGTACGCGATTAGCGGGCGGTTTAGAAATGGAATTGCAGGCTTTGTGCGGCCAATGGTCAGTGGCCAGAGCCGCGTGCCAAAACCCGCGGCAAGAATCATGGCACGCATGCGTCTTTATGTCTCCGGATATAGCAGGTCTTCGAGCATCCGGCCCTGCTTGCGGCAATTCTCCTCCTGCAGGCCGAGGTAGCTCTCCAGAATGTAGTCTGCCTTCGTAACTCCGAGAAGTCTGACCGCATTTGAAATGGCAGCCTCACTGCCCTCCAGCTCAATGAAGTTGCCTATTGCAGTCTCGTCAAGCATGACGTGAAGACTCTCCCCGCCGGGCACCGTAGCGCGATAGACGGTCCGATACTTCTGGTAGCGAAAGAATTTCTGAAAGCCAACCTTCTCGAAGATCGAGCGGAGTATGGCTGGATCTTCAACCTGGGTCTCTATTTCGATTCGCTTCTTGAACTGGGACTTGGATGAGAATTGGTCATCCGACTCTTTGTAGGTCAGGACACCGGTTCCCTGCGCAGCGCGCACCCGCAGGATTGCCAGCTTCCGACTAAGCGCATGATCGCTGGTATCGTAGAGGATGTTGTCTTCGAAGTGACGAGGTGATTCAACTTCAGGCTGGATCCCGGCCTTCTCGAGCCATTCCACACCCCGACTCCGAAGCTTGACCTCAATCTCGTGTCCGCTGTCAGTCATGCGACCTGTCCAGTCGCGAACTTCGAATCCAGCTCAAATGTTCCCGGCGCGACTTTGCGGAAGCGCTTGCTCCGGGAGAGCGATACGGCCAGAGTTATCAACTGGTGCTGCCCGCGGAATTCGAACCCGCCTTCCGACATCCGCCGGTAAATCTCACTGACGTGGAGCGGTTCATGGGCCTCGCGGAGTACGACTGTGGCTGCCTGTGGAATGCGGAAGTCGGTGAAGCGTACGTTTCCCGACTGTTCTCCAAGGCGATGACTGGCGACCTCCTCTTCGAAAGTGACTGTGCGCTGGGGTGGTGGTTCAATCGCTCGTTCGTCGGGAGGGAAGAGCGCGCGTCGAAGAGCGAGCTCGGTCTGCTCGATTATCATGTCGAGGGAGCGGAGCTGACCTCGAAGAGCGGAGGCCTCCTCCTCGATCTCGGTAAGCCTGGTTTGAGTCTGACGTCTGGCTGAGCGAGTCTCGCTCAAGGAGTGCTGAAGAGTAGCAATGGCGGAATGTTCAGCCATGTATCAATCGTGCCGCGGCCTCCGTAGGAGGCCAATGTTATAGAAGACCAAGGCGCAGATTCCGCCCTCCATCGGAGGGCCATGTTGTACCTTCGGTGCGACCGAAGAGCACGCGAGACGCGTGCGCTCCCAGGCTGTCCGAGTGTTCCGATTCGCCTACCTGCGAAATCGATACAGCCTGCCCTGCGATTGATCGAAACTAGCCAGGCCTTGGAGCGCACGCGTCCCCGCCTGCCGCGAGCGCTATCTGGGGATCAATTCCAAACTCCAGGCCCCTCCTACGGAGGGCGAATCGGTCCTCAACCGACACTATAAACATGGCCCGCCTAACGGCGGGCTCGTGCAGCAGACCAGGCCGTCTGGGCACAATCTCACTACCTGTCCCGCTCCACAATAAACTGAGCGATATCCACAAGCGCCCGACGAAACTTGTTGTCCGGCAATTCCGACACGGCATCCTGCGCCCGAGCCGCATAGGCGTAGGCATCCGCGCGAGCCTTGTCGAGCTCACCATATTCCTCAAGCAACCCGAGGACCCTCGCAGCTCGCGACGTCGAGTCCGGCTCCTCATCCATCGCTGATCCCACTACCTCTACGAACTTAGGCTCACGAGCCAGCAATCGGATTAAAGGCAGTGTCAACTTGCCCTCCCTGAGGTCACTCAAGACGGGCTTCCCGAGCGTCTTCGATTCTGAAGTGAAGTCCAGCAGATCGTCTACCAGCTGAAATGCGACACCAAGATTGAGCCCATACTCAGCCAGCGCACAGCGATCGCGTTCCGAGGCGCCTTTCAGAATCGCACCAATCCTGCACGCCGCGCTGAACAGGTAGCCGGTCTTACGACGGACGATGTCGAGATGCTGCTCTTCAGTGATGCGTGTATTCCCGACGAGGGTCAATTGAATCAGCTCACCCTCAGTCATCTTCCGCGTGGCTTCAGTCAACGTATCGAGAATATCGAGATCGCGCTGTTTGAGGGCGGTCTCATAGGCCGACATGTACAGCCAGTCTCCCATGAGCACTGCCGTATCATTGCCCCACTGAGTCGAGACGGCTGTCTGCCTCGACGCAACTCCGAGCCATCGATGATGTCGTCGTGGACCAGCGTCGCTGTGTGCAGTAGCTCAATGACCGTCGCCATGCGGACCACAGCGTAGTCGACCTCACCGAAGACTCGCGCCGACAGGAGAACGAGCGCCGGCCGGACGCGCTTGCCTCCCGCTTGTCGCAGGTAGCGTCCGATATTTGCTATGACCTGGATATTGGATCGCGCCTGGCTCTCGAACTCATCTTCGACCTCTTCGAGCTCGGTACGTATGAGGTCGAAGATTTCAATGACGTTCAGCGGCGCCTCTGAGGGCGTCGTATCGGAGGCCGATCCGGCTGAGACGATCTTGGACATTACGCCTGCAATTCAAACTGTCCGGTAGTTGGTGAATGCCATATCGATGCCGAAATCATGAGTGCGCAGAGCGGCGATGACTCCCTGAAGCGTGTCACGATCCTTGCCCGCAACCCGCACGAAGTCTCCCTGGATCGACGGCTGGACCTTGAGTTTCGAGTCCTTGATGAACCTGACGATCTCCTTGGCCTTCTCCTGAGGTATGCCCTGCTGGATGGAGATCTTTTGCCGGACGGTGCCCCCGAGCGCAGGTTCGATCGTGCCGTAGGTCAGCCCCTTGAGGGGTATGCCGCGCTTAATCAGTTTCGACTGGAGAATATCGTTGAGGCTTTTGAGGCGGTACTCGTCCTCCGAGGAGAGGATGATTGCCTCTTTGGCTTCGGTTTCGATGTTGCTTTTGCTTCCTTTGAAATCGAAGCGGTTATGGACCTCTTTAAGGGCCTGGTTGATGGCGTTTTCCACTTCGGCGAGTTCGATCTTGGAAGTGATGTCGAAGGTATTTTGCTGCGCCATTATTCACAAGCCTTCCGAGACTTCAATTTCATGGGCCTCGGACCAGGAGGATGTCTGTTGGGGACAGGTTAACGAGCGTCAATTGTTAACCAGCCTCTGCTGGTTGTCAAATTTGGTTTCGGGAACGACGTGCCGCAGACTGTCCAGTCTGCGGCAAAGTGCCATCGCTGCAGTATTGCCTGATGACTGTGCCAGCCAATAGAGGCGAGATTTGGCGCAGGCTGGACTCCCCTTGTGCCGCAGACTGTCCAGTCTGCGGCAGACTGCATTGCTGCGGTATTGAGCTATCACACGCCAGCCAATAGAGGCGCCACTTTGGCACAGGCTGGACAGCCTGCGCCACGATTTCAGTCAAATACCAAAGAGCCTCATGAAAATTGGCGGAGGTCTGAGCCCCAACCTCTTCGATAGCAACGTCATGAAGCGCAGCCAGCGTCGCAGCGGTCTGACGAACATAGGCCGGCTCGTTCCGGCGGCCGCGAAAGGGTACCGGCGCAAGGTAGGGTGAATCAGTCTCAACCAGCATCCGGTCCAGTGGGACCGAGGCTGCCACCTCCCGCAGCTCATTCGAATTCTTGAACGTCACCACGCCGGAGAACGAGATCAGCAGACCCAGCTCGAGCGCCGCATCCGCGAGAGCCTGCGTCCCGGTAAAGCAATGAAGCACTCCGGTCACTCCCTTGTGCTCCCGGAGAATTGCAATGGTGTCCTCTTCCGCCTCTCGGGTATGAACAATTACCGGCAAGCCGGCCTGGCGCGCGAGCTCGATTTGAATGGCAAATACCCGCCGTTGCACGTCACGCGGGCTGTAGTCGTAGTGGTAGTCGAGTCCAATCTCGCCCCAGCCAATCACCTTTTCGCGGCGCGTCGATTCCAGCAGCCTCGCCTCAAGCTCCGAGTCGTAGATGCTGGCCTCATGCGGATGAACTCCGATCGCGCCGTAGATCAGGTCGTGCTCTTCAGCGAGCCCGAGGCCTATGTCGAGCGAACCCTTTGCGATGTCGCTGCCGGCTATTTCGAGGATGAGGTCAATACCGGCCGCCTGAGCCCTCGAAATCACCTCGCCGCGATCGGCGTCGAAGGCAGGCATATCCAGATGAGCATGCGAATCGATGAGCAAGAGTTTTCACGCCGACTTTATCTCAGCCTTTATCTCAGCCGGGCACCGTTGGGGACCTCTTCCAGGAAGCCGGCGAGCACGGGCCGACCTTCTTCGCCGATCGAAGCCGCGAGGATCATCCCATTGGATTCGAAGCCTCGTAGCTTGCGGGGAGCCAGATTGGCGACGACGATTACTTTCCGGCCAATCAACTTTTCCGGCTCGTAATACTGCGCTATTCCCGCGAGAACCTGGCGAGGCGCCTCCTCCGCCAGGTCGATCGTCAACCGCAGCAGCTTATCGGCCTTGGGGACTCTCTCAGCTGTGACAACCTGACCGGCGCGCAGCTCTACCTTCGCAAAATCCTCGATACCAATTTGGGCAATGCCGGCAATGCCGACGGGCACCGCGGGTGCGGGTTTGCTCTCAACCGCCGGCACATCCTCTTTCTTTATCTCTTCCATAAGCTTCTCTTTCTCGAGCCTTGGGAATAGCTGCTTCACCTCTCCAATGATCGTCCCGCCCTTCTTGCTTCCCCATACCAGCGACGACGGCAAAACGCCGGCACATTCTCCGGATTCGCCGAGCTGCTCCCATATGCTCTGACTCGATTCCGGCAGAACGGGTGAGAGCAAAACAGCAAAGTGTCGCAAAGCCTCCGTCGCAGTCGCCAATACTACTTCAAGCAAGGCCGTCGCTCCGGGCTACGCGCAAGCTCCCACGGCTTGGCGTCCGAGATGAACTTGTCCAGGCGTCCGATCGCAGCCCAGATTGCCTCCAGGGCACGGCCGAAGTCGTAAGCGTCAAATGCGCGATCGAATTCCATGGCAGACCGTTCAACGGCCTCCCGCACCTCGGAGAACCTGCTCCCTCAGAGGCTCATCACGCTCCCAGGACTTGTGAAAATGTGGCACCTCTCCATCGCAATAGTTGCGGACCATGGTCAGCGTCCTGCTCGACAGGTTTCCGAGTCCGGCTGCCAGATCGCCGTTTGAACGGTCGATCAGCGCCTCATATGTGAAATCGCTGTCCTGGCCAAAAACCATCTCCCGCAGACAGAAATACCGAAGACTATCGCGAGTGAAATGGCTTGCCAGCACGCTTAGATCGATCACGTTCCCCAGCGACTTGGACATCTTGCGGCCACCCGAGAGCCACATTCCATGGGCAAATACGCTGCCAGGAAGCGGAAGCCCGGCAGCCATCAGGAAGGCTGGCCAATAGACCGTATGGAAACGAAGAATGTCCTTGCCAATGAGCTGCAGGTCGGCGGGCCAGTAGCGTTCGAACTGCGCCTCGCCGCCGCGCTCTTCATTTCCAAATCCGATCGCCGTGATGTAGTTCAGGAGAGCCTCAAACCAGACGTAGATCGTGTGCCGTTCATCGTCGGGAACCGGGATGCCCCACTTGACCGATATGCGGCTGACCGACAGGTCGTTGAGGCCACCGCTGACGAAGCTCAAAACTTCGTTGCGGCGCGTCTCGGGTCGAATGAAGTCGGGGTGGTTGGCGTAGTACTCGAGCAGCCGGTCCTGAAACGCGGAGAGCTTGAAGAAGTAGCTCTCCTCCGAGACCCGCTCGAGCGGCGTTTCATGGATCTTGCAGACAGGTACGCCATCCGCACCAGGCAGCGTCTCGTCCTCGCTCAGAAAGGCATTCTCACCAACGCAGTACCAGCCTTCGTATGAACCCTTGTAGATGAAGCCGGCCTCTCTGATACGACGCCAGAGCTCGGCAGCGCCCTTCTTGTGATAATCGGCGGTTGTCCGCACCCAGTGGTTGTAGCCGCCGTGTTGTCTATCGAGATGAAAAGTCTCGGCTACGCGCTGGAACTCGGCGACGATCCGGTCAACGTGCTCTTCGGTGCTCACACCCTGCGCTGCGGCTGCGCGTTCGATGTTCTGACCATGCTCGTCAGTGCCGGTGAGAAAGAAGGTATCGAAGCCCCGCTGACGCTTGTAACGCGCAATTGCATCGGCAACAAGAGTCGTGTAGACGTGCCCGAGATGCGGCCTGGAGTTGACGTAGTAGATCGGGGTTGTTACGTAAAACTTCTTCATCTATTCGAGTATATCACCCGTGCCCTGCGGGCACGGGGCGGGCAGGGACAAGCACTGCCCCTACAACCTTTTCGACGATGCAGCACATCGCGACAACCTTGTAGGGGCAGGGCTTGTCCCTGCCCGCCCGGCGCCTGTCTGGCGACGGTAATTCTTCGCTATGAGATCTTATTCCTTGGCGCGCGCCTTCTCGAATTCGTCGCCCTTATTCCACTGGGGCTGTTCCGCAGCATTGGCCACCTTGAAGCCAATCCAGAAAGCAATTCGAGCCTGCTGCACCATTCCTCGGAAATCCCAGTTCGGACTGAATTCATCCGCCGGCTGATGGTAGCGGTGATCATTGTAATCGGCAAACTGATCCTCAGCCCACTTTGCTGAATGGCCCACAAAGTGTGATCCTGGCTCGAGACTAACGGACGGCACACCCATCCTCGCAAAAGGAAAATGATCCGACCGATAGAATGAGCCCTGCTCCGGGTGAGTATCGGTGGAGACCGTCAGCTTGTTTTCAGCAGCCACGTCGGCAATCACTTTCCCGAGCGTCGAGCGGTCGGAACCGAGAGGCGTGATGTCGGTTGTCAATCCAAGGACATTCATCGAGTCGAGATTGATGTTGGCCACTGTCCGGTTGATCGGTTCGAGCGGGTGGCGCGTGTAGAACTCCGCGCCGAGCAATCCCTGCTCCTCCGCCGTCGTCGCGATGAAGAGCATGGATCGCTTTGGCTTGATCTGCAGGCTGCTATACGCCTGAGCAATCGCCAGAATGCCGGCGACGCCGGTCGCATTGTCGACCGCACCGTTGTAAATATTATCGCCCGGCTGGTCCGGCCGAACGCCGAGATGATCCCAGTGCGCAGAGTAGACAACCACCTGCTGTTTCAGTTGGGGATCACTTCCCCTGACGATGCCGACCACGTTTGGCGACATCACCTTGCGAACAGTAGTCTTGAGAGTCGTGTCAATCTTTAGATTCAGCGCCACTGGTCGAAAGTCGCGGTTGCGCGATGCCTGCTCGAGATGATCGAAGTTCTGTCCGGCGAGCTGCAGCAGCTTTCGGGCGGCACCCTCGGTAATCCACGACTTGAATTTGAGCGTTGGCGCTGAGCCGTCCGGAACGAGACCGAATCGCTCACCGCTCCACGAGCTTCGGACGACATTCCACCCGTATCCGGCAGTAGCGTTCGTATGAATCAGAATTACACCGAGCGCGCCGCGGCGCGCTGCCTCCTCAAACTTGTATGTCCAGCGGCCATAGTAGGTCAGCGCCGTCGCTCCGAATAGATTGGGCTCGATGCTGGTTGCGGGAGGCTCGTTGACCATGATCATGACAATCTTGCCGCGAACATCGATGCCCTTGTAGTCGTCCCACGTGTATTCAGGCGACTGAATGCCGTGACCGACGAAGATCACATCCGAGCTGACTGGGATCTCCTTCTGTTCGACATCGGAGCTTGCAACAAAGTCATCGCCGAGTCGAAGCTCGGCCGTTTTGATGCCGCCCGCCGGAGCGCGAGCGCCTGCTGTAGCGCCACCGTAGCGCCAGCTGTAGCGACCAGCCGCACCGGCGCCATCTGTCGAGCTGAAAGACAGTTTGATCTCGGGATCGGTTTTGATGCCGAGCATCTCAGTCTGCTGAAAGTAGGTGCGATCAGTCGCCGCCGGCTCGAGCCCCATGGCTTCGAATTGAGACGCGATGTACTTGGCGGCGAGCATGCCTCCGCGAGTGCCTGGCCCACGCCCCTCAAGCAAATCGTCCGCAAGGAAGCGAACGTGCGCGCGCAGCCTGTTCTCGTCGATCAGGGCACCTGCCGGTTCGATTTCGATGCCGTCGCCACCTGCGCCGGTCGGGACCATTACTCGATTGGCCTGCATCACCTGGTCGAAGTTGCTGGTTCGAACGGTCGTCGGCGTAGCTTGTCGAGTGGGACCACTACGGCGCCGCTTAGAGTAGCTTCGAGTCTTGATTTGCTCGATTTTCGCTTCTGCGAAGCGGCGGCTCGCCCCTGGGCCATGACCTTACTGACTGTTGACGCCGGGGGAAACGCGCAACACAGCTGGATGGCTATTAACCAGACAAGCAAACGGCAAGTTTTCATCTTTGATTTCACTCCGTGATTCATCCCAGCCCATGGCGGAGAGGTTCGGTTATTGCTGCCGAAGCCCGCTGGCTCCACAAAGGTCGGCGTGTGAGGCAGAATGCAAACCCTCACGAAAGTAGCAATCATCAATATCTACCTGAGAGAGCCCGCAAAATCAAGGTATCACATTTGCTAAGTTTTGCCTCATGTTTGCTTCGCGCCATCGCTTGCGCGAGATACTATTCGGTGCAACGCTTTTCATCAGTTCTCTTACGGCATGCTCCTTAATGGATTCTCGATGGTTGCAAGGATGATTTCGGGACAGGCTCGATGAGTGATTTTTCTGCTGCGGGTCGATCACTGAACCTCGCGCGGATGCAGCGAGAAGAGCTTGATGTCCTGATCATCGGAGGAGGCATCACTGGAGCCGGCCTGTTACTCGATGGCGCTGCACGAGGATTGCGCACTGCGCTGGTTGATGCCCACGACTTCGCTTCCGGTACGTCGAGCCGCTCGACCAAGCTGATCCATGGAGGACTGCGCTACCTGGAGCATTTTGAATTTCGTCTTGTGCGTGAGGCGCTTCACGAGCGAGCGGTTCTCACCCGCCTGGCGCGCCACCTGGTTGAGCCGGTTCCCTTCATAATTCCAATCTATAGTGATCAGCGAAGAAACTACGGCAATCCGCTCAAGCTAAGGGCAGGGCTCTATCTCTATGACCTGCTTTCCGGATCCCGAAGTCTTGGCAGGCACAAACGGCTGAGCACCTCTGAGACGCATGCTCGCGCCCCACAGCTCTCATTGGATGGGTTGCGCGGATCGCTCCTCTACTTTGATTGCCGAACTGATGACGCTCGGCTGGTGATCGAAGTATTAAAGTCTGCGCACGCCCAGGGCGGCCTCGCAGCCAACTATGCTTCGGTTGATGGATTCAAAAGCTCTGGGGGTTCTGGCCGAATAAGCGGGGTTCGCGTTCGTGACCAGCTGTCGGGCACGAACTTCGATGTCCGAGCAAGAGTGGTAATCAATGCGACGGGAGTCTGGATCGACGATGTCCTCGGGCTTCGCGAAGGAGCGGAGAGACAGAAGCTTGTGCGGCCATCCAAGGGCATACACCTGATTATTTCAACGGACCGCCTGCGGATTGCCGAGCCATGGCTGATACCGGCTTTGACGGGCCATCGTTTCTACTTCGTGGTCCCGTGGGAAGGCCGTGTTCTGATAGGCACTACTGATACGGACTACGAAGGTGACAAGGAGAATCCGCGAGCCGATGCGAACGAAGTCGAGGAGATTCTCCGCGCCATCAACTCCTACTTCCCCGAGGCACGACTGGGCGAGGCGGATGTCATTTCAACAATCGCCGGCCTGCGGCCGCTGATCGGATCGAACGGCAATCAGCCGACGTCGAATGTCTCGCGTGAAGAACAGTTGTTCGAGAGCAAGGATGGGTTGATCTCGATTGCCGGGGGTAAGCTGACTACATACCGCCTGATGGCGAAGAAGACTATGGACCTGGCGGTCAGACGATTGGCGCTCGATGGACGCCAATCGACGACGGAGACGATCGACATCGGCGGCAATTGTTCAAAGGAGGAACTGTTTAATCTCAAGCAGCAATTGGGGCAGGAGTTTGGGCAGGAGACCGCTTCCCACCTCGTTCACGCTTATGGCTCCGAAAGCTTGCGCGTTGGAGCGATTGCGAAAGAGAACGATGGCCTTCGGTTCAGGTTGATTGACAAACTGCCACAAATCTTTGCGGAGGTGGTATACGCCGCGCGGTATGAGATGGCGATCAGCCTCGCAGATGTATTTGTCCGAAGACTTCGGTTGGGGATGCTGGCGGGAGATGAGTCGCTCGAGAGTGCGCGGGCCGCCGCTCGCTGGATGGCTCGAGAGATGCCATGGGACGACGCTGAGACCGAGAGGCAGGTTGAGAGTTATGTGTCGGAATACGAGGCGCAGCTCAAACCGCCCGGCAGGTGAAGGAGATAGCCTCGAAAAATTCGGTGTTCTTTATGGCCACGCTACTCCAGGTTGACCTTGTAGAGAATGAACCTCGGATTCTCATTCACCCAGACTGCTTTCAACCATGGCGGCGCAGTCTTCGGATCGCTCAGCGTCGCAAGGTCCCGCCGCCTCCGCACCTCAATCGAACTGATCGTCAGGTAATCCACCGGCTGGCGAAGTATCTCCTCCTTCAACTCATCAATCGACTTGACCGCCGGGAAATATACCCATTGCTGGCCGCAGATCGCCGGGAGGTGTGGCTTCCGCGACATGATCCTTGCGCCGCTCACGCCCTCCCGCCGAAGGTATGCACAAGCATCGACAACCTCCACCGGATGGCTCGCGAGAAAGACCTTGACTTCCCTGCCGGACGAAGCGAGCGAGACTCCAAACATCAACGCTACCAGCGTTGCTGGCCCGATCAGCAGCCAGCTCCGCGCCGGCAACAGCTCGCAGGCCCGGCTCACTGCATACACACCGAGGCCGCAATAGACGACCATTAGAAAGAAGTAGTACCTCGCCTCCCAATGTGTCAGGCCCATCAATAGAAAATAGACGACGCCGGACGTTACGACGAGTAGTGCCCACTTCGACCTGCGATCGATGAGCACCAACGCGAGTCCAACAAGCGCCGGTATGCTGACCAGCCGGCTGATCAGCGTGCTGTCGAGGCTCATGCGGAAGCTTGACCAGAGGTTTACCGGATAATGTGCCGCCAGTCGCCCTGGATCGTAACGCAGGACATCGCCAAAGGAGTGGAAAAGCGGCTCCAGCTTGCGTGTCCCTTCCTGATTCGTCATTCCATCCGCGAGCTGCGGATAGAACTCCGTGGCGATATTGAGGTAGTTCGTGTTGTAGAGCGGTGAGCCGTGATGCAGGTAGTTCACGTAGAGCCAGGGCGCAACGACCATCAACGCCACGGCCAGGAATATCAACGCGAGCTTCGCTCGCAAACGCCAATCAGCAGCGAAAATGTTTATGCCAAGAATGCCGATCAGCACCGCCACCATGAGAAACGCGCCATTGTAGCGAGTGAGGTAGGCGAAGCCGGCAAGAGCTCCGCCGATCCACATCCGCCAGGCCGGTGATAATCGATCGACCGTCAGCGAAACAATGCAGGCCAGGCAGAGCAGCAGGAAGAAGACATCGGTCGTCGCGCTGATCGCGAACATCGGGAACTCCCCGCTGACTATCACCAGTAGCGCGGTTCCGATTCCTACCCAATATCCAAATGCACGCGCGAAGAGCAGAAAGGCGCAGAGCGCCACGCCGGCTGCGCTCAGGATTGAGATCCATTTACCCGCAGCAAATGCATCGCCGGTAATCTTCGTTCCGAAAGCCAGGACCAACGGATATCCCGGACCCTGAAACGAGTTCTCGGGAAATTGCCCGTTGGCCAATCGAGCCGCGTCGGGCGCAAAGAGATGATAGAAGTCGGTCTCGGTTCCGTAGGTGCCGATCGGATGAAGGCGGGATAGATAGAAGAGAGTGAGGAAGGTTGCCAGGCAGATGGCCAGCGGCAGCAAGCGGCGTATGTTCGTAGCGGGGGTTCGTCAATAGCCCTGCCTCACCTTCGCGGATTATCCGCGCCCTCGAAGGCGCGCGGAGCGGGCAGGGAAAGCCCGGTGCACCCACACAGTTGGCGTCGAAGGGGCGGCTCGCGAGCCGCCCTCAAGGCGGCTACCGCTTCGTGATAACTCAATACATTCAATGATCTACAGCGCTAATCCGTCCAGCGACGTTCCAGGGGCGGGGCTTGCATATCTCCGGTGGTTTCACCACCGCATACCGCGCGCACTTCCAGTGCGCCGGTATGGCGGGTTCACACGGTCTTCTCGAAGCACCCTACAAGCTTCCCTTCTTCATCTCCTCGAGCATGTACTCCGATGCCCGCCAGGAGAGCGCCATGATCGTCAGCGTCGGATTCTTATGCGTGCCCGACGTAAATGCCGCCGCATCAAGAACGAACAGGTTCTTGACGTCCCATGACTGATTGAATTTGTTGAGCACTGAGTCCTTTGGATCGCTTCCCATGTGGGCCGTCCCCATCTCGTGGATCGAATGGCCCGGCGTATCCGGATTCTTGGGAATGCTGATGTCGACCCCTTTGGCGGCAGTAAAGATCTCCTCGTAGGTCTGCTGAATGCGTTTGAACATCTTGTGGTCGTTCTCCTCCCATGGGTGAATAACCTTCAGGACAGGCATACCCCACTTGTCGGTAACTTTGTCATCCAGCTCCACGAACTTTTTCGGGCTCGGCAGCATCTCTCCGTGGCAGGCCAGTCGCACTCGAGTTCCATACCATCGCCTGACCTCGCGTTTGTAGGCCGCACCGAAGCCCGCAATCGACTTCGGATTCTTCGGCGGATTCATCGTCAGGCGTACCGACGGCTCGATCAGGAAGCCGCGCACGAAGTCGAATTCGTTCTTTTCCCGGAAATAGCCGAACCATGGAATGATTATGTGTGATCCGCCGATGCCATCCCCGGCATACGGCGTTGCGAAGCTGAGTTCAGGAAGAAACGCCTGACCGGTCGCATCGATATGCTCGAGGAAGTTCTTGCCGATCATGCCGCTCGAGTTGGCAATCTTCGAGAGCAGCAGAAGCCGCGTGCTCTCGAGCGTTCCACAGGCCACCACGACAACACGTCCTCTGATCGCCCGCTCCTGACCTGTACTCTTGTCAATGAAGACGACCTCGTCTGCAAGGCCCTTGTCGTTGACCTTGATCTGCCGCGCCATGGCATTTGGAATGAGCGTGAAGGTCTTCGGAAACTTCTCCGTAAGCGGCACGATCTGGCGATAAGCCGACGTGTAGAACGAATTCGTTTCGCAGCCTCGATCGCATTCGGCACAAAAGTGGCACTGAGCATAGCCACCATAGGCCTTCGTGAGCATCGCGCGGCGCGCGCGGACAGTGCGAATCCCTATCTTCTCTGAGGCGCGCTTGAGCAGCCAGTCAGGGCACTTCAGGGCCGCCGGCTCGAGATAGCTCTCACCGTCTGGTACATCGGGATGGTTCTCTTTCGCGCCACAGACGCCCATGAACCTCTCGACTTTATCGTAGTAGGGAGCGACATCGCGGTACTCAATCGGCCAGTCAAGGCCATGCCCATCACGCGAATAACCCTTGAAATCGAGTTCGTTGAAGCGATTCGCAAACCGACCCCAGAAGAGGGTGCGGCCACCCACGTTCCTGGCACGAAACCAGTCATAGGGCAGGTCCTTCGGATTCGTGTAGGGTTCATCCGGATTCTTGATGAACGAATAACGAGGGCTGAACTCGTCATCGGGCTTCGCATTCTTGAAACCTCGATAGCGCTGGTCATAAGGCCAGTCATGATGATAGGGGAAGTCGACCAGCGGCTTGCGCAGCGGTCCAGCCTCAAGCATAGCCACTTTGAGACCGCCTTCAACCAGAAGCTTCGCCGACGTCCCGCCAGCCGCGCCTGATCCGATAATCACAACGTCGTAAACCTGTTGCCGAGTCTTCATTCTTAAATTCTAGTATCGGCCACAGAAAACACAAGAGAATCAAAAAAAGGGACCCGGGAATGTCCTCCAGGTCCCTTTGAGTGTTTTGAGCTTGTGCGTGGCTCAGAATGCGTAGCGCAACGCAAACTGCATCGTGCGCTCGCTGTTCTTATCCTGAACTCTGCCGAATGCAGCGCTCGTCGGATCCGTGTTGGGGTTGTTCCAATTGGGATGGTTGATCCAGTTGAAGGCCTCCGCACGGAACTGCACCCTGTGCCGCTCAGTGATGTGGAAGTCCTTCGTCAATCCGATATTGTGATTCTGGAAACCGGTACCATAGATCAGATTGCGTACGCGTTGAGTATTGAACGTCCCCGCGGGCGGCCTGACAAAGATCGCCGAGCCATCCGAATTCTTGGTTCTGAACCAGAAGTTGGGGTCAGAGTTGTTCTGTGAAAAGTTCTTGTCCAGAGACGGATCGCCGTTGACGATCCAGTACTGATCGCCGCTCCCCGGTCCTACTCCGGCGTAGTCATCAGCTCTCCGGACGGACAACGGGCTGCCGCTCTGGAACTGCGAAACGCCGCTAAACGTCCAGCCGCCCAGAAGCTTGCCCGTCCATCCATTGTTCTTGAAGAACGGAAGCTCATAGACGAAGTTGATGACCATCACGTGGCGCCTGTCGTAGTCGGATGGCCCCCACAGCGTGGACGCGTCGAAAGCGTTCGGAATCACGTCGCGTTGTGCTGAACCATCGTCACTCGATTTTGAGTAAGTGTAGGCGACGCCAAATCCAAAGCCCTTCGAGAAGCGCCGGTCCGCGCTAACCTGAAAAGCATTGTAGATCGAATTGGCATCGTTGTTGGTACGGCGAATGACGTTAAAACCCTTGTACGGTCTGAGGAAATCAGGGTTGATGCCTGGATTCGCCTGAATCGTTCCAGGCAGCAGTTGATTGACGTTCCTCTCGCGCTGACCGTGAAGGCCGCGACGGCCGACGTATCCCACTTCGATCGTCGTGCTGTAACCGATTTCACGCTGGAACATCGCATTCCAGGTCCAGGCTTCCGGGTTGGGGAAGATGCGGTCCTGAGTAGTGATGTTCTGCGTGAATTTTCGTGTGGTTCCGCCGCCAGGATTGTCGACATTGCCGTTCGAGATGGAGACGATCGGCTGGAATGGCGGATTGCCGCCAAGAAAGACCGAATCGCTGACTCCGAGCCGAGTCAGGAATCTTCCGGCTCCGGCCCGGACAACCGTCTTGTCATTGAAGCTGTACGCCGCTCCGATGCGCGGCTGGAAATTGTTGTAGTGAATATCCGAGTACTGCTTGTCCACTCCGCGGAAGAGGAAATCGAACTCGCCGGTGGTTGCCACAGGAACGCGTCCGGGTCCCTTGCCCGCGTCCGGGAAGCTACTACCCGGTATCACCAGGCCATTGTATTGAGACGGAAGCCCGCCGGCGATGATGAAGCCCGTGGCAGGATCCTGGACAACGGCAATTTTCGGATCGTAGAACCGTTCGTCAAAGACAGCCATGTTGCCCCAGAGGCTGTAGTACGGCTGGATGATCGTATGACGGAGCCCCAGCTCCAGGCGCAGTCGGTTGTTTACGCGCCAACCGTCCTGGATAAACCATTCGTACATATGGCCCCGGTATGGCGTGTAAGACCGGTTGTCGATTTCGGCATACGAGTTGAACAGCCCAAGGGCCGCATCGGCAACATCGAGTCCCGAGCCGCCCGCTCTCGTGTTGCGAAACTCGAATCGCCCGTTCTGGTTGTTCGTACCGCCCGGCACACCGCTGACATTGATCTGATCGAAATCGTTCTCGCCCGATTTTTCCCAAAGGAAGCCGGCCTTCAGGGTGTGATTGCCCCGGATGTTGGTGATGTTGTCCGAGAAATCGTAGATCGGGCCGGCGGACGACGATGGGTACGGACCGCCATCGAGATCGGTAAAGACGCTCCCGAAGTTGACCGTCGGAATCTTGTCGAAGATTTCCTTGTTGTTGGGGAAGATGTACGGATAGTTGATTCCGTAGATGCTTCGCTTGTAGCGGTCGCCCGCGGTGTCGACGAAGAATCTGAACCTGATCGCGGCTCGCCGTTCCGAGGAATTCGTTGATCCATGTCGGCGAAATCGTGAAGACCCAGTTCAGCGAGACAGTCTGGTTCGGCCTGACGATGAACTGTGGAGCGCGGTCGAGATTGGTCCGAAAGGCACTCAGGTCGTCAAAGTGATAGAGCTGCATCCTCCAACGAATCTGATGCTTTTCGGTCGGATAGTAATCCAGCGAGAGCGTGTCCTTTCGCTGATTGGTTGACGCCGGACGCGTTTGCGTGAAGTTGGCCGTGCCCGGTCCGATGAATCCGGGGGTCGGCTCAGGATATGCCCGCAACAGCGCGAGGCCGTTCGCGCTGAGCGATGAGGCCGGGATCACGTTATTGAGGAAAGGCTTTCCAGTCTTTGGGTCATTGATGATGACCTGCCTGCCATAAAACCTGTTTGATGGATCAAGCAACTCGCTGAAGTCTCCGTTGCGCATCTTGAGCGATGGAACGGTGGTCACCGTGGTTGAGGCGGCACGCTGGCGAACCCACTCCTGCCCCCACAACCAGAAGAGCTTGCTTCGGTCCTTGTTGTAGTTGGTGAACGGCAGGATGACCGGCCCACTCAGGCTATAGCCGAATTGATTGTAACGGAACGGGCTCGGACGGCAGTTGTCTGCTTTTTCAAACTGGTCGCAAGGCGTCTTACCGGCGGTGTCCAGATGGTTGCGCGTGAAACTGTTGGCATTGAGCGCCGAGTTTCTCAGAAACTCATACGCAGTCCCGTGAAAGCTCTGTTGGCCGCTCTTGGTAACGATGCGAATCTGGCCTCCTGCTGAACGGCCATATTCGGCGTTGTAGTTGGCGGTGAGGATCTGCACTTCCTGCGTCGAGTCGACGTCGGCGACACCGATGCTCGTGCCATTCGAGCGCGTTCGAACAGCTACAGCACCATCAAAAGTGATCAGGTTGTCCTGGGTGCGTGATCCATTGATATTGAGACCGCCAGTGGTCAGGCCAAAGCTGAACTGGCCGAGCGCGCCTCCGTTGACACCCGGTTTAAGCAGTGCCAGAAAGAGCGGGTTGCGGCCGTTGAGCCCACTATTTTCAAGCTGCTTTTGGTCGATGAGCTTGCCGACGGTGGCGGTCTCGGACTGCACTGTAGTCGCTGCCGCAACAATCGAGACGGTCTCAGTAACATTGCCGGTCTCGAGTGTCAGATCGACTGTCGTCGGAGTGCTCGGATCGAGCTTCTTGTTGGTCGCCTGGGTTCGCTTGAAGCCGTCACGCTCCGCCCAGACTGTATACATGCCCGGTGGGATATTGGTTAAGAAGTAGTAGCCTTCGGCGTTGGTTGTGCCTGTGCGCTCGAATTCCTTGCTTTCACTCTTGGCAACCACTTTGGCGCCGCTGACAACCGCACCGTTGGGATCTCTGATGACGCCTGATATCTGAGCGTTATCGGACTGGGCGTGCCCACTGGAAGCGAGTGCCAGCCAGATGAGGAAGACGACGCTCATCACAGACAGAGTACGAGTTAGACTGCTTACCGCACGCATTCGAGTCTCCTCTCTGATGGACGATGATCGATGGGACACGGATCCCGGGGTCGGCCTCGGAATCGCGTGGTGGTTAATCACTGAGCGACGCACTCAGCTTCAAGTCCGGAGAGCGGATGAGGTCTGCTTATCTATCTCCGGTTCCCAGCGGCTGCCATTATCACGTTTTTGGATAAAATCTAATTTAAGTGATGCGTGGATTATTCTGCTCGGATCGATTTGTGTCAAGGAGAGATGCATAAATTCTAACTGAAGTCTGAGGGAGCATTGAACGGCGCGCGTTTGGCGGGGGTTGAGGCAATAGGCTATGATAGCCGCTCTTTTCGAGCGATTCCTGACAGGTGAGAGTTCCGCGTTCTTGTATTTCCTGGACCAGCAGAAACAAATTAAAGCCTATGAATCAGCGAATGTTGGCAGTCGTACAGTTCGACCTCGCGCCAGAAGCGGTAGAGCTGCGCGAGCTTCCGGTGCCTGAGCCGGGAGAAGATGATGTCCTGCTCGAGATTGGCGCAGTCAGCGTCTGCGGGAGCGACATTCACCAGTATCACGGGACTCAGAGCTGGCCCGTTCGCACCCCGGTTGTTCTCGGGCATGAGTTCTGCGGACGCGTCGCGAGAACCGGCAAGCGCGTTCGCGGGTTCAAGGATGGCGATCGTGTGGTTTCGGAGACCGCTGCCTCGATCTGCGGAGAATGTATCTACTGCCGCACCGGCGAATACAATCTGTGCCCAGAGCGCGTCGGATTCGGTTACGGGACAAACGGGGCCATGGCCGGGTACACGATTGTCCCGGCGCGCTGCCTGCACCATATTCCCGACTCTCTTCCGTTCGAGCGGGCAGCTCTCACTGAACCCTGCTGTGTCGGGTACAACGCGGTGGCTGTCAAGAGCCACGTCCGGCCGGGTGACATCGTGGTCGTCCTCGGTCCTGGTCCGATTGGATCTGCTCTGCGCGGAAATGGCGCGGATTGCCGGTGCCGGAATCCTGATTGTCGGAGGCGTCTCAAGAGATGCCTCGCGACTCAAAGCGGCCGAGGAGCTGGGCGTCACGCACTCAGTCAATGGTGACCAGACGAACATTCAGGAGCTGATTCAAAGCCTTGGCGACGGCCTTGGAGCCGATCTCGTGGTCGACGCCACCGGCGCATCCGCAGCATTGGAGCTTGCGTTGAAGATCACGCGCCCCGGCGGTCAAATCACCAAGGTTGGGTGGGGCCCGCAGCCGCTCGGATTCTCGTTGGACCCGCTGGTTCAGAAGGCGATCAGGCTTCAGGGCAGCTTCAGCCACACGTTTCAGAATTGGGAGAAGGTCGTCTCGATGCTCGCCGCGAGACAGATCAACCTCGAACCGGTAATCAGCCGCGTGGCCGGCCTCGAAGAATGGCGTGGCTGTTTCGATGGAATGTACAACGGCGAATACGTGAAGGCAGTCATGGCGCCGCACGCTTAGTATGGAGTGCGGCGACTTGTCGCCGCTTTTGATTTAACTACTGCAGTAACTAACGCAAAAGCGGCGACAAGTCGCCGCACTCCATACTAAATCAGTCGCTCGTCTTGATTCGGGTTTAGGACATGGTCAAAGTAATTGCCTTGTTGTTGCTACTGCTTCCATCCTTGATCACCGCCCAGACTCCGTCAACGGCGCCTGCAGAGACAGTTCGCGCCATAAAGCCGCCGGTAAATCCCCTGCCACCCGAAGCGGCCACCGCCGGAATTTCCAGGTTTTCATTTCTCGTCTATGGCGACACTCGAGGGCGTCGTGATGGCCGTGAGCTGCAGTATGAACACTCTATGGTGGTCAACTCCATGCTCACAACCATCAAACGTCTGGAGAAGAGCCCGTTTCCCGTTCGCTTCGTACTTCAAACCGGAGACGCCGTAGTCAATGGCCGCGACGTTCTCCAGTTGAACGTCAGCTTCATCGACCTCATCAACAGGCTGACTCAGGAAGGCAATGTCCCCTATTTCCTGGCACCTGGAAATCACGACCTGACGAGCGCGAATAGTGTCGACAACCCGGAGCGGCAAATTGGGCTGAAGAACTACCTTGCAGCGAACGGGCTACTCATTCCGCCAGATGGCTCGCCGCACCGGTTGAATGGCTATCCGACGTACTCGTTCGCGTACGGGAACTCCTACTTCATCGCTTTCGATTCAAACATCGCGAGTGATGAGAAACAGTTTCAATGGATTCGCGCTCAGATCGAGGGAATTGACAAGAATCGCTATCATCACATCGTCCTCTTCTGCCATCACCCGCCATTCTCATCAGGGCCACACGGTGGTCCCAGAACCGAGCCGTCGGCTACGGCGATCAGGGAGCGCCTTCTGCCTCTCATGCGAAAACATCACGCCGACCTGTTGTTTGCAGGGCACGAGCACCTCTTCGAACACTGGGTCGAGCGCTACGAACAGGGCGGGCGCAAATACCGGATCGATCATGTGATTACCGGTGGAGGGGGCGCCCCGCTCTACCAGTACTCGGGCGAGCCGGAGATTACCAGCTACATGAAAGCCAACGCTGCCGAGAAGGTGACGCTCGAGCGAATCGCCAAGCCGGCAAGTGAGCCCGGCGGCAACCCCTACCATTATGTCGTCGTCAGGGTCGATGGCGACCACGTCGAGCTCGACGTCATCGGAGTCGATTGGGGTGCCAACTTCCAGCCTTATCGCAGCCGGCACGCTGATCTCTCGGATCCGGAGTCGAATCACTGAGAGATTGAGAGGATCGACGCATGGGAAGACTGCAGGATCGAGTGGCCGTGATCACCGCCTCGACCTCAGGAATGGGTGCGGGAATTGCCCAGCTCTTCGCATCCGAAGGCGCCCGCGTGGTGATTTCCGGGCGCGACCAGGCGAAGGGGGCCGCCGTAGTCGATGACATCAGGCAGGATGGCGGCGAGGCCATGTTCCAGAAGGCTGATGTAACGATTGAAGCCGAATGCCGCGGCCTCATCGATCGCGCGATCGAAGTCTTCGGACGAATAGATATACTCATCAATTGTGCCGGCCTCAGCACGCGCGGAACGATCGAGGACACGACCGTCGAACTCTGGGACATCCTCTTCGCTACCAATGTGCGAAGCGCCTTTATCTGCAGCCAGCAGGCGGTGCGATACATGAAGGAAGCAAGGCGAGGGTCGATCGTCAATATCGGTTCCGTCAACGCATACATCGGCGAGCCCAAGCTTACAGCCTATTCGGCGACGAAGGGCGCGCTCATGACGTTCACCAAGAACACGGCGAGATATCTCACGCAATACCGGATTCGCGTCAACCAATTGAATGTTGGTTGGACCCTCACGCCCAATGAACATCGGGTCAAGACGGTTGAAGAGGGAAAAGGCGAGAACTGGCTGGAAGAGGCCGTCAGGACGAGGCCCTTCGGACGGCTATTGCTGCCGAAAGACATTGCTCTGGCGGCAATCTACTTTGCAAGCGACGAGAGCGAATGCATCACTGGCTCAGTGCTCGATCTGGAGCAATACCCCGTTGGCGCTCCGCCCAACTGGTAGACGTGACATGTGCCGCAGGCTGTCCAGCCTGCGGCAGCTCTCGATATTGGTCAGCTGAGCAACGGCGAGGTCTGCCGCAGGCTGGACAGCCTGCGGCACGGTAAAGCCAGGCACGCACAAGCTATATGAGAATCTCCACTTTTGCTGAGTTCTGGCCCTACTACGTGCGCGAGCACAGCCATCCTCGCACCCGGCTCCTCCATTTCATCGGCACCACAGGCGCTCTCGGCTGCTTCATTGGAGCGTTCCTGACCGCCAGGTGGGGATTGGTCTTGCTTGGCCTGGTCATCGGCTACGCATTTGCCTGGACCGGCCACTTTTTCATCGAGCACAACAAGCCCGCCACCTTCAAATATCCTCTCTGGTCGTTCGCCGCCGATTGGCGGATGTGGTCCCTCATGCTCCGAGGCCGGATGAATGCCGAAGTCACCCGTGCGATTGCTAAATAGTGTGGCAAATGGGGTAATCCGATATACGGAACCGTGTTTCACCGCCGGCTGAAGAGCTACCTCCGATTCGTTAACACCTTATTATCATTGTAGTTGCCTCTGCTGATCCTCGCGGCACACCAATTGTCATATATAGGGCGAATGACACGTCAAGGAGGTAGAGTGATGATTGGCAGATCAATCAGCAAGAGCGTTGTAATGACATTAATAAGCGCGACCCTTCTGGTCGGCTCGGTCGCACCGGCAGCCCTCGCGCAGGATCGCAGATGCCGGGATCGGAACTCCCAGGTATCTCGCTACGATCAGGGCCGTTCCTATGACTCCCGATACTACGATGACTATCGGGGTGCCAATTACTATTGGGACGATCAGAATACGCCCGGTAAAGCGGCAGCCCGCGTTGGCATCGGAACCGGGATCGGCGCAGTCGCGGGAGCTCTGCTCGGCGGCGGCAAGGGCGCATTGATCGGTGGTGGAATTGGAGCTGCCGGCGGGTACATTTATCACAGGCACAAGGTCGATGCAGCAGCGTGATCGGTATTACGGAAGATATTAGTACTATGCCAGTAGACTTCCAGTCCGCGGCGCCCCTCTAAGACTGGACGCGAATCAGACGGTGACGACTTGGCGCAAGGAGTGATTACCCTTGCGTCTTTTTTTGGCTTATGATGCCAGCCGGAGAGCACCACGTGCAGAAGCAATCGAGGATTGGCCTGCTTCTGCCTTACCAGAGCTCCCCACACAAGGAGGCAAAATGGCTTACTTCCTCTTGCAAGGTTCCTACACCTCTGAGGCGTGGAAGGGTCTTGTCAACAATCCGACCGACAGAATCCCCGTCGTCAGACCGGTAGTCGAAAAACTCGGAGGCAAACTGGAGCATGCCTGGTATGCGTTTGGAGAATACGATCTGGTGTCCATTCTCCAACTGCCCGATAACGTGAGCGCCGCGGCATTCTCACTGGCCCTTGCCGCTGGAGGGGGCTTCAAGGCTCACAAGACTACACCCTTGATGACAATCGCCGATGGCATTGAAGCGATGAAGAAGGCTGCAACCTCCGGCTATCTGGCCCCGAAGTAGCTGCCTTGTGGTGGCTGGTGACCGTATAGCCCGTTGGTGGAGATCCTTCAGGTGAGGATTTGCGCTCTTCTGGCGCCTTTTGTCGTCTCCTGGCCTAGCCCATGGTTCCACCGGAACCTTTAGGCTCCCGATACCAGCGTGCGCCGGAGAGATACTCTTTGTCGGTCGGCTTAAGCAAACTGAGAGAACGCTTTGGGTCAAGATGGGCACACGCAACATGAATAGCATTGATCAAGACCATCGGCGCGACGTACGAATTGAGGAATGATGGACTGACGACGCCGGCAACCAGATGCGCATCGCAATAGCGTGCGATCGGCGTCGTGTCGCTGTCCGTGATTCCAAAGGTCGCCACTCCCTGCTTGTTGGCCCGCATCACCGCCTCGACCGTAACCCGCAGACATTGACCAAAGCTGATGGCAATCAGCAGGTCGTTGGATGTCAGGAGTTTGACTTTGTGCTGCAGATTCCCTTCGCTTCCGGTAGGCGCCTGGGCGTCAAAGCCCAGGACTACCAGGCCATACGCGAAGTAATAGGCTAATGAGGCCGCGAAGTCGACACCGACAACCAAGATGCTGCGCCGTCGCGAACGATGAATAAGCCTGGCCAGCTCGACAACCCGATTCCGATCGAGGTTTGCTCTCAGCACATTGAGATTACCCAACGCCTTGTCCAGGCTGTGATCGATGTGATCGGCTACGCTCTTTCTCTCACGGGTCGCCGCCTTGAGGACCGTATACGGCGTGATGCGCGTCATGAGGTGCTGCCTCAAATCGCCGCTGAATTCTGCGAAGCCTTTATAACCCAATGCCTGGACGGTTCGAACCACAGTGGCCGCGTCGACGTGATAGCGCTTGGCCAGCTCGCGTGAGGAGAGGAAGCAGGTCTCTTCACAGTTGTCGACAATAGTCCTGATCAGCTGCTGGCGATGAGGCCCCAGGCGCGACTGCGCTTCGGCAAAGCGAACCTCAAGGATAGTCGGCGAGATCTTTGCGCCATTCCGCTCTAAATCAGGCTGAGGCTTCCTTCGCGGTCCAGAGTTGCTCATAGCGGGCGTAAAATAGCACACGAGAATGTGCCCGGCAAGGAATGGCTGCAACACCTGTTGTCTAATTGACTTTGTGCAACGCCTGGTGTACAGGACTCCGAGCCCTTTTTGCGAAGATACGTGCACTTCCGAGGAGGATCAATGAACAACACCCGTCTCTTTCGAAATCTCGTCCTCGCCTCGGTAATGGCACTGGGTGCCATGCGGGCGTCGATCATCGCTCAGACTCCAGGGTCCCAGTACGATCTCGTGATTCGCGGCGGCCGGGTACTCGATGGTGCGGGAAATCCATGGATCATCGCCGATGTCGCCATTCGCGACGGGCGCTTCGTCAAGATCGGCAGGATCGAGGGAAAGGGCCGCCAGGAGATCGACGCCAGGGGCAAGTACGTCTCTCCCGGGTGGATCGATATGTTGGACCAGTCGGGCAGCGTGCTGCCGCGCAATGGTCTGGCGGAGAGCAAACTGCGGATGGGAGTGACAACTCTCATCGCCGGCGAGGGCGGCACACCCGTGCCCGCCGATCAGGTGGCGACCTACTTTGCAGGTCTCGAGAAGAGCGGCATGAGCGTCAACTTCGGAAGCTACTTCAGCGAGGCCCAGGCCCGCGTTGCAGTGCTCGGCAACGAATGGCGCGAGCCGACTCCAGAGGAACTGGCGCGCATGAAAGCGATTCTCGAGACCGCAATGCAAGCCGGCGCGCTGGGCATGACCACTGCGCTCATCTATCCGCCAGGCAGCTACGCCACTACGAAGGAGTTGGTCGAAATGGCGAAGGTCGCAGCGCAATACGGAGGCCTCTACGCGAGCCACATTCGGGGTGAAGGCAATGAGCTGACCGATTCGATCAAGGAAGCGATCGAAATAGGCGAGCGTGGCGGACTTCCGGTCGAAGTCTTTCACCTCAAAGCCGCCTACCAGCCCGGGTGGGGCAGGCTCATGCGTGAAGCGGGACAGGTAATTGAGCAAGCCAGAGATCGCGGTGTCGATGTCGCGGCAGATCTCTATGTTTACACGGCCGGAGGCACGGGACTCGATTCGGTGATTCCTTCGTGGGCGCATGAAGGCGGACACGCGGAGCTCCTCAAACGACTGGCCGACCCTGAAACTCGGGCCCGGTTGAAGAAAGAGATAGTCACAGGATCGCCGGGATGGTGGAACATCATCGAAGCCGCTGGAAGTTGGGATAATGTGATTCTGGCCAACGCCCGCAATGAAGGGAATGCCCGCTTCAACGGGAAGAGTATTGCCCAGATTGCTAAGGATTGGGGCAAGGAGCCCGCAGATGCTGCCTTCGACCTGGTAGCACAGGGCGATGGCCGCGTGACGGCGATCTATCACATGATGAGCGAGCAGGACATCGAGACCGCCCTGCGGTTTCCCTGGACCAGCCTAGGCAGCGACTCAGGAGCCGCGCTGAATCCCGGGGCAATGGATGGGGCAGGCCTGACGCACCCGCGCAGCTATGGCAACTTTCCTCGGCTCATCGCTCACTACGTTCGGGAGCGCCGCGTACTGACGCTGGAAGAAGCAATCAGGAAGATGACGTCGTGGCCGGCGATGCGCATGCGCTTGCCCAATCGCGGCTTAATCAGGGAGGGCTGCTGGGCCGATGTGGTGGTGTTTGATCTGGCCAGACTCCAGGATCGTTCGACCTATGCTGAGCCGGTGCTCTTTCCAGAGGGGATCGAGTACGTCCTGGTCAATGGCCAGGTAGTCATTGACCATGGGAAACACACCGGCGCACGGCCCGGCCAGGTACTCTACGGGCCGGGGCGGCGACCGCCTGACCAAAAGTGATTCCTGCGCGCGGAACGCGCGCGCGGACATTAGCCGGTGGTGAAACCACCGGGCAAGATCGCGCCCCCTCCGCCGCGTCCTGGAAGGACGCCGGACGCGAGGTTCGCAAGTATGCCATTGAATGCACTCAGCGGTCTGCGTGGTCATGGTCCTGCGGCCTTTCAGGGCGCGATCCCGTAAGGTGACGCTTACCGGCGGTTGCACCGCCGGCTAATATCCCCGCGCACGTTCCGTGCGCAGGAGGCGTGCGAGCAAATCTAGTGTCTATTCGTGCGTAACAAGAACACAACCAGCAGACCATCTTATACCCTCAATGCAACACGTGTTGTCTCGTTGACATGTTGCAACGCCTGATGTATACAGCTGCTACGACGGCAGCGGCAGGCATCAATGAGTCATCAGCCAATGACAACTCGAGCTGCTCACCGGGCTGACCATCAACTAAGCGAGCTGATGCTGAGATGAATGGCCAATTGCGACACCTTAGAAAGGGCGCTAGCATCTGCTTGTTTCCCGGCACCAGACGATAACCGGCGCGTCAGTTTGACGAGCCAACACGCTGCATAGGCCCCATTTTATTTGGAGGTTACCTGCAATGAATTCCACAAATACTACTCTCCGCCGTTGGCTCAGGTGTCTGCTGGCATGCCTGGCGTTGATCCTTCCTGCGACGGCCATGGCGCAGACGGCAAACACCGGCGCGTTGACGGGCGTGGTCACCGACAACTCGGGGGCTGCCGTTCCGGATGTCAAGGTTACAGTAACCAATGAGGCAACAGGCGAGGCGCGCACAGTGGTGTCGCAGCCGAATGGGAACTTCGTCGTTCCACTGCTCCTGCCCGGCTCCTATCGCGTAGAGCTCTCCAGGGCGGGCTTCAAGCAGGCAGTCAAGGCGGGACTTCAGATCAATGTCACGGAGACCTCACGGCTCGACGTCGCGCTCGAAGTGGGTGCCGTGGAGGAACAGGTCACCATTACTAGTGAAACGCTGCTGGTACAAACTGAATCCACCGCTCTGGGGCGTGTCACCGATCAGGTGCTGGTCAGCAATCTGCCGCTGGTGACGCGCAACTACACACAGATTGTCACACTCTCGCCAGGGGTTGCCGCCAATGTGACCAATGCGAGTGACCTCGGACGGGGAAGTGGCGGCCTATCCGGGGGGCAATTCCGCGCGCATGGCGCAGGTGGCGCGGACAACAACTTTCAGATGAATGGCGTCCAGGTCAATGATCTGCAGGCGAGCAGCACAATCAGCGGTGGCGTAGCGATTCCCAACCCGGATGCAATTCAGGAATTCAAAGTGCAGACGGGCCTCTACGACGCCACCTATGGGCGGAATGCGGGGGCCAATGTCAACGTCGTCACCAAGAGCGGGAGCAACGATTTTCACGGAACAGTCTTTGAATTCTTCCGCAACAACGCGCTCAACGCGAACGAGTTTTTCCGCAATAAGGCCGGCCAACCGAAGGGCGTGCTCAAACAGAATCAGTTCGGTTTCACGTTGGGCGGGCCGATAGTCAAAGACAAGCTGCTTTTTTTCGTCTCTTATCAGGGCATGCGCCAGATCAATGGCGTAGGCAGCGGTGTCACGAGCAGCTTCTTTTCGCCGCCCTTCACCAATGACCGCTCTCGCGCCGCTTTGGGCAAACTATTTGCCGGTCAGGCCGGCGCGCTCGGAGGTGTCGCGGTGGCCGCTGACGGTTCCAACATCAGCCCCCAGGCGTTCAACTTGTTTAACCTCAAACTGCCGAACGGGCAGTTTGCAATTCCGACGCCGCAGTCGATCAATCCGGCCCAACCCTTCGCGCTCCAGGGCTTCTCCGCGTTCAGCGTTCCGGCGAGCTTTAACGAGGACCAGTTCCTGGTCAATGTCGACTACCTGCATACGTCCAAGAGCAAGCTGGCCGGGCGCTTCTTCTTTGCCGACAGCACCCAGAGTCAATCCCTCCCACCCTCGCAGGTGGGAACGTCGGCACCCGGGTTTCCGGTTTTGGCCGAGAACCACCTGCGAAACTTCACACTGAGTCACACGTATACATTCAGCTCGACACTGCTCAACCAGGCGGAGTTCGGGTACCACCGGATCAGGGTGCCGACCATTCAGCAAGAGGTTTTCAAATGGTCGGACGTTGGCGTGAAAGCATCAGGAACTGCAAACGACTTTCCGGTGGTAGGTGTCAATGGTTCACTGGCTCTTGGCGGCAATGGTCAGGGCGTTGAAGCGATCCAGAACCATTATACCTTTCAGGACTCATTGACCTACGTTCGCGGACGGCAGACGTTTCATGTGGGTGGAGGTATCACCCACAGCCAGAACGATCTTACAAACTTTCACTTCTTTGGCGGTCTGCTTTTCCTGAGCTGGCCGGACTTCCTGCTGGGCCTGCCTGCCGGGCCCGTGGCCTCCGGAGGCAATGGGACGGCAGCGGCCAGCAATGTCTTCCTTTCGCTGGACATTCCCGGCTTCCTGGACCGCGCGTGGCGGCTGAATGATGCCAATGCCTACATTCAGGACGACATCAAGGTGAGCCCGACCTTCACGCTGTTTCTCGGCGCGCGCTACGAGCGGCTGGCCAATCTCGGCGACAATCTGGGCCGGAACAGCGGCTTCGATGTGGCTTTGGCGAACCCCAATCCGCCTGCCCAGGGGACAATTCAGGGCTATGTTGTCTCGAGCAACTTTCCGGGCACGGTCCCTGCCGGCGTGACGCAACTGGATAACACGTATGGCATTCGCGGCGAGCACCAGAACAGCATCGACCCGCGCGTCGGTTTTGCCTGGCGACTCTCCAATGTGCACTTGCCGATGACAGGGCAGGTGGTTTTGCGTGGTGGATATGGAATCTACCATACGCGCGCTACCGGGCAGCCGTTCATTCAGCTGGCGGCGGCACCACCTTTTGCGTTGCTCCGTCAACTGCAAGGCGCGCCAAATGCCGCAGCCAGCTTCGCCAGTCCGTTTCGGGCCGGATCTGACGTTTCCGCAATTCCCTTCCTACTCGCCAACCACTCAGCGGTCCATCTCGTTCGTTGATCAGGCATATCGACCGCCCGTAACGCAGCAATGGAGCCTCAACCTGCAGACGGAGCTGGGGCGCGATTTCCTGTTGGAGGTGGGCTACGTCGGGACACGAGGCACGCACCAGATTCTGAACTGGTCGCCCAACCAGGCGCTCCTGGCCAGTCCTGCCAATCCGATTCGCGGGCAAACGACCAACACAGTTGCCAACATCGCCCAGCGTGTGCCGTTCCTCGGCTTTACGGCGCCAGGTCTCAACGACATTGCCTCGTCCGCATCGTCGTGGTACCACGGGATGGATGTGAGCCTGACGAAGCGGCTGAGCAAAGGGCTGCAGATGCTGGTCGCTTATACTTTCGCCCATGCTTACAGCACCTCTGGGAGGAGCACTGCCGCCGGCGGTACTTCGGGCATCACCGGAAACCAGAACGACAATCAGCGCTAACTACGGACTGAGCGAGTTTGATCGCGAGCACCGCCTGGTGATCAGCTATCTATATCAGCTGCCCAGCCCGAGGAAGTTCAACTCTTTCGTGGATGCAGTTCTTGGCGGATGGGAAGTCGCCGGGGTGACAACGATCCAATCGGGCGCTGCCGCTGACCCTGACCGGCACTAACAGCAATAACGTTTTCGGGATCACGAACGACCGGGCGCAGCTCGCCACCGGCTGCACGTACGGTGATCTGACGACCTCCGGCTCAGTAAACAGCAAACTTAACAATTACTTCCTCAACAGCTGCATACAGCGCAACGCAGCCGGCGCAGCCATCTGGCCGGTGGTAGGCGATGACGGCCGCGCAACGGCCTTTGGCAACAGTGGCGTAGGCATTGTCTTCGGGCCTGACCAGCGGAACTTCGACCTCGTGCTCATCAAGCGGACGCCGCTCAGTCGACTCCGTGAAGGCGCCAACATCGAATTCCGCACGGAGTTCTTCAATGCCTTCAATACGACACAGTTCAGCTCGCCGGGGACCAATGTCTCAGCGGCAAATTTTGGCGTGATCTCGTCGACGGCAGTGAATCCAAGGATCATGCAGTTCGCGTTGAAGCTGAATTTCTGAGTTGTCGCGCCAACGGCGCGACCTAAAATAGCCCAGGGCGAAGCCCTGGGTATGGATGGTCAACAATCGGGCAAGGCCCAACGGGCCAACATTGCCCCGTTGGGGCGTGGCGGTCCGCCCGCGATTAACCACCCAGGGCTTCGCCCTGGGCTTTTTCAGGTCGCACCTTTGGTGCGACAAGGCATACTCCGAAGCGTCGAGATATCGAGAATCGTCCATGAACATAAAGCAAGTTTCTTACGCTTTGCTCCTGTGCCTCTCCGTCTCCGCCACTGCGTCCGCTCAGGGTACGCGGCTGCTTCGCCATCCGACGGTGAGTCGTGATTCGGTGGCCTTTGAGTACGCCGGCGACTTGTGGGTAGTCGCGCGGAGCGGTGGGCAGGCGCGCCGGCTCACGTCAACGCCGGGTGTCGAGATCGATCCACATTTCTCGCCCGATGGTTCGCAGATCGCCTTCACCTCTACGGTCGCCGGGAACACCGACGTCTATGTCGTTCCGACGACGGGTGGTGATCCCAAGACGGCTGACCTATCATCCAGGCGTCGATCGCGTGCGCGGGTGGACTCCCGATGGTCGTCGCGTGATCTTCGCTTCGACCCGCACCAGCGCGCCTCAACAGGCATACTGGCGCCTCTGGACAATCGGCCTGGATGGGGGCTTCCGGAGCCACTGCCGATGCCGCGCGCCTTCAGCGGTAGCTATTCTCCGGACGGCCGCCGCATGGCGTACGAGGAGATTCTCGACGGCTTTCATTCCGGATTGGTACGAGCAAGTGAGTGGCGGCATTACCGCGGCGGCCGCACTCATCCAATCCGGGTAATGAATCTGGCCGACTACTCGGTCGAAAAGCTTCCCTGGACCAACAGCAACGACTACTGACGCCGATGTGGATCGGCAATACGATCTACTTTCTCTCGGATCGGAATCACACGGTCAATCTCTTCTGCTATCAACATCGACCACAAGCAAGTCTCAGCAACTCACTCATCACGATGACTTCGACATCATGAACGCATCGGCGGGCCCGGACGCGATCGTTTACGAACAGGCCGGCTACATTTATCTTGGTTGATGCCAAGACCGGGCAAGGCGCAAAGACTGAATATCGAAGTAACCGGCGACCTTGCCGTGGGCGCGTCCGCAGTTCAAGAAGGTGGCCAGCATGATTCGAAGCGCCACGCTCTCGCCGACCGGGATTCGCGCGGCGTTCGAAGCGCGCGGCGAGATCTTCACGGTGCCGGCGGAGAAGGGTGACTATCGAAACCTCACGCAGAGTTCCGGCGCGCATGATCGCAGCCCCGTCTGGTCGCCTGATGGCGCTCAACTCGCCTGGCTTTCAGACGCGAGCGGAGAGTATCAGCTCATGCTCGGCGATCCACTGGGCGTCACCACGCCACGAGCGATTCGCGCTGCCGTCGACGGCGTTCTTCTCAGCGCCTGCATGGTCGCCGGACGGAACACAGATCCTGCTTCAGGACAATCATCGGAATCTTTGGACGCATCGAAGTGGCGAACGGCGAAACGTCGACGAAGATTGATAGCCGATAATTATCCCGATCCAGCGCGATCAGTTCGACGCGATCTGGTCGCCGGATTCCAAGTGGATTGCCTACTCGAAGAATCTGCCGAGCCATCTGCGCGCGATCTTCGTCTATTCGCTGGCCGATAAGAAGTCTCATCAGATCACCGATGGTCTGGCGGATTCAATCTCGCCCGCGTTCGATGCCGGACGGCAAGTATCTCTACTTCATGGCGAGCACGAACTACGGGCCGAGTACCGGCTGGCTGGAAATGAGTTCGATCGATCGGCCGGTGCGCCGGGCGATCTATCTGGCGGTGCTCAGCGCCAGCGAGCCATCGCCGCTGCTTGCCGGAGACAGGCGATGAGCCGCGCAGACCGCCGAGCCGCGCGAGGATGCTGGCGGCGGCGCCGAAGCCGGACGCGGCTAAGCCAGCCCGGTCGAGCGGTAAGTTCGCATCGACTTCGACAGGATTAGGTCAGCGGATACTGGCTCTCAATATTCCGCCCGGTGATTACGGCAATCTCCGGCGGGCGCAGCCGGGACAGTTTCTATTACACCGAACCGATCGTCACGAGCGCCGGGCCGGTGCCCTCATTCCGCTTGCAGCGATATCAACTCAAGAGCGGAAGGCCGCAGCCCTTTCCTCGAAGGCATTCGTTCCTATTCGCTTTCGAGCGACAGGAAGAAACTGCTCTATCAGGGCGCTGGCGCGCGAGACCGCTGGGGAATCGTGCCGACCGATCGCCGGCTCCGGCAAAGGTCGGCGATGGACCGCTCAACGTGGCGCAACTCGAAATGCGTGGTCGATCCGCGCGCCGAGTGGGAGCAGATTTATCGTGAGAACTGGCGCATTCCAGCGCGAGTACTTCTACGATGCGAAGATGCATGGAGACGATTGGCAGGCGATCTACGAAAAGTATCGCCGCTGCTGTCCTTACGTGGGCCATCGCGCCGACCTCAACTATCTCATCGCCATGGTGGGCGGCGAGTTGACAGTGGGTCATTCGTATCTGCACGGGCCTGGAGACGTGCCCGGCGAAGATCCTGTCTCAGTCGGCATGCTTGGGGCCGACTTCGCGATTGAGAACGGACGCTACCGAATCAAACGCATCTACACCGGCGAGAACTGGAACCCCGATCTGCGCGCGCCACTTAGCGCGCCCGGGATCAAGGTGAGCGAAGGAGACTATCTGCTCGAAGTGAATGGCCGCGCCGCTCGCGCCGCCCACCAACCTCTACAGCCTGTTCGAAGGCACAGCCGGGCGGCAGACACTGATCCGCGTGGGCAAGAATCCGTCGCTGGAAGGATCGACGCGTGATGACGGTGACTCCGGTTCGCCAGCGAAGATGGACTGCGAACGCGCGCCTGGATCGAAGACAATCGCCGGCTGGTCGACAAACTTTCCAGCGGACGCCTGGCGTACGTGTGGCTGCCTAACACGGCGGGTCCTGGTTACACCTACTTTACTCGCTACTACTATGCGCAACAGGACAAAGAAGGGGCGATCATCGACGAGCGCTACAACCACGGCGGTCAGGTCGCGGATTACATCGTCAACGAGCTTGGACCGGAAGCTGATGGGCTACTTCGCTTCAGCGCGACGGCAAGACCAGCGACATCACCGACTGCCGGGATTTACGGTCCGAAAGTGATGCTCATCAACGAGTCAGCCGGATCAGGAGGCGATGCGCTGCCTTACTATGTTCCATCATGCGGAAGATTGGGCCACTGGTCGGCACGCGCACCTGGGGCGGGCTGGTGGGCACGCTCGGCGTTCCGGCGACTAATCGATGGCGGACGGCATCACCGCGCCGATCCTGGCGTTCTATAATCTGTCAAGGGTAAGTGGGCTGTAGAGAATGAAGGTGTGCCGCCGGACATCGAGGTTGAGTACACGCCGGCTGAAGTGATCAAGGGACACGACCCGCAGCTCGAACGCGCGGTCCAGGAAGCAATGAAGTTGCTGGAGCAGAACCCGGTGCGACGAGTGCCGCGACCCGCGCCGATCGATCGCGTCTCGAAGTAGTGAGGCGGCTCGGACGTGCGCAGAGGAGATGGCGTACCCATGAGGAAGCCGCATCCCGGAGGGATGCCGGCAAGGTAGCCAGGGGCAAGCGAAGCGCAGCCCCTGCGATTCGTCCGCCAAAAGAGCCGTCGCGTCCCGGAGGGACGCCAGATCGAGACATTGTACCCGAGTGAAGTCTTGCGCCCTTTCAGGGCGCAGGGGTTCTTCGTTCCGTATTCCAGGGGCTTCGCTTCGCTCGCCCCTGGCTACCCTCTCGCATCCCTTCGGGATGCCCTGCGGCTTCAGGAGAACGCAATGAAATTCATGAACAGCGGACCCGAGAATTTGCGAAGGGCTGCTCCGAGGGCGACCGTCATCGTGCTCGTTGCGCTGGTCTGCCTGACCGCCGTCGTGCCCTTCAATGCGCAGCAGCCGCAGGCTCCGCTATTCACGCGCACCGAGGCCATGATCCCGATGCGCGACGGCGTGCGTCTCTACACACAAGTCTACGCGCCGGCTCAAGCCACCGAAAAACTCCCGTTCCTGCTGCTCAGAACTCCGTATGGGACTGGCGCATTCGACTCGGCGCGCCTCGCGGCCTCGCTTCCCGAGTTGGCCGCGGACGGTTACATCATCGTCTTGCAGGACATCCGCGGCCGGTTCAAGTCCGAAGGGGAGTTCGTCATGCTCCGGCAGCCGCGCGATCCCGAAGACAAAAAGGCGATCGACGAAAGCACCGACACCTACGACACGATCGAGTGGCTGCTCAAGAACGTGCCCAATCAACAACGGGCGCGTCGGGATGGCCGGCACGAGCTACGGAGCGTGGCTGACGGTGATGGGCATGCTCGATCCGCATCCGGCGCTCAAAGCGGGCGTTCCGCAGGCCTCTCCGGCAGATATGTGGATCGGCGACGACTTCCACCACAACGGCGCGTTCCGGTTGAGCTACGGCTTCGAATACGCGTACATGATGGAATCGTCGAAGGAGATTTCCGACCCTTCAACAGTCATCGATCGCTCGCGACGCTTACGAGTGGTATCTCGAGCTCGGGCCGCTGTCGAATGTCAACGGGAAGTATTTCCACAACCGGCTCCCAACCTGGAACGACTTCGTCAATCATCCCGATTACGATGCTTTCTGGAAGCGGCAGGCCTTCGCGCCGTGGCTGAAACGCGTGACGGTGCCGACGCTGAACGTGGCCGGCTGGTGGGACCAGGAAGATTTTTACGGTCCGATCAAGATCTACGAACTGCTCGAGCGGCACGACACGGCGAACAAGAACTTCCTCGTCGTCGGTCCGTGGAACCATGGCGGATGGTCGAGAGGCGAAGGGCGAAAGCTCGGGCCCATCGATTTCGGCAGTGCGACCGCGGAGTATTACCGGCGCAACGTGCTGGCGCCGTTCCTGGCGTATCACCTGAAGGGAAAGGGAAGCCTCGATCTGCCCGAGGCGCTGACGTTCAGGACCGGCGCGAATCAATGGGTACAGGCACGACGCGTGGCCGCCGAAGCGCAATGTCGTCGCGCGAGCAGTCTATACTTTCAGGCAGACGGAAAGTTGTCGTTCGACCCACCACGCGCGAGCGTCCGAGGAGGCATTCGACAGCTACATTTCGGATCCCGCCAACCCTGTTCCTTATCGTCCGCGCCCGATCGAGCTGCGCTGCGGGATGGACGACCTGGCTGGTAGAGGATCAGCGGTTCGTGCACCATCGACCCGACGTGCTGACTTGGGAGACCGAGCCGCTTAAGGATGATCGTCGTCGTATCGGGAAAGATCGTTGCCAACCTCTTTGCCTCGACTACGGGCACGGACAGCGACTGGATCGTCAAGCTCATCGACGTCTATCCGGAGAAATACGAGCCCGATCCAAAGCTGGGCGGCTACCAGCTGATGATCGCGGGCGACGTTCTGCGCGGGCGCTACCGCAACAGCCTGGAGAAGCCCGAGCCGATCACTGCCGGACGCGGTAGTGCGCTACGAGATCGGGTTCCCTGCCAATGACCACGTCTTCCGGAAGGATCACCGGATCATGGTGCAGGTGCAGAGCACCTGGTTCCCGGTGATCGACCGCAATCCGCAGCGGTTCGTGCCGAACATTTTCCTGGCGAAAGAGTCAGACTTTCAGCGGGCGACCCAGCGAGTGTTCCGCTCAGCGAAGCATGCATCATACATTGCGCTGCCGGTGGAGGAGCCGGCAAAACAGTGATTGCCCTGAGCGTCGGAGAGCCGAAAATGATCGTCAAAGCCTTGCGGGCATTCTGGCCGGTTGGCCTTTTGGTGCTGGCAATCGGAGTCATCGAAGCCGCGGCCCAAGTGCGCCCACCGATTGATATCCCGGTTGAAATGGATGTCCCTATTGCGCCCACGCCGGTTGAGGCCGATGGCAAAATCCATCTGGTCTATGAACTTCATCTGACCAATTTCAGTACGAATGATCTGACCCTTACGCGAGTAGAGGTGTTAGGCAATGACGCGACACCGCTCGCGCGGTACGAGAGTACGGAACTCAACGACCGTCTGGGGCGACCTGGCCTGCCGGCGACCAACAAGGAGAAGCAGCGACTTGGCGGTGGGATGCGCGCCGTAGTCTACATCTGGCTGACGCTGGATGCGCCGTCTGCGGTGCCTCCATCGCTTCGTCATCGCGTCACGGCGACTCTGAGCGCACCACCTGGCTCCAGCGGCGGTAGTGGAGGCGACGCGGCCGCCAAGACTGATCCAATCGAGGTCAAAGGGGAGGGCGCTCAAATCAAGGTTCGCAGCGGTGCGCCCCTCGTGATTTCTCCGCCATTGCGTGGCGGCGAATGGCTGGCGGCCAACGGACCGGGAAATGCCTCCGGCCATCGCCGCGCGCTCATTCCGGTTGGCGGCAAAGCACACATCTCACAGCGTTTCGCCATTGACTGGGTACAGCTCCGCCCGGACGGCAAGACCTGGATCAATGATCGGTTGAAGAACGAAAACTACCGGTCCTACGGAGCTGAAGCGCTCGCGGTAGCCGACGGCATGGTGGTGGCGGTTAAGGATGGTATTCCTCAAAACGTTCCCGGCGCCACCTCGCGCGCCGTGCCGATCACGCTCGAAACCATCGGTGGTAATCATGTGATTCTCGACCTGGGCCAGGGCCGGTATGCCTTCTACGCCCATCTGCAGCCGGGCAGTCTGCGGGTAAAGGTTGGCGATCAAGTCCGACGTGGCCAGGTTCTGGGGCTGGTCGGGAACTCAGGGAACTCGACCGAACCGCATCTGCATTTCCACATCAGCGACGCCAATTCGCCGCTTGGTTCCGAAGGGCTGCCGTATGTTTTTGAGTCTTTCGAGCGACAGGGGCAAGGCTGGGGTTGGACGCCGTCTGGCAAGGACGCGACTGTCGAGAAACGCGTGAAGGAAATACCGCTGGAGAATGCCGTAGTCAGATTCCCTTAGAGCCGCCGCCGAGCACGGGAATCGTGCCGCAGACTGTCCAGTCTGCGGCAAACTGGGCAAGTGCTCGAATCAAGGTGAGACGTCCCTTAGCGAAGGTTTGGCGCAGGCTGGACAGCCTACGCCACGATTTCCGCCGGCGGCTCCTGATCGTGCCGCAGACTGTAGTCTGCGGCAAAAAGTGCACGTGCTCAAATCGAGGTGAGACGTCCTCTTAGCGAAGGCTTGGCGCAGGCTGGACAGCCTGCGCCACGATTCGGACCTTGCAAGATTGCCGGTCAATATGCAGAGTAGCAGCCATGAAACATTACAAGCTCCAGGAGATACCTGAAGAGAATGTCACGGACCTCTTCGCGAGGCGCTTTTTCACCGGCAAGCAGATCACGCTCGCCTTCCTCAACATGAAGAAGGGCTGCGTCGTTCCCGAGCACTATCACGAAAGTGAACAGTTCAGCCACCTTCTCACCGGCTCCATGAGATTCATCATTGGCGGCGACGAAATCATTCTTCGGGCCGGCGAGGTAGTTGAGATACCTGCGAACGTTCCGCATTCGGCGGAAGTCCTCGAGGATACCACCGGCATCGATGTCTTCAGTCCGATCCGGCACGATTGGGTAGACGGCACCGATGACTACCTGCGACGCGGCTAGTGGCCTTTAGGTCTTCCAACCGGCCAGTCCTGATTGCGCTTGCCATTGCAGGCACTCTCGCCTGCGCGTCCACGGCGGCCTTAGCGCTCGATCCGGCGCGCCAGCTTCGCGACTATCGTCTTCGTATCTGGCAGACGCGAGAACGGTCTCCCGCAGAACACCGTCCACGACATTCTTCAAACACGCGATGGCTACATCTGGTTGGCCACCGACAGCGGCGTAGCCCGCTTCGATGGCCTTCAGTTCAGAGTCTTCGACCGGCAAAACACCAACGAGATACCACACAGCTCGATTCGCAGAATGTTCGAAGATCGCGCCGGGAACCTATGGCTGGCGACAGCAGCAGGACTGGTTCGATACGCGCGCGGCAAGTTCACGCTATTTACCCGCCGTGACGGATTGTCGAGCGAGAGTATCTGGTCAATCTCCCAGGACTCGTCCGGGACTCTCTGGATAGCGACGAGTCTTGGTCTCGACCGCTACGTGGAGGGCCGATTCAGAAGCGCTGACACGCTGAAGGGTGAGAGCGTGGTCAGTGTGATCGAGTCGAAGGCAGGCGGCCTCTGGGTCGCCACCACCGGGAGCCTTGCCCGATTCAATGGCAGCAGCTTCAGGAGCTACGAACAAAAGGATGGATTGCCGGCCGATGAGCTGACGGCGATCTGCGAGGACCAGCAGGGGCGGCTATGGATTGGCACGTCGCACGGGTTGAGTCTTTTCGAGAATAACAGGTTCACAAACCCTGGCTCGCTGCCAGGCTCGCTGAAGGATCGCGTCGAGACGTTGCATGCGGACAAGTCCGGCAATGTCTGGATCGGCACATCATCGGGCCTCTGGAGAGCAAGAGACGGGAAACTGGTCGCGGCAGGCGAAGGACTTCCTGCCAACGAAGTGACATCCATCCTTGAAGACCGTGACGGAGTACTCTGGTTTGCTACTCCAGGAGGAATTGCGAGGTGGAAGGATGAGAGATTCGAGGTGCTGACACCCGCGGACGGACTGTCGAGCAGTATTGTGCTTTCACTCTTTGAAGATCGAGAGGGCAATCTCTGGATCGGCACCGAGTCGGGCGGCGTCAACCTTCTGCGAGATACGAAGTTCGTGACTATTACGCGGCGAGAGGGACTCTCCAGTGACCTTGTCAGGTCGATCTATGAAGATCGCGATTCAGGCGTCTGGATCGGCACTTTCGGTGGGGGCCTCAATCTCTTAAAGCAAGGCCGGGTTACTACCTATACGACACGTGATGGGCTGCCTTCCAACACCATCACGTCCGTGTTGGGGGATCGCCAGGGCAACATCTGGGTAGGCACGCCAACCGGTCTCTCCAGGCTAACCGGAGGAACGTTCAAGACCTTCACTTCGGCGAACGGCATTTCTGATGACGGAATCAGATCGCTTCACGAAGACAAGGACGGCAATCTCTGGATTGGCACGCGCCGTGGCTTGACCAGTCTCAATCGAGGCAGGTACACCACCTACACCGCACTCGACGGGCTGGCGAATGATTTTGTCGGTGCCATCTGCGATAGCCGGGATGGCGGGATATGGATCGGCACGCTTGGCGGCCTGAGCCTCTTCAGAAACGGGCAATTCAAGAACTTCACCGTGCACGATGGAATGACGAGCGATGTTGTCACCTCTGTTTATGAAGACGCGCAGGGAACTCTCTGGGCAGGCACTCTTGGTGGAGGATTGAACCGCCTCAAGGACGGCCTCAGGGGTTGGAGGATCACAGGCTACACCACTCGAGACGGCCTCGTCGACGACGCCGTCTACGACGTCATGGAGGATGATAAGAACAACCTCTGGCTCAGCACGACTCGCGGCATCGTGCGGATCAGCAAACAGGAGATAGATCGTTTCGATTCGAAGAGAGGCTCGCTCCAGTCCGTTACCTATGGCACCGCAGATGGCCTTGCGACTCGTGAAGGAAGCGGCGGAGGCCATCCGGCCGGCTGTCGAGGTCGCGACGGCAAGCTCTGGTTTTCGACGATCAAAGGCGCCGCCGTGATCGATCCCAATAGGATAAAGATCAATGAACACACGCCTCCCGTAGTTATCGAAGAAGTGCTCGTCGACGACCGCCCAACAGAGAACCTGGCGATGCTGGCCCCCGGCACGCGGCGCGTTGAATTCCATTATGCGGGTCTGAGCTTTGCGGCACCGGAAGAGGTTGCCTACAGATATCGCCTGGACGGCTTCGACCGGGATTGGCGTGATGGCGGTACCCAGAGAATCGCCTCCTATACCAACATTCCTGCCGGCTCCTACACGTTTCGGGTAGTCGCACGCAACTCGGACGGCGTCTGGAATGAGGCAGGCGAATCATTCAATTTTTCCATCAAACCCCACTTCTATCGGACCTACTGGTTCTATGCGCTGGTGGCTGCGATGCTCGGAGTCGCGGTCTGGGGCTGGTACCGGCTGCGGTTGAGAAGAGTGGAAGATCGGTTCGCGGCAGTTCTGGCGGAGCGAAGCCGCATTGCGCGCGAGATTCACGATACGCTGGCCCAGGGTTTTGCCGGAACCTCAGTGCAACTGGAGCTCGTCTCAAAAATGCTTTCATCGATGCCGGAGCAGGCGCGCAAACATCTCGACCAGGCGCGCATGCAGGTGCGCGAGAGTCTCGCTGACGCGAGGCGATCCGTCTGGGAGCTTCGATCACCGGCGCTCAATGAGCAGGATTTGCCGAAAGCTCTGACAGAGAGCGCAAAACGGCTAACCGCCAATCTGCCAATAGAGGCGGAGGTCCGCGTGAGTGGCGCCTACCGGCGGCTCGATTCTGAGCTCGAGAACAATATCCTGAGGATCTGCCAGGAGGCGGTCACCAATGCGATCCGGCATGCTGAAGCTCGCAGAATCGGGATTGATTTGAGCTATGATCAGAAGCGAGTTCGACTCTCAGTGCGCGACGACGGGCAGGGGCTGAAACATAACGGTGAGCCGTCTGAAAAGGGTCATTTCGGCCTCGTTGGAATGCGCGAGCGCGCGGAGCAGGCTGGTGGTCAGCTGGCCGTCAACGATGCGCCGGGAGGCGGTACTGAGGTAGTCTTCGAGAAGATGATTGCATAGCCATGCCGCTATCAACAGCAGATCAGATTCGAGTAATGGTCGTGGACGATCATCACGTCGTTCGCCAGGGCATCGTAGCGCTGATCAACTCCGAGCCGGATTTGACGATAGTTGCCGAGGCGCCAGACGGCGCGAAGGCCCTCGAGTTGTTTCGGCAGCACAAGCCGGACATTACTCTCATGGATTTGCGCATGCCGGTGATGAGCGGCGTAGAGGCGACGCGTGCCCTGCGCGCCGAGTTTCCCGCGGCTCGGATTATTGTGCTGACTACTTACGACGGCGATGAGGACATCTATCGGGCGTTGCAGGCAGGGGCCCAAGGCTACCTGTTGAAGGATATGTTTTTCGAAGAATTGCTCGATGCTATCAGGACGGTGCATGCGGGCAAGCGCAGGATTCCGGCAGCGATTGCCGAGCGGCTCGCGGACCGCGTGGCGGGTTCGGATCTCACCGGACGTGAGCTCGAGGTGTTGAAGTTGATAGTGGGCGGCAGGAGTAACAAAGAGATTGCCGGCGATTTGTCAATCAGTGAGGCTACGGTCAAGAGCCATGTGAACAGCATTCTTAGCAAGCTCGGGGTGACCGACCGCACGCAAGCCGCAACAACAGCCCTTCAACGCGGAATTGTACATATGTAGGAGTGGAGCCCGCTGATTCAGTATGGAGTGCGGCGACTTGTCGCCGCTTTTGATTTAACCTTTGCAGTATTCGTCGAAAGGCTGGGACTTCCTGTCCAATACCGCAGCACGTAACTCAAAAGCGGCGACAAGTCGCCGCACTCCATACTGAATCAGTGGGCGCGTCACCCATATCCAACTAAAGGTGGAGGCCAGATCCAACCTATTGATCCAAGACAGGAGCCATCCGGCGTGCTAATCTCCGCTCGTCCTGGGAGCTTTGCTGGGTTTTAATTCCTTTGATGAACAACCTGCTGATCGCACTGGCGATTCTAGTTCTGACGCCTGTCTCCTCGCTAGCCAGACAATCTTCATGGAGACAGGCGACAGAAAAGGAACTGGCGTCGCTTGTCCCATCGCGCGCTCAGGTCGAGAAGGAACGGATCGAGACAGAACTTCGCACTGCCTCGGGAATCACCGATGGCAAAGGAAAGTTCATCGCCGGGGTCGTTTTGATCACGGCCGGGTATGCCGCCGAGGGCAAGTATTCTCACTTCTTCATCACCCGGGTGCCGATCAGGATTGGCCAGATGTCGCTCCGTCCCGGTGATTATGTCTTCGGCTACCGGCGCCTCGATGAAACGAATCTCGAGGCTACCTTCTATGAAGCTTCGACCGGCAAGCAACTCGGCACGGCTCGGGCAGTGCGCCAGGAAGGCCGCGTCGCGGTTCGATCTCTTCTCATCTCGCCACCATCCAACGGCAAGGCGGCGGTGCTCGTCGGTCGCTTCGCTTTCGAGTTCGCTCTGGCTGAGTAAGCCCTTCTTCCGAGACTAAAGGAGCAATCAAAAAATGAGAGTGGCAGCCCTCCTCGTCTGCCTGATCTTCTTGATGCTTGTGTCTGTGCCGGCAGGGGCCGGGGCGCAGCAAGCGGCCACTGGTGCGCTCAGCGGCAGGGTTGCCGACACGGCCGGTGCGGTGGTTCCGGGCGCAGAGGTAACCGCGCGGAATCAGGGTACTGGCGTCACGCTATCGACAGACTCCAACAATGAAGGCTTGTTCGTGTTTCCTCGCCTCAATCCGGGAGACTACGAGATCACCGTCCAGGCGCCAGGATTCAGCCGCTACATTCGGCAAAACCTGACTCTTGCCGTCGGCCAGAATGTAACGCTGGAAGTGACCCTCGCCGTGGGTTCGATTTCAATTGTCACTGAACAGTCGTTACAGTTGACCGGGCTCGTGAATACAGCCACGCCTATTGTTGATGCAGTCATCGAATCTCGTATCATCGAGAGCCTGCCTCTCAATGGACGCAACTTTCTTGAGCTGGCTCTGCTGACTCCCGGCAATGCAAAGGCGCCGAGCTTTGATCCAACCAAGTCGAACAGCGTGATCATCTCTTCCGCCGGCCAACTGGGACGCGGGGGCAACGTTACCATCGATGGCGTCGACAACAATGATGACGCGGTGGGTGGCCCGCTCGAGAATGTTTCACAGGAGGCCGTGCAGGAGTTTCAGATAGCGACCAACCGCTTCTCTGCGGAGATTGGCCGGACTGGCTCGGCCGTCATCAATGTAGTCACCAAGTCGGGCACCAACTCGTGGCACGGTTCCGCTTCTTTCTTTGAACGCGATCAGGCGTTACAGGGTCTGCCGGCAACCTTCGATCGCAACGAAGCCACTCCACCCTTTGATCGTCAGCAGTATGCGGGATCGATTGGAGGTCCGATTGTCAAAGATAAGGCGTGGGTCTTTGCGTCGTTCGAGTATCGGGATCAGACGGGAGCCGTTCTCGTCGGCCAGCGCGACCTGGCCACGAGATCGATCAGACACGGCATAGCTCCGGCGCCGCTGACTGATCCCCTGGCGACAGCACGAGGCGACTGGCACGCATCGACAAACGATCAGTTTACCTTTCGCTATACCATCGAACGCGCAGAGGACGTCTCGCCAAGCTCAATCGAGCGCCCGATCGGTTCCGCTTCTCAGCGGCAGACCAGCCGGAACAACTACCAGTCGTTTCTCACCAACTACACGAGAATCATCTCGCCGTCACTTCTAAACAGCTTCAGCTTCGCGGTTAATAACTACATCAATCAGACCGATCCCGTAGTCGTCTCGCCGCAGCTGACATTTCCATCAATTCAGGATGGCGCCTCGTTTCGAGTTCCGCAGCAGACCAAGCTCAACCGCCTTCAGTTTTCCGACTCGCTATCGCTTGTACACGGCGCGCACACTTTCCGGTTCGGAGGGGAGTTTCAGAAGATCGATGCCGAGTTCGATCTCGGCGTCTTCCAGCAGGGCCGGATCGAGATGGCTGAAGACTTTCCGGATTTCGATCGCAATGGTGATGGCCGTGTTGACGACAATGATCTTCTTTTTGCCGTCACGCTTCGAAGTGCAACACCGACCAGGCCGCTGCTCCTGCCAAATACTGACAACAATTATTTTGCATTCTTCTTTCAGGATGACTGGCGAGTCCACCGTCAACTCACGCTCAACCTCGGGCTCCGATACGAGCTCGACACCGACGTCAAGAACATCAGCGGTCAGGATCAAATCAACCCGATTGTCCAGCCCTTTTTGAAGGGAAGCCGACATCGCGACAAGAACAACTTCGGACCGAGAATCGGTTTCAACTGGGCGACTCGGAACGGGCGCACCAGCATTCATGGAGGCTACGGCATTTACTACGATCGCGTGACTCTGGAGATCGTCTCGCTTGAGCGAGGTCTCGACGGTCGGAGCCTGGCGATCCAAGTTCGTGCCGGCAACGTCTTCTTTCTTGACGCCAACGGCAAGTTCACGCCTGGCGCGCCGACGGTCTCAAATCCGTTCACCGGATTTCCTCTTCCGGGCGCGGGAGCGGCGGGCATCGACATCATCGACAACGGCCTCCAGAATCCGATGGTCCAGCAGAGCAACCTTGGAATTCAGCGTGAGGTTGCCCGCGATTTCGTCGTCAAGGCCGACTACCTGCATAACTTCGGGACACATTTCATTATCGGCCGAACGATCGGATCCGTCTTCAATCCGGTCGTTGGAGGCCCGGATCGCGTCGTCAACCTGGAATCGAGCGTCAAGACCAAGTATGACGGACTTCTCTTGAGCGTTGAGAAGCGCTATTCGAACCGGTACCAGCTCCGCGCTTCGTACACGCTCTCGAAAGCCTTCAACTACGCCAACGATGACCAGATCCCATTTCTGAATGGTCCCGTCGACCCTGCGCATATTGGTCTCGAATATGGCCCGACTCCAAACGATCAACGCCACCGTCTGAGCATCTCAGGAGTTTTCGATCTCCCGTTGGGTTTGAGGTTTGCCCCGATCTGGGCGATAGCGTCGGGAGTGCCGATGGATATTCTCCTGCCAGATGCAAGCTCGCGCATTCCAGTGCTTCAGCGGAATGCGGGCGGCAGACTCTTCCACACAGGCGCTGAGTTGAATGCCTTTATCAAGTCACTCAATGCGGCCGGCGGCGTCAACGGTCAGCCATTGCCTTTCGTAGCTGACAATGTGCGCTTCAATGACAGTTTCAATTCGTTCGATTTTCGTCTCTCGCGTCCGTTCAAGCTCGGTGACCGGATGCGTATCGAGCCGATTGTGGAAGCCTTCAACATATTCAACGTGACGAACATACTCGGGACGACGAACGTCAACTATTCTGGCTTTAACAATGCACTGGTGCGTGATGTCAACGACAGCGCATCTCCAGGCTTTCTGAGCTCGTCGAGCTTTGGGAGAGCGGTCTCGACTGCAGGTGGAGTCTTTGGCTCGGGTGGGCCGCGGGCATTCCAGTTTGCGGCGCGCTTCTCGTTCTGATATGGAGTGCGGCGACGGAGGTTGTCGCGCCAACGGCGCGACCTAAAATAGCCCAGGGCGAAGCCCTGGGTATGATGGCCAACAATCGGTCGCGGCCCATCGGGCCAACATTGCCCCTTTGGGGCGTTGCGGTCCGCCGGCGATTATCCACCCAGGGCTTCGCCCTGGGCTTTTTCAGGTCGCACCTTTGGTGCGACATTTGCCCTCCGTAGGAGGCCTTCCCGAATATGACCGTTGAGCTCAAGAGACAACTCGGGCTTGGTTCAGCGACGGCAGCAGTTGTCGGTGAAGTAATCGCTGTAGGCATTTTTCTGACGCCTGCGGGAATGGCCAAGGCCCTCGGATCACCCTTCTGGATACTGGCGGTCTGGTTAGCCATGGGCGGCAATGGTTCTCTGCGGCGCCCTCTGCTACGGCGAGCTCGCCGCTCGTTACCCGCAAGCAGGCGGCGGGTATGTCTACCTGCGCGAAGCCTTCGGACCTCAAGTCGCTTTCCTCTATGGCTGGATGTGCTTCCTGGTCATGGATCCCGGAATCACGGCTGCTCTTGCGGTCGGCTTCGGAAGCTACCTGGGCTATCTGCTGAAGCTTGGACCTGCCGGCGTCAAAGTAGCGGCGGTTATCGCGATTCTGGTCATTGCCGCGCTGAACGTGGTTGGAGCAAGCATTGGTGCGGGCGTGCTCCGCTGGCTCACCTGGCTGAAGCTCGGACTACTCGCGTGCATAGTTCTGTGGGCTGTGGGCGGAAGAATGGGAGATCTCAACAATTTCCTGCCGTTCATCGCACAGAGACCAGGTTCGCAACCGCTCGCCGCAGCTTTGGGAGCGGGCCTGATTGGCGCCTTCTTTGCATTTGGCGGATGGTGGGACGTGAGCATGCTGGCAGGAGAAGTGCGCGACCCTGGGGTCACGCTCCCGCGCGCATTGGTGCTTGGTGTGACACTTGTAACCGCGATCTACGTAGTCACCAGTGCGGTCTTCCTCTATCTCGTGCCGCTTTCAGTGGTGACTTCCGGTGAAACATTTGCGGCTCAGGCGGGAGAGGCGCTCTTTGGACAGGCGGGCGGCCGAATTTTCTCAGTCATTGTCATGATTTCGGTTCTTGGGAGTCTCGCGGCAATCCTCATGACGCATCCCCGGGTCTACTATGCGATGGCTCGAGATGGACTCTTTCTGAGCCGCGTAGCGAGCATTGACAAGCGCTTTGGCACACCCGCGAGGGCGATTGTCCTTCAGGCGATGATGGCCGTATTGCTCGTACTGCTCGGGAGTTTCGGCGAAATCGTCTCCTATTTTGTGTTTGTGGCAATACTCTTTGTCGCGCTCGCTGTCGCCGGAATCTTCGCTTTGCGCCGGCGCTCTGCCGGAACAGGGACTGGATATCGGACAGCCGGATATCCGGTAACCCCGATAATCTTTCTGCTGCTTGTCGCTGCTCTTCTTGCTCTGCTCGCTATGCAGAGCCCGAAGCAGGCACTCCTCGGCACGGCAATCGTTGCGCTTGGCGCGCCGGTGTATCATCTATTCCTGAGACGCCGCTTTCGCGCGCTCGGTGAAACTTCAGTTGAGGGAGCTTAGAACGAATGGCCTGGATAAAGACGATTCCATTCTCAGAAGCTGACGACAAGCTGCGCGAGGCGCTCGAGTCTCAGCGCGAACGCTATCCCATCGAGTACTTCACGCCAGTGCAGCCGACCGATGAGGGAACACCTGGCATAGTCGCATCACACACGCTGATTCCCGATGCTCTCTATCACGCCTTCTCGACGTTCGGCGCGCTCATGTCGCCCGAGTTGCCATTGAAGAGGCGGCAGCACGAGATGATCGCGACCATGGTCTCGGTGACCAACCGGTGCCATTACTGAATTGTCTCGCACGCAGAGTTTCTGCGTAGGGTTACTCTTGATGATGATCTGGTCGCTGCGCTGCGCGAGGACTATAAGACTGCGCCGATCACGGACGAGGAGCGGGTAATGGTCGAGTACGTGGTGCAGTTGACTAAGGACGCAACGCGTATTGGGCCGGACGATCTTGATCGGTTGCGCGCGGCGGGCTTCGACGACCAGGGGATACTTCAGATTACGCTGATTGCCTCCTGGTTCAACTACATCAATCGAGTTGCGGATGCGCTTGGCATAGGGAGAGACCCGTAGGCGGTAACGGTCCCATTTGCTGTCTTGGCGTGAATCGTGCCGCAGACTGTCCAGTCTGCGGCAAACTCGGCAAGTGCACAAATCAGGGTGACCGTGCCTTGCGAAGTTTTGGCGCAGGCTGGACAGCCTACGCCACGATTTGTACCAGTCTGCGGCAAACCGGGCAAGTGCACGAATCAGGGTGACGGGGCCCTTTGCGAAGTTTTGGCGCAGGCTGGACAGCCCGCGCCACATCTCACGCTATTCCTTCTTGGCGACTGGTCCCTTCTGGCCGATCTCCTTTAACAACTCCTGCACCGCTGCTTCGAGCTGGCGGTCGCGCCCGGCAAGATTGTCTTCCGGCGTGTTCTCAACTCGAATATCGGGCTGAACGCCGTAGTTCTCCATGTTCGTCCGCTTCTGATCCGCGAGGAAAACCCCCACGCCCGGCGTGCGCACCGTCGAGCCGTCGATCAGCGAATAGCTTCCGGTACCGATCACCGCCCCCATCGTGGGCGTGCCGACCACCTTGCCCAGTCCCAGTGCCCTGAATCCTGCCGGGAACATCTCCGCGTTGGATGCCGAACGCCAGTTCTGAAGCACCACCTTCGGCCCAAAGAAGCCGGCAAACGGACGGCCCGTTGCCTCAGTTCCGCGCGGCTGCCAGATCTGATACTCACGCTGGACGAGGATCGCCAGCAGCTCCTGCTCGATGTTGCCGCCGCCGTTCCACCGCTGGTCGATGACGAGGGCCTCCTTGTTGCGATACTCGCGAATCTCCTTCTCGAACTTGCGCAGGGAAGGCGGGTTCATCGCCTGGATGTGCAGGTAGCCGACGCGGCCGTCCGACAGCTTGTTGACCGTCTCCCGGCGCTCCTTCACCCAGCGCTCATAGCGGAGCTGGCTGAAGGCCTGCATGGAAATCGGCTCGATGCGAGTCTGCCACGCGCCATCCTCAGTCGGCTTGTTGTTGAAGGTGACATCGATCTTTCTATTCAGACGGTGGTTGAGCAACGGCCAGTAGTTGTCACCTGCTTTGACCTCTTGACCGTTGATCGCGATCAGGTAGTCGCCCTGGCTGACCTTGACCCAGTCCTTATCGGCCGGTCCGTCTTCGTAAACGTAGGTAACCCGATACCGGCCTGCCTGGTCATCCGAATCGAGGTCGAGCCCGAGGTGGCTCGTCTGAACTCGGGCTCGCGGCCGTCGCCTCCCTGAAATCCGGGAGCCGCGCCTGTGTGTGAGGCATTCAACTCACCGATCATCTCGTTGATGATGTTGAGCAACTCCTGCCGGTCGCCTACGTAGGCGACGAGCGGCTGATACTTCGCGCGCGCCGCGTCCCAATCCTTGCCGTGCATCTTGGGATCGTAGAAGCGGTACTTCATCGTGCGCCATGCGTCGTCGAACATCTCGGCCCATTCGGTTGGCTTGTCGACCTTGACCCGGGCATTGAAGTTGATTCGACGCCGACCTGCCTCACCTCGACCTGCTCCAGCCCCGCCGCCGCAGCTGCTGCGGCCAGTCCGGCGCCCGCGGCTGCGGCATTCGGCATAGCCATCGTATAGATTGAGCGGCCCTCCCGGAAGAAGAGCGCGCGGCCATCGCGAGAGAAGTGGAGCTCGGAGATTCCGCCGCCCCCGCCGAACCGTCCCTGCGGAGCGTTCTCTTCCCCGGCTTCAGGCGCCGTACCTGCGGCGATTCGAGTAAGCCGCCGGCCGTCATCCTGAATTGAATAAATCACCGGAATCGACCGGGTGCTCGCCGGTTCGGTGGTCACAAAGACGATCGTCCGATTGTCGGGAGCAATGGCGTAGTTGAAGACTGCAAAGGGCATCCGCGTGACCTGGCGCGTTCGCCTCTTGAGGCCCGCCCAGTCGATATTGACGTCTTTAGGAGGCTGGTTTCTCTGAGCGGCCGGTCGCCGCGCGGTCCCGTCACCCGCCTGATCTGCGGTTGCGTCTGTTGCCGCCTCAGCCCGCTCTTCGGGGTCGCCAGGATCGTGGTCCTGGTGCTCCAGCATGATCGAGTAGATCTGCGTCGATCGCTCGCCATCCGCACCGCCGAACCCTCCGCCCTCATTCCGGACAAAGAAGAGCTTCCTGCCGTCAGGCGAAAACCGTGGGTTGAGCTCGTTGAATGAATCGAAGGTCATCTTGTGCTCTTCACCGCCGGCCGATGGAATCAGATAGATGTCGCTGTTGCGAGTCAGGTCGGCCTTCGAATAGGCAATCCATTTGCCGTCAGGAGACCAGACCGGAGTGCCGATGTTGCCGTACTTTGAGGCCGCCAGTTCTGCGGTCTGATGAGAGTCGAGAGAGTACTTGCGCAGTTTGTTGTCCGAAGAGATAAAGGCGAGCTCCTTCGAGCTTGGTGACCACGAAAAGCCGAACTTCAACGCATCGAGGTCGGTGATCTTCTGCGGCTCACCACCAGCCACTGCGACGGTGTAAATCTCTTCGCGGCCGCTCAAGTCGGAGATAAAGGCGATCCACTTGCCATCCGGCGAGTAACGTGGCTCCTTATCGCGCGCCGGGCTCTCGGTGATCTGGCGTAGGTCGCCTTCATCGACCGGCGTCGTAAAGATCTCGCCGTGAATCGAGAAGACCACCGATCTGCCTGATGGCGAAAGGTCGTAATCATCGGCCTGGGAGTTGAAGTCGCGCATTTCGGTGACGTTCTCGGCGAGTCTCGGCCGCTATGTCGAGCTTCACCGAGGTCGTTTTGCGGCTCCCTACATCCAGTTTCCAGATCCCGAAGTCGTGCTCGAAGACGATCACCTTGCCGTCGGCGCTCATTGCCGGAAAGCGGACATCGCCAGTCTTGAACGAAGTCACGCGCTCGGCCTGGCCGCCGTTTTCAGGGACTCGCCAGATGTTCGTCAGACCGTTGCCTTCGCGATCGCTGACGAAATAGATGTGGCCGTCCTGGCTCCACATCGGCCACGAATCCAACCCGTCAAAATCGGTCACATCAGTAAACTTCTTGCTGGCGATATCGAACACGGTAACGTCCGTTTGAAAGGCGCCGCGATAGTATTTCCGCCAATAGACCTGTCCCTTGCGATTGATCGCCATCTTGCGGCCATCAGGCGAGTAGGTCCCGTAGATGCCCATATCCGCGCCGGCATTGCGCTCTTTCGTGCCGTCGATATTGACTGTGTACAGCTTGCCCATGAAATCCTCGCCCCGCTGGCTGGCGAAGAGAACTGCCTTCGAGTCCGGCGTCCAGCCGGTGACCACATCGTCGGCTGAGTGGAAGGTGAGTTGTTTCGCCGTCCCGCCCTCGGAGGGAATCACATAGACATCAAGATTGCCGTTGCGGTCACTCGAGAAGGCGATCCATTTGCCATCTGGAGAAAAGCGGGGATAGACATCACGCGCCTTGTTGGCAGTGATCCGCTTGATGTTCTGTCCGTTTTCATCGGCGGTCCAGATGTCGCCGAAATACGTGAAGACGATGCGACCCTGACTGTAATGGGGATATCGCACCAGTTTGGTATCGCGCCCTTGCACCGCCACGGTGAGGGACAGCACGAGCAGAGCGGTCAACAGGAATAGTCTCTTCATCGCTTCTCCTTTTGCGGGTAATAGTGTCTGGCAAAGATGGCAAGCCGACAGCTAAATACGCTGCATGAAGCCATTCGGTTACATGTGGCAATGGACTTATAGGGGCGGCTCGCGGGCCGCCCCTACGGCATCTCGTGAAACATGGATACCCTGGCGTCCGGCAGGTCGAGCGAATAACATGTGGTTCCTGTATGACTGGATACGTTCTTGGCCTGATTCTCCTGGCAAGCCCTGGCGTCGGCGGCTCGTGGCGATGGCAGAACCCGCGGCCGCAAGGCAATCCCCTCTATGCGGTGGTCTTTGCCGACGCGCGTCGCGGCATTGCCGTCGGTCGGGATGCGGCCATCCTCCGAACTACCGATGGAGGCCAGAGCTGGCAGGTGGTCCGAAGCTCTATCGCCACGCCACTCTATGGCCTGGCGATCAAAGGGCGCCGAGCCTGGGCCGTGGGTGCCCGCGGGCTGATCATCACCTCCCGCAACGGCGGTGAGAGCTGGACCGAGCAGACGAGTCCCACAAAATCACACCTCTACGCTGTCTGCTTCCTCGACGAGAGGAGAGGATGGGCGGCCGGCGTTGGCGGAGTCGTCATTTCCACCCAGGACGGCGGGGAAACCTGGTCCACTCAGCCCAGTAAGACCGACAAGCACCTATATGCCATCACCTTCATAGATCCGAGAGCATGGAGTCGCTGCCGGAGCCGATGGAGTCGCAATGGTGACTCGAGACGGCGGCAATACCTGGGACTTGTGCACGACGGGGGCAAGCCGCAACCTTCTCGGCGCCTGGGCTGTGGTGCCTGGTGAATACTGGCTGGTTGGAATGGACGGAGTGATTCTCCACAGCCACGATCAGGGGGCGACCTGGGCTGTCCAGCAAAGCAATTCATCGAGCCATCTCAGCGCAGTGGCCTTCGTGAACCCGAAGAACGGCTGGGTTTCCGGCGCCGATGGATCAATGCTCCACACTTCCGATGGTGGCTCGACCTGGAGCGCGCAGCTGACCAACAGTGCGCAGTTGCTCGGAGCATTATCTTTCGTCGACGACAAGCATGGGTGGGCGGTCGGCGAAGGAGGCGCAATTCTCGCCACTGACGATGGCGGAGAAAAGTGGACAATGCGGACAGAGGGCGCCAAAGAGATGCTCAATGGCGTCTATTTTCTGAGCAATCAACGCGGCTGGGTGGTCGGAGTAAACGGGACGATCCTCACGACGGCCGACGGAGGCAGGACCTGGACTGCGCAGGCATCAAACACCGTAGCCCATCTTCGTGGCATTACCTTCACCGAGGCTCGCGCTGGATGGATCGTTGGGGAGCGCGGAATGTTATTGCGTACCAACGATGCTGGCGCGACATGGAAGGCATATCCGACCAATATCGAGTCCAATCTCCATGGCATTGCCTTTTCCGATCCTATGCAGGGATGGATCGTAGGTGAAGGCGGATTGATCTGGCACACCTCGGATGGAGGCAAGGAATGGGCCCCGCAAGTCTCGAATACGGTCCTCTGGCTCGAAGCGGTCTCATTCATTGACAGCAGCCACGGCTGGGCCGCCGGTGAATCGGGCAAGATTCTTCATACTGAAGACGGGGGAACAACCTGGACGGCTCAGGAGAGCGGGACTCGCCGCTGGCTCTATTCAGTCGCGTTTGCTGATGCCAATCAGGGCTGGGCAGTCGGCGAGGACGGCATCATCCTGCATACGAACGACGGCGGAAAGAACTGGGCTGTCCAGGTGAGCGGAGTTCCAAGCAATCTGCTGGGATTAACGGCGTCCGGCCGAAAGGCCGCCGCGGTTGGATTGAATGGAATTATCGTTCGGACGCAGGATGGTGGAACGACCTGGACTCGCGATTACAGCGGCACGACTACGCCGCTGCGCGCAATCACGTTTCGAGGCGATGACGAAGGCTGGGCCGTCGGGCGTGATGGCGTGATTCTTCGGTATGCCGGAATCTCGAGCAGTGAAGTGCCGACTCTGCAGTTGAAGAGACTGAAGCGGCTGAAGGTCTGGGAGAAGTAGGCTTCTACTCGGCCGGGTTATGCCCCGTCCCCTGCACGCAAACGAAGTTTGGAGACTCACCTCGCAAAACAACCTTCTCGTGTAACTGCCCATAGGCCTGACGGTCGATGACTACGACACTCTGCTCGTCGAGAGCCGCGCTCAGGTCGTCCAGGCTCTCGAATTGCCGGCACAGCCTGTGGCCATACCAGATCAGTTGATTCCGATAGTCCCAGCGCTTCTCTCCGAAGCTATAGAGCAGCACTCGTTGATCCGGCACCGCAATCGAATCGGCGACCCTGGCCATTTCACGCATATCACCCGCGCGAACACGATAGCTTGGAAAGGAGACGATCAGGGCGACTGAGACTGCTGCGACGGCGTATGTCACTTTCAGAATCCGGTCTCTTGCTCGATTCGATGCGAGAACCGAGACAGTGAGCGCCGCAAGAATTGAGAATGCCGGGAATGCCGGCAGCAGATACCGCAATACCCTGCTATCTGCGAGGCTGAATGGGACTATTACCCATGCCACCCAGCAGACCAGCAATGTGGCCATAACTTCCCGCTCCTTGATCATCTTCCGGGTCTGGCTGACAAGACCCATGAGCATCAGAGGCAACCACGGCCAATAGAGCTTTGCCAACAGCACTGGATAGGTGAGCAGCCCGGACGCCCACGCCCACTTCTCCGACTTTTCGGTTTCTTTGGCCGCAAGCGCGTGATCAGCGAGGTTCGAGAGATGACCCCGGAGAAACGCTTCGCCATAGCGCGAGTATTCTGCTGCCAGCCAGATGGCCGGTAACAGAATGGCCAGCAGCAGACCACACCAAAGGAACCGCGACTTCAGCAGCGCCGTCCTCTTCGTCAGCACCAGATGTGAGAGAACGATTCCCAGCGGGAGCAGTCCCATAGGAGACCTGGTCAGCTCAGCGAGCCCAATCGCGAGCCCGCACGGAACAAACCAGCCAGGTCGTGTCAGCGCTCTGGCATAACAATAGATAGCCAGCGAAAAGAGAAAGGCGAAGGGCACGCATGTCATCGCGTGCATTGAGTACTTGAGGAAATACTGCGTGCCTGCCATAACCAGCATCGAAAGCACCGGCAGCCAATAATCGTCGCTCAGTTCTCGGGCAATGAAATAGACCAGAAGAATCGTTCCGAATCCAAACAGGGCGGCCGGAAATTTGGCGGCGAAATCTGAGACTCCAAGAACCCTGAATGAGACTGCGACCAACCACACAAATAGCGGTGGCTTATCAAAGTCCAGGTAGCCGTTGAGGCTCAATCCCCACCAGTCTCCAGTTGAGAGGATTCCCCTGGCTTCGTGCGCATAGGCCGCGTCGTCGTATCCGCTGAGGTCCCCAGGTGCAGCGTGGAAAAGAGAATTACCGCAGAGAGGCAGGCAATGATTGCGAAGTGTACCTCGCGCCGCTGCCAAACACCGGTCAGCACATCCTGGGGTTTACCTTTAAACATGACCACTTGACCCCAGCAGCGTGACGCCAGGCACCGGAGCCGGCCGTGTCAGGCCGACTTCGCTCCATGACACCAGAGTGACACCCAGCCGGTTGATCTCGGCAGGTAGCGACTCGTCAAGAATCGCGCGACGCTCGCGATCGCCGTTCAGTGAAATGTAGGGCGAGTTGTCGGTCAGGCTGGGATGAATCGCGAGCTCGGTGAGGCCGCTTCGCAGGTCGCCAAGGTCGGCCAGCACCTCCGGCAATCCGTAGCCACCAACTCGACGAAAACCCAGAAAATGATCGTTATGAACCAGACCCTTGTGGCTCGATACCACCCTGGCCATGGCCAGGGAACCACGCAACATAATCGAGACCGCGCGCCTCATAGGCACGGTGCTGCGCTCCCGCGGCCATCTCAGGGCCGGTATCGAATACTCCCGAGCGAGCCTGTGCAGCGATCTCAAACGCGGCCGGAAAAGCATGAAGATGCTGGTGGCTGTCCGCGTGCGTGAGATGTATGCCATGGTCGAGCAATCGCTCGATCTGGCTTCGCCACTCGATCTCCACTGCTCTTCCAATCTCGCCAGGCCGCACCAGCCACCGTCTGACAATCTCGCCGAGACCCGCCAGATCTGCCTTGAGGGCCGGTCAGGATGCCGACCTGAGCCGGACTACCGAGCGGCTTGCCTTCGACAGCGTTGAAGTGGATACCCGCGCTCAGCCGTGGTGTGTTTGCGAAGAAAGTCTGCGGCCTCCTCAAAGGCCAGCCCATTGGCGAGAATCGAGATGCCGCCGAGCCGTCCGGCGAGCGCCAGTTGCTCGATCGCCAGGTTGACCTCAGAAGAACGACCGTAGTCGTCCGCGTTGATAATCAATCGCCGTGCGCCGGTCATTTGTGTGCTCAAACTTCCGACTCGACAGGCGAGGCAGCAACAACGCGCCCCGCGTCGCGGCGCACGAGGTAGGTGAACATCTCGAAGAGAATGCCGGCGATGACTCTCGGGCGCGAAAGCGTCGAAACGCCTCGCTCACGCGGATAGTAAGTCATCGGGAATTCGAAGATCTTCAATCCCTGGCGCCGGCACTCGAGAAGGAGTTCGGCGTCGATGAAGCTGCCTTCGGAGGTAAGCCGCATCTGGCGAAGCGTCCACCTGGGAATCAGTTTGCAGGCAAAGTTGACATCCTGGAGATCGAGTCCCAGCAGCGTCCGGCAGAGGATATTGTAAGCGCGGGATAGTACCCAGCGACGAGCTCCCTCTCCGCGGTTGGAGCGGCAGCCAGCAACCACCGTATCGGATGCGCCGAACGACCACAGCTCTGGGATGAGCGTCATATCAAACGGCAGATCGGCATCGGTGTATAAGACGAGCTCGCCGCGTGCTGCGTCGAAACCTGTTCGCATGGCCGCGCCGAGGCCACGATTTCGTTCGTGTCTCACAAGGCGCACGCGAGGCTCGGTTGAGGCAAGCTCTGCGGCGATATCCGCTGTCCGGTCGCGGCTTCCATCATCCACAAGGAGAAGCTCCACGAACTCGGGTCGATCTCCAAGAACATCAAAGATGGTCCTTGCAAGCTCGGGAAGATTCTCCTGTTCGTTGAAGAGCGGGACGACAATTGAGAGTGAGGGATAGGGACTTGCTTGAAAGGGGGCAAGCGAGTTCATTGATTTGGGACTCCAAAAAATTGAGCCGAGTGAAAAAAGTTATAACCATGGCCCCCTTATTTACGTCTTATAGAAGAGAACACGGGGATCCTGGGACATGCGTCACTCGGATGTCTGTGATCGTGGAGCCGGGAACGCATGGCTTCTCAGGGCGACGGCGTTCCTGGCTCTGCTAAAAAGCTGCCACTAAACCCAAGGAATCGCGTCGTCCTGACGCGAATCGATGGGACACTTCAAACCTCGTATTTAATTGCGATCCCGGCTGCAAGTCACAAGCGGAAGACTGCCCCGTTGTTGCCGGGAAAAGGACGAGAGAATCAGCTCGTTTGGTGTTTCTCTACAGATCGAACCTGCGTGTGTAAAGCGAGAATCTCAACTGTCAACCAGCGCAGCCTGCCTGAGCAGGTGTGACGCAACTTTACGCCGTTCAGTTTCCCATAATCGTATTATCTTGTCGAGCGGTCATATTAGAAACTACTGGCAGAATCCCGGGTCGGCTTCAGCCGTCAATCCGGCGAGCAATCCTTCCATGTGCTGCCGCGCCTTCCAGGCACCCGTGCGATTGGCGACGTCTATTCCTTCCGTCCATGCTTGCCGCGCTTCTTCGTGATCGCCTTGCTTGACCAGTGCCGCACCTAACATTTGATACGCAGAGGTGTAATCGGGTTTGATGCGAATGACTTCCGGAATGCCTCGATAGCCGCCGGCCAACGCTCCAGCTTCGTCTGTTCGTTTGCCAGCCCGTACCAGATCATCTCATTGTCGGGTTGGTCCTTGAGCATTGCCGCGAAGGCGTCAATTCTCGATTGTGACATCTCGCCCCCCTCCCGCACTCCAGGAAGCAATTTGGAGTGCGGCTACCTGACCGCGGGCGTCCCGCCGGATGTCAGAGAGCTGATTGCAGCCATGGGCGGACCCCGCGGTCCCAGGTGCCGCACTCCAAATTGCTCCCTCGACTGCAGCAGTCACACCATTAACTGGCCGCCGTTGATCTCAATCATCTCACCGTTAACATAACTGGCGTCATCTGAAGCGAGAAAGGCGATCACCCTCCCGACCTCCTCCGATTCCCCCAGTCGCCCCAACGGAACGCTCGCCGCAAACTGCTTGAGCATCTCAGGCGTCGAGACGCGCTCGTGAAACGGCGTCATGATCACTCCGGGAGCTACCCCATTGACGCGGACACCGAAGGGCGCAAGCTCTTTAGCCAGCCCCTTTGTCAGGCACATGACCCCTGCTTTGGCTGCCGCATAGACAGCCGCCCCCGGGCCTCCGGCATGATGGCCGGCAATCGATCCGACATTGACTATCGTTCCCTTGCGGCGCTCGATCATTTCATCCATCACAGCCTGCGAGCAGAGCCACACACTCTTGAAGTTGAGGTCCATGACACGCTGCCAAAGCTCTTCGGTGAAATCCCGCAAGGACCGCCGCTCCAGGATATCGCCTGCATTGTTCACCAGAATGTCAATCGGGCCGAGCTCACTTCGAGTGGTCTCGACAAGTCTTCGGGTGCCTTCGCCGGTCGAGACGTCGGCTTTGACAGCGATTGCCTTGCCACCGCTATCGACAATCGCCTGGCGCCCCTTCTCCGCGCCTTCGGTATTGCGCCAGTAGTTGATCGCCACGGCCGCGCCACGGCCGGCAAGGGCCATGGCCGCAGCATATCCAATCCCCGAACTCGCGCCTGTCACCAGTGCAACCCTGCCAGCCAGATCATTGTTGTTCATGCAATCCTTTCATCTGATCCGATTCATAGACCACCTCGCCATCGACGATCGTAGCCTCTATTCTCAACTCTTGCCGCTCTGTATTCCAATCAGCGACGATCAGGTTTGCTCGTTTTCCGGGCTCCAGTCTCCCAAGGCCCTCACATCTGAGGAGATCGGCCGGATTGCTGCTCGCCATTGCCAGCGCTTCCTGAACGGAGACTCCCCCGAGACGCACGGCATTCCCGACTGCCTGGTGCATCTCCAGGGCTGAGCCGGCAAGATATGGCGTGCCGGACAGGCAGACCCTTCGAGCCGCAGTCAAATCGACCTCGAGGCCGTTGAACTGATAGCGTCCGGGTACCATTCCGGCGACCGCGATCGCGTCCGTAATGAGCAGGCTGCGCGCGCTTGTTTTGCATCGCAGAAAGCACTTGAGGGTTGCTGCCGGCAGATGGTGGCCGTCGGCAATGAAACTGGCCCAGAGATCGTCGGAAGCCAGCTGTTCCCAGATGTGGTTCGGATGGCGGCGAAGAATGGCGTCTGTGCCGTTGCCCAGGTGCGTCGAAAGGCGTGCTCCTGCGCTGACAGCCGCATGTATCTGCTGAGGTTCAGCTGCGGTGTGGCCGATGGCGACGACTATTCCGCTCTGAGCAGCACGTTCGATAAACTCTATCGCCCCGGGAAGCTCCGGGGCCAGCGTCACAATCCGGATGCGGCCGCCTGCGGCGTCTTGCCACCTTTCAAACAGATTCCAGTCGGGCAGGCGAACATGTTCCACCGGATGAGCCCCTCTGGGCCCATCTTCGGGCGAGATGAAAGGACCTTCGAGATGGAAGCCAGGAACTGAGCGGCTGACAATGTTTTTTGAGACCTCCACTGCTCCGGCAAGCGCAGCCAATCTTGACTCTATACGATCGGAAGCGGCGGTTACGATGGTGGGACAGAACGCAACGACACCAGTGCTCCACATTTGGCGAGTCGCAAGCTCAAGAGATTCAGGCGTTAAATCGTCAGTATTCCAATCGACCCCCGCATAGCCATTGATTTGAATGTCGAACAGCCCCGGCGAAACATAACTCTGAGGAGTCCCGAGATCGCTGGGCTTGCTGAGATCGACGGACTCGACCGACTTAACAAGACCGCGGTCGATAAGAAGATCGATTGTCGTCTCGCCGTTGGTTGTTCCTCGAATGCGCATCGGGGCGGGACCAGAACAAGCTATGACATATGGGTCGAGCGCGCAATCGGCCTGCGCACGGGACGTGCGCGCAGATATTAGCCGTGCGGCGAAACGTCGCCGGACACTTTGATATTACACATAGTGCAGTGATCGGGCGCAGGACGTGAGGCTGTAAATCACATTGGCTGCGACTCGTCTGACGACAAAAGCGGGGCGCGAGCGTCGCCGCGATTCCGAATCGCCTCCGCGGTTTCACCGCCGGCAACACCGCGACGCATTGGATCCCGCTCGTGCAGGATCTGCAAAATATTTTTCTTTTTTTGGCAACCTCAGATCGTTTCGATGCAAAGTTACCTAACTTTCTGTTAACGATATCTTTACTCAATCAGCGCTCTTTTTGAGCTGCACAAATTACTTTCGCGCCACTCTGATCTCCGACACTCGCTTCGCTTCAAAACCCTGTCGATGCACTTGATACAGCCTGTGCCAGACTTCTGCTACGGGATTTCCACACCTTGGAAATCCTTTTGACAAACTCCTCTCGCGTGGGCTATCAACGTCGACGCCTCAGTGGCAATCATTTCGATAGAGAAGAATCCAAGCGCTCTTTTCCGACTCGGTCCGAGACCATCTCAACGACTTCTATGATCACGATGAATCTCCTGGAGAAACAAATGCCTCCATCCCCATCAACGCCGGCTGTGCTCGAACGAGAGACTGTACCGGATCAACTCAACTCGTGGGACCTCCTGCTGAACGCAATCGAAAAGAGGATCAACCATGAAAGCTTTACCACCTGGTTCAAACCGCTGATCTATCTGGGCACCGAAAACGACGCAATCAAGCTCGTTGCGCCCGACCAGGTCTTTGAGGATTGGATACTCAATAACTATCGAGACGTTGTCGAGGAGAGCCTGCAGGAGACCGGACTCGAAAGAGCCTCACTTCGATTTGAAGTCGATTCCGCCGGGCGCAGGTCGCCTTCCAGCCATGACAGCATTCCCCAGGGCACGCCGGCTGTGGGAAAGGGCGTCAATGAGACGAATTCGGGGGCGCCAGCTGTGGCGAAGCCCAATCTCGATGCCAGAGCCGCGGTTGCGAGGGTTGGGCTTTCAGGATTTGGAGAGATGGAGCGGCTCGACCTGACACTCAATCAGAGATATACGTTTGATACCTTTGTTGTCGGCTCGTGCAACCAGTTCGCGCACGCCGCCGCCCTCGCCGTCGCCGAGTCACCCTCAAAGACTTACAACCCACTATTCATCTATGGTGGTGTAGGCCTGGGCAAGACTCACCTCATGTGCGCGATCGGTCATCTGGTCAAGGAGACAGACCCGCATCTCAAGCTCTGCTATATCTCTGCAGAGCGGTTCATGAACGAGTTGATCGATGCCATCCGTTACGACAAGACAATGAACTTCCGCGAGAAGTATCGCTCGATCGACATTCTCCTGATAGACGACATTCAGTTTATCGCCGGGAAGGAGCGAACGCAGGAAGAGTTCTTCCACACGTTCAATGCCCTCTACGAAACTCAGAAACAGATCATCGTCTCTTCGGACTGTCCGCCTCGCGAGATACCGACACTTGAAGAGCGGCTCCATTCGAGGTTTGAATGGGGGCTGATCGCCGATATTCAGCCGCCCGATCTCGAGACCAAGGTTGCAATCATCCGGAAGAAAGCCGAGGTCGAAAAGCTTCACTTGCCCGACGACGTAGCTCTCTTCATTGCCAGCAGGATCAAATCAAATATTCGCGAGTTGGAAGGTTCGCTCGTGCGCCTCACTGCCCTCTCCTCGCTCCGGGGGGAACCGATCACACTTTCGCTCGCCCAGGAGGCAGTCAAGAACCTGATCGAAGAGGAGAAGCGATCGATATCGATTGAAGATATTCAAAAGGCTGTCGGCGACTACTACAATCTTCGAGTCGCCGATCTGAAGTGCAAATCGAACGCCAAAAACATCGCCGTACCGCGGCAGATTGCGATGTATCTTTGCAAACTACTTATCAAGGCAAGCCTTCCGGAGATCGGTAGAGAATTTGGCGGCAAGCATCACACGACGGTTCTTCACAGTATCAACAAGATAGCCGGTCTATACGAGGAGAAGGGGAACTTCCACAGAGTTATCAACAGCCTAATTGCAAGTCTGCAGTAGAGTTAGCTAAAGTGTCCACAGCCTCCTGTTAAACATTGATGTGGATCTCGGTGGAAAACTTTGGGGCCTCCAATCTTTTCCACATCGGACATCTCTTTAGAACATGATTTCCACATCCCTTGCACAGCGGCGATCCGGGTTAAATTGTGTATTTAATGCCAATTAGGGTGATTTCCTCATTTTTGACAGGCCCTACTACTACTACTAGATCCTGATATATGTTTGAAGTTAGTATTAGTAGGAAATGCGGCCGGAACGATTTCGAATAAGGGAGATGATCGATGCATCTGTCAATCAGTAAGTCCAGTTTTCTAAAAGAGCTGGGTTTCATTCAGGGGGTCGTTGAAAGGAAGAACACGATTCCCATCCTCTCGACCGTATTGCTCGAGGCCGAGAATGGCGTGCTGGGAATCAAGGGCACCGACCTCGACGTGTCGGTTTCGACCTCCTGCGAGGCGGAGATCAAAAAGGGTGGATCGATATGCCTGCAGGCAAAGAAGCTCTTTGAGGTGGTTCGCTCTCTCCCCGAAGCGATGATCGAGCTCAAAGTTGGAGAAAAGGAGAGTGTCAATCTGCAGTGCGAGCGAGCTCGCTTCCGCATGGTCGGTCTTCCCCGAGACAACTTCCCGGAGATTCAGGAGTTTAAGGGTAAGTTTGCGGCGCTCAACCCGGAATTGCTGACATTCTTCATATCGCGGACGATCTTTGCGATGACCAACGAGGAGTCGCGCTATACGCTGAACGGTGCGAAGTTCGAGATGTCGGAGAACCGCGTGAGAATGGTGACGACTGATGGTCACCGGCTATCGTTTATCGAAAAGCAGGGAGTCCTACCTGATGGCATCAAGGTTGATGTGATTATTCCGAAGAAGACGTTGGCCGAGTTGCTTCGATTGACTGCTGAAACCCAGGATCCGATCCAGTTTGGTCAGGACGACAACCATCTCTATTTCCAGGTCGGTCAGCGTTTGCTGGTTTCGCGCGTCCTCAGCGGCCAATTCCCGAACTACGAACTGGTCCTGCCGAAGGAGAATAAGAACCGGCTGGCTATTGAATCGGAAGCGATTGCGGCGGCTACGCGCAGGGTGGCGCTAATGGCGGACGAGCACACTCACGCGGTCAGATTTGAGGTCAGCGAGGGCCAGGTCCACGTGACGGCGCAGTCGGCTGATGTTGGTGAGGCTGGTGAGACCCTGCCTGTCGATTACCAGGGTCCGGCCATCACCGTTGGCTTTAACGCGCAGTATCTGAATGACTTTTTCGCGGTTGCTCAGGAGCCTGAGGTGGTCTTCGAGTTCAAGGACGGCAATTCCCAGGCGCAATTGCGCCCCTCAGGCGGCAAATCTGCCGAGCTGGATTACGAGTTTAAGTACATCATCATGCCGATGCGGATATGAGTATTTGGCGAAGCATCGCTCTTTAGATTTTTTGGGGAACCTTCCAGCGGGAGCGTCGTTATAAGAGGTACGGGTGAACCTCCTGATAGTGGCGACCATAGCGAGTCTGGGGTGGGTTCTTAGCTATGGTCGCCTGCTTTTTTGTCTATTCCCCTTTTCCCAACAGTTTTGCTGAGCCGGGCTCGGGCGGTGCGAGAAGGTAATCGTCAAGGTTCAGTCTGACTGTCCCTCCGGCATCGCTGAAATATTGATCCAGACCCAGTCGCCGCCTCCGGTAACGCCGCCAATAAAAGAAGACTCCGCCGGTGACTATGCCGAGGGCGATTGCGCTAAACGTCATCACTCCAATTCCGTAAAATGTCTGGAGCAGGAATTGGGCAGTCTTGGCAGCCTCCTCGAGAGCCGCTGCATCAGGGGGACGGTAGGCGAGAGGAATAGCGCTCAATCTCTTGCCTTCCCAGTAGACTTTGGGATTGTATCGAATCTGGCTCAGCAGACCGTCCGCGAGCCTGGGGTCGCCAACTACCTCAGCGAGATAGTTCCCGATGCGCCTCAATTGGCGGTGCGCCTTATCCTCGGGACTCAACGAATCTATATAGTGATTTGAGCTTTCCCTCCGCGTCCACTGACATTTGAGGCGTGTGAAACTCCATTATCAAAAGCTGCAAGCAGGTTCATCTGGTTGCCTGTTCGCCCAAGTTGCATTGTAGGACGAGGCCGCCGCTTCGGCACCACCGGCAAAAGAGACGACACCGGTCAGATCCTTAAAGGCATCAACGCTGCCCAGTCCCTCCGGCCCGACCACGTAGACGCTGCTGCCGGCAATCTGGTCTCGTGACGGCATATGTGACGGCAGCGGTGGCTCGTCAGCGGGATCGGTGCGAAACCGTTCGTGGAGGTTCCTGAGGCTATTCGAGTCGATTCCACGACCGCTAAGATCCGTGACCGTAACGTAGTACCGATCAGCGCTGAATGCCTCACTGTACTTGCGGCCCAGGTATCGCTCGAAGGTTAGAAGGCCGAAAGCTCCAGACGGGTGGACCATTTCATAGACCATCACCGTCAGCCGCGTTCTGTTATTAATGAATTCTCTGGAGGAGACCGCCTGAAGCCCATACTCCCTGTAGGCGGCTGCGTTCCCGCCCAGGACGTCTGCAAGATGGTCGGCATCCAGCCTTCGAACTTCGCCGGCGGCGCGCCAGTCGCCGAGACTGACCGGCAGCAAGTCCTTTGAGCCGGGGGGCGAAGCCGGTGTCTGAGCCGTCACGAGTTGAGCCAGGAGAATTGTCAGAGGAAGGCAGAAGAGAGAAAGCCTTCGAGTGAGAGAAGCCACCATGTTCATAGTGCGCAAAGCTACCCCCCATGTCATACGATACTACAAGACAAGCCGATGGGTCGCCTCCCGCCGTGGCCATTGCTTCCTATAACAGAAGCTCTGTCATAGCCAGCGCTCCCCGCGATGCATTTGATAAAGAATCAAGCTGGAGTATTTACGGGGATCACGGACGTTGGTCATTCGTATTCTAGCAGCGTCAGTTGCGCTGTCAATCACGACCTCTCCGATGCCCACCATTCGTTCCGCCAGTGAAGCCTGGGCCGTGACGTCCTGAACATTCCGAAGCGGAATGGCCCGAGTCTTCTTCGACCAGAGCCCGGATTCGACCTCGATCTTGGAATTGGTGAGCGTGTAAGAGACCTGGCTGCGCTGCAGATGCCGGATCACTGGGGTGACGAAGAAGATAGCCGCGGCCACGAGAACCACCCAGAAGGGGGCCGCAAAATGGCCAACTATGGCAGCCGTCGCGAGCGAGAGAAGAGTGGCGATTGCGTAAGAGACCGTAACGGTGGTCAGCACCGGTTGCACGCGAAAGACTACCTTCTCGTCTTCTTCCTCGAGTTCCGGAGGCGAGTCATGCATGGCCGCTCCGCACATTTCGCAATAGTGGCCATTGGCTCGTACTTCATTGCCGCACCGGTAACAGAACATATCTAAAGGGCTTTAAGCAGTCGTGCGCGTTTTCAGAAACCGGGTAATAGCGCGGTTGAAATTGGTTGGCTGCTCAATGTTCGAAAGGTGGCCGGCGGTCTCAATCGGGCAGAATTCGGCGTTTGGAATCAGCGATGCCATAGCCTCCATCTCATCTGCCTTGATGATCGCGTCCTCTGTTCCGGCAATCACGAGGACTGGAACCTCTATCAGGCCGAGCATGTCGGTCGAATCAGGCCTTCCAGCCATCGCCAGGAGAGCCTGAGCCACGGGCTCGGGACGGTTTCGAAGGATTGTGCGCCGGACGACTCTCGACCAGTCTCAGGGCTCGTATTTCTGGTGCTCGGGCCCAGGAGCCTTGGGAGCATCGTGTCCGCAATCGCCTCTGTTCCCGACTTGCGAACGAGGCTGGCCATCTCCAACCGGCTTTGCCTTCCCTCGGGACTGTCCGCACCGGCCCGCGTGTTGGCCAGCACAAGAGCAGCAATCCTCTCCTTGTGGCGCCGATGAAATGCGAAGGCCGCATAGCCACCCATCGAGAGACCGCAGACGACAGCGCGTTGAATCTTCAGTTGATCGAGCAACGCCGCGAGATCGTCGGCAAACAAATCCATCGACGATGTCTCAGCGCCACTCGTGCTTTCACCAAAGCCGCGCCAGTCGAATGTCACCACCCGACATTCGCTCCGAAGGCCGGTGACTTGCTCGTCCCACATCGTCTGAGCGAGCGGAAATGCATGCAGGAAGACAACGGGATCGTGACGATCACCGGGCGGGTCGCCGTAGTCCCGCACTGACAAATCGACGTTGTTGACCTTGATCAGACTCATGGCGCAGCAATCAACTCGGAAATCACTTTACCGCGCGCTTCGCGCAGTTCCAAGCCCAGTAATCTCGCAACGGTCGGGGCAACATCTATGATTCGAGCGTACTCGGCTCGGCCTCCGGGCCTGATCGCCCTGCCGCCAGCGATCCAGATCGCACGCATCTCGGATCGCTGAGGAAGATATCCACCGGCACCAGGCTGGCTCGCATTCGATTCCTTTGATCCGGTTGCTCGTGGACCAAAGACCAGACCTGGCGCCGCCTCGAGATAGAAGGCAGCTCGAGGATCGGCTCCCATCTGCGTTGCCTGACGTCTGGGAATGATTCGCCAGAGCGGGCTGTCAGGTGCCTCGGCAATCTCCTTGAATGCCGCCAGCGAGTCTTCTTCGGCCTTTTGATCGCGAGCGTAGACGGCCGCCGAGCCCCCAAGCGTCTGGGCCATTGCCCTCCAGGAGATGATGCTGCCGCTGCGATCCACGCTGATCAGGCCCTTCTTTGCCAAAACGACATTCGGATTGAAGGCTTTCGTGGCCTTCATAGCGCCACGATTCGAAATGATCAGCAGCGTCGTCTCGAAGTCTGCTCTGGCAATCGCTTCGGTGATCGTGGGAAGAATACTGTCTATAAAGGCCAGAGCGGACTGTGCCGTCTTTGACTCGGGCCCGTCAATGCGTTGGGCCAGATCGAGCGACGAGAACCGGACGAAGAGAAGATTCGGCCGCTGATGATCAATAACGTAGGCAGCGGCTGAAGCGCACTCCCGATCTCGGCGCTCAGCGCCGGCCAGGTTTTCAGGATCGCCCGCGAGATCCGTCGCCTCGATATGTATTGCCGTGCGAGCTCATCAAAGAATGAGGGAGGCGTGGAATAACGGCGCACTAGAGAGGCGGTTGCATCCTGTTTCGAGCCAGCGAAGGTCGGAGGTATGCTGAAGGAAATCTCTGCATCGGCGGTCAGCGGGTAGCCGATTGCTGCTGTCACCAGCCCGGCTCGACGCGCTGCATCCCAGATCGTCTCGGCGTGAAGATCACTCGCGCGCCAGTGCGGTTCGGCCGAAATCGTGCCGCGTTCCGGATCGAAGGCATGGTCGGAGACTACACCGTGCTTTCCAGGAAGTACTCCGGTCAGCACTGAGGCGTGTGAAGGAAGTGTCTGGGACGGATAGACGCTTTCAACTCCGACAACAAACGCACCCTTCGAGCGGATGCGGTTCAGATTGGGGAAATCCGGCAAAGAGGAGGCAATAGCGTCACCAGTGGTCACCTGGTCTGCCTTGAGGCCATCGATTGAGATCAGCACCAGGTGCTCGGTTAAAGGCGAAATCGTTCTTCGGGGCGGAGATTGTCTCGTCTGCGTGCCAGTCTGTTGCGGAGCAGCGAAGCTTAAGGCGAAAGTGATGGCCAGTGTGAGTTGAAGAAGCGGCCAAATGAAGAGCTTCGAGCGAGAGCTTGCCATGCGTGGGGCCCGGTCAGGTTAACTGCCTGAGCTATAGGATGCGTCCGACCCCCCTGCCCGAATCGCGGCGATCATTTCCCGCACCGCGCGGTCGAGGCCGACGAGAGCTGACCGCGCAATGATGTTGTGGCCGATGTTGAATTCTTCAACCTCAGGCACGCAGGCAATCGGAGCGACGTTGCGATAGGTCAATCCATGTCCCACAGCAACGATGAGGCCGGCCTCAGAGGCGCGCGCGGCGACCTCGTGAATTCGGATCAACTCGGCGTCAATTTCAGCAGTCTTGCGGACGGTTGCGTCCCCGGGCCCTTCGCTCAACTTGGCGTAATGGGCGGTGCAGATCTCGATCTGAAATGCCCCAAGCCGGGCCGCCTCCTCGATCTGCTTGAGATCGGGATCAACAAAGAGACTGACGAAAATGCCTCTCTCCTTGAGACGCGCGGCAGCCGAGCCCACGGCAGCCGATTGCCCGACCACGTCCAGGCCGCCTTCTGTGGTTATCTCCCTGGGATTCTCAGGCACGAGAGTCACAACGTCGGGCTTGATTCTCGAAGCAATCTCAACCATCTCGTCGGTCGCCGCCATCTCCAGATTGAGGTGAGTGACGACCACCTGCTTCAACGCCACGAGATCATGATCCTGGATATGGCGTCGGTCGCTGCGCAGATGAGTGGTGATTCCGTCGGCGCCGGCGAGTTCACAGATGACAGCGGCTGAGACGGGATTTGGCTCATTGGTCCGGCGGGCCTGCCGGATTGTGGCGATATGATCGATGTTGACGTTGAGACGTGCCATCTTCGATCAATGAATATAGCACAACGCTTGTCATCAAATTGGGTGCAACGTTACCCGCGCCGGACGGCGCGTGGACGGGCAGGGACAACAAGCCCTGCCCCTACAGCGTTGTGCGCGAGTGCAGCTTTTTCTGAGAACGTTTGTAGGGGCAGGGCTTGTCCCTGCCCGCCCGGCGCCGTCCGGCGCCGGTAACTCTCCGATAGAGTGAGTCGTCGCAACGATAGAAACTTGAGTGGGCCTTCGGCGCGATGCTAAGATCGGTGAGTCGCCTCTGCAGAATAGCCGCCATGAACGATTCCGTCCCCCAACTCCTTCGTTCGATGCAGTCCGAGCGACCGGCGCTAACGGTCAGCCAGTTGACTGCCCGGATCAAGGGTCTCCTCGAAAGAGATTTGAGGGATCTCCGGGTTCAGGGTGAGATATCGAACCTCAAACGGCACAACAACGGGCACCTCTACTTCACCCTCAAGGATCGTCACTCTCAAGTCAGATGCGTCTTCTTCAACCAGTGGAACCGGTTGCTGCGCTATAAACCCGAAGATGGCCTCGAGGTTCGCGTGCGCGGCAGAGTTGAGGTCTACCCCCCACATGGTAACTACCAACTGCTCGTCGAAACGATGGAGCCGCTCAAAGTCGGCGACCTGCAACTGGCTTATGAACAACAAGTGAAACGGTTGAGAGCTGAAGGGCTCTTCGATCCGGCGCACAAGCGTAAGCTGCCACTCTTTCCGCGCCGGATAGGCGTGATCACCTCTCCGGTAGGCGCTGCAGTCCGCGACATCCTTCTAATACTGGAGCGGCGTCACAGCGGCCTCGACGTGCTTATCGCTCCGGCGCGCGTGCAGGGCGATGGCGCCCACCGCGATCTGGTAGCGGCGATCGCTCTTCTCAATCATTGCGCCAGCCGCGACGATGGCCGCGTCGATGTCATTATTCTTGCTCGCGGGGGAGGATCGGCCGAGGACCTCCACGCGTTCAATCACGAGCAATTGGCGAGCGCGATATATTCGTCGGCTATACCAATCGTCTCCGCCGTAGGCCACGAATCGGATATGACGATTGCAGACCTTGTTGCCGATGCGCGGGCGGCAACGCCGTCAGCCGCCGCAGCCATGGTTGCGCCCGATCTGCAGGAGTTGAAGGAACGCGTTGCCTCTGCAGGAAGCCGGCTCGAACGAGGAATGCGAAGGGGCTTGAGCGAGCGAGCCGCCTCGCTGGACCGGCTTCGCGGAAGGCGAGGCTTCACTGGCCTTGCCGCCACGGTACAGGTCCTTCTTGCGAGGCGGCGTGAACTTGTGGAGCGTGCCTGCAACGCGCTCGAGGCCTGTCTCAGACGCAGCCGGATCCATCTTGACAATGTGCAGCGCCGCTTTGCGAAGCTCGATCCGGCGCGGGAAGTCGAGGCTGCGAGGATTGAACTCTCATTGCTCGTCTCAAGGCTCGATCATGCCCATCAGATGCTCGTGGACCAGCGATCTACAAGGCTGGCGATCGCGTCGAGCCGCCTCGATGCAATGTCACCACTGAAGGTTCTCGGCCGCGGCTACGCGATCGTCAAGACTGAGACAGACGCGCTCGTCAAGCGAGCCTCCGAGGTTGCTTTGGATCAGCGATTGAAGCTGCGTTTTAACGACGGTGAAGTAGGATGTCGAGTGACGGCGACGAAGGAATAGGTATGCCTAAACCCCAGGAAGCAGGATTTGAAGAATCGTTGGCTTCACTTGAAGCGATTGTCGATCAACTCGAGAGGGGCGAGCTTCCGCTGGAGCAGGCGCTTTCACTCTTCCAGGACGGAGTCGATCTGGCCGGAAGATGTCAGCGGCAGCTTGAGCAGGTTCAAAGAAAGGTTGAAATCCTGACCAGGGAGCGCGGCGAGATCAAGCCCGTGCCGTTCGAACCACCTCGAGACATGCAAAGCAGCGAGCGAGTGACAATGCGCCCACCGGTTGAATCGAAGGCCAACCCGCCCAACCCAGTGGAGGCAGCAGACGATTTTCTGGACGAGACAAGCGATGACGTCCCTTTCTAAACCGGCACCTTTGATTGCGGACTACTTCAAGCAACGAAGCTCCGAGGTTGACCGCTGGCTTGACCGATTGCTGCCAGCAGAGACCGAGCCGCCGCCCGAAATTCATCGGGCGATGCGCTACAGCATCTTCGCCGGTGGGAAGCGCTTGCGGCCGATCCTGACTATTGCCACCGGCGAGAGCCTTTCCGCGGACGAACGAGCGCTCCTGCCGGCCGCCTGCGCCGTGGAGATGATCCATACCTATTCTCTGATCCACGACGACCTGCCGGCGATGGACAACGACGACCTGAGACGTGGACGGCCCACATGCCACAGAGTCTTTGGCGAGGCTATGGCGATTCTCGCAGGGGACGCCCTGTTGACCCAGGCTTTCCGGACGCTGGCCCGGATTGAAATTCTTCCCGCTGAGACCCAGCTACGCTTGATTGCCGAGATTGCTGAGGCGGCCGGCACCGTCCGGGCGCTGATCGGAGGCCAGGTGCTCGATCTCCAATCGGAAGGGAAGGAGATCGACGGCGCAAGCCTCGAGCAGATTCACCGTGCGAAGACCGGTGCACTGATTCGATGTGCGGTGCGCCTGGGAGCGATTACGGGTGGCGCGGAGAGTCCCGATCTCGAGCTGCTGACTGAATACGGAGAGAAGGCGGGCCTCGCGTTCCAGATAGCCGACGACATCCTCGACGAGGTTTCGACGAGCCAGCAACTGGGAAAAACAGCTGGGAAGGATGCCGCCCAGAAGAAGGCAACGTATGCGGCTCTCTACGGAATAGATGCTGCGCGCGAGCGTGCTGGAGCGCTGGCTGAAGAGGCAATCGAGGCGGCGCGTCGAGTTCGAGGTGACACCTCTGTCCTGCAGGACATAGCGCGGTTCATTGTCGAGCGGGAATCATAACTCATCTTTGCGGCCTTTTCCCTGGGATCGAGGGCGGCTCGCCCACATGACCTCGATATTACTGCGCTTTGAAATCATGCGCGGGCGGGACGCCCGCGGTCCCAGGATAGAGCGGCCCGCGAATTGGCGGCCGTCTTGACTTCTTCGCCGCTGCTTGTTAATCTCTTTGTTTTCTAGAGATAGCACTGTTTGCAGCGAGGTACTAATGAAGCGCACATTTCAACCGAACAATCGCAGAAGGGCAAAAACCCATGGCTTCCGGGAACGGATGAGCACGAAAGCCGGCCGTCTGGTTATCAAGCGTCGCCGCGCCAAGGGTCGAAAGCGGCTGACCCCTAGCCACTATTGAGAATTGCCGCGAAAGCCTCTCATTGAAACAGCTGGTCGGGTGGCAAATGCAGGACGCAAAAGAGGATTACTGCAAACAAGCCATCAGTTTCACACAGTCTACCAGGACGGTCGACGTTACCAGACGCCTTTCTTCACGGCCTTTGTCCTTCCCACTAAAATTGGAGAAGTCCGTACCGGGATCACCGTTACCCGCAAGATCGGTGTGGCAGTCGTCCGAAATCGCTGTAAACGCCGCCTCAGGGAGGTGATCAGACGATGCCGGGAATCGGCTCTGAGGGATTTGAGTTGCGATTTGGTGCTCAACGTGAGGCCGGCCGCGGTTGAAGCCAGGTTTGAGCAGTTGGAGGATTCTTTCAGTCGCATGGTCTCGCAGTTTCGAGAGACTGTCGGCAACAGGCAGTAGGAGGTTGAGTGAGCACTCTAGCGCTCTACTTGCTGCGCGGATACAAGTTGTTCGTATCGCCGCTCCTGCCTCCCGTCTGCCGGTTCACTCCCACCTGCTCAGAGTACGCCGCCGAGGCAATTGCCCGGTATGGCTTTATCAAAGGAATGAAAGTGGGACTGCGCCGCCTGATGCGTTGCCACCCATTCAGCGCCGGCGGATTTGACCCGGTCAGATAGGGACCGAAGAAGAAAGACTAGATGCAGAAGAGATTTGTGATTTTCCTGGCGCTCTCCGCGGCCATCTTCCTGGCCTGGCAGCTCGCCGTTGAGAAGTTATACCCCAATCCTGCCAAGAACGCGCAGCAGAAAACCGTCAGTACAGAGACGCCTCCGGGTCCGCCAGGACCCCCAGGACCGATGACTCCGGCGGTCCAGGCTGACGGAAGCACAACGGCGTCGGTCCCAGGGTCTGGAGCTGCGGGGAAAACAGCTGCCCAAGCGCCCGCCCAGGCAGCCGCCGTCGCACAGCGTCAGATAAGGATTCGTACCGACTTATGGGATGGCGTAGTTTCGAACAAGGGTGGAGTGCTCACCCAGTGGATAATGACGAGGTTCACCGACGGCAAGCCGATCGATCCTCCCAACGGTGTGAGCCTGGTCTCTGAGAGGCTCGGTGAGTTTGGATTTCCTCTTCGTCTGGCTATACCGGCCGATCGCGAGCTTGAGAAGGAGCTCAACTCAGCCAACTACGAGATCGAGAGTCTGCCGGGAGACGAGATTGCGCTGGCTCGCAATCAGACTCAGGAGATCGTCTTCACATACCGGAGAGAGAACCTCGTCGCAACGAAGAAGATCGTCTTCAACGGCAGCGGTTACGACTTTGATTTCCAGGTGGATGTGAAGCGTGGCGAGCAGGCGATTCCGGTCTCGGTAGTCATTGGTCCGAACTTCGGAGACCACGCTATCAAAGAGTACGGCTACTATAAGCCGACTCCTGAGGTTAGCTATAGCCTCAACGGCAGCGTCAAACGAGAGACGGCGAGCGGAAGCAAAACCGACGATCCAAAGGTGATCGACAAAGATGAGCCGATCCGCTGGGTTTCTGTCGATGATAACTATTTCGCCATGGCGCTTGTCCCTTCGGCTGCCGCCAGATCGATCACGGTCGTCGACATTCACCGTAAGGAGAAGATAGACAACAAGGAGCAGGATCGCACCTATATCTCAGCTGGGATTCCGGTCACTGACAAGCCGAGCCATATCTACGCTGGTCCGAAGGATCCGGCAACGCTCGAGCAGATCAGTATCAAGTTCGGACTTGGCGACGGGAAGGGCAATCTCGAGGATCTGGTCAACTACGGGTATCTCTCAGCCATCGTCAAACCGCTCGCAAGATTGATGCTCCGCGGTCTTCAGCTGACGAACGTGGTGACGCACAATTATGGCTGGGCGATTGTTGTCCTGACCATAGTGCTCAACCTGTTCTTCTTCCCGCTGAGATGGAAGAGCTCGATCTCCATGAAGCGCGCAGCGGTCATGCAGCCCAAGATGAAGGAACTGCAGGAGCGCATGAAGAAGGTCGACAAGAATGACCCGCGATATGCCGATCTGCAAAAGGAACAGATCGCATTGATGCGCCAGGGCAATCCGCTCATGGGTTGCCTGCCGTTGCTCATTCAGCTGCCGTTCTTCTACGCAGTCTTCACCATTCTGACGATCGCAATTGAGGTGCGGCACGCCCACTTCTTCGGCTGGATTACCGACCTCTCGGCACCTGACGCGTACTACATTCTGCCAATCGTCATGTGTGTGACGATGATTGCCCAGACCGCTCTCACGCCAACTACGGGCGATCCGATGCAGAAGCGGATGGGCTACATCATGCCGCTGCTGTTTACGGTGCTCTTCTTCAAGGCGGCTCCGGCGGGTCTGGTACTCTACTGGATGGTCGGAAATCTCGTCGGTATCGTGCAGCAGTTTGTGATCAATAAGATGAGCCCGCCCGTGGCACCTGCGGCCTCGGTTCCATCAACGCCGCAGAAGCCGGCGCCACGGGCAAAAGGGAAGAAGTCGAAGCAATTGCTGGCTGACTCTTGAAGTACTGACAAGCCATGACCGAGCAAAACCTGGAAGCATTGAAGGGCAGGCTCAAGGACTTCGCCGCTCAAGTCATAGATCGCTCATCGCTCGATCTGAAGGCGGAAGCCGCGGTCATCGATGCGGCGACGGTTGAGGTGGCGTTCGAAGGGTTCGACCTGCCGCTCCTCCTTGGCCATAATGCCGAACTGCTTGACGCGCTTCAGTACCTCGCACGACGCGTCTTTGCAGCGGAGGTCGCTGCCGGTATTCAGATTGATTTCGATGCCAAGGGCTACCGGCAGGCGAGGCGTCACGAGCTCGAGCTAATGGCCCAAAAGGCCGCCGATCGGGTGCGCTCTTCACGAGTGCCGTTCACCTTCGACCCGATGAATGCGCAGGATAGACGAATCATCCATATGTCGCTTGTCGATCATGGTGGCGTCCGCACCGAAAGTGAAGGTGATGGACAAATGCGTCGCGTCAAGATAGTACCCGCCTAGTCGCGCTTTCCTCTCTTCGTCTCCCACCAGTGATCGTGACCGCAGGTCGGTGCTGATCGTATGAGCACACCACGGGAATCAACGATCGTCGCGATTGCCACGCCTGCCGGCTATGGCGGGATTGGCATCGTCAGATTGAGTGGGTCGCGATCGCTCGATCTCGCGCGGCGACTTCTCCCAAACGACGTGGAACTGCAGCCAAACGCCGTCCGACTGACTCAGCTGATCAATCCGGAGACCGGTCTCACCATCGATGAAGCTCTGATCACATTCTTCAAGGGTCCGAAGTCTTTCACTGGCGAGGATATCGTCGAGCTGTCATGCCACGGCTCGCCGGTAGTGCTGGCCGAGGTTGTTCGGATACTGAGCTCGAACGGAGCCGAGCTTGCCCAGCCGGGCGAATTCACTCTGAGAGCCTTTCTCAATCGGCGCATCGATCTCACCCAGGCCGAGGCGATCAACGATCTGGTTCACGCGCAGACGACTTCGCAGGCCCAGGTGGCAGTCCGCCAGCTTCGTGGCGACCTCTCGACGCAGCTTGCGCCGCTCAAGCAAACGCTCATCGATCTGATTGTTCATCTCGAGTCGGCAGTCGAATTCGTGGAAGACGACCTGGATTCCCTCAGCCGCGACAGATGCCTGAGCGGGATTTCCGGTCTCATCGAACAGATCGCCCGATTGCTGGACACATACCGTCTGGGACGCATCATTCGAAACGGCGTCCGGATTGCTCTTGTGGGCCCGCCAAATGTCGGCAAGTCTTCTCTCTTTAATAGGTTGCTCGGCCGCGAACGGGCCATTGTCACACATCTGCCCGGGACGACGCGCGACACGTTGAACGAGTCTGTCAGCGTCGGCGGGATACCCGTTGAACTCGTCGACACCGCCGGAATTCGCGAGAGCGAGGACCTCGTCGAACAGATTGGAGTCGCGCGGACGCGTTCGGCGATCGCTGATGCTGACCTGGTGATCGGAGTGGTCGATGCGAGTGATTCCGGCGCGGTGGCCAGACTTGCGGGCGACAGCGATCGACACCTGATGAGCATAGTCGTCATTAACAAGTGCGACCTTGGCATGGTTGTGGCCGAGCAGGCCGTGAAGGCCGCGGCACCGAGTTGCCCGGTTATCAAGGCCTCGGCTTTGAGCGGCGAGGGAGTCGAAGACCTGAGGCGCTCAATTCATGCCCTCCTGACCGCCGGCTCAGCTCAGGCGATTGAGAGTGCTATAATCACCAACGAGCGTCACTATCGGGCTCTCGAGCAGTCGCTGGCCGCGATCGAGAAGGCGAAGGCCGACCTCGAGGCGGGTTTTACCGAAGAGATTGTTCTCGAGAGCCTCCACCTGACGTTGAGAAGCCTGGGTGTGATCACAGGTGAAACCTTAATAGGCGATCTTTTGGATCAGATCTTTTCCACATTCTGCATCGGAAAATAGCAGGAGCCTGTGGAAAACCCTGTGGAAAGCCCTGTGGAAAACTTCGGCAATGCGACGATTTGATGAACAGTTTGATGTGCTCGTGATTGGAGCTGGCCATGCCGGTTGCGAAGCGGCCCATGCTGCTGCCCGGATCGGTGCCAGAACCGCACTGGTCACGCTGAGCCTCGACCTGATCGCTCAAATGTCGTGCAATCCGGCGATCGGTGGAATTGCCAAGGGTCATCTGGTCCGCGAGATCGACGCACTGGGCGGTCTCATGGGCAGAGTCATCGACGAGACCGGCATCCAGTTCAGAATGCTCAATCGAAGCCGTGGTCCGGCCGTGCAGGCGCCTCGCGCCCAGGCCGATCGCGCGTTCTACCGGCGGCAGATGCGCCACGAGCTCGAGTCGATTCCCAGCCTGGCTCTCCGTCAGGGCGAGGTGGCCGAACTGCTCATAGACGGGCAAGTTGTTGTAGGTGCAGGACTTATGGATGGGCGCCAGATCGGCGCCAAGGCCATAGTGGTGACCACGGGAACCTTTTTGAACGGCCTGATCCATATCGGCGACCGGCGCTTTCCGGCGGGCCGCTCGGGTGAACCGCCTTCCATAAAGCTTGCTGACAATCTGAGGCATCTCGGTTTCAGGATAGCCCGGCTAAAGACGGGGACGCCGCCGCGCCTGGACCGGAGAAGCATTGATCTGGGGCAGTTTGAGGAGCAGCCAGGCGATGCGGTGCCGACGCCTTTCTCCTTTAGTACCAAGGAGATACGGCAGAAGCAGATCTCCTGTTACATTGGTTACACCTCCTCCAAGGTCCATGATACGATCCGGGAGAACCTGAATCGATCACCGCTTTATAGCGGGCAGATCGTCGGAATTGGCCCTCGATACTGTCCTTCGATTGAAGACAAGGTGGTGAAGTTTCCGGACAAGGAGCGGCATCAGCTCTTTCTCGAGCCCGAGGGCTATCAGACCTACGAGACATATCTGAATGGCTTCTCGACGAGTCTACCGGCGGATCTGCAGCAGGAGCTGGTAAACCAGATACCCGGCCTCGAGAAGGCTGTCATGCTGCGGCCGGGTTACGCGATCGAATACGACATGGTCGATCCGACCGAGCTCTGGCCCACTCTTGAGACCAAGAGATTTCGCGGGCTCTTCCATGCCGGTCAGATCAATGGAACGACGGGCTATGAGGAGGCGGCGGCTCAGGGCCTGCTCGCCGGAGTCAATGCCGCTCACGCGGCCCTCGGGCTGGGGTCGATCACGGTGGGGCGTGGCGAGGGATATCTGGGAATTCTGGTGGACGATCTTGTCACCCAGGGCGTCGATGAGCCCTACCGCATGTTCACCTCGCGGGCTGAGCAGCGGCTCAAGCTGAGAATCGACAATGCCGATGACCGCTTGAACGGGATCGGCTATGAAGCGGGCCTGCTCTCGGACGAGCGGCGCGAGCAGTACCGTCAAAAGCTTGAGCGCAAGAGAGAGCTGCTGAACTGGCTTCGGAGCAGCACGGCGACTCCCAGGAGTGCGGGATATGAGCAGTTCCGTGCTCAAACGGGCGTCGAGCTTACCGAAGGCGCCAATCTCAGTCAGCTGGCTCGGCGACCGGAGATCGAGGCCGAGGCTCTCCTTCATCTGATTCCGGAGTCTCTCGCAGCACGGATCGAGGAGTTGCGCACCGTAGTCACCGACCTCAAGTACGAAGGCTACTTGAGTGCGCAGGAAGGGTTCCAATCGAGACTGGCTCGAGCGGCCGGCCGTCCCATTCCGCAGCACATCGCCTATGGCCAACTGCCGGGCCTCTCGCATGAGATGGCCGAGCGGCTGGAGCGGGTCCGCCCGAGGACGCTCGGCCAGGCAATGCGAATCCCCGGCTTGACTCCGGCGGCACTCTCGCTATTGACGATTCACGTCGAGATGCTCTCGCGCCAGCCGACCCCGGCCGGTTAAGTACTTGCAACTCCCGCACCCACAAGGATTTAGGACCGTTCTCCAAAGCCTGGCGCTTGACGCAGGCATTGACCTCTCACCAGCCAACCTGGAAAGCTTCACTCAATTCTACCTGATGGTTCTGAAGTGGAATCGCGGGTTGAATCTGACCACGCTGACTTCCCCTGATGAATTCGCATTGCGCCACGTAATCGAACCTCTCTTTGCTGCGCGGTGTCTGGTGGGATCGATCTCCAGCTTGTGGGATCTCGGCTCTGGAATGGGTGTGCCGGGATTGCCGATTGCGGTGGCGCGCCCGGACATCCGGGTGAGACTGGTCGAAGCGAAGCGGAAGAGATCGGTCTTCCTGGAGGAGGCCGCCGCTGCGCTCGGATTGAGCAATGTCGAGGTCTGCAATGCGCGAATCCAGGAGATAGCGCCCGCCGGTGCGGGAACATGCGTTGCGGCGCGTGCGATTGAGGAGATGGAGGAGATTCTGGGGGAGATCTTTCGGATCGGACGCGACGCGGACCAGTTGCTGCTCTTTGTCGGCGATCATCTGGCGGCCATGGTTGGCGAAGAGGCAAAGGGCTGGAGAGTGGAGAGGCTGAGGCTGCCAAATTCGGAATCGAGATATGTCCTGGATGTGCGGCCAGACGCGAGATGAATGCACAAACGCCCGTGCGATCGGCCCGCGGCGGAGCCTGCGCAGGCGCAGGGACTCGCGAGCCGCCCCCAAACGGCCATCGACTAAAGACCTCCGGGCCTGTTCCACGTGGAACATAGCTGAGAGGCCTGTTGGGGGCGGCTCGCGAGCCGCCCCTACGATTGCCCGTGCGATCGGCCCGCGGCGGACGATTGCGCAGGTGCAGAGATTCCCAGGGACCCGTAGGGGCGGCTCGCGAGCCGCCCCCAAACGGACCATCGACATAAGATATCCGGGCCTGTTCCACGTGGAACATGGCTGAGGGGCCTGTTGGGGGCGGCTCGCGAGCCGCCCCTACGGTCGCCCCGTTCGGTCGGAACGCCCCCGTGCGATAGGGCGGTGCAGAGATTCCCGCGCCCCCTAAATGAACCGCCAATAAAACCCGTGGGCCTGTTCCACGTGGAACATAGTCGAGATGCCAAAAGGGCCATTCATATAAGACATTCCGGTAAGAAGAAGAATTGCCCATTCCCTCTCGCCGCCCCCTATGTTACTCTCCGAGACGTGTCCCGCCGCGCCTTGGCGCGAGCATTCAATGCCCGGGGCGCCCGGGTTAGCCGCCACCAAGTTCCTTACACACAGCAGTTACATAAATTCGTATGGGCAAGGTGATTGCGATCTCGAATCGCAAAGGCGGAGTCGGCAAGACGACCACCGCAATCAACCTCGCGGCTGCACTTGCCGCCGAGAATGTCTCCACGCTCCTGGTCGACATGGACCCTCAGGCCAACGCGACGAGCGGCATCGGCATTCGAAAGGGCTCCTTTCAGCGCGGCCTCTACCATTCGCTCGTCCTCCGGGAGAACCTGGAGAGCCTCCTGCTGCCCACCTGCGTCGACAATCTGGCAATCGCCCCGGCAGATCGAGACCTGGCCGGAGCCGAAGTCGAGCTGATCGAGCTCGAGAGGCGTGAATACATCCTGCGTGAGACTCTTGCGCCCCTTCGAGACCGATTCAGCCTGATCATTGTCGACTGTCCGCCGAGCCTCGGCCTCCTCAATCTGAACGCCCTGACTGCGGCCGATTCGATCATCGTGCCTATTCAGTGTGAGTACTTCGCTCTCGAAGGGGTAACCGACCTCTGGGAGACGCTCGTCAGGATTCGGCGAAGCTTCAATCCGGGCCTCGCAGTCGAGGGCTTCCTCCTGACAATGTTCGACGAGCGCACCAATCTCGCCAATCAGGTAGTCTCCGATTTGAGGAATTTTCTCGGGCCGCAGGTCTTCGAGACCGTCATTCCGCGGAACATCAGGCTGGCCGAGGCGCCAAGCCACGGCCTGCCGATTCAGCTCTACGACCGCCGTTCGCGCGGAGCTGAAAGCTATTCGAATCTCGCCAGGGAGGTTTTGAGCCATGACCAGAAAAGCACTCGGCAGGGGGCTTAGCGCACTTCTCTCCGAGGCGGCGACTGCCGGAGAAGAGCTGCTCGAGATTGATCTCGATCTCATCGACCCCAATCCCGATCAGCCGAGGAGCAGCATCAATCAGGCTCGTCTGGAGGAGCTGGCCCAATCGATCCGTAACCATGGACTGGTTCAACCAATTCTGCTGAGACGCATGGCCAATGGCCGCTTCCAGATTGTTGCCGGCGAGCGCAGATGGCGAGCCGCGCTGATCGCCGGCATTCTCCGCCTCCCCGCCGTTATCCGAAACATTCCCGACGACAAGCTCCTCGAGCTCGCCCTGGTAGAAAATATTCAGCGCCAGGAACTCAATCCGATCGAAGAGGCGACCGCCTACCGGCGCCTCGTGGAGCATCTGGGGCTGACTCAGGACGAGCTTGCGGAACGCGTCGGCAAGCAACGCCCCACAATCGCTAATTACTTGCGTCTACTGGAGTTATCGGACCACATCAGGCATCTGCTCGAGGGGGAGGAGATATCCATGGGGCACGCTCGCGCGCTTCTTGGACTGACCACCGCTGAGCAGCGTGAGAGTCTCGCGAACGAGATCGTCAAACGCCGGCTCTCGGTGCGCGAGACGGAGCGTGCAGTTCAGAAGGAGAGCAAAAAACCCCGAAATCGTAGCTCGACAGTGCATCCAAATGATGCTAATATTCGCGCGGCCGAGTTGAAGATGAAGCGATTGCTCGGAACCCAGGTGAAGATTCACCTGGCTGAGGGAAGGGGGCCGAATCGAGGTTGGATTCGGTTCAATCAGCGAGCTCGATCGAATCTATTCGATCATTATGCGGAAATCCGAGACTCCGGCAGATTAGCAGCGAAAGAGCCCATAACTCTGAGCTGCGGCAACCAGGCACTTCACGCGATGAGCGTTCAGCAACTCGCCCCGGACGAGCATCGCCCTGATCAGGCCCCCTGGTAGCAGTGCTCCTCACAACTTGACGGCTCTCAATTTGCGGGGGTAGTCTGCCTTGGCTGCTTGCGCTAAACGCTATATGCTGCGCATATAGGAGAGAGTTGATCGCTGACCGATCGCAAAAATTAACTTGTTCAGACTCACTCACTGGCTCGATAGAGCACTTTCAAGGGAGGCGTTTCTCTTATGAAGTTTAATAAGGTTCCTGGGGATATGGGATACCCCACCGAATTCCCCGGCGCTCCGTCCGAATCACGCGGAGCGGCGAGCGAGATGCGCAGCTTTCTGGGCGAGGGAACGGATGTCAATGGCGAAGTCAGGTTCACTGACCTCCTCCGCGTTGATGCCAGCGTCTCCGGCGCCATTATCTCGGAGGCCGGCAGCCTGTTGATAGGCGAGCGCGGCCGTGTCAAAGCAAATGTCGAGGCCGCTTCGGTCGAGGTCCACGGCTCAGTCGAGGGAAGCATCACCGCCAAGACCAAGGTTGAGATACGCGCTTCCGGGCGCGTCCACGGCGATATCTATACACCGGCTCTGATCATAGAATACGGTGCAATCTTTGATGGCAAGTGCCACATGGACAGCACTACCCGCGAAGAATCGAAACCCCATGCCGCAGCCTACAAGATCGACAGGCCGACCGTAGTCGAGACTGAGGTGCGCAAGAAGATTGAAGCTGTCTGAGCAGTCAATTTCTCCTTGCACAGAAACGTCGGGCGGCTCGCGAGCCGCCCCTACGATTTCTCTTGTGATGTCAAAAGCCGGGCTAGAAGGTTGCCCGCAACCGTCCGTCGATAGTGGGAGGTCGAACGCAGATCGGTAATCGGCGCGATCTCCCGCATGACCATCTCCCTTGCTTCATTGATCACCGCTTCATCCGGCCGCCGGCCGAGGAGGAGTCTCTCTGTCGCTCTGACCCGAATGACGGTTGGCGCCACACTTCCAAAGCCGACCGCAGCCTCCTGAATTACGCCGTCGACCAGCCTCAACCGTGACGCCATGACCACCTTCGATATCGCCTGAGCCCGCCGAGTACCAACTTTGGTAAAACTCCACTTCTCATCGCTCCGCTGCTTTGTCAGAACCACCGAAAGCAGGAGCTCGTCGGACTCGAGCACGTGTCTTGCGATAACCGGTGTAAAAACTATTGAAGGGAACGCTGCGAGTGCCACGCACGCTTCCGATTTCGAGTTCGGCATCGAAGGCGGCGAGAACGGGAAGGCTGTCTCCCGCCGGTGAACCATTGACGATATTGCCGCCAATCGTCGCACGATTCTGAATCTGAATCGCGCCGATCGTTCGAGCAGCGGCAACCAGAGCGGGAGCCGCTCGGTGAATGAGAGGCGACGCGGCAATCTGTGTAAAGGTCGTCGTCGCGCCGATGCGAATTCGATCGTTGATTTCAGAGATTCCTCGCAGCTCGGGTATCCTCCAGATATCGATGAAGGCTGACGCTCGCAGAAGGCCGGCGTTCATGAGAACCATGAGGTCGGTGCCGCCTGCAATCACGCTCACCGGTGACGCGCTTCCGTTGGCCAGCGCGTGATAGGCGTCGGCAAGTGAGAGAGGTGAATTGACGTGAGGAGCGATCATGCAATCGTTCACGGATTTCTGGCGGCCATTTCGATAGCGTCGATGATTCGTACGTAGCCGGTGCAGCGACAGAGATTGCCGGCGATCGCTTCACGAATTTCATCCCGGCTCGGACACTCATTCTTCGTCAACAGAGCCCGTGCCGCTATCAGCATGCCTGGCGTGCAGATGCCGCACTGCGCGCCGCCACACTCGAGGAAGGCCTGCTGCAGAGGGTCGAGCCGACCGTCCTTCGCAATGCCCTCAACTGTCGTGATTGTTGAGCCCGCTGCCTGGCACGCCGGTATGAGGCACGAGTTGACAACCTCTCCATCGAGAATCACTGAACAGGCGCCGCACTCACCCTCGCCGCAGCCCTCCTTCGTGCCTGTGAGCCCGAGATCTTCACGCAGTACATCGAGAAGTCGCCTCATCGGAGGCACCTCCACCTCGCGCTGACGCTCGTTTACCGTAGCTGAGAATCTCACGATGAGCTCCCGTCTCTCTCCATGGCGGCCTGAAGACGCTCGGGCGTAACCGGAATCTCAGTCACCATCGCTCCCGTTGCATTGAGCACGGCCGCGGCAATTGCCGGGGCGGCGCCATCCATTGGGAGTTCACCGACGCCCTTGGCTCCGAATGGTCCGTGCGGATACTCCTTCTCTACGATGATCGTCTCCATTTCGGGCGCATCGAGTGCTGTCGGGATGATGTAGTTCGTAAGACGGTTATTGACGATCCGGCCGCCCTCCCAGACAAGCTCTTCAAGCAGGCCATAGCCCAGGGCCTGAAGAGTTCCTCCTTCGATCTGTCCCGCTGCAAGCAGCGGATGAATGGCGCGTCCGATGTCCTGCGCTACGGTCAGCTTAAGGACTGTCACTTCATAAGGTGTCAAGATCCACTTCCACCTCGGCGACATCGGCGCCCCACGAGTATGCAGGGTAGGCGTCGCCGGTGTAGCTCGTCTCGTCCCATTCGATTCCGGGAGGGCTCGAGTACCGGGCATCGATCCTCAACTCACCTCTTTCATTGTGATAGGCCGCGGCCATCTCCTGAAACGAGGCGAGCCGTTTTTCGCCGGCCACAAAGAGTCCATCCTCGAGGTGAGCCTCAGGCGCCCCGAAACGCTCGCCCACAAAGCGGGTCAGTCTCTCGCGAGCCTCCCTGGCAGCCAGTTGCAGCACTCTACCCACGACCATGCAGGTGCGAGATGCAACTGTCGGCCCGCTGTCGGGAACACGCGATGTATTCACATCTTCAAGCTCAACCTCGCCGGTTGTCACACCAAGCTCGTCGGCAACGATCTGACTGAAGATCGTCAGCGTTCCCTGTCCTATTTCAGTGGAGCCCGAAAGAATCCTGGCCTTTCCTTCGGGCGTGATCGCCAAGTCCCGCCTGTGCCTTCATTTTCGCTTCGCCACTGCCCGTGAAACCGGCGCCATGAAAGAAGAACGAGAGGCCGATGCCGCGCCGCTTGTTCCCGGCGACCTGCTCGTTATGCCAGTTCGAATAACCGGATCGAGCGATAGCCGCGTCGAGGACCTCGGCAGATCCCACACTCCATTTCAACGTCTGACCAGTCGCCGTCACATCCCCCTCTCGCAGCATGTTTGCTTTGCGGAGCTCGCACCGGGTCCATGCCAAGCTCGAGCGCAATCTTCTCCATCTGCATCTCGTAGGCGAATGCCACCTGCGGCGCTCCAAAGCCCCGAAATGCGCCGTTGGGCGGAGTGTTTGTCGCGACGGCCTGTGCATTGATCCTGACGTTATCGCAGCGGTACGGGCCAAGCGCGTGAATAGCGCCGCGCGACAGGACAACCGGAGTCAGGGTGACATAGGCTCCGCCATCGAAAGTGATTTCGATCTCACTCGCGACGAGGCGGCCATCCGAGCATGACTCCAGTACGATGGGTGATCACACCAGGATGTCGTTTTGTGGTCGCGGCGATATCCTCCGCTCGATCGTAAATCAGTTTGACCGGACGGCCGGCCTTGGTGGCAAGGAGCGCGGCATGCGCTGCAATTACTGACGGATACTCCTCCTTCCCGCCGAAACCGCCACCGGTAGTCGTCTGGATGACGACCACCTGGTCGTCGCTCAGCCCGAAGCTGCTCTTGAGCGCTTTGTGAATGTAGTATGGGCACTGCATGGAGCCCATGACGGTCAACCCATTGGGCTCAGGGATAGCGATCATTCCCTGCGGCTCGATATAGAGCTGCTCCTGATGGGGTACACGATAGCTGCCTTCGACGATGCGGTCGGCTTCGGAAAATCCTTTTCTGATATCGCCTCGTTCGATCCGATATCGCTTGATCACATTGTCGGAGCCGTAGATCAGGTTGCGACCCTCAAGCGCATCCTCGATCGTCAGCACCGGATCCAATGGCTCGTACTCGATTCGGACGTGTCGAGCGGCGTCTTCGACAAGGGGCTTCGATTCCGCGGCGAGCAGAATGATCGGCTCCTCGAAATGGCGAATTTCGCGCTCCGCAAGCAATGGCTGGTCCTCCTCAATCAGCGCGACGACGTTTTTACCCGGAATGTCACGGTGGTCTGCGATGACGATTCGCGACCAGTCAAAATCGGTGTCGAAAATCACTGACTTGATGCGGCCGCGCGCGATCCGGCTGCGGACCGTCTTCCCGAAGAGCATGCCCTCCATCGTCAGATCGTCGATGTAACGCGCGGCTCCAGTGAGCTTCTCGGAGCCTTCCCGGCGGGGGACATTGGTTCCTACTGTCATTGATATTCAGTGAGTCAGCGCAGCCAGAGAGCTGCTGATGAGGACCGATTGTTCTCTCGCCTGCGTGATGACCTGAGCTTCATTGAGTGTCAGAAGACGCCGATCACGCATGACTATTCTGCCGCCAATGATCACCGTCTCGACATCCGCCGCGCACCCGGTATAGACGATTGTCGAGATCAGATCGGGCTGCGGCGTCGAGTGCAGTTTTTCGAGATTGAGCGGCATGAGGTCGGCGCGCTTACCGGTCTCGATGCTGCCGATCTCGCTATCAAGCCCGAGCGCTTTTGCGCCCTCGATCGTCGCCATTCGGAGCGTGGTCAGAGCCGGCATACACTGTGGCCCATGGAGCGCCTTCTGAAGGAGCGCTGCCGTACGCATCTCCGTGAACATGTCGAGCCGGTTATTGCAGGGAGCGCCGTCGGCTCCAAGAGATACGCCGATGCCGCGCTCGAGCATGTCTTTGATCCGAGCGAAACCTGAGCCGAGCTTCAGATTGGACGAAGGGCAATGGGCCACTCGTGTGCCGCTCTCGTAAAGAATGTCGAGCTCGTGATCATCAAGCCAGATGCAGTGAGCAAGGACGACGTGCCGGCCTGTGAGCCCTACATCGCGCAGATACTCAATATTCCGCCTGCCGGTGAGATGCTCGACTGCGGCGATCTCGTCACGGTTTTCAGAGGCGTGAGTATGCACAAGCATATGTCGCTCGTTGGCCAGGGAGGCAACTGTTTCGAGCAGCTCGCGCGTGCAGCTGATTGCAAACCTTGGAGCAAATGCGCAGCGGATACGGCCGTCGTCGCGACCGTGCCACGAATCCATCAGTTTCAGCGACTCGGCAATCGAGTCCTCGGTGCGCTCGTGGAGTCCCTCCGGAACGCCCTCACCCTGATCCATCATGCATTTGCCGACAATCGCTCGAAATCCGGATTCATCCACTGCCCGCAGGACGGCCTCAGTATGATGAACAGTCTCCATGGCGAGGGCACAGGTCGTGCCGCCGGATATGAGCTCGGCAATTCCGAGCCGAGCCGAGCTCGAGAGCGATTCGTATGTGTGCGCTGCCTCCATCGGCCAGACGCGTTGCTTAAGCCAATCGATCAGTGCGAGGTCGTCGGCTGCTCCCCTGAAGAGCGTCTGGCAGAGGTGAACATGGGTTTGAACGAAGCCTGGCAGGAGTAGACGCCCTCGTCCATCGATTATCTCGATCGGGTGATGGAGGAGTGATGCGAGGCCCGATCTCGGCGATGATGCCGTTCTCGATCAAGACATCGCCTTCGAAGACTCGATTGGCGGAATCGAGCGCAACCACTGTCGCATCACGAATGAGGAGACTCTCTGCCATGCGACGCCGATTATACCTGTTATCTGTGACGTGCCGCAGAATGTTAGCGGGCCAGCTTGTTCAGAGTATGGAGTGCGGCGACCTGTCGCCGCTGTTGGTTTAGTTATTGCAGCGCATGTCTGAACATCGGCGCATGTACACCATGATTAGTGCAGTAACTAACGCAAAAGCGGCGACAAGTCGCCGCACTCCAAATGTCTCGGATGGGCCGGCCGCCGCGCTCCACTGTTGAAGTCCCTTTGCTTTTGGGCATCAGCCAATTATATTCCTAGCCAGATCCACAACCAGACTCTTCGGCGGAGGTGGCATGAATCCCTTATCAATCTTCCTCTCTTTCCTTGCTCTCTTTGGAAGTCTCGCACCGGCGAACTCAAAGCCGCTCTTCCAGCGGCCTGCGCTGAGCACGAACTCAGATTGCCTTCGTCTATGCGGGGGACCTCTGGCTGGTGAGCCGGGAAGGCGGGACGGCACAACGACTGACGGCCGGTGCCGGGATCGAGACGAGGCCGTTCTTCTCGCCTGACGGAAGGGAGATTGCTTTCACCGGCGAATACGACGGCAACGTCGATGTCTACGTCGTGGCGACCACCGGAGGAATTCCGAAGAGGATCACCTGGCATCCGGCGCCGGACCAGACCATGGGCTGGACTCCGGATGGGAAGAGCATCCTCTTCAGCTCGCGCCGGACCAGCAATTCGGTCTACAGCCAGCTCTTTACGATACCTCGCGAGGGCGGGTTTCCGACTCCGCTGCCGCTGCCGATGGGGGCGGAAGCATCCTATTCGCCGGACGGCAGCAGGTTGGCCTACGTTCCGCTCGACATGCCTTTTCAATGGTGGAAGCGCTACCGGGGCGGCCGAACCTCGCCGATCTGGATTGCACAGCTCTCCGACTCGAGCATCGAGAAGCTGCCGCGGAACAATTCGAATGATTTCAACCCGGTTTGGGTAGACGATCGAGTCTTCTTTCTTTCGGATCGCAACGGACCGGTGACGCTCTTCTCCTACGACACAAAGTCGAAGGCTGTAGCTCAGGCCATTGCCAATACCGGCCTCGACCTCAAGTCTGCCAGCGCCGGGCCGGGCGCCATCGTCTACGAGCAGTTCGGAGCGATCAATCTCTTCGACCTGAAGAGCGGAAAGACGCGTCCGGTCGATATTCGAGTCACGGCCGACCTGCCCGAGGTCCGACCACGCTTCGTCAAGGCAGCAGCACAGATTCGAACCGCCCAGCTTTCACCGACCGGCGCGCGAGCCGTCTTCGAGGCACGCGGAGAGATCCTGACTGTTCCTGCGGAGAAGGGTGATATTCGCAATCTGACAAACACGCCCGGCGTGAATGACGCGATCCCGTCCTGGTCGCCTGATGGCAAGCCGGATCGCCTACTTCTCAGACGAGTCCGGCGAGTATGCGCTGCACATCAGCAAGCAGGACGGTATGGGCGACGTGCAGAAGATCGATCTCGGGTCGCCGCCGTCGTTCTTCTACTCTCCGGAGCTGGTCGCCCGACAGCAAGAAGATCGCATTCACCGACAAGCGGCTCAATCTCTGGTATGTAGATCTGGCGAACGGCAAACCCGTTCAGATCTTCAAAGACACCTTCACCGGCCCGCAGCAGATCGTTCGCGCCGCGTGGTCTCCGGACAGCAAGTGGCTGGTCTACACCAAACAGGGGCGGAGCCATATGCGCTCGGTCTACGTCTACTCGATCGAGACTGGCAAGATGCAGCAGATCACAGACGGGATGAGCGACGAAATGTCTCCGGTCTTCGACCGCGGAGGGAAAATATCATCTATCTCGTCTCGAGCACCGATGTCGGTCCGCAGATGGATACCTCGATGATGAGCCTAAACAAGAGCGTCACGAGCAATATCTATGTCGTCGTCCTGCGGCGTGATCTGCCCTCGCCGCTGCGACCGGAGAGCGATGAGGAGGAGGCAGCCAAGGTGGCGGCGGCCGAGAATCCGCGAAGCCTCCAAATCGAAGGAGCCTCCGGCAGTCAGAATCGACTTCGAGAAGATCAGCCAGCGAGTCCTCGCGCTGCCCATTCCCGCCCGCAACTATCAGGGGATCATCCCCGGCAAAGAGGGAGTTCTGTTCCTCATCGAAGGCAACGCGATTGCCTCGCAGGGCGGACCGCTGACCATATACAAGTTCGATCTCAAGACGCGCAAGGTCGACAAACTCGTCGAGGGCGTCTCTTTCATTTGGGTTTCACACAACGGCGAAAAGATGCTTTACAGGCAGGGCGGAGGGCCGGCGCGCCCGGTCAGTGGATCATCTCAGGGACCGCTGGGCCTCCCGCGGCCGGAGCGCCACCGGCTCCGGGACCCGGTGCGGCTCCTCGTCCCGGGCAGCCCCAGGTACTTCGAGTCGACGCCATGGAGGTTCGAGTAGATCCGCTCATGGAGTGGAAGCAGATGTATCACGAAGGCTTCCGGCTCGAGAGAGACTTCTTCTACGATCCCGGGTTCCACGGCTACGATCTGAAGGCGGCAGAAAAGAGGTACGAACCCTATCTCGAAGGACTCGGATCGCGCGCCGATCTCAACTATCTCTTTGAAGAGAGTCTCGGCGGGATGACGGTTGGACACTTACGAGTGGGCGGGGGAGACTTCGCCGACGTCAAGCGAGTGCAGGGCGGATTGCTGGGCGCGGACTACACTGTTGAGAACGGGCGCTACCGCTTCGCTCGCATCTATGATGGCGAGAACTGGAATCCGCAACTGCGGGCACCGCTGACGCAGCCGGGCGTCAACGTGGCGCAGGGCGAGTATCTGCTTTCGGTTGACGGACGCGACGCGCGGCCGACTGACGAGGTCTACAAGTACTTTGAAGGAACCGCCAACAAGTCAGTTCTGCTTCGTGTTGGCCCCAATCCCGACGGCTCGGGCTCGCGCGAGGTCACGGTAGTTCCTATAGCCGCCGAAAACGGTCTGAGGAATCTTGCCTGGGTTGAGGAGAACCGGCGCAAAGTAGACGAGTTGAGCAAGGGGCGTCTTGCTTATATATACCTTCCGGACACGGCCCAGGGCGGCTACACGTTCTTCAATCGATACTTTTTCCCACAGGCCGGTCGTGAGGGCGCCGTAGTCGATGAGAGATTCAACGGCGGCGGAACGATGACCGACTATATTCTGGAATACCTGCAGCGGCGACTTCTCAATTACCGGACTACCCGGGACGGGGAGGATACGACCTGGCCGGTCAGTCTGATCCAGGGACCAAAGGCGCTGATCATCAATGAATATGCCGGCTCTGGTGGAGACGCGATGCCCTTCCATTTCCGCGAGCTGAAGATCGGACCGTTGATCGGAAAGAGAACCTGGGGAGGTCTGGTCGGATTCTTCGGGCCACAGGAACAGTTGATGGATGGCGGGGTGGTGTCGACTCCGAGCCGCGGCTTCTGGACGCCACGCGGAGACTGGGAAGTTGAGAATGCCGGCATTGCTCCAGACATTGAAGTCGACCTGGATCCGCATGCTGTCCGGCAGGGGCACGACCCTCAGCTGGAGAAGACCGTGGAAGTATTGCTTGACGAATTGGCAAAGCACCCGCTTCCGGTGCACAAGAAACCAGCCTATCCGAACTATTCAAATCAGTAGACCCGCCATCTGCAAGCGCGGCGACAGCCGCCGTTCTCTCTTTGGAGTGCGGCGACCTGTCGCCGCGTGTCGGTTGAGCACCTCGCGGCGGGGTGCCGCACTCCAAAACGGAGGTCATGAAAATCATGCGGTTAGCACTCTGCCTGATGCTACTGACGGTTAGTGCGTTGAGAACAGCTGCGCAGGTCGGCAGCAGTACGATCGACGACCAGAAGAGCGTGGCTGTGACGGTCTACAATTCGAATATCGGTCTCATCAAAGACACTCGGACGCTGCGACTGGGTCGTGGCACCTACCAACTTCGCTTCATGGACGTCGCTCAGCAGATCAATCCGACGACCGTCCATATCAAGTCGCTGACTGCCCCCGCGACCCTCGCGGTGGTGGAACAGAGCTACGAATACGATCTGCTCAACCCACAGAAGATTCTCGATAAATACGTCGGCCAGGAGGTGACGCTGGTTCTGCCAGCGGCTCGAAAACAACACCGAGAGGCAGGTTCCGACTCGCGCCACGCTTCTCTCGAACAATAACGGCCAGGTCTGGCAGATCGGAGATCAGATCATCATCAATCCGACCAACGTCTCCGAGATGCGATTTGACCGGCTGCCCGCCGACTTGATAGCCAAACCCACGCTCGTCTGGACGCTGAACAATACGGGGGCGGAGACACATACGGTCGAGGCGTCATATCTGACTGGCGGCCTCGGATGGCGAGCCGACTATGTGGTGGTCGTAAACAAGGACGAGACGCGAGCCGACCTCAACGGCTGGGTGACGATCAACAACAACAGCGGCACGATCTATCGAAACGCCGAGTTGAAGCTCGTAGCGGGCAACGTCAACCGCGTCGAGGAGTTGGTCAAAAGCGACATGGTGTCTCGCGCCGGCGTAGCAGCCGCAGCACCAAGACAGTTCCAGGAACAGGCATTCTTTGAGTATCACCTCTACTCGCTGCAGCGCCCGGCGACCCTCAAGAATAACGAAACGAAACAGATCAGCCTTCTGACAGCAGCAGACGTCCGGATCAGGAAAGAGCTCGTTCTCAACGGCCAGCCCTACTATTTTCGCGGGAACAACAACCCGGGAATGCCGATAAAAGAGAAGGTGGGCGTCTTCGTCGAGTTCAAGAATGCAAAGGAGAACAATCTCGGCGATCCGCTGCCGGCAGGGATCATTCGCGTCTACAAGTCCGATGAGAGCGGCGCACAGCAGTTTGTCGGCGAGAATCAGATTGATCACACACCGAGGGACGAGTCGGTCCGAGTCAAGCTGGGTGATTCATTCGATGTGGTCGCCGAGCGGAAGCAGACGGACTACCGCGTGATTGCACAGAACGTCTACGAATACGCCTATGACATTCGGATTCGGAACCATAAAACTGAGCCGGTGACCGTGATCGTCAATGAGCCGATAGGGGGCGATTGGGAGATGCTGAGCTCAACATTCCCGGCTGAGAAGACGGCCGCATTTGCCGCCCGATTCAACGTTCCTGTGGCCAGCAATGGGGAGGCTGCCGTTACCTATCGTGTGAGAGTAAGGTACTGAGGGCAGAGAACTTGGCCCTAAAGTCAGCGGGCGAGGCCGTTAGGCCTCGCCCATTTCAGCAGCGTCCTCAGCCATTAGGGTTTTTACCGCTGCCAATTGCAGCCATTATAGCAATCGCGCCCGATTTTGCAAGGCTTTAACATATAAACCCGGGCATGCCTTGGGTACCTGTAAGACTAGTCCTACCTATAATTAATGAGTCTTTTTGAGGCGTCGCGCCCAAGCCCCTCAATCGTGGCGTAGGCGGTCCAGCCTGCGCCAAAATTTCGCCACTCGGGCATCCATCGAAGTTTGCCTCCATCGTGGCGTAGGCTGTCCAGCCTGCGCCAAAATTTCGCCACTCGAGCATCCATCGAAGTTTGCCTCCATCGTGGCGTAGGCTGTCCAGCCTGCGCCAAAATTTCGCCACTCGAGCACTCATCGAAGTTTGCCTCCATCGTGGCGTAGGCTGTCCAGCCTGCGCCAGATTTCGCCACTCGGGCACTCATCGAAGTTTGCCTCCATCGTGGCGTAGGCTGTCCAGCCTGCGCCAAGATTTCGCCACTCGGGCATTCATCGAAGTTTGCCGCAGACTGGACAGTCTGCGGCACGATTTCCACCACTGGGCGTCCATCGAAGTTTGCCGCAGACTGGACAGTCTGCGGCACGATTGCCTGCGTGCTCCATTCCTTACCCAGCCATCAACGACAGGAGCTCCGCTTCGTCGATCACTTTGACGCCCAGCTCTTCGGCACGCGCGAGCTTCGAGCCAGCCTCTTCGCCCGCGACTACAAAATCTGTCTTCTTACTCACACTCCCGGTAACACGACCTCCGCGCTCTTCAATGAGCGCCTTGGCTTCTTCTCGCTTAAGCCCCGGTAACGTCCCCGTGAGTACGAACTGCTTTCCTTCGAAGACTCGCTTGACGCGCCTGCCACCCGGGGTCTCCATCTTTACTCCGGCCGCCTTGAGCCGTTCGATCAGCGTCCGATTCCGAGGTTCTGCAAACCAGTCCGCAATCGCCGCGGCGACCACGTCGCCAATTTCATGAATGGCCGAGAGCTCCTCAGCGCTGGCTCTTGCCAGTGGCTCCATTGAGCCGAAGTAGGTCGCCAGCAGTTGGGCTGTGCGCTCACCCACGTGACGAATGCCGAGACCATAAATCAATCGGGCAAGCCCCGCCTCCTTGCTGGTCTCAATTTGCGCGAGAAGGTTATCGACTGACTTGGCGCCGAGACGCTCAAGCGAGATCAGGTCATTCCGCTGTTCTTTCAAACGGTAAATATCGGAAACATCCTGAAGCATCGGGCCCTGGGGCGTTACCGCCGAGGTCAGTTGAATTACGAGTGCGTCGCCCAATCCTTCAATCCGCATTGCCCGCCGCGAGGCGAAGTGGATGAGTCCTGCACGAATCTTGGCCGGGCAATCCGGATTCGGGCATCGTGTCACGGCTTCGTCGGCTGGTTTTACCAGCGTGGTATTGCAGATCGGACAGCGCTTTGGAAAAGTGAACGGGGTCTCGTCGCCGGTTCTCTTCTCAAGAATCACTTTCACGACTTGCGGAATGATCTCACCGCTCTTTTCGATGAAGACCCAGTCACCGCGCATGACACCGAGACGCTTCATCTCCTCGGAGTTGTGCATGCTCGCTCGCGCGACCGTCGTCCCGGCGAGTTGAACCGGATCGAGCATGGCGACGGGCGTGATCGCTCCCGTACGGCCGACCTGGTAACTCACGTCGAGCAGCCTGGTGGATGCCTGGCGAGCCGGGAACTTGTAGGCGATAGCCCACCGCGGCGATTTCGCGGTCGCGCCAAGCTCGTCCTGGACAGCCACCTGATTGACCTTGACGACAACACCGTCGATTTCATAGCTGAGTGCGTCGCGTCGTTCCTCCCAGTCGTTGCAGAAGCCGATGACATCCTCAATCGAAGCGCAATGGTTGCGACTGGCGTTGACCTTGAATCCTGCCTTGTCGAGCCACTCGAGTGCCTGCCACTGAGTGGCGAAGGCCGGCGCCCCATCGAAGAGGAGCTGGTAGCAGAAGATGTCGAGGCGCCTTTCCGCGACTATCCTGGGATCGAGCTGCCGCATGGCCCCGGCTGCGGCATTGCGAGGATTGGCAAAGAGCGGCAGCTCCTGTTCAGCGCGCTCGCGGTTGGTCCTCTGAAAGACTTCAGTCGGCAGATAGACTTCACCGCGGACTTCCACCTCCGCGCCAGCCGGTATCGATGCACCGGTCTTGATTCGCAGGGGCACTGAGCGGATCGTCCGCGCATTCTGAGTGACCACTTCGCCTCGTACACCATCGCCGCGTGTCACGCCGCGGATCAGCCTTCCATCCTCATAAATGAGGGAGACGCTCAGGCCGTCAATCTTCAACTCGGTTACATAATCGAAGGCGCGACCTTCCGCCAGACGCTCGCATCTGCGGGCCCATTCACGCAGTTCATCGATGTCGTAGCTGTTGTCCAGCGACATCATCGGGCGTTTGTGGCGGTAATCGGCGAACCCCTCCGCGGCCTGACCGCCTATCCGCTGAGTCGGGCTGTCGGGTGTTATGAGCTTTGGATTCGCCTCTTCCAGCTCGCGAAGCCTTTTCATCCTGGCATCGTATTCGACGTCGGCAATCGTCGGCTCATTGAGCACGTAATAGCGATAATCGGCCTCGTCTATCTCGCGCCTGAGCTGCTCTATTTCCTCCTCAGGAGATGGCTTCTTTCGAGCTCGATCCACCATTACTGAAGACCTCTTTCCCAGCTCTCCGGTATCCGGCAGACTTTTTCCCGGCCTGTCGGTTCAAAAACGGGTTTCCCCAGCGGGCGGTATCGCAGCCTGCCCGTCCGTAGATCGGTAATCCGCCTCCGCGCCAGCCGAAGATATTCCTGTTGCCGCTCGCAACCCAGAGTGCGGCGGCCGTGAAGCAGGGCGGCGAGCATCGCTGAGCCGGTTCCGGCAAATGGGTCCAGGACCCACTCGCCTTCGTCAGTCAGCGCGAGAACGCACCGCTCGACGAGTTCGATCGGAAACTGGCAAGGGTGAACCGTCTTCTCCGGATGGTTGGCCTTGACGTTGGGTATGTCCCAGACCTCACGCTCCCAGTCCTGTTTGACGATCCAATAGTCTGAAGGGTTCTTTCCGAGCGGATTGCCTGAAGGCTGGCCGCGTTTCTCTCCCTTGAAGTGAGTCTTGCCGGGGTACTTGGAAGGCACTCGCACGCGATCGAGGTTGAAGGTGTAGCCATCCCCGTTTGTGAACCAGAGAAGCACTTCGTAGCGACCGGAGAAGCGGCGCTGCGCATGAAGTCCGTGGCCAAATCGCCAGATGACGCGGTTTCGCAACTTCAGTCCGCGAGACTTGAACAATGGATAACTGAGGATGTCCAGCGGAAAGACCTCGCCCTTTTCGACGTAGTTGCCAACCTGCCAGCAAAGAGAGCCTCCCGGTGCCAGAACGCGGACCAGCTCATCGGCAACTGGAGACAATTGATCGATGTAATCGTCAAGCGCGGCAGATCGCTCATAGACCTTGCCAAGATTGTAAGGTGGTGAAGTGACGATCAGGCGGGCAAAGCCGGCGGGCAGCTTCCTCAATGTCCCGAGGCAATCGCCGGCCGCGAGGACAACCTCGGCGTCTGCGGCGAAAGCTTTGTGCACGCGATGTCTCACTTTTGCGGTTTTATGGCTACCTGATCATCTCCGAGCGTACTGCCAGTGATCTGATACGCTCTTCATTAACCTCAAACCCCAATCCTGCAGCGCTGGGAGCAATGATCGTGCCCCGTGATGTAACCTCGACTGGAGGTGTGATGATGTCTTCCTTCCAGTATCGCTTCGATGCCGACACATCTCCCGGCAGGGAGAACCCGGCCAGCGTCGACATGGCAATGTTATGGGCCCTCCCGATGCCGCCCTCGAGCATACCGCCACACCAGACCGGGATATCGCGCTTCAGACAGTAGTCGTGCACCTCTCTCGCTTCGAGATGTCCCCCAACGCGACCAAGTTTGATGTTGATAATCCGGCACGCTTTCAGGCTGAGAGCCTTGCGAGCATCCTCGACGCTGTGAATGGCTTCGTCGAGACATATTGCCGTCTTCAGCTGACCCTGCAGCACGGAGTGATCAATGATGTCGTCATCAGCCAGCGGCTGCTCGATCAGCAGAAGGTCGAATTCATCGAGACTGCGCAGGAGGTCGATGTCGTCGAGCGTATAAGCCGAGTTGGCGTCTACCGTGAGACGAATCTCGGGGAACTCCTTCCTGACCGACTTGACGATCTCGTAGTCCCAGCCGGGCTTGATCTTGATCTTGATCCGCTGGTAGCCGGCGGCCAGCTCGGTCTCAATCTTCTTGAGCAGCATTTCCAGGCTATCCTGAATGCCGATCGAGACGCCGCAGTCAATCTCAGACCGTGTTCCACCGAGCAATTTCCAGAGTGGCTGATTGGACTGGCGAGCCTCGAGGTCCCAGACTGCCGCCTCGACAGCGCCTCGCGCCATCCGGTTTCCACGGATCGCAGCAGTCAGGGGGCTGACGTCCCTCGCCGATGATATCTCTTTGCCAATGACCATCGGTGCCACGAATTCCCGAATGACTATCCAGTCAGTGTCCGTGCATTCGTGGTTGTAGAAAGGGCCTTCACCAACAGTGCACTCTCCCCACCCATACGAGCCTCCATCGAAGACCTTGACGAGAATGATTCGCCGTTCGGTCGTCCGTCCGAAACTCGTCTCAAATGGAGCGATGAGTGGCAGTCGAATTTCGATAAGCTCAATTCTTTCGATCTTCATGGTCTTTAAAGAAAAGGTATTTGCCCGTTGGGCTCTTCGGTTCCCTGGTGAATCCGGCGCAATAGAGTCCGGCCGCGAGGTGGCGCTGGAATTCTTCTCGAACCCTGGACTGCCAGTGCTGAGCCTCCGCCGGATCGTGCGCCTTGACTTCGTTAATCTCCGCCGGAATCTCAACCAGAGCCTGAGGCCGATCAGTCGGCTGCTTGCCGGCGATCACCTGAGCTGTGTGTTCCGAATCAACCCACCATTCGGCAAAGACGCGATCGGTGTCGAGACCGCGATGGAGCACGCTTGTGCTCGTGTTGCCATAGTAATTGACGCGATAGCTTCGGACTACGGCACCCAGCTTCACCAGGTTGAAGTAGGCGTTCCTCGATTGAAGCGGGTCGAACGTCCAGACAATCAATGGCACCCTGCGTTCACGCGCTCGTTCGAGCTGGGCCAGCTTGAGGTCGAGTCCGATGCCCGCGTTCTGAGCTTCATGCGTGACGGCCGTCATCTGAGAATAGTAATACGGCTGGCGCGAGGCGTTGAAGGCCGGCAGCGCGTGACAGAAACCAAGCAGACGGTCTTTCGGATCGAAGGCTCCGAGAGTGAAACCACCGCTGTTGAGAGCGATGACGAATGATCTGAGCGGCGTGATGTCGAGGTCAGAGAATTGCCAGACTTCCCGCTGCATCCTGATGCAGGCTTGAAAATCGTCGAGCGAGGTGCAATCCCGAACCGAGTGAGTTATCGAGTGGGTCATCGCTCTGCATCCTAAATCGTCAAGCGCGAGCCTGCAACCAGTGTTCAAAAAATGGACCCAGTGTTGGCACAGGCTATGACTCAGGCTAGAATCGGCTTACAGGCCCGCCTTTTCGGTTCGGACAGTCGCGTCACTGTCGATCGGGGTTGATCGGGACGGCGCCCTTCTTTCGGAGCAATCATGTCTAACAAGGAAACAACTGCACAGCACAAGGATTATCTTTGGAAGTGTGTGAGCCACTACTATTCCGAGCCCATAGCACTGTCTCGGGGCGAAGGAATGCACGTCTGGGATGAAGACGGTCAGAAGTATCTTGATTGTTTCGGCGGCGTGCTCGTGACCAGCATTGGGCATGCGAACTCTCACGTCAACGAGGCCGTCATCGATCAGGTCAAGACGATCACACACACCTCGACTCTCTATGCCAGCGGCCCACAGGCGCGGCTCGCGGCCAAGCTGGCCGAGATCACACCCGGTAATCTGACCAAGAGCTTCTTTACGAACAGTGGTACGGAGGCGGATGAGACGGCAGTAGTTGCGGCCAAACTCTATACCGGCAGGCAGGAGATCATCACTCTCCGTCACAGCTACAGCGGCCGCTCGATGTCGGCCTTGTCCGCGGCCGGCCAGGCGCCGTGGCGGGTCCTTCCGGCTCAGGTGCCGGGCTTCGTGCATGCGCCGGCGCCTTACTGCTATCGCTGCCCTCTTCACCTTACTTATCCGGAATGCGACATCGCCTGCGCAAAGGATATCAAGGAACTGGTCGAGACCTCCACAACGGGCCAGGTGGCGGCATTCATCGCCGAGCCAATCCTGGGCTCAGGCGGATTCATCGTTCCGCCAAAGGAGTATTTCAAGGAGGCTGTCGCCATTGTCCGGCAATACGGTGGGGTCTTCATTGCCGACGAGGTACAGACGGGCTGGGGACGAACGGGCGAGAAGATGTTTGGTATCGAGCACTACGATGTTGAGCCCGACATCATGACGTTTGCGAAAGGAATGGCCAACGGCCTGCCGATCGGGGCGACAGTAGCCCGGCCGGAGATCGCCGATGCCTATCCGTCGCTCTCGTTCTCGACGTTTGGCGGGAATCCACTTTCGATGCGTGCGGCGATTGCGACGATCGAAGTGATCGAGCGCGAAAACCTGGCGCACAATGCGCAGGTCGTCGGCGGATACCTGCGCGAGAAGCTCATGGGACTGCAGGAGAGGTACGATGTCATTGGCGATGTGAGAGGAATGGGTCTCATGCAGGCTCTAGAGTTTGTCAAGGATCGCAAGACCAAGGAGCCTGATGCTGCCTCTTTGATGAAGGTCTTTGACGAAACCAAGCGGCGTGGAGTGCTCATCGGGAAGGGCGGATTGTATGGCAATGTCATGCGAATCGGGCCGCCTTTGATTGCCAGTAAGAGCGACATCGATGAACTGGTCTCGGCGATCGACGCCGGCCTGGCATCTTTGTAAGGCGACTCCGTACGGAACGCCCAACTCCGATGGGGTGGCAGAGGGTAGTCAGGAGGCAGCGAAGGAGGCTGCTTCAGAATTGTCCAGTATCCGCTCCGGCATCCCGTAGGGATGCGAGAAGTTAGCCAGGGGCAAGCGAAGCGCAGCCCCTGGAAAGGGTCCTAAAAAGAACCGCGTCCTGAAGGGACGCCAGACCATCACGGTCAGTTATCGGAGGTCTCGCGCCCATTCAGGGCGCGGTGGCTCTTACCCAGCGTTCCTGGGGCTGCGCTTCGCTTGCCCCAGGCCCGCTACCTTCTTGCATCCCTTCGGGATGCGAAGCGTGGTCAACATGTTATTCACGCTCATAACTGCGCTTCTTTGTTGGTGGGTGTCACCGCAACCGGCCATTGCTGATACCGTCTTTCAGCACGGGAATGTCTACACCGTCAGCGAGCGCCAGCCACACGCCGAGGCAATCGCTGTCAAAGACGGCCGCATCGTCTTCACGGGCGCCGACACTGACGTGGCGAGGTACATCGGCCCGCGGACTCGAGTCATTGACCTCAAGGGCGCTACCGTAGTCCCCGGCTTGACCGACTCCCACTATCACCTCTCAGGCGTAGGCCAACGCGAAATGACCCTCAACCTCGAGGGTGTTGCGAGCCTCAACGATCTTCTCGCGCGCATCAAGGAACGTGTCGATCACGCCAAGCCCGGCGAGTGGGTCACGGGTCGCGGCTGGATAGAGACTTTCTGGAAGCCTCCCGTCTTTCCAACGCGACTCGATCTCGACAGCGTCTCGCCAAACAATCCGGTCATGCTTCAGCGCGCGGACGGCCACGGCACTGTAGCCAACAGCGCCGCGTTGAAGCTTGCCGGGATCAGTGCCAAGACCCAAAACCCTGAGGGCGGCGAGATCATCAGGGATAAACAGACCGGCGAGCCTACGGGAATGCTTCTCGATCGAGCGCAGGGATTTGTGTCATCGCGCGTGCCAAAACCATCTGAGGCCGAAAACGACCAGGCGCTGATTCTCGGAGTCAAAAGAAGCCTCGAGCTTGGCTGGTGCGAGATACAGAACGCCGGAAGCGCCTACGATGAGGTCGAGCGGCTCAACCGGCTCTATGGCTCAGGAAGAATCAAGCTTCGCATTTACAACGCCGTCTATGGTCCAGGTCCCAATGCCGAGCGACTGCTCCGCGAAGGGGCCAGAATTGGGGCATTCGACGGCCGGTTTACGACGCGGTCGATCAAGGTCGTCTTCGACGGAGCGCTCGGTTCGCAGGGGGCCGCCTTGCTCGAGCCCTACTCTGACCGTGACACCTCGGGCTTCCTGACTCAGAAGGAAGAGGTTGTTCTTCCAATGCTGATCGAAGCATTGAGAAAGGGTATCCAGGTTGAGACGCACGCCATTGGTGATCGAGCCAATCGTGTGATTCTCGATTTGTACGAGAAGGCGCTCAATACGGTGCCCGCAGCCGAACGGCCCGTGCGGGAGCCGAGATGGCGAGTCGAGCACGCTCAGATCGTCAATCCGGTGGACCTGCCGCGTTTTGCGAAGCTCGGCATCATACCCTCGATGCAGCCTTCGCACGCGATCGGTGATCTTCACTTTGCGCCGCGCAGGCTGGGGATGAAGCGGCTTGAGGGCGCATATGCATGGCAGAGCTTTCTTAAATCCGGTGTGATCATTGCCGGAGGCTCCGACGCGCCTGTTGAGCGAGGGGAGCCGATGATCGAATTCTACGCCGCAGTGGCGCGCAAGGATCAGAAGGGCTACTCGGGCGAAGGCTGGCATCCCGAAGAGGCTGTGACTCGCGAGCAGGCTCTCAAGATGTTTACTCTCTGGGCTGCCTACGCGGCATTCGAGGAAGGCAGCAAGGGCAGTCTCGAGCCGGGAAAACTGGCAGACCTGACGATTCTGTCTGCGGACATCATGAAGATACCTGAACCTGAAATTCTGAAGACTCGGTGCATTATGACGGTAGTCAACGGCGAAATCGTCTATCACCTCGACAGCTAGGCAGGAGAGCGCGATGAGGACTCTGATCAAAGGCGGCCGGATCATAACCGCAGTCGACGACTATGTCGCGGACGTGTTGATTGACGGCGAAACCATTTCGACAATCGGAAGAGACCTCGGCCATGCGGAAGTCGACCAGTCGATCGACGCCACCGGCAAGCTGGTCATTCCCGGCGGCATCGATCCTCACACGCATCTCGACCTGCCGTTTGGTGGAACCTCGTCCTCCGACGATTTTGAGACTGGTACGCGAGCGGCGGCGTTCGGGGGAACGACGACAATCATTGACTTCGCCGTTCAGTACAAAGGGCAGTCTCTCAACCAGGCTCTCGATGTCTGGTTCGGTAAGGCAGAAGGCAAGGCTGCTCTCGACTACGGGTTTCACCTCATCGTCACCGACCTTCCGGACGAACGGCTGCCTGAGCTCAAAGGGCTCATCAATCAGGGCGTCACGAGTTTCAAGCTCTTCATGGCCTACCCCGGAGTATTCCTTGTAGACGACGGAACGATCTTCAAGGCGATGACCACGGCAGCCGAAGCCGGCGGCCTCGTCTGTATGCATGCCGAAAATGGCGTCGTCATCGACGTGCTCGTCAAGCGAGCGCTGGCTGAAGGCCGAACCGCGCCGAAGTATCACGCGCTCACCAGACCGACGAAGGCCGAGGCGGAGGGCGTACACCGCGCGATCGCGATTGCCGAGATGGCGCACTCGCCGGTCTACATCGTTCATCTGAGCTGCTACGACGCGCTTAAGGAGGTTCAGGCGGCTCGCGACCTCGGACTACCTGCTTACGCCGAGACGTGCCCTCAGTATCTGTTTCTTGATTACAGCTATTACGAGGGTGAGGGGTTCGACGGCGCGAAGTACGTGATGACCCCGCCGCTGCGTGACAAAGCCAATCAGGAGATGCTGTGGAAAGGGCTGCAAGGGAATGATCTCCAGGTGATCTCGACCGACCATTGCCCGTTCTGCATGAAAGAGCAGAAGGAGCTTGGCAGAGACGACTTCAGCAAGATACCGAACGGCGGCCCTGGCATAGAGCATCGCATGAGCCTGATTTACAACGGTGGTGTTGCGAGCGGTCGCATCAGCCTCAACCGTTTCGTCGAGCTCACTTCGACCGCGGCTGCGAAGATCTTCGGTCTTTTTCCAAGGAAGGGTACGATCGCGGTCGGCTCAGACGCCGATCTGGTGATCTTCGACCCGGAGCGCGAGCAGACGATCAGCGCAGCCAGCCATCACATGCGGGTAGACTACAGCGCGTATGAGGGCTGGACGATAAAAGGGGTGTCAGAGACGGTCTTGTCACGCGGTAAGGTGGTTGTCTCCAACGGGGAATTTCGTGGAAAGGCGGGAGACGGCCGATTCATCAAACGCGGAACGTTCTCATAGCGAGGTGGAAGGGCCCTCCAAGGGAGCAATTTGGAGTGCGGCGACCTGTCGCCGCTTTTGATTTGAGCACTGCAGCATCTTGCTCAAAAGCGGCGACAGGTCGCCGCACTCCAAATTGCTCCCTTGGCAGGGCCTCAATGAGCTAACGAAATGGCAATTAGAGCCGAGGTTGATCGGGATGAGGTCATCGAGCACGCCGATGGCCGGGTCGAACTTCTCGATCCGGAGTCGATCAGCTCGAGCCCTCTCTACGACCATGACCTCGCTCCGGTTCCTGTAGCCAAAAGAAACTGGACCACCTACAACTACGCTGCCCTGTGGGTGAGCATGGCTCATTGCATTCCTACCTACATGCTCTCTTCCGGGCTGATCGCGGCGGGCATGAACTGGTGGCAGGCGCTCATCACAATCCTCCTCGGTAATACGATCGTTCTTGTCCCGATTCTGCTCAACTCACACCCGGGAACAAAGTATGGGATTCCGTTCCCAGTCTTCGCGCGAGCGAGCTATGGGACTCTCGGTTCCAATCTTCCGGCGCTTATGCGGGCCCTCGTCGCGTGTGGATGGTTTGGAATCCAGGCCTGGATAGGCGGCGAAGCGCTCAACACATTCTTCAGCGCCGTGATTCCAAAGTGGTCCACACTGCTCGGAGGCCCGATCGGCGGCCATCGACCGACCGAGTGGCTCTCATTTCTTCTCTTCTGGGGGCTCAACATATACATCATCTACCGGGGCATGGACCTGCTTCGGCGTGTTGAGAACTGGGCGGCCCCGTTCGTTCTGGTGATGACTGCATTGCTCCTCGGGTGGGCTGTCTGGCGCGCTAATGGCCTCGGATATCTGCTTACACAACCGGGACACTATTCGAGCCTGAAGGAGTTCATGCCGGTCTTCATTCCATCACTCACCGGAATGATCGGCTACTGGGCTACTCTTTCACTCAACATGCCGGACTTCACCAGGTTTGGGCGCAGCCAGCGCGAGCAGGCGCTGGGCCAGGTCCTGGCGCTTCCCAGCACGATGACGGTCTTTGCGGCAATGGGCGTAATCATCACGTCGGCTGCTGTTGTCATCTATCCGCATCTTTCGATGGGTGAGCTTTGGGATCCAATGAAGCTCGTCAGCCAGTTCGGGCAACTATGGGTGATAGCGATCTCGATGTTCACGGTGGTTGTGGCGACGCTGGCGGTCAACATCGCAGCCAACGTTGTATCTCCGGCAAATGACTTTGCCAACGCCTTTCCAAAGTGGATTTCATTCCGGCTCGGAGGGTTGATCACCGGGCTGGTTGGGATTGCGATGCAGCCGTGGCGGCTGCTTGCCGATCCCTCGGGTTACATCTTCAAATGGCTTGTAGGCTATTCGGGAGGGCTTGGTTCAATAGCCGGCGTGCTTGTCGCCGACTACTGGCTCGTCAGAAAGAGACGGTTGGTTCTGGGAGACCTGTACCGTGTTGATGGTGCCTATACCTATTCCAGCGGCTGGAACTGGCGCGCTGTCGTGGCGACTGTTGGAGGTTGTGCGCTTGCCTGGATCGGGCTGGTAGTTCCGCAGTTGAGAGCTCTTTATGACTACGCATGGTTTGTGGGCTTTGGGTCGGCAGCATTGATTCATTTGATACTTATGAAACTGGCTTGAGGAGATTGTATGGCACGCATAGTAAAGTGCGGTCTGATCCAGACCGCGTGCACGACAGCCACTGAAGAATCGCTCGATCGAATAAGGCAGGAGGCTATCGACAAGCACGTTGCTTACATTGAGCAGGCAGGCAAGCAGGGAGTGCAGATTCTCTGCATGCAGGAGATTTTCACAGGGCCCTACTTTTGCGCTGAGCAATCATCGCGCTGGTATGGGATGGTCGAGCAGATTCCCGATGGCCCGACCGTCAGGCTGATGCAGGAGCTCGCGCGTAAGCTCGGAATGGCGATAGTCGTGCCGATCTACGAAGAGGAGTTGACTGGCGTCTACTACAATACAGCCGCAGTGATCGACGCGGATGGCAAATACCTGGGCAAGTACAGGAAGCACCACATACCGCATTGTGCGCCGGGCTTTTGGGAGAAGTTCTATTTCAAGCCTGGAAATCTTGGGTATCCGGTCTTCAAGACTCAGTTCGCCGATATCGGTGTCTACATCTGTTATGACCGGCACTTCCCGGAGGGCGCGCGCGCACTGGGCTTGAATGGAGCCGAGATAGTATTCAATCCATCGGCCACGGTGGCGGGGCTCAGCGAGTATCTCTGGAAGCTCGAGCAGCCGGCGCACGCCGTGGCCAACGGCTACTTTGTGGGTGCCATCAATCGAGTAGGGCATGAGCAGCCATGGGATATCGGCGAATTCTATGGTCAGAGCTACTTCTGCAGCCCCCGGGGCAAGATCATCGCTGAGGCGGCTCGCGACCGAGAAGAGCTGGTTGTGGCGGATCTCAATCTTGATGAGATCAGCGAGGTGCGGCAGGTGTGGCAGTTTTTCCGCGACAGGCGTCCGGAGACCTATTCGGACCTGGTTCGGGAGTAATTTGGAGTGCGACCCTGGGACCGCGGGCGTCCCGCCCGCATGCTTCGAAAGTGCGTGCTCTCGAGTCATGCGGGCGGGACGCCCGCGGTCCCAGGGTTGCGCACTCCAAATTACTCAGTCGAAGAGGCGCGTTTGGTTGGACGGGCGGCGGAATGTATTGCGAACGGCAGAGGCTTCCTTGGCCTCCATTGAATGATTGAGGCCCAGTCTCCGGCAATGAAGCCCGAAGACATCATGGATCATTTCCCAGAACTGACCTTTGCCTCGCATGCGTGCTCCGAACTGTGACTCATTGAGCTTGCCGCCGCGAGCCTCACGAATGCAACGCATGACACGGTCCGCACGGAGTGGCAGCGCTGCTCGCAAGCGCTCTTCAAAGTATGGCGCGACACTGCCGGGCAATCTAAGCATTGTCATGAATGCACCTCGAGCCCCGGCTTCGTGGGCACGCTTGAGGAGTTGCGGGATATCTGAGTCGTTCAAGCCGGGAATGACCGGAGCTATCCCGATCGCCACTTTGATGCCGGCATCGGCGAGCTCGCGCATGGCCGTGAAGCGAGCCTCGGGAATCGGTGCCAGGGGCTCAACCGCATGGGCCGTCTCGCGATCTGCGAAAGGGATAGTGAGCGAGACGGCAAGATCGGCCTTTTGTGAAATCTCGGTGAGCAAATCGATGTCCCGGCGGACGAGAGCCGATTTGGTAATGATTCTGACCGGGTTGAGGAACTCGAGGCAGATCTCGAGGCATTGACGCGTCAGCTTGTAGTGGCCTTCCAGCGGCAGGTAGGGATCGGACGTCAGTGAGAAGCACAACGGCGCGCCCTTCCAGGAACGCTTCATGAAGGCCTCTCGAAGAAGCTGCGGGGCATTGACCTTGGCGACTATCTTGGTTTCAAAGTCGGTGCCCGCCCCGAATCCCAGGTACTCGTGAGTCGGGCGCGAGAAACAATAGGTGCAGGCATGCGAGCAGCCGCGGTAGCAGTTGACGGAGAAGTCAAATCCGACGTCGGGGCTGTCGTTGTGTGTAATGATTTCCCGCGTCGCGGTCTCTTCGAAGACTTCGAGGCGCGCCGACGGCGGCTCGCCGATCCACTCGACGTCAAGACTCGACCACGGATTTGGCGGGTTGGTTACGTAACGCATCTTCAAACCGTGGCACAGGCTGTCCAGCCTGTGCCGGAATTCGTTTCTCTTACAATAGCACAGCATCGAGCCGTCTGTGAAACACCGTCCCGCATATGAAACGCTGAGAACGGAGGATAATTGGTGGAATTTGGAATCACTTTCAAGCCGGATATGGACCCCCCGCGAATAGTTGACCTCTCCCGTCAGGCTGAGGCGGCGGGTTTTGCTTACGCCTGGATCTTTGACTCTCACGTCCTTTGGCAGGATCCCTATCCACTCCTGACCTTGATTGCCTCCGCCACCGATCGCCTGCGGCTTGGAACCTGTGTCACCAATCCGGTCGTTCGTGATCCGACTGTGACTGCCAGCCTTCTGGCGACACTCAACCGAATCTCTCACGGGCGGATGGACCTGGGCATCGGCCGCGGCGACAGCTCGCGGCGGGTCATGGGCAAGAAGCCTACTACCATGGCGAATCTCGAAGCGGCCGTGGATGTGATTCGGGATCTGACGGCCGGCAAGTCGATCGTTTACGAGGATCACGCCATCCATATGAACTGGGCCGACGCAGGCATCCCGCCTGTCTGGGTTGCGGGATATGGACCAAAGGCCTTGAGGAGTGCCGGTCGCATAGCCGACGGAGTGATCCTGCAGTTTGCGGATCCGCATCTGATCCGATGGTGCCTGGGGTTCGTGCGTGAGGGAGCGGAGGAGGCAGGCCGGGACTTTTCCAAAATTCGCGTCATGAGCGCGGCGCCTGTATGGGTCTCTGACGATTTACAGGCTGCTCGGGACCGTGTGAGATGGTTTCCGGCATTGGTTTCAAATCACATCGTGGATCTCGTTTCGCGCTACAAGCCAGAGGATCTCCCCCGCGAGCTCGTTGGCTATATTCGCGACCGGAAAGGATACGACTACCTGCACCACGCAGAGGTGGGAAGTGGCAATGCAAGTTTCGTCACGGATGAGGTGGTGGATCGCTTCTGTATCGTGGGCACGGTAAAGGATCATCTGAGAAAGCTGGAAGAGCTTCGGGCAGAGGGCGTGACACAGTTCAATATCTATCTTATGTGTGGAGACGAGGAGAAGACGGTGGAGATTTACGGTCGGGATATTATTGGGAAGACTTAGCGACAAAAACACAAATACCTTATTGTTTTCGTGTCTCTTGCGCCTCGCTCCAGTTTTTCAATCAGTCGTGCCGGACTTGAGTCGAAGCACACCAGCTCAGGCCGCCGGACGCAGGGCAGCAGCCTCTCGATTTCGTCGGCCACCCCGCCCGTTCCAGTCAGCACTCCGACCAGCTTCCCTTCATCGACCGCGATGGTGAACTCGTTGAGAGTTCCCATGCCACCGGCGATGACAACGACGATATCGGCGCTGCGCACCAGAATGACGTTGCGCCCTTTCAAGCCGAATCCCGAATAGATCAATGCGTCGCAGCCGTCGACGGGCAGTCCATACTCTTTGACGTGCTCAGCCGCATTGAGTGCCGGTGAGATTCCGATCGAAAGGCAGCCGCGTCGCTGAACCTCGCGTGAGACGCGGTCCGGGATACCGGTCGTCGCACCTGTGAGCAGCTGCCAGCGGCGCTGAGCGATCTCACGGGCGAGCTCGGCCAGAAGCGATTCGAGCCGGTCGGCTTCTTCTGCTTCTGCTGATGCCAGAATTCCTATCTTGATCGTGCCCATTACTCTATTGCAGACGAGACGCAATCCGCCGCATGCGCGCTACAAGGTCGACGAGCCGGTGATCATCCACGGCATGGCCCAAAAGGATTGCCTCGCTCTCCTCAATCGTCCGACGCATCTCGTCGGGAGAGACAGATGTCCGGCGCCTGGCGACGGCTGCGGCGAACTCATGCGGACTCGATCTCAAGTGGAGGCCGAGCAACCGTGCCATTCGTGACTTGAATCTGGGGTAGATGTTTTCAACAGCAAGGTCTCGTGCGCGTGAAACCTGCTCGAGGTTGGCCATTGAGCTGACGAATTCGAGCGGTGAATGACGGTCGACGGTGGGCAATGGCAGAGGCCTGCCATACCTTTTTCCGCGGCTGAAAAAGATGGCTGCTACCAGCAGCAGACACTGGCCCAGAATCCAGATGACCGGCGTTCCATGCAGATAGGCGAACAGCGGGTTCGTCTCGCTCTGATATCCATGATGAAACTCGTCGAACAGTATCGGCCTCTTCGGAGCTCCCAGCGCGCCAATCATGTTGAGCGCCAGCGTGAGATTGGAGCCGCGTCCAATACCCGAATTGCTGACGACGAACGGATCGGAGAGGAAGAGCACGCGTCCCTTCACGAGATCAAAATCAGCCAGTACGGCACCCGCCTCATCGCCGATGTGAATCAGCGGGCCGTCGAGCGCCCGCTCGGGAACGGTGCGCGAGCTCTGTCCAGGCGGCGGTGGACTGTTGAATCTCATGCGCTCAGCGAGCTTTGAAAGAACGAGGCCCTGCAGGCCACGAGTGAGCTCAGTAGGTTGCGACAGGAGGCTCTGATTGTTGTCGTCGACTATATCCTCATTATCTACGGGAGCATGATCGGTGCTCCGCGGGACAATCCGGGGATCATCAAACTGGGCTCGAGGAGTGCGGCTGATGATGATCGCGCGTCCGCCGTGAGCGACCCAATCCTTGAGAGCCTCCGATTCTGCGTCGGTTACCTGATTCTGGTCTGGAAACGGCCCAATGACTATCAGAATGCCGTTCTGATTCCGACGCTCGAGCGTCTGGTAGTTCTCGCGCCAGTGGCTGACGCCGGCCCCTGACTCTTCCAGAAACTGGTAGAGCGCCTTCGTTCCTGTAGGCCCGGCGTTGTAACTCGAGCGTACCGGATTGGACTCTGTCTCGGGAGGCTGGTCAAACTGTACAGATCCAGCCGCGCTCAGGCCGACGATGACGGCGAGCACGACAACTGCGCAGATCAAGATTCCGAGATAGCCACGCATGTCTAAGAACCGGCAGCTGCAGATGAAAGATTGTCGAGCCCGGGCAGACGATTGCGAAAGCCCTCATAGTCAGAGCTGGTCACCGCCGTCCGTCCGTACCAGACGCGCTCGAAAGTCCCGGTCAATTCTTCGACGGTTCGGAACAACTCTCCGTCAGTCTGAAGCTCATTCAGATAGTCGCGATTGGTGCTCGCGGCGCGAAGATTGAGCTTTCCCTTGCCGTCGAGGTCGGCGAGGAGCGCCAGAAAAGCGCTTCTGATCGCTTTGCGGTAGTCACGTTTCTCGGCAAACCGAGCTGCTTCGCGAAGCAACTCGGCAGGCGTTTGATGTATCGCCAGACTCTCACCTGATGGCTGCGCGCGAGAGAGGGCTCGAGGTTTCCGTACAAAGCGAGCAAGCCGAGGTCCGAAACGCCGGATGATCAGAAGCAGGGCTACCGCAAGGGCTAGATACACGAGCGCCTCCGCTATGATGAGTGTAAGCCGGCTTGGCGGCCTCGGTTTTCTTTCACCTACGGAGAAGAGTCGTGAGAGGAGATCGATGAATGCCCGGCGAACGCTTCTCAACCATCGAAGGACGATCGATTCCTTTGCCACCTCACGCTGATATTCGGGTCGAGCGAGTATTCTGTCGAGTCGCCCATGGTCGAGATTCATTCTTTGGTCTGAGCCGTGCTCCAGACGATCGGCCAGAATGCGCAAGCGTTCCTCGATGAGCTTCAGTTGCGCGCTCCTGTCAGGCGCGCTGCTCGCCTGGTAGAGCCAGCGATTATCAACGCGGATTTGCTGACCTCTAAAGACAACCTCTTCGGTGGGAGGCAGAATTACCTGGATTTCCTGCAGCATGTGCTGCGATCCCGCGGTCGACATCTCAGAAAGGTGCTCTCCAAGCTTCGCGGCGGCCGCCACTCGTCTCTGATAGTCCTCCTGTGAAGCGGCGGCCAGTGTTTTCTGGCTGGCCAGCAGAAGTAGTCCGGCAAGAGCCAGATACGGCAATACCGGTGATCGATTGGCCGGGAGTTCTGAGAGCGTGACTTCCGGCGGCGCGGGCCTGGAGGCCTCAGTTTCAGATTGCGCCGCGCCAGGATCTCGATGTCGAGACCTTCGCGCCGCACTCGCGTATCGATGTAAAGGAGCGACAAGCCAAGCATGACAATCGGCGCAAGCAGAATCTCACTCACCTGAGTCATCGTATGGTAGGCCACGTCGAACCAGAGTGGTCCATCAGAGCTCAGGGGATTGATGTTTATGCCGCGCAGCAGCCCGTACCAGCCGAGGGGGATGACCAGCAATAGAAGCAATGACCATGCGACGTAGCCCTGAAAGAGAAGGATGGCGCCAATGCGTTTGAGGTCAGTCCCTGCGAGGGTGATGCTCCGCCCTATGGCGCTCAGCGCGCCTCGATTTTCTACTACGAGTGCCTGGGGCACATAGACGATCCTTCCATAAACCAGGAGAAAGAAGACCACCGCTCCGACCAGCATGACTATTCCGAAAATGATGTGCGAAACCACCTGGAGCCAGGTCGGCAGACCGCGAATGAGCCACAGATTGGCAAACATATAGATGAGAATCGCGGCGGTCAGAATCGTATAAACAAGAGCAATGACGCCAACGAGCAGGATGAACACCACAACTGTAGCCCGGACGAGCGGCCAGAAGTTGGCTCGTACTGAGGAGTAGACAGCGCGGGGATTCAATGGCTCTCCGTCGCTGAAATAGCGCACGAGTGACTGCGCAGTGCCTCCCAGAAGGGCGAAGAAGGCGACCTTGCCCAGGACATATAGAACGATGCCGAAGATGACAAGGGTGGCAGCGAGTGCGAGGCGCAGCTCGCCCTTCATGAATGTGAAGTTTCGAACGCCGAGGGTATATGCGATCGCCCCGGCGTACGCCACGAGGCTCGGTCCGAGTACTATCCAGAGCAGTGATACGAAGTTGCGACGATAAAGCCGGACTGCCCGGTCGATAAGGTCGCCGGAAGAGAGTGGGGCCAGCGTAAATGTCTCGAAAGAATCCATACCTTTGGCGGCCAGACTGACAGATGATAAGCGATTTCTGCAGACTGTAGAAGGACTTGCAAAAGCGGCGAGCGGCGGCTAGAAGTAGAAGAGGAAGCCCCCATTGTGGAAGGAACAATATGAATCGGATTGCGGTAATTCTCTTTGCAGTCACGATACTGGTTGGCACGGCAGCTCAAGCCAAAGACTCCGAAGCAGTCAAACGCGCAAACAAAGCGGCGACGGTCTTCCGCGAAATTATGGCGGCGCCTGACAAGGGCGTGCCTCTCGAGCTTCTCGACCACGCCTCGTGCGTGGCTGTCTTTCCCTCCGTCATGAAGGGTGGTTTTGTTGTTGGCGGCCAGTATGGGAAAGGCGTGGTCAGTTGCCGGCGCGATGATGCAGCGTGGGGCTCGCCTGCTTACTTTACTATCGGCGGCGGCAGCTTCGGATTGCAGCTCGGCGGCCAGGCTGTCGATCTGATACTCATCTTCATGAATCGCGATGGTGTTGAAGGATTGCTGAAAGACAAGTTTGAAATCGGGGCAGGCGCAGCGGCCAGCGCGGGTCCCCTTGGACGCAATACTCATGTCTCGACGGACCTCTTGATGAAAGCTCAGATACCTCTCGTACTCGCGTAGCCGCGGGCTGTTTGCCGGGCTGGAGCTGAAGGGCGCGGTAATCGCACCCGATGGGGGCGCCAATCGAGAAGTCTACGGTTCCGACGCGACAGCAAAGGAGATTATCGTCGAGGGCAAGGTTCGAACACCGCCGGAGATTCAGTCTTACCCACAGACTTTATCGAAATTCTCACCCAAGAAATCACGTTAGTGGGCGACACGGTAGGGGCGGTCAGTAGGGGCGGCTCGCGAGCCGCCCCCAAACGGCATGCTGAATTTCCGTCACACCGGCAAAGGTCTATCTCGCGAAAACGATGTTGCGGTGGGTCGTTTGGGGGCGGCTCGCGAGCCGCCCCTACGACCGTCCCTATGACGGTGACCCTAGCGTCAGAGTTCGTCGAATGACTGGATGGTCCGCGACCACTGTGGCGATTCTTCCGACGGGAGCCTGACGCACAGCGCGGTGGCCATCCCCGCGGCTTGTGCCCCTTCAAGTTCGGCGACCACATCAGAGACAAAGAGAACATCCGCAGCAGGAAGACCGAGCGAACGAGCAATCCTGGCGTAACTCTCCGCCTCTTTCTTGGGTCCGATGGTGGTGTCGAAGTACCCATCAAGATATCCCGTCAAATCTCCCTCGGCGGTGTTACCAAAGAGAAGCTTTTGAGCGAGCACACTTCCGGAAGAGAAGATTGCAATGCGCCTGCCCATTCGGGACCACCGATCAAAGGCTCGCGGAACGTCCTCATAAACTGAGCCGAGAAGCAAGCCTCTCCGATAGCCTTCTTCCCAGATTTTTCCCTGAATTGACTTGAGAGCGGTCGACTTCCGATCCCGATCCATCAGCCAGCTCAGGTACTCGGCTGCAGTCTCTGAACTCTGCTCCGGATCGTCAGCCTGTTCAGCCCGAAGTCTTGCAAGGTCAGCTTCGAGAGACTCTTCTCCGGCATGAGATCGAAGGTACTCTTCAAGATGCTTCCTGAGCATACGGAAAGAGGACGTCATAGACGAAGGCAACAGCCGTGGTCGTGCCTTCAATATCGAGCAGCATTGCCCGCGTTTCAGGCATGGTGTTGCAGAGGAAGGTATTCGGGACCGAGGCAGACCGGTTGGTAGTCGCGGTCGATTCCGCTCTCGGTATACCGCGGCACCCAGCCGGTGGGATCTTTGAAGAGGCGAATAGCCCGGATTTCGCGGTCGGCACAGAGATCAAACCAGTGCCACGTATTGGCCGGCACCCGAATCAGGTCGCCTGCTTCCACTTCAATTGCCGTCACTTCACCATTGCGGGGCCTGATGTGAAATATGCCTCGGCCGTGAATTATGAACCGTACCTCGTCGTCGTCATGAGTATGTTCGCGGCTGAATTTGAGGAGCATTTCATCGAGGCCAGGAGTTTGTGGCGTGACGTTGATGACATCTGCGGTCACATAGCCACCTTGCTTGCTGAGCCGCTCGATCTCACCGGCGTAGGCTTTAAGAATCTCTTCAGACGGCGAGCCCGCCTCCACTGCATGCTCAGGCAGCCACTGCTCATAATCGATACCGATTGAGGCCAGATTGATCGTAATCGCTCCGGGATCGGTAAGGGTCAGGTCTTTATCAGGTACTCGGACAATCGCCATTTCAAACACCTCCAAGGCCGCCGGTTCTGGCAGTGACTTCCAACAGGAATTCGAGGATTTCGACGTGTCGATTTGCCTCCGCCAGGTCATTACCCCATGTATAGAGGCCATGACGGCGGAGGAGGAATGCGTGGACTTCCGGGCTACTCTCCAGTGTTTTCTCCACCTGGCTTGCGAGCTCGCGCATGTCCTGCGAGTTGTCGATGATCGGAATCCACTCGCGGTGCTCATGAGTTCGGATGCCGCCGAGACCCTTGAGCATTTCGTATCCTTCGATGCTTACACCGCCTTTGGCGAACCACACCTCGGAAAGCATGGTGCTCCATACGGAGTGAGTATGAAGCACTGCCTTTGCCTGCCGGCTCTTGACGACCGCGACATGCAGCTTCGCCTCATCCGACGGGCGGCCGACACCCGAAACAACCTGGCAATCGCCGTCGATTTCAACTATGTCACGATGGCCCAGGGCACCTTTATCGGTCCCCGAGACGGTAATTGCTAATCGAAGGGGGTCGTCGGCGATAACCGCGCTGAAGTTTCCGCTCGTGCCCAGCGCCCACCCTCGGGTATGGAACTGGCGGCCGATCTCGATGAGGCGCGTCGCTATCGTGAGCCCTGCCAGTGTGCCGCTTTCCGAAGCCATAAGCGAAGATTAGCACAGCCACAAAAGGTCACAAAAGCAGTATAGCCGCCTCTTCTTTGCGGCTCTCTTTGCGTCTTTGCGTCTTTGCGCGAGGAGTATCGCGCTAAAGGCTATTACGAAGTACACCTCGCGCAAAGACGCAAAGACGCAAAGAGAGACCGCAAAGAAGAGGAAGTCCAAACTTGCTGACAACCCAGCCCCTGATGTGTTAGAAAGAGACGCTGTGCCGCCTGCAGCAGACCGGAACTCCCTATGCCACGAATGAGGATCGCACCTGTAGCACTCTCCACCGTCATCCTTGTGTGTCTCATGACGAGCGGTGTTTTTGCCGCCCGCAGCCGCCATCATCATAACCATCGTGGTCACCATCGGGGGGCTCGGGTCGACACTCTTCAGCCGCGTGCGCGAGCAAACTTCACCGCCGCCGTTTTCGAAATGAAACGCAGCGGCCTGAGGCCCCGAGTCAACAGTACTTTCCGCTCAACTGCCGAGCAGCGATCGATCTTCCACTGCGCGCAACGGGCTGGCTGCCGGCGGCGCCGCGGCATATACGGCGCACGCCGTCCCGGAACTTCTCTGCACGAAGCCGGGCTCGCCGTAGATCTCGGTGGTGTGGCCTCTGGAAGGAAGCATCACCGCAGCCTGACTCGGCGGGGACGGCAGATGGTCAGAATCATGCGCCGGCATGGATTCGACTGGCGGTACGGGCTCAAAGACCCGGCTCATTTTGAGATCAGCGCGCGCCGCGCGGGGTTCCATACTGAGCGAGCCGCAATCCGATCGGGACAGGCCATGCATCATGCGCCCAGCCATAGGCGCGTCTGATTATGCCGACAATAAGCTACCGCGCTGCGAACAGAGGCGATACTGAGCGAATCATCGACTTCCAGATCGCCATGGCCCGCGAGACAGAGAGCATCGATCTCGACCGGGACACCTGTACCCGCGGTGTGCGCGAAGTCTTCGAGCGATCCTCTCTCGGCCAGTACTTTGTTGGAGAGCAGGATGGTGACGTCATCTGTTCGCTGCTTATCACCTACGAGTGGAGTGACTGGCGCGATGGGGTTGTCTGGTGGATTCAGAGTGTCTACGTCAGGCCGGACGCGCGCCAGAAGGGTGTCTACGCCGGTCTCTACCAGCACATCAAAGAGCTCGTTGGAAATGACCCCGAAGTCTGCGGGATCAGGCTCTACGTGGACAGGCGCAACACGGGGGCGCAGCAGGTCTACACCCGCCTCGGAATGAACGGTGAACACTATCAGGTCTTCGAATGGATGAAGAGCTGAGAGCTGCCTCGACCGAGACCTCGCACGCCGAACGGCCCCCCCCAAAGTGGTTCGCCCGCCTCAATCGATTCTTCAAGCTTACTGAAAACGGCACGACAGTTCGCATCGAACTGGCCGCGGGCCTGACCACATTCCTGACGATGGCATATATCATCGTCGTCAATCCCACAATTCTGAGAGAGGCAGGCGTTCCCTTCTCGGGTGCAGTCTTCGCGACATGCGTCACGGCAGCGGCGGGCACTCTCATTATGGGTCTCACCGCTAACTATCCGTTTGCAGTAGCGCCAGGAATGGGTCTTAACGCATATTTCACTTACACGGTTGTCAAAACCATGGGAGTTGACTGGCGAGTTGCGCTCGGGGCAGTCTTCATCTCGGGAGTTGTCTTCCTCGTTCTCACGCTGGTTCGAATCAGGGCACTCATTGTCGATGCCATTCCAATGAGCATGAAGACCGCGGTGGCCGCGGGCATCGGACTCTTCATCGCCTTCATTGGTCTCAAGAATGCCGGTGTCATTGCCCCGTCACCAAGCACATTTGTGACCCTCGGGAATCTCGGGACGAAGCCGGTGATGCTTGCGCTCTGCGGCCTCGTGGTAACCGGCGCGCTCATGTCGCGTCGGATTCCAAGCGCGACCCTGATCGGAATCCTGGTGGTCACTCTGGGTGCGATCATTCTGGGGCTTGCCTCGTTTCCGCCGCGTATCGTTGACGTTCCGGAGTGGCGTACGACATTTCTTCAGTTGGATCTGCAGGGTGCGTTGAAGCTCGGGCTGTTGGATGTTGTCTTCGTATTTCTCTTTGTCGATCTATTCGACACGATCGGATCGCTGATGGCGCTTGGGCAGCAGGCGGGCTACCTGACACCGGATGGGCACATGCCTCGCGTCAACCGGGCACTGTTTGCCGATGCATCTGCGACTATCGTGGGCTCGCTTCTCGGCACCTCGACCGCGGTGACTTATATTGAGAGTGCGACCGGAGTCAGTGAAGGAGGACGGACCGGCCTGGTAGCAGTGGTGGTTTCGGTGCTGTTTCTGGCGGCGATGTTCTTCTCACCTGTTATTGGGGCGATACCTCCGGTGGCGACGGCTCCTGCGCTGATTGTTGTGGGGTCGTTGATGATTCGGGCAATGGTGGATCTGAAGTGGGATGATGCCACCGAGTCGATTCCGGCCTTTGTCACGATTATTGCAATGCCGCTGACATTCTCGATTGCGAATGGTCTGGCGATCGGATTCATTCTCTATGCGCTGTTGAAGCTTCTGACCGGTCGGGTGAGGGAGGCGAGTCCGCTGGTCTACGTGCTGACGGCGTTGTTTATCGCGCGCTACATCTACCTCGGCGCGGGGTGAAAGCTCTTAGGATTACCCGCGCCCTTCGGGCACGGGACGGGCAGGGACAAGCCCTGCCCCTACAAGTCGTGGCGAAGTGCTGCATTGTCGGGAGAGATTGTACACTCTCGGCGGTTATGACAGGGTGGCGTTCTCGGCTTTCCGGCTCTTCTTGACCTCCTGAATCACCCTGATCACCTCGTGGGTGGGATTCGACCCAAGCCCCATCAAGACCCCCGTCAATGCTACTCCCCAGTATGGAAAATACCCCGGCACGACAAGCGGCTTAATCTCCAGCGCAGCCTGAAACGCGTCAAGCCCGATGGTTCCAGCAACGATCGATCCAAGAATCGCCCCGACATAAATACTGATCAACCTTCTCCCGGGGTTATCAGTGAAGGCGGCAACCAGCCCGGACATACGAGCGATCGACTGACTTGGCGAGTGCACCCGCGCCCTCCAGTCCTGGATACTTCATTTGCAAATAACTGATTCCCTGAGATGCCGATGCGGCGATCAGATTCGACCCTCTGGTTGTCCGGCGCGAGCCGCTTCAACTCGGCGAGTTGCGAGTTTCAGATCGGCGACTTCTTTGAGTGCCGCATCGATCTGCTGCTGCGGTCCACTGCTGGGCCTGCGCGAGTTCCGAGTATCCTTGCTTCGACGCTCCGGTAGAAAGGCTCGAGCGCTGAGTCGAGGCCGTTGACCAGCCTGTTGACCTGTTCATTGACAAGGTTTAGCGGCCACCACGCGCCTTTGAGCTGGCCGATCAACGTCCAGAAGGCCTCGAGGACGCGTTCGATTCCGACGGCCACTCCTGTGGTCCAGCTGACGACTGCGGTAGCGCTGACGAAACGGGCATTCGGCGTAGGCGAGAAGTGCGCAACCAATGCCATGGTGAGCAGCAGAAGGAATGAAAACCCGAAGAGGCAGAGCCAGGTTTGCCTTGGGGTCATGCGCCTCCTTTACGTTGGTCCGGTTGAGCCCGATGCGAGGAGCAATTTGAGTACGGCGGACTTGTCGCCGCTTTTGATTAGGTAGTGCAGTGATGAAGAAGAAGTGCGGCCTGGGATCATCGGCGCTGCACTAGCTAACACAAAAGCGGCGAGAAGTGGTCTCGCCGCACTCCAAATTGCTCCCTTGGAGTTGCCTCCTTAGGTTACGCCCCCGCCATCGATAATAACTACCTCGCCGATCATGTAGCTATTCCTCTCCGACACCATAAAAGCAGCAAACTCGGCGAGCTCTTCCGGATGGCCTCGCCTTCCCTTGGCGCACCAGAGGCGATGCATCTCCAGCAGCCGATCAGGCAGCGCGTCGGAAAGGTCCGTGTCGAATATGCCTGCGGCAATCGCATTGACCGTTACGCCGAAGGCTGATGCTTCGCGAGACAGGCATTTGGTGAAGCCGATGACTGCTGCCTTGGAAGTCGCATAGTGTACCGCTGTCGGAAGAGCACGGATGGCTCCAATGCTGCTGAGATTGAGGATGTTCCCGGCGCGCTGGCGGAGCATGTGCTTATAGACAGGCTTGGTGACGTTAAACAGTCCGTTGATATTGGTGTCGATCACCTCGTCCCACGCCCGCTCGGTCATCGTGGCGAAGGTATCTCCGCGGTTTATAGCCGCGTTGTTAACCAGGATATCAATGCGCCCGAACTCATCGTGTATCTGCCGGACCATCTTATTGACCGCGGGGCGATCGACTACCGAGACCCGGTACGCGAGTCCCTTCCTTCCATGCGAGTGAATCGTATCCAGCGTCGCCGCGGCACGTTCATCACTGATGTTGTAATTGAAGGCAACATCGGCCCCTTCGCGAGCAAAGACACCGCAGAGCGCGCGTCCTATCCCACGCGACCCTCCCGTAATGATGGCCTTCTTTCCGTCCAGTAGCCCCATAATTGAGTGAGACTCTTAAATGATTCCCGGCTCGGGATTGAGGGATGCGGGCTGGGGATCCAGCTTGCGGGTGATTTCGTCGACTACTCGACGCGTTGCATCAGGAATCGCCAGGCGAGCGGCTGCCAGGCGCATAGCCGCGTGTTCGGCAGGATTCGCGAGCATCTGCCGGACTATTGGAACAATGTCGCCGGCCTGCCGAAGCAATACGCCCGCATTGTTGCGGGAGATCAGCTCAGCAGTGCTCATCTCCTGAGGCATTGGTCTCGTCGTGGTATCTCCGATTATCGGCAGACGCGTGGCCAGGGCCTCGAATGTCGTCAACCCGCCGAGCTTGGAGACCATGACATCGGCCGCCCGCATGACTCGCTCCATGGCGTCAGTATATCCGACGACCTTGATAGGAAACGGGGCACGTCGAGCGGTTCTCGCTGCATTCACTCGCAGGCTTTCGTTGCGTCCGGCAACAAAGATCGCCTGCGCTTCCCTGAGGTCACTTCCTTCATCTACAAGCTGCTCGAAGATCGCCGGGATGTTGCCGCCTCCGGCCCAGCCGGCATTGATGAAGATTGTGAAGCGCTCCGGGTCGAGACCCATCTCGGTTCTAACCACGGCCTGCTCCGATTCGGTCGCCAGCTGAAACTTCGGATGAATCGGAATCCCGCAAATGCGGATCTTGTCCTTGTCGACTCCGAAGTCGATCAACTGCTGGCGCGCCTCCTCTGTGCCGACGAGGTAGAGACTCACCTCATCACAGGCCCATCCGCGCCAGAAGCCGTAGCATGGGTCAGTGACTACGGTGACGAGTGGGATTCGATCAATCAGCCCCAGGTCTCGCAGCATCCTGCCGAGGATGTGCTGAGTCATCGGATGCACCGAGACGATCACCTGCGGACAGTAGCGTTCAAAGAGCTGCTGGACGTAGCGCGCCGTCAGACGATAGAAGAGGCTCGACTCGTTCGGACGGAGCCGCTCGATCGCCCAGTAGTAGTAGCGCATCAGCGGCTGATGGTATCGCAGCAGGTGGTTGTAAAGGTCGGTCAGCTTCTGAGCGAGGATGTGAGACTCCTCGATGGCGCGCACGATGTTTACCAGGCATTCATGGGCCGGAAATCGCTTGAGGCCCTCGGCGATCGCCGCAGCCGCACTGGCGTGCCCGCCTCCGGTATCGGAGGTGATAATCAGAAACTTTTTTGCGCTATCGTCAGACATTAGGTTTCGGCCACTGGCTTAGTATGGAGTGCGGCGACTTGTCGCCGCTTTTGATTTAGATATTGCAGTATATAACTCAAAAGCGGCGACAAGTCGCCGCACTCCATACTAAATGGGTCGCTGCGCTTCAATGTTGAGGCCGGATGTCACAGCGGGCTGACCCTGCTTCTTCAACCGCCGCTCGAGCCCCTTGATCTTGACCAGATGAGTTGGGTTGAACGCCAGTGATGGATAGTAGCAGTTTGATTCATGCGTGCAGAAGCAACCGTCGCGAGCTTTGCTCCTCCGCTCCGCCATCTCCTTTGAGCGCCATAGAGACATGAAGTCCCAGTCGTAATCGCGAAGGTTTCCAACGGGAGGCAGGTTCTCGCAGCTCGAGACGGTGCCCTCGTCATAGATCACGCCGCCGGTGTTTCCTGCGTGGCAGACGAGCTGCGCGCTGTGCTGCTCTTCAGTGCGCGCAATCAGCTCGTGCATATAGATGTCGATGGCTGCCTTGAAGTATCCGCCCTTGCCGCCGTAGTGGTTCTTGAGAAGACCCTGCCGTGAGTCCTGGTCAATCTGTTCAGTGAGCCTCCGATAACGGTTCAGGTCGATGTTCAGCTCTTCCGGACGTGCTGACGGTGGCCGGATGTAGTTGACGTTCACCTTGTCGGGCTTGAGCTCATATTTCAGATAGTCGTACCACTCGAAAATGCGCTCCTGATTCGAGTTCATCATGCAGGTGCAGGTCTGCACGTCGAGTTTCGAATGCTCACGTTTTATCTGCTGCAGCTTCAGCGCGGTATCAATCGCAATATCCCAACTACCCGCCTTCTGCCTGATCTTCTCATGCTCTTCCTTGAGTCCATCGATTCCGAGCGCCACGGTGATGTTAAGGTTCGGGCATTCCTCGAGAATACGAGTGACATCGGGAATGATGCGCTTCTGGATACTGACCGTTCGACATGAGGTAGATCGACTCGAGCCCCGCGTTCTCGTAAAAAGCCTTCGCTATTTCCGGTAAATCCTTGCGTGTGAAGGGCTCGCCGCCGGCGACTATGAGCACCGGTAGTTTTGCCCCGAGAGTTTCGCTGACGCGCCGCAGATTGTCGGTTGTCATCTGCAGTTTCTTACGCGGCAGATCGTCCAGCTCGTCCGTAAAGAAGCAATGGACGCAACGCATATCGCAGACTGACGTGACCAGAATATTGAGGACCACTGGCGAGCTGACGCCGCCGGCGAGGACACGCCCGTATCTCTTAAGTAATTCCCAACTGTAATCCATAAGCGTTCTATTAGGCGTTTTTTGGGGGTTAAAGTCAAATTAGCCACAAAAAGGCACAAAAGCCACAAAAGGGAACTTTCTTTGTGTCTTTTGTGTCGTTTTGTGACTTAAGGCTTCCGTCGGCGCGGTTGAGAATCGGCTGCGCTTGGGGCGGCTGTGGGAAGGCCCTCCATCTGTTGCGACGCCAGACCGGCCTCGGCACTCCTGGGGAAGGCGCGGACCAGTGCCTGGAACTGAGTGGCAGCCTCTTCGCCGCGTCCCATCTCCTTCAACACCAGGCCTCGCTTGTACATTGCGGCTGGCTACCTTGTCGCCTTTCGGATTGACCGTCTGGACCCTCTCGAACTCGGCGGCCGCCTCAGGGAGCTTCTTCTGAGCGTAAAGGATTTCCCCGATCCAGTATTGGGCATTGTCGGCCAGTTCAGATGTCGGGTAGGTCTCTACATACTGGCGAAACTCGGAGAGGGCGAGATCGTAGTTAGCTCTCGAATAATCGCTGTACGCGGCGGCGAAGAGCTGCTCGGCGTTTCCGGGAGTGATGTGGGCTATCGTCGGCTGCTTGGGAATATCTTCGATGAGCTTCCTGAGCTGTGCAAACTGCTCCGAGAGCCGTTCGATTCGCTGATCCGATGCGGAGACTCGCTCACTCATTGCAGAAAGCTGAGTGGCGGCATCGTTGGAGTTAGTGGAGACCGATGACTGAGCGCGGCGGACCGCCGAGATGTTATCGCTGATCTGTGTGATCAGGGTATTCATCTCACCACTCGACTTGTTGAAGGTGTCCTGCATTCCCTGAATCTGGCGCTGCAGTAGCGTCAGCTCGGTCTTCATCTCCTCGACCTGCGACGCCATGCGGTCGATCTTGTCCTTCTGGTTATTCTGCGCGCAGACAGGCAGGACGAGGAGGAAAAGCAAAGCCGGCACTCTGAAAATGAATCGAGTCATCGCTATTGTCCTCCACGCACGTAGACGAAGTCATCGCGCCGATCGCGTGCCCAGCCGCTCTCACCGGTCCCCTGTGCCTTCTCGAGCCCGTAGCTGATCGTATCCATACGGCTCGCATCGATTCCAAGGCTGACCAGGAAACTCTTGGCCGCGCGAGCGCGCCGGTCACCCAGACCTAGATTATACTCCGCCGTTCCCCGAGGATCGCAGTTGCCTTCGATTCGGAAGGCGATCGTACGGTGCGTGTCCTGCATCAGCCATTCAGCCGCGCGCCTCAGTTTCTCCCGCTCAGTCTGCCTCAGCTCGGATGAGTCGAGCTCAAAGAAAACAGCCGTGACCGAGCGACCAAATAGCTCGGCCATGCCGCCGCCGCTCGGAGTTCCACGAGTCCTCTCTGTTCCTGAGGTGATCGGCGCCGGTTCGCCAACCGTAATTCGGGCGCTTGCCGTCGTTGTTCCGCCGTCACCCATTGCCGTTCCAGTGTAGGTTGTCGAGACTCGAGGACTCACCTGACGCTCGCCTGAGCCCGAGACATCGCCGAGTCCGGCGATCTGCACTATCTTAGCATTGGTGGTTGACCATGAGAGTTTAGCACTCTGGCCCTGCTCGATCGCGCTCGGCTCGGCACGAAGAGTGATTGTTGGCGCGGCCGTGGTGATCACGTTGACCTTGACGGTCGAGTGATCACGCGCCTCCTTTGAGCCGCGTTTGGCGACCACTTCGTAGGTTGTGGTCTGGTCTGGCGTCACGGTCCGAGCGCCGATCTTGTCCACCTTCTGACCGTTGAGCACTATCTGCTTGCCGTTTTTGGTCTCCCAGGTAACAGTCACGGGATCGCCCTTATTGACTTCAGTTCGTGAGACCTTGAGCTTCGCAGTTGGCGGGGCGCACGCAGCCGAGAGGCAGGCAATCACTATCGTTATCAGCAAAGCGTATCTTCGAGTCATTAGGAGATCCCTTTCATCAGTTCCAGATTGGTGTAGTCATTTCGCCCATGCCGGGCATGCGCCCGCCGGACCGACTCAATTGCCGTGGCTCGCTGCCGTCGATATTCATTCCCCAGATTTCCCAGCGGCCGGATCGATTCGACTGAAACGCAATGTGCCGGCTATCCGGGGACCAGGTTGGGCTCTCGTTGCGCCCTTCGTGTGTCAGGCGTAGCACCTGACCGGATGAAACGTCAGTCAGATATATGTTGAATCCGCCGCCGCCACCGTTCCAGGTGAAGGCGATAAAACGGCCATCGGGAGACCACGACGGAGAATCCATCTGTCCTCCCAGGTTCAATAGAGGACGCTGGTTGGCGCCGCTCGCATCCATCATGTAGACCTGCGGCGCGCCACCGCGATCAGATATGAATGCGATCTCGCGTCCAGTCTTTGGATTCCATCTCGGCGAAATGTTCACAGCATTGCGGCTCTGAGTCAGTCGCCTTATACCTGAGCCATCGACGTTTGAGACGTAGATCTCCATCCCCTCGCCGTCTTTACTCGAGCTGAATGCCATGAGCCCCGAGGGTGAGATTGCCGGAGATGTCGTCGTTCCCCGGAACTGAGTCGATCCGACGATAAATCCCTCATCACTGCGCACGACGACGTTCGGGGGCCCGTTGCGATAGGAGACATATGCCAGCCGATGTCCGTCCGGGGAGAGCGACGGGAAGAGCGCGATCGATCCATCATGGCTGAACTGCCGCTCTCCGTAGCCGTCGTAATCCATGACGTACACCTCGCGCCCTTTGACGAAGGCGATTCGTGAGCTCGCAATTCCATCAGCACCCGTCAGGAGTTTGACGATCTGATCGGCAAATTCATGCGCCATGCGCCGCGTATCGCCGTTCAAACGGGACGCAAGAAGCTGTTGCTTTGTCTTTACATCAAAGAGAAATCCCTGCGCCTCGCCGGCACTGCTCAGGTTCCCGAATGCTACATAGTCGGCCTTGGCAGGCTCATCGGCCCATTCCGGAAACTGCAGCGACGCCGGATCGGCGACCAGCGTCTTGGGGTAGAGACTCTTGCCGACGAGCGAAGCAACGCTCGCAAACTTAATGTCATCCCAGAGTACTCCATTGAAAGTCCTGACGGCGGCGTCAACGCCGGCCGCCCGTGGCTGAAAATCGGCTACGGCGAGCGCCGGGCCACTGCCTGGTGCAATAACGATCGTCCCCAGCTGTTTCTTCAACTCATCTGCCGAGGGCGCCGAAGGCGCCGACGGTGGTTGACCTTGCTGGGCCGGAATCGAATGGGGAGTGGCGATGAGGGTGGCGAGAGTTAGTGTGAGTGCAAGTGCTGCTGACAGGCGTTCTCTTCATTTTCTACTTCGGATAACGAAACCAGATCTCGGCCACCGCTTCATTGGAGCTCGCAAGAAAGCCGGCTGGAAACGGCGGCAGTGGGCTCGATGCGAGAATTGCCCGTTCGGCTGCCCGGTTGACAAGGTCGTAAGGACTCGATCGCTTGATGTAGTTTGAACTCAAGCGGCCGCCGTTCAGTGAAAGAATTCGGCCGTCGCGACCGATTCGCAATTCTACTACCACGTAGTGGATCGCGCTGGCCTCCGCAATCGAGGGTGGATTGTAGTTGCGACTCAGGATCATCTGAATCCGCCGCCCATATTCCGATCCGCCGGGAATTCCTCCGGTTCCACCGCCGCTGCCACCACCGGATCCGATGCCGACTCCGGCGCTGATCATTGGTGATGGCGAGCCGAATGTGCGGCCCACCTCGACGTTTGTGTCGGCCGACTTTCCTTTCAAAGGCTGTTTCGAATAGAGCTGCTCAGCCTGGCGCGCGGTTGGTCGATCCGTCTCCGTCTTCTTTTCAGCAACCTTCGGCGTCTTCTTGCTGCTCACCGTTGGAAGAGCTTCGGCAGTGGGCTCAGCTTTCGGCGGTTTCGTTTCAACCAGAAGATTGTTTGGCTCCGAGTCAGTCTCGCCGACGTGCGAGATCGGCTGCGGCCGCGTCAGGCCGAGCTCTTTAGCCTCGACGATTCCGACTTCGATAGCGCCTCCCTGCCCTCCGCCTTTGCCCTCGCCGGCGGCGACGATCTCGGTACTCCAGGGGACTCGGAAGAGGAAGACCGCGGTGAGCAGAATCAACAGGTGCGCGGTTATCGAGAGCAACGCACCAAACCGCAATCGTTGTCCCGAACCATTGATCATTTACTGGGGTTTGGCCACAAAAAGCACAAAAACACAAAAAAGACACGAAACCGTTTTACGCTTTTTGGTGGCTACCTATTTCTTCATCGGCTCAGTCACCAGGCTCACGTTCGCCTGAACCTTCTTCGCCTGATCGAGCACATAGGCGATGACTCGATACGGCGTCTCGCCATCGCCGCGCAGATAGACTCGCCGGTCCTTCGATCCGGCGAGCCGCTTCTCGAGTGTCGCCGGTAGATCGTTGATATTGATCGGCTGGTTCTCGTTCTGCCCACTGAAGTAGACCGATCCCTCTTTGTCTACCGTGATGATTACCGAACGCGCGAGCGCCTCCTGCGGCCGGGCCTCTCGCGTCTTCGGCAGGTTGACGTCGATTCCGGCCTGAAGAATCGGCGTCGTTATCATGAAGATCACGAGCAGTACGAGCATGACGTCGACCAGCGGTGTGACGTTGATCTCCGCCAGGGCCGTCTCTGTTCTGCCATTGCGATTTGCGAACGCCATGTGCCGTAACTCTACTCGCGCTGACCAAGGGGAATAACGTCCTGAGCCCGTCCCACCTTTACGGGTACACTCTCGCGCTCAATGAAATTGAGCAGGCCAAGTGAGAAGTTATCCATCTCAGCCGCCAGTACCTTTATCTTGTTAAGAAAATGGTTGTAGCCGAGTACCGCAGGCACGGCAGCGCCAATTCCAGCGGCGGTGGCGATGAGAGCCTCGGCAATACCCGGCGCGACAGCCTGTATGGATGCTGTCGTCGCCGTACTCAGCCCCTGAAAAGCAATGATGATTCCAACAACTGTTCCGAAGAGGCCGATGAAGGGTGCGGCGCTGGCTGTCGATGCCAGCCATCCCATACTCTGCTCGAGGCGAGTCGTCTCTTTGACGGTAACGATCTGCATCGCGCGTCGAACAGATTCCAGATTTAGAACTCCGCGGCCTTGCGAGCGCAACTCCTCGTGTGCGCCTCTGAAGATGGCAGCCAGAGGGCTCTCATTTGCAGCCACACTCGCGCTCTGTAAATCGGCCCAGCGCCCGTTGGAAGCGTTGACTCGCGCGAAGAGTTGGAGGAACTCGTCGGACTCTCGCATCGCACGACGAATCGAGGTCGATTTGGCGATGATTATTGACCAGGAGATGATAGAGAAGACGAAGAGGACCGCTAAGACGCCCTTCGCCACCGGACTCGCGCGAAGTAGAAGTTCGAAGAAGCTGCTGTGAGGAACCGTCTCTTGCCAGAGCGCCGCTAAGAGGAACAAACCCTTCTCCCAAAGGTCCAAAGGGATGTGTGATCGAACGAGGACACCCAATCACTTCATGCAACAGAAGAGGCTATGCTATCATGTGTACATACCGGGTTCAAGGTAGCGAGTTTGCTACCCTTCCGCAGCTAATCGAGAGCCATAGCCTTTCCGGCAGTCATTCCGGGTTGCGGTTGAGCGGCCCGTTCCTTACCTAGAAAAATTGGGGGTGCGATCGATCATGAAGAGATTGTCGAGTACAGTTCTCGTAATCGCCGTGCTCTCTTGTCTTAGCCTCCAAATACCAGCCCAGGACGCCGGCGGCAAATGCATGCGCGAGTATCACGGTGTGAAGCTCGGAATGAAGACCGACGATGTGCATACTGCGGCCGGAAAGCCGGAGACTACGGGAGAGAATCAGGAAGAATTTAAGATCGGTGGCGACGATCTGATGACCGTCCACTACGATAGCGGAGTGGTCAAATCAATCCAGCTCTACTTTGCTGACGCGAAACACGCGCCGGCATTCAAGGATGTCGTTGGGGACGTGGAGATCACCCAGACGGACACTGGAGCCAAGCGGGCGCGGCGCGATATGACGTCTGAGAAGTTCTGGGTCTCGATGTTCCAGAATAAGGATGCGTCCGTGACGACAGTGACGATCAGCCGAAGGTAGCCGGCACAGCGGACGAGCGCTGAGCGCTCCTTCTTTTTCTAGGTGGGACGCTTGGCTGCGATTTGCATGCGCGTGATTGCGCGCTCGAGCTTGACTCGTGCCTGCGCGATGTCGGCTCCCTCGGGCGGCGAGCTCACGTGCCGCTCGAGCCGTTCGTAGGCTTCGCGAGCCCTGTCGTAGTCGATTTCTTCGGGTTTCTCAGCGACATCGGCAAGTACCGAGACCCGGTCCGGAAGTACTTCCGCAAAACCGCCGCTTACATGGACCGACTTCTTCTCGGTGCCCTGCCGGTAAGTCAGGACTCCTGTCTGAAGCTGAGTTATCAGGGGCGTGTGATCCGGCAAGAATGCCCAGCTCGCCACCGCTTCCCGGCAAGACAACCTCGTCAACCGTCTCCCGCAGGAGCGGCCGCTCGGGCGTCAGGACTTCAAGCTCGATTTTGTCCGCCATCTAGAGCTTCTTTGCCTTCTCGATGACTTGATCAATTGAACCGGCCAGGAAGAAGGCCTGCTCTGGAATCTCGTCGTGTTTACCCTCGAGAATCTCGCGGAAACCGCGGATCGTCTCGGCCACCGGGACGAGTGCGCCCGCAAGGCCGGTGAACTGCTCCGCCACATGGAAGGGCTGCGAGAGGAAGCGTTCGATCTTTCTGGCGCGCGATACGGTCTGCTTGTCCTCTTCCGAGAGTTCGTCCATGCCGAGGATGGCAATGATGTCCTGGAGGTCCTTATAGCGCTGGAGAACCCGTTTCACCTCCTGAGCCGTATCGTAGTGCTCCTCGACCAACGATATGCGGATCGAGAATTCGCGACGTCGAGGCGAGCGGGTCTACAGCCGGGTAGATGCCCAGCTCCACGATTCTTCTCGAAAGCACCGTCGTCGCGTCAAGGTGCGCAAATGCCGTCGCCGGTGCCGGGTCCGTCAAATCGTCCGCCGGCACGTAAATGGCCTGAACGGATGTGATCGAGCCCTTCTTGGTCGAGGTGATTCTCTCCTGAAGCTCACCCATCTCCGTAGCCAGGTTGGGCTGGTAACCGACTGCCGAAGGCATTCGACCGAGAAGTGCCGAAACCTCAGAACCGGCCTGGGTGAAGCGGAAGATGTTGTCGATAAAGAGCAGCACGTCGAGACCGTCGTCACGGAAGTATTCGGCGACCGTCAGGCCCGACAAGGCAACCCGTAAACGCGCTCCGGGGGGTTCAGTCATCTGGCCGTAGATAAGGGCCACCTTCGACTTCGAGATATCGTTGTCATCGATGACGCCTGACTCTCGCATTTCGCGCCAGAGGTCGTTTCCCTCTCGAGTTCTTTCTCCGACGCCGGCAAACACAGAAAAGCCGCCGTGTGCCTTGGCGATGTTGTTGATCAGCTCCTGAATGAGAACCGTCTTCCCTACGCCGGCGCCGCCGAAGAGGCCAATCTTGCCGCCGCGGAGGAACGGTTGGATGAGATCGATGACTTTGATGCCGGTGACCAGAATCTCCTGCTCGGTGGATTGATCTTCAAGCGTCGGAGCGTGGCGGTGAATCGGATACCGCGTCACTGCAGGGACCGGGCCGCGCTCGTCAACAGGGTCGCCGATGACGTTGATGATCCTGCCGAGTGTCCCGGGCCCTACTGGAACCGTGATCGGGCCCCCCGTGTCGATGGCCTTCATTCCGCGGACCATTCCCTCGGTCGGAAGCATTGACACTGCACGGACTCGGCCCTCGCCAATATGCTGCTCAACTTCGCAGATGACATCGATCGGCCGTTCAACGTCGAACCCATCGCTTGTTATTCGAAGCGCCTGGTATATCGGTGGCAGATGTTTTTCAGGAAACTCGACGTCGACGACGGGTCCGATGATCTGAATGACCCTTCCCAACGCGCCATTTTCATTGGCCATAAATGCTTACCCCACTCTGAGAATAGTCCAACTCGAAGCTCGGCAGTGTAGCATTAGCCGCAAAAGAACACAAAACTGAGCAATTTGGAGTGCAGCCCGAAGCCATAAAGAAAACAAGATAGCCACAAAAAAGCACAAGAGGCACAAAAGTGAAGATAAAAGGGAGAATGCCGCCGGGTCCTTTTGTGTCTTTTGTGCCTTTTTGTGGCTATCTTATTTTCTTTATGGCTGGCGGCTGCACTCCAAATTGCTTCCTAGCTGACGGCCTTTCCCTGAAACTGGCGGAGGCCGATGGTCAGCAGGAGTACGTTGAACGCGACCAGCCCCGCCAAAACCGCGATTATTGAAAGGTGTGGGAACTGCGGAACCAGAGCCGCTCGCAAACCCTCGCATGCGTAGACCATCGGGTTGATCAGTACCGCCTTCTGCAATACCGGGAAGGTCTGCAAAGCCGTCCACGGATAGTAGGTGCAGCCAAAGAAAATCATCGGTCCTACGACGAGGCTGAACATAAGACCAATGTGATTCTGGTTGATGCTGCAGCCCAGAGCCAGGCCGCCGGTTGCCGAAAAGAGCGCCACCAGCAGCGCAACCAGCGCGAACAGTACCGGGGTGTGGAGGCTTAGATCGACGCCTGGCCGAAGGAGCAGCCAGGCACAGGGCACGACCATGAGGCCGGCTGCCAGCGCCTGGAGCGTGCCCGAGACGACCTTTTCTATCGCGAGCCACGAGATGTTCATCGGGGCGAGCAGGCGATCCTCGATCTCACGCGTGAATTGAAACTCTGAAATGAGAGGCATCGCCACCGCCCAGATGCCGGTTCCGATCATGCTGATTGCCATGATCCCGGGCAGCAGCAGGCTCTTGTAGGATTGCGGAAGAAAGCCGCTCCCAACCATGACGCGCCCGAAAATGAAGACAAACATGAGCGGCTGCAGGAAGGTCTGCAACAGCAGTTGGATGATATTGCGCCTGGCTACGTGAGCATCGCGCATAAGCAGCGCGAAGAAGGTCTTGGCGTTCATTCGCGCAGGCTCCTTCCGGTGTGATGAAGGAAGAGGTTTTCGAGGCTTGGCTCAGAGATGTGGACGTCGCAAAGCTCGATGCTGGCCGCGAGCGCAAGACTCGCCACTTCCGGAACCAGCGATCCGCCGCGATCGGCATAGAGATCAGCCCCATTGCCATCGGTCGCTCGCACTTCACGGACACCCGTCAGTACCTGAAGACGTTGAAGCAGTTCGGTTGAATGGCTCCCGAACTTCAGACGCAGCAGGAAGCCTCCCGGTACCGAAGCCTTCAATTCCTGTGGTGTGCCGAGCGCGATGACCTTTCCGTGATCGATGATCGCCAATCTCTGGCAGAGCGCGTCCGCCTCGTCCATGTTGTGGGTAGTCAGGAGAACGGTCTTGCCCTCTTGATTGTATTCGCGAATGATCTCCCAGAGGAGCAGTCGCGTCTGGGGGTCGAGTCCCGCGCTCGGCTCGTCGAGAAACAGGACCTGCGGGTCGTGCATCATGGCACGCGCAATTGAAATCCGCTGCATCATTCCGCCCGAGAAGCCGCGAACCATCTGATCGCCGCGATCCGTCAGCTTGAATCGCTCCAGCAGGGCATCTGCTCGCCGGGTTCGCTCCTTAGAGTCGATGCCGAAGTAGGCGCCGTGAAAGAGGAGGATTTCCCGAGCCGTGAGAGCGAAATCGAGATTCGGCCGCTGAGCGACGACTCCGATCAGGTGTTTGACCGCTACCTGCTGCTTCCAGACATCGTATTCACCTATCCATGCGCGGCCGCTGGTGGGCCTCACTCGCGTAGTCAGGACACCGACTGTCGTCGATTTGCCGGCCCCATTCGGGCCGAGAAGGCAGAATATTTCGCCCGGCGGTATGTCGAGCGAGATGCCGTTGAGCGCGAGGATCTCGGTTTTGGCCGCCTTCTTGCGTCCACCCGAAGTGAATGAAAGGCCGCCGGCTCCCGCAGCAAACGGCGGCGCTGATGTGTAGACCTTGCGGAGCTCTTCTGTGCGAATGCCGGCAATCATGAGCCGCAATAATTTCAGAGCGGCCCTGGAGAGTCAAAGGACTTCGCTCATTGGCGCCGGTCTGAAAAAGAGATCGCGCTCGATTGGCAGATGCAATGGGCCTCGGGCGGACTCGAGCTCATGTAGCGAGAAGTAGCCCCATTCTTCTTCGAAGCCGCAGACGTAGCCGAAGAAGATGAAGTCATCGCCTTCGGGAGAGCCTTCGGTGACAAACCACGTCCAGTTGGAATCGGGGGTGAAGAATTTGGCGTGAACTATCGGGTCTGAGATCGTTTCCTGAGAGCGCAAGGCGGGTAGGCTCTGCCGCAGCTCCTGCGAAAGCAGTTCCACATCTGTCTTTCTGAGGCGGCAGTGGGATTGAAACAGCTTCCGCATCCCGTTAGGGATGCAGAAGGTAGCCAGGGGCAAGCGAAGCGCAGCCCCTGGAATGCGGTAGGCGAAGGAGCCCCGCGCCCTGAAGGGGCGCGAGACTGCTCGCGATTGACCAATGTGTGTCGGGTCTGGCGTCCTTCCAGGACGCGGTTCTCTTTTGCTCTCGATTCCAGGGGCTGCGCTTCGCTTGCCCCTGGCTACTTCGCATCCCTAACGGGATGCCCGGAGGAGGATCGAATGCCTCAATAGCTTCACTTCCCCAACTCGGCGTGGAATTGATCGAGGGCCTGGTTGCTCGGATTTACCTGCTGCAGTTGTGCGAGCGATGCCCGTGCGCCTTCACGATCCCCCTTCGCCAGGAGAGCCTGCGTCAAATTCTGAAGCGCCTGCTCATGTCGCGGCGAAGACTGCAGCGCTTCTCTATATGCCGCAATTGCCCGATCGAGATCGCGAGGCTCCCGAAGATAGAACGTCAGCCCCAGATCAGTTCTGACATTCGGATCGTCAGGCTTTACCTTGAGAGCCTGCTGGTACCATCGCTCTGCTTCCGGGTACTTCTTCAGATCGAAGTTGATGTTCCCCAACCCGCGTAGCACATCAAGATTATTGGGCGTGAGTTTATAGGCCTTCTCATAGAGCTCGAGAGCTTGTGGATACCGCCCGATCTGAGTGAAGAGCGCGGCAGCCTGCACTTGTGCTTCAGCGTTGCCGGGCTCTTTCTTAGCCTTTTCGATGACAGCCATGACCTCCGCCGGAGGCCCACCAGCAGGCGGCGCTCCGCTCGCGTCCGACCCCGCGGCTGACGATGGCAGCGGAGGATGATCAGGAGGCAGCGATCCGGCCTGCTCGGGGCTCTCCAAAACCGGCGGCCCTGCCTGCGTCGCCGCGGGCGAGCTATAGCTTCGATTGATCGAGTTTGTTATCACGAAGCCGAGAATCAGCCCGGCGAGCAGTCCTATGATGCTATAGAGTATGTTGTCCTTGCTCATGACAGTTCTGCCTGACTATAGCTGCAGCCGGTTACGTTTATCAACACGGTTTGGTAGGCTTGTCGCCGATGAGTCTCCTCGAGGTCCGAAACCTCAGCGTCAATTACGCAACTACCCGCGGCGAGGTCCATGCTGTAGAGGACGTCAGCTTCTCACTCGAACGAGGCGAGACTCTCTGCCTCGTGGGGGAATCCGGCTGCGGAAAGTCGGCAACCGCGCTTGCTCTAATGCGGCTCATCGCTGCCCCGGGAAGAATCGCCGGAGGCGAGATCATCTTCGACGGCCGCAACCTGATCGATCTTGATGAGCGCGAAATGCGAGCTCTGCGTGGCGACGAGATCGCCATGATCTTTCAGGATCCGATGACCTCTCTCAACCCTGTCTATTCCATCGGTGAGCAGGTTGCCGAGGCCATCAGGCTGCATCGGCACGTGTCCCGTCGCGAGGCCTGGAACCAGGCGATCGAGGGACTGCGCGACGTGGCGATTCCTTCGCCTGAGACGCGCGTGCGCAACTACCCGCACGAGATGTCCGGAGGAATGCGTCAAAGAGCAATGATCGCGATGGCGCTCGCGTGCGATCCCCAGCTGCTGATTGCCGACGAGCCTACTACAGCGCTCGACGTCACGATTCAGGCCCAGATACTCGATCTTCTGGCCGAGCTTCGAGAGCAACGTCGGCTGGCCTTTCTTTTGATTACTCATGATCTCGGCGTCGTCGCTGAGACCGCTGATCGAGTCGCCGTCATGTATTCCGGCCAGATAGTTGAAGAGGCCCCTGTTGAGGAACTCTTCAAACGCCCACGCCATCCTTATACCGAGGGTCTTCTGCATGCGGTTCCTCGCGTGGGCGCAAGCAACGGGACCGGCCAACAAAGAGAGAGGAAGCGACTCGAGACGATTGAAGGTGTCGTTCCCAATCCATTGGACCTGCCGCCCGGCTGTCGCTTCGGCCCGCGCTGTCGACATGCTCAAGCCAAATGCAGGGTCGGCCCGATTGCTCTTCTTGAAGCCGGATATGGACATCTCTCGCGGTGCATTCGCGTGGATGGAGTCTATGACCCCTCATAACAGCTCACAATGACTTCTCCCCTGGTGCAGATCACCGGTCTCAAGAAGTACTTTCCCGGAGCGCGCGGCGAGGTTGTGCGCGCCGTGGATGGGGTGTCACTGACTATCGAACGAGGCGAGACGCTGGGTCTCGTAGGCGAATCCGGATGCGGTAAGACGACCATTGGCCGCTGCCTGCTGCGTCTGATTGAGCCGACGGAAGGGCGAATCGTCTTCGACGAGGTAGACCTCCTGAGCCTTGGGAAAGGCGCTCTGCGTACACTCCGCCGTCGGATGCAGATCATTTTCCAGGATCCCTATTCTTCGCTCGATCCAAGAATGACGATAGCCGCGATCGTCGGCGAGCCATTGGTAATTCATGGCATCGCGCGGGGCGCGAAGCTTCGCGAGCAGGTGGCTGAGCTGCTGAGCGTAGTCGGACTCGAACCCGACTACGCGCGCCGTTATCCGCATGAATTCAGCGGCGGACAGCGCCAGCGGATTGGCATTGCCAGGGCACTCGCGCTGCGGCCCGACCTGATCGTAGCCGATGAGCCAGTCTCTGCGCTTGACGTTTCAGTTCAGGCCCAGGTAGTCAATCTCATGCAGGATCTGCAGGAGAGATACGGCCTGACCTACCTCTTCATCTCGCACGGACTGGCGGTAGTCGAGCACATCTCCACGCGAGTTGGAGTAATGTATCTCGGCAGGCTCGTCGAACTTGCATCATCAGGTGAGATATACAGGCGGCCACTCCATCCCTACACGCAAGCCCTTCTGGCTGCGATTCCCAGCCCCGAGCCGAAGGAGAGCCAGGGGGTCTTAAAGATGGAGCGTTCGGCTGTTCGAGGGGACGCACAACCGTCAGGGTCAATACTGCAAGGCTGCCGCTTTCAACCGCGCTGTCCAGCTGCGATGGAGGAGTGCAAGCGAGTGGAACCCGATTTGGCTGAAGTCGAACCCGGACATTGGGTGGCATGCCTTCTGTACCGCGATGGTGCCAACGATGTAGAATCGCGCGCAACGCATGGTCGCTCGTAACAGCATCGGCCGGCTCATTCGCAGCCGGTCTGGAACTCGATAACAAGCCCTTAATAAGGAGGATTAATGACCCCCGACACCAATCTCCCGTCGCCGCCGGCAGATGCCGTTGCGGAGCCTTCCGGCTTCCTGGGCCGTCTGATCGGCGTCTACTTCTCCCCTGGAGAGACTTTTCCGGGAATCGGGCGTGCCCCGAAGGTACTTGTGCCGATTCTGGCGCTGGCGCTGCTCTCTACGCTCGGGAGTGTTCTGGCCTTCCAACGGCTCGGAGTCGAAAAGCTGATGGGACAGGGTATCGAGCAGCAGGTTGAGGCCGGAAAGATAACGCCTGAACAGGCAGAGGCTTCCCGCGAAGGTATGAGGAAAGCTGCTCCCTATTTCAAGGTTGGCTTTCCCTTCTTCGCAGCCATTGCGAGCATCGTCTTCTGCCTGGCGATCGCCGGGATAGCAAAACTTGTCAGTATGGTCATGGGGGTGGAGAATAAGTTTCTGCCGCTTTTCGCCGTAACAGTCTACACACTGCTGGCCGTCTCGATTGTCTCGTCGATCGTCTTTTTGCTTCTGATCTACATCCGTCCGCCTGACGAGATCGACATGCGCAATCCGATCGGGTCGAACCTCGGAGCGTTGCTCTCGATCGCCGGCGTGACCAGCTTGCCTAAGTTTGTCAGCGCGCTGGCAACCTACGTGGATGTCTTCTATATCTGGAAGATAGTTCTGCTTGGAATTGGCTATGCGGCGGTATCCCACCGCTTGAAGGGCTCAAAGGCGATCACCTACACGGCGGTGATCGGCGTGATTGTGGCCCTTATCGGAGCCGGCTTCGCCGCAATGTTTACGTAGAAATGGAAGACGGCCTCATTGGAGTTGTCGCGCCAAAGGCGCGACCTGAAATAGCCCAGGGCGAAGCCCTGGGTACCAGCAACGCAACGGGCGTAGCCCTCTCGGGGCGGCATTTCGCAACCGTCCCATTGTCGTTCGTAATGCCGCCCCTTTGGGACTACCCATTGCGTTTGTCGTGAATCCCGGGGCTTCGCCCCGGGCTATTTCAGGTCGCGCCTTTGGCGCGAACCCAATCGCGTCACCGCGAAGTGCCCGTACAACCTCATGTATGTTTCGAGAGCATTATGACCAATAAGGAGGTTGCCCGAGTCCTCTATCGAATCGCTGCACTAATGGAGTTCAGCGATGAGAACCCTTTCAAGGTCCGCTCCTATCGCATGGCCGCCGAAACGGCCGAGAGCCTGAGCAAACCTCTGAGCGAGCTCGCTGAGGAGGGCGGCGCTGCACGTCTCAAGGATCTTCCGGGTATCGGTGACGCCATCAGCCAGAAGATCCTCGAGATTCTAAGCACCGGGACCTGCGACTACTTCGAAGAGCTCAAGAAGGTCACGCCTGAAAGCGTCCTCGACCTGACGCGAGTGGATGCCATCGGCCCAAAGATGGCGCACCTGCTCTATCAGCAGTTTCACGTTTCAAGCCTCACCGAGCTCGCCGCCTTCGTCGAATCGGGAGGACTTGCACGCGTGCCGCGCCTCGGTCCGAAGATGGAAGAGCGCATCCGCACCTCGCTGCAAAAGCTCGCCGATCAGGATACCGGCGAGCTCAGAATGTAAAAGCGATTCCTCCCATGGCGACTCTTCCGGGAGTTCGAAAACCATCCTCAAAGTAATCCCGGCCAAAAAGGTTGTCGATCTTCCCGAAAAAGCGAAGCGATTTCGATTCCGCCAGCGGCAACGTATAACTCGCTCCGATGTCCGCTCTTGCAAGGCCGTCCAGCTTGTAAATGTACTCGCCAAAATCGGTCGAGCTGAAGAAGGGCGCGAGATAGTTGCTGGTCGCGAGCACCGTCAGAATGATGTCGATGCGACGCGTTGCACGCGCTGTGGCCACCAGTGAAAACTGATGATTGGGGATGGCGAATGATCGAACTAGCGCCTTCCACGGGTGTTCGCTCGTCGCTGTTGGTGTAAGTGTAAGAGGCATCGATCCCGAGTCTCGATGTCGGCGACGCGGAGACGCTCAGTTCTACGCCTCGAGCGAGACCGCCACCGGTGTTGATGTATCCGCTGAAAAACCGGCCGAACGGATCGGGCTGAGCCGGCACACCGAATCCAACAACCTCCTGAAGACGCGTGTAGAAGTATGTAGCCGAGGCTCGGACACGATCGCCAGCGAGTTGCTGATCGACCCCAACGTCGAAGGCTATCGACCTGTCAGGTCTCAATCGCGGATCACCAAGCGCATTGAAGGAGCCGAAGAAGTAGTAGGAGCCGAACCGCTCATAGAGCGAGGGCGAGCGGTAGCCATTGCCGACATGCGCTCGCACTTTGGTCCCGGAGCTGAAGAGATAGGCAATCGATCCGTCTCCGGTGTAGGCATTGGGTGGCGCATCAAATGGTCCCTGATAGGGCGCGCTCCCCTGCGGTGTGAACTCCGGCTGGCGAAGTGAGAAAAACTGCGCGCGAAATGCCGCCGAAAGCTGCAGGCGGTCGTTGAGAAACCGCAATTGATCCTGAACGTAAAACGCATGACTTGCTGCGGCTACATCAACCACGGTGTTGTTGGCCGGATCGCCCGGAAGATTGCGTTCCCTGAACGACTCATGCTCGAACTCGTAGTCTAGGGTAACCAGGTTCGCCCTCCCGAGCTGCAGGTCGGTGCGCGCGGCGAGCGTGTGGATGCGACCCTCATCATCGATTTGCGTGTTGGTCAACGGCTCGAATATTGAGACTCCGCCCGGACCGTCTCTGGTTGTGCGATTCGTGATCAGACCGTGATAAGTGACTGAATAGCTGGCTACGCGATTGATCCGGCCTGCCAAAGTCAGCTGACCCGCGAAGAAATTGCTCGACTGCGACTTGTCGGGATCATCGACCGACGGAATGAATGTCGCCGAACCAATGTTCAGTATCCGAAATCGGCACGCCACTCTCATAACGGCGGACCTCTGAGCTGGCCAGAGGAATGCCGTTGACGATTGTGCCTGCGGCACTCATTCCGACCAGCGGCTCAGGACTGATGTTCAATTGGACGAATGCTTCACCTGTGTAAATCCGGCCCGAAAGAGTTGTCTGTGGCGACAGCCGGAACAGGAGCCGTCCTTGTCCGCTCGTATTGCGTGATCGATCGTTCTCATCGATCCCGCTCGTGATATTGAAATGGCTGACGCCGACGCTGTAGATCGAGGCTATCGTCTTTTCCCGCTCCGCCACTCAGACGCGCGCGCCCCCGAAAGGTACCGAGCGAGCCGCCTTCCATCAGCATCTCGCCATGGAAAGGTCCGCCCCCTTCGTCGGTCACAAGATTGACGACGCCGCCGATGGCATTGCTTCCATAGAGCGACGAGCCCGAGCCTCGGAGCACCTCGATCCGGCTGATATTGGTCACTGCGAGGCCGCTCAGAATGCCGGACGCATCCCCCTGCGGGGCAGCGGCGTCTCGCATCCGCATCCCATCGATGAGCACCGATGTGTCCTGATTGCGGAGTCCGCGAATTCTGATCGAGGAGATTGTGCCCGGCTCACCCTGCTGTCGAATACGCAGTCCGGGTACCGTGCGAAGCGCGTCTGGAATCGAATACTGGTCACGAGCATCGATCAGGTCACGACCGACGATCGTCACTGCCTTCGAGAGCTCATCTACGGTCTGAGGTGTTCCTGCAGCTGTAATCACTACTTCGGACTTAACGCTCGCAGGCTGCAATGTCAGATCATGGCTCGATTGTCTCGAGTCAGCGAGGATAGTCACAGTTGCATGCGCAGAAACCGGGCGCGTCGACCTCGATCAGGTAGGTTCCAGGGGTGATCCTGCTGAAGCGATAAGTCCCATCTTCACTGGTGGTCGTCGCAAGCTGCATGGATTGATCACGCGAGTAGAGGCGCACAGCCGCGCCTGCGACCGCGGCATTCTGAGTGTCGATGACTCGTCCGGTGATTTCTATATCAGAGTTTGTCTGCGCGCGACTATTGGCGACCAGCAGAGCAACGAACATTACGGATAAGACCAGGCGCTTGCTCCAGTTCACTTCTTACCTCCGGGATTGGAATTCTTTGGGCCGACGAGTTTCCATTCGATACGATCGCTCTGCTTTGTGACGTAGCCACCGGCCCCGACTTCGCTCATCTCACCGTTGACGAAGAAGAGCAGGTGTTCGTGCTCGCTGCTCTTCATGCCGTTGATCTCTTCGACCAGTTCACCGAGTGAGCTGGTGGATGTGCGCACCTTCGCCCGCGCCTTGAGGATGTCGAGTGCGGTCTTGCCTTCCTCACCCTTGTAAGCGATGACCAGGCGCTCGTTGGCCGCTACAGGTGCATAGCGATGGAACCGCCGCACGTGTGATGTCCGCAGCCGGCGACTCAAGACTAAGAGCACGAGAATGATCGCGGTGTTACCCGCGCCAGACGGCGCGGGACGGGCAAGGACAAGCCCTGCCCCTACAAGGTCATCGCGAAATGCTGTACCGGCCAACAAGACTGTAGGGGCAGGGCATGTCCCTGCCCGCCCGGCGCCATCCGGCACCGGTAATCCCCACCGATGCTCCATCCTCTTCCTTTCAAAGCGAGTAGCGAGACTCGCGGGTTCCCGCTCTGCGGGTGATCGTCCACCACCAGCGGAGTCTCAAACAGCTCGCTCAACAATTCCGCAGTCATCACTTCCCGCGGCGCGCCACACGCCATCAAGCGCCCCCCCTTCAGCAGAGCGACGCGATCGGCCAGCTCCGCCGCGAGGTTTATCTCGTGCGTCACAACAAGCATTCCAATGCCCCGTTCTCGCCGCCAGCGAACGTAACAGCTTCAGCAGCGACACCTGGTGCGCCAAATCGACGTTCGCAGTAGGCTCGTCGAGCAGCAACACACGCGGCTCCTGCGCCAGCGCCCGCGCCAGGACCACACGCTGCCTCTCGCCAGTCGAAAGCTCGTTGAATCGCCTTCCCGCAAACTGGTATGCGTCAGTCGCATTGAGGGCCTGCGATGCGATCTCGACATCCGCAGGTGAATCGAAGCCAAGCGCACTTACATGCGCAAACCGGCCGGCCAGAACGTACTCGAGGGCTGTCAGAGGAAAGCGCACTTCACCGGGCTGAGTGACGAGGGCGATACTTCGGGCAATCGAGCGGCGAGACAGGACGGCCACCGGCCTTCCATCAATCAGCGCCTCGCCTGAGCCTGGATGCAGCGCTCCGTAGGCGATTGCCAGCAGGGTCGACTTTCCGGCGCCATTTGGTCCGAGCAGGCAGACGACCTCTTTCGCGCCCACTTCGAGCGTGATGCCCGAAAGCACCGTCATGGTCGTAGCTGAAGTGAATGTTTCGAAGAGTGAGCATCCTATCTCTTGCGAATCAACAGGTAGATGAAGAGTGGCGCGCCGATAAGCGCCGTCAGCGCACCCGTCGGCAGCTCGCGCGGAGCGAGCACAGTTCGCGCTGCCGTGTCGGCGATCAGGACGAGGACAGCGCCAGCCAGCGCCGAAGCCGGGATCACCAGGCGATTGTCGGCACCGGCGAGCAGCCGCACGAGATGCGGCACTACCAGCCCGACGTAGCCGATTGCTCCGCCGACCGAGACTGCCGCGCCAGTCAAGAGAGCCGCCGTGACGAAGACCACCCAGCGCACTCGCGCCGTCTCGACTCCCAGTGCAAACGCATCGCGCTCGCCGACCATCATCAGGTTCAATGCGCGAGCCTGAGTTATCAGGATGGCCACGGCCGCCAACGCCGCTACCCAGATCACCAGCAGACCGGCGAGACTTCCGCTGGACAAATCTCCCAACAGCCAGATTGTCAGATTGCGGAGCCTGATATCACTCGCGAGAGCAGTCACGAGTGCGATCACCGATGAAAGGAAAGTTGTCACGATCACACCCGCAAGCAACAAATGCGCCGGCTCGTCCTCCCTTCGGCCAAGCCAATAGACGAGCAGTGTTGCGACTGCCGCTCCCGCAAAGCCGCAGAGCGGCCGGGCCAGCGGAATCGCACCTGGCCACGACGATTCCGAGCATTGTTCCAAGTGCGGCGCCGCTCGAGACACCAAGGATGTACGGATACTGCCAGCGGATTTCGAAGCAGTGCCTGAAAAGCCGCTCCCGAGATGGCCAGCGACGCGCCGACGCCAAGCGCCAGAGCGATTCGTGGAAGCCGCAAACCAAAGAGAATGACCTGCTGCTCAGCCGAAAGTGGCGAGGGACTACTAGTCAGCCAGGCCCAGAATCCAGATCCGATACCACGGGGAGCGATGTGCTCGCTTCCAAGAGTCAGCGCCAGAGAAGCCACCAGCAGTGCGAGCAATGCGAGGCAGGCGATGATTGAGCCTGCTCGAACTGGTGTCAGAAATTTCGGACCACGAACCTCGACCATTATTTTCCTGTGCCGGCCTTTGTCTGTAATCGCCTTGGAGAGCGCGTTCGAGACCGTCGACGATTCGCGGGCCGGGCCAGTCGGACCAGATCAGGATCTACGAGAACGAATCCGTCCATGGCGAACCGCTGGTGTCATGGCAAAGTCACGCTTCAGCTCATCGACGTTGACGATCTCAGTTCCATGGCTCGGCGGGTGCAACAATCAATTCGGGCGCGCGCGCGATTACCGTCTCGCGTGAAAATTGGGGATAATCCGACGTCTCCTGTGACGAGATCGAATCTCCTCCGGAGACACGAATCAGGTCGTTGATGAAGGTATCGCGGCCGGCAGTGATCAAAGGGCCGACCTGCAGAACGTATAGCACTCGCGGTCTCGCCAACCCGTTAGCACGCTGCTGCACTTCGGAGATCCGCTGCTCCATCTCGGATGTCAGCTTAGCGGCCGCCGGATTGCTTCCCGTGAGATCGCCGATCGAGCGAATCGAGGCGACAACCTGCTCTATAAGTGCGTGGATTGCTGACATAGACTGGAATGCCGAGCTGATCGAGACGGGTGGCCAGTCCCTCAAGCTGACTCGATGTCGAAACGAGCACGAGGTCGGGCTTGAGGCCGATGATCCGTTCGAGATCTGGATGGATTGTGTCACCAACCTTCTCTTTCGCGCGGGCCTCGGGCGGGAAATCGCAATAGCTCGTGACTCCCGCTACGCGATCCCCCAGGCCGAGTGCGTAGAGTCGTCTCAGTGATGCTCGGTGCCAGGGAGATTATCCGCCGGGGCTCGGTCGCCACTGCGATCGAACGACCGAGCCCATCGGTGATGGTGCGCCTGGAAGATCTCGTGCCGGGCGGGTTGTGTAGTGCATGCGGCGACTATTGCCGCGAGAAAAAGCGGCAGAAGGTGGCGATTGTTTCGAGAAAAAGGCATCAGTGATTTGCACTCAAAGAGAAAAAGCCCCAGATTCCGCGGCAGGAGCGGAGTCTGAGGCTTTCTCACAAGGCGCGAGTGCGTCTCTCAGATGCGCCGCGCTCCTTCAGCCGAGGAGTCATCGGAGTCTGTGCTTCAGGCAGGTCTCCTGACTTGGCCGCCCCGAAATTAATTTAGATTCACAATGGCGACGCTGCCTTCTCGCGCAGAGCGCAATGGCGACCTCTCAGAGGTGCGTCGACATCAGATCATCAGATTGGGCGAGCCTTACAGTGGCGGTGACCGTGCGGGATTCTCACCCGCTTCCCTATTCTCCCGTTGGCACAACGGGCACCTGAAGGCGTTGTAAAGAACGAAGCGGGAAGATAACACAGAAGGTTGAGAAAAGACAAAGTCGCCTTCCTTGCCGTGTCGCAGCCCTTGGACGCGGTCTCGCCGCGCGAGTCCAGAGGCATGCCGCATGCCGGCAAACCATCTGGTCGGGATGCCCGACGGTCCCAAGGTTGGCGCATTCCATATCCGGGCTGCAGACTGGACACTCTCCGGCATCGAATGGTAATAAGGAGCCAATGAAACAACAGTTATTGGACAAAATTGCGGCAAGGAGCGCCCACGTAGGCGTCATTGGGCTGGGTTATGTTGGTCTTCCGCTCCTCGTCGAGTTCGCGCGCGCTGGTTTCCCTGCAACCGGCTTCGACGTCGATGCAAGGAAAGTGGAGGATCTCAATCAGGGCAGATCGTATATCCCGGACGTTCCGACGGCCCAGGTCAGCGAACTCGTCTCAGCCGGCCACATGCGGGCCTCCACCGATTTCGCCGCCCTCAAGGACGCCGACATCATCATCATTTGTGTTCCGACTCCTTTGCGAAAGACAAAAGAGCCTGACGTCTCGTACATCCTCTCAGCCGCAGAGAAGATTCAGGCGGCACTTCGACCGGGACAGTTGATCATCCTGGAATCGACGACCTACCCGGGCACAACGGACGAAGTTTTGCGGCCGATGTTCGATGAGATGGGTAAGGTTCTTGACCGCGACTACTTCCTGGCGTTCTCGCCCGAGCGAATAGACCCGGGCAATCCTCAATTTCATACGCACAACATTCCTAAGGTCGTTGGCGGAGTGAGTGGTCCGAGCACGGAGGTCGCTGTCGCAGCCTATGGTGCAATCGTTGACAAGGTCCATCAGGTCAGCTCGGCACGTGTGGCAGAGACATGCAAACTGCTGGAGAACACATTCCGATCGGTCAACATAGGGCTGGTCAACGAAATGTCGCAACTCTGCTACACCCTCGGAATAGATACGTGGGAGGTCATTGAGGCCGCTCGAACCAAGCCATTCGGGTTCATGGCTTTCTACCCGGGTCCCGGAATTGGCGGTCACTGCATTCCACTCGACCCTCATTACCTCTCCTGGAAAGCGCGGATGCACGGGTTCGAGGCACGGTTCATTTCGCTTGCCGAAGAGATAAATTCGCAGATGCCAGATCATGTCGTTGAGCTGGTTACGGCAGGTCTCAACCGGCAGCGCAAGGCAGTCAATGGCTCGAAGATCCTGATTCTGGGAGTGGCTTACAAACGGGACATTGACGATGTGAGGGAGAGTCCGGCCCTCGCGATCATTGAGAAGTTGCAGAAGAAGGGCGGTGTCGTCAGCTTCCACGATCCTTTTGTTGCCGAGATCAGGCTCGATGGTGATGGTGGGGAGCGGTTGTCGAGCGTAGATCTGAGTGCGGAGGTGGTCAGTGGAGCCGATTGCGTAGTAATCGTCACGGACCACCAGAAGGTAGATTATGCATGGGCGACGAAGAAGGCTTCAGTGGTAGTGGACACGCGCAACGCGACTCGCGATCTTACCGACGAGCCATCTGCCGGGAAAGTGATCAGACTGTAGGTTAGCGGTTACATCGGAACTGGCCGCAGCCTGGGACCGCACGCGTCCCGCGTCCAGCCTTCGCAAGAATCCCATCGCGAGACCAATCGATTCCCATCGGCCTTTGATAGATCTTCGCCGCAGGCCGCGACTAGCCTGCGGCACGATGGCTCACCACATCGAGAGCCGCTACCAGTCGCCGGTACGATCCCAGTTCAACCTCTTTAGCCTGTCGAGCATCTCTACCGAAAGCGCCCGCCCATCCGACAGCGCAATATTGCTATCGACATGCTCAACTCGCCGCATACCTGGAATCACCGTGCTCACATCCTTGTCACTCAACACAAATCGCAGCGCGAGCTCCGGCAGCGTTTTAGCCTCTTCCCCCAATAGCGTCTTCAACACCTCTGCCCGCTCATAGACCCTCGTCTTCCGGTCGCCCTGAAAGAAGAACGCTCTGAAGTCATCAGCCGGAAACTGCGAATCCGGCTTGATCGCTCCCGTCAATCCGCCTTCATCGAATGGTACTCGAGCGATGACGCCGATGTTCTCCTCATGACACAGCGGGAAAAGCTCATTCTGCGGAGCCTGTTCGAAGATGTTGTAGATCACCTGCACTGTGTCAATCCGCCCGGTTTTCAGTACCTTCAGCGCGTTGCTCGGCTGGTAGTCGTTGATCGAGATTCCGAAAAAGCGTACCTTCCCCTGTGCGCGCAACCGCTCGAACGCTTCGACCCACTCGGAGTCGTCAGCCCAGTTGTCGTGCCAGACGTGCAGCTGCTGAATGTCGATCACATCGAGGCCCAGGTTGCGCAGGCTTGTCTCTGTGGATTCGATAATATAGTCGCGAGTGAAAACCTCATTGAGCGGGACCGCCGGCGCCGGCCAGGTGCGGTTGCGCGGAGGCACCTTGGTGGCAACTGTAATCGGCTCTCGACGAGATCGAACAACTTCACCCACGAGCCTCTCACTGTGACCACCACCATAGGCGAGAGCAGTGTCGATGAAGTTGAGGCCGAGGTCGATGGCCCGGTTGAGCGATTTTCGAGCCTGGTTATCGTCGCCTCCCGTCCACTGCACACCGCCGATACCCCAGGCTCCGTAGCCAATTTCAGAGACTTTGATGCCAGTTCTTCCCAGAACACGGTATTTCATATTAGTTCTCCAGATCAGGGCGCATTCTCCCATTCAAATTCGAGGAGGTAAAGCTTGACTGTTTCCGACTGGATGAAGCTGAGCGGTATTGCAATCATCGTCATCGGTCTGGCGTTGAGACTGAGGCCGGCGCCCGTCGTTGTTGTCGCGGCGCTTGTCACCGGACTCGCCTCGGGTCTGCCGCTCGTTTCCAATAGCACTCACGAAGGCGTCATCGATCTCCTTGGCCGCGCATTCGCCGACAACAGGCTGGTGACCCTCTTTATTGTTACGCTTCCGGCTGTCGGACTGGCGGAGAGATATGGGTTGCAGGAGCGAGCCGCCGAATTGATCCGGCAGGTAGCCTCGGCAACGGTCGGAAGACTGCAGTCCGTCTACCAGGTCCTGCGTGTCTTGATGGGGATTCTTGGAATCCGTCTCAACGGTCATCCAGCCTTCGTTCGCCCGCTGATTCTTCCGATGTCACTCGGAGCGGCGGCAAAGATGCTTCGACGGGACAAGGCGGAGCAGATTCCTCCGCCGGATGTGGAGGTAATCAAAGCCAGCGCAGCCGCCGCCGAGAACTACGGCAACTTCTACGGCCAGAATCTCTCGCCCGTTCAGCCGGGAGTTCTGCTGGTCTTCGGAGTCATGAAGGGGCTGGGCTATTCGGCGGGAGTATGGTCACTGGTGCTCTTCGCGATTCCAATAGCCACGATCTCGGTAATTATGGGAATGATTCAGTTCTGGCTGCTCGACAGACGCCTTCGAAAGGAGGTAACGGCTTAGAGCATGCTCGAAGCAGTCTTCATATTCACCGGCACTCTCCTCTGCGTCTTTGCCGTGATCACGTTCTTTGATCGTCATCACGCAAAGCGTCGCGGCACCTCTCTGTTCTGGCTTCTGTTTGGCCTGATATTCATCTTCGGGAGCATCATTCCGCACTGGCTCACAGGAGTGATGGTGCTGGCAATGGTTTCGCTCGATGCGTTTGGTGTAGTCGGTCGGAGCGAGACTCCCGGTTCGCCGGCGAGATCGAGGCCCGCAAAGTACATCATCCTGCCCGTGCTCGCGATACCGATCGTCACCTTTCTTTCGGCTGCCGCATTTCGACTTGGAGGGCTCGACGCCAACCGGGGGGCGCTGGTCGGCCTCGGACTGGGTGGCCTGGTAGCGATGATCGTCTGTGTTGCGGTGACACGAGGAACGGTGCGCGAACTCCTGAGCGAGGGCCGGCGCCTGAACGAGGCGATGGGATCAGTGAACGTTCTCCCTCAGCTGCTGGCGTCGCTCGGTGTGATCTTTACGGCCGCGGGCGTTGGTGACCTGGTCGCTCTCGGGATTACCCATCTGATTCCCGGAGACAGCCTCTTTCTTCTGATTCTCTCCACCTGCATTGGCATGGCCGTTTTGTCGATCATCATGGGCAACTCATTCGCCGCGTTTCCCGTGATCGCGACCGGAGTCTTCGGGCCGTTGATTCTCAAGCCGTTTGGAGTCAATCCGGCAATGGCGATCATCATACTGACAGCGGGCTCGAGCGGCACACTCATGACGCCGATGGCAGCCAATTTCAATATTATGCCCGCGGCACTCCTCGAGATGGCTGATCAGTACGGCGTGATCAAGCGGCAGCTACCCTACGCGCTAACAATCTGGTCTTTGCATGTAGTATTAATGTGGCTCATGATCAGGCTATTCTAAACTCTCGTGAGGTATCCAAATGAACATCAAGAATGGGTTTGACAGGCGCTGGGTGACAGCGATCTTCGCGGTTCTCGTCGCCAGTCTCGCGGTTGCCGCAAGCGACGTTAAGGCGCTCTGGCAGCCAGCTCCGGCTGAGCCTGTGATTTCTGATTCCGAGCGTACGGCTGAGCTCGCCGGCAGGCGTGCCGCAGTGTCGAAGAGAATCGGTCCACAGGGAATGCTGCTGCTCTTCAGCGGCGAGTCTCGCGTCTACACGGGTGACGTCGATTACCCATTCCGTCAGGAGAACAACCTCTACTATCTGACCGGCATTAACCAGGAGGGCATCTCGCTGCTGCTGATTCCAGGTGCGAAGCGCACGCGCGAGGTACTCTTCATTCCGCGACGCAATCCGGCTCGCGAGACCTGGACCGGCCACATGATGAGCGCAGAGGAGGCCCGCGCGCGCAGCGGAATTAAGGAGATCTGGGATGCCTCTCTGCGTGACCAGTTCATAACCTTCCTGGCACCGCGCGTGGTGATTGCCGAGCAGGGGGCCGAGCAGGGGGCGGATGCCAAGGCGCCAAAGCCGGACGAAAAACAGCTTGCCGCGTGGAAGGACGACTTTCGTGATGTTTCAGAGACGATCAAAGGAGGCAAGGCCGAGCTCTACATGCTCAATCCGCCGGTCCGCGGTTCGCAAGAGTATCACGCTGAGCAGACCTTCGCGGGAAAGGTCACAGCCGACTCGGGCCTGACGGTCAAGAGCGCCTTTGCGATATTTGCCGATCTTCGTGTTCGCAAGTCGCCCTGGGAGCAACGGCTCCTCCAGCATGCCGTCGATATCTCGATCGAAGCGTTCAACCGAGCCTACGCCGTAGCTGCGCCAGGCGTCAGTGAATATGAGGTACAGGCGGAATTCGAGTACACCTATCGCCGCCGGCACGCTGACAACTGGGGATATCCGTGCATCGTCGGCGGCGGCAGCAACGCAACCACGCTCCATTACGAGACCAACCAGGAGCGACTGCCATCATCCGGGCTCCTGCTCATGGACTGCGCCGCCGAGTACGACCACTACAGTGCCGACGTCACGCGGACCATTCCTATCGACGGAAAATTCAGTCCTGCAGAAGCAGACATCTACCGGATTGTTTACGAGGCTCAGGAGAAGGCTATCGCCAAGGTTCGCGCCGGCGCGTCCATCGGCGCCCGACGGGGCGCGCTCGATGCCAACGACTCAGTCCACGCGGCAGCTACTGAAGTGGTCAAGGATGGACTGCTGCGGTTGGGCTTGATCACCAACAAAAATTCTGACCAATACCGGATCTGGTTCATGCATGGAACCAGCCACTTCCTTGGGATGAACGTCCATGATGTAGGAAATGGAGGCGTGCCCCTCGCTCCCGGAGCGGTCATCACCGTCGAGCCGGGCATCTACATTCGTCTGGATGCTCTCGATGTCCTGCCGAAGACTCCCGAGAATGAGAAGTTCATCGCTGCGGTGCGGCCGGCCTTCGAGAAGTACAAGGGAATCGGCGTTCGAATCGAGGATGACGTTATGGTGACTGAAGGCGAGCCCAAAGTTCTATCGGCGGCTCTGCCGAGAAGACTCGAGGATGTTGAGACAAAAATCGCCCAGCTTCGCCAGGACATGCGAAAGTCGGGTGTTGCGAACTCATCAGAGAAGTAGGAGGCGATCCCACTGGCTCAGTATGGAGTGCGGCGACTTGTCGCCGCTGTTGCTTCAGTGCTGGCAGTCATGAAAAGAATCGGACGTGTAATCTCGCAATCCTGCAGTAACTAACGCCACGCAAAAGCGGCGACAAGTCGCCGCACGTCACGGACTGAGCATAGTCGCCACGCTCTGCAACAATAGGCGATGGACATAAAGCTCTATCTTCCAGAGAACAAGTACGCAGTAGCGAGCCTGCGGTGCGACCAATACCAGGCCGCGTTATCTGCGCTGGCAGGTCTGGAGGGATTTGTCTCGTTGGTTCGCGATCGGGACGAAATCACACTGATTCTCGATGAAGAAGTCTGGAAAAGCCTTGCTCCGGGCTTTCCAGAGGCCAAGGTCCAGGGCTCCCGGCGAATGATCTTCTTCGATACCGTTCTCGACTTCTCGGTGGTAGGTTTCATTGCCGAAATCAGCCGCGCACTGGCCGAGGCTGATATCAGCATTCTGAGCATCTCAACCTACCGCTCAGATGCCGTTCTGGTTCACGAGTCACGATTCGAAGCGGCAGTTGCGGCCGTCAAGAACACACTCATGACGCTTCAGATCACGCATTTCTCCCGACAGTAGTCCAATGGCAGATAAACCCGGCATCCAGACCACCGTGGTTCATGCCTCGCAGGGCCTGAATACAACCTCGGCCATCAGTCCGCCCATCTGGCAGACGACGACATTCAGCTCACCGTCTGCCGAAGACTTCGCCGAGATAGCTGTTCGCATCAAGCCGCGAGAGTTCTACACACGCTACGGGAATCCCACTCATGCGCTCGTCGAAGCAACTATCGCGGCCCTCGAGGAAGGGGAGGCTGCGCTGGTCACCGGTTCCGGCATGGGCGCGATCTTTGCAGCCGTCGTCAGCCAGTTGAGATCGGGAGATCACGTGGTATGCCAGCGCAACCACTATGCTGCGACAGTGACGCTCTTCACAGAGGTCCTCGAAAAATGGGGCATCTCCTGCACCGCGGTAGACCAGACCGATATTCATGAATTTGAGCAGGCCATTCGTTCGAATACGCGGATGATTTACGTTGAGACTCCGACAAACCCGTTGATGCAGTTGACAGACTTGAAACGCATTGCCGAGATCGGTCGAAGCCGCGGTATCACTACCATTGTAGACAATACCTTTGGGACGCCCGTCAACCAGCGCCCACTGACGCTCGGTATCGATGTCGTAGTTCACAGTGCGACCAAGTTTCTCAGCGGCCATCACGATGTGACCGCCGGCGTGATCGTCGGATCGCGTGAGATGATCGAGCGCATCTGGATGTTTGCGATCGTGGCCGGGGCAGCGCTCAGCCCATTCGACAGCTGGCTCCTTCTGCGAGGTCTTCGGACGCTCGCGTTGAGGGTAGAGCGCCACAATCGCAATGCGTTGTCGCTGGCCCGATTCCTCGAGGGCAGTCCGAAGGTCGAGCGTGTCTACTACCCGGGGCTCGAGTCACATCCACAGCACGAACTGGCGCGACAGCAGATGAGCGGATTCACGGGTGTTTTGAGCGTTGAGTTGAAGGGAGGCTTTGCCGCCGCCGAGAGCTTCATGGAGAATCTGAAGCTCGCGACGCGGGGAGCAAGCCTCGGAGGGTTTGAGACGCTGGTGGTGCATCCGGCGGCGATGTGGGGATTGCAGCTCTCACCGGAGCAACGAAGTGCGGCCGGCCTGAGCGAAGGGCTCGTCCGAATCTCGGTTGGTCTCGAGGACGAGGAGGATCTGGTGCGCGACTTCGCGCGCTCCATCGATAGCGTCTAGTCCGTTCTTCTTTGCGGCCTTTCTTTGCGTCTTTGCGTCTTTGCGTGAGGAGTGTCGCGCCAAAAGCCATTACGAAGTACACCTCACGCAAAGACGCAAAGACGCAAAGAAAGGCCGCAAAGAAGAACCGCCACTACTTCAATGCCACAATCAACACTTCTCGTTCGGCCCGGCGTCCCTTCGGATGGCGCCACGTTTTTGTCGCTCGTCTGTGCACTTGCCGATTTCGAGAATCTCGTACCTCCGGATGAAGCGGCGCAGCAGAGGCTGCTCGACGATGCTTTTGTGACGCGACGATTCGAGCTGCTGATCGCAGAGGTCGATGGCAGAGCAGCCGGCTACGCCGTCATCTTCGAAACATATTCCACATTTCTCGCTCAGCCCAAACTCTACCTTGAAGACCTTTTCGTCCTCCCGGATTTTCGCGGAAAGGGCGCCGGACTCGCACTCATGCAGGCCTGCGCGCGTGAAGCCCTGGCCCGTGGTTGTGCTCGAATGGAGTGGCAGGTCCTCGATTGGAATCAGAAAGCGATGGCATTCTACGAGGGACAAAACGCCCGTCACGAAAGCGAGTGGTTTACTTACACGCTTGGTGCGGAAGGTTTGAAGGAGATGGCGGGAAAAAAATAAGGAGAGGTTTTTGAGGCCTCTCCTTGAAGGCTAGCTTTGCTGGGATGAAAACGGAATAATATTTATGGGGTTGTTGCCAGTGGGCTTGATCTGACCTGCACCCTACCCATCCGTAAAGGCAAAAGTCATTCCAATGGCCACTCGCTATTAGTGCATTTCAAGTATCTACCATTGAGTATTCGATTTAGCCAAAGGGACGGGGTCGACGGAGGGCTCGCAGGGAGCCACGAGAGAATGCAGTTATCCAGATTTTCGGATGGAGACTTCAGTTTTTCGTAGAAGCGTCACCCAGTCCGAGCCAATCCTGGGCGCAGAAGTACTCCATTGCCTCAGCCTCCGGGCTCCCAGGCGCCGCCCGATAGTCGTACAGCCAGCGAGCCAGTGGCGGCAATGACATAAGGATCGATTCAGTGCGCCCGCCCAGTCTCGAGTCCGAAGATCGTCCCTCGATCGTAGAGCAGGTTGAACTCCACGTAGCGGCCTCTCCTGACAAGCTGAAATTCCCGCTCGCGCTCTCCAAATGCCTTTGAACGCTGGCGCTCGGCAATCGGAAGGTAGGCCGACAGAAACGACTCGCCCGCGTCGCGCACAAACGCGAAGACAGCTTCAAGATCGTCCTTCAGATAGTCAAAGAATATCCCACCCACTCCTCGCGTCTCCCTGCGATGCTTGAGCACGAAATATTCATCACACCAATGTTTAAATCTTGTGTAATAATCGGGATTGTGCCGGTCGCATGCGTCCTTTAGCGTGCGATGGAAGTGAACCACATCCTCCCGATCCGGATAACAGGGCGTTAAATCGGACCCCCCGCCGAACCAGCTGTTTTCGCCCTTCTCAAGGTAACGGAAGTTGGCGTGAACCGTAGGCACATAAGGGTTTTGTGCATGCAGCACAAGCGATACACCGGTGGCAAAGAAGGCGCGGTCGTCGCCTGGCCCGATCCTGGCAGCAAACTCCGCAGGCAGTTCGCCATGCACTGCCGAGTAGTTGACGCCAGCCTTTTCAAAGAGATCCCCCGACTCCATGACACGCGTGCGTCCTCCTCCTCCGCCCTCTCTCTGCCAGAGATCCTCGTGAAAGCGGCCTTTCCCGTCAGCCGATTCGAGCATTTCGCAGATGCGATCCTGGAGGCCGGCGAAGAATTCCTGTGCCCGATCCCTCAAATTTGTGGCATTCAAACTTTTGGTATGAAGCATGCGTATAAATTGTGCTGATGTGAGCGCAAGCAGGCAACGAATTTACGTTCTTTTCACATCAGATTAGACCGGCGCCGCGATATTCTGGTTAGAGCCGGAAAGTAGAGATTCTTACAGTATTAGGATTGAAAAGTTGTAACACACTGCCCCCAAGCAGGAAGTCTATATGGTTACCTCAGTGGTTGGAATGGTGCTTTGCTCAGCTTTTCTGGTTCTCGTCTGGAGAACGAAGCTGGGTGATCGAACAGGCAAGTAGTCGAGTCAGGTAGACACCCGGGCTGAGACCTCACTACTCCGTTTCGGGAACCGCGTTGAGTGGAATCACGGTTTTTCCGGCGAGCTGGATGGCGAAAGGATCTGCACGTCGGTCTCGAACTTGTGATAGTTGCGGAACTCGATGACGTTCCTCGTGTATTGACGGTCCCGATCGCGGCCCAGTAGAACCTCGGCCCGCACAGGCATCAGGTAGCGCTCTCCAGCGACATCAACAAAATCGTATTCAACGGCGTTCTCGGCAAGCGTAATCGGGAATCCCCTCGGTATGTCGTTGTTTTGCACCTCGACGCGCAGCACGCGTTTGGTCTGCTCGTCCACCCACACACTTCCCTCATATCCTGAGACAACGGACTGCCCGGTGCTCTTGTCGGTGATCTGGCTGTTCGAATGGCCTGTTCTTACCTTGAAGTCGAAGACAATCGTTTGCCTGCCCTTGAATGGCTCCTTACGGATTTCCTTGAAATCGGCCTGCGTCTGGGGAGCGAATAGCGCACCGAGCAGGATTCCAAACTCGCCGACCGAGGTCGAGCCGCCAAGCTGCTCATAACTCTGCTTCGCCGGTGCTCCGTTGATCTTCAGCAGCTTCAGCTGTTCGCCCTCCTTGACACGATATGTGAGCTCGACCTCGAGCTTGTCATCGAGACGCCAGTCTGGTTTCTCCGGGGTCTTGATGTAACGAGTCACGAACTGGGTGACCACAAAGTTGGGCAGCTCACTGACGTAGTCGAGCGAATGAATCCGAGCCTGTTCGATCGGCGGCATGCGGCTGATCGCTGCGTCACGCTCTTTCCGTTCTTCCTCTTCTGTCCTTGGAGGAGCGGCCTCAGACGAGGGTGGCACCTCTCCGGGAACGATGATATGCGGGCGCTCGCCTTTTCCGCCTGATCTCCTGATCGCATCCAGCAGGAACGAATGGGCCCCAGCTCGCTGGAACTCCTCGAGCACCTGGTCATCGACAGTGAAGGCGCAGCCTCGCTCGTTGACTTCAACAGCGATCTCTCCCTGAGGCACCCGGGCGCTCTCAGCCTTGAGCATGCTGAGAATCTCTTCCTTCTTGAGCGGGGGCTTCGCCGCCTGGCCGAGGGCGACAGACCCGACTGCCAGTAACGAGCCGAGTATCAAACACAAACGCAACGTGGCGAGCAACGCGGTTTTTGACATTGTGGGCCAGACCTCTCTCAGGCTACCTTACGGCGAACAGTTTGCCGGCGCAAGGACCTCCGGTAAACATCGGTCGCTCGCTGGCGGTCGTTGTCTGACGACTGAGTGTCGGCTAACATAATCGCCCAATGGACGAAGTCCCCAATCCTCTTGGTGAACCGGCTATTCGGATTTCGATGCTGCCTCGAGACACCAACTCTTCAGGGACGATTTTCGGCGGTGTCATCCTCAGCTACCTCGACCAGGCAGGCGGCGTGGAGGCTCGCAAGCATGCCAACAAGGTGTTCGTCACCGTTGCCATGCGTGGCGTTGAGTTCATCGCACCGGTTTTTGTCGGGGACCTCGTAAGCTTCTACACGCGCACGCTTAGAATAGGGCGCAGTTCTGTGACTGTCGATATCATCGTTGAAGCCGCACGCTTTGACGGCGGTGGCAATCGTGTTCGGGTAATGGAAGCTGAAGTCGTCTACGTTGCCGTTGACGCAGAATCGCCGCCCAATTCCAGTCCGTGATTGAGCCCCGGATTATGCAAGTGAGTGTGAGTGAGAACGCGATCTCGGACTGCGCCCACGCGATGGCCGGCGAGCTGCGCCGACTGATTGGCGAGGAGAGGCGCGCGATCGCAATAATCGGAGTGCCATCTGCACAAGCCGGCCTGATCGACAATCTCGTAACCGAGCCAGGTATCGATTGGACTCGCGTTGTCTGCTTCCACACCAGAGAGCAAATCGGCTGTGCTGAAGAATCGCCCGGCTCAGAACGCCGGTTACTCAATGCAAAACTCGTCGCTCGCGTCCCGATAGCCGAGTTCCATGGCTTGCGCGGCGAGGCGGCAAATCTCAACGCCGTCTGCTCGAATTACGATGCGTTGTTGAGATCGAAATCGCCGGACGTGGCACTGATCGATGCCGCCCACCTCCTGGAAGCCCCAGCCTCGCCTTCGTCTCAGGTAGTAGTAAGCGGTCGAATGATCGCCCTGACGCAAAATGCGATCCTCAGCTGTGACCGTCTCTTTGTCATTGCCGCCAGTCGGAGTGAAATCGAAGCTCTGAGGCGCAGCCCCGCCGGTGAGCACGATGGCGTGCAGGTCTTTACTTCCTGAAGTTGGGATTTGGGCTCATGAACACGAGCAGCGACAGCCGGTCCGGGCCAGGATTTGTGACGCCGTGCGTCAGGTTCGCCGGAGCGAAGACGATCTCGCCAGGGCCCAGCTCACGCGTCTCATCACCAATGACGAATCTACCCCTTCCATCAAGCACAAAGTAGACCTTGTCGCTGTCGGCGTGGACGTGCGGAGCCTGGGCCTGCCCTGCCTCGAGCCCATACACATCGCAGAAAAAGTTGGGGGTCTCGCACAGGTTAACTTTCTGCATCTTGTCCGGCGAGAAGCGAGCCTGCCTGAGGACGTCAGTCGAATTCATAAGCTTGGCTCACTGAATCGTGTCGCTCTCATTGATCGGCATACTACCGGGGATTTGCGAGGCGTGATGATGAACCATCAACCATTTTTCGCCTGCTCGACAATAGAGATTTGTGGCTGTTGTTGTTGCGCTCGCAGGGGCTGATCCGGAGTCAAGAAAGAGTGCGAGGTGCTCTGAGCAGGTGAGCAGCGCGAAGTCGCCTTCCACGCGGATAGCGACGTCGGAGATGGCCACTCGCATTCCTCGCGTATTGGAGAATATTCGCTGCCAGCTCTCTCGAACCTTCTCCCATCCCGTGATGAGCTCCCAGCCCGGGTGAACACACTTGACCCAGTCCTCGTGAAGCCAGATCGAAGACATGAGTTCGACGTCTGAGTCTTCAAGGGCCCGGTAGAAGAGCGCATTTGCGTCTTCGATGATGCAGCTCGTCGTGTAATGGCGACAGTGATGACACCCCGTCAGGTTAGCTCAGCACAATAGTGACCGCAACCTGAGATCAGCATCGGTAGAGGCCCCAGCCTGGGAGCGCACGCTTTCGCGTGCTTCTGCGCGGACCTGCGCGCCGAAAGCCGGCTGTGAACGCCGAGAGAATGCGAGCGCTGCGCCAGAAGGGCTGGACCATCGTGTAGATGAACGCTCTCGATGGCTGCGCCGGTAGCTTGGCTCAAACCGGCGCGCGGCAGTATCGCGCGCACGTCCCGTGCGCAGGACTGACCTTGTTGGTTCTGGGGACTATCTCATTTCACGGCGATGCCGCGGTAAATTGTCGACATTATCCTGGGTGAACCGGGCATCGACTTCTGAACCAGCTCGACGATCCTGAAACCGCCCTCTTGAATCAGCTGGTCAATACGCCGATTGAGATTGCATCCGCAGGCTACCACCCGCTGAAGGCCGTTGAGCCGATCCTGCCACCGAGCCACACCTCGGTACTTCACTTCGCCCGTGCTCGAAGAAGACGTACTTTCCGGAGGGTTTGAGCACCCGATGGAGCTCCCGCAAGGCGGCTATGGGATCATCGAGGGAACATAGGGTCAGCGTTGTTACTGCTCCATCGAACGTCTCGTCCGGAAACGGCAGGCGCTGCGTGGCATCCATTCGGATTTGTTCCACCGGGAAGGGCGCCTCGGCAATCCGCAGGGCGACGCGATCCGGCAGCATTGCCTCTGAATCTATGACCGTAAGCCGGTCTACCGCAGGTGGAAAGAATCGCAGGTTGAGACCTGTCCCGAAACCGATCTCCAGGACCCTGCCGCCCAGCGGTGCCAGAGCCGCCCTGCGTTCATCCTCAACCGGCTCGGTGGCGAGCACCCTTTCCATCAGCGGAGCGAAAACCCGGCGTGCATACCAGCCCATCGTTTATTAGACCGTCCTTAATGTCGTTGACCAGCCACTCTCACAATCGTAATCTAAGCGTACTCTAACCAGGAGAGTGTTCGTGGAGAGCGCGCCTATACATACAATCAAGTGGGCGTTGACGCGCGAAGCGTTGTCACAATTCCTCTCTTGCCTTGACGGTAATCCAGACAAGGCCGGGGAGAAGTATGAAGCTATTCGCCTGAGGCTGGTGAAGTTTTTCGACTGGCGCGGCGCCCATTTCCCGGATCAGCTGGCAGACGAGACGATCAACCGGGTCATCCGCAAGGTCGAATCAGGCGAGACTCTGCAGGAGATCGAACCCTACTGCCTGGGCGTTGCGCGGCTCGTCTTCCTTGAGTCTCTGCGGGCGCCGGATTTCCTCAAACCAAATCCCAGATTCCCGGAGACATGGTGAAAGAGACCCAGGACAGCCTAATGGTGCGTTATCTGCTGGGCGAGCTCCCGCAACAGGAGCAGACCGCACTCGAAAACCTTCTCTTCACGAGCGATGAAGCATTCGAGCGAATGTCGGAGAGCGAAAACCGCCTGGTCGACGACTATGTTCGGGGGACGGCTGACGTCTCGAGTCGCACGCGCTTTGAGGAGCATTACCTTGCCTCACCGCTTCACCGTCGCCGGGTGACCATTGCCGGAGACCTCCTTGCTTCAGCGGACCAATCCCGCGAGTCTGAGAAACGCTCCCTGCTTGACCGTCTGCGCGCCTGGTCAGAGGTCTCGTATGGCTGGCGCCTGACCATAGCGGCGGCACTCCTGATGCTCTGCGCGGGTGCGATCTGGTTATTGATTGAGCAGTCCCGCTTGCGGACTCAAGTGGCGAGTATTCAGAAGGAGAATGCTACGCATGAAGGCCGTGAACAGGAGCTTGCGCGGCGAGTGGCCGAACAGCAGACCGAGCGTGGACGGCTCGAGGCCGAGCTCGGCAACCTGCGAAACCAGCAGCCACAGCCGCCTGGCCAGAAGACTCCAGTACCACCGCCGTCTCTGACAGTCTTCTCGTTCACGCTCTCGCCAGTCAGTGTGCGTGGAACGGCTGGACAGACAATCGAACTCGGGTCAGAGGCGGATCAGGTACAGCTGCGAATGGCAGTCCCGCTCGGGGAGCTAAAGAGTTTTGCGGTTGCCATTCACACCGCCGAGCGGCAGCCTGTCTGGAGTCAGCCAAGGATCAAACCGCGAGCCGGACAGGTCATCGTCAACGTTCCTGCAGACCGTCTGCCCTTCAACGATTACATCCTGACGCTGTCCGGCGTCGACATTGCAGGTCATACGCTCGAGATCAACCGCTACTCGTTCCGCGTCGTTCGCGAGTAGCGCCGGTCAACAGACTCCAATGAAACGGCCTCTGCGAATTCATCTACGAGCAATCTCACATTACGACAGCGTTCAGAGCGGCTTTGTTGCAGAGCCGATCGATCTTGGCCCGGTAGGTGAGGAAGTCTTCCACGTGCTCCACGGCCGGGGTGGCGCCATCGCACTGCACCTCTCAGGCGTGAGTTGCACCATTGTTGGCGTAGTCAGCCAAGTGCTCTGCGGGAGAGGCGCCCGGCTAGTCGGACTGGATAAGATGAACGCCAGACTCTCGAGATCGCTGGCAGGGCGCGGGGGAGTGGATGTGGTGGTCTCAGTCGATGGCAGGGTCTCAAACATAGTTCGCGTGTCAATACGCTGAACGCGGTTATGCTCGCCGATATTCAACGCGCGTGTGGTCTTCACGCAGCCCCTTTATGATTGGTAATGGTGATGGTCTTCTCTGGAGGCTCCCTGGCGATTCACAGCATTTACAATGCCTCCCACTCTTCAGGGCTGAGGCCGGCCTGGCGAATGATGCTTTACGCAGCAGGAACCTCCACTTCGAGCGACCGAACCCGCGGCAATAACGGCGCGCGGGGTTCTTCGAAGTGCAGCTCGAGGGCTTCGTGAAGATTGGCCAGGGCTTCATCCTCAGTGGCGCCCTGGCTGGCGACATCGACCTCAAGGCATTGGGCGATGAACCAGTCACCCTCTTGCCAAACCGTCGCGTTCATCTTCTGTTTCATCTGGCCGCCTTTCTACGCTGTTCTGGGATGAAGTCTCGGCCGTCGATTCGGGGAGGGCCGCCTCTTGCTCTTTGGACGCCCGGCCCACCGATGGGCTACCAGCGCGAGATCGCCTTCTCTGATTGACCAGACAGGACCGAATTTCCTGGCTGGAAGGCGGCCTGCCTTCATTGCCAGAATCCGCTCGGTGCTTAATCCGAGTCTCTCAGCCACCTCTCGGACCGTAAGTTATCTCGATACATCGGCGTCACTATATTACCAACAAAAAACATTTTTCCGAGCGAAGATTTAGTAGGCTTTTATTCGGGGACCAGTATAGGTTGTACACAACGGACCGGATTGTATAGTCTTGCCTTGCGCCCCAAGGCTTCCTCCCTCCCTTGCTCATCTGTGCTCGCGCGCACGCGACTACTCTCATTGGCCGGTTGAGGTGGCGATCCGGATTCGGAACACTTAAAGTAGTACCAGGTCGTGGCCGAGTGCCAGGTTGGCTGCAACGGAAGCCTTGTTCCCACCACCGCTGCGCCTGTGATGGAAAACCATTAGCTTTCATCGCACACAAATCAAGGAGTTGATGATTAAGCTGTTAGTTGCCATTCTTGGAGCCATGCCGGTTATGCAGGGCATGCCGTCGGGAGTAGCCTTAACGGGCTCAGTAAGAACTTTGAAAGGGCAGCCCATAGCTAATGCACTCATCTATAGTCGCAGCGAGAATCAAGTAATGCCGAGAAAAGGTAGTGACAACGACAAACCCTTCTGGGCCATTACAGATCTGACGGGCTCATTCAGGATCACCGAGTACGGAAAGGTGTTGTTCTTCTTGCATCCCGGCTTTCGTCCGCTTGTGAGACTGCTGAATGAATCGACGCGGCGGGTCGATGTTGTCCTTGAGGAAGAACCCGAGTCTACCACTTGGAGTATTCCGGTTTGTATTGGCATTAATATGGACCGTGTTGGCGGCCAACTACAATTGCCATTGCCCAAGTGGGCCAAGGTGGAACAGTTTATAGGGACCGACTATTCCGGCGCTAGGATAACCCAGGCGCATGGAGTTGGTCAGGATGAGTTAATCGTGTTTTGGGGACCAACAGCAGCCAGTGGATTTCCCGCTGAGAAGTACGTGCTAACTGCGACGGATCTCGAAACCCGCACATACAAGAGCGGATATTTGCGCGGAGTAGACATGCGTGGGCATTCCGCTGATGGTAAGTATTGGCGCCTTGTTGGATCGACGACAGACCAGATTTCATACTATGACGCATCACTGAGCTCAGCCCAGGCCTTTGATGACGCGATTAGTCATACATGCAGGATGCCTTAATAGTTGTTGTGATAAGGCAACGCGCCGTGGAGGTGACCATGTCGAACATACCAGTTGTTAAGTAACTAGTGAACGTGGCATCGCGCCGGCTTTCCAGCGTCAAGTTCTCCCCAAAATCTCCCCCATTAACCTACCTTGACCTTGCTGTATATACAGAACGTGGTACACTCGTATTGATGAGATTTGAGTGGGACAGCAGGAAGGCCGGAAGGAAACATGAGGAAACATGGCGTTAGTTTTGACACCGCGATGCATGTCTTTGAGGACGAGAATCGCAAAGAGTGGCGCAGCGACCGCGATAAGGAGGCCCGCTGGGTCACAGTCGGTCTCGTCGATGGCCGCCTTCACGTTGTCTGCTATTGCTACCGCGGCGAATCGATCCGTCTCATCTCGGCCCGACAGGCAAGCCGCCGCGAGAAAGGAAGATACTATGGCGATCATTAGACGTGCGTTCGACCCTACGAAGCCCCACAGAATGAGCGAGGAAGAGAAGGTCCGTTATGACTCGAGAAGCGATGAGGGCATTGACTTCTCGGAGATCCCAGCTGACGGACGAATTCCTCGAGCGCGCCGGGTATGAGCCTGTCAAGCGAGCACCGAAGGAGGCGCTTTCAATCAGGCTCGATCCGGATGTGCTCGAGTGGCTCCGTGCAACCGGCCCCGGCTACCAGACTAGGATCAACTACATTCTTCGGGTGGCGATGGAGACATCGAAGCCACGCGCAGGCCACCCTGGAGGCCGTGTTGTGAAGTTAGCCAGGAATGCGAGCGGTGGGGCTGGAACAGTAGCAAAAAAGGCTCGAGTTAAGAAGTAAAGCCATTCTCAGATTCAATGAAGGAGGGGGCTGACCATTTCGACACAAGTTCGGAACCCAAAGCTGATACGTGGATGACTGGGCGAAGAACTCGACTATGCTTTGGCACTCGAGCGCATTCTTGCTGCGCACTCAACACTCTGACCCAATGACGATACAAGATATAATCGCACTGGCTTCAATACTAGCCGTCTGCTGGTCTGTCGATGGTCCACGTTCACCGGTCTCACTGGAACACTTAGATCAAGATTCGGAGATCCAGCCAATAAGCAGTATTCCCTATCCCGAGCGTGCAGAGGACTGCAAGGTGCAATTCCTGGATGACAAGCGCGGTTGGCTCTATTCTCACGAGCGCTTGTATCACTCCTTGGATGGAGGAATAACGTGGTACCAGATATTTCGGCTGGACGACCAACCTAGCCATTTCAACAGTTATCTGACCGACAATATAGAACATGTCAAGTTCGTGTCTGACCTGATTGGTTGGATGGTTAGACGGGATGGTTTCTTTACGAGCCACGACGGGGGCAATCATTGGGAAAGGATTCGGCTGCATGTAGACCGCATCGGTGATCTAGTGCCGTTCGGCAGTGGCGAGAACGGTTATCTGGCAGCATCATATTACGATCGGCGGCGGCTGGAGCGCGAAGGCATCCTCGATGTTAGTGTCAGTCATCTATTTACGACAAGAGATGGCGGGAAGACGTGGAAAGATACCGATTTCGTGCGTCAGGGCGTGAATCTAAGCAAGCTGTTTTTCATCGATGAAACTCAAGGGTGGGCTCTGTTTACGACGGGGGTTTGCATTTTCGCAAACGGAAAATGGCAAAGCAAGGTGTATTTCCGAGACGCTACATGCAACCACAATCCCGCCTTCATTGTTCCTGATGATCCGGTGAAGCTTTACGGAGACAGGTATGCCGACAAGGGCGTACCGCTCACTATGGATATATGGTTTGTCGATTCCAAGGTAGGATGGGTAAGTTTCATGAGCGGCGACCTTCTCGCGACCGAAGACGGTGGGCGGACTTGGTGCCGCATTCTTGAGCCGCGAGATGTGTGGGCGAAGAGGACGTCACCAATTGCGGATTGCTTCGTGCAGATCATTTCAGTGATGCCAAGGCTGGTTGGTTGCTGGACGGGTGGGGAAGGCTGTATAGAACCCTAGATGGGGGTAGAACCGCGCACGCCGTTTCGAATGGTCAAGCGATTAGGAACATGTACTTATCGACGGCAGTAACGGTTGGGCTGTTGCCAATGAGGGTGTGTTTCGAATAAGTGGTGTCACGTGAGTGCGTGTTGATCTCTGGTAAAGCATGCCTACGTCTCAAGGAGGAGATCCCCACTCGATGTGCGATGTGACAAACGGGACCACATTCCAGAAATTTATCATCGCCGGGATCGTATGCGACGCGAAGTGGTCGCGCCGTGCGGACACGCCGCGAATGGTCCTTGAAGCTGTAGCAGCTGCTGGCGAAGTCCTCTCCGGATTTTCAGTTCCGGGCGCCCGAGCAGGTCCCGATATTCCGCAAGGATGGCGTCGGAAACGTAGAGGGTGGCCGGTTTGGTGATCGCGAGCAACAGAACGGTACGCTGCAGGCCGTTCGGTTTCAGAGCTGCTGAGACGATGACGTTGGTGTCGATGACGAGCCTGAGCGGGATCATCCTCGCCTGGACTTCTGTGCCCGCGCGGCCTTGATGGCCTGGTTAATCTGGCGAGTGGTGAGCTTGTCGGTGCCTTTGCGCCGCGATTCTTCTCCGATGGCCTTTAGAACGTCAGGATCGGGTGTGGCCAGTCGCACATAGTTCCGAATGCTGAGCAGCACTGCCCTGGGTGTGCCGCGCTTCTCGATGACAAGCGAGCCTTCGTCTTCGACTCTGCTCAAAAGCTTGCCGAAGTTGGCTCTGGCACTCAGAGCAGAAACGACTATGGTCTCACTCTTGCCTCTGGCTTGCATTGAAAGTCTCCAGTTCAATTGTGCCAACTGTACACTTCATACGGCAACTGCGTCTCGCCGGGCAAATTTTGTGGAGTATTTGAAGTTGTTGGAGCTTCAGTACATACTCCTCAAGCGAACTCACGGCTTGCTCGGAAGTTAAAGGGGTGAGCGAAAAGAGCAGGGAAGCCTGCTATCCGCCCTTCGGGCCTGGCAAGGCATCTTTCACTGAAGTGCCGTAGGGTATCAGCACCTTCAAATGCTGACCATCGTCGAGCCGATCAATCCTCCACCTGCCGTCAACAAGCTTGACATACTGTTGCTGCGATTCATTCCGTCCACGATAGACGAATTCGACATGCAGCCGCCGCTCTGACTGTCCGCTCTCATCTTCGACACCTGAGACAGCGATGCCGGTGACGTCAGCGTTGAGCTGTTTCAAGTGTTCGCTGAATTTCGTTTCACCCATCTCAGCCGCTGTCCGTCGCAACACCTGCTCGAGATCGCCGGTAAAGCAATCGAGGTATGCCTTCGAGTTGCCTTCGCGCGCGGCATCCGTCATCCGCCAGATGACTTCGTCGGGTTCCGGCTTCTCACTCTGTCGGAAGGCGGTCAGCCGCTCACGCTGGCTCAGCAGGCCGAGTGTACAAGCGAGCAGGATGCTGGTCACGATGGCAGGCAGTCGATGCTTCATTTGAGTTGCTGCCCCGCTTGCCCCCCTTGAATAATTCCGAGGTCCATAAGGCTCCTGGGGCCTGAAGCCGAATCGATCACCACCTTCCTGACTCGCGGCAGCACCTCTTCAGTGGTCTCGAGGTAGAGACGCCTCTCCGTGATCTCCCTGGCACGACTAGCTTCGGTGAGCAGTTTGACAAATCTCGCGGCATCCCCGGTTGCTTCATTGATGCGTCGCTGGCGCTCACCTTCGGCTTCACTCATCATCTTTTCTGCTTCGCCGTGCGCTTTCGCGACGAGGTCGTTCGCGTAGCCGTGAGCCTCGTTGGTGATCCGATCGCGATCGGCGCGCGCGCTGGCGACGTCTCGGAAGGCATCGGCCAGTTCGGCCGGCGGTGCCACGCTCTCGATGTTTATCGAACTGATGAAGACTCCGCTTCCGTAGCCGTCCAGCGCCACTCGCGCTCGTTCCATTGTTGCGTTTTGAACAGCGACCTTGCCGGTGGTCAGAACGGCATCGACCGTCTCGGCGGCCATCGTCGTGGCGAATGACGATTCGACTGCACGCCCGACCATTTCCGTCACTTCTCTCGATCGATAGAGGTAGGCCCCCGCGTTCATGATTGTGTATTGAACGGCCATTTGAACATTGATGATGTTCTGATCTCCGGTCAGATACTCGACGGGCCTCTCCGCCGTTCTGCGGCCGAGCGGCTGCTCAGGCATCTCGATTCCGATAGTCAGGCGCTTGGTCTCCAGGACCTTCAACCTAACGACTCTTTCGATGGGCCAGGGCAGGTGGTAGTGAACACCGGGCAGCACACCCATAGTAACGAGCCGGTTGAACCTCGTCACCACCGCCTGCTGCTCGGGGGCAACGAAATAGACTCCGCTGATCAGGTAACCCGCAAGCAACGTCAGCCCGAGCCAGTGTCTCCAACGTCGATCAATCATCTGGTCTTTCCCTGTGTGAGAAGCCTGAGCAGCTCGGAGTCCGAGGACAGGATAGCCGTCGTGTTCGGATCGATAACCTTCTTGTAGGCCTCAAGCGTTCGGACCAGCTTGTAAAACTTCGGATCGCGCGAGTAGGCCCCGGCGTAAATGCGCGTCGACTCGGCGTCGCCGTCTCCGCGGATGCGCTCAGCCTCGCGGTAGGATTCGGACAGTATTCGGGACTTTTCCTTATCCGCCTCGGCGCGGTCCTCAGAGCCCTCAGCTTCACCCTCAGCCCGGTATTGCCTGGCGATTCGCTCGCGCTCCGCCCGCATGCGCGCAAAGACGCTCTCACGATTCTGTGATGGCAAATTGATGCGCTTGAGGCGCACATCAACGACCTCGATGCCATATTGCTGTGCAGCACGAGCCCGGCATTGCTCCGTCACCTGGCGCATGAGTCCGGTCAGTTTCAGCTCCTCAGGATGAACCGAGACGAGCGCGGAGAGGTCGGTAGCTCCCAGTGCTGCGGCTGCTGCCGACCAGACCGTGTCGTGCAGGCGCATCTCTGCCCCGGTAGTGTCATTGACCGTTTGCAGAAATCGATTCGGGTCGGCAATCCGCCAGCAGACGTAGTTGTCAACGACTACGTTCTTCTTGTCGCGAGTCAGAAACTCAGACGGCTTTGGGTTGTAGATGAGCAGCCTCTTCTCGAAAGTCAGGAGGCTTTGCCACGGCCATTTTACTTGCAGGCCCGCCTGGCCGATGGTCCGCACGGGCTGCCCGAAGAGAGTGACAATTGCGTACTGAGTTTCGTCGACTGTGAAGAAGCATCTATAGACTGCTGCAATGGCGATTATTGCCAGGGCTGCAATCACAATTCCTTTTCGATTTGTCTGCTTCATTGCTTCTGCTTCCTCTCTTCAGGCGGTGTGGTCTTGCCGGCATCCGCTTGGCCGGGTGTTATCGGGATGCCTTGCGGGTCGACAAAGAGCATCTGCCGCTTTCCGAAACGTGAGCCGTCGATAATCAGCTTCTTTCGGCCGGCGAGGACGATCTCCATGGCTTCGAGGTAGAGGCGTGTTCCGGTCACTTCAGGCGCCTGCCTGAATGCGCTCTCAGCCTGATCGAAGCGAGCGGCATCTCCTGCGGCACGATTGCCACGGTCGGCGGTGTAGCCCGTGGCATCCGCAGATCAGCTTGAGGGCCTGCCCGCGTGCCAACGCATCTGCTCGTTGCGATAGGCCTCGGCCTGATCGATAAGCTTGCTCTTCTCTTCAAACGCGCTCGAGACGCTGCGAAAGGCGTCGACAACCTCAACCGACGGGTGCACGTCCTCGAGCTGAACATTGATTACTCTCAAGCCGCTGCGGTAAGCGTCGAGGCTCTCCTGCGTGAGATTGGTTGCCTGCCGTTCGATCTCCATCCTTCCTGTTGTCAGCACTGAATCGAGAGCTCGTTCTCCCGATAAGGAGCCTCAAAGAAGTCTCGGCGGCGGCTCGGATCAGGGCCGCAGGGTCCGAAGTCGCAAAGAGAAAATCGGTGGGCGAGCCGACTGCGTATTGGACAACCGCATTCACTTCGATCAGGTTTTCGTCACCAGTGAGCATCAGGGACTCTTCACTGTTCCTCGCGTAGCGTCCGCTGCGGTGTTGCAGATTCCACTCGTATGCGGCTGGTTCAGTACCGCCTGTGACGGGCGTTGCCACGGTGCGAAAGCCGATCTCCGCGAGTTGCACCTGCTCCGGCTTGATCCTCGTTACCTGGTCGATTGGCCACGGCAGCTGGTAATGCAAGCCCGGCCCGAGGCTGGCACCATGTCAAAAACTAAACGCCGCCCAAAGCGACGGACTACTGCCCCTTCATCGGGTTGCACGACGACGATCCCGGAGACCAGATAGAGCAAAAGCAGCACTCCAGCTCCACATTTGGCGATAAGCAGGTAGTGTGGCGAGAGCCAGCGAACCACTCGAGACAGGCTGAAGCCCGCGAGGCGGTGCCTCATGTCGTGTTTGAAATGTCCGAGACGGTGCTCGACGCGGTGAAACAGTCTTCGACCACGGCGCACATAGGTGAGCTCGCTTACGCGGCCAAACGCCAGCAGCCGGAGAGCATTCAGGACTACGAGAAGCGCTGAGACCTGATGAACGGCAGCAGCCATTACCGGGTTGAGCAGCCCGAGGGCCGCGGCTGCCATCGAGATCAGGTTGAACGCCAGCGCAAAGCCCCAGATGTTCTGCTGAATGACCCTCAGACTCGCCCTGCTGACTTCGATCAATAGAGGCAGTCGTTCCAGCCGGTCATTCATGAGCACGACACCGGCCTCTTCGATCGTGATGTCGGTCCCAGTGATGCCCATCGCCAGACCGACATCGGCGCTCGCCAGCGCCGGTGCATCGTTGATTCCGTCGCCGACCATCGCCACGCGCAGCCCCTCGCGCCTGAGCCGTTTGATCAGTTCGACCTTCTCTTCCGGGAGCAGTTCGGCATGGACTTCGTCAATCCCAAGGCGCCGCCCGATGGCGCGTGCGATACGTTCACGATCACCGGTCAGAAGGACCGTCTTCGCAATACCCACTTTGCGCAATTGAGCAATTGCGGCAATGCTCTCCGGGCGGAGCGTGTCTTCGATCCCGATGATTCCCTGAGCAACTCCGCCCTCGGCAACGATCACCGGGCTGCGGCCCTCAAGCTCGAGATTGAGCAGAGCGTTCTCACCCGATTCACTCAGCTCGACCAGGCGATCCTTCATGAAACGGCGATTGCCGGCAAGAATTCGATGCCCGTTGACTCGCGCTTCGACTCCAAGACCAGGGCTGAACGCGAATCCTTCGGCTACCGGGATGGCAAGCCCGCGCAGGGTCGCCTCGTGGACAATCAGGCGGGCGATGGCATGCTCGGATCGTTGTTCGACGAACGCGGCCAGAGAAAGCAGCTCATTCTCGGAATGACCGTTGAGACAGGTAATGCCGGTGATTGATGGCCGGCCCTCAGTTACTGTGCCGGTCTTGTCGAAAACGACGCAATCGACCCTGCCCATTGCCTCGAGTGCTGCTCCGCTTTTGACCAGCACGCCTTCGCGCGCCAGACGGCCAATCGCTGAGACAACCGCCGCCGGCGTGGCCAGAATCAGGGCGCAGGGACATGCCACCAGCAGGACGGCCACCGACCGCACAAGATCGCCGGTGAAGTACCAGGTAGCCGCGGCAGCGATGAGCAGCAGCGGCAGAAAGAACGTCGCATACCGGTCCGCCAGGCGAACTACAGGGGCCTTCCTGCGGCCAGCCTCTTCTACCAGGGCGATAATCCTGGCAAGCGTCGTGTTGCTGCCGGTGCCAGTTGAATTGACTTCGAGCGTGCCTGCGCCGTTGAGGCTGCCGGCAAAGACCGAATCGCCGGGATGTTTCTCCGCAGGCTGAGACTCACCGGTGATCGGTGCTTCGTTGATCGAAGACTGACCCGCAACGATCAGGCCATCGACAGGAAGCCGCTCTCCAGGTCTGACAATCAGTAGGTCGCCCGCCTGCAGTTCGCCCGCCGCCACGTCGCGCTCGCCTTCGGCAGTCTTGATGTGAGCACGCTGCGGTGTCAGGTCCATCAGACTCCTGATCGCCGATCGCGTGCGGGTCGATGCATATTCCTCCAACCCTTCACCAACGAGCATGACGAAGACTGCTTCGGCAGCGGCTACGTACTGGCCGATGGCCAGGGCGGCGCCAATCGCGATGAGAATAGCGAGGTCAGCACTCAGACGCTTGTCGAGGAGGGCTGCAATGGCCTTGTAGAAGATCTTTGAGCCGGCAATCAGCGTCAGAAGGAGGGCGGTGTTAATCCCGAAGAGCGTCGTATAGAGACCAAGCCAGTTGAGGAGCAGCAAGACACCAACCGCAATCGTGAAGAGGATGTACCAGAACCACCGCTCGGCCTCCGCCTCTTCAACGTGATCGTAGGAGAGATGCTGAATCAGAATCACTTGATGTTTATTGAGACGGTGTTGGCGTTGATGGCATCGACCGTCAAAATCACGTCGACCTGACCGCGGCCGATGAGCGTGCGAGCCAGCTGGAGGTTGATCTGATCCAGACCTATGAAGGTGCCCTGGATGCCCGCATAGAGCGCAGGCGTGGAGAGGCCTCCAATGGTTGCGGTGACAGCCTGCGTCGAGGTTCGGTTTCGAATGCCCGTTCCAAACAAAACGAGGAAGACCTGATCGCTCGCGGGGCCGAGGTCGATGGGTGTCGGCACAAATTTCTTTTGGCCGGCGTCAAATGTCGATAACGGTTCGTAGGTCTGAGCGCCATTCGCCTTTATCCGCAGGACGACAGCCGCCGGCACACCCGCACCGTTGGCATTGGCTGTAAAGACTCCCGGTGCCACGTTAGCGATGCTTGCCGTGCCAAACGCCACCGGGCTTTCATTGATCAGTACCGTCACCGTAGCCGTTCCTGTCGCGACACCCGGTGGTATCTGGTAGTTCAGCTGGCCGGGAGATACGAAGAGCATCTCTGCAGGACGCGAGATTCCATTGGCGTCTACGATCTGAACACTCGTCCCGCCCAGATTCGTCGGCAGCGGGAGGACCGGGGCTGACTGGATGGTCGTTGCGAGGTTGCTTCCGAACCCGGCAGCCAGTGCCTCAGGCGCGAGAGCACTTGCGAAGCTCGCCGAAGAGACGCTCGCTACTGTGCCGGGTCCGCTCGCCGCGATCGCCGAATAGGCCTGGGCGACCTTGGTTCCCGTGGCCGTCAGCTGAAAGGTGCTACCCGATTTCGTGAGCAGATTGCTGCTGTCGAAATAGACAAGTGCGACGCTATTGGTTTTGGCGTAAGAAGTGATGTTGCTGTGATAGGGCTCGCTGTCATTACAGCCTCCCCACTCAGCGATCGCTACTCCATGGCCTTGTTGGCGCGCGAAGCGTTACAAGGGGGCTGAAGTTCTGAGGCCAGTTGGCATACCTTGGTGAGAGCGGCTCGGTGCAAGTTCCAGCCGGTCCGTTGTAGAGATGGAAATTCCAGACGATATTGGGCCACGCGAAGTCCGGCAGAGTACCCTGAACGATCGATTCGAATGCTGTGCCTGTGTCCTCAACGAAAATGAGTGACTGCGGGCTATAGGTCCGAATGGCGGCAATCAACTGGTCCTGGTCGTCGCTCCATGTGTCGACATCGATGCCATGCATGTCCTCCCAGGTGTCGTAGAGAATCGCCGGATTGGCCGCATACTTCTTCGCGAATGCGCCCCAGAACGCAAAGGCGGTGTCAATGTTATTGCCCGTCGTATCCTGCGCCGAACACAAGGAGGGATTCGCCTGGCAATTGAGATCGCCCTGATTGGGCGCGGGGCAGTTCTTGCCGTCTGAGCCGCATGGCGGGTCCGGGAATTGTCCGGCCTTGAGTATGAGCACGTAGTTGCCATACTTCTCGGCTCGCTGAATCAACTGGTCTATATAGCTCTGATAGGGCATGCCGGCGATCGGCACCTGGACGTTACTCATCCACCATGCCGCGTTGACAAAGATGCGAACCAGATTCATTGATAGGAGCTGATTCTGTGCCGCGTATTCCTGATCTGTTGCCGTGGCGTCGGCATTTCCCGAGCCGGTTCCACTGCGATTCAGCCCCCTTAGAAGAGACCGGTTTGCCGTTGTCATCGAGAATGATGCCTCCCGTGGAGACGTGCAGGGGCCGGAACGCCGGCGTCTGAGCGGATGAAGCACCGGATAGAATGAGCGCCATGCTGTTGCAGCCAGGAGTCTCATTGCATGGTCACCCACATCGGGCTCACCCAGACCACCTGCCCATCGGTCTGCAGGCCCCGCACGTAGTAGTAACTTGTCTTGCCCTTTTGGGCTGTGTTGTCTTGCCAGCTGAATGAGAGCACCCTTCCGCCGCTGGTTGAGTAGACAACCACATCGTCCTTGACGACCACGACAGTCTGAAAAGGTGCCGTCCCCCACAGACGCACCGTGAAGACCGGCTGGCTTGAGGTGGTGAAGGCCTCTCCCATGAAGTGCGTTCCGCTGCGAAAGTCGGCAATGATGTTGTCGGTCGAGCCGTACATCCTCCGCTGATGCATAGCATCGAGGATGCCGGCTCGCGTCGGCGTGGTGACCCAGATGTTGGTATAAGAGATGTGCGTAGAGATGTGATCGCTCGACGCTTCGAATGCCAGCTTGTAACCGTTGGCCAGCAGCGCCTGATACATAGCCTTCCGTTCTGTATCCCGAGATGGAGTCCGTCGCAGTGTTGGCACGGGGTGAATCGGCCCGCTCGTAGTCCTGACGATCGCCCTGATATATCTCGACGAATGATTCGACGTCGGGATCGTTGTTGCGCCAATCGGTGCCCTGATCGGTCGCGCTGGTGTGTGGCGCCGACATGCCGCCGAAGAAGTGCAGATACGAGTAGAGCATGTTCGTGTCGGGCGCCGGCATGCGCGGCATTTCTGCCGAGGTCGGAAGTCGTGGCAGCGTGCGAACACCTCGCTGAGCGAAGACCACGTTGCGGTGGCCCTCGGGATAGTTGACGCTGCGCTCGTAGTAGAACATCGGGATGAAGCTCGAGCCGAGCAGATAGGCGTCACTGAACTTCTGAATCAGCCACCAGGTGTATTCGCGGGCGTCGCCGTTGTCGTGGTCGCAGCACCCAGCCCACCCAAGAGAGGCTGAATCGATGTAATAACGGTAGGCATCGATCAGCGGACCATCATTGCGGCCATCCCACGAAATCTCTGTGTGTCGATGGAAGTCGCCCCGAATGAGCTGCAGCCGCTGACCATTGATCGTCGGCCGGTAGCTTCGAGCGAGGATTGCAGCCTCATCCTCGGCCGCGACTGAAGGTTCTGGTGTTGCCGGAGTAACACGGCCTATCTTCTGGAGCTGCGGTGGACTTTGCGTCCGAGTAACTGCAAGGTCGGACTGGATGACATCAGAGCTGACTCCATCGAGCTGCGGCGTCCCATCCCGTAGCGGCGAGAGCCTGTGGTCAGAGGAGTGGGCTATCAATAGGTGGCCTGGTCCGAGAGCCAGCATGGATGGTCGATTGTCCCCAACCGCATCGGTGAATCCCAGTACACCTGGTCCGTGCCACTGCGCTCCCGTCGAAGTAGACCATCGCGCCTACCCAGATCGAACCCACAGAGATTCCGCCGGTAGCGTTGCTCGACGACAACCCGTTGCCGGCAATCTCACGAAACGCGAGATAGACGGTCCCATCGGGATCCGTAGCCAATCGTGGAAAGCTGTTTCGCGGGCCGGCTGGAGGCCCGATGTTTTGAGAGAGCGCCCGGTTTTGAGCGAGCGTAGGATCAGGCTGCTCCGGAAACGGCTCGTGCGTGGAAGGCCTGAACAACTGATTTGCGGGTGCACCCGGCAAGGTGTTGGCGATGTCATCGCTGGTCTGATAGAGATCATTGCCGATCAGACACCGGACCTGAATCGTGTGTGACGCGTAGAGCGGGAGTCCTGTGGTGTCGTAGGCGCCGAAGTCCTTGCCCCACCTCGTGCCGGCCACCTCGTATGCGATCCACAATCGGTTCTGAGGATCGTAGGCCAGGGAGCTGCGTGCTTCGAAGTCGAGTGTGGCCGCTATTGGGATTGGATCGTCGAGACCGATCTGGTCGGTGAAGAAGACACGCCTCAGGTAGACGTCATAATCGCCCTTGTCATAGGTATCCCACGAGATTGCAACCTCACCATCGCTTCCAGCGGCAATGGCCGGGTCCCAGTTACTTGAGGGTGACACCGAGACGATGCTCTCGCGTGAGAACGTGTCACCCGTCTGAGCGCTTGTCAGTACCACAAGGTGCCCATCTCGAAATCCCTGCCACGCCACCCAAACTCGCCCCGAAGCGTCCGTCGTCGCAACCGGAAAGACATCGGTTCCGGCGTCAGTCGTGAGTCGCATTTCAGAGGAGACACTGCCGTCGGCTTTGGCAGTGCGCGCGTAGATGTCGAAGTTGCCGCGAGCGTTGCGCCGAATAGAAGATCCACGCGCGACCCTGTCCATCGACGGCCACGGCTGAGCGCATGAGATCTTCGCCAGTGCCGGTAACCGGGTATGGTCCGGTCCAGGTTCGCTGTGATTTCGAATAGTGCTGGAGCAGTAGCTGATCACCACCCGCCGGGCGCGCCAGGAACGAGAAATCGGTGATTGGTTGCTTGGTGCCCTGACCCGTGGCGACTGAGCGATCACCATGTACGAATTCGGTGTAGACAAGGTAGACGTCGTCGCCCGATTGCGCGATTACAGGAAAGTCTTCTTCCTCGCTCGAGGTCGTCAATTGGAATTGAGCATTGGTCTGAGCTACGAGCGCCTTACCATTGAGGAAAGTCTTACTCACTCCGAAGGGTAAATCCTGCGTGGAGAAGCTGAAGTTGCCCTGCGCAGTAGTGACGTTGCAGGTCGCCGAGCTTGCGGGCGTGGATATCTTGACGATGACTCCGTTCTCCTGGATCGGGCCTGGTCCGTTGAGAGCAGGACCGGTTCTGGTGCTCAGCTTCCAGCTCGTGGTGGCGATCGAGTCGTCAGGAGTGAATCGCCAGCCCCTCAGGACCTGGAGATTGGCTCCGGTAACGGTGATTGAGCCATCCCAGGTTGTCGCAGCCTGGTCGCCGATACCTAGAATGATCAGGTATGACTGCGATTGAGGAATGTTTGTCGTGGTCGGTGCCGGCGGGAGCTGGGCGTGCAGCAGCTTGCGACCGCTGACGCCCAGCAGGGCAACCACGACAAAAAGCGTTATCAGAAGAAATCGAGGCCTCATGGACATTTCGTATTCGACGAGTTACCGCCGCCGGACGGCGCCGGGCGGGCAGGGACAAGCCCTGCCCCTACAATCTTTTCGACAGTGCGGCACTTCGCGACGACCTACTTCTTGTCACAGGCGATGGCGGCGTGGAGTTGATTCAGCGCCGTGTTGACCGATTCAAGAGCCTCGACCCGGTGGCCATGGTAGTCGTGCGCCGCGTCCTGCAAGTCAGTCTTGGCAAGCTCGAGGGCATTTATTGCCTTGCGTATCAGTGGGTGTTGCTCAGCGCTTGCGGCAGTGTAGGTGACCTGGCTTTGGCTGCTCGAAAGTGAGGCTCGATCGCTCTCCAGTGCCTGTTGTAAGTGCTTTATTGCGTCATTTACGGCGTCGAGCGCCTCGACGCGATGCCCGCAGTAATCATGCGCGGCGTTCTGGAGGTCGGTCCTGGCACTCTGTAAGGCGGCTACGGCATGGTTGATCCTTGGGTGGTTCTCCCGCCCACGACGGTCATCGACAAACAAGCAAGCAGAAGGGCAATCTTTGAGGCTGTCTTTGTCATGATGTTCTCCTTTCGCGCTAATCTAGATATGCGCGTTGAAATCGGATGTCACCGGGTGTTTACCTGGAATTGTTTTCAGACGAGGCGGTGCCGAAGGGCCCTGGCTACGGCTTCGGACTTGGAGTGGACCTGCAGCTTTTCGTAGATTCTCTGGAGGTGAAAGGAGACTGTCTTGACGCTCACGCCCAACCTGGCGGCGGCCGTCTTATAGCTATGGCCTTCAACGAGCAGTTTCAGGAGGCGTTGCTCGTGCGGTGTGAGATGGTACTCGGCGTGCTCAGGCGGCCGAATCTCGCGAAAGATGCTTAAGACTCGGGTTGCGACCTGCGGCGACATCGGTGCGCCGCCAGCAATAGCCTCGTTGAGGCTCTCCAGCAGCCGCGCCGGCGGCGTCTTCTTCAGTAGATAGCCAGAAGCTCCTGCGCAGAGCGCCGCAAAGATGCGCTCGTCGTCGTCGTAGACGGTGTTTATCAACATCAGAAGTGATGGAAAGCGTTCCTTGAGAATTCTGACACCCTCGACTCCCGACATGCCCGGCAATCCGATGTCGACAAGGGCCACGTCCGGCAATTGAAAGCTGATCTTCTCGAGCGCCTCCTCCATTGACTGAAAACTGCCTACGCATGAGTAGCCGGAAGTGTTGTCGAGCAGGAATCGCAGACACTCGCGGAACTGGTAATGATCCTCGATGATCGCCACCTTGATGTCTGCCTGCGGTAAGCCTGCCATTGGCCTCCTGTGGAGGGTGTAGTCGCACCAAAGGCGCGACCTAAAGAAGCCCAGGGCGAAGCCCTGGGTGGATATCGCGGAAGGACGGCAACGCCCCAACGGGGCAATGTTGGCCCGTTGGGCCTCGACCGATTGTTGGCCATCATACCCAGGGCTTCGCCCTGGACTTTTTCAGGTCGCGCCGTTGGCGCGACACGCCTCCGGTGCCGGTCAGTTTAAGTTGCGCCAATCTGCCAGTCACTGGGTGTTTGCCCAGCGCCGAAAGCGTCCGCGGTGATCGACGGGCACTCTGAGTGTCAACTGCGTGCCCCAGCCATTCTTTGAGACGATCTCCAGAGTGCCACCTAGTCTTCCGGCCCTCAATTGCATGCTCATTAGGCCGTGGCCGTCGCCTGCGTGGTTCAAGTCGACGCCGCAGCCGTCGTCACTCAGACCGAGGATCAGCCACCCGTGGTCGATCCTCAAATCTGCGCTCGCCTGCGAACAGTTTGAGTGGCGCACTATGTTGTTGATGCTTTCCTTGAAAAGCAGAAAGACCTCGCGTCGGACGTCAGCGCCGACTTTCAGATCGAGCGCTTGCTCCGGCGCATTGAAGTGAAACTCGATCGCTCGGGCAGCAAAGAGGTCGTCAGCAAAGCGCCGCATCCTCTGGGTCAGGTCGCGGAGCTGATCTCTCCTCGGATTGACTGCCCAGACTATGTCGCTCATGGCATCTACGGTATCGCGCGAGGTGGTGGCGATGGTCGAGAACCACTCTTTCATGCGCGGATCGTCTCGCTGAAGCCGGCTTCGAGCGACCTCGCTGAGCATGGCGATGAGTGACAAATTCGCCCCGATATCGTCATGAAGATCGGTGGCGATGCGCGTCCGGACTCTCTCGAGCTCGACAAATCGCGCCACGCGCTGCCGGTGCGCCAGGTAAATCAGCAATCCCAGGAGCATGGCGGCCGATGCCAGGAACCACGACCGTCGCCAGATGGGAGGCAGTATACGGAAGCGCATCTCTGCCGGCTCAGTGCTGACGACATCCTCCTCGTTGATCGCTCGCACGAGGAACCGGTAGGACCGGGCATCCAGATGGGCGTAGTTGATCGAGCGGGACTCTGTCGGAGCGCTCCAGTCAGAGCTCACGCCCTCGAGCTTGTACTGGTATCTGAGCTTGTGCTCGCCCTGGTAACTCAGAGCGACATATTCGATGAAGAGGTTATTGCGCGACGATGCCATTCTCACTTCGGGCACGCTTGACGTTCCAGTCTCAGGGAGCGGCAGTTCTTCTCCTGCAAGCCGTACGCGACTGATATAGACCGGCGAGGGCTGAAGAAGGCTCCTTTCTGCGCGCGGGTTGAACTTTGACAAACCGAGGCTGGTGGCTACCCAGATATTGCCGTGGCTGTCCTTCATGCAGTCATTGATGATGTCCGCGGCAAGACCGTCGTCGGTGTTGAAGTGATGAATGCGACCTGATGCCAGATCGAGTTGATCAAGACCCTTGCCGGTCCCAAGATACATGCGGCCGAAATCGTCTTCACTGATTGCCCAGACAGAGTCGCTCGCCAGGCCGTTCGCAGTGGAGTAGTTGACGAAGCGCGGCTCATCAGCGGCAGGATCCCTGGTCATCGAGACGCCTTTGTAGCGCAATCCGATCCAAAGCCAGCCACGACTGTCGATGAATAGACTTCGCGGATTCGTCTCCGGCAATCCCTCCGTGGGCTGCTGAACAACCACTCGACCGTTGATCAGTCTCCCAAGCATCCCATGTGCGCCGAGCCAGAGCCTTCCCGAGCAGTCACTGATCATCCGAAGGGCGCCCGTCATCGGCGCCAGGGCGCTCAGCGGAATATGCCGGCAGGCATCCCCGAGTGCTGTCTCGAAGTAACAGAGCCCACGCTGAGCCTGGCTAATCCATATCCTTCCAGTAGGGTCTTCGTAGGGGCCCCCATAAATCGGTTCCGGAGTAATTCCTTCATCAGCAGTGAATCGGCGACCATGTTTCAGCTGGAGCTGCGGACCGGCAAACCGAAACTGGCCGCCGTCTGTTCCGATCCACCAGTCTCCATACTGATCCTGCAGAATGCGTTCGTTGAAGTTACTGAATGGCAATGCCTGTGACTCTCTGATGGGAACAGCCTTGCGGCCGACAATCTCGACGAGGCCGCCGTTTGAAACGCTGGCGTAAATGCGGCCGCGCCGATCTTCGATAACCTTGCGGACATCCTGATTGGGCAGACCCTCGGTCCTCGTGAAGCTGACAATCAACTCGCCTGCCAGTTTGCAAACACCTCCTCCGAGCGTGCCTATCCAGAGATTCCCATCGTGATCTTCGGCGAGCGAGAGAATGTGGTTGTCGCTCAACCCCTGTTCGCTCGTGTAGACGGTTTGTTCTCCATCGCGATATTTCAACAGCCCATGCCAGGTGCCGATCCAGAGGGTGCCGTTAGTGTCGCCAAGGAAGGCGTTGATCCCCTGATCCGGCTTCAGGGTCAGGGCCAGACTCTGCCAGTGACCACGACCCGCGGGCTTCTCAGGCGCCACGAACCTGAAGACATCCCGCTTGTTGGCCACGAAGAGGCTGCCTTCCGTGTCCTCTCCGATTCCTTCAATCAGGTCTTCCCCAACTTTGTCCGCAGTCCCGTATCGGATAATCTCGCCGTCAACCACCTCGATGAGCTCACTCTCGATTCCGAACCAGAGTCGCCCGTGACGGTCTGCGAACGCTCGCATCTCCAACTCAACATCCCGATGAGGCGCTATAGCCACGAACTTCAATGGCCCGGGTTCTCCGCTCGCTGCACGATAGAGTCCGGCGTCCGTTGCGCACCAAAGGTTGTCCTTTGAGTCAAAGATCAATGCGTTGACACGATTCGATGGCTCAGAGTCCCCTATTCGAAAGGTGACGAACCGCCTTCTCTCGCTTGACCGACCCTGCGGTTCGTCTATCAACCGCGCGACGCCGGCGGCGTTCGTCGCCACCCAAATGTGATGCTCGCGGTCTTCGGCGATGTCATTGATAATCGGACCTCCCAAGCCATCGTGCGCACCATAGTTGATGAAGCTGTAACCATCGAACCTGCTGAGACCCTCCCAGGTCGCAAACCACAGGTAACCTTTTGAGTCCTGATGAATGGCTGTGACGTGGCTGTGCGCCAGGCCGTCGGAAACGTCGTAGTGTCTGATCGATAACTGCTGAGCGTGTAGTGAAGAATGCAAGAGAGCAACGAGCAGACAATCTGCGACGGCGCAACCCACGATTTTGGAGGTAATACCAGGGCGCACGGTGTCTTCTCGGAGCAATGCGGCTCTAATCTTAATCGGAGGCCCAGGGATTCGCACTTAATAGCCGGTAGCTAAGTGGCTTTTAACTGTTGGGCTGAATGACGTCCTGGGACCGCGGGCGTCCCGCCCGCATGACCTCGCAACAAGCCGCTTGGAAGCATCTCCGCCCCCGTCAATTCATTGCATGTGACGCGTGAGTCAACTGATGTGGTCGGCCGGCCGTAGGGGCGGCTCGCGAGCCGCCCTCTTGCTTTCGCAAGCAGGGCTTGGTTGAGGAAAGGCTTGTGGGGGCGGCTCGCGAGCCGCCCCTACGAGTGCAGTGGAATTGCGGGCGTTATTTCGCGCCCCCGCTCTGCTGACAGTCACGGCCGATGGTGGTACGATTTGCGGTTATGCGGCCAGACGATAGTGAAGTTGCCAGTATTATCACCAACGAGTTCGGCGCCAATGCCAACTATGTCGCCGACCTCCTCCGGCAATTTGAGCTCAATCCCCGCTCGGTAGGCGAGGAGTGGGGCACATACTTCAAGGGCCTGCTCGGCGATGGGAATGGCGCTGCCACGGCAACGCCCACCGTAAGTACAGCGAGCACGCCGGTAATCGCGCCAAAGGCAGCGGCCGCAGCCCCCGCACCGGCTCCGCCTGAAACTGCTGCCGAGAGAGTCCCGATCCGTGGCGCGGCACTCAAGATCGTCGAGAACATGGAGACCAGCCTCGCTGTTCCGACGGCGACCTCCCTCCGCCAGGTTCCGGTCAAGGTCCTCGACGAGAATCGGCGTTGGATCAATCGCCATCTTGAGGCGAATGGGCGCGGCAAGACTTCCTACACGCACTTCATCGCCTGGGCGATGATCAGTCGCTGGAGCGCTTTCCCGCAGCTCAACGATGGATATGAAGAGGTCGACGGCGCGGCCTACCGCGTGCGCCGCCCTGACGTCAACCTCGGTGTCGCCATCGACGTCGTCAAAAAGGACGGCTCGCGCACGCTGCTCGTGCCATCGTAAGGGCGCCAACCACCAGACGTTTTCGCAATTCGTCGACGCCTATGAGGACGTCGTCAGGACGAGCGCGCGACGGCAAACTGCAGGTCGCGGATTTCCAGGGCACGACGATTTCACTGACAAATCCCGGCACGATCGGCACCGTGGCTTCGACTCCGCGTTTGATGGCCGGCCAGAGCCGTGATCATCGCGACCGGCGCGATCGAGTTCCCGCCGAATATCAGGCAATGACCCCGGAGGCGCTCTCGCAACTCGGCATCAGCAAGGCCATCACCATCAGCAGCACCTACGATCATCGCATCGTTCAGGGCGCCGAGTCGGGAGCGTTTCTCGCACGCATCCATGAATTGCTGCTCGGCAAGCACGATTTTACGAGAGATCTTTGCCGACCTCGGGATCAGCTACCCGCCGCTGCGCTGGGCAGTCGATCGCAATCCCGGCGTTTCTCGGCATCGAGCGCGAGCGCGAGCAGATCAAGAAGCAGGCGCAAGATCATCGAATTGATCAATGCTTATCGCGTGCGCGGCCATCTGATCGCCGACATCGATCCGCTGACATGATGCCGCTGCTTTAGCATCCCGAACTGGACATCGAAACTTATGGCCTGACGATCTGGGACCTCGATCGCGTGTTCATCACCGGCGGCCTCGGGGGCACCGAAAGCGCCACGCTGCGCGAAATCTGGGCATCCTGCAACGCGCCTACTGCGGCAAGGTCGGCATCGAGTACCGGCACATCCAGAGCAAAGAAGAAAAGAACTGGATTCGCGAGCGCATCGAGCAGTTGATCCACCTGAACCGATCGCTCCGAGGTCAAGAAGCAGCTGCTCTGGAAACTGATCGCGGCCGAACAGTTCGAACGTTTCCTGCACACGAAATATCTCGGGTCAAAAGCGTTTCTCGGTCGAAGGCTGCGAAACGATCATTCCGCTGCTGGATCAATTGATCGCGGGCGGCGTCGGCGCGCGGCGTCGAAGAGATCGTGCTGGGCATGGCCCATCGCGGCCGGCTTGAATGTGCTGGCAAACGTCATCGGCAATTTCTGCGAACGCATCTTTACCTCTTTCGAAGGCTCGGTGCATCCGGCCTTTCCCGCCGACGAAGGCGACGTCAAGTATCACCAGGGCGCCGATCGGCGAGCGCGAAACCGTCGACGGCGGAGAGTCAAGTCTGACGCTTTCGCCGAATCCCAGCCATCTGGAAGTTCGTCGATCCGGTCGTCGAAGGAATGGCGCGCGCGCAAGCAGGACGCGATCTGACGCGACGCCAAGGACGAACGCGCGCGAGCGGATTCATGCGCTGCTGCTGCTGCACGGTGACGCGGCGTTTGCCGGCCAGGGCATCGTGATGGAAACGCTGAAACTGGCGGAACTGGCGGCTATCGCACCGGCGGCACGATTCACATCATCATCAACAACCAGATCGGTTTCACGACTTCGCCGGAAGCCGGCCGCTCGATCGATCTACTCGACCGACGTCGCGCGGATGACGCAGTTGCCGATCTTCCACATCAACGGCGACGATCCGTCGAAGCGGCTTATCGCGCGCTGCAGATCGCGCTCGATTACCGGCAGAAGTTCAACAAGGACGTGGTCCTGGACGTGGTTGGCTTCCGCCGCCTCGGCCACAACGAAACCGACGAGCCGAGCTACACGCAGCCGCTGATGTATCAGCGCGTGAGGGAGCATCCCGGCGTCCGCGAGCTCTACACGCGGCAACTGCTGAGAGAAGGCGTGATCGACGAAGAGCGAGGTGAACGAGATGATTGAGGAGCGCTGGCGGCGCTACGAGAACGCGTTGCTCGGACGCGAAAGAGATCGTCGCGCGGCAGAAGCAGGCTACCGAATCTGCCGGCACCAAAGCGCGGAGATCGACGGCTCTGACGTGCTCGAGACGGGAATCAGCGCCGAGATGATCACCAGCATCTCGCGAGCAATGGCCGTGGTGCCCGAGGGCTTCAACATCAATCCAAAGATGGTCGGCCAGATGGCGCGCCGCGCAAAGATGGGAGAGGGCACGGTGCCAATCGATTGGGCCTTTGCCGAAGGACTCGCGTTTGGCTCGCTGGCACTCGAAGGCACCGTGTCAGGTTGTAGCGGCCAGGATTGCGGCCGCGGCACCTTCAGCCAGCGTCACGCTGTGTTCTATGACACGCAGACGGGCCAGCGTGGACGCCGCTGGCAGAGCTGGCGACCGGCGAGCTCGAGCGTTTGAAGTTTTTGACAGCTCGCTCTCTGAAGCGGCAGTGCTCGGATTTGAATACGGCTATTCATCGATTGTCGGCCGCGATGCCTGGTGATGTGGGAAGCCCAGTTCGGTGACTTCGCCAACGGCGCGCAGACGATCATCGATCAATACATCGCCGCGTCCGAAGACAAGTGGAAGCAGACATCGCGGCTCGGTTATGCTGCTGCCGCACGGCTACGAAGGTCAGGGCCCGGAACATTCGAGCGCGCGGCTCGAACGGTTCCTTCAACTTTGCGCCGAGAACAATCTTCAGGTCTGCTATCCGACGACGCCCGCGCAGTATTTTCATCTGCTGCGACGCCAGATGAGGCAGGAGGCGAGCAAGCCGCTGATCGTCATGACACCAAAGAGCCTGCTGCGACTGCCGCAGGCGACCTCATCGCTTGGCGCCATGACGTCGGGAGGGTTCCAGCCGGTCATCGCAGACACATCAGAAGCCTCACAGGTGGAGCGGCTGATTATGTGCAGCGGCAAGGTCTATTACGATCTTCGTGCCGAGCTCGAGCAGTCACCTGATGATCGCGTCGCTGTCCTGCGTGTCGAACAGTTCTATCCCTTCCCGCAGCGCGCAATCAGGAGCTGGCTGGGCGATCATCCTGCGGCAGTAGAGATCGTCTGGCTCCAGGAAGAGCCGCAGAACATGGGCGCGTGGAGCTTTATCAGGCCTCGCCTCGAAGCGCTTCTCACCGAAGGTCAGATTCTTCGATATGTCGGCCGTTCGCAGAGCGCGAGTCCCGCCACCGGCTCGTATACAATTCACCAGCTCGAGCAGAAGCGCCTGTTGAGTGAAGCGCTCAGTCTTGATTGATCACGAGTGAATAGCGATGACAGATGCGGATGCCGGTCCGATCAGAGCGGGCGAGGATCTCGATCGCGATGCGCTTATCTCATATCTGCGATCCCGGCTGCCCCAACCGCCTGACGGTCAATTCTTCGAGCTCCTCCAGTTTCCTGGTGGCCATTCAAATCTCACCTACCTGATTCGTTACGGCGGGCGCGAGTTTGTCCTGCGCCGCCCGCCAGTCGGTCCGGTGGCTCCGAAAGCTCACGATATGCCGCGTGAGTATCGCCTGCTCGCGGCGGTCCATCCAGTGTTTCCCCTCGCGCCTGAGCCTTTCGTGGTTTGCGAAGATGCCTCGATCATCGGCGTACCCTTCTATCTCATGGAACGGCGGCGAGGAATCGTCGTCCGTCGCGACGAGCCGCCAGAGATTGGCGGTGATCTGGCGTTGCGGTGGCGGGTCAGCGAAGCAATGGTCGACACTCTTGTGGCGCTGCACCGGATCGATGTCCAGTCGCACGGTCTCGGCAACCTGGGCAAGCCTGCAGGCTTTGTCGAGCGCCAGGTTAGAGGGTGGGCCGGCCGCTGGGAGGGTTCGAAGACGGGTGAACTGCCTGCGATCGATGCGGTGGTCAGCTGGCTGGTCGCCAACCTGCCGGCGGATCCGGTGCGGCCATCGCTGGTTCACAACGACTATAAGCTCGACAATGTCATGCTGGATGAAGCTGATCCGGCGCGGGTGGTGGCGCGTCCTCGACTGGGAGATGTCGACGGTCGGCGACCCATTGATCGACCTTGGCATTCTCCTCTGTTACTGGTCTGAGGAGAACGACGCCGAAGCGCGGCGCGAATCGATCAGCGCCGTGACTGCGCTCCCGGGCTGGATGAAACGCACGGAGATCGTTGACCGTTACGCGAAGCAGACTGGCTGCGATCTGAGCGGCATCAGGTTCTATGAGGTCTTTGCGCTCTTCAAGGTCGCTGTTGTACTGCAACAGATTTATTACCGCTATTACCGAGGCCAGACTCATGATGAGCGATTCGCTGAGTTCGATCAGCGGGTTGCCGGCCTGGCCGATGTCGCACGGGAGCTGATCGGATGAACCCGGACTCCAGGATCAATGTGCGGTTGCTGAAGGGTGTGGCGGCGAAGCTCTTCGTTGATCTGATTGTTGTCTGCGTGATTGTTTCGCTGGCGGCCTTTTCGCAGTCGAGCCCTCTCGTCAGGGGCCGCGTTGATATGGCGGATGGGCATCGAGTCGCAGGCTGGGTTTACGATCCGAGATCGCCCGATGAGGGCATCGAAGTGCAGCTCTTTGTCGACGGTCGATTTGCGCAGGCGAGGGTGGCGGACGAGTATCGGCCGGATTTGACAGTGGCTCGGGCTGCGCCAGGCCCGAATCATGGGTTCAGCTTTGATTTGAGCCTGCCGAGCGGTCCGCATCGCATGGAAGTCTTTGTGCTTCGACCCGGCATCGCCGGCAGCAAGGTGCTTCGGCCTCTTGCCGGCCCTTAGAATTGAGAATTGCTGCGCGGTTGTCCGCAACAACGGGCGGAATACCTTTCCCGCGCACGGGACGTGCGCGAGGATATTAGCCGGTGGTGAAACCACCGGAATGCCATCGCCAAAAGAGCGTCGCGGCCCGGAGCGGGCGCAGGACCGAAGCAGAGATTATGCGCGATCGCGAGAAGATCTTGAATGCAATGTATTAGCCAGAAATCGCATTATTCTGGTCCAGTCGCGCCCCTGCCAGGGCGCGGCGATTTCGGCGACCATCTCCGGCGGTTTCACCACCGGCTAATATCCTCGCGCGCCTTCGGTCCCGAGCGGCAGGACTGCGATCAACCAGACTGGGCAATCTGCTGGGGAGATCCCCTGACGGCGCGGGACGGGCAGGGACAAGCCCTGCCCCTACAAGGTCCTCGGCCACTAATGCTTGATGAGAATCCATCACGGTAGTAGCATACCGCTGTCTTTTTAGCACCTACTGCAATGTAAAGACGGATACCATTCGAGGTTCAGCATGTTGCGGCTCGCGCCAGGCCAGACGTTGTCTCACTATCGCATTATCAGTCAGCTTGGGCAGGGCGGTCAGGCAACTGCCTACAAGGCCGAAGACGTGCGCCTCGAACGCCCGGTAGTCATTAAGACCCTCCTGCCCGAGCTCTCCGCAACAGAATCCGCAAAGCGCCGGTTCGAACGCGAGGCGCGGCTGGCCTCGGCCCTCGATCATCCGAACATCTGCTCGGTCTATGACATCGGTGAAATCGATGGGCTCTGCTACATCGTCATGCAGTTCATCGATGGCGACACGGTCAAGTCGCTCGTCCGCGCCGGCCGTCTCGATGACCTGAGCTGCGCTCTCGATCGCCATCCAGGTCGCAGACGCGCTGGTAGCAGCTCACGCTCGCGGCATCATTCACCGCGACATCAAACCGACCAACGTCATTGTTACTCCGCAGGGCAAGGCGATGGTTCTCGATTTTGGGCTCGCCAAGATGCTCATCGGCGACGATTCGATGAGCGGCCGCGCAGCCGTGACGGACGAGTCGATGACCGGCCTCGGGATGCCTTTCGGAACCGTAGGATACAGTTCACCGGAGCAGATCTCGGGTGATCGGGTCGACCACCGGACCGATATCTTCAGTCTTGGAGTTCTGCTCTACGAGATGGTCACCGGCCAGTTGCCCTTCCGAGGGCGGCACCAGATCGAAGTCCTGAATGCCGTACTTAATGAAGCTCCGCGGCCGCTTCCCGAGTTCGTCACGAAGCGTCTTTCAAGTCCGGGGGCAGGCCTGCAGGCAATACTCGACAAGGCGCTAGCCAAGAAGCCGAGCGACCGTTACTCGAGCATGGTCGCCATGCGAGAGGAGCTCAAGCTACTCATGCGCCAGGTCTCGGAGGAGACGGGCCTCATACCAACCGAGAGTTCGGCGACGCTGATCGCCCCGCGGCGTGCGCGCAACGCATGGCGATTGAGCGGAACATTGGGACGGGTGGTCAGCAGGTTTCGCGGCAGCTCCGGGGGTCCAGTATCCAATCCATCCGCTGGCTCGACTGTGAGCTCGAGCAAAAGCTCGAGTGGAAGTGGGGGAAGTCGTCCTGCCTCCTGGGGGACTGAGACCAAGAAGACGGTTGCAGTTCTCCCATTCAAGAATCTCTCGGGCGACTCGGGCGCAGACTTTTATGAATTCTCCCTGGCGGACGCCATCATCACGGAGCTGGCTCACCTGAAAACGCTGATAGTCCGACCGTCATCCTACATCGCCGCCTATTCGGGGCAGAGTGTCGATCCGCAGCAGGTTGGTGAAGCCCTGGCAGTAGGCTGGGTGTTAACCGGCAATTTCATCAAGGCCGGTCACAGGCTTCGTGTGACGGCGCAGCTCGTGGCGACCGGCACAGGCGAGATTCTATGGTGCGATAAGATTGATGTCGCCGAGCGCGACCTCCTCACTATTCAGGACACGATTGCCGAGCGCGTTATCAAGGGATTGCAGCTGAATCTGACCGAAGGCGAGCGTGAGCGGATCGACCGGCCGTTGACGAAGCAGCGCGGAAGCCTATGAGTCCTACCTTCGGGGCAGAGATCTGCTATTCCGTTTCCTGACGCAGACCTTCGATGATGGCGACCTCGATCTGGCAATCAAGATGTTTGCGGAGGCGGTCAGTCTGGACGATTCGTTTGCACGAGCACACTCAGGACTGGGCAGGTGCTACGTTCACCATGCCCAGGGTTATGGCGGCCACCACTATTATGAACTGGCTGAAAAGTCGTTGAGCCGGGCCCTGGAGCTCGATCCGGGTCTTACCGGGGCACGGCTCCAGATGGTCTACGTCTACCTGCATCGCGGTGAGAAGGAGCATGCTCTGGCGACGCTCGCCGACGCGAGGCGCGAGGCGCCCAATGACCCGACAGTGCTGATCATTGCCGCAACGCTCTACCGGCTCGACGGGCTTTACGAAAAGGCGCTCAAGCAATATGACCGCCTGCTCGAGCTCAACCCTCGAGATGTGGTCGTCGCGAGCTACGGCCGAGCCCGCATCTTCAACTACGAGCATGAGTATGAGAAGGCGATCGATGAGCTCAATCGAGGGCGCGAGGTTGAGCCCGAGCACCCGCTCATCAAGACGTTCCTCGCAGTTGCCTACTTTGACCAGGGCCGGATCGCGGAGGCACAGAAGCTGGTTGAAGATGTTCTCAGGCAACATCCGCATTTCGATGGAGTCCAGGTACTGCTCGCCTGGTGTCTGAGCGCCTTCGGAGAGCACGTTCGAGCTCGCGCCCTGATCACGGATGCGGTCATTGAGACAGCCGCAGCCGATCACGACATCTCTTTATGGCTGGCATCCTTCTACGCTATGGAGGGGATGCGCGATGAGGGCGTCGACTGGGTGAGAAAGGCGATCAAGCTTGGGAACGAGAACTATCCGCTGTTTCAAAACAGCCACAAGCTGGATGGGCTGCGAAAAGATCCGAGGTTCGAAGCAATTCTCCAGGAACTGAAGGAACAATGGGAGCAGAGAGTATAGCTTCGGAGGTAGCTGGTGACACCGTCCAATGACTTGCTCGAACGAATTCGAGGCCGACATTACGAGAGTATCGTCGGAGTCGGCGAACTGTTATCTCAACAGCCGGTCGCCGATGTAGTCGAGTTGATCAATAACCTCAATCTCGCCGAAGCAGCCATTGTCGTTCAAATGCTTCCGGTGAATCGGGCAGTCGAGCTCCTCGATCAACCCACCATGGCTCGACGAGCAGCCGTCGTCGAGAAATTGGATCCCACGCGGGCAGCCCAAATACTCGAGGGTCTGTCGGCGGACGAGCGAACCGACATCGTGCAGCAGATGGGCGAGCACGAGCGGCGGCGCCTCGTCCCAAAACTGACAGCCGAGACTCGTGGTGAGGTAGAGCGACTCCTGCAGTATCCCGATCATACCGCGGGCGGGATCATGACGACCGAATTCGTCAGGCTCGCACCGCAGATGACTGTTGGCGAAGCTCTCAGGCACATTCGCCAGGTGGCGCGCGAGAAGGAATCGATCTACGCGTGCTACGTCCTCGAGGAGGCGACCGGCCATTTGCTTGGCGCGGTATCGCTCAGGGACTTGGTCATGGCGGACCTTGACCGGCCGGTGTCGGAGGTCATGCGCCGCAAGCCGGTGACCGTCACTGCTCTCGAAGACCAGGAGTCGGTTGCTCAAAAGATAGCCAAGTACAATCTTCTCGCGGTGCCGGTGGTCGAGAAGGACGGTACAGTCGTCGGGTTCGTAACGGTTGATGACGTCATCGACGTTCTCATCGAGGAACAGACGGAGGACGTCCTCAAGATGGCCGGTATCGAACCGGGTGCGCTGGATAGGCCATACTTCGACAACGCCATTCTGACGGTCGTGCGCAAGCGGATTGGCTGGCTGCTTCTCCTCTTCGTGGCTGAGACATTCACCGGCACCGTGCTCCGGCACTACGAGGACGAGCTGGCGGCCGTGGTGGCGCTCGCGTTCTTCATTCCCCTACTGATCGGCACCGGAGGCAACGCCGGATCGCAGACGGTAACGACGATCATTCGCAGTCTCGCGCTTGGTGAGATACAACTTCGCGATGTTCGGCGGGTCCTTGCTCGCGAAATGAGCACTGGCGTGATAGTAGGGTTGACGATCGGCGTCATCGCATTCTTTCGCGCTCTCTTATGGGGAGCGCACATGCCGCTTGCGATAACGGTCTCGATCACTGTCCTTGCGATCTGCACCTGGTCAACGACGGTGGGATCGTTGATTCCGATCGCTGCCGAGCGCTTCGGTATTGATCCAGCGGTGCTCTCAGCACCTCTGATTGCCACTCTTGTCGACGCCACGGGCCTGATAATCTACTTCACGATTGCCAAAGTGATTCTCAGGATATGAGTTGTCGCGCCAAAGGCGCGACCTGAAATAGCCCAGGGCGAAGCCCTGGGTACCGCAACGCAACGCGCGATAGCCCTCTCGGGGCGGCATTTCGCAACCGTCCCATTGTCGTTCGTAATGCCGCCCCTTTGGGACTATCCATTGGTTTTGTCGTGAATCCCGGGGCTTCGCCCCGGGCTATTTCAGGTCGCGCCTTTGGCGCGAACCCAATCGCGTCGCGAAGTGCCACATTATCGAGAAAGGTTGAAGACCCTCGGCAGAGGCCCGATTCAATGCAGGAGCACGTTCCACTTGCTCCACTAACGACTCTTGGAATCGGAGGTGAGGCCCGCTTCTTCGTTGAAGCGCGAACCGAGGCCGAGGTGAGTGGCGCGCTCGCCTTCGCTGAAGAACGGGGACTCCCTGTCTTCGTGCTCGGCGGTGGCAGCAACATTCTCGTCTCTGACGAAGGCTTCCCAGGGCTCGTCCTCCGCGTATCGATCGGCGGAATCGAAGGCCGCCGCGAAAGGGTTCTGACAGCGGGGGCCGGTGAGGGCTGGGATGCGTTTGTCGCTCGGACGGTTGAACAGGGTTTTTCCGGGATCGAGTGCCTAAGCGGCATCCCAGGATTGGTTGGCGGAACTCCAATTCAGAACGTGGGCGCCTATGGTCAGGACGTAGGTGAAACGGTTCTCTCAGTGCGAGCCTGGGACCGAATTGAGCGCCGCTCTGTGGAGTTGACCAACGCCGAATGCGGTTTCGGCTACCGCTCAAGCATTTTCAACACAACCGCCAGGAATCGCTTCGTCATACTGACCGTATCATTTGAATTGAAGGATGAACCAGCGCGCGTGACTTATCCCGATCTTGAGCGAGCCTTTGCCGGTAAGGCCCGGCCATCCCTGGCCGAAGTGCGCTCGGCCGTGCTGGCCATTCGGAAGAGCAAGGCTATGGTCATCGAGCCTGGAGATGAGGACTGCCGGAGTGTCGGGTCATTCTTCAAGAATCCGATAGTTTCGGCTGACCTGGCTTCCCATCTGGATCGGGCGCCGCGCTTTCCAATGCCGGATGGAAGCGTCAAGGTTTCGGCCGCGTGGCTGGTTGAGAACGCCGGTTTTGCCCGTGGATATCATGGGGGCCAGGGGGGTCGCGTTGGGATATCTTCAAAGCACGCTCTTGCAATCATCAACCGCGGAGGTGCGTCGGCGTCCGAGATCGCCAGTCTTGCGCGCGAAATTCGCGATCGCGTCATTGAGCAGATTTCAGGTCGTTCTCACACCAGAGCCGGTCTGTGTCGGTCCGGATGGCTTTCTCATTTGAAAAGATACTCGCGGGATACCTATAATTCCGGGGAATGAAGACCTGTTTCAATCGGCAGACCCTGCGTCCCCTTCGCCTAAGCCTAATGGTGGGCGCATGGGCTCTCTGGCTGCTGTACAGCGGGGCAACCGCGAGTGATGTCTTCAAGCCTGACACGCCACTGGGTCTTCCGGCCGATACCTGGGCATTTTACGTTCCGAAGAACAATCCGTTGACTCCTGCGAAGGTGGAGCTCGGAAAGAGGCTCTTCTTCGAGGCGCGTCTCTCAGTCGATGGAAAGGTCTCCTGCTCAACCTGCCACGATCCCGATCGCGCTTTCACTGATGGGAAGCAGGTTGCGGAGGGCGTCAGAGGGCAGCGCGGGACGCGCAACTCACCGACGCTGTTCAATGTCATCTTCAATACGGGGCAGTTCTGGGATGGTCGCGTGGACAGTCTCGAGGATCAGGCGACACTTCCGCTGATCAACCCGGTTGAAATGGGGAATCCGTCGGTCGAGGATGTTGTCAAACGACTGAGCTCCAGTCCGGATTATAAGTCGGAATTCGAGAGAGCTTTCGGCGGCCCGGTGACGCAGGCGCGCCTGGCCCTCGCCCTCGCAAGCTTTGAGAGGACGCTTGTTTCGGGCGACTCACCGGTAGACCGGTACATGGCCGGAGATCAAAGCGCTCTGAGTGATGATGTTCGAAGGGGGCTTGCCATCTTCAGGGGTAAGGGGCGCTGTGGAAGATGCCACACCTTTAGCGAGCAGGCTCCCTTCTTAACCGATTTCGCATATCACAACACCGGAGTTGCCGCCAACAATCCGGCCTTTGCAGAGCTGGCGCGCAAAGCCTTCGAAATCTCGGACAAACCGGGATCGGAATCGGTGATTGACGGCCTTGGACGCGAGCCTGGAGGCCAGGAGCTGGGACGTGTGCTGGTAACGCATCACCCTTTCGATATTGGCTCGTACAAGACGCCGTCATTGCGTAACATCGCGCTTACAGCACCCTACTT
>CAVUOF010000009.1:0-364166 GCA_963743045.1 uncultured Acidobacteriota bacterium
GGCTAAGATTGTGTGAAGATCCCCTGAGAAATGGAATTCAAGGTCACGGAGTCAGATTTTGCGCACCATCCCGCGGTATTGCTCCCTTGATGGATTTACCGAGCTAAGCTCCGCACTCGACGGGGTGGCGCTGCGCGGTTGCCGGTGCTTCGACATGATCTGCGCCCGGACGCTCAACAGCTGCTATTACATCTTCCTCCTCGAACCCGACACCGGCCGCGCTTTGATCCAGGGTGGCCGCTATTTTTCGGAGCCCGTTGAGGCGACAGTCAGTGGTTCCACATTCGGCGGATGCATGCTCAAGATGGGCTGGCTCGGGGTCGGGCTGAGGATCGAAATCTGTCTCAAGGGTCAGCGTATTGTCACTTCACCTGTTCAGTCGCTGGGCGTCGAGCGCGAGCAGACTGGAAGCTTCCCGCCCATAGCGCAGTGAGCGCCACCAATCCGCCTGTCATATCCAGGAGACTATCGTAGATCGAGGCCGTGCGTTCATGGCTGAACGACTGATGGTATTCGTCCAGGAGGGCATATGCCGCCAGGATCACGAAGGCCGCGAAGGCCCACGACCAGCGCCAGCCGAGCTCCGCTCCGTCCCGCACGGCCCGAAAGAGAAGCAGAGCGAGCACGGCATAGCTGCAGAAATGGGCGCTCTTACGCACCAGAAAGTGAACCGTATCGATCTGCGTTTCAGTGATGTGTGGGTGGAGGTGGCGGAGGATCGGCTCGAGCATCGAACCGGTATGTGCGGCCGAAAACGTGTCGGTGGAAAACCAGAAGATCACCGCCATCCAGAGAACGGGCGGCAGCCAGTACTTGCTACTTCTCACGATAAAGCTTCAGCGCCGCTAACCACTTCGATGATCTCACGCGTGATTGCCGCCTGACGGACGCGGTTCATGTCGAGGGTCAGCTTGCTGATGACGTCATCGGCGTTCTTGGAAGCTGAATCCATGGCCGTCATCCTGGATCCCAACTCAGAAGCTACCGAATCGAGGAGAGCCCTGTAGACCTGTATTTCTATCGCCTTCGGGAGAAGCGAGCCGAAGAGCTCGTCCGGCGATTGCTCATACAGGTATTCGACCGCCGGCTCATTGGCATCATTGCCACCGTTGCCATCGTTGCGTGTCTGATCCGAGATCGCGCCTTTTCCAATAGGAAGCAACTGATCGATTGCCACGCGTTGCGAGATCACGGACTTGAACTCGGTGTAGATCAGGAAGACTTTGCTGACCGGGTGCTCCTCGGCGGTGAAATCGGCGATGCACTTCTGCGCAATCTCGACCGCGTCATTGAAATTTGCTTTGCCACTGCCGGTAATGCCGAGGTAGTGGCGGCGAATATTTGCACCACGCCGGCGGAAGAAGTCGTACCCCTTGCGGCCTACGATGACCATCTCTACCTGCTCGTCCGCGTGAGAGCGAAGAAAGTTGAGTCCTGCCTTATTGACGTTGGTGTTGAAGGCGCCGCAGAGTCCTTTGTCGCCGGTAATCAGCACAACCAGAGTTGGACCGGACGGTGCCTCTTCCAGGCCTGCATCGGCAGCAAGCAGCGGATGCCGGTAGTTGGGGGCGCGGCGCGAGATGTCTGCGAGAATCTCATTGACCTTGATGGCGAAGGGTCGTGCGGCGATGGCGCGCTGCTGTGCGCGGCGGAGTCGCGCCGTCGCGACCATCTTCATGGCTCGCGTAATCTGCCGCATATTCTTGACGGCCCGCACACGCCGTCTAAGGTCCTGAAGGTTAGCCATCGTTCAACTTTGCAAATCGCCGAATTACGCCCCGTTGGGGCTGACATCGGTCGAACTCGATATACCCAGGGCTTCGCCCTGGGCTATTTCAGGTCGCGCCTTTGGCGCGCCAACTCACCAGCGCATCTCATTCGCGTTTTTGCCGGGCCGAAGGCATGCGAGGTCATCTCGCGCCGCTGTTTTTGCCGGGCCGAAGGCACGACCTGTAAGAGCCCAGGGCGTAGCCCTGGGTTCACATGCCGCAACCTTTGAGGCCCATCGGGCCGGTCTTAGGCTAGTTGCGCGCTTGAGCCTTGAAACGCTCCTTATACTCCTTGAGCGCGGCATGCATCTGTTCCGTGAGTTCCGGACTCAACGTTTTCTGGTCGCGCAACGTAGTCAACAATCCAGCCCGTGTGTTCGTCAGAAAAGTAAGAAGTTCCGTTTCAAAGCGGCGCATCTCGGGGATATCAACATCATCGACATACCCGTTGGAGGCGGCCCAGATGATCGCCACCTGCTGCTCAACGTGCATCGGCGAATACTGGTCCTGCTTGAGGATTTCCGTCAGCCGCTGTCCTCGCGCAAGTTGACGCTGCGTCACGGCATCAAGGTCGGAACCGAATTGAGCGAACGCTGCCAGCTCACGAAACTGCGCGAGCTCGAGACGAAGCGTTCCGGCAGTCTGCTTCATGGCCTTGATTTGTGCGCTGCCACCGACTCGACTCACCGAATTGCCGACGTTGATTGCCGGGCGAATTCCCGAATTGAAGAGGTCTGTCTCGAGAAAAATCTGACCGTCGGTGATCGAGATCACGTTCGTCGGAATGTAGGCCGAAATATCTCCCGCCTGGGTCTCAATCACCGGCAGCGCGGTCAGTGAGCCCCCACCTCTTTCATCACTGTACTTCGCCGCTCTTTCGAGGAGCCGCGAATGAAGATAGAAGACGTCACCCGGATAGGCTTCGCGGCCAGGGGGACGCCGAAGAAGCAGGCTCATCTCGCGATAGGCTACGGCGTGCTTCGAAAGATCATCATAAATCAGTAGGACATGCTGTCCCTTGTCCATGAAGTACTCGCCGATGGCGCAGCCTGCGTAGGGAGCCATGTACTGCATGGCTGCAGGTTCCGAAGCCGAGGCAGCCACGATGATCGAGTAGTCCATCGCGCCCTGCTTGTCGAGTACTGTCTGAACCTGCGCCACTGTCGAGGACTTTTGACCGATCGCCACATAGACGCAGATGACGTCTTTCCCCTTCTGGTTGATGATCGTGTCGATGGCCACTGCCGTCTTGCCGGTCTGCCGGTCGCCAATGATCAGCTCACGCTGGCCGCGACCAATCGGCACCATGGCGTCAATTGCCTTGATCCCGGTTTGCAGCGGCTCCTTCACCGGCTGACGGTCGACGATGCCCGGGGCTATGCGCTCCAATGGATTGGCGTGCTCGCAGAAGACCGGCCCCTTGTCATCCGCCGGCTGTCCGAGTGCGTTGACAACGCGCCCGATCATCGCATCACCGACTGGGACCTCGACGATTCTCTTGGTGCGCTTGACCAAGTCGCCTTCCTTGATCTTCTGGTAGTCGCCGAGAAGCACGACGCCGACCTGGTCTTCTTCGAGGTTCAGCGCCAGTCCAAAGGCGCCGCCGCCAAACTCCAGCAGCTCGCCGGCCATGACCTTTTCGAGCCCGTAGACTTCTGCGATACCGTCGCCTACCTTGACGACAGTTCCGACCTCGGCAACCGTGACCGCCGTATCGAATTGCTCAATCTGCTGCCGGATAATGCTGCTGATTTCATCAGCCTTGATCACATCCACCATTGTTATTTTGCTCCGCTATGAGTCCTTATCCGCGAATCAGCTCTTCCTTCATCCGCTCGAGCTGGTTTTTGACGGACCCGTCGTAGACGACGCTGCCGAGGCGCGTCACAACACCGCCAATAAGATCGGGATCGACGTCAAACTTCAGGCGTACCTCTTTACCCGTCATGCTTCCAAGACGATTTCGCAGTTGCTCCCGCTCAACATCGCTGATCGGCCGTGCTGTTGTCACGTCCGCGGCGAGGACGCCGGCCCTCGTATCGATCTCTCGTTCGAGACTCTTGAGTATGCGATCGAGCTGATGCAGCCGTTGATTGGCCAGCAGCAGTCGCAGGAGGTTGTTGCTCGTCTGGCGCAACGGCCTGCGTGCGAGCAATGCATCGAGAACGGCCCGCTTGCGATCGACGGGAATCACGGGATTGGCGAGCATTTCCCGCATCTCGCTGTGCCCGGCGATCATGTCTGCGAAGGTCTGCAGCTCGTCAGAAACCGCGTTGGTCTCGCCACGGGCAATGATCACATCAGCCAGCGCCCGGGCATATCTGTTGGAAATCATAGAATGCTCCGGATCACTTCAACCCATCTCCAGCGCGGCCGAGCAGCCGGGCCTCGTCATCAGGAGTCAGCTCGTGCCGGATCATCTGCTCAGCGAGAGAGACCGATTTGTCGGCGGCAAATCGGCGCAACTCCTGAAGAGCCGACTGCTTTGCCGATTCGATTTCGCGGCCTGCGGCTGCGCCCAATCTCTCAGCCTCGCGCCTTGTCTCCTCCTCGAGCCGGGCGCGTTCAGCCTCCGCTTCGCGCGCCGTCTCCGCGCGCATGTTTGCAATATCGCTTCCCAGGCGTTCGAGCCGCTGATCGATCTCTTTCAACTTCGCAGCAGCCTCTTCCTTCTCTCGAGCAGCCTTCTGCAGTGATCCGCGAATGCTCGCAAAGCGCTGCTCAAAGAATTCGCGCGTCGGCTTCCGCAGCAGGAAGTAGAGGAGGCCGATGAAGAGCAGAAGATTGATGGTCTTGGCCAGCGTTGGGTTGACCAGCATCAACAGATTAGTCATTGCTGCCTAGCCCTCCAGGCGCAGAAACCGGTCGTTGCAGGATGTGAGATGAGATCGAGGCAGCTATCTCCCGCGCATCGCTCTCGAGACCCTGCTTGGCAGTCTCAGCCTCTCCCGCAATCTGCGCGCGGGCTGCCTGGATCTTGGATGCCGCAGCCGCACGAGCCTCCTCGATCATCTTTTGACGGGCAGCGAGTACTTGTTTGCGGCCGCTCTCGAGAGTCTGGTTTGCTTCGGCGCGTGCCGCCTTGAGCTGTTCTTCGTAATGTCGAAGCCGGTCATCGTGGTGGCGAAGCAAACGTCTGGCTTCTGCGATTCGGCCTTCACCGAGCTGCTCGCGTTCTTCGAGGACGCTATTGATGGGCCGGAAGAGGGTCCGGTTGAGGATGAGGATGAGAACGAAGATCGAGATAAAGACGAAAAGGAACGAGCCATCGATGCTCAGTATTCCATCTTCGGCCAACGCGATCAGGCAAATGGCAGGGACCACCAATTTTCTCCCATCCTAGAATCCGGACAATAGCTTTAGCAGTGGATTCGAGCTGAAGTTGATAGTGATAATTAGCACAAACTCTGAGAGAGTGTCAATGAAGGTTACCGGCGCCGCGACGGGCAGGGGCAAGGAAGCTGTCGCAATGAAATTCCGACTTAACGACCTGCTCTATCCGCGCACGGGGTGCGCAAGGATATTAGCCGGGGTGAAAGCGGAATGCGTCGCCCCTGGAGTTCCCGGCAGGGAGTAGGACCGTGGCCTGATACTGTGGCGCGAGATTGTCTATCAACCGGTGCTGGATGTCTGGCGTCCCTTCAGGGCGCGAGCTGCAATTTCATTGGGGCACAGGTAATATCCAGGGGCCGCGCGTGCGCGGTGCCCCTGGCTATCCCTCTTGCATCCCTCACTGGAGCCGGGGCCGACGCGGGTACCGTCACTTAAAGGCTACAGTGACTGTATTGGCTGCAAATCCGTCAACCGTTAGCCTGATATCCACCTGGCCGCGACCTGCGAGGCTTCTGGGCAACCTCAGGTTTACCTGATCCAATCCAACAAACGTCCCCTGTGCCCCGATGAAGGTAACTTCGGCGCTTGTTCCGCCGATGGTTGCACTGACGCCACCCAGACCACTGGCAAACCTCATTCCGGTGCCGAAAAGCACCAGAAACACCTGGTCACTCGCCGCGCCAAAGTCGAGCGGTACAGGAACGTACATACCCTGTCCTGGATCGAATTGCGTCAACTGCTCATACTGCATCTCGCCGCCGGGCTTAAGCCGTAAAGCTACTGCAGCGGCCATACCCTGTCCGTTCTGGTTGGCCGCAAAAATCCCGGGGGCTACGCTGGCGACGTTGATGCTTGCGGTGGATACCGTCCCGCCAGCGCCCATGACGGTTGCTGTTCCCGGCCCGAGGGCGACGCCGGCCGGAACCTGGAAGTTGATCTGGCCGGGTGATACGAAGAGGAGCGGTGCCGGCGTCTCTTTGCCGGTGCTATCATGAATCACGAGAGTCGTACCCGTGCCCGTCCCTGTCGTAAGATTTGAGCCGAACGCTACGGCCAGCGACTCTGCGGCAAGCGGGCTGCCGCGATAGGTGGCTGCAGACTCTGCAATCACCCGGGTCAGGCGATAGACCGTCCCGCCCAGGCCGGCGACATAAAGCTCGCCCGCTTCGTCTTCTCCAAATGACGAAACTTGCAGTCCCGAGCTCTTGACGAGCGCCATCGCTCCCTGCGTGAGCGAGAAGATCTCGCCGCTGCAGTAGTCGCCGAACAGATACTGACCCGGCTGGAACGTCCCGCCGGTGCCCCGGTAGACGTAGCCACCAGTGATCGAACAGCGCCCACCCGAATGGCCATAGTCGATGATTGGCGGAATGAAGTTGCCCCCATTGCAGGAAGCGGGCCCGAGACCCGTGCACTCGGTTCCTTCCATGACACGCCAGCCGTAATTGCCGCCCAGTGTAACGATGTCGACCTCCTCGCGATCGTTTTGACCGACATCTCCGACATAGAGCTGACCGGTCTGACGATCGAAAGAGAATCGCCACGGATTGCGCATTCCGTATGCGTATATCTCGTCCGCTCCTGCCGCCCCAAAGAATGGATTGGTGCCTGGTGATGAGTAAGGCACACTGCCGTTCGGGTGATCGACATCTATCCGCAGAATCTTGCCGAGCAGCACCTGGGTATTTTGAGCGCGATTCCCGGGATCGTTGCTCGAGCCTCCATCGCCCATTCCAATATATAGGTAGCCATCAGGCCCGAAGACCACCATGCCTCCGTTGTGGTTCTCGAAAGGCTGGGAGATTGTCAGCAGTACTTTCTCAGTTGTTTGCGCGGCGTCAGGGTTGCCGGCCGAAACCTGGAACTCGGATATCACGGTCGCGCCATCCGATTTGCGGGTGTAGTCGACAAAGAACCGTCCATTGGCGCCGTATTGAGGATGGAATGCCAGCCCAAGTAGTCCTCGTTCTCCGCAACACGCAATGTTGGCCGACAAGTCGAGAAAAGTCGTCGGAGCAGTCGAACCGGGCCGCAGCACTTTGATCTTCCCCGTCTGCTCAACGATAAAGAGACGCTTACTCCCATCGTGTGCGTTGCACTACAAAGACCGGGCTTGAGAGGCCTGATAAGACCGGCTCGAGCAGAATTGTCGGGCTCTGCGCGAAGGCGTGTGTGATCGACACAAGCTCGATGAAGAAAGAAGCCAATAATAAGTTCTTCATGACCTTTCCTTACGGCTCCCCATTCCGTGCGATTCTGACATTCCTGGCCTCTTGGGACCGCGGGCGTCTCGCCGCATGATTCGAAGACAGCTTATTGCAAAGTCATGCGGCGAGACGCCCGCGGTCCCAGGACATGGCACTCTACTGGGCTCTGTATACTTTCCGGGCGTCTTCAAAGAATCTCTCGCGCATCACCGACCCTGCGCGTTACACGAAGGCGGTCGAGGTGCTCAAGGAGCGGTATCGCGAACTTTCTTGAAACGCCAGTCAGCTCCTTGAAACTGCTGACATCGATGCGCGCACCACGCTCCGCCTTGTATCGAGTCAGTACAACGCGGAGATCCTCCAGCGCACGGCGATGGAACACGAGGTCTGCGATTCGAACCAGGTCGCCACTTATCAGCAGCATCTGCGCAAATTTCCTGGCCCGCTGCTCATCAATGGCAAATTGCGTTCCGGCGCGAACCACGGCCTGATCGAGCGAAATAGGCTGCAGACCGGCAAGCTCGAAAATGCCGGCGAGATGCTGCCGCGCTGCAACGTCCTCCGGTGAGAGCTCGACCCTGTGTGAGGGCAGGCGCAAAGAATCTCTTTCGACGACGATTGCGGAGCGCGCGGCCAATTCGTCGATCACTCCACGAAAGACCTGCGGCCGCAAACGGCTGAAGAGACGCTCACGCATCTCTTCGCGGCCCATACCGCGCTCGAGCGGTGATCGCGCATGAAACTCCTTGAGCGTTCTTAGTATTCCTTGTGCGAGATTCCCGACGGCTGCGCGGGCGACGTAATGCGGCGGGTCGGCGCCCACGCGCATGATTCGATCTGTGTCGACAAGCCGTCCGGCACTCAGTCTGATCTCGTCGTCAGTTGCGCCCGTGCGCTCAGCTATCTCATCCTGACTGAGGCCGAGATCGCCGGCGCTCTCAATTAGTAGCGCCATGCGCTCGACCTCGTCAGGAGTGTTCCACATCAATTCAAGCAGCTCACCGGCTCGCGCGCGATCCGCTGGCCGGTGTTTGGCCGGATGAGAGTCGATCACTACGCCACCACCAATTGTCGAAGCCGGCGAGTAACTGCGAATGATGAAACGATCTCCTGGAAGAGCCATCATGGGCGATTCGAGCCGAAGCTGAGCGTATGCCGTCCCGCCAGCCGGAAGTGCGTTGACACTGGGGCGGGTAAGAAGAACAACACGAGCAAGCACCTCCGCCGTGCCAAGATGCAGTCTCACTCGCGAACGAGTTCGCAAAGGGCGTGGCGCCGATGAAATGAGCTCGAGTCTCACATCCATCATGCCGCCGGCGGAGAGCCTGTCTGGCGGGACCAGAGCCTGTCCTCTCATGGCTTCGATTGCGTCGAGGCCCTGCAAGTTGAGAGCTACTCGCTCGCCGGCGCTTGCTTCGGGCAAGGCGTGGCCATGAACCTGCACTCCCCTTACGCGGGCCTTGCGTGTTCCCGGCGGCTGCAACTCGAGCTCATCGCCTACTCGGACGTGACCGGCAACCAGCGTACCCGTGACTACGGTGCCGAATCCCTTAATCGTAAAAACGCGATCTATTGGCAGTCTCGTGACTGCTTTTGAATTGCGGTCCGGAATTCTTCGAGCCACCTGCAGAAGCTTCTCTTTGAGCGCTTCGATTCCCTGACCGGTGCTTGAGCTGATGAATAAAGGAGACTCAGCTGCGAAGAACGAGCCCTCAGCAAACTCAGAGACCTCGGCCTCGACGACCTGCCTGAGTTCTTCATCGACAAGGTCGATCTTCGTAATCACTATGAGACCGGTAGGAATCTTCAGCAGACGGCAGATCTCAAAATGCTCACGAGTCTGAGGCATGACCCCCTCGTCGGCCGCGACCACCAGGAGAGCGAGGTCGATGCCATGGGCCCCCGCAAGCATGTTCTTGACGAAGCGTTCGTGACCGGGAACGTCGACGAATCCGAAGTGAACTCTCCGAGGGAAAGGTCTGCGAAACCCAGGTCGATGGTGATGCCTCGCTCCTTCTCCTCTTTGAGGCGATCAGCATCGATCCCCGTGAGCGCCTTGACGAGAGCAGTCTTACCGTGATCGATATGTCCCGCAGTGCCGACAACGACGTTCTTCATAAGCAATTGGAGGGCGGCGACGCGTCGCCGCTCTTGAGCTGGCAATCGGCAAATTATGATTTACAGGCCTCGTCACTGTAATGGCTAACTCAAAGCGGCGACAGTTCGCCGCACTCCAGAGGAGAAGCTTGATCGATAGCTCCGGCTGTAGAATAATAAGTCACCCGGGTTCCGTTGCATAAGAGTGGCCATCGGCTATCCAGGCTCCTTGACCTCTGTTCCATCAGATTGTTTATCTCCTCCGCCACAACCTCCCCGATGTCCCGAATGTCTATGGATAATAGGGCACCACGGTCCACCGAAAATCAAACGGCCGCAGAGTGGAAAAGAGCGCTGCAGAGACCGGAGATGGCGGCATACTGGTTATCTGCCCTGGTCGAGTCCGCCGACGATGCCGTCATTAGCAAGACGCTCGACGGCATCATCACGAGCTGGAACGCCGGCGCGCAGCGAATCTTCGGTTACAGCCCGGACGAAGTCATCGGCCACCCGGTAGCAATGCTGATTCCGGAAGACCACCTGGATGAGGAACCAAACATTCTTGGCCGCATCAGGGCCGGAGAGCGCGTCGACCACTACGAAACTGTCAGGGTGCGCAAGGATGGAGTCGCTCGTCGATATATCGCTTACTGTTTCGCCGATCATAGATGCCAACGATAAGATTATTGGCGCTTCGAAGATCGCGCGCGACATCTCTGATCGCAAGCGCGCCGAACAAACACTTCGAGAACAAGCCGAGATTATTGAGACCGTCAACCGGCTCGGCCAGACGCTTGCCGCAGAACTCGACTTACACAAACTCGTTCAAGCTGTGATTGACGCGGCCACCGACATCAGTGCTGCCCGGTTCGGATCTCTCTTTTACAATGTTCTCAACGAGAAGGTCGAGTCCCACATGCGCTGCGCCTTCTCGGGTCCATACAGCGAAGTGTTAGCCCAGTTTCCAATGCCGCGGACCATGGACATCTTCGCTCCCGGGTTCAAGCGTGAAGGCACCGTTCTGACTCGAGGATGTGAAGAAGGATCCGCGTTACGGCAAGAACTCCCCTTACTACCGAATGCCGGACGGCCTCCTTCCTGTAACGAGTTATTTGGCCGTACCTATTATTTCTCGCTCAGGTGAAGTCTACGGCGGGCTATTCTTTGGCCACCCGGAAAAGGGAGCCTTCACCGAACGTGCGGCGAGGATCGTAGAAGGCCTGGCGGCTCAGGCGGCCATTGCCATGGACAACGCGCGATTGTATGAAGTCGGCCACCAAGGCGCGGGCTGAAGCAGAAAAGGCTGCTCTGCAAGCCGAGGAGTCGAGCCGCTTAAAGGAGGAGTTTCTCGCGACAATTTCACACGAGCTCCGAACACCTCTCAACGCGATTCTCGGCTGGTCTCGAATGTTGCGCGCAGGAAGGATGGCGACGGATGACGCAGCGAAGGCGCTGGATGCCATTGAGCGGAACGCTCGGGCGCAATCGCAACTCATTGATGATCTGCTTGATGTGTCACGGATCATAACCGGCAAACTGCGAATGGACGTCCGGCCCACGGACCCGGCCTCGTTCATTGAGGCAGCGATCGAAGCCGTACAACCGGCCGCGGAGGCCAAGGAGATTCGGATTGTCAAACTAATGGACACCGGCTCGGTCTCTGTCCCAGGCGACTCCGTCCGCCTCCAACAGGTAGTCTGGAATCTGCTCTCCAATGCGGTCAAATTCACACCGCGAGGCGGCCGGGTTGAGATCCGTCTGGAACGCGTCAACTCTCATATCGAGATCGCAGTCACGGATACCGGGCAGGGAATTTCGCCAGAATTCCTTCCCCATGTTTTCGATCGGTTTCGCCAGGCGGACCAGGCCAGCACGCGTCAGCATGGAGGTATGGGTCTGGGTCTAGCGATTGTCCGGCACCTGGTCGAGCTCCATGGAGGCTCAGTGACAGCTATGAGTTCTGGCCCGGCTAAGGGGGCCACGTTTACAGTTCGGTTGCCAGTCTCTCGCCGTCTATCACGCTGACGAAGCTGGTCGCGTTCATCCGGCGGCGGAGAATCTTCTGCTATTACCCGATTGTGCTGAGCGACTAGACCACGTGAGAATCCTCGTTGTCGACGATGAATCGGACACTCGTGATTTGTTAAAGACAGCGCTTGGCGAGTGCGGTGCCGAAGTAGTGACAGTATCCTCAGCGTCCGCCGCGTTCGAGCTGATTCGGTCGGCTCCTCCCGATGTGCTCATTAGTGACATCGGAATGCCGGTCGAGGACGGCTATCAACTCATTGGACGTATTAGAGCTCTGCCGGCTGCGACGGGAGGCCGGGTTCCAGCGATAGCGCTTACGGCATATGCCCGGTTTGAAGATCGTCTGAAGGCACTCCGGTCCGGGTATCAAATGCATGTGCCGAAGCCGGTCGAATTGGCTGAGCTGGTTGCCGTTGTCTTGAGCCTCGTCCACCGAGGCGAATAGCGATTTCTGCGTGGCTCCCTTCGAACTTGATCGCCAGCCTCCGGCTGTAGAATAATGAGTCACCCTGGTTCTGTGGCATAAGAGTGGCGATCGGTCGCCAACCCCCTGACGAAAGACAGCCGTAAAGGTTTGCGCGAGCCCCGGGGGCGAAGCGTAGTGGGAGTAGACTCTGCCTCTGATTTGAAGTTGGCTGGGATATGGAGACGCCGCGAACAACGCCGCCGGAGAGCAAGCGGTCAAGACGTCTGAAGCCAATCATCGTGATGCTTGTGGTGCTCCTGGCCGTCGGCCTCGCCTTTGGCTTATACGCCCGGTACTGGGTCCGAAGCGGTCGCCTCGATCAATATATCGCCGGCGAAGTCAAGACAGCGCTCGCGGGCTACGGCCTCCGAGCAGATATCGGCAAGTTCGAGACCAGTTGGACTGCGCGTACAATCCGAGCCTCAAACGTAGCCATCTACAATCAACAGACGAACCAGTTGATTGCCAGCGTCAAGCAGGCTGAGATGGTCGCCGAGATACCTCAGCCGTACGCCCTCAGCCTGAGGCGTCAGATCATCTTCAAAAGGCTCGATCTCAGCGGCGCGCAGATCCATATCGACATCGACAAGCAGGGACGCTCCAACTTCATCGGTTTGAAGCAGCCGCCACCGGTCGCCCAACGCATCACATTCGACTATTCGACGCTCACCGGAAAGCTCGCTGACGGAACATTGCACGTCAACGATCAGGCGCACGACGTTAAGCTCGAGGTCAATGGTTTGCAGGGGCAAGGCGCGCCGACAAAGGATGGTCAGATCAATCTGACGATCGACTCGAGTAAGGGGCAAATCTCATACGAGGGACGCTCGTCAGCAATCGATCAGCTTGCAATCGAGGGGCTATTCAACGATTCGGGCGCGACCCTCAAACGCTTCGATGTTAAGGGTGCAGCCGCCCAGCTGGGGGCTACCGGGAAGGTCGACTGGAACAAGCTCACCTATGACGTTGATCTGCGCGCTCAGGCATCACTCGGCGAGACAGTTCGCCTTCTTGCACCCGGCGAGAATGCTTCCGGCGATGCAACCTTCAGCGGCAAAGTGTCCGGCTCCAAAGACTCACCGGTGATCACCGGCTCAGTCACGGCTGGTGATGTGGTAGCGTCCGGCGCGCGGATACGCGGTATCAGACTCGATGAGCTGCGAGTTGAGCCTCAGGTAAAGCAGACGAAATTCACGGTCAGTCAGGTACGAGCGCAGTCGCTCGTCTACTCCGGGACGACAGCCACCAATCTCCTGATTGCGAGGATCAACGGCGAATACCGCGAGGGGCTGTTAAATGCGACGGCTACTCAGGCGAGTGCCTCGCAAATAAACGTCAAGGACGGCAAGGTTTCGGGTGTCGTCGTCCGGTCGCTCGAAAGTTCGTCGCGAGATGCAAAGTACAAAGTACGCGGTGCGCTGGCCGTTGATAGCGCAAAACTTGACGATGTCGAAATAGGCAAGACGACGGGCCGGTTGACTCTCGACAACTCGAGCGTCGCCCTTGAGGGTCTCAACACCTCAATCTCCGGAGGAACCGCGAGCGGCAATGCCTTGATTCAATTCGGCAGGAACGGACGCTCTTCCGCGGCTTTGAAATTCAATGGTCTGAAATCGGCAGATCTGGCGAGGCTCGCGGGAATCAGCAGTCCGCTCTCGGGCCAGCTTGCGGGTCAGGCGGATTTGAGCTGGCCCGGCGTCGACTTCAAGCAAATCTCGGGCTCTGCGTCAGCGCAGTTTACTGGCGAGACGACAGATACTCCGCAGGCGATTCCGGTGACCGGTACGGTTGCCATTAAGGCACAAAGCGGCTCATTCGATGTCGATCAACTCGACCTTGCGACACCCTCAACGAAACTGAGCGCGCGAGGCAGGATTGTTCCGAAGGGCAATTCAGATCTAACCTTTGAGCTGAGCTCCACCAGTGGTGAAGAGCTCCAGACGCTCGCCTCCTCGATCGATATTCTGCATGAGACGATCAACGACTACGAGCCGATACTCTCCGGCCAGTTTGATTTCAAAGGCCATTTCACCGGTACATTCGACAAGCCGGTGGTCGAAGGTGATTTGAGCGCGGAGAGCGCGGGAGTTCATAGCCAGACCCTCGGCAAGTTAACGGGACACGTTCTTTTTTCGACAGATGAAGCGCGCGGTCAGGATGTCGCCTTGACAACTCCAGCCGGCGGCACGGCCAAGGCTACTTTCAGCATTCCATTCGATCCCAAGGCAGAGACTGGAACACTGACTGCCACTGTGGACAAAATCGACGTTCAGACGCTTCTCAATGCAGCCGGTCTGACGATCGAGCAGAAGGCTGTCCTGGGGGAGTTGAGCGGGAACGTCAATATTACGGGGCTTCCCCATGCCCCGCGCGGCGACGCTGGTATCAATCTCGCCAATGCCACTCTGCTCGATCAACCGGTAGATTCCATGGAGGCGAAGGTCCACTTCGATGGCAAGTCTGCGCGCATCGAAAGGACCGAATTGAAGCTGCCTCAGGGAAGACTGGTGGCGTCGGGAACGCTCAACTTCGAAGATGACACATTCACTCTGGAAGGTCAGGCTACTGAGGTCGATCTTGGGCGAGTCGTCGAGGCTGCCGGCTTCACTGCGGCTCGCGTCACCGGATCGGCCGAGGGAAACTTTAAGGCCCGCGGCAAGACCACCGACCTCGGTCAGCTGGTAGTCGAGTTGACGGTGCAGGGCAAGGACGTGGTCATCAATGGCCGTCCGTCGGGTGAGCTGAAGGTCAATGCCCGGACGAGCGCCAACGGACGTATCGATCTCGATGTCGTGACCGCTATCACCGGCACCCCCCAGGCCCTCCAGGCGAGTCTTGAGCTTCGCCAGCCTGGGAGGCCAATTGACGTTCACTCGACGCTCACGAACTATGACTTCGCTCCGCTGATCGCCATCTTTGCGCCGGAAGCTGGCCAACTCGATCGCCGGCCACGTGACCGGCGAACTTCACGTGACCGGTCCGATCGAAGACGCCCAGGGGGAGTTCACTCTCGACCGCCTCCAGGGTGGACTGAACCTGAGCGAGGCCACTCTCGACGTCAGCGGGACACCGGTCAAAGTGCAGACGCCGCTTTCGGTAGAGCTCAGCTCCTCGCAAATCAAGCTTTCTCAGACACACTTTTCAGGGCCGGGTGTCGACCTCGATCTGGGTGGAACCATGGGCTTGAAGGAGGACGAAGCTCTGGCCGTGACGCTCAAAGGTATGGTCAGGCTCGAACGCCTTCCGCAATTTGATCCCGACGTCTTCATCAATGGTGAGTTGACCATCGATGCCAGTTTCAGTGGAAAGGTGAGCGATCCGAAGATCGGAGGAGAGGCGCAGCTCAAGGCGTTTTCAATCTCAGCGATCGATCTTCCAATAGTCATCGAGCAGGGCAGTGGACGGGCAGTGTTCAACGCCGACCAGATGACCGTCTCGGATTTCACTGCGCACGCAAACGACGGAACGCTGAAGGGCCAGGGAGTTCTCAAGTTTGATCACCTCCGGCCGAGCGAATGGAACTTCACACTCAAGGCGGAGAATATCGAAGCCTACTACCGGGGCGCCCGGATAGTCATGAACAGCGATCTGGCTCTGAATGGTAAACCGACGGGCCAGGTCCTCAGCGGCACAATTCGAATACCTCAGGCGGAATATGCTGTTGATCTGGATCTGGGCTCGCTGATTGCCCGGCACGGTGGCGGCCTCGATCTGGGTTTCTTCGACAGTGGCAGCAAGAGTAGCTCGAGTCTGGCTCCGCTGACTCTGGACATTCGCCTCGAGGCTCCTGAATCGATCGTCATCCGCAACCAGCAGGTCAATACGGTTGCTTCGGCATCTCTGACCCTCAATGGCCCGGCAAGCGATCCCAGTCCGCAGGGACGGATAAACACCGAAGGCGGAACCTGGACGCTCCGCGATCGCCGCTATCAGATTGTCTCTGCGACGCTCGATTTTCTCGGTAGTTTCAGCACGGTACCCAACCTCCACCTGCTGGCTGAGGGTGACGTCGGCAATACTCGTGTGTACATCGGAATTGACGGACCAATCGATGATCTGACACCTACGCTGCGGTCCGAGCCGAGCCTCTCGTATCAGGAGATTCTCGGTTTGATCACCACCGGCCGCACCGATCTCAGCAGTTTCTCAAACGACCCGCTTCGCAGTGGCTTCGACACGGCAGCCTCGCTCATTACTGATCAGCTATTTTCAAAGCCAGTCCAGAAAGAGACTCAGGCTCTCGGGATCAGCCGCTTTCAAATCGATCCGGTGCTTCGGCCGAACCAGGATCCGGCGGCGCGTCTGACCATTGGTCGTCAGCTGACGCGCGACCTTCTTTTCACCTATTCCACCAATCTTGCTTCGGAACAGGACCAGACTGTCGTTCTGGACTACAACTTGACCAATCGGTTTTCGGCAATCGCGGCCTATTCGCAGGGCGGCATCTCGTCGGGCCAGCAGACTAAGGGCAACATATTCACAATCGAAGTGCGTTCACGGAAATCGTTCGCACTGGGTCTCGGCGATGACGCGAATGCCGTAGGCCCGCCTCGAAAGACACCTACGCTGACGCCGTCTCGCCCCACACTTCCGAAGGCTTCGGTTACGATTGAGGAGATTACAGGCCTCAAGATCAGCGACAAGAAGGTGCGCGAATTGATTCCAGTCGCGAGCCAGGGGTACAGCCGATCGCTTGCCGGCCTCGGCGAGAGAAACCTGACGGAGTACCTGCAGGAGCACGGCTTCTTCTTCGCTGACGTGCATGCCAAATGTGAGCCGGCGGACTGTTCCGGATCCGACCTTAAGGTGCTCTACGACATCGATCCCGGTGCGCGTTACGATCTCGACGAGCTCCGCATCGAAGGCACCCACGAGATGGGCATTGCCGACGTGAGCGATGACTTTGCTTCCCAGAAGGCGAGTGCGCTGGGCAATGTGCCATTCCTCAAGTCACTTCCGTTCATTGGCGGTTATGCACGCGGATTGACGAGCAATGACCGCCTTCGACGCGACCGCGAAACGATTCGCCGTTTTATGGTGAACCTCGGCTTCCGGAGTGCGACCGTTGAGTCCAATCTGGCTGTCAAACCCGACAGCAACGACCTCGTGGTTATCTTCAAGGTCAATGAAGGACCGCGGTCGACGGTCGCTGAAGTTGCTGTCCGGGGCAATTCACTGGTCGCATCCCCCGATCTTCGCACCGTGGTTCCGATCTACGATGAAGAAGAGTTCTCGCCTGCTCGCGCAAAGGACGGAACAGCCAGACTCAGGGACTTTTACAACCAGCGTGCCTTTCTTGATGCAACGGTAACGCTCGATGTCATTGACCTGCCGGGCGATCGCGTCAGGCTGATGTACGACATCAATGAAGGCAAGCAGGCAGTGGTGGGTGAGATCGTCATCACCGGATATACAAAGTCGAGTGAACGAGGGATTCGCAACCTGCTCGATTTCAAGCCGGGCGATCTGTTGACACCGGCGAAGATCCGCAAATCCCAGCGCGACCTCTATTCGACAAACGCCTTTCGCGAGGTAACGCTGCGAACAGAAACCATACCAGGGAGCGCCGACGAGTCTCTTCGGCGCGTTGTCGTGAATGTTGCAGAGGCGAAGCCCCTGCTGCTCGTCTATGGCCTCGGCTATTCTACGGAGGACCGGGTCCGCGGCCTGATCGAGATCACCAATACGAATCTGCTGAACCGTGTCACCTCGGCGGCAACGCTCAGGCTGCGAGGGAGCTCGCGAGAGCAGCTGGCCCAGTTGCTCCTGACCGAGCTCCGCCCATTTGGAACACACTGGGCCACCACAGCCTCGGTTTTCTACGATCGCAACTCGAATCTCATTCCCTTTGTCCAGCGGAAGCTCGTCAACGGCGACACTGAAAACGTTTCGTACGGGCAGGAGCAGGCGGTGGCGTTCATTCAGACCGCCCGAAGAATCAACGACCAGACTTCAATTCGCTTCAGCTACAACTATGAAAGGTCTCACCTCTTCGACTTCGAAAACATTCCGGACACGTCGGTAACACACAGCGAACAGAATACGAGGCTCGGCTATATAGCGGCCGGTTTCTCCCACGATTCGCGAGACAGCCTGCTCAATCCGACAAAAGGTCAGTTGTTGAGCGCCGACTATTCGCTCGCCTCAACCGCCTTCGGCGGCCGCGAGTCGTACAACAAGTTCCTTGGCACTTTTCAACGGACCGAGACGTTCGGCAGGAAAGCGCGTGCCTTTGCTGATTCGGTGTTCTTCGTCTCGGCTCGCGTCGGAATGGCTGCCCAGTACAAGCCAACCGACAGGGATGGTGACGGAATGATAAATATCGATGAAACACTGCTCCCGATCAGCCAGCGCTTCTTTGCGGGTGGAGCAACGACACTGCGCGGCTTCCGCTACAACCTGGCCGGCCCGCAGGAGGTGCTTGAGCCGGAAAATCCAAACGAATTGCCGTTGCTTGTGCCCATCGGCGGAGATGCGCTGCTGATCTTCAACTTCGAATATCGGTATCCGATCTACAAGCGGCTCCGGCTGGTCACATTCTATGATTGGGGCAATGTCTTCCTAAGGATCAGCGACATCAGCCTCAAGGGTATGACCAATACGGTTGGATTGGGGTTGAGAATAGATACGCCGCTCGGGCCGATCGGCGTGGACTACGGATTCCTGATTGACCCGCCGGCATTCACGACGGCCACGGGAGCCATTTTGCGGCAGCCGAGGGGGGCGTTCCATATCCGGTTTGGCCAGACATTCTGAGCACCGGCTTGCTGCAAGTTTTGACAAATCGGATGAATCTCAACTACGATCACCATATAGAGAGGGCTGAGCGGGGAACTCGAAATGTCAAAATTCTGCGCGAACTGCGGTGCTTCTTCTACGGAGACGGCTCACTTTTGCAACAAGTGTGGTGCCAAGCTCAACCCGTCACAACCGGTGGAAGAGCCCGAAACACCGAGCGGCTATCATGCGGCGCCGCCCTATCAGCAGCCGGCCGCAACCTATTCCGCGCCTCCCGTGCGCATGAGTGCGAGCGCCGGCGGTCTGCAACCCAATGTTGCAGGCGCTCTCTGCTATGTGCTGACATTGATTACAGGAATTATCTTCCTGGTGCTGGATCCTTATAACAAGGATCGATTCATCCGCTTCCACGCCTTTCAATCTATTCTGTTCTTCGTTGCCTGGTTCGCCGTCATCATTGTTCTTGGAATAATGACGTCGGTGCTGCCCTGGCCACTGCACATGTTGCTTCTCCTTGCAGCTCGCGTGGGCGGCTTTGTTCTGTGGATCTTTTTGATGTACAAGGCGTACAACAACGAGATGTTCAAGCTGCCGGTGATTGGAGATATCGCAGAGCAGCAAGCCAACAAGTAAGCCCGCAGATGTTCGCCCAAGGTGTGGACCATGTTGGGCCCGATTAAGATTCTCTTCCTGAGCGTAGTTCTCACCGCCGCACCGCAATTGCAGCATGCCGGTAAACGGTATGCGCTCACCCTGCCTGATGAGCTCTCTGAGTCGGAAGGACAGCGAATCCTCAAGGAGCAGAGACCGAAGAATCACGTCGAGATGACGTTCAACGTATCTGATGCGCGTCTGGATTCGGCGCTCGAGCGCGCTCGAGCCAGTGAATATCGAACAGCTGCACAGCATCTCGACGTATATGCGGGTCTTGTCTCGTATGCGGACGGCTACACTCGTCAACTGGCCGGAGATCAGGTGAAAGAGCGAAACGCCTGCCTGAAGGTCATCGAGCAGAGGATCTTCAAGAGAACACAGACCCTTGATTCCGTGGCTCGGGAGCTGCCGTTTAATTATCGTGAGAGTTGTGAGCGGGCTCAGGAGAGAGCGAAGAGTGTAAGGCTGCGTGCTTTGAATGATCTCATTGGCGGCGGTAAGGTGTTTGGACCATCCGATAACGACGGTAATTAGAGTGTAATCGTGGCGCGGGCTGTCCAGCCTGCGCCGGAGTTCGCGAGCGGTACGTTCCAGGTCAATAGGCTTCTTGCCAGTTTGCCGCAGACTGGACAGTCTGCGGCACGATTGACTCGGCGGCTCTCGGCACGAGATGAGAAGCTACTTCGTTGAAATAGGGAAGCTGGTACTGCTGCTGTCGAGCTTAGCCGTGCCAATTCTGGCCACTCAGGACGACCTCCCCAAACTTGCCCAACAACTCAAAGACCGCGACGTCTCCATCAGACGCAGCGCTGTCGAAGCGATCACCAGGAACGGCAGCCTCGACGCAGTCGACCTCCTCGCCTTTGCGCTGGAGGACGCTGATCAGAACGTTCGCAGCGATGCCATGCTCGGGATCGGGCAGCTCGGCTTCGTCAAGGGCGTGCCTCCTCTCGTCAAGATGCTCAAAAGCCCACACGCACGCGACCGGCGCAGTGCCGCCGTTGCGCTCGGACAGATTGGAGGCGATCGAGCCCGCGAAGCCCTTATCGGGGCGCTCAAAGAGCAATCTCCCGAGGACCGCGAGAGCGCCGTTGCGGCGCTTGGCGACATGGGAGATGCCCGTGCGCTTGACGACCTGAAGAAGATGCTCAGCGACCCGCATCCCTTCGTCAGGGCAAGCACTGCCGTAGCTTTAGGACGCCTCGGCGACAAGCGTGCCGTCGAAGCGCTCATCGGTATGCTCAATGACCCGGAAGCCCAGGTGAGAACAGGAGCCGCGCTCTCGCTTGGGGACCTTGGCGATCGCAAGGCGATCGAACCGCTCGAGAAACTTCTGGTGGGCGAAAAGAACGACAACGTCAGGCAGCAGGCCCAACAGGCAGTCGACCGTCTTCGCAGCGCACCCTCCGCTAGACCCTGAACCGCGCTTTGGCGCAGGCAGGCACGCGAGACGCGTGCGGTCCCAGGGTGGGCTAGTGCGTCGTCGTCGGCACTTCAGAAGCCATTCGAAGGACGCCAAATACGAGACACTAGCCCGGCCTGGGACCGCACGCGTCCCGCGTGCTCGGGTTCGCAAGAGGCTTGAGTAAGTGACCGCACCACCGCGCAGAACTATTCGGACAACAAACCTCCCAGCATACTTGAACCAGAGGCTGCTTCCGCCCGCTTTGGATTTGCCGCCCATCAGCCTGTTCATCAAATCGGCGCTCCACTCCTGGTGATACCGGCTTCCATAGATCACCGAGGTCTTCGGATTATCGATCAGATATGCGAGCAGCAGATATTGCTCGGTCCAGAAGATTCTGCATATCGAGGAGCCAGTCTTTCGGCATTCCGAACGGAAGAAAGACGTCGTGGACATGCACGAAGAGGTCGCGTCTCAAGGCGGGAAGGAGTCGAAGATAAATCTGAAGGCAGTCGCTTCCGCTCTTTACGGTATGAGTCGAATCGATGAAGAGAAAATCGCCATCTCGCAGCAGGTCATTCAGGAAATCAGCAGTAATGTCCTGGGCTCTGACGGCGTGCAGATTGACTCGGGAATCACTCTGCAGAAACGGGCGAGGAAAAGGCTCGATGCAGTGGACTTGTCCTCTGCCATTTCTCTCCACTGCCTCGAGCGCGATGAGCGTCGAGAAACCACTGCCGATCTCAACGATCGTCGCCGGCTTAAAGAGGCGAGTAAAGCAGTAGTAGGACATGGCGTCGCTGTAACCGAATTGTCCGTTTTGCCAGAAATATTTCTGGCACGCCTCCTGCTCTCCCTCAGCTGGCGGGTTGAATTCGCTTGCGAACGGCATCAAGTCCTCGAGCGTCCGGCGCAGGAGCGCTGCGTTGAACAACCCCGAGTCCAGATATGGCGCCTGGTCAGAAGTGTATTCGAAAGAAGCCTCGATCTCGTCGATCGAGGGAGTGCTCGAGTAGAAGTTGATAGGAAGCACATTGGCGCCGTATTGCTGAATCCTGGCCCTTGTCTCCCTGCTGGCCCACATCAATCGCTGGAGGATCGGTCCTATCGCAGCGATTTCGTCATCGGTAACTTCGAAGTCTCCCATTGTCAGTGCGCTTCTTTCTGAATGGCATCGATGAGTAGTGGCGAGAGTCTAGCCCTTTCGCTAACCCTGTTCAACTTTGGCGACCGGCCGGCACTGTGGCAAACTGTGCGCGGTCTTACTGGAGTTTGAAGTCCTTCACACGCACAGTCTCGCAACGCAGACGGACTCTCATGAACTGGACGCAGGTTTACGACCCCTTGCATTCCTGGCCGCTCTCGACTGCCGTCGCAGCGCTGCCTGTTCTGGTTTTGTTCTACCTGCTTGCCGTCCGCGAGGTCAGGCCGCATTGGGCCGCGCTGGTCGGGGCTGCAGCGGCAATTCTGAGCGCCACGCTGGTCTTCACCATGCCATGGGGAATGGCCGGCATGAGTTTTCTGCTTGGCGCCGGCTTTGGCCTCAAGATCGCATGGATAGTTGTTGCGGCAGTCTTCCTCTACGACATCTCTGTCTTCACTGGCCAGTTTGCGATCATGAAGGACTCGATCGCGGCGATCTCCCAGGACCGGCGCATCCAGGCGCTGCTCATCGCGTTCGCGTTTGGCGCCTTTGTCGAAGGATGCGCCGGATTTGGAACGCCGGTGGCGATCTCGGGCGCGTTCATGATCGGTCTCGGCTTCGAGCCGTTCTATGCGGCGGTTCTCAACCTGATTGCCAACACGGCTCCTGTCGCCTGGGGCGCGATTGGGACGCCGGTTCATACGCTCGCGGCAGTCAGCGGACTTCCAGAATCGGATCTCAACGCGATGCTTGGCCGCATCCTGCCCTTCACCGGCGTAATCATTCCGTTCTGGCTTGTCAGGATCATGGTCCCATGGCGAGAGACGTTCGAGATACTGCCGGCGATTCTGGTGTGCGGCCTTTCGTTTTCGATCACTCAATTCTTCTGGTCCAACTACGTCGACAGCAATCTTGTGGATATCGTTTCCGGGGTCGCTTGCCTGCTCGCAATGGTGATCTTCCTTCGGTTCTGGCAGCCCGCCCGCGTCTGGCGGTTCGAGCGAGAGAGACAGCCTGGATTTGAGACAGCAGCGATTCTCAGTCATAGCAGGCGTGTCGTCTTGCGTGCGTGGATGCCGTTCCTGATTCTTTCAATGCTGGTGCTCCTCTGGGGTTTGCCGTCAATAAAGAACAGGCTGAATGCCGCAACCACACCTTCCTATGCCGTCTTGCTCGCCGATGGGACTGCGCGGCCCGGACCGCCCGGATGGGATGTTCCGCTGCTTCACGCGAAGGTCTTCCGCGACCAACCTGTAGTCCCCAGCCGGGCTCCCGAGGCTGCTCGATTCGATTTCAATTGGCTGACAATGACAGGGACCGCCGCGTTTCTCGCGGCGATCATGACGGCCCTGCTTTTGAAGGTTAGGCTGAAGGATATTGTCCGGCTTTTCGGGCGGACGATTTGGAGGATGCGTTTTGCAGTGATTGCCATCTGCTGCATGCTCGGGCTCGGCTTTGTTACGCGTTATTCGGGAATGGACGCAGTGCTCGGCCTCGCCTTCACGCGAACGGGATGGCTGTTTCCTTTCTTCGGGACATTCCTCGGTTGGTTGGGAGTGGCGCTGACGGGAAGTGATACCTCATCGAATGCCTTGTTTGGAAGCCTGCAGAGGATCACAGCACAGCAGTTGAACATTGACCCCATTCTCATGGGTGCCGCCAACAGCGCCGGCGGGGTTATGGGAAAGATGATCGATGCACAGTCGATTGTTGTGGCCACGGCAGCCACCAATCAGGTTGGCCACGAAGGGAGACTTCTCCGAACTTTGATGTGGCACAGCGTGGTTCTGACAGCCATCGTCGGAGTGATCGTCATGATATTTGCTTATGTCCTGCCTGGATTGGTGCCCCACGGATTGACTCACGTGAAATAACATCAGACAGTCTCACAAGAGCGTCTGCAAGGGAGCAATTTGGAGTGCGGCGACTTGTCGCCGCTTTTGCGTTAGTTAGTGCGATGCTCTGATTTGCAGGCCTCACTTCTCCTTCATCTCTGCATCACCTGATCAAAAGCGGCGACAGGTCGCCGCACTCCTCAAATTGCTCCTCCAGGTTCGGCCGTGCCACGGAATCCGGCCGTCTCTTAAGAAAATCTTAAATTGATTGAAAGACCACATAAAGATCGTTAGAGTACGCGTTAGCTCCCCCTAATAACCGTGCGGTTCTCGTCGCCCTCTGACCTGGAACCAGTATGACTAAACAGCGCATGACCAGAAAGGAATGCCATGAAACGATTGCAGGATAAGTGTCCGCTGATTCTCGCACTATGTTTTCTGATGGCTGTTTCGTCCATCTCCGTTCGCGGTCAGGTCACCACTGCTGATCTGGTCGGCACGATCAGAGACAACACCGGGGCGGTCGTGAGCGCTGTCAGGATCACGCTGACGAACGACGCCACGGGCGTACCCCGCTCAACAGTGGCCGATACTGAGGGCAATTACATCTTCACATCCCTGCAACCCGGTCGCTACACGTTGAGCGCCGAGGCGCCTGGTTTCCGCAAGGTCGAACGGACCGGGGTTGAATTGCAGCTCAACCAGCGAGCGCAGATTGACATCGATCTGCAGGTGGGCTCGGTAGGGGAAACAGTCCAGATTAGTGGCACGGCACCGCTGCTCGAGAGTCAATCGTCGGTGCTTGGAAGTGTCATTCAGGAGCAGCAAGTTCAGGACCTGCCGCTCAATGGTCGCAACTTCGTGCAACTGGCGATTCTGAGCCCGGGAGTAAGCGGCGCAAGTTATGGGATGAAGGGCACGATCATGAGCGGCACGCGGCCTGACGATCTGCGTCCGGGAACCGAGCTCTTCGTGAACGGCAACCGTGAAAGCTCCAACAATTACCTCTACGACGGTATCGACAACAATGACAGACTGACTCTCGCCATCGTTGTCCGTCCTGCTGTGGAGGCTATCAGAGAGTTCAAGATTCAGACCAACCTCTTCTCGGCCGAGCAGGGGCGGAATCCTGGCGGCCAGGTGAACGTTGTTACCAAGTCCGGCGGCAATGATATGCACGGGTCGGCATACGAGTTCCTGCGCAATGATGTCCTGGATGCCAATAACTTCTTCTCGAATCGGGCAGGGCAGAAGAAACCGCCTTTCCGCCAGAACCAGTTCGGTGGCGCCATCGGCGGCCCGATCATCAAGAGCAGGACCTTCTACTTCGGTGATTACGACGGCTTTCGCCAGATACAGGGGCGGGTCTTCGTCAACACCGTCCCGACAGTGAAGATGCGGCAGGGCGACTTCAGCGAGGTTCCCGGAGGCATCTTCGATCCTGCGACTACAGTTCAGAACGGGACTGCCTTTACGCGCCAGCAATTCACCAACAACATCATCACTCGAGATCGTTGGGACCCCGTTGCGGCCAAGTTGATCAACGCTTATCCGCTGCCGACGTCATCCGCACTGACAAACAATCTGGTCACTGCGCCGACACGCAAACAGAACTGGGATCAGTATGACGTCAGAGTCGATCACACGCAGAGTGAGCGGGACACCTTCTTTGTCCGGTATTCCTGGTCGAAGACAGCCACTACGAACCCGTTCACTTTTCCAGCGGTCCAACTGGCGGGTCTGCCGAAAGCGGTTGGCGTGGGCAATGAAGACACGTTCGCCGGCACCTCGACGCTGCGCACACATCACGCCGTGATCAACTGGGTCCATGTGCTCTCGCCGCGCTGGGTGCTGGATTTGCGCGCAGGCTATGTTCGCTTTCAACTCGATTTCACTCAGGCTGACGTAGAAGCGGGAGATCAACTCGGCGTGAAACTCGGCGTGCCCAACGCCAATCAACAGGAGCAGCAGAACGCACTCCCCATTTTCAGTCCGGCCGGATATACGGGCATCGGACACAGCCGTTCACTGCCGATTCTGCGCCGCGAGAATACGTTCCAGTACGTAGGCAACCTGGTCTTTACCGGCAGCGACCACACAGTCAAGACCGGCCTCGACATTCGCCGCCGGCAGCTGACCGAGTATCCAGACCAATCGCGGCAACGGCCGTTTCAACTTCGCTCCGAACATTACCAACAATCCCGCCAACAACGCGGGCGGAAGTGCGATGGCGGCGTTCCTGCTCGGCGCGCCGAGTCTCATCGAGCAGGACTACCTGCTTGCCTGGGTCGGTATTCGAGGCACCGAATACAGCGCGTATGTGGCCGACGATTGGCGCGTGACTCCGAAGCTGACTTTGAACCTCGGCCTGCGTTACGAACTAGACACACCCTTCAATGAGGTGGCAAACCGGTGGGCCAACTTTGACCCTCGAACGGCAACCGTGCTGATCGCCGGGCGCAACGGCGTGAGCAAGACAGCCGGCGTCAACACCTTCACGAAGGGATTTGCGCCTCGCTTCGGTTTTGCCTATCAGTTGGGAGACAAGACCGTAATCCGTGGCGGGGCTGGGCTCTTCTGGAACACGGCGGGGACGGGGGGCAATGCTCTGCGGCTGCAACGCCATGTTCCCTTCGGTCCGATCTACAGCTTGAATCCGGGCAATTTCAGTTCGTCACTCGCAGAGTGAGCGACGGATTTCCGATCATCCCGCCACTCGACCTGCGCCTGGCCGATAATCCGAGTGGCAGCGTCATCGGAGTCGATCCGGATTATCAACCAGGATATGCCGAACAATTTAACCTGACCGTTCAACACGAATTGCCCGGCTCCCTGCTACTGAAGGCCTCGTACGTGGGCAATCTTGGGCGCCATCTGGACACGGCCTATAACCTCAATCAGGCAGTGCCTGGGCCTGGCGCAGTCAATGACCGCCGGCCGTTTTTCGCTGTCCGACCTACGCTCGCCGATGTGACATGGGCGGTGTCGGACGGGCTGGCTTCGTACAACGCTTTTCAATTCAGCGCAGAGAAGCGGTTAACCCACGGATTGAGCGGGCTGCTTTCGTATACCTGGGGTCATTCGATCGACACGGTGGGTCAAAACTTTGGCGGAGGAGCGGATGGCCCTCTGCCGCAAGACCCACGGAATCGCTTTGCTGACCGCGGCAGCTCGCCCTTTGACATCCGCCACCGGCTGACAATCGCATGGAACTACTCATTGCCTATCGGTAAGGGGCGCAAATGGCTGAGCCAGGGAGGCTCGGTGGCGTATGATCTGGCCGACTACATTCTTGGTGGCTGGCAGATCAACGGAATAAGCACATTTCAAACCGGACTGCCGTTCACGCCGACCGCCAATTCAGCGACGGTCAATACCGGCACGGGCAGCCGTCCTGACCGTATCGGCGACGGTAAGCTGTCCGACCCGACTGTTGATCGCTGGTTCGATCCCCTGGCATTTGAACGCCGGCGCAGTTCACCTACGGAAATTCGGGCCGCAACATTCTTTACGGGCCGGGACGGGTCAATTTCGATTTCTCGCTCTTCAAGGAATTCCACATTACCGAGGAGGTCAAGCTGCAATTCCGCACGGAATTCTTCAACATCTTCAACACGCCGCAATTCGATCTGCCTAACGCGGCCATAGGCGCAGGCAATGCCGGAACTATCACGGGAATTGTTGGCACGCCCCGCCAGCTGCAGTTTGCCTTCAAAGTGGTCTTTTAGAGACTGGAGCGATTGAAAGGGTAAAAGATGAACGAGAAAAGAGAGAAAGATACGGCGGATATGAACCGCCGCTCGCTGCTGAAGAACACTGCCGCCGCGACGCTTGGCCTCGGAGCGCTGAATGCCGTGGCTGGTTCCGAGGTGCGCGCTGAGGAGGTTATCACGCTGCAGTCGCGGCCGGCCGCTCGCGAAAACATCAAGATCACCAGGTTGGAGACCATACTGGTCAAACCGCGCTGGCTCTTCCTTAAAGTGCATACCAATGCGGGCATCGTTGGCCTCGGCGAACCGATCACCGAGGGGCGAGCGTTGACCTGTGCCGCTGCCATCAAAGAGATTGAGCCATATCTGGTCGGGAAGGACCCGCGCAACGTAGTCCATCACTGGCAGGCGATCTACCGCCACGCTTTCTATCGCGGCGGTCCGATTCTGACGAGCGCGCTCAGCGGGAGTTGACCAGGCGCTCTGGGACATCAAGGGCAAGATATTGGGTGTGCCGGTCTACGAGCTGCTCGGAGGGCCGACTCGCCAGCGGATTCGCGTCTACGCGCATGCCGGTACGCCGGATGCGATCCGTGAGCGCAAGTCGCAGGGATTTACGGCCTTCAAGACGGGCCCCGCGCACCTGAACGGCCGCCAGGCACGGGCTATTGAGAACAGAGCCTGGATCGAGAATGCGGTTGCACAGTTCGCGAGCTTGCGTGAGATCGTCGGCAAAGACGGCGATCTGGGAATCGACTTTCATGGCCCAGTTCCGCCGGCGACAGCAAAGGTCCTCATGAGGGAGTTGGAACACTTGCATCCTTTCTTCTATGAGGAGGTCATCAACTGCCAGAACGTTGACTTGATGGCTGAATTGGCCAAGTCGACTCACGTACCTATCGCAACCGGCGAGCGCATCTTCACTAAATGGGGATTTCGTGAAATCCTGGAGAAGGGCGCGGCGACGATTCTCCAGCCCGACTTGTGCCATGCCGGCGGGATCACCGAAGTGCGGTTGATCGCGGGCATGGCCGAGGCCTATTACGCCAACATCGCACCGCACAATCCGCTTGGGCCGATTTCCCTGGCAGCCGGTCTCCAAATCGCGGCTTCGGTGCCGAACTTTCTTTGCCAGGAGCAGGTCAGTCTGGGTGAGGGTTACATCAGGAATCCGTTCAAGGTGCGTGACGGCTATGTCGATTTGCCGACGGGACCAGGGTTGGGAATCGAACTGGATGACAACGCCATGGCGGACAAGATCGGCCACGAGTGGCGAAATCAGGAGACTTATGATCCGGATGACGGATCGGTGATGGATTGGTAAGAGCCTGCGAGAGGATTGGCCCCTCCAAGATGAAGCGCCGAAAGCTCAGACAGCATTTCGCATCCACCTATCCGCGGGTGGGTCTTCTTGTTTTGATACTCTTTCTGACGCTTCTACCCTCGCAACTACTATTCAGGTCGGGCGCCCATTTCACCCCTCGCGAAGGGACTCTCGCCATTGCCGGATGGACACTGACATGGAGTGACGAGTTCAATGAGCCGAATGGTTCTGGAGTAAACCCGCAGAAATGGACTATGGAGACAGGAGGAAGGGGATGGGGAAATAAGGAGTTGGAGTACTACACCAACCGCACCCAGAATGCCTACATTGAGAACGGATCCTTAGTCATTAAAGCCATCAAAGAGCCTTATACCGGGCCTGACGGTATGAGACGCGATTACACTTCTGCGCGGCTGAAGACAAAGGACAAATTCGCACAAGCATATGGCCGCTTTGAAGCTCGCATCAAGATTCCTTTTGGGCAGGGAATCTGGCCAGCATTTTGGATGTTAGGCAGTGATATAACTCAAATTGGCTGGCCTCGTTGCGGCGAAATTGACATTATGGAGAATATTGGGAAAGAGCCATCAACCATTCATGGTACGCTTCACGGGCCTGGGTATTCGGCGAGTCGGGGAATCGGAGCTTCATATAGCTTGTTGAACGGTGAGCGATTTGCCGACACTTACCATGTCTACGCGATTGAGTGGCAGCCTGAGCTGATTCGCTGGTATGTTGATGGCATTCTTTATAAAACCGTCACCGCGAACGATCTACCGGGCGGCGCCACCTGGGTATTCAATCGTCCCTTCTTTGTACTTCTCAATCTGGCAGTAGGTGGCTCCTGGCCGGGGAATCCGGACGCCAACACTCTTTTTCCGCAAGTCATGTTGGTTGATTATGTACGCGTTTACCAGCCACAGAGTGCCTCGCAACGCTCGCGTTCACTGCAATGCGCAATGTCCGCAATTTTGTAACCATTATCGGTTGGTGTTGAAATCGCACAGGCTCCTTGAAACTGTTACCCGTGCCGGACGGCACGGGCGGGCAGGGACAAGCCCTGCCCCTACAAGGTCGCGCAATCAAGCAATGAAACAAACCTGCCTGTGGCGACTCGCGACTCTTTCGGAAGAAACGTATTGGTTACGATATCAACGAGACTGGCTGGAGCGTTGGGTGCGGTGCCATAAGCCCGAAATTGCAGCACATTGGTAAACAATACTCAGAGCCAACGCTTTACCGCCTCGGTTATATCGCTCGGCAGCTGATTGAAGCAAAGTTTGGCTTGAGGTGCGTTTTCATGCACCACATTGATTAACTTCTCAAACAGCATGAAGTTGCTTGGGATTCGTTCTTACACCTGCCCCGATAAGGACGCAATCGAACCGCTTCTGCTTGAGTTGGGTTTGAACAACTGCCTCAGCAGTTTCGCCAAAGTCGGTTAAACATGTTTTCACGCTGTACCCGAGACGAGTTAATTCGTTTTCACAGGACTCGACACCAGCCAGTACCTTCGTTGCGGTCATGCCCGGCGGGTAGCCGGGTTTGTGAGAAATCAATCAGTGTTGGATCCAGGCCAACCACGAGTACACTCTTCTCATCTGTCATAGCTTCCTCCAATGCAGTTAGTGTGTGACCGAACGCAGGCTCGGCTTCGATTGTGCTCACAGCTTGTATGGAAGGCGATAGGTCTGAGTTGACCGAGGCGCGACCATACGGTCACGCGGCCGTCTGTTTTTGTCGACAGCTTCTTTCGGAGCGAAATTCTTGTAGAGAAGTAAAAAGGCTTCCTTTCCGGAAGCCCTAACTCATCGAGTTAATGGATCGGGATAAGAGGATTCCAACCTCCGACCTCTCGGTCCCAAATCAAGCGCGCGACAATAATACCAGACAATCAATTTTACAAGTAGCAGTGTTGACCATCGCATTCACTCAGCTAGTGGCAGTATGAGGACCAGGGAGCGCACATTCGGGTGAAAGCAAATTGGCACGGAGGGAGCCACGAAAAAGCTCAAAAGGCTCAAAGTCAAAGACAAACCATCAATCGCACTCGCGCATCAACCCTGGCCTACTTTTGTGCCTTCTGTGCTTTTTTGTGGCCATCTCCTTTCGAAAGAAATTGCTCAACCGGACCCTCGCGTCAAAATGCAAGAGTCAACCATGACGTTACTCAACCTGGCCTAGGCGGCCAGGAGATTCTTAGTTCGCTGGCGTCGTCCCCACGCGACGATCGTCGTGACAACCAAAAGAATGATCGCCATCAACGGGCTTCCGCCGACAACGAAGAGGTGCGTGATAACCGCACCGGCCATCACGCCAGCTAGCAGGAGCGCACCCAATCCGCTCGTCCGCGGGATCAGAAGCAGAATCGCCCCCGCGACTTCCAGCGAACCAGTCAGGTAGCGGAACCACTGCCCGATGCCAATAGCCTGGAACAGGCCTACCTGTTGCTCATTTCCCGAGAGTTTCAGATAACCGACCATGAGGAACATCGCGGCTGCAGCGATCTGTAAAATCCACAGTGCGACATTTATGACCTTCCCGGTCGAACTCTCGACCGACCGAGCAGCCTCTGTTAATACCTGTGACATACCTTCACCACTCCTTTCCTCTTCGATCAATTTAAGAGTTAATCGTACCCATCCTGCCCAGACGGTAATCTTCAATCGCCTGCCGGATTTCGTCTTCGGTGTTCATGACAAACGGACCATAACGCGCGACTGGTTCGTTCAATGGCACACCGGCGATAAGCAGGACTTCGAGCGTAGCCCTGGCGTCCGCCGGATTTTCGATTCTCAATTCGTCGCCATCCTGCGCGAAGAGAACCATCTGCCCGTCTGCGGCGCGCTCTCCCTCTGCTCCGAACAACCCCTCTCCGTCGACGATGTAAGCGAAGGCGTTGTAAGTGGCCGGCACCTGTAGCGTGGCCGCGCCAGCGGGCTCGATTCTGTAATGCAGGTAGATGATCGGCGTGCGCGTCTCAATAGCGGCTTTCTTGCCCATCGCTTCGCCGGCGATCACACTCACTGTCACGAGGCCATCTGCCGAAGTCGCTTTGGGAATCTGGGAGCTCGAGATCTCCTGGTATTGCGGCTTCGTCATCTTGTGGCGCTTCGGCAGATTCACCCAAAGTTGAAAGCCGTGCAGGGTTCCGCCCGTTCGCTGGAACTCTGCCGAAGGCATCTCTGAATGGACCACCCCAGCTCCGGCAGTCATCCACTGCACGTCACCGGGTCCGAGGCGTCCGGCGTGTCCCCGAGAATCTCTGTGCTCCATTTCACCCGACAGCAGGTAGGTAACTGTTTCGAATCCGCGATGCGGATGGTCCGGGGCACCCTTGGCCTGATTCGGCGCCACTGTCATCGGCCCCATTTCGTCCAACAGCAGGAACGGATCGAACTCCGAAAATGACGCCTTAGGGAACGGCCGGCGCACAAGAAAGCCGGCGCCTTCCAGAGTCTCTATACTGTTGACGATGCCGGACACCGTGCGCCCAGTCGTCACTCGTTTCTCTCTCAACACCTCAATCGCTTGCATTCTTATTCCCTTCCTTTTGAAACCCGTGTGCCACCTCAGTCAGATTGATCTTTCGCCCCCCGATTTGATTCAGCGGCCGCCTCGTAGCCGAACTTCTTCAGCAGCCGGATGAGGGTTTCGCGCTCCTCCCGGGTGAGGGAAGCGGAGGCGAGTCGTTCGAGATCCGCAGCGTGATCGGCGTAAGCGCGCGTGATCAGTCTCCTCCCTTCCTTCGTCAAGTGAACTATCTTTGCCCGCCGGTCGGAGCCATGGGCTCGCCGCTCGACGAAGCCCTTCGCCTCCAGGCGGTCGACCGCCACCGTGATCGACCCGCTCGTCAGCAGAATCTTTTTTCCGATCTCGTTAACGGGGAGTGGCCCCTTGTGCAGGAGTGCTTCGAGGACAGCGAAGTCGCTGCCACACATCTCCAGCCCGGCGATGCTCTCTTCAGCGTATGATCGAACCGCACTCGCGGCCTTCCACAGCACCAGAAAGACGTGAACACCACTTCCACCGGTCAATGACTCGCAGCTTACTTATGCTCATCTCATTACCTTGATATCAAGATACTCTAGCTCAAGAGAAAATGCAAGAGTGGACTGCAAGAAAAAGCGGCATTCCTTCGCATGGGAAGATAAAGCTCGGTTTAATTAAAGATGGTGTGGCGGATTCGTCTGAGGACTATAGCTGCAGGTGGGACAAAATCGGTCGGGATTGAACCTCTGTGTTGTCTCGTCGCCAACTGGGCACAAAAAAAGCGGCGTTGGAACAGGAAATTCCACCGCCGCCCGACTCCTTCCTTGAGCCTAGAATTTCGCGATTGAACCTCCCAGCGTGATCCAGAAGTTAATGCCGTCGCTGCATGCGCGCAACGGAATCGCGCCTCCAGTCTGGAAGCTCCCAATCGGTGAAAGATCGGCGGCCTTCCAAAGCGACACGCTGCTTCCCAGACTATTCGTTACCAGGATTCGCTGGCCGTCGAATGCGGCCCCATATGGAGCATTGAGACCGTTGCCGGTAAGCGTTGCGAGCACCTGCCCGTCCCTGACGCGGACTACTGTAATTGAATTGCCGGTGCGATTCGGCACCCAGATGTTGGAGCCATCGAATACCGGGAATTGGGGATTGGCGTCGACAGGCACGGTTTGAAGGATAGCGCCGCTGGAATCGAGCTTCTTCAAAGTGCCGTCTGTCTGGTCGCTCACCCAGAGATTTGTGCCGTCAAAGAGAATGCCTTGAAGCTGGCCGAAGCCGCCGAAGTTTGTCGTGAGTCCCGAGTCGGGGTCGACCTTTGATACCGAACTAGCGTTCGCCGTCCATATGAAACTGCCGTCGGTCGTGATACCTTTCGGGAACCCGCCAAGTGTAGTGCTGAGTGTCGCAACCGCAGCCGGCGCTGCGCTGGGATCGATCGTATAGAGCCTGCCCGGACTTGTCTGGCCCGTGACAAAGACCCGTCCGCGCGCGACCAAAACACTGTGTGCGCTCTGGGCAGCCGTCCAGGTTCCGAGTACGTGCCCGTCGCTTGCCTGCACTCGCGACACGTTGCTGGTATTAAGGTTAGCCACCCAGAGGTCCTGACCATCTGATGCCACGTCGTTCGGACTCGGAAGGGTGGTTCTGCCCGTGAGCGGCACCGCGGATGGTGTAGACCATTGCGCTAAGGCTGCCCGCCGGCTTCCACGCCGCAGCGCTGAGTCCTGCGTTCTCGTGACGAATGCCGCCATCTGCTCCCTCGGCACACTATCTGATGGACCATAGGTCGTCGTCGAGGTGCCGTTGGTCAGGCCGGAGAAGTAGGCCTCGCTGATCTGGCAGAAAAAGTTATTGCTAGCTATATCGGTGAATGGCAGGGTAACCATTGCTCCGCTGCAGGTGCCTGTATCGGCAGGTAGCCGGCTGGATGTGAATAATAAGACGACGATCGTCAAACATAGGATCACTGCCGAACGCAGCTTTTCTTTCATCTATTCCTCCAAGATTGTAACGGTATTTAGACTGGCACCGGTAAAGGTCTGTAAGGCGGCGCCATTGGACAAACGTGGTGACTATAAAGGAAATCGTTGCCTCTGTCGAATTTCGGGCACTTGGCGGTGTGTGCATGAACAAGCAAGAGAAGGCCGCCGAAATGGCGGCCGCATCTCTTTTAGATTGAGTAGGGGCGAGAGGATTCGAACGTCCGACCTCTCAGTCCCAAACCGGTTTCGGCACCTCAGCCATCCCGTTATGCCTCTCCAAGCCTCATCCTAAACCCGGCTTTAAAAGAGCTTGCCAGGCATTTCAACTTCATATTTCCTCTCTACATATCATGATCTGGAAAGATTAAGCGGGCGGAATCTGAAATCCAATCGGCGCCTTTACTAAAATCTGCGACAAGTGCAACAAAGCCTCCGCGCTGCTCATTCCTCTCGAGATGGGAACTAGCTTCGCGAAGGCTCAATGCTGTCCGCAATGCTTACGAGCGCATCTTCGGCAAGGAACAGCTCGAAGAGGTGCTCAAGGCTCGCGAGGACCAGGAGTCGAAGAAGCCTGATCACTATGGGGGCGGCGCCTCTCAGCGCGAGTGATGACTATTCTTTCTGAGCTGCACCCGGGGAGTCGAGAAACCTGAAACGGTTTGGCCTGAAACGTCACTTACGACCGTGCGGTTAACACGTAGAGCTGGAGGCGAAGACCGTAGTAATCCATGGCGAGCGAAACGCTGACATCATCGATACTTTTGGATCTTATAGACCCGCCTGCGTTTATTCCGCTCTGTTAGTCACAAAAATTGAGGTCGGCTTGTCACCAAACCGGTCCTCCTGAGTATTGCAACTGCGAAGCGCCGCGAGCGATTTGCTAAACACACGCCGGCTCATCCGTCTTCGAAAGGAGGCCTAGAGCGTGGGCGACTGGCGCCGGCGCCAAACACAGTCAAGGGACACGAAATGGCGGATTTGCAGGAAGGGCTTCGGCGACTCAGAAAAGCACCCGGATTCACCGCCACTGCGGTGATCACGCTCGCCTTGGGCATTGGCGCCACGACCGCGATCTTCACCCTCGTTCATCAGGTGATGCTCAAGTCTCTGCCGGTCACCAAGCCCGAGGAACTCTGGCGCGTGGGCGACAAAATCCGCTGCTGCAACTGGGGCGGATACACGCAGGATAAGGACGGCAATTTTTCGCTCTTCTCCTACGAAGCCTACAAGCATTTCCGCGAACACACGCCCGAGTTCGCCGACCTTGCCGCGCTGCAAGCCGGCAATGCGCCGCTCGGTGTCCGCCGCGCAGGATCGCAGGGCCCTGTCGACACGCGCAATGGCCAATACGTCTCCGGCAATTTCTTCGGCACCCTCGGTGTCAATCCCTGGATCGGCCGCTTGATGACGACCGCCGACGATCAGCCCGGCGCGCCTCCCGTCGCCGTCATGAGCTATCACATCTGGAGCGATAAATACGGCTCCGATCCTTCAGTTGTCGGCGCCAGTTTTCAGATAAACGGCCATCTCTTTACCGTGATCGGCGTCGGTCCGCCCGGCTTCTACGGCGCCAAGCTCGCAAGCTGGGGCATGCCCGATATCTGGATCCCGGTCAACGCCGAGCCGCTGCTGGATGGCGAAGCCCAGCGCCTCAAACGCCCCAATACCAATTGGCTAGACATCATCGGCCGCATCCGCCCCGGCGTGAATCCCAAGACGCTCGAAGCCAAGCTGCGTGTCGAGCTCCAGAGCTGGCTCGGGAGCCATGAGCCCGACATGGAGCCCGGCGAAAAACAAATCTGGCGCCAGCAGACCCTGAATCTCATCCCCGGCGGCGCAGGCACCGCAGCCATGCGCGACCAATACGAGGATGGATTGAAACTGCTGCTCATCGCCGCCGGCTGCGTGCTGCTTGTCGCCTGCGGCAATCTCGCCAATCTCATGCTCGCCCGTGGCTTGAAAGAGCGCTCGCAAACGTCTCTGCGCGTTGCTCTCGGCGCCTCGCGCGGCCGGCTGGTGCGCAAAGCACTCGTTGAATCCACCCTGCTTGCCATCATCGGCGGCATTCTCGGAATCGGAATCGCCTACGCAGGCAGTAGACTGATTCTCTATCTCGCGTTATATAACGGCGCCGGCCCGACGAACTACATCCCGGTCGATGCGTCGCCCTCCTGGCCCGTTCTGCTCTTTACACTCGCGGTCTCGGCGCTCACCGGAATCCTTTTCGGCGTCGCTCCCGCCTGGATGACTTCGCATGTCAATCCGGTCGAGGCTCTGCGCGGCAGCAATCGTTCCGTGCGCGGAGGCGGCTCCATCGCGCAAAAATCGCTGGTGATCGCGCAAGCCGCGATGTCGCTCGTCCTGCTCACCGCCGCCGCTCTGCTCGGCCAGAGCCTGCGCAATCTTGAGCGCCAGAATTTTGGTTTTGAAACGAAGGACCGCTATCTCGTCTCCATCAACCCGACGCTCGGCAACTACAAGCCCGAACAAATGGAGATGTTCTACCGCCGCATCGACGAGCGCCTCCTGGCCGTCCCCGGAGTGCGCATGGTCGCTCCCGTTCTCTACGCGCCCATGAGCGGCGATAGCTGGAACGAGGGCATTCGTATCGCAGGCCGCCCCGAACCCGGGCCCAAGGACGACACCGGCGCCGGCTGGGCCCGCGTTATGCCCGGGTTCTTTGAAACTATCGGCGCAAGAATCGTGCAGGGCCGCCCCATCGAAGAGCAGGACAGCGCCAATACTCGCCCGATCGCCGTCGTCAACGAAGCCTTCGTCCGACGCTTCTTAAAAGATCAGGACCCGATCGGTCAGCACTTCGGCATAGACCGCATTCAGTACGCCAACACATTCGAAATCGTGGGCGTCGTGCGCGACATCCGCTACATGACCTGGGGTTACAAGGAGCCTATCCGCCCGATGTTCTGGCTGCCCGAAACGCAAAACGTCAAATACGACGATCCGCAATTCACCACCTTCGACCTCTTCTCCCACTTCCTCTCCAACATCGTCATCTGGGCTCCCGGCAATCCGCCCGGTATGGAAGCCGAGGTGCGCAAAGCGCTCGCCAGCATCGAGCCCGACCTGGTGGTCTACAGCGTGAATCCGTACTCGAAAATTCTGGCCGTCAACTTTCAACAGCAGAACATGATCGCCACCCTCACGATGCTCTTCGGCGTGCTCGGCCTGGTTCTCGCCGCGGTGGGCCTGTACGGCGTGATGGCCTACACCGTCGAACAGCGTACGCACGAGATCGGCGTGCGGATGGCGCTCGGCGCCGATCGCGCTAACGTGGTCCGCATGGTCCTTCGCGGCGCCTTCTTCCAGATCGGAATGGGAATCGGACTCGGCATCCCGCTCGCCATCGTCGCCGGTTGGCTCATGGCGCATCAACTCTTCGGCGTCTCTCCGTGGGATCCGCGCATGCTCACCATCGCTACATTATTACTCTGCGCCGCCGCGCTCCTGGCGTCCTGGATTCCCGCTGCGAGTGCCGCGAGCGTCGACCCTATAGTCGCGCTACGCACCGAGTAGCTGTAGGTGCCTGATTCAATCCAAACTTGGCGCTGGCTCTTCGCAGAGCTGCACTCTCAGCGTTAACCGTCGGCGACGCTCCGGTTGACCTTTTCAGGAACAAAAAAATGGCGGCTCCTGGAATCTGATGTTCCAATGGCCGCGTTCACGCGCGAATCTCGATACCGTGCCTCGGGGGGTTCGTTTCGCGAGAAGCCACTGGCACCGAGGATGAAGAGCTCGAGGGCAATGTGTCGCAAAAGAGACGGCCGCCGAAATGGCGGCCGCATCTCTTTGGAATTGAGTCGGGGCGAGAGGATTCGAACCTCCGACCTCTCGGTCCCAAACCGAGCGCACTACCAGGCTGTGCTACGCCCCGATAAGCCGCTAATTATACACATTCGCCTGGGTCACTGCCAGATCGGGATACATGTCTCATAGTGAGATGGGATTATAGGCTGCAATCGTGCCGCAGACTGTCCAGTCTGCGGCGAATTTCAAAGCTGCAGCAATTCGCAGGTGAGGCTCCTATTCATAGCGGAGCGCCTCCAGCGGCTCGATCCTTGTCGCGCGGCGCGCCGGCAGGTAACAAGCGAGCAGCGCAACAATTGCCAGCAACAACGACACGGCAAGAAAAGTCAGAGGGTCGGTAGCTTTCGTTCCATAGAGCAAACTTGTCATAACCCGCGACAATGCGAGAGCTCCAGCCACGCCGATCATAAGGCCGATCAGTACGAGCTTCATTCCCTGCCTGACGATCAGCCGTATCACATCACTTGTTTGCGCGCCGAGCGCGAGGCGGATACCAACTTCTCGCGTTCGCTGCGCGACTGTGTGTACCATCACTCCATACATCCCCGACGTGGCAAGGATCAACGCTACGAAGCCAAAGACCCCAAGAATTGTGCCAGCCAGTCGCGCGGGTAGCAGCGCCAATCCAAGGTGTTGACGCATAGTTTTGACATCGTAGACTGTCAGGTTCCGATCGAGACTGCTCATTTGCTCCTGGACCGCTGATACCGAATCGGTTGGGTTGCCTCGAGTTCGCACTATGAGTGTCGCAGCGGACTGATAATACTGGGCCAACGATCGGTAAAAGAACGGCCGCACCTCTTCGCCCAGTGTTACGTAGCGCCCGTCTTTTACCACGCCAATCACTTCAAGATACGGAGAGGTGTTACGACCCTCGAGCCAGATGCCCATCTGGATCCGTTTCCCGAGAGGTTGCTCACCAGGCCAATAACGGCGCACGAACGCTTCGTTGATGATTACCACCCCAGCTGAGCCGGGAACATCGCGATCGCTGAACGAGCGCCCGCGCACAACCGGTATGCGCATCGCGTCGAAGTAGCCAGGCGTCACAGTGGCTGAATGGACTTCCGTGCTTTCGCCTTGACGGCGAGTGTACCCCTCGATCGTGATCCCATTGCTCGAGCCGTTAAGGCTGAGCGGCAGCTCCTCAGTGAGACCTGCACCAGCAACTCCAGGCAGCACTCGCACTCGTTCAAGAAGGGCCCGGTAGAAGTTCTGCCCCCTGGCTTGTCATATCCGTGCATGCGCAAGTCCATGATGGACATGACCAGAAGATTGTCCGGATCGAATCCGAGATGGATCGAAGTGGCGCCATGCAGGCTGCGAAGGAAGAGGCCCGATCCGAAGAGTAATAGAAAGGAGATTGCGACTTGAACAATCACCAGGACATTGCGCAATCGCGCACCGCTTCGATTCACACTGATCGCGCCAGCCTCGTCCTTGAGCGACGAAACGAGATCGGGTCTTGACGTTGCCAGTGCCGGCGCAAGCCCGAAAATGATCCCAGTCAATAGTGAGGTCGCGACGGTGAACGCGAGAACGCGCCAGTCAAGACCAAGTTCGATATCTACAGGCACCGGTACTGACGGCCTGAAATTCTGCAACAGGCTGGTGGCCCAGAGCGCAAGCAGCAATCCTGCAGCTCCGCCCAGCAGCGAAAGTATCAGGCTCTCGGTCAGGAGTTGCCGAATAAGTCTGCTGCGCCTGGCCCCAAGCGCTAACCTGATGGCCATCTCGCGACGCCGGGTCATCGCGCGCGCAAGAAGAAGGTTGGCGGCGTTGGCACAAGCTATAAGCAACACCAGGCAGACGACCGACATGAAGAGCGACATAAAGACGACAACAGGTCCGCGAGAGTCCGGGTAGATTCGCATCTGACTCTCCGGCACGAGGGTTACCACGCGAGGTTCGTTGCGGACAGTATTCCAATCCTCGGGATATGCGCGAGTGAGTTGCTCTCCAATCAGTCTGAAGTCGGCCTGCACTTGTTCGAAGGAGACTCGGGTTTCCGACGACCTACTAAAAGAAATGCTCGATTCGAGCGTCCTGCAATGTCGTTGTTGCCGGTAAGCTCACGCCACTTCGTCGCCGGCACCCAGAAGATCCGCGATCACCCCCGCGTCAGGCCCGAGAAGCTCTTGGGTACGACGCCCACAACCGTGAATGCTTGCCCGTTGACTGCAATTGATCTTCCGGGCAAGGACGGATCGCCTCCGAATCGCCTCTGCCACAGGTTGTAGCTGATCATCGCAACTGGTGACGACCCGCCTGCCGGACTACCAGCCAATTGCAGACTACTTCCGAGAACAGGCCTGACCCCCAGGACTCGGAAATAGTTTTCAGTCACCATTTCTCCAAAGACTCGCTCGTTCTTTCCACTGACACCCAGGCTGAAAGGCATCTGGGTATACGCAGCGAGGCCGGAGAAGACCTGATTGCGGTCACGAAAGTCGATGTAATCCAAGTAGGACGAGGTGCCGAATATTGTTCCGCTGTAATCGGCGGTGTAGACGCCCGCCAGCTCAGATGGGTTTTCAACTGGCAGCGGGCGTAGCAGGACTGCATTCACGACGCTGAAGATTGCCGTGTTGGCCCCGATGCCAAGAGCCAGCGTCAAGACCGTGATCAGTGCAAAGCCTGGTTTCCTGAGCAGATCCAGCTCCGTATTGCAGAATCCAACCAGAATGTATGCATCGAGCCTCCTGATCCACGGACCTGAACGCGAGACCCTCATCGACTTCGACTCACGGCGGCAAGCATACCTCATAGGCTGTCCAGTCGTGCCAATGAAGCCGGTCAACTTGCCCACCTGTCGTAGCCCAATAGGGTATGAATTCTCTGCGGACACCTCATTTCGGGACTGTATGCAGATGAGACTCTCGAGACGCTGCGAGAGCCGTGCGGTTGCCGTAAGCAGCGATAAAAAGACTCATAAACGATTTCCTATCGTAGACGCTCTGATAAATCTCCAGCCGAATCCTTCCTTTGAATGGAAGACTTAGCATTGAGGGTACCTCAAAGTCATCTCCTGCTATGACCCAGTCAGATGAGGTTTCGTGAAATGGGGCGGTCCCGTCCACTCTCAGGCGCCTAACTTAACGCCGCTGGCCTACCGCTTGCTATTGTTCATGATGCGACGCGAGTCAACGGCGCCTCCCAATGGAGGCCAGCGTAGCCTCGAAAGGGCTTTCAGGAAGCCTGACGGGAGTTATCAATAGACTGAAACAAAGGAATACCATCATGGCTAAGGCTAAGGCTAAGTTAGTAACGGGTTTGTTTAACAGCCGTGTGACGGCAGAATCGGCCGTCCGCGAAATCAGCAAGTTGGGCTACACGCGCGACGATGTCAGCGTGATGATGTCCGATACCACGAGGACCAAAGAGTTCGGCATCGAAGCTGGGTCAAAGGCAGCCGAGGGCGCAAGCGTTGGGGGCGCTGTCGGTGGCGCAGTTGGTGCGATCCTGGCGGCCGTTGCCGCCGTCGGAACCAGCATTGCCCTGCCCGGTCTCGGGCCTGGTAATCGCGGGGCCGATCGCTGCCGCGCTGGCGGGTGCCGGGGCAGGTGGAGCGGCTGGCGGGCTGATCGGTCTACTTGTTGGCACCGGAATTCCCGAGAACCGCGCTGAGGTCTACGAGAGGGGATTGCGCGAAGGCGGCATCCTGCTCGGTGTAGATGCCAAGTCGGATGCAGACGCCGACAGAATCACAAAGGTGTTTGAAAGCTTGAACGCCAAGAACGTCCGGGAGAAATAGAAGGGGAGAAAAATGTCAAACAGGATAGAGAGCGATGACGATCGAGACCGCAGGTGGCGGCAATCCGAAGAAGAGCGACGGAGACAAAGCCCGGGCAACCGAGATCGAGGGGTCTTCGACAAGGCCGGTGATGAAGTTCGTTCATGGTTCGGCGATGAGGAGGCCGAGCGCCGCCGTAGAATGGATGACCATGTTACTGAACGCGAGGGTGAACGCTACCGCGGCGAGTACGAACCCGTCGACAGGCGTGACTATCGAGACGTCCAGAGCATGCGCGAGCGCGTCTCGGATTATGAATCTGAGAGCGGCCGCTACCGTAATCAGGGTTACCGCTCTCAAGGCTATGGAGCAAGGTACCGTGGCAGTCAGGAGTATGGCCGACGGGCGAACTTACAGCCCCTACGCTGAATCCTACGGTTACACCGATCTCTGGATGAAGCCAGGTCCTTATATCGGTTGGGGTCCAGCGGGCTATCAACGCTCCGACGAGCGCATCCGGGAAGATATTTGTGAGCGATTGACCCTGCACGGCCAGATTGATGCAAGAAAGGTCGAAGTTGACGTCAATAAGGGCGAGGTAACACTTCGCGGGCTGTGTCGACAACCGCTCAGCCAAGCGCATGGCCGAAGAGACAGCCGAGTCTGTTTCAGGCGTCAGGGACGTTCAGAACCAGATTCGCGTCAGGAGCAGGGTCAGTCATGGGATCAAGGTAACGGGAACAGCCGCCTCAATACGGGCAGCACTGGGAGTCGAACGAAGCGGGTCAACCTCCCGATAGAACCACTTAGCGAGAATCGTGCCGCAGACTGTCCAGTCTGCGGCGGATTTCAAAGCTGCTGCAATTCACGGGTGAGACAGTAACGGCGAGGTCTGGCGCAGGCTGGACAGCCTACGCCACGTCAAAAAGCTGCAATTCAGCGGTGAGGCAGTAGGGGCTAAGGTTGGCGCAGGCTGGACAGCCTGCGCCACGTTAAACCTCCAGGCGCTTCAGTGGTACGGTGTTTGGACCGTGTCTCACCGTTAGTCCGACGGCCTGTCCGTCCTGAACGCTGAAACTCAGACTGACATCGTCGAAGGCTGTCGGTCGGAATGTAGTGCTATCGACAGGGACCAGGCTTACCGGCTCTTGCCCGCTTAGAACAGCCACGAGTTGATCCGCCTCAAACTCGACGACAACCACGAGTCCCTGCTCGCTTCTGTAACTGCCTGCGTACGATTGCAGGATCTCCTTACCGATCTCGGGTGGCGGTATCGCTCCTTCGTTCTTCAAGAGCTCTGCTATCTCGCCCGTCGCCACGACAAGTGCAGCGCTCAACGCTTCGGGTTTCAGGCTGCCGCTCTGGAGGGCGGCACGGACGACCTCCACCTGGCCCTCGCGAACGCCGTCCATGAAGAGCTGAAACACAGTCGGCTGGCCGAAGGTTATCCAAAAGCGATTGAGATCGCGGATGATGAACTCTCGCATGCCATAGAACGTATCATGAGGCCCTTCGACGACCTCGACGCCATCTTTGAGCCGAGAATACAGCTCGTCAACTTTTTCGGTATAGATATAGAGGTCGACTTCGCGGCGATGAAGTGTACTCGGCCGCCCGCCCTGGTTGAACATTACCCGGCTATCGCCGAAGGAGAGAATCGCAAAACTGAGGCCCCCGCCGGCATCGCCGTAGGTATTGTTGACATCGAAACCGATGCCCTTGTACCAGTCTACAGTCGCGCGCACATCGGGGACATGGATCATAGGTACGACTCTTGACACGGGTCACCTCTCAAACTCGCTTCCATCGTTGACGCTATGGCAGATCGATGAGAATCAGTTCACTCGTTTTGGTCGCGCTGAGGTCGAGCAGTGGTACGTCAGTGACTCGCGCCTGGTCGCCGGTACTCAACGACTCACCGTTGAGCGAGAGGTCGCCCTTGATTGCATACAGGAAGGCTCGGCGACCGGCAGACAGTTTATGACTGATGTGATCGCCCGGGCGAATGGTCGACACATAGAAGGTCACGTCCTGCTCCACTCTCACGCCATCGCCCCGACCCTGGCCCGAAGCGATCGGGAGCAGCGACCCGGCCTTTTCTTCAGGGCTGAACCTTTTCTGTTCATACGATGGCCGCAAACCGTCCGACGAAGGAAGCACCCACATCTGCAGAAGCTGGCAAGGCTCCTTCTCCGAAGAGTTGAACTCCGAATGGGCAACGCCGGTGCCGGCGCTCATCCGCTGCACTTCGCCGGCCGAGATGATTCCCATGCCGCCGGTGCTGTCCTTGTGCCTCAATGCCCCCTCAAGCACGTAGGTGATAATCTCCATTTCACGATGTGAATGAGTAGGGAAGCCTCCGCGCGGTTGAACAGTATCGTGATTGAAAACCCGAAGCGGACCGAAGGTCACATTCTGAGGATCGTAGTAGCGATCGAAACTGAAAAGCCAATAGGCGGAAAGCCAGTCGCTTTCGATATGAAACCGGTCGCCGGCCCTGATGATCTGCATTTGTCACCTCTCTTCAATTCCTGGTTGTGAGCCACCTGATTCAGCAATTCTAGTACACTGGGCAAGATCATGCCTTTGCTTTCGTTGTTCAAGAAACTGGTAAAGCCGTGGCTTCGTGTTGTTTTTTCGCTCGAATATCGAGGCCTCGACAACATTCCTACCTCCGGACCAGTGATCATCGCCGGAAACCACCCTTCATATCTCGATCCCGTCCTCGTTGCTCTACCCGTCGAGCGCCCGATCCGCTACATGGCCTGGGATGTACTCTTCAAGATTCCTCTGCTCGGCCAGGTGATCAAAGCTCTCGGAGCCTTTCCCGTCGATATCACACGAGGCCGCGGTGAGGCCGCCTTTCACGAAGCATTGCGTGTTCTTTCGACCGGCGAAGCGCTCGGCATCTTTCCCGAAGGCCAGCGCTCCGAGAGAGGGCCAATGGGCGAGCTGCGGACGGGCACCGCGCGCCTCGCAGTCGAGACAGGTGCGCCCATAGTGCCGGTGACGATCGGCGGCGCCAGCAGGGCCTGGCCGAAGTGGCGCCTTTTGCCTAAGCCGGCCAAGATAGTCGTTCGCTTTCACCCGGCGATTCGACTCGATCAAAAGGAGAGACTCGAGCGGCGCCACGACCGCGAGTACTTAAACGAGGTAATGCGAGAAGTAGCTTCGAGCATCAATCGCTCGCTCAAGCCATCACTCCGTGTGGCTGAAGGTCTCGAGAGATGGTATCACCAGCCGCCGTCTCATATCAGGAGCTATGAATGGGCTCCGCTGGCGGCTGGAGTGATTGCGACTGTGATAGTGGTCTACAGGCAGAGCCTCGCGAGTCGCTGGTTGGCGATATGGCTGCCGATATTGGCCTACTATGGCTACCTGGTTGCCGATCTTGTGATCATCAAGCCCGGGCGAACGGCCAAATGGTTGAGAAATTCGATGCCGCTCTGGTTGATTCTGGGATGGCACGTGCTGCTGACCAGGACGATTGAGGTTCCACAGGGTGACTGGAACAGCATTCTTGTGACGGCGGTTTTGCTGGCGTTTTTCCCGTTCTTTTGGGAGGACTACTACACATTGCAGAAATTTGTACGGGGGTTGGTAGTGGCGTACTACGTATCGCTCGCACTGCTGCTTATGTGGCCGAGTCATCTGGGAACGCTGGTGGCTGTCCTCGTGTTTGTTGCAGCGTTCAGCGTGAGGGAGCGGATCGTCGCCTACAAGGCGGTGTCGATGGCGATGATCGTTGCAATGACTGCGGCGATCTGGCTAGCGGGCGCGACTGATCGAAGCCTTATCTACTTTGCGGCTCTCGGCCTGCTGACTCTGGCGTATGTAGGCACGTTCATGACGGTTGCCTACGATATCCGCAAGGCCGGCCAAGTCGCCGGTCCCTAGTCTCAAAATCCATTGAGCCGCATCCAGGGAGCAATTTGGAAGCGGCGACTTGTTGCGCTCTGGATTTAGGTAGGGCAGTGATGAAGACGAAGTGAGGCCTGAAATCTTATCCCTGCACTTGCCCTGCGCCGACCGGCGCGGCAATCCAATTGTTCCCCGGAGAGGCGCGGACGGGAAGGAAAGCTTTGCCCATACACCTTTCGCGAAGGCTACTTCTTCGCGCTGCCAATGCGATAGAGCTTCGACGCCGTCCGCAATACCAGATTCTCCTGCGCTATTGCGGGCGTTGCCATGCACATCTCATCGAGCGAGTTCTTCCCAACCAGCTTATATTCAGAGACCAGCCTGAATCACGTAGGTATCGCCATCCTCGCTCAGGCAGAAGATCTTATCCTGATACGCCCACGGCGACGCGGTAAACGCGCCGGCCGCCGGATCAATCCGCTGCTTCCCATACACCTCTTTTCCGGTGCGGGCATCGTGACAGGTGAAGAATCCCCGATCGAGCAGCGTGTAGTAGTAGTTGCCATACACCAGCGGTGATGGATTGTACGGGCCACCCTGCGGAAGAGACCAGGCAACAAACTGATTGCTCTGCTCACCCTCTTTGAGCGTAATGTCTCCAGAGGCACCCGGGCGGACGGCAAAGACGGGGCGCTTCTGATCGCCTACATAACCGGACGCCAGGTAGAGAAGGCCGAGGGTGGAAAACGGGGTCGGAATGGCAATCGAGGACATCCCGCCGAGCTCCCAAAGCAGCTTCCCGTCCAGGTTGTAGGATCGAGTCTTGCGCGTTCCCGAGGTGACGATCTCTACTCGCGATCCGCTCTCCCAGATGAACGGCGTAGCCCAGTTGGTCCCTTCATCACGCTCTACACGCCAGAGCTGCCGGCCGGTCAGCTTGTCCAGGGCCACCATGAACGACTGCTCGTCGTTATCGACAACGACGATCACGCGATCTTTGTAGACAACCGGAGATGCCGCAGTGCCCCAGCCGAAGCGCGTTTTGAATGAGCCCCAGCTCTGCTTCCAGAGGAGCTTTCCGCTGAAGTCATAGCAGAAGATTCCAACGTTGCCGAAGTAGGCGTAGATGCGCTCGCCGTCAGTGACCGGTGTCTCCGAAGCGTAAGTATTCTTGACGTGATGCGGGCTGTTCGGTACTGCGCGAGAGGCCTCACGCTCCCAGATGATGTGCCCGGTCTTCCAATCGATGGCATAGACCATCCAGCGGTGCTCGGCGGAAGAAGTCTTGCGCTCGCCGCCAAAGTAGAGTCCCTTCTTGGGCGCCTCTTCATCAGCGGCGCTGATCGCCGAAGTGAGAAAGATACGATCCTTCCAGACGATCGGAGAGGACCATCCCGAGCCGGGAATGGGGCTCTTCCAGACGACGTTCTCCGTTGTGCTCCACGATACTGGTCCGCGCACGTCGGCGACTCCAAGCGCCTGGGGTCCTCGAAACTGCGGCCATTGATGATCATTGACATCGGGCGGCCTCAGGGCCGCAATGGATCCCAGGGTCAGCGCAATCAACAGGGCTTTGAACATGGACTCTCCTCCGGAAAAGCTGAGTGTTAAGTAGATCACCACGAAGAGTCTACGGGGTACTTGTTGGTGGTTGCAATGGGAAGTAGAATCCGCTCACATTTCAGTCGACGCCGTGCCGCTCCTTACGGCAGGCAAACAAAGCTTGAGAAGGGACTTTGACCGATGCGCAGACTTCATAACCGGCTGGTTGCTGTCCTCGTTGCCTCCATGTTGATGCCTGTCCTGCCACAGGTTACGAGAATGCTGAACACTCACGCAGCCTCGCGTCGGGACGATCTCGACGATCTGAAGGAACCCGCCAGCGAGACGAGGAATCTGATCGAGCGCTACTCTGTGGACCGAGGCACACTCCTGCGGTTGTCAGGAGGCGAGCTCGTCTCCTCTCGCCAGGCTCGTATGAAGAAGTTCTACGGCGACTGGCGTTCATTGCTGGACAAGCTGGATTTCAACAAGCTCGGGCAGGAGGACAAGATCGACTACCTGCTCTTCCGGAATCATCTCGATTACGAGTCACGGCAACTCGAAATCCAGGCGCGGGCGCTGGCGGAGACGGAAGCGCTCCTCCCTTTTGCGGGTTTGATCACTACTCTCGATGAAACACGTCGCCGAATGGAGACTGTAGATTCACCGAAAGCGGCTGCAGCATTGAGCGACATCAGCAGGCAGGTTGAGGCTTCGCAGCGTCGCCTCGAAGCAGGCCTCAGATCACAGGCACCGGGCAGCGGCTTGGGCGCCGGTGCCCTTACCAACAACATGACCAACAAGGTGCTCGCCAATCGAGCCGCGGTTGCCGTTAATGGCCTGCGCAATATCCTGCGTGGCTGGTACGGATTCTACGACGGCTACGATCCGGTCTTCACGTGGTGGGCAGCGGTTCCATACAGGCAGGCAGATCAATCTCTACAAAGATATGGCACGTTCCTTCGGGAGCGTCTGCTGGGTTTCAAGTCTGATGAGCCGGAAGGAACGCTGGCCGGAGGCGCGCCCAATCCTCAGCGAGGTGGCGGAGGTGGCGCTGGAGGTGGCGGAGGTGGCGCCGGAGGTGGCGGTGGTGGCGGCGGGAATCAGCAAAGGGGTGATTCGGAGTTCCGCGGACGTAACGCCGGCCAGGCCCAGGCAGGGAGCAGCGCTGACATCATTGGTGATCCTATAGGCAGAGAAGCGCTCCTCACCGAGCTGGCTCACGAAATGATCCCATATACCCCGGAGGAGCTGATCGAGATCGCCAACCAGGAGTTCGCCTGGTGCGAAGTGGAAATGAAGAAGGCATCTCGTGAACTGGGCTACGGTGACGATTGGCAAAAGGCCCTCGAGCACGTCAAAACGCTCTACGTCGAGCCCGGGAAGCAACCAGAATTGATCCGCATGCTGGCGCTGGAGGCGATCAAGTTCATGGACGATCATGACTTGATTACCATTCCGCCGCTGGCACGCGAGAGCTGGAGAATGGAGATGATGACGCCGGAGCGCCAGCTGGTGAACCCGTTTTTCACCGGCGGTGAGATCATCAGCGTCTCCTATCCGACCAAGCACGATGTCGCAGGAGCAGAAGCTCATGAGCATGCGAGGGAACAACATTCACTTCTCTCGCGCGACCGTCTTTCACGAGCTGGTACCGGGCCATCACCTGCAGGGATACATGGGCTCGCGATATCGACCCTACAGATCGGTCTTCAGCACGCCGTTTTCAGTTGAAGGCTGGTCTCTCTACTGGGAGCTGCTTCTGTGGGACATGAAGTTCCACAAGTCACCGGAGGATCGCGTTGGCGCTCTCTTCTGGCACATGCATCGCTGCGCTCGAATAATCTTCTCGCTCAGCTTTCACCTTGGGAAGATGACTCCGCAGGAATGCATAGACATGCTGGTCAAACGCGTAGGCCACGAGCTCGAGAATGCGACGGCCGAGGTCCGACGGTCATTCAATGGAACCTATTCACCGCTCTATCAGGCAGCGTACCTGCTTGGCGGCAGGCAGTTCTATGCTTTACATCGGGAGGTTGTCGACTCAGGCAGGATGTCCAACCGTGCCTTTCATGATACGGTCATCAAGGAGAACAGAATTCCCGTCGAGATGATCCGCGCCGCTCTGACACAGCAGAAGCTGACGCCCGATTTCAAATCGAGCTGGAGATTCTACGACGCACCAGTTCAGCACTGATGGACAGAATTAAGGTAATCGATTCGCATACCGGTGGGGAGCCAACCCGTGTCGTCATCAGCGGCGGCCCCGATCTCGGCAGCGGGCCCTTGAGCGTCCGGCTCGAACGCTTTCGCAGCGAGCACGATAAGTTCAGGTCCGCAGTTGTCAATGAACCGCGAGGGTCTGATGCCATTGTTGGCGCTTTGCTGTGTGAGCCTGAGGATAAGGGCTGTGCAGCGGGAGTGATCTTCTTCAACAATGTCGGCTACCTCGGTATGTGTGGTCATGGGACCATTGGTCTCGTCGTCACTCTCTCATACCTCGGTCGCATTGCTCCCGGCCGCCATCTCATCGAAACGCCCGTCGGAAGGGTTGAGGCTTTCCTTCACGACAAAGGAGAGGTCAGTGTGGTCAATGTTCCGAGCCACCGGTTGGCAGCCAACGTTACCGTCGACGTGACGGGCTATGGGCCGGTCACGGGCGACATTGCCTGGGGAGGCAACTGGTTCTTCCTTGTTGGCGAGCATGGGCAGCGGATCGACCTCGACAACATCGAGACATTGACGAACTTTACCTCGCGGATCAGGGAAGCACTCGTCCGAGAGGGGATCACCGGCGCCGGCGGACAGGAGATTGACCATATTGAGCTCTTCAGTCCCTCAGAGACCGAGGGCGTCGATAGCCGGAACTTTGTCCTCTGCCCAGGTAACGCCTATGACCGTTCTCCCTGTGGTACCGGCACAAGCGCAAAGCTTGCCTGTCTCGAGGCCGATGGCAAGCTTCGTGAAGGAGAGGTCTGGCGTCAGCAGAGCATCGTTGGCACCCTCTTTGAAGGCTCCATAACGGTCAGGAATGACCGCGTTCATCCAACCATCAGGGGATCTGCTTTCATCACCGCCGACTCCGAGTTGATCCTCGACCCCGCCGATCCGTTCCGTTTTGGCATTCGCCGATGAGGCGCCGATGAGCTCTCAGACCTTCGACCTCGCTATCATTGGTGCGGGCATCGTGGGCGCCGCTTGTGCCGACGAGGCTTCGCGCGCGGGGTTGACCGTCGCCATCATCGATTGTGGAGTAATTGGTGGGGGAGCCACTGCCGCGGGCATGGGTCACATAGTGGTCATGGACGACTCGGATGCGCAGTTTGCTCTGACGCGCTATTCGCAGGAGCTCTGGAAAGAGGTGGCGGATGAGCTTTCGCCTGACGTGGAATATGATGCATCCGGCACAATATGGGTTGCGGCCGATGATGACGAGATGATCGAAGTCAGGCGTAAGAATGAGCTCTATCGCTCCCGGGATGTGCCTGTCGAAGTGCTCGACGCCGTGATGCTGGCGGAGGCTGAGCCGAATCTCCGTCCACTCGCCGGAGGATTGCTGGTTGCTGAGGACAGTGTCATCTACCCGCCATGCGCCGCGCGGTGGCTGATTGATCGGGCGTGCAGTCATGGAGCGGTTCTTTTCTCTGAGAGTCGCGTCGCCTCTATTGAGGAACAGGGAGCAAGACTGGATGACGGTACGCTCCTGTCGTCAGGAAATGTGGTCAATGCGTCAGGCAGCTGGGCTCCCGAATTGACTCCCGGCGTCGACGTCAGGAAGAGGAAAGGACATCTCGTCATTACCGATCGGTATCCCGGCTTCCTACGGCATCAGCTTGTCGAACTGGGCTACCTCAAGAGCGCCCATTCACTGACGAGTGACTCGGTCGCGTTCAATGTTCAACCTCGCCGAACGGGGCAGGTGTTGATCGGCTCGTCGCGTCAATATGGCGCCGACGGATCGGGCGTGGACACCGCGATTCTCTCCAGAATGCTTCGGCGCGCGGAGGAGTATATGCCTGGGATCGGCAAGCTCTCGGCCATCAGAGCGTGGACCGGTTTTCGGGCAGCTACACCAGACAAGCTGCCGTTGATAGGTCCGTGTCCGGGCAGAGAGCGGTTGTATCTCGCGACGGGACATGAGGGGCTCGGCATCACCACGTCGCTGGCTACGGGGCGGTTATTGATTGATCAGATTGTCGGGCGTGATTCGGCAATTCCGAGAGAGCCATATTTGCCATCGCGACTAGCGTAGGCCTGGGACCGCACGCGTCCCGCGTGCTCTTTTCGCTATGAGCCGAGTCAATTTGAAACGGCGACCAATGAAAGCTGGCACGCGGGACGCGTGCGCTCCCAGGCCGGGCTATTGATGGCTGAATGCGACCTTGCAAAACTCGTTGATTGAGTACAATCTCATCACCGGCGATATCCTGAAACAGTTGACCAATTCCAACAAGTAATTGATCCGACCACAGCTGAAGGGTAATACCGAGAACCGGGTCGCTGCCTTCAAGCGACCGCCAAACATGAGCGAGACCGTTCGCCTCGGGTTTCGAGCCTCACTCCAACGGCGGCCATCGCTCCTGTTCCTGTTGGCCATCCTGTTGGCGGCACTCTGCTACAGTGTCGCCACCCTGGATCGGGTTCCTGCCTTCCTTCACGACGACGACGGCGGCTATGCCTCGGCGGCCTATCAGATATGGCAGACCGGTGAGCCTGGAATCCCAGGTTATGGCGATGTCGATGGTCTTAACCGGCACTGCTGGTCCTTTGGCCGGATCGCGGCTGCCGCCCAAGGCATCTTCCTCCACTTCTTCGGCGTCAGTATCTTCGGGGCGCTGCTTCCATCGTTCATCTTCGGTCTGGGATTGCTCCTAATGACTGCTTTGCTCGGTCGGGCACTATGGGATGCCGAGACCGGGATCATTGCGGCATCCATTCTCGGACTGTCAGGCAAGTTCTTCGAGGGCATGCCGTTGGGCTCGCCCTGACATGCTGCTCGCCTTGTTCTTTGTGACGGCGCTCTGGCTGGCCGCGACCGCAGATGGCCCAAAGCGCTTTCGTAATCTGCTTCTGGCAGGCCTCGTCATGGGTTTTGCCGGTGACGTCCATCTCAATGGTTTTCTCCTCGCTCCCGTGCCCCTCGTATTCTGGCTCCTGCTTCGACGTGAAAACGTTCGAAACAGATCTCTCGGGACTGTGCTCTTCATGGCTGGCGGAGCGGTCGGCGATGGCATGGTGGATCGGTACACACTACCTTCCTCATCCTTCCGAATTTCGAGCGCAGTGGGCGATAGATATCCATGGCGTCCGCCTCATTCAGTTCGGCGTCATCGGCGCTTTAAAGGCCGAGATAAGGCGCTATACGGACTGGTTCTGGGCGGCGCGAGGCCATCGACATCTCTTCGAAGGCGTCTGCGTTTTTGCGAGCGGAATCTGGTTGCTCATGCGAGGCGGCAGGGTCGGGCGGGCGGCGGTCTATATCTGGCTGCTGATCTTCGTCATTGCAGTCGTCTTCATGCTCAACACGTACGGCTGGTATCTTATCTTCGTCTGGCCGATCTTTGCGCTCTGGATTGGTCGCACCTTTGTCGAACTACCCACTCGTCGACTGGCGGACGCCGCGCTGGTGGTACTGGTATTGGCGTCGCTCGCGGATGCAGGTCTCTGGGCGTACAAAGCACGGCTCGATGTGCCGCTCGAAGCTCGCGTGCCTGAATTGCGCGAGCTCGTTCCCGCTGATGCACCCATTCTCGGAAATGGCGCACTCTGGTTCGCCTTCTGGGATCGTGATTTCACCGACGTCTACTATCTCAGACTTCGTGAATTGACGGCTGCGCAGGCGGCTGGCCAGATAGATTTGCGAGCTCTCTGGGAGAATGAAACCAGGCGGCGAGGATGGCGATACATTGTAGCTTATGGGGATCTCACACAGTTTCTCGATCCGTCAGTATCGATCGACGATCTGATGTCTGTTCCGTCATTTCGTGCACGGGAAGCGGAGATGCGTGCTGCCCGTGAGTTTTCCGTTGACCGCTGTGAGATCGTGCACCGGATGCGAGGCTATGCTGAGACGATCCTCGTATTACGCGTGAAGTGATGTGACTTCATCGGAACCAGGCCCGGCCTGGGAGCGCACGCGTCTCGCGTGCTCTTTGTTTTGGCAATAGCGAATTGTAAAGAGCACGCGGGACGCGTGCGGTCCCAGGATGGGCCAGCTCGCGGGTCATTCCGTTCGTACGAGTCCCAGAACGGTGAATTGTTACAGGGTTCCTCAAATTCTCACAGCAACAGAATCAGCACGCCACTGAGCATCAGTGCAAACGTCCACACGAGGTCGAGGTTGAACCAGGCCTTCCTGAGGATCGCCACTCCGATCTTCTCGTAGACGATCATCGCGATCATCAGCGTCACAAGCAGATGGCCTGAAGTGTGGACCAGAATGGCCCCTCCCACCTGCAGAGGACCCTGAGCAGCTACGAGCCCGGTATGTCCTGTATGCTCGCCGTGACTGGGCGAGGGCCAGTCAAGGAGAACCGGAAGAAGCATCAACCCGGCACCATGCGCCGAGGCCATGAGAAACGACCAGAGCGTCAGGTCGCGGAAACCGACTCGCATGCCAACCCACCTCGGGTGCCTGGAACGCAGCAACCGGTAGAGTCCGAACCCGAAAAGGATCGCGGCTGCAATGTAGCGGAGAACCTTCCCTGGCAGGCTCGCGTGGGCCAGCAGAAGCAGGCCTGCGATCATTGCTATCGATAGCGCATGGCCGAGCGCAATCGGTGGAATCGCAGCCAGAACTGCGGAGCGTCGCTTCTCCTGCAGTCCCAGCGAGACCGCAAACAGCCAGCCCATGCCGGGATTGATCCCGTGATAGGCGCCGAGGCCAAAGAGCACTATCCAGGGCCATATCTGGCTCATGGATAGCAATAAGAGTCGGATGAACAGTCGCCGCCCGCCAGCCGGATCTGGTGTGACCGGTGGTCGCCAAACTCGACGAAGAAGTCGGGATCCACGGTCAGGCCGCCATCCGGCCCGGCGTCAAGCTTGACCATCCAGCTCTTGATTCCATCCGGATAAAACTGATCATCCCATGCCTGATAGAGAGAATTGGTGAAATAGACTCGCCGTCCGTCCCGGCTCACCTCAACCATCTGGGGCGCCCCATTCAAAGGCTGGTTCGGCCGCGCCGGATGCGGCGTCCGTCTGACAATGCCACCGAGATGAACGGACCCTGTAAGCTTGGGATTGAACGGGTCCGAGACATCATATTGGCGCATCTCGCCGGTGCCCCAGCACGAGACATAGAGAAACCGATCATCCATCGACAGGTTTATGTCGGTCACTAGTGGCGGGACTGCCTTGAAGCCCTGAAGCATCGGCGGCAATTGTTCCGCCTCTGCCGGCTCTGCCGGAATCTCGATAACCTTCGTCACCTCCCAGTCCCCATTCTTCCTGTGCCAGAGCCAGATCGAGCTGGAGAGGTCTTTCAGCGAAACGACAACATTGACAAAGCCATAAGCCTTTGTTGGGTCATGAGCCGGGCGCAGCTCGAGCACCAGCTGCTGCTCGGCGCCGAGATCAATCGATTTCACATGCCGGCGTTTGCGCAAGTCCCAGAAATGGAGTTGCACGCCCATACTTGCTGTTGAGAAGCAGATCCGGAATCAGACCGTTCTCGATCATGTTCGGCGTTCCCCATTCGCTCGTGACAATGGCGTCCTGCCCCAGATGCCAGGCGAAATCATATGCGAAGTACTGGGAACCACGGTCCATCTCCCATTGTCCAAGGATGTTGAACGAGAAGTGATCCATCACAAATATCCCGCCGGGTCCTTCGCCCTCCGGGTTTCCAAGCCCGCTCACGTAGATTCCATCCGGGCCGCAATGGATGGTGTGAAAACGTGAGTAGCTTGTTCGAGCGAAGACATCGTCTGGCTCGATGACTTTGACGATCTTCGGATTCCGCGGATCCGGCTTGGTGTCCAGAATGTGGATTCTCGAAGAACGAAGCCCGGGAACCACAAGATAGCGGCGCTCAATGTGTGGGTGCGGCGCGTAAGGACAGAGGGCCGAGCTGCATGCGTTCCAGCCGAAGTGATGCAATTCGTCGCCGGCATTTGGCATGTCAACCTTGCCAACCACCTTCGCCAAAACCTTCTGATGCCGGCTTGACATCGACGACTGTCATGGCGTCCGGCCGGCCGTCTTTCTTCGGATTGAAGACCGCGACATAGGCCAACTCTTCCGGCGGCGCTTGCATCGCCTGACGTGGCGAAGCGTAGAAAGTGGGATCGGGCATCCATTGGGCCATAATTATCAACGCTCCTTTCGTGAGAACGGATCACTATGCTCCAAATTGACGCAGGTGATGATCCAGATGTAGGTACCCCCATCTCTGCCATTCCCATTCGGACAGGTCGCCGAACATCGGATGGGGCGAGCGCGTTCGAGACTGGCTGAACCGCTCGATAATAGTAAGCAGCCCTGCCATGTCCAGATCAAAATCGACTGGTTTCGTTCCGCCGAGTTCCTGGTCGGCTTCGGGTCGCGTCTTAAATCCGTGAGGCCAAGGCAAAGGCGTGTGAAGCGCGACCCACTTGACGACGGTCCTTTTCATTACGCCAGTCGCTGAGCTGATGTCGCGCTCTCCCATCACTGCGCGAAAGGAATCACTTAGATGGCAGATCATTTGATGGGGAGTCATTCGACCCCACTGCCGAGTTGCCCCGGGGCGGACAGTGTTTAACCGTGAGATGATGTCGGATCGGTACTGTGGCTCAGCCAGGCTCTTCATAGGGGGTTTAGAGCATGGCGCAGAGTAACGTCGGTTGTCCAGCTTGCGCCAGAGTTCTCCGTAGGGAGGCTGTCGGAAAAACATCGTTGGGCCTATTCAAGGAAGCAATTTGGAGTGCGGCGACTTGTCGCCGCTTTTAGTAACCTATTGCAGGATCTATCGAAGAAGAGGGCCGCTGAACTCCAATACAGCAGCAGGTAACTAAAAGCGGCGACAAGTCGCCGCACTCAAATTGCTCCCCTGAGTGGGCTCTATGATATTTTTCCGACAGACTCATCTGGTGGGCGGAATCTATGCCTGCTTTTCTATAAACATTGGCCTCGTACGGAGGCCGTGGCCAATCTCCGCTGACGCAAATGGCCAAACTCACGGGCCGCAGGCTGGATAGCCTGCGGCACGAATTACTGACTAATACCGCCGGCCGCGAGAGTACTCACGATACCCTTCCTCATAACCCCTTCGGAATCCCTCCCGGTAGAAGTTGTTTCCACTCCTGAAGTGGCTCGAGTTGTTTGGGTTGAATGAACGACGCGTTCGCGCATCTTCGCGCCCACGATCCAATCCGTCGCGATACCCCTTACTCTCATCGCCTCGACGGTCATAACGATTATCCGGCCGATTATCAGTTGGGTAATCAGGCCGATAAACACGTTGCCAATTCTCGGCCGAGACTATCGCGGCGCTGCCCAACAGGAACGCTCCTGACAGTGCCAGGGAAATAGCCGTCCTCTTCACTACTTTGAAATTCATAAGCCTCCTTACACTGAATTATGCTTTGCTCATGGCAATGCGTTTCAGCTGCACACCCGATGCCTGTGCATTTGGCGGGCCAGAGTCGGCTGAGGCTTAATTGCTGGAAAAAGGCAGAGATGAAGACAGGGTGTTCCCATTGAACACCCCAAATCGTTGGATATTTGAACTAATCGGGTTACTGTCCGCGAATCTTCGCGGCGGCATCGCTCCTCGTCGCGGTTGTTGCAGCAATCAATTCCTGCATCTTCGATGAGACAGGTCGGGAGCCTGAACCATAGTTCGACATAACTACTGCCGTGTAGCCGCTGTCGAGGAACATATCCAGGTTTGAGCTGATTCCCGGAAACCCTCCACTGTGGCCGGCGATCTTTAGCTCGCGATCGATCTGAAATCCGTAGCCATAGTCGGGAGAGTTGAGATCGGGTTTGGGTGAGAGCAATAGCTTCACATACTCGGCGCCGACCAGCTTGTTCGAGCGAAGGGCGATGTCAAACCTCAACAGGTCCTCAGCCGTCGAATATCCGCCACCGGCCGGCCCGCCTCGAATGACATGCTCGAAGAGGTTGTTCCGGAAACGCGGGCCGTTGTCGGTGAATTCCTTCTCATAGCCCAACGCGAGGTTTGGTGTCACCAGGTCGAGCTCAAAACAGTCACTGTTGATCATTCCCGCCGGCCGGTAGATGTGTTCGCGTACGTAATCGTAGTAGCTGCCACCGGTGACCTTCTCGATCACCTTGCCGAGCACCAGAAATCCGGTATTGCTGTACGCCCACTTGGTGCCCGGCTCAAATGCGAGCTTCTCATCGGCTGCCAGCTTCATCATGTCGTCGACCGTCCGATAGAGCGCCCGCGACGAGGTCCTGAATTTTTCATTGAAATAGCTGCCGAGGCCGGAGGTGTGCGTCAGCAGATTCTTGATCCTGATCTTCTGTGCTGACTGGGCATCGGGAAAGTCCGGCAGAAACTTCGAGAGAGGATCGTCGAAGGAGAGCTTGCCGCTCTCGACAAGCTGCGCGATCGAGACTGCCGTGAACATCTTGTTCATCGAGCCCAGGTTGAACTTCGTGTCCACTCTGTTTGGGACGTTGAAATCCTTGCTTGCCAGGCCAAAGGCGCCCTTGTAGATAACCTCTCCGTTTTTCGCCAGCAGCACCGAGCCGGAAAAGACATCCGCGTCGGCAAGCTTCTTGAGAAACGAGTCGAGCTCGCCGGCAATCTCGCGATTGTCCAGTTTCCTGCTCGTGATCGCCCCCGCCGGCGGTTGTGGACGCCTCAATCCAAGTCCGGTGATCCGGTTAGGCGGGTCGGCTTCGACCCGGACTACGATGGCAATCCAGTCGCCGGTCAAACGTGACTTGAGAAGACCTGTCACTTCGTTGGGCTTGACGTCCTGAAAGCTGTGGAAGTCGACGCCACGGGTCATGTCGTGCACTTGAGAGACGAAGCCCTGGTGCTGCGATATTGGAATCATCCGGAATTGCCCACCGTAGTTGTCGGATGCGTACCTGGCGGCGGCGGCGCGATCTCCGGAATTGATCAGTTCGATGACTTCACTGAGCCGCCGGCCTGCAGGAGTCGATCGCAAGTCCTGCGAGTGTCTGGGCGCCACCCGGCGAGGCTGCGGAGACGAAGAGTGCGGCAAGTATTGCAGTCAGGAATGAGGTCATGGCGTGTACTCCTTTCTATTCCGTATTACGTCTGACCCCATAATTCGTTCGATGGATTGTGATAATATGCGCCATTCACGCTATGAATCTGCGATCGATCGATCTCAACCTGCTGGTAGCATTCGAGGCGCTGGTTGAAGAGCGTCATGTGACTCGCGCGGCGCGGCGTGTCGGGCTCAGCCAGCCGGCCATGAGCAACGCACTCGGGAGGCTCCGGCGCACTCTTGGTGATCCACTGCTGGTTCGCACCGCGGAGGGCATGGCGCTCACACCGGCGGCCGAAGCGCTTGCATCGGCTGTGCGGGCGGCGTTCGGTTCACTTAGAGAAGCCCTCGAGGAGAAGCCGCGCTTCGATCCGCGGTCGTCGCACCGCACTTTCAATCTCCTGATGAACGACTACGTGGAGATCTTTTGCTGGCACCGCTTGTGGCCGAACTGCGTTCTTCCGGCATCGGTCTGCGAGTGCATCGGTGGCGCAATCTCTTCGAGCCGCCGCCTGCCGTCGCGCTGGCGGGCAATTTTGATCTCGCCGCCGGATTCTTCCCGGATGCGCTGGGAGTGGACGCTGCCCTGCACACGACGCTGCTTTGGGAAGAGAAGAATGTCTGCATTGCGCGTCGTGATCATCCGAAGATTCGTGGAAGGTTGTCGCTCGCGCAGTATTCGGAGGCAGGTCACGTTGCGGTCTTTTATAAAGCGCAGGGGCCCGGGCTAATTGACACGCTTCTCTCGGAGAAGGGATATGAGCGCCGTTCGACGGTTGTCGTGCCGCACTTTGCAAGCGTGCCGTTCATGGTTGCGGGCTCGGATTTGATTGCCACCGTGCCGGAAAGGTTGGCGCGGAGATTTGCGACATGGTTGGGACTGCGAGTGCTGGATGTTCCGTTCGAGATGCCGCCGTTCAGGATTAGTATGTTGTGGCATGCCAGATTTCAGGCGGATGCTGCACAGGTCTGGTTCAGGCAGCTGGTAGCGACGACGGCATCTGGATTGAGTGCCGAATGATCGGGCTGCGTTTCCTGGGACCGCGGGCGTCCCGCCCGCCTGCTCTCGCAGCTAGACCCTTTTGAAGTCATGCGGGCGGGACGCCCGCGGTCCCAGGAGACGCAGAGAAGAGGACCGGGGCTAGTTCCAATGGATTTGCCCCCGTTGTAGGACCGCCCTACTTGCCCGGTTGAATTGGTATTAATCGTGACCCAGGCTGTCCAGCCGACCTTCATCGAAGTTTGCCGCAGACTGGACAGTCTCCGGCACGGCGTCGCATTGACACCTATCTGCCTGAGGGCATAGATTCTCTCTTTCGTGGGAGACCGCTACATGCCCCGGCCCAGCGCCTGCCTTCTCGTGCTTGCCTGCGTTGCCGCAGTAACGCCAGCCCTGGCGCAGACTGACCGCCTTCTCGAGCTTAACAAGCCAATCGAACGTGAGCTCGCCGGAGATGAGGCCCATTCATACCAATTCTCTCTAGCTGCCGGTCAATACGCCCAGGTCGCCGTCGATCAGAGGCGAATCAACGTGGCTGTATCGGTCTACGACCCTGCCGGCGCGAAACTCGTCGAAGCAGACATGTTCAGAACGGGAGACCCCGAGTTGGTCTCGCTCTTCTCCGACGCATCTGCGACCTACCGGATTGAGGTGCGAGCTGTGGACGCTGCCGCAGCCAGAGGGAGCTACGAGATCAAGGTCGCAGAATTGCGGCTCGCCACTGAACAAGACAAGAGCGCCGTTGCCGCCGAAAGGCTGGTTGCTGAGGCCGTTCTCCTCGACACTCGGCTAACTGCGGATACGTGGCGCAAGGCCATCGACAAATACCAGCAATCGATCCCACTCTGGCAAACTGCGAAAAACCAGGTGTGGGAAGCGAGAGCACTCTACCTGATTGGCGCCGCCTACATCAGTCTCGGGGAGAGGCAAAAGGCATTCGACTTTTCGAATCAGGCGGTGCAGCTTGCCCAGGTCGCTGCACAGGGTAGCGGCAAGCAACCTCGGAACCTGAGTGTCATGGTCGAAGCGGAAGCGTTCGACACGCTTGGCCGGGCTCACAACGAATTTGGAGATAAGCAGAAGGCTCTGGAGGTGTTCAAACAGGCTCTCGTGCTTCGGCAATCGAACCGTGACCGTGTGGGAGAGGTCATCACACTCAACAACATGGCCATGGCGTACCAGTTTATGGGCGATTATCAACAGGCACTTGATCTGATGAATCAGATCCACCCGATCGTCAAAGAGATTGGTGATCGGGCCAAAGAGGGCTCAGTGCTCAATAACATGTGCGTGCTGCTGGGCAATGTAGGTGAGCATGGAAAGGCGCTCGAATCCTGTAACAGCGCTCTGGGCATCAGGCGGGAACTTCACGAGGCAAGTGCGACCATAGTGCTCAATAACATCGGGGTGACTTACGCAAACCTGGGTGACTATCAGAAGGCGCTCGATTCGTACACGCAGGTGCGACTGGCCCACAAAGCTGCAGGCAACCCCCAGGGCGAAGCTATCGCCCTCAGCAACATCGGCTACGTATACGCTTCTTTGGGTGAAAGTCAGCAGGCGATTGACTTCTATCAGCAGGCGCTGGAGATATTCCGCAAAGTGGGCGACCCTTTTCGCGAAGCGAATACTCTCTCCAACATCGCGGCCAGCTATGCTGAGATGAAGGACTTTCGAAAAGCGCTCGAGATCAATCTGAAGGTCCTCCCAATTCGCCACTCCCAGCGCAATCAGAACGGCGAAGCTGTCACCCTCAACAACATTGCCGGTTGCTATTCCAATCTCGGGGAGAAGCAGAAGGCGCTCGACTACTTCAACCAGTCGATCGCACTTCAGCGTACCCTTGGGAATGTGAGCCAATTGGCAACCTCTCTCAGGAACGTTGGCGCTCTCTACCGCGACCTGGGCGATTATCAAAAGGCGCTGGATTACCTCAACGAAGCATTGCAGATTAGCAGGACCGTCGGCGATCGTCACCAGGAAGCAGGGGTACTCGCCCACATCGCTCGCGTTGAACGGGATCAGGGCCATCTCATCGAGGCAAAGAATCGAATCGACGAATCAATGGCCGCTGTAGAGTCGGTGCGCATCAGAGTCACTAGTCAGCAGCTGCGTGCCTCATTCTTGGCATCTGTTCGGTCGTACCACGAATTAAACATCGATCTACTGATGCGTCTTAACAAAGCGCATCCCGGCGAGGGCTTCGACGCCGCGGCTTTCCAGGCTAGTGAGAAGGGCCGCGCCCGCTCTCTGCTCGAGTTGCTGACAGAGGCCCATGCTGATATCCGCGAGGGTGTGGACCCCGCGCTGCTTGAGCGCGAACGCACACTGCGAAAAATGATCTCCGACAAGGCCGAACGGCAGATGCGATTGCTCAGCGGGCGCCACAGTGAGGAGCAGGCCGCGTCGGCGGCCAAAGAGATAAACGCCCTGGCGACTGACCATGAGCAGATTGAAGCTCAAATCCGCCAGACGAGCCCTCGCTATGCAGCGCTGACCGCGCCTGTTCCCCTGACCTTGAAGGAGATTCAAAGCCAGGTGCTGGATGATGAGACCCTGTTGCTCGAGTATTCACTCGGTGAGGAAAGAAGTTTCTTGTGGGCAGTCACTCGCGATGGTCTCCATTCCTTTGAACTCGCGAAGCGCACAGAGATAGAGCAGGTAGCGAGGCAGGTCCACGAACTCCTGATAGCATACAACCAGAGCATTCCAAATGAGGCGCCGGAACAAAGACGGCGGCGACTGGAGCAAGCCGATGCGGAGTATCCAAAGGCATCAGCTGCACTCAGCCGAATTCTATTGGGGCCTGTCGCTTCTGAGCTGGGAAACAAGCGTCTGCTCATCGTGAGCGATGGCATGTTGCAATACGTGCCATTTGCCGCGCTACCAAGCCCTGCACCCGGCGAGCCGCAACCTCTCATTGTCAATAACGAAGTGATTAGTCTGCCGTCCGCCTCAGTACTGGCAGTCTTGAGACAAGAGGCTGCCGGCCGAACGCCTGGTAGCAAGATGCTGGCCGTATTTGCCGATCCGGTCTACTCCAGCAGTGATCCTCGAGTTTCACAGTCAGGCAGGGACAGATCGCCGGTGGTTGAAACCACTTCTCTGGTAGCCGATGCAAAGCGATCAGCCGAAGAGGCAGGGCTCTCAGGTCTCGTAAGGTTACGCTTCAGCAGGCTCGAGGCAGACGAGATCACGCGCCTCGCGGCCGACAATATGAAACTGGAGGCCCTGGACTTCGCAGCCAGCCGCGACCTGGCTACCAGCGCCGGGATTGGCCAGTACCGCATGGTTCATTTCGCAACTCACGCGCTGATCAATCCGCGGCATCCTGAATTATCTGGAGTCGTACTGTCCCTGGTGGATAACAAGGGACGCGAACAGAATGGATTCCTCCGGCTCTACGATGTCTATAATCTCAAACTCGGCGCCGATCTGGTCGTCTTGAGCGGTTGCCAGACCGCGCTCGGTAAGGATGTCAATGGAGAAGGACTGATAGGTCTGACTCGCGGTTTTATGTACGCCGGGGCGTCGCGCGTGGTGGCGAGTTTATGGCGTGTAGATGACAGAGCTACGGCCGAACTGATGAAACGGTTCTATCAGGGAATGCTGGGGCAGGGATTGCGGCCTCCGGCCGCACTCAGAGCAGCGCAGGTTTCTTTCTGGAAGGATAAGCGCTGGCAAGCGCCTCAATACTGGGCAGCATTCACCATTCAGGGCGACTGGCGTTGACGATCGAGATGGCGCCGTGGGGCGTCTCGTTTGGGGCGGCCGTAGGGGCGGCTCGTGAGCCGCCCTCTTAGAGGCGGCAAGCTGCACCCCGATCTGAGGCGTTGACGCAAAAGAGGGCGGCTCCCGAGCCGCCCCTACGGCCGCCCTATGGTCGCCAACGCCCTACGGCCACGCACGGTCGCCCGGACGAGCCGCCCTTATCTGAAGATGGAAGCACGCGAAGATGCTGACAAAACCTCTCTTCCCGTTCCGCCAGGCGCAGGCCACCGGTGGTCTCTTACACAAGAAGCCTTTGACAGGCTTCTTTCGCATCTCGATCCTGACCGAGAGACGGCAGGACGAAAATACCTCGAAGTCCGCAGTAACCTGATTCGCTTCTTTGAGTGGCGAGGCTGTCCATTTCCCGAAGATCACACTGACGAGACAATCAACCGGGTTGCCAGACGCGCGTCTGAAGGGGAAGAGATTCGTAATCCTACTGCCTATCTCCTCGGCGCCGCCCGAATGATCGTCCTCGAGATTTACAAGGAACAGGCTAAGGAACACCAGGCGTTAAGCGAGCTGGCTTATGCAGAGCGATCATATCAGTTTGAAGAACTTGAACCGCGGGTCGAATGCCTCGAGCGATGTCTTGGGACCCTCTCCTCTGAAAACCGCGAGCTGATTCTCCAGTATTATCGCGGGGAGAAGGGCGGGCAGATAAAAATCAGGAAGAGCCTGAGCGAGCGCCTTTCAGTCCCACTTAATACTCTGAGAATGCGAGCCTTACGGGTCAGGGAGAACCTTCTGGTGTGCGTTCAGGATTGTTTGAAAAAGTAGGTGATAGATCCGTGATATTTGCCACTGAGCATGTAAGAGGCCACCCGGATCTGGAAATGCAAAGAGAGTCTTTCAAAGAAGAATTGGCAGTGCGCTATCTGCTTGGCGATCTGACGGACGATGAGCAGGTTGAAGTGGAAGACCGGGCTTTCGCCGACCATCAGTATATGGAGCGGATGCTCGCGGTCGAAGATGACCTGATCGATAACTACCTGCGAGGCTCGTTATCGCAGCTTCAGCGCGACCAGTTTGAAAAGCGCTTTCTGACATCAGAGCAGCGCCGGCAAAAGATTGAGTTTGCGAGGGCGCTCGCGGAGGTGAGCTCAAGGAGAGCCGCACCGGCCGATCAGGAGGCGACATTCTGGGAGTCATTAATCGGGTCACTTCGCACTTTGAGCCCGGTGTTCAGGTTCTCGCTCGCAGCTGCATCTCTCGCTGCCATTATTGGAGTCGGCTGGTTGATTGGGCAGCGAGTAACGCTACGCCGGGAAGTGAAGCAGCTTCAGGCAGAGAAGAGAGACACACAAACTCCGCAGGAGACCCCTAAAGAAGTGGTGGCCCAACGCGAGCCGGAACGACCGGCGCCATCACAGCCGGCACGCCCAACGATGGCGTCCATCGTGCTCTTGCCCGGCATCTCCCGAAGCGCGGCAGAGCGGCCCAGGCTGGCCATTCCTCAAACAGCACAACTTGTCCGTCTTGAGGTTGTCCTCGAGCGCACAGACGATTACAAGAGTTTCAGGGTTGAGCTCCGAAACCCACAGGGTCAGGAGGCTTGGACCAAGAGACCGTCTGCACGCGCAGCAATCCCGCGCGGGACGAGTTATCAACCTGGTCATTCCACGCAAAGTCTTTCGTTCCGGCCAATACGAACTCACATTGAAGGGCTCGGTCGACGATCAAGCGACCGAAGACCTGCGTTACTACTACTTCGACGTCCACAAGCAGTAAATCGCCTACTCAAAGATAACCTTGTAGCCTGGACAAGTTATCCTCGACTGATGGCGCGGGATGGGCAGGAACAGGGAGGCGACGGGTGCCCTGGGACCGCGGGCGTCCCGCCCGCATGGCTGCGACAGAGGCTCCCTCCGAAAACATGCGGGCGGGACGCCCGCGGTCCCAGGGTCGTCTCCGAAGCCTGCCCAAGGTTGTCTTCAGAATTGCGTGTTTTTGATCGATCGCCATTTCAGGGACTAGTAGGTCCCGTTTCTTTCAAGACGTTCGACCAGTGCTACTGACATTCAGCGAATTGAGGAGGAAACGCCCTCGCTGCTTCTCGTGTAGCCCCGCTACTTAGTCGCGATTGTGGCGGCGACTCCTGGAATCCACGCTGCGGTCAGTTGCAGGCTTGATGTGCCCGTAGTAACCCCTGGCGGAACCCGGAAGTTCACTTGATACCCGTCGACGGCGCCCGCAAATCCACCGGCGTACAGAACCTCCGAGGACTGCCCATTGATTTTGATTTCGACCGGAGCGTTCACAGGGTATGCCGAGCCTTGAGGGAACGATTGACCAATCTCGACGAATGGTGTCGTTGGGCCCAAACCTGACGCATAGAGAGTCAGCAGTTCGCCTGCTGCCGCAGGGTTGGCACTGGATACCAGGCTGCCATCAAGATGGGTTACGGCCGGCCCGCCGGGAGTGGCGCTGATAGTTGGCCGGGTCTTCGGATAGAGATAAAAGGTCAGCCGGCCTGCTCCACCGCCAAGCATCCGCCGGTTAGCTGGGTCTTCTGAAGTGGAAGCGGATCGCGCCCCCGTTCCCTGCATCGGGCCGTGAGCACCTGTCATCCCGAGAAACGCGCCGTCGCCCCCGGTCACAATGTGGTGGGGACCAGGTGCAGCCCCGTTGTCGATCAATGTTCCGATGTACTTTCCGTCGGGGGTGAGGATTTGCCAGATGCACTGGCTCATCCCGGCGGAGTCCACATCGGCGATCGGTTGGCCGGGTTGAGGATTGGCGCGGAAAGGCAATGCAAGCGCGGGAGAAGACCAAATGCCTTTGACCGCCTCTCCATTTACTGTCCGCATATCCCCGATGTTGAAGGAAGGGACAAAGGCTTGGGTTACGGACGTCGTTGGTCCGGGACTCTTGGCGATCTTTGAAATATCAAAGGTATCGCTGCGATACGTCGTGGTATTTTGGACCTCGACCGTAAGAACGACTGCCGCGTCCGCGGCACGAGAGGTTTGCGAATACAGCAACTGGCACAAAGCGCCTGCCGCGAGAATCAGGAATGTGAATCGTCTGATGGTCATGGAATGCCTCCGAAAGTACGAAGAATTTTCGATCGGCGACGAGGTCGCGGATCGACGCTGATAACCGGAAACCGCGGTAGAAAAGCCGCATCGACGGCAGTTTCCTCCGTTGCAGTGTGGACTCCTCAGTTTTTTGGCTTAGAATCTATGGAGCCCGCGTTCCTTCGCGTGGGTCTGATCTTGGGTGAATCTTCCTCAATCGGCCCACTCGCTTAACAACAACGGAATTCCCGGGCAGATCAGCTCACGCAAACGGAATTTTTCTGAAGGGGTCTGTGCAGGCCGACGAGGAATTATGGATCCCAATTCTGGCGGACCAATCTCTCAGCTTCTGGAGAAGTGGCAAGCCGGCGACTCTGAAGCACTCAATGCCTTGGTGCCCCTCGTTTACGAAGACCTGCGCAGGTTGGCGCACCACTACCTGCAGAAACAGCGTCCTGATCACACTCTGCAGAGCGGCGCCTTAGTGAACGAAGCCTATCTTCGTCTTGCCCGGCATGAAATGTTGAGCTTTGAGAACCGCGCGCATTTTTTTGCCGTGTTGGCGACAATCATGCGGCAGATACTGGTCGACTACGCGCGCAACCAGCACGCGGCTAAACGCGATGCGCGAATCACAATGGTCCTGGATGAAGCCGTAGCTCCAGGTCCTCTTGGGCAGGTGAATGTAGTCATGCTCGACGATGCCCTGCAAGGGCTTTCCAAACTGGATTCGAGGCAGGGCCGAATCGTCGAGTTACGCTTTTTCGGAGGATTGTCGATTGAAGAGACCGCCCTGGTTCTGGGCATCTCCGCCGCCACGGTGAAACGAGAGTGGACGACAGCGCGGTTGTGGCTCCGAAAGCAACTGGTGCGAGGATCACTAGCATGAGCATGACATCGGAACGCTGGCAACAAATCAAAGTCGTCCTCTACGACGCACTCGAGACGCCTCCAGAACAGAGGTCGGCATTCCTTGCCAGGGTCTGCTCTGACGACAGAGGCATGCGCCAGGAAGTGGAATCGTTTCTTGCTATGGGCGACGAACAGGCGCGTAGCAGTTTTCTTCAATCATCGGAAATCCACGTCAGCCTGAGCCCGGGAACGCAGGCTCGGTGAGTATGAAGTGCAGTCGCTGCTGGGCGTGGGCGGAATGGGTGAAGTCTACCGGGCACGCGATCCTCGGCTCATGCGCGACGTGGCAATCAAAGTTCTACCCTCGCTTGTATCGGATGATCCGGACTGGCTGCGACGCTTCGAGCAGGAAGCGCAGGCGGCAGCGGCTCTGAATCATCCCCGTATCTGCACAGTGCACGATGTCGGCGATTATGGCGGTCAGCCCTTCTTTGTGATGGAACTGTTGGAAGGGCAGTCACTAAACGAGCGCATTGCCGGCAAGCCTATCCCGATTTCCGAACTCGTGGATCTTGCCGTTCAGACCTGCGATGCACTTCAAGCGGCACACGACAAAGGAATTATTCATCGCGATATCAAGCCGGCAAACATCTTCCTCTCGACCAATGGTCAGATCAAGATTCTGGACTTCGGACTTGCCAAACTTGTCGAAGAAAGACACTCCACAGCAACAAATGGTGGCACGCCTGAGGCTGAAATCGTCGCAAGCCACCTCCCGGCAACACGGTGGGGAAGACTTATGGGCACACCGGCATATCTTTCGCCGGAGCAGGCGCGCGGTGAGGAAGTCGATGCCCGCACTGACATTTTTTCATTTGGACTCGTCTTGTATGAAATGGCGACCGGCCATCCAGCGTTTCGTGGTCAAACATCCGGAGAGCTGATCAATGCCATTTTGCACGAAACCCCGGTGAAGCCTTCGACATTGAATCCGGCAGTGCCGGGCAGCCTCGAAAGAATAATCCTCAAAGCGCTCGATAAAACACGAAACGCACGTTATCAGTCAGCTTCAGAGCTGCTGCATGATTTGAATGAATTTCAGAAAGCCAGGCAGCGTCGAGCGGTTTGGATGACCCGCGTTGCCGTAGCGGCAGCCACTCTGGTCCTCAGCACTGCGGTAGTGGTGTGGACAATCTTGTCGAAGAGCACTGTCACTGAAGCGCCTGACATAATCCAGCGTCAGGTAACATCCAATCCCGTCAATGATTCAGTTTATATGGCTGCCATTTCGGCGGACGGTAAACAGGTGGCATACACCGATCTTCACGGTGTGCATGTTCGGGCGCTCGATACTGGGCGAGGTTTATGACGTACCGATTCTACCAGGGCTCTGCTTCCGGTGAGCGAACCTGAGCTGGTTCCCGGGCGGAACCAAACTTCTGATCAGCGGTCCGGGTGGAAGCGGTATTACGGGAATATGGACGCTCGGGACGATGGGCGGCGGGATTCAGCAAATTCAAGCCGACATCGGCGCAGCCGCACTATCACCGGATGGTTCACGGATTGTATTTGAGAAGGAACAAAGACTCTGGCAGATGGGCCCGAATGGCGAAAACCCGGTGCAATTGGGGCAGTTATCGAGCGGCTCGCAGTTCGCTGGCCATGCCGGGCTTTCGGATTCGTCTGATCTGGCCTGGTCACCGGACGGTCACTGGATAACATATCTTCGCAAAACGGGCGAAAATGATCCGCTTGTTCTGGAGGCTCGTCACCTCGAGGATGGGCGCACAGCGACCATTCTGACGGATCCAGACCTACGGGGCTACAGCTGGATTTCCTCCACGAAAATAGTCTTAAACCGGTGGGAGGCTCCCGACAAACCCTTCTCGAACCTGTGGCACGTTGATGTCGATCCCAACAGGATGAAGGCCGTGGCGAAACCGCACCGGCTGACAAACTGGGCGGGATTTGCCGTCTTAACTATGAGTGCGACTCGAGATGGCAAGCTGTTGGCGCTAACCAGGAAGACCGATCAAAGCAATATTCTGATCGGCGAGTTAGCCGACCATGGCAACTCTCTATCTCATCTTCGCCGTGTTAGTCCGCAGGATCGAGTGGAATGGCCCGGCGGATGGAGCGCCGACAGCAAGGCACTGTTCTTCCAGTCTGATCGCACCGGGAACATGAATATCTTCCGCCAGCCGATTGATGCATCAAACGCGGAGGCGGTGGTTATGGATCAAAATGATAACCGTGTTCCAGTGCTGAGCCCGGACAGGGACTGGGTTTTGTATTTTGCGTGGCCACGCTCAGCCGTGCAGGTGAACACCGCGAGATTGATGAGAAGGCCAGTCGGCGGTGGAACCTCCGAGTTGATCCTGGAAGCCAAGGGTCTCCCAGGCTCAGCGCAAACTTCCTACCGCGTGGTGTTGCCGACGATGACAGGTCAACCTGTCTTTCGATGTCCATCGCAGTCGAGCGCTTCTTGCGTTCTGAGCGAAGCGGGCCTCCATGAGGTGACGTTCTATTCCTTTCTACCTGTCCCCGGCACAGTCAAGACGGAGATTTTTCGGGTTCAGATCGATGACCCCAATGCACTGGCCTGGGACCTTTCGCCTGACGGTTCCCAAATCGGATATGCCGAGTACAGCTGGCGTTCGGCTTCGATTCGTATCCGCGAACTTGGAACAGGTTTGACGCGCGAGGTCCCACTAGAAGGTCTGACGGAGTTGTCGACTCTAACCTGGTCTGCCGACGGCAAGAGCTTCTTTGCCACGACCTTTGCTGTCGCTGGAAGTTCACTCTACCACGTGACCAGCGAGGGCAAGTACCGCGTTTTGTACAAGGCTGCCAAGGAGGTTGAAGGAGCGAGGCCGTCCCCGGATGGACGCTATCTGGCGTTCGGTGACGTTCAGTCAGCCAGCAATGTCTGGGTCGTCGAAGGATTCCCCAAGTAGTCCGAGTATCCCTGCCCACAGGCGCCGTCCGGCGCCAAAAACCCATTAAGCCCAAGCCGAAGAGCAATTTGGAGTGCGGCGACCTGTCGCCGCTTTCGCAGCCGTAGGCGGCTCGGAGCCGCCCTCTTAGAGAGGCGGCAAGCTGCACACCGATCTGAGGCGTTGACCAAAGAGGGCGGCTCGCGAGCCGCCCCTACGGCTGCAAAGGCGGCGACAGGTCGCCGCACTCCAAATTGCTCCCTTGCAGACGCCCCGAAAGGGTCTCGTGTGATGTTTCTTGATCTCTCGCCACTCTAGGGACGGAAGAACAACCAAAGTGGAAAGGAGATCTACGTTCCAATGTTAAGGCGCATGTTGACGATACTCATGATAACGCTCACAAGTCTGCCGGTTTCACAGGCACAAACACTCACTCCAATTGATCGATTTGGGCGACGCACACTTCGGATGCCTATCTCGTCCTACGAGGATGACCCATTCGCGAGTCCGTCCGTCGTCGATCAGATGGATCCGCGGCATTTCGATCGTGATGAGGATGGACGTCCCGTCCTGAAGAATGACCACGTCAGCATTATTGAGGAAAGCAAAATCTACCGGAGGACCCAGCGGTGGGCGGTGACTTCGTACCGTTTGCCTGGAACCCCTGGCCCCAATTGAAGACGGCTAATGCGGAGGGGAACTTCAGCTACCAGGATGAAGCGCGTTTCCCGTTATTCAAGCAGGAACGCGATGCCGATGGCAAAGTCATAGTTCGGGATGGATTGCAGGTCTGGTCGCCGGTGGATCTCCACCTTGGAGACACTACAGTCTTCCAAACTGTCAACGCCGTCAAAGAAGCGGCGGAGGACTGGTCCGGTCGAAGTCTGCTCTGGGGTCAGGCTGGCCTTCTCGAGATTGAGCCGCACGCTTTCATCGATTTCAACGCATTCTACAGCCCGTCAGCAAGAATGCTCTTCTTCGGCGTCGTTCCTTACCGCCTCGTAGGCGAAACCCAGATCAAGATGCTAGAGATGGCCACTTCGTGGGATTTCGCCGGCCACGAGGCCGGGCATGCGATCCACCATTCGCTCAAGCCGAACGTCGACCAGTTCAATCCTGGATACGGCACCTGGGGTGAGTCTTTCGCAGATCAGGCAGCGATGTGGACCTCACTTCGGAATCCTGACCGCGTGCATGAAGCTACTGGCTGGTACCAACGGAAATCTTAACCAGTCGAACCGGCTCACTTGCTTTGGTGAAGCGTGGGGCGCGTCTGGTAGCAACTGAACCCTGCCTCCGCGACGCATTCAACGACAAGAAGGTCTCAAACACCACCGATGAAGTACATGACCGCTCAGAGGTGCTCACTGGAGCCGCCTACAGACTCTTCCTGACGGTCTATTCAAGGCTGAAGAGCCGACGCGGGCACCCAGGATAGTGAGGCTCTTAGCGAAGCCGGGCGGATTCTGGGCACATTCCTTGCCCATAGCACGGACTACACACCCGAGAACCAGATGACGCTCGAGGACATCGCCAAGGCCTACCTCAAGGTGGACAAGGAGATCTTCGGCGGTTCTTACCACGACATGCTGGTCGATGAGTTCATCCGGCGGGAGATCTTCGATGCCAGCTCCGACAGCGAGTGGATGGCGCACGAGGACGCGATGCCTGGCCTCCGTCTTCACGGGCAACCTTCAGATCAAAAGGTGGAGCAACTGATAGAGGCGAACCAGGACAACCTCGGCATTAACGCGGACTTCGGGTTGAAGCTGCAGAGCGTCGTCCGGGACAACATGGGTCAGACGATCGTCCGCGTCCAGCTCACCATGGGGCGCGGCGATGATGCCACGCCGCTCAATAATCACGGTGTCCTCGTCTTCCGTCGCAACGGTACGCTGGCCGACTACCACCCGCCCGTGCCGAGTGAGGATAACGTCATAGCGCCTCCTCCGGATCAGACTTTCAAGTGCCGCACAACTCCAGCCGATGATGGTTCGGGCCAGACAGCTCGGCCTCGACCAGCACAACGCTCCAATGTCGATTGTCCGCGGAGCCGATGGGCGATTGACGATGGAGGTGCATGTTCTGCGCGGCGAGGGCCTCAACGCTTACATGGAGGTCTTCACTCTCGACAAGCCGGAAGGTGAGCGACACGAAATACTGATCCCGCCAATTCCGCCCAACAAGCGGATTGCCATCCAGAACGATCTCATCAACTGATCAAAGACGGAAGCTCACAGAGCAAGAGAAGGAGAACAGTATGCTCAGATTGAAAGTTGCAAACGCTGTCTTCGTGTCTGCACTCGCGATCCTGGTGTGTTGCGTCATAGACAGTCTACCATCAACGGTCAGGGAATTCAGCAGTCGAAAGAGAAACTACGAAAGCAGGTGCACGCAATTGCCGATCGTTACATCGTCGTGCTGCGTGATGACGCCGTGGACATCGGCTCACGCGATGCGTCGGTAGCCGACATCGGTGGATCGCTCGCTGCCGCGTACGGCGCCCGGATAGAGAGGACGTACAGCCACGCGCTCAACGGCTATGCGGTGCAGATGACCCGAGCTCAGGCCGAGGCCCTCAGCCAGGACCCGAGGGTCGATTACGTTGAGGAGGACGCCGAAATCCGGATTCAACCAATGGAGGCTGAGGTCAATCCGCAGGAGGCCGCTTTATGGGGAATCGACCGGATCGACCAACGGCAGCTCCCGCTGGATGGTTACTACAGGTACAACACCACCGGTAAGGGGGTTCACGTCTACGTCATCGACACCGGGATCCGGCGTACACACCAGGAATTTCAGGGGCGGGCATTTGCCGCCTTCGATTCGATCGGCGATGGGCAGAATTCAAACGACTGTCACGGTCATGGCACTCACGTCGCAGGCACTATCGGGGGAGCCACCTACGGAGTCGCAAAGGATGTTTCTCTTTACGCAGTTCGCGTATTCGGGTGCGACGGTGGAAGCAGTGACGCGACCGTGCTCGCGGGCGTCGACTGGGTGACGGCCAATCACATCAAACCGGCCGTGGCCAACATGAGTCTCGGAGGAGCTCCGTCGCAAGCCTTTGACCAGGCAGTCATGAACTCGATCGCTTCTGGTGTGACGTACGTCGTGGCTGCTGGGAACGATAACGCGGACGCGTGTAACTTTTCTCCCGCCCGCGCTCCAAACACCATAACGGTCGGAGCAACGTCGAGCTCGGATGCTCGTGCTTTCTTTTCCAACTGGGGAAGCTGTGTCAATGTCTTTGCCCCCGGCCAACGGATCACTTCCACGTGGTTTACGAGTGACAGCGCTACCAATGTCCTGGACGGCACTTCCATGGCTACGCCACACGTAGCAGGCGTGGCCGCACTCTACCTCGAGGCCAATCCCGGAGCCACGCCGGCAGCAGTATCCAACGCTATCACGGGCAACGCGACCTCAAATGCACTGAGCAGCGTTGGAACGGGCTCGCCCAACCTTCTGCTCTTCTCGCAGCTGGGTGCAACAGGCGAGGCGCCTTGTACCACTTGCGACCACTACACAGGGCTCCTGCTTTCCGCGGGAGAAGCGGCATTCGAGCCGAACGGAACCTACTACTACAGTGGCTCATACGGGTATCACAAAGGCTGGCTTCGAGGGCCTGCCGGTGCCGACTTCGATCTCTTCCTCTGGCGGTGGAATGGTTACAACTGGGAGGTGGTTGCTCGATCGGAAGGCGAAACTGCGTCGGAAGATGTCACCTATTACGGGGCACCTGGTTACTACTCGTGGCGGATATACGCCTTTGCCGGTACCGGTTTCTACAATTTCTGGAGCTCAAAAGCCATAAGTGAACAACGTGCCGCAGGCTGTCCAGCCTGCGGCGAAGCGAGAGGTACGACGATCACTTGAACAGGCGTTTTGCGAATCTGCCGCAGGCTGGACAGCCTGCGGCACAAGGAGAGAGAGAGAGGGAGATATGAAAAGACCCGTCCAATTTCTGTTCGGATGTCTGCTGGCTTCGGCATTAGCTACGGTTCACGCTTCCGTGAGGCAGGACCCTCAAGAGTTGAGAGCTGAGTCACAGCGGGCGGCTAATAGCACCGAACAGCTATCCCAATCAACACAGCTCGGAGGTGGGTCGGTACTCGAGCTGCGGGATGGCAGGATCGCATGCCGCGAAGTTACTGAAGAAGAGTCCGGAGCCCTTCAGCGCAATCCCGTGCAGCTGCACGTGATCAGCGACGGGTTTCATCCCGCAGCGGACCAGACTGGTCTGAAGATTGTCCTGCGTGGGACATCGCAACTCGAACAGTTTCCCGATGCCAAAGCGGCCTTCATCCGCGCGGCGCACGCCTGGGAGTTGCTGATTCAGAATCCAATAACGGTGGTGATTGACGTCGACTTCGGTACAACAGCCTTCGGCAAACCATTTGGGGAGAATGAACTGGGCAACACACACTTCCAGCGATTCGTCGAAGAGAATATCTATTCCACGATTCGCGCTGCCCTCATTCGAAGCGCAGGAAGCCCCCAGGAGGCTGCCCTCTACAACTCGATGCCTGCGTCGCAGTTGCCGACAGATCTGGGCGGCGCCACGGCAATGATCTATCACATCCCAGCGATGCGGGCCCTGGGACTGTTTCCAGCCGTTGCTGATCCTGAGGCTGACCGAGCCAAGCTCGGCCCGCCCCCAGCCATAGCTTTCAATGCAAGTGAAGGCTTCGATTTCGATCCAAGCGACGGTAACAAGCCCAAGAGGTTCGACTTCACTTCGCTAGCCATGCACGAGATTGGCCACGCGCTCGGATTCTTCTCAGGCGTCGGGCAGACCGAACTGTTTCCCGGTGCGCCGCCTGCGGCGGAGGTACTCGACCTGTTTCGCTTCCGGCCCGGTGTTACGTTGGCAACCTTCGCATCCGCGCAGCGGATCCTCTCCTCGGGCGGCGATCAGGTTTTCTTCGGAGGTGCGTCGGAGTTGCCGCTTTCGACCGGAAGGCAGAACTACACTGGCGGCGACAATCGCCAGGCAGGCCATTGGAAAGATCACCTGCTGACCGGTCGCTATGTCGGCATTATGGACCCCACGTTTGAGGAGGGCAGCCGATCCGATATGACCAGCAATGATCGCGACGCGTTTGAGTTGATCGGCTATCGCACGAATCCTCTGCTCAACGCACAGGAGGCCGAATTGAAGCTGGATGATGGAAGTATGGATAGTGGCGCGTTAGGCAATGGATTGATAGTCATCAACCGGCTGACGCCCTCTAGTTATCCTTCGACGTTGCGCAAGCTGCGTATCGTAGTTCCGATCCTCCGAGATCAACCCAATGCGACAGGCCAGCCGATAACTCTGCTCTATCGCCGGCAGTTCGACCGGGCAAGTGCCAACGGTCTCGCAGTTCACTCGAATGAAGACCATCGTGCCGAGCGCCAGCAGCGCGCTCTTCCTCGAGTTTGCGATCCCCAATGGCCCGACGATCAACGGGGGCGATTTTTATGTCGGATATGAGACGCCTGCGCCCCACCAGGGAGTAGGTTTTGCCGCTGACCTGAGCGGCTCATCCGAGAATCGCAGTTTCTATTCGACAGACGGCGGTGCCAGCTTCGGGCCTCTCAGTGACGTGTATCAAGGCAAGCCGGCCAACGCCATGATCCGCGCCATCGTCGCGATCGCAGGGCCGCCTGCGCCTCCGCCGCCTGATGCGGGGCCAAGGCCGGCCCCCACGCCAAACATTGTTGCGTTGACATCAGGAGTCCCGAAGGATGGATTCATGGCCGACTCCTCGCCACGCGGAATTGCGTTCAACACCCAGTACACGATCCAGGTGCCGAGCGGTGCGACGCAGCTCAAGATTGACGTGAATGGAAACACGGACATCGATATCTATGTGCGTTTCGGCAGCAGTATCCCGATTGAGTACGGCTATCCAGTAGCCGATTTCAGGTCCATTTCGGACAACTTCAACGAATCCATCACCGTCACCCCGGCCAGCTCGCCGGCATTGCAGGCCGGCGTGTATTACATCCAACTGGTGAATTACGGTTCGGGGTCGTCTTCGTTTACCATCACAGCCACCGTTAGCTGCTTCCACGCCGTCACAGGGCAAAGTCGTCAGCGTCTCCGCCGCAAGCTTCAACGGCGATGCGCTCGCGAGCGATGAGATTGTCGCGGCCTTCGGCACTCGTCTCGCCACCGCCACAGTTCTGAGCTCCGGTACACTGACCACAGAGCTCGGCGGTACGCGAGTCATGGTGACGGATAGCGCAGGAGCACAACGGCAAGCCATGCTCTTCTTCGTCTCGCCAGGTCAGGTCAATTACCTGATGCCGACCGGGACTGCCAATGGCCCTGCAACGATAACCATAACGAGCGGTGACGGCACCGTTTCAACTGGGACAACGCAGATTGCAAGCGTGGCCCCTGGTCTGTTCACAGCCAACGCCGACGGAAAGGGCGCACCGAACGCGTTCTCTCTCCGAGTAACGCCCGGCGGTCAGCAGACCTCTGAGCCTGTATTTCAGTTCGATGCTGCGCAAAAGAGGTTCATGCCCGAAGCCGATCGATTTCGGCAACGCGTCCGATCAGCTCTTCCTGATCCTGTTCGGCACGGGCATCCGCAATCGTCAGGACCTTTCGACGATTGACCTGAGGATCGGCGGGATTCAAGTGCCGGTACTATTTGCCGGAGGAAACGGGTATGTCGGAGAGGATCAGCTGAACGTCCCACTGCCGCGTAGCCTGGCAGGGCGAGGCGATGTGGATGTGACTCTGGTCGTCGATGGGAAGGCGGCCAACACCGTGAGAGTCAATATTCGTTGAGAACCGTGGCACAGGCTGTCCAGCCTGTGCCAGCTCTCGCCAGAGCGTACTCGCAGGTAATTGAAGCAGTGTTCAGGAGCCGCAGACTGGACAGTCTGCGGCACAGCCCGGTAGGCGGAGTCTGTGCAGGGAGATATCCTCGTAGCCCCTACAGGCGTTGAGCAATTTGGAGTGCGGCGACTGTCGCCGCTTTTAGTTATCTGTTGCAGGTCTATTGAGCAAGAGGCCTCTCTTCTCCGATAGACAGCAACAGGTAACTAAAGCGACGAAGTCGCCGCACTCCAAATTGCTCCCCTGAGTGGGTACCGAGCGCTGCATTTTTCCGAAACATAGCGGCACTGCTCCTACGGAGGCCGTGGCCAATTTCTGCTCACAGAAAAATGTCCAAACTCGAGGGTGGCGCAGACTGGACAGTCTGCGGTACAGCAGCACGCCTACGGCGCCAGGCAGGCACAAAAAACATAAAGGAACACAAAATCTCACGTTCTGTTTTGAGTCTTTGTGTTCCTTTTTTGCGTTCTTTGCGGTTACTCTAGACGCTCATCACCTGAGGGCCACACAATGAAAATCACTCGAAGCAGTCAGTTATTGCTCCTCCTTCTGATCCTTTCGTCCACTGGTTATGCTCAGAATGGCTACCAGTTCACCAACTGGAAGCCCGCGCTCAATGAAACAAATCTTCGAAAGCCAAAACAGGATTGCCGTGCGCTGGTCAGCTCAACTGGATACGAATTCTCCGTCGATACCGCCACTCTCGTTCCTGCCTCCGGAGAGCTTCCCGAGTTCTGCCAGGTCTTAGGTCAGGTAGAGCCCGAGGTGCGTTTCGAGCTGAGCCTGCCGACTTCATGGAATGGAAGGCTCTACATGTTCGGCAATGGCGGCTATGCGGGTGAGAACCTGACGGCTCCGGCGCGTGCCAACGCGCGCAACTCAGCGCTCAAGCATGGCTTCGCTGTCGCACAGACAAACACGGGTCACGACGCAGTAATCGAGCCGCTTGGAACCTTTGCGGTCAACCGGCAGAAGCTGATCGACTATGCCTACCGTGCGGTGCACATCACAGCAGAGACATCAAAACGGCTGATACGACTCTACTACGACAGCGCACCCGTCCGGAGCTACTTCGACGGCTGCTCAACGGGAGGACGGCAGGGCCTCATGTCGGCGCAGCGCTTTCCGGATGATTTTGACGGCATAGTCGTCGGAGCACCGGTACTCGATTTTACGGGCACCATGACGAACTACGTCTCCATGGTGCGGGCTCTCGCGAGCGAACCTATACCGCTCGAGAAGATGAAGATCGTCGCGCAACGGGTCTATGCAAAATGCGATGGCGCAGACGGTCTGGTCGACGGGCTGATCACGGATCCGCGCCGATGCGAGTTTGAGGCGGAGAAGGATCTCCCGCATTGCGCGAGCGATACAGACGGAAAGGACTGCTTCACAAGCGGCCAGATTCACACGCTCGAGACGATATATCACGGCGCTGCAGCGGGCGGTAAACGTCTCTTTTGGGGCCAGCCGGTGAGCGCCGAAATCGACATGGCCGGTGGCTTGAGCGGATGGAACGCCTGGATCATTGCGCAGCAGGGACGGTCCATTTCGGCAACCTTCGCCGAGACATTCTTTCGCTTCCTCGCGTTTCAGAAGCCTGATCCGAACTACGATCTGAAGTCCTTCAACCTCGATTCTGATCCAGCGAAGCTGGCAGCGATCGGCAGTATTCTCGACGCGAAGAATCCGGATCTCTCTCGCTTCAAGGCGCGAGGAGGCAAGATCGTCATGTATTTCGGCTGGGCTGATCCGGCTCTCAATCCTTTGATGGGTATCGACTACTACGAGAAGGTGGCAGCGAAGTTCGGAAGCCAGACGGGCGACTTCTTCCGACTCTTCATGGTGCCCGGGATGGCTCACTGCAGGGGCGGCGTCGGAACCGATGAATTGGATGCTCTAACGGCGGTGTTCGACTGGGTTGAGAAGGGGAATGCACCAAAGGAGCTGATTGCTTCGCAACGAAAGAGTGGAAGTGTTTCGAGAACCCGCCCGTTGTGTCCCTACCCGCAAGTCGCAAAGTATAAGGGAACGGGCAACGTCGACGAAGCAAGCAGCTTTTCCTGTGTGAGCCCGTGAAGGTGGTATGGAGTGCGGCAACTTGAGGCCGCTTTTGATTTGGTAATGCTGCAATGACTAACGCAAAAGCGGCGACAAGTCGCCGCACTCCATACTGAGCCAGTCGCCGCGCTTCTCTCATGAGCCCAACCTGCATGGCGCGCTAATTGCACAAGGCTAATAATGCCCGATGACAGCGGTGAAAGGCCGTACTGTCTTCATTCAGATTGACCTGAGAATGCCGCCTAAGACGACAATTCCCGTTACAGAGTCTCCATTCTGGTGGCTACGGTGGGTTCCTGCGGCAATTTGCGCGCTCCTGCTGCTCTATTTTCTCTATGTCGTCGGCAGCATCGCGGTGGTTCCCCTCCTGGCTTCGGTAGCCCTGGCCTACCTGCTTAATATATTCGTTCAGCTTCTTGAAAGGCTTGGCCTCTCGCGGCCGGTGGCGGCACTCCTTACGCTTCTCGGCGTGATACTTGCGATCGCCATTTTTCTGACATTTGTTATTCCGGACCTCTGGGAACACGGAGCCATTGCAGGCCAGAAGCTGACCCGTTATTTCACCGCGGAGAATGCGGTGCGCCAGCGATTGTTCGTCCGCCGCTTTTCACCTTTCCTTGATCGTGTTGCAGGCAGCCGGATCGAGCAGTTCCTGCGCGACCCTGTAGCCGCCATTGGATCCCCAACGAGCTGGTTTGCAGGTGGTCTCTCAGGTTTTCTGTCGACGGCTGTCGCTTCACTCGATCTGCTGCTCATTCCTTTCTTTGTTTTCTACATCCTCATCGACTTCGGCAGGTGGCGCGATGGTTTGGAGGATCTGATTCCTCCGCGTTTCCGTCAGCCTTTCAGTCGCCTCTTCGACGAGGTCGGACGGATTCTTGAATCATATGTCAGGGGCCAATTGCTCATTGGGACTTGCATGGCCGGCCTTTACGCCGTTGGGTTCGCTGCACTCCGCGTTCCGGCATGGGCGGGAATAGCGGCAATTGCCGGCGTCCTCAATGCCATTCCGTACGTCGGGTCGACCCTTGGTCTACTGCTCGCGACAGGATTCACGCTCGCTGAGGGCGGAGGATGGTGGCATGTCGCCGGCGTCGTCGGAGTCTTCGTGGTAGTGCAGACCATCGAAGCGATACCTGCTCACGCCGCGAATACTCGGGACACGACTCAACCTGCATCCAATGGCTGTCATTCTCGGCCTGCTGATTGGCGCAAAGCTCTTTGGATTGCTGGGGGTGATCCTGGTTATCCCGACGATCGCTGTAGCGAAAGTCTTTCTCATGTTCGTTCGAGAGCTCTACAAGGCTTCGAGCTTCTATCACAACGGCGAGCTCAGTCCCGAAGAGACGCCAAGTGAGGTGCTCGAGGAACGCATCGCAGAGGCAGCGGATACGGTGCTCGCCGAACAGGTCAGCGCTTCGAGTGGAAATGAATTGTTCGCGCATGACAAAGAGGAGCCTGATAGAGAGTGATGCAAGCGGTCTAGTGAGCCGCAGCTACATCGAACGACATGAGCGAACGTCCTGACAAACGAGCCGGTGTAATCCTGGTTTCGGAGCTTGAGCGCTTCCGTGCTGAGAGATTCGCAGGGACACAGCGCGAAGGCGAGCGACCTGTTGGTAAATCTCACTGATGGCGATCATCCGCCGGTTCGTTTTGTTCTTTTCAAGGACGAGAAGGGAGTCGAGGTCGCGCTACCGAGCGAAGCCATAAAACGAATTGACTGCGACCGTCGCTGGTTCGAAGTGGATGATCTGACGGCCGCCACTCCCGTATCGAGCGAACTGCTCAATGAGCAGGCTCGTCTGCGGCGGGACGTTCTTGACTCCCTCGTGCTCGATCTGAAAGACCGTTGTGCGATGCGTGCGAACGACCTTTGGCTCGAGGAGAACGATGGAGAATTGTCTCTCGCCGCCGCCGATGGAAGCGGTCAGGCGATCCTGCGCCGGCTGACACGCGGGTGGATCGATCGAAGACGCAGCATTCGTTGCGCGGACTGGAAATATGTCGAGTTCCTCTCCGGTGATCCGAAGCGTGTCAGGGACAGTTCCGGTGAACACATGAGGATTGCACGGTTACCGGCCGGCGAGATCGCTCATCTGATTGAAGCCATGCCATACCTGCACGCTGCCGAGCTGCTCGAAGATGCTGCCGGACCATCTCGCTGCGGACGTGCTGGAGATGATGACCTCAGAGCGGGAGCTCCAGGTTTTCGAAGAGCTTGACGAGGAGCGCGCCCTGCGAATGCTGGCGTTGATGGCCCCCGATGCTGCAGCCGATCTGATTGGCCATTTGCACATTGACGATTCAAAGAGATACCTCGAGGCCTTGTCTGAACCACAGCGAGGTCGGCTCATTGAGCTGCTCCGATACCCGGAAGACACTGTCGGCGGAGTAATGACCAACGACGTCATCTTCGCCCCGGCTCGGACTGACCAGGAAAGAGGCACGCGAGAGCCTGCGGGAGAGGCTGAAGGAGGCCGACTTCACCTACTTTCTCTATGTCGTAGACGATGAAGAGAGTCGCAGGCTGCAGGGCGTAATCAGCCTTCGTCAGTTGGTGATCGCTGAGGATGAGCAGCGCCTCGAAGAATTTATGAATCCCTACGTGACCACACTCGACCCCCTCGAGCCAGCACGCATCGCTGCCGATCGTGTTCTGAGCAGTCACCTCGCCGCGCTTCCCGTTGTCGGAGATCAAGGTCGCTTGATCGGAATCATGACCATTGATGCGGCCGTCGCTGAGGCCGCACCGCAAAGCTGGAGTGCGCGGGCCCCGAAGATATTCTCTTGAAGCCATTGATCAATCCAGATGACTCGCCTCAGGGTCTCGAGCCTGTCTCGAATATTGCGAGTGCAAGAGCGCCCGGGCTGCGGCCGGCCGATCGCCGCTGGAGTGCGGATCAATCTTCGCGGCCGGAGTGTGCGGCTGCGCGGGTTGAGAAAGCCACCGACCGGAATCTGGCGATGGCTGGTCATACTCGGGCCTGGGTTGATTGCGAGCTCCGCCGGGAACGATGCGGGCGGCATTGCCACCTACAGCGCGACTGGAGCCAGGTACGGCTACGATCTGATCTGGGTCATGCTGGTTATGACCGTCCTCCTGGCAGTGGTCCAGGAGATGGCGGCCCGGCTCGGAGCAGCGACCGGCCGCGGGCTGCTCGACCTGATCCGCGAGCAATACGGTCTCGGCTGGGCATGCTTCGCGGTGGGCGTCATCCTGATAGCCAATGGTGGTCTCGTCATCAGCGAGTTCGTTGGTATTGGAGCTGCCGCCGAGCTGCTGGGTCTGAGCAAATACCTCGCTGTGCCTGTGGCTGCGGCCATCATCTGGTATCTGGTAGTCTTCGGCAGCTATGGCCGCGTCGAGAAGGTCTTTCTGCTTCTGACCCTGGTTTTCTTTGCCTATCCTGTCGCTGCAATCCTTGCCCGCCCGCACTGGTCTGAGGTGGCGCGAGGAGCCTTCATTCCGACGATCCGCTACGACTCGAAATATCTGACACTGGTCGTGGGACTGATTGGCACTACCATCACGCCGTACATGCAGCTCTTCCAGCAGAGCTCGATTGTTGAGCGCGGGTCTGCGCGGCGTCACTATGGGGCAGAGCGCGTCGACGCTTATGCCGGCTCCGTCTTCTCCAACCTCATGTCCATCTTCATGATCATCGCCACGGCGGCCACTCTCCATGCCATCGGCACGACGGAGATTGAGACGGCGGCCGATGCTGCACGAGCACTTGCGCCGGTGGCCGGGCGCGCTGCGGGAATCGTCTTCGCAATCGGACTGCTCGGGGCGTCGATGCTCGCGGCCGCAGTGCTTCCGCTGGCTACTTCTTATGCTATCAGCGAAGCCTTCGGATTCCTCAAGGGTGTCAATCTGGATTACCGGCGCGCGAAGATGTTCTTCGGGTTGTTCACGGCATTGATACTGCTTGGAGCGGCCCTCGCGTTGATTCCCGGGCTCCCGGTGATTGAGTTGTTGGTAGGGATACAGGTGCTCAACGGTTTCATGCTTCCTATAATTCTTGTGTTCATTCTGCGGCTGATTAATAACAGCAAGCTGACGGGAGAGCTGAAGAATACGAGACTTTACAATCTGCTTGGGTGGGGAACCTTTTCGTTCGTTACCGTGGCCGTCGTGTTGATGCTGGGAACGTCAATTCCTTGATTGGGCGAGGTAGAGGCAGATGACCCGCGGCAGACGTGGCGCGGGCTGTCCAGCCTGGCCAGGCCACGCTTCTGCTGTCTTGCGAGACCAGAAGTTGGCTCAAGGGACGAGTGAAAACCACTAGAGCGCAGGAGAAGTTTGCCGCAGACTGGACAGTCTGCGGCACGATTGCGGACCTGCCGCACAGGACTCTACAAATAATATGGTTGACCAACAGTCTCGAAACTGAGATCGAATTCGCGCTCTTTGCGCCCTACAACGAAGCCGCCAGCCTCCTTGGCTCCTTTACAGACGAAGCCATTCCTATGCAGAAGGGCGACGATGGTTACTTCCGCACGCGCATACCACTGGCAGACGGACTCTATCATTACCGGTTCCGTGTGCAATCCAAGAGCTGGTTTTTTCCTGAGAACGAATGGGTCGAAATCACCGACCCGTACGCCACAGACATCGACGATGCCTCACAGAACGGCATTCTCAACATCAGGGACGGACGGCGCATCGTCGACGACTACGTCTGGCAGCATGACGACCACCTGCTGCCACCCGATCAATCGCTCGTAATCTATGAATTGCATGTCGGAGACTTCTCAGGCGGCGAAGCCGATCCCTTCATCAGAGGCAAATACACCGACGTCACGTTGAAGCTGGATTACCTCGCCGAACTCGGGATCAATGCCATCGAATTGATGCCCGTCAAAGAATTCCCTGGCGACAGAAGTTGGGGCTATAACCCGCGCTACTTTTTCGCTACGGAATCGAGCTACGGCACAACTCTCGAGCTGAAGCGGCTCATAGATGAGTGTCATGGCCGAGGTATTCGCGTGATTATGGATGGCGTCTACAACCATTCAGAGAGCGGCGCTCCGCTGGCGCAGATTGATCACGACTACTGGTATTACCACGAGCCGAGGGAGCCTGAGCTGAGCTGGGGACCCCAATTCAATTACTCCCACTACGACGAGAACCTTGATATCAAACCCGCATGGAAGTTCATCGGAGAGGTTGTCCGCTTCTGGATTGAGGAGTATCACATCGACGGAATCCGCTACGACGCGGCCCGTCAGATCGGTGACCTTGAGTTTATGCGTTGGATAGTTGAGAGGACGAGGGAGGTAGCTGGAGCCAAGCCTTTCTACAACATTGCCGAGTATCTTCCTCCCGAAACTCGCGTGGTCGGCGCGGCAGGTCCGATGGACGGCTGCTGGCACGACTTCTTTCTGCACACAGTGGTCCCGTTCCTTGGTACAGGAGAGGTCGAGCTGGAACGATTGAAAGACGTTCTTGACGCCAAGCGAACCGGCTTTGAGGGTGCGGTGAGCGTGATCAACTATCTATCGAATCACGATCACGACCACTTAATGGCCGATCTCGCCGAGCACGGACTCCTCGACGGTGCTGCTTTCGGGCGTGCGAGACTCGGAGCTGCTCTCCTGATGACGGCAATGGGCGTGCCGATGATCTGGATGGGTGAGGAATTCGGCGAGTGCAAAACGAAGACGATCGATCAAAACAAGATCGACTGGCAGCTTCTGGCCAATGAAGCAAACCGCGGCTTGCTTGACTACTACCGTGGACTGATCGCCCTGCGAAGGCAAAGCCCCGCTTTGCAGACGGACAACATAAGCTTCTTTCATGAAAATCAGGAGGAGAAGGTTCTCGGCTATGTTCGTTGGAACGATGAGGGCTCGCGAGTCGTAGTCTTAGTGAACCTGTCTGGCCGGAACCTCGAGGGATATAGGATTGAGTCCATTCCCGAGAATGGAGTCTGGCACGAATGGACCAGCAATCAGGACGTTGAGGTCAATGACGGCGTGCTCGTCTACGACCTGCCGGAATACGAAGCCAGAATCTTCGTCCTCGGCTGACCAAACGCTGGAGTTGAAAAACTATGATTACCTGGCTGGAACAATTCGTTCAGGACTTGAAATTCGGAACGCGTAACCTGCTCAGGAATCCTGCTTTCAGTGCCATCGCCATGCTCTCCCTGGCGCTCGGGATAATGGCCACCACGGCAATCTACAGCGTCATTCACGGCGTCATCCTCGACCCGTTCCCATATAAGGACGTCGATAACCTGATGAGCGTCAAGGTATGGGATCCGAGCCAGCGAGGAATGCGGCTCGGCTACTCGACCGATCAGTTTCTCGAGATCGCGGAGCGCAGCTCGATCTTCGATGGCGTAATTGCATCGACGATCAGTGACGTTCTCTGGACAGGCAGCGGCGATCCACAGCGCCTGCGCGGCAACTACGGTACGCCCAATACATTTCAGGTGATGGGTGTTCAACCATTGCTGGGTCGCGTGATCACACCCGCGGATGGCAGCCCTGAAGCGGTTCCGGTGATTGTTCTCGGCTACAAATTCTGGCAGCGACAGTTTGCGGGCGACCCCGGCGTCATCGGACGAGAACTAAGGCTCAATGACAAGGTAAGAACTATCGTTGGCGTCATGCCAAAGCGATTCATGTGGAGGGGCGCTGATGTCTACCTTCCAGTAGTCTTCGAGCGAGGCAAAGCAATCGAAGGCGTTCGCGGCGTCCATTTGCTTGGACGACTCAAGCCAGGCATCACGGAGGCCCAGGCCGAGGCCGACCTGCATCCAATCATTCAGGATTTGAAGACGCGCGAGCCGGCACAGTTTCCAGACAGGTGGCGCGTCGGTCTCCTGTCATTCAAGGAGACCTTCCCCAGCAGTATCACGAGGAATCTCTGGATACTATTTGGAGCAGTCGGACTGCTACTCCTGATCGCCTGTGCGAACGTTTCCAATCTTCTTCTTTCACGTGCCAGCGCGCGGCAGAAGGAGATGGTCATCCGGGCTGCGCTCGGTGCCGGACGCGCGAGACTCGTGCGTCAACTGCTGACCGAAAGCCTGATGCTCGCGATCGGCGGCGGACTGCTCGGAATAGGCATGGCCTTCGGCGCCCTCCGAGCAATTCTTGCCCTTGTTCCACAGGACACAATCCCAGACGAGGCAGAGGTAGTGCTCAACACACCGGTCCTGCTCTTCGCGCTTGTGGTATCGGTGCTCACGAGCCTTCTCTTCGGTCTGGCTCCTGCCCTCCACACATCGACGCCGGACCTCGCAAATCCGCTGCGTGAGGCTGGCCGCGGCATGGCTGGAAACTCGAGCCAGGCGTTCCTTCGCAAAGGCCTCGTTGTAGCCGAGGTGGCGCTCTCCCTGATGCTGCTGGTAGCGGCAAGCCTCATGATTCGGACTGCTCTTTGCGATGCAGCAGGTCGAGCTCGGATTCCGCGCGGACCGGCTCCTCGTCATGAGAGTTCCTCTGCCCGAGAAGAGATATCCGGATCGACAGCGCCGAACAGATTTCTTCCAGGATCTGCTGCGCCGCTCGAGCGCGCTGCCGGGAGTGGTTGCCGCGGGCATCAACACGGGCGTCCATCCCTTCGGCAATTATGGTTTTCCGATAGAGGTAGTGGGTGCTGCGCAACAGAACCAGCAGCCAGTAATCGTTCACGAGATCAGCCCCGACTACACGCGAGCCCTTGGAATAGCCATGGTGCAGGGGAGACTCTTTGCGGAGAACGAGGTCAACAGCAGGCAGCAGCTGGCAATCGTCAATCAGAATTTCGTCAAGAACAGGCTCGAGGGTCAGAATGCGCTCGGTCGAGTTATTCGTATTCCACAGCTCAAGCAGCCTCCGAGCTCGCTCGAGAATGACTCTTTTCAGGTAATCGGCGTGGTAAACGATACGCTCAACAGAGGCCTCGCCGATCAGATGGTTTCCGAAGTCTACATACCTTTCACCGTGACAGCACGGGCCGACCGGATTGTTGTGCTGACAAATGGGGACCCGGCGTCAATGACTCACTCAGTCGTCAGCCAGGTGTACGCCATCGACAAGGATCAACCGGTGACGGGGATGAGAACTATGGGAACGGTGCTCGAAGAGGGCATCTACTCGGGGCCTCGCTTCAATCTCGCGCTCTTCTCGGCGTTCGCGGCGTTGGGACTGATTCTTGCCGTGATCGGAGTCTATGGAGTGATGTCAAACTCGGTTGCACAACAGACGCAGGAGATAGGCGTGCGAATGGCTCTTGGAGCCGCTCCGGGGATAATCACTCGCATGGTGGTCTGGCGGGGAGTTGTGCTCTTGCTGGTGGGCATAGCGATCGGACTGGTGGGGAGTTTCTTCAGCGTGCGGCTCCTGTCGAGCCAGGTTCAAATAGTCTCTCCGTTCGATGCGATATCGTTCAGCGCCGTGCCGTTGGTCCTTCTCGCAGCGGGAGTTCTGGCGTGTTTGTGGCCGGCGATGCGGGCGGCGAGAGTGGACCCGGTGCTCGCCTTGCGAGGGGAATAATCGGGCATCGTGCCGCTTTCGGGCAGCGACAGGAGGCTGGAACAATGATATCGTTCAGAGAAAGGCCGCTGTTCCTGCGCACGGAACGTGCGCGCGGATATTAGCCGGTGGTGAAACCACCGGTTAAGAAACCCACCGAAGGCGGGCCGCGCCCGGGAAGGGCGCCGGACAGACTCACGTAAGTACGTGATTCAATCAAAATAGTTTACCTGAAATGGCATCGTCTTGCGGTTTCCGTCCAGCGCCCCTTGCGGGCGCGAGCACGCGGGGACGCGTATCCGGCGGTTTCACCGCCGGCAAATATCCGCAGCACGTCCCGTGCGCAGGAAATATCGCGAAGGCCTTGTTAGCGAAGGAGTCAGCCCTCTCAACCGTCGACCAATTCCTTCGCGCTCCGGCTCATGCCACGACACCTCGCCCCCGTCCTCAAACCTCTTTACTCCGACTCGCCTGATGGCCCCGTCATCCACTCTCTCAAGCGGCGTATACCGCGAATGCGGCGATTCCTTATAAGGATCATTTCTCGCCGCGTTATAACAGCAGATCAGAGACCAGCGAGGCTGATCTGACTTGTTCTGATCCGAGCGGTGCAACAGATTGCAGTGAAAGAAGAGAGCATCTCCAGGCTCCATCTCACAATGAACCAGTTCGAGCCGACCAAGCGCCTCATTGACTTTCTCTGCGTCGGCGCCCGCCTGCTCACCCGACAAAACATGGTCCAGCCGGCCCAGCAGATGCGAACCGCGAAGAACCTGCAGGCAACCGTTCTCCCGAGTGGCCGGATCAACTGCAATCGACACGCTCGTCAGCAGGGGGAACAGCACGCCGAAGTGATACCAGTAGCCGTAGTCCTGGTGCCACGTCCACGCCCCTCCAGTTCGCGCATCCTTGAGGATCATCTTCGAATGGTAGTGATAGGCCTCGCCTCCGAGAATCCTCTCCACCGAATCGACGATCCGCTCGCAGCGCGCAAACATCCCGTAGATGCTGTCTCCCGGCTGATTCCAGAGCGAGAGGCGGACTGTTCCGCCCTCTCCGTCGGCACGATTGAATGACTGCCGGTCGAGCTCACGGTCGAGAAGCGCGGACTGCCTCAGCAGGTCTATCTCGTCGCGCTCGAAAAGGCCTCTGGAAAGCAGGTAGCCATCAGCGTGGTAAGCGTCGAGTTCCTGGTATGTCAGGATTCCCATTCGGGATCAGCCTCCGCAAGTCTCCACTAAAGATCGAGCTCAGTATATACTCTACCGACCAGTCAGTAGCTGACCTCGTTCGAAAGGAGAACCTTCAATTGTCCAAGCATCGGTTTGCAGCTGCCTTCCTGTTCGGCGCACTCGGCCTCGTTCTTATCAGCCTGACGCAGCATATCGCGGCGCAGACTCAACAGCCAACAGCACCGGCCGGACAGGCAACGCGTCCGCCCGATCCGGCGCGCGCTCGACCCGCTCTGGCAGCCAACTTTAAGGCGCCCGACGGCATAGACTTTCGCTCGGCCAACATTATGAGTGAGGGCGTGCGGCTCCACGCTGAGCTCTTTTCGCTAAAGACCCTCGCAGGCACTAAGCTCCCGACGATCATCATGGCCGATGGCTGGGGTGGTGTCGCAGCCAACTTCCGCCGCGATGCCATCGATCTTGCGAATGCGGGATACCTGGTGATCATCTTCGACTACCGCGGCTGGGGCGAAAGCGATGCTCGCCTCGTACTGACCAAGCCTTACCCTGTCACACCGACGCCGGGCCAAAATCAGAAATTCACCGCCGAGGTGGTCGAAGTGCGCGAGTACGTGGATCCTTTCGAGCAGACCACCGATTGGTTCAACGTCATTGACTGGGCAGCAGCCGAGCCGATGGTCGATGCCTCGAGAATAGGAATTCGCGGCTCGAGCTACTCCGGAGGACATGTCTTCTATGTAGCTGCCTGGGACCCCCGGATTAAGGCCGTTGTCAGCCAGGTCGGAGCATTCGATTCCCGCTGGGTGGTCGCCGACTCGGCTCAACAGGAACAGACCTTTGCCGAGGCGGCCAGGCGTGCTCACGGCGAAATGTACCCGGCGCCTCGAGCCGTGGTCGTCGGTAATCTCATCGGCGCTCCAATCCGCGAGAGTCTCGCGCGCTATGCACCGGTTGACGATGCCGCAAGAGTCAAGGCGGCGGTGCTCTTTATCGTAGCCGAGAAGGAAGAGCTGTTCGATAACAAGGATCACGCCAAGCTTGCCTACGATCGCATGGCGGGCAGCAACAAGAAATATGTCGTCATCCCGAATATTACCCACTATGGAGTCTACTTGCAGCAGCGCGACCAGGCCATGAAGCTCGCTATCGAATGGTTCAATCAATATCTTAAGAAATAGTAATCTCCAGCCGCTCTCAACATTCACCGGACTCCATATATTCTATCCGTGCCATGCTTACCATCATGTACAACACGGGTAGCACCGAGGCTGTCCATGTTCAGGATCAGACTGTCCTGCCGAAGTTGCTGACCGACAAGACGCGCCCCTTCTGGCTCGACCTCGAATCTCCGACGCCAGAAGAGTTCAAGATCCTGTCCGACGTCTTTCAGTTCCATCCGCTGGCAGTCGAAGACGCGATGAAGCCGAATCAACGGCCCAAAATCGACGAGTACGACAAGCTACTTCTTCATGGCGGCCGATGAGGTGACGCTCCGGGCCCCCACCAAAAATGATGCGAGCCAGGCTGCCCGCCGCCTGATGCCGAGGACGAAGATGTTCAGTCGAGACAACTGAGCATGTTCCTGGGTGAAAACTTCCTCGTCACCATTCATGTCAAGCCTGTCGACGCGGTCCGCAGATTGCGTGATCGCTGCGATCGCAGCCGGCGGCTTTTCGAGCACGGCGCCGACTACCTGCTCTATACGCTGCTTGACGAACTCGTCGATAACTACTTTCCGATGCTCACTACTCTCGATGACAGCATGGACGATCTGCAGGATAGAGTAGTCGGGAGGCCTGACCAGGGCACTCTTGAGACCATCTTTCAAATGAAGCGCACTCTGACTCGACTTCGTCGATTCGCCGGGCCGTTGCGCGAGGTTTGTCAGATGCTGATTACTCGCGACTTCACCAACATTCAGCCGCGAACAATTCCCTATCTGCGCGATGTTGCCGATCACCTTTTTAGAATCTATGAGACGCTCGACAGCTATCGCGATCTAATGTCCAACATGCTTGATGCGCACCTGTCGCAGGTAGCCAATGAAATGAATCGCGTCATGCAGAGGCTCGCTGTCGTCGGAACGGTTTTTCTTCCGATCACTTTTTTGACCGGCGTCTTCGGCATGAACTTCGCCGATCAACCGTGGCTCAAAACCAACTTCTGGTTCTGGATGGCGGCGATGGCTTTTCTGGCCGTGCTCATCTATGTATGGTTCCGCCGCCACCGTATGGTTTGACTTTGGAGTGCGGCGACCTGTCGCCGCTTTTGATTCAGGTGTGGACACATAAGAAGGGCGGCTCGCGAGCCGCCCCTACGAGCCGCCCCTACGGCTACAGCCCGACATTGCTCTTGACGCCCTGTTACCAATTGCGTTATCACTCACCCACTCTCCGCAACCTTTTTTGCAGGCAAAATCCTTAAAGGAGATTTGAGATGAAAAGATTAGTATTGGCTTCGGTCTCGCTGTGCGCTCTTTTGACCGGACTCTGGGCTGTTTCGGCCGCACCAACCAACTTCGCCGGCACCTGGTCGCTCGACAAGCAAAAGAGCGAAGGGCTGCAGGGGCCAATGGCCGACATCGATATCACCATGACGGTGACTCAGGACGACAAGACACTTACGGTCGAGACCAAATACACAGGTGGCGATCGCGAAATACCGACTCAGAAAATCACCTACAAGCTCGATGGGAGCGAGACTCAGGCCGATTTCGCCGGCATGATCCCGGGGAAGGGAACAATCTCGGGCAAATGGGTCGGCGACGGCAAACAGGTCGAGCTTCACGCCGTTCGCAACGTCAACTTCCAGGGTAACGAGGCGACTATCAAAGTGAATGAAACATGGGACCTCATGGAAGGCGGGAAGGTTCTTCAGGTCAAACGGTCGGTCGATTTCGGACAGGGTCAGCTGGATTCGAAACTGATCTTCAACAAGAAGTGATGCCGGGCGGCGCTCCCCGCTGCTCACGAGGGAAATACGCATGGCTAAGCTCAGAAGGTACTGGCTTGTCTTAACAGTCGTCATCTTTGCGGCAATCATCTGCTTCGATCGAGCGAACATGGCGGCGAAGCGGAATCAGCCCGCCTCGAGTCAACATGTCGGTCATGATTTCGATCGACGGACTCGTACCCGACTATTACACATCGCCGGAGAGTATCGGCCTGCAGGTTCCGACTCTGATGATGATGAAGCAGAGCGGGGCGTATGCGGAGGGCGTCGAGGGCGTCTACCCAACTGTCACCTACCCGTCGCATACGACGCTGATCACGGGAGCTCGCCCAGCGATTCACGGCATCGTCCAGAACCGCATCTTCGAAGCGCCTAATGAGCCGCAGACGAAAGCCTGGTACTGGTACAGCAAAGATTTGAAGGCCGAGACGCTGTGGTCGAAGGCCAAAAAGGCGGGTCTGGTGACCGCTTCAGTGGGTTGGCCAGTGACGGTCGGAGCCGAGATAGATTACAACGTGCCCGAGATAATCGACCCCAATGAAACGCCGTCAACGTGGAAGAAGATCATCGAGAATTCAACGCCCGGCCTTCTTGAGAAGGCCCTCGGCAGTGATTACGGCAAAGAGCTGACCGGAGATGATCGATTGACTAAGGCCAGCGAGTACATCATCAGGACCTACCGTCCCAATCTTCTCCTGGTTCACCTGATCGAACTCGATGGTGTTCACCACCGTGCCGGACCCCGCACCAAGCCGGCAATCGAAGTTGCACAGCGCGAGGATGGCTATGTCCGTCGGATCATCGAAGCGACCAAGGCCGCCGGCATCTTTGACCAGACCACATTTTTCCTGGTCTCCGATCACGGCTTCGCGGCCGTGAGCAGGAGATTCGAGCCCAACGTAGTGCTGGTGAAAGAAAAACTGATCACCCTCGACGAAAGCGGCAAACCAACCAGTTGGAAGGCTGCTGCGTGGCCGGCGGGCGGCTCTTCGGCAATCGTCCTGCATGATGCGGGAGACAAAGAGACCGAGCGAAAGGTGAACCAGATATTCTCCGAGTGGGCGAAGCGCAGTGACAGTCCAATCAAGGAGATAGTCACTCGGAAGGAGCTCAATCGGATGCAGGCCATTCCGCAGGCAGCATTTATGCTCGAGGCGGCAAACGGCTTCACTATGGGTGAGTCGCTCTCTGGTCCCGAGGTCCACGACTCCGGCCAGAACTACCACGGAACACACGGTTATCTGCCGACCAACCCGGCCATGCGTGCTTCACTGATCATCTACGGGAATCACGCACGTGCGGGCGCCAAGGTCAGTCTCTGGCGAATGGTTGATACCGGGCCGACAGCCGCTGGTTTGCTGGGGCTGACCCTCTCGAATGCGGAGGGAAAAGACAACAAGGCCCTGATCAAGTAGCGGATAAAAATTGAGCGGACGGTCTCGGCAATTGCTTCGAGACCGTCCGCTGCTATGTGTACTGCAGCCGAGTGCTTGTTGTCGCTCGGCCTATGTTTCGGGTGTAGTCCTACTACTAATTGGTCCCAGCAACGTCCTCACCGATAGTCAGCTCTTCGCGCTGGCCACCAAGACGCATGCCAACAACCTTGGAACCCTCGGGCGTGTTGGTAGTGAGCAGAGCGTCATCTCGGAACTTCTTGTCGTTAACCTTGACGGTGGCTTTCGCGCGAGCGAGAACCTTCTCTCCATCGAGGATGCTCATTTCACCCGACTGGGCGTTGAACTCGACGAGGTAACGGCCCTTTTTGACCACAGTGTTATTGATTCGAACGTCGTTTTCGAATGTGAAGTGCTCTTTAAGATTCTTCTCTTGTGCCAGTGCGGCGACGCCGGACAGGCTAAGAAGAGAAGTCAGAATGATGCTAACAGCAAATTTTTTCATAATATTCTCCCTCTCCTGCTATCAAACGCTAAAGGCTCGCCCTTGGTTTCCTTAATTTGCGCAAAAAATCACAAAGTCGCCCGATGAGCCTCTAACTAAAGGAGTTGTTGGACTTATTAAAAGCATCGAATTTGGATGGGTTGCGCCTGAAGGGCGCCTGCGAGCGGAGCAATTTGGAGCGCGGCGACCTGTCGCCGCTTTTCGTCAGCTAGGGCACATTATGCTTTGCAGGCCACACTTCTTCTCCGCGAGGTCACTACCTAAATCAAAAGCGGCGACAGGTCGCCGCACTCCAAATTGCTCCTCGGATTGGGCTTACCTGGCAGGAAGTGCAAAAGCTATGTAGATTCCGCCGCTGGGCTCGCCGGGGCGCCCCTTTCCGCCCGTTGCGTGCACCACCACAAACTGGCGCCCGTTCACCTCGTATGTCGCCGGCGTGGCATTCGCCGCGAGCGGCAAGGTCGTCTCCCACAATAACTTACCATTGAGCTTGTCGAACGCCCGGAACTTGCGGTCGAAATTGGTCGCCCCAATGAAGACCAGGCCCCCTGCAGTCACCACCGGGCCGCCGTAGTTCTCCGTGCCCGTGTCCTTCATGCCCTTCTCTGCAAGCTCGGGATATTCCCCCAAAGGAATCTTCCAGGCGTAGTCGCCGCTGTTCAAATTGATTGCGTTGAGCGTGCCCCAGGGTGGCGCAACCGCCGGATAGCCCGCTGGATCAAGAAACTTGTGGTATCCGGTGAAGCGATACCGTGGACTCCCTGTGACGGGCTCGCTTCCCGCAAGCTCCTTACTCTCTCCGTTGAGTACATATTGGGCAACAGCGTTGACATCCGCTGGACGCAGATTGGGAAACGACGGCATTCGCCCTGAACCCTCTCTGATCATCGCCGCTATATCTTCGAGCCGGTGCTTCGATCCAGGCAGCGAGGGAATCTGCGGAGGAGCTCCCTGACGGTTGTCGCCATGGCAGCTCGCGCAATTCCTCAAGTAGAGCTGACGTCCAGTGTTGCCGACCTTGCTCTCGGCCAGGCTCGCGCTCCATGCGATGTCGTTCGCATTGACGTACAGAAGCGCTGTTTCGGGGTCGAATGCCGAGCCGCCCCACTCCGCACCCCCATCGAAGCCCGGGAAGATGACCGTCTCCTGACCTACGGTGAACGGTAGAAACTGGCCACCGCTGCGGAGACTTCGGAAAGCCTCGAGAGCCCACTTATGAGCCTCCGGCGTCCTGTTTGTGAGCATGTCCTCAGTCAGTGACTGCCTGGAGAAAGGTGCTGGTTTAGAGGGCAGAGACTGGCTCTCTGCGGTAATCTCACCCGGCACTGTGCTCGCCGGGTACTTGCGGGATTCTATCGGAAAGAGTGGCCTGCCGTTGGTCCGATCAAAGAGATAGACCCATCCCTGCTTTGAGGTCAGGGCGACGGCATCCACGGTTCTGCCACTTCGCTCAACCGTGACCAGGCTGGGCTGCGAAGGGAAGTCGCGATCCCAGATATCATGCTTTACTCCCTGAAAGTGCCAGATGCGCTCTCCGGTGGCCGCATTCAATGCAAGCAGCGTGTTCGCAAAAAGCGAATCGCCTATGCGATCGGCGCCATAGAAGTCGCTCGCTGCCGACCCAGTCGGCACGTAGACTATGCCTCGCTGTTCGTCGAGGGCCATGCCAGTCCAGTTATTGGCTGAGCCGGAATATTTCCATGCATCCTTCGGCCAGCTGTCGTAGCCGAATTCACCGGGATGCGGAATCGTGTGGAATGACCATCTAAGCTTGCCGCTGCGGACGTCATAGGCCCTTACATCGCCGGGCGGAGCGGGCAGCTCTTCCGGAGTGCGTCCGCCGACGATGAGGAGGTCCTTGTAGATGATGCCCGGGCTGGTGAGGGCGATCGAGAGACCGCGCGGGTCACGGCCGAGTCCCTCGCGAAGGTCGATGCGCCCTTCTGCGCCAAATGTCGGAATCGGCTTGCCGGTTGTCGCCTCGAGCGCGTAGACATAGCTCTGGACGCCGGCGAATATTCGTCGATCACTTCCGTCAGCCCAGTAGGTAACACCGCGATTCGGCCCCCTGGCTGCGATACCGGAATCGAAGCGCCATATGAGCAGGCCTGTGGCCGCGTCGAGCGCAATGATCTTGTGTTTTGGTGTGACTCCGTATAGAAGGCCGTTGACGACGATCGGTTGGGTCTGTGATGCACCCGAGCCGTCGGCGGTGTCATAGGTCCAGGCAATTGTCAGGCGGTTGACGTTGTCGCGATTGATCTGGCGGAGCCGGGAGTAGCGAATGCCATCGGGACCGCCGCCATATTCAGCCCAGTCTCCCCATCTGGTGTGAAGTGTTTTTTGGGGTAATGCCGGGGCACAGGTGAGCAGTAAAAGGATCGCAATTTTGACGTAGTTGGTCTTCACGATTCGGCAGTCTACTGTAGATCGCTCGCGAGGCGAAAGAGTCCCCGGGGCTTCGGCGAACGTGGCCAACACAGGGCTTCGCCATTGCTCACGGCCGTGCCTTGGACCGACAAAGAACGCGGTCCCACATGACCGCATCTCGGCCAAGGCACGACAACCGCCGAAGGAAGACACAACGCGGGCCGAAGGCACGGAAAGACCGGGCGAAGCCCTGGGTCACAACCGCCGTAGCGTCAAGCCCCCAGGGGCGGCGTTCTGAGCAGCCTAACCCTTGCTGTGGCGGCGGGTGCGGTTCAGAATTGCACAAATACCATGGCCGACACGCTACCAACTCGCCGAGACTTCATGACTCTCGCGGCTTACGCGCTTACTCTCCCGTCGGCCGCCGACTTCTTCAAATCCTCACAGGACTATCAACCAAAATTCTTCGACACGGAAGACTTTGCCGCGCTCCAGGCATTCACCGAGATCCTCATCCCGACGGACGAAACTCCCGGAGCCCGCGAAGCTCGCTGTGCGCAATTCATCGATTTCGTACTTGCGTCGGCGGAGGATGGGCCTCGGGACCAATGGCGTCATGCAATGCGCGCCCTGCGCGAAGCGGGATTCCATTCAGCCGGCGCCGCTCAGCGCGAAGCTCTCGTCGAAGTCATCTCCAGGGCGGAACGGCAGCGAATTACGCCCCATCCCGCTTACTTCGCTTACCGGCTGATCAAGCAGCAGAATACATTTGCTTTCTACACATCCCGTACGGGAATGATAGATGTACTCGATTACCGCGGGAACTCATATAACCCGAGCTTCCCGGCGTGCGATCATCCTGAGCATCACAAACTCTGAGTATCTCCATGGCTGCGAGCTACGATGCAATAATCGTCGGATCAGGTGCCTGCGGAAGCTGGGCGGCGATGGAGCTCACACAAGCCGGGATGAGCGTTCTCATGCTCGAAGCGGGCTCCCGCGTCGATCCGGCGGAGGACTTCCAGCACAAATTCCTCTTCCAGTTGGATTACCGCGGCGCGGGCAAGCCTGGTCTCCTGCGGCGTTACGCCGGCAGCGAGCGAAACTACCGGATCATGATCGACAACGCGGAGAACCCGTACACGACTACTCCAGAGACGGTCTACCGCTGGAGTCGCTCGCGTTGCCTTGGCGGGCGCACGCTGCACTGGGCTCGCGCGACCGATCGCATGGCCGATTACGAGTTCAAGGCTGCCTCGCGCGATGGCTACGGTATGGACTGGCCGGTTTCATACTCCGATCTGAAACCTTACTACGATCGAATCGAGCGCTTCATCGGAGTCAGTGCCGCCATGGAGGGATTTCCGCAGTTCCCCGACGGCGTCTTTCTCCCGCCCATGCCGCTCAATTGCGCTGAGACGATCTTTTCGACCGCATGCAAGAGTCTGAACTGGCCTTCCACCCACAGGCGCCTGGCGCAATTGACTCGCTCACACAATGGACGGCCGGCTTGCCATTACTGCGGCAATTGCGTCAACGGTTGTGACGTCGGCGCCATGTTCAATCCCATCGCAGTCACGCTGCCGCCCGCACTCAAGACGGGCAGGCTCGAGATTCGTACGGACACGGTCGTCGCATCGGTGAGAATGAACCGCGAGAACAAAGCTGCAGGCGTGACATACATCGAGCGCTATAGCACGAAGTCCGTCGACGTCGATGCGAAGTATGTTGTTCTCGCCGCGTCGACGCTCGAGAACACGAGACTGCTGCTCCTTTCGGCTAAGGGAGGCCTCGCAAATTCAAGCGGAACGCTTGGTCAGTACATGATGGACCAGGTCTCAGGCGGCGGCGTCAGCGGTATCCTGCCGGTATTGAAGGGCGGGCCGAGCAGGCTCGACGACGGCAAGATGGCTGGGATCACCATTCCGAATTTTCAGAACATCGATCGCAGGACAGCGCGCAAGGACTTCATCCGCGGATACGTCATGAATGCGACGGGAGGGCAGACTGAGTACCCGCAGTTTGCAGCCAGCCTTCCGGGCTACGGCTCCGCATGGAAACGCGATGTAAAGAGCCGCTACGTGGCTCAGGCAAGAGTCTGGATAGCGGGTGGTGAAATGCTCTCGAGAAAAGAGAACTTCGTCGAGCTGGATCCGGAGGTGAAAGACCACTGGGGAATTCCTGTCCTGAAGATACATTTCACGCACAGCGACAATGACTACAAGCTGATCGAGGATTTCCAGCAGAGGGCTGAAGAACTATTTCGCAAGGCGGGAGGCGAAATGATGCCAGGGCCGGTCAATCCCGCCGGCTTCCCGGGCGGTCAGGGCTCGCCGGACGCCGGGTCCGGCTCGGCGGAAAACAGGCGTTCCCCGGGCCGGCGTCGTCCCCTGGGCAGCTCGATTCACGAGGTGGGCACGGCTCGAATGAGCGTCAGTCCGAGGGATGGTGTGCTCAATTCCTTCTGCCAGACACACGACGTCTCCAATCTCTATGTCTTTGGAGGCAACGCATTCCCATCGACCGGTGACAAGCATCCGACATTGACGATGATGGCGTTGGCCGCACGCGGCTGTGATCATCTTCTGGAAGCGTCAAAGGGTAGGACTCGATAGTTACCGGCGCCAGACGGCGCCGGGCGGGCAGGGACAAGCCCTGCCCCTACAGCGTTGTCACGAAGTGCCGCATTGTCGAGAAGATTGTAGGGGCAGGGCTTGTCCCTGCCCGCCCCGCGCCGTCTGGCGCGGGTAATCTGCTCAAGAAGTCAGCGTATAGTCGAAGCTGTAATAGTGCTTTCCCTCGACTATCTCGATATCAAGCGTGCCTGCGATCCCGGCAAGCTCTCCAGTCCCGGAGTCCGGAACAACGGTGATCGCCAGCCTTGGCGTGCCGCGTGTCATGATGCCCTGATGATATAGAATGAAGGTTCCGCTCTGACCGTGCAGAGTAGCTGTCACCTTTTCGATTGCGACATAGGCTCCTGACCCGTTGACGGCGGTACCGGCAGTAAGCATCTCGCCCCTGCTGGTTCCCTCGATGTCGCCCTGAAACTGCTTCTCGATCGACATCCTGCCGAGGCTTTCATCGTGGGTTGCCGGATCAGACGCCTGAGGCGTGAGCTTCACTTCAAATGTTCCTTTTGCGGTTGTCGCCATAATTTGCGTCTTTTCACCTTTCAGTTATTGGTGTATTAGGTAGAGAACGGACTCTACATTCCTCTGAGCACGCTCGCAACAAGGATTGCGAAGGAGAACCCGAATGCGATTCAAATACCTCGCCCTCATCATTCCAGTCCTTCTGCTTGTACTGGCCGCTGCTCGGAGAGACCGCGTCGACGACTACATCAAAGGAGAGATGCAGAAGCGTCACATTCCCGGGCTCGAGCTCGCCGTCATTAAGGCGGGTAAGACGTCGAAAGTCGCGGGATACGGACTGGCCAACGTCGAGCTCAATGTGCCGGTCAGGCCGGAGACGATCTTCAAGATCGGCTCGGTGAGCAAGCAGTTCATCGCCTCCGGAATCATGCTGCTTGTTGAGGAGGGGAAGATCGGGCTCGACGATAAGATCAGCAAGTATCTCGAGGGCACGCCCGAAACGTGGAAGGACATAAGCGTCCGGCATCTCCTGACTCATACCTCGGGAATCGTGCGCGAGGCGCCGGGATTCAACCCTTACAAGATCCAGAGCGAGGCCGATGTCATCAAGACTGCATATCCGCTGCCGCTCCGATTCACGCCCGGCGAGAAATGGGAATACTGCAATGTCGGCTATTTCAGCCTGGCCGAGATCATTCGCGTAGTCTCAGGCAAGCCCTGGAGCGAATACCTCGCAGAACGCATATTCAGGCCGGCGGGAATGGCCTCAACGCGAACAACAACAGCTGCTGAGATCATTGAAGGCCGCGCCGGAAGTTACGATTGGAAGGACGGCAAACTGTGGAATGCCGACGAGCTTATCGCTATCCGGCCAAGCGGCGCTTTCCTCTCCAATGTCCTGGATCTTGCGCGGTGGGATGCCGCCCTCTACACCGATCGGATATTGAAGAAAGCGCTTCGCGAGCAGATGTGGACGGCTGTGACACTCAATAGCGGGAAGCCGCATCCCTATGGCTTTGGCTGGGAGCTGACCACCGTAAAGGGCCACCGCCTTGTGCACCACGGCGGCTCGCTCTCGGGCTTTCGATCTGAGTTTGCCCGCTACGTTGACGACGAGTTGTCAATCGTCGTGCTCGCAAATAGCTCTGCAGTCGCAGCCGGGAGAGATCGCCAAAGGCGTCGCAGCCTTCTACATTGAGGGTATAGCTCCATAACGCCGTTTTGAACGGGAGTCTCGCAATTGCTCTTCGGATGGGGCTTAGTGGGATTTTTAGACGTCTCCAAATCACGGAGGAATAATGAAAATCAACATTGCACGAGTTCTTCTCGGTGGTCTTCTGGCAGGCGTAGTCTTGAATATCGGCGAGTACATCGTCAATGAAGTCGTTCTGGCGAGTGAGATGAAAGCGGATTTTGCGAGGTTCGGTCTGCCTCAACCCGGTCCAGACTTCATTGCCAGGGCGGTCATCTCAACCTTTCTGCTGGGCATTGTAATCGTCTACCTGTACGCCGTCATCAGATCGCATTATGGCCCGGGGGTGAAGACCGCGATCTGCGCCGGCCTCTTTGCCTGGTTCTTCGTCTATCTATACACAGGCGTGATCTACAGCGGCCTCGGACATGATGTCGATGAGGGCTTTCTGGATCGGACTCGTCTGGGGCGCCGTCGAGTACTCGGTCGCAGCCATTGCGGGAGCCTGGCCCTACAAAGAGGCGTAACTTCGATTAGAGGCGCTAGCTCTCCTCAGTGCGCGGCGCAAGAATCCGTTCGATCGCAGCCACGCGGCGCCTCCAGTTAGTGGTTGCCCTGGCCAGCTGGCTCCGGCCTGCGCGAGTCAGCGAGTAGAATCGTGCCTTCCGATTGTTCGACGAGTTTCCCCACTCGGCGACGACCCAGCCCCGCTCTTCAAGGCGCTGCAGTGCAGGATAGAGAGCGCCGTGCTCGACGAGTATCTCCTCGCCCGATGTCTGTTGAATGGCGCGGGCGATGCCCTGTCCGTGCTCGGGTCCGAAGATGAGTGTGCGCAGGATGAGCAGGTCAAGCGTGCCCTGCATGAGTTCGAGGCGTTCCTTCTCTTCTCGGGTAGACATATGACATGAGTTTGCTGCCCTTCGGGTAAGATGTCAACCCCAGGGGCGTGAGACCGTGGCCGCAGGCTGGGTGCGCACGCGTCCCGCGTGCTGACTTGCGTTTCCGTTCATTGCTGGTTATTCGAAGGAGAGCACGCGAGAGCGTGCGCTCCCAGGCTGGGCTTGGTGTCTCGCAGGCTGTCACAGCCTGCGGCACGGCCCGAAATCTAGCGGTTCTTTTCGGTGATTTCGAAGGCGCAGCGTGGCGGAGTCACTGTCCGGTCGCATCTCTCACGCACTCGCGCCCCGGTGATCTGAGCTACCAGTGCTTCGGCTATGCGGCATGCCTCCGGATGCGCCTCAACGGCCGTGGCAATCGGACAGCTGCTGCTTTCGATAGTCAGCCTCTCCCCGTTCGAGTTCACTCTCGGCGCGCCACCCATCAGCTCGAGAATACCGGCTGCCTTGCGACTTCTCTCAGTGAGATCGAGCCCATCCGTCGGACCGTTGACTGCAGCAGCGAGTCTGCGTCCCGCCTCTTTGAGCACGGCCTTGAGCTCGGCACCGGGCAGTTCTTCCTTAAGGACGGTGACCAGGGCATTGAATAGTGCATCGTACGACTTCGGGAAGAGTGCCTCAGCCTCCAGCGTGAGCTCATAGGTGAAGTGAGGCTTTCGCACACCGCGGCGAACGCCCGACTGTGCGACGAGCCCGTCGCGTTCAAGCGTCGCCAGATGCGCGCGGACTGCGTTGTCGGTGAGGTCGAGCGAGTTGGCCATCTCATCGACCGTGCGTGCCGCTCCGCGCAGCAGGCGGACGATGCGGCCGCGCGTGCTGCTGAAGAATCTCGAGCTGAGCCGGGTCTTATCCATACTGCGCAGAATAATTGATCGACAGCGGAAAGTCAATAAGTCAATATCTTTCTTGACATATTGTATATTTAGGTATAGCCTGAAATGAGGAGGTAATCGCAATGTCACAAGTAATGAGTGATTCGTTCAATATCGCCGCGGATGCGGTTCGGCCGAGCCGACAGGCATATCAGATTCTGCATTTCGCGTTTACGATCGCGCCCGTGGTCGCGGGGCTCGACAAGTTTTTCAATCTGCTGGTCAACTGGACTCAGTATCTCCCGCACTTCGCCAACAGTATGGTCGGCGGAAGAGGGCAGTTGCTGATGTACGTCGTCGGCGTCATCGAAGTAGTGGCCGGTCTCGGAGTCTGGTTCAAGCCTCGAATCTTTGCCTATGTTGTATCGGCGTGGCTGCTGCTGATAATTCTCAATCTGCTCATGATTCCGGGCTATTACGATGTCGCGCTGCGTGACCTCGGGCTGGCTCTCGGGGCTTTGGCGCTCGGGCGTCTGAGCCAGGAGTACGCGGGATAAGCAATTCAAGAGGAAATTGCTGCAGCCGTGGCCCCGGGACCGCGTGCGTTGGCCGAGCGGCCAATGATTTTCAAAGGGGCGATGTCGCGAGTCAGGCACGGCGGGACGCGTGCGGCCCAGGGCCAGGCTGCAGCAATTCCATTTCAGACTCGCCTTGCCTGTGCAACGTGTTCTGACCGATAGTTGCGGTCAATGAACAAGGCGCTTGCAATAGTCTTTTTCATCCTCTGGCCGTCACTGGCTCGCGCCCAGCACCCAACTCGCTAGAGTATTCCTTCTCGATGCGAAGCAGCTGCAGGCAACCAGGGAGCGCATCAAAGCCGGCGATCAGACCCTCGCACCCGCGCTCGACAAGCTCGACCGCGAGGTGCAGCAGCTGACTCACGCCTCGGCCCCCTCAGTTACGACGAAGCAAGTCACGCCACCCAGCGGTGACAAGCATGACTACATGAGCCAGGCGCCCTATTTCTGGCCCGACCCCTCCAAGCCGAACGGCCTCCCGTACATCCGTCGCGATGGCGAGCGCAATCCTGAGATCAACAAGATCTCCGACCATCAATCGATGGACCAGATGGTCACTGGTGTTGAGACGCTTGCCCTCGCCTACTACCTGAAAGGCAACGAGGCTTACGCTGCCCAAGCAAGACGGATGCTGCTTGCATGGTTTCTCGAACCTGCTACTCGCATGAATCCAAATCTGGAGTACGCCCAGGGCATACCGGGAATCAATACGGGACGCGGCATCGGTCTCATTGAAACCCGCGGTTTGGCTCGGGTGGTCGATGCTGTCGGCCTGCTCGCCGGCTCGAAAGCCTGGACAGAAGCCGACCAACGAGGTGTCGAGGATTGGTTCTCGCGCTTCCTCAAATGGATGCTGGAGAGCAAAAATGGCCGCGATGAAGCGGCCTCAAAGAACAATCACGGGACTTTCTACGACGTGCAGGTTGCCTCCTATGCACTCTTCACCGGCAATCAGGTCCTTGCGGTCAGGGTGCTCCAGGAAGCCAGGCAAAAGAGAATTGCGGTCCAGGTCGAACCGGATGGCCGGCAGCCACTCGAACTTGAGCGCACACGGTCGTGGAGTTACAGCGTCATGAATCTCGAGGGCTTGATGCAGCTCGCCCTGCTCGGAGGGCAAGCTGGAGTGGATCTTTGGCATTTTCAGTCATCTGACGGCCGCGGCATCCGCAAGGCCCTCGATTTTCTCGTGCCGGTTGCTCTCGGCGAACGGAAATGGGGCAATCAGCAGTTGGGAGAGTTGCAGCCACAAGCACTCATTCCAAGTCTGCGTCTGGCTTCGATCGAATATCGTGAAGCTCAATACGCCGCGATAGCGAGCAGGCTCGGAGCCGTTAACGCCTCCGATCGGAGCACTCTTCTAGCGCCGTGAGACGGTGCCCCAGGCTGGAACCGTGCCGCAGGCTGTCCAGCCTGCGGCAGCTCTCATAAGAGGCTCGCCTTCAAATCGATTAGCCTATCGCGCATTTTGCCGCAGGCTGGACAGCCTGCGGCACGGTTCCAGGCGATGGTGGTCAGACAGCGCTCTGCAGTTCGGTGTTGCCTACCGCGTGACGGCTGAACTCCTGTGGCACGAACTCCTCTTCAAGCCAGATCGACTGAAGAGTCGAGGCGTAAAGTTCAGAGTAATGCTCCCTGACAACCTCTCGAACCATCGGGTCTTTATAGATACGAATGCACGCCTGGCACTTGTGGGCATACATTCCGTCCCACTTGATGTTCTCGTTCTTGCTGGCGGCCCAGGCCAGAATCCTCTCCGGACCCCTGTAGTGCAGCAGCACCTTGAAGAAGTCGTTTTCCGAATCTTCGATCGCATTTGCCAGAAAATCGTCGCCCTTCGCCTCGCCGACGTTTAGCTCCTTTATCAATCGCATTCCGAGGCCGCAGCACGAGGCTACCCTTCCGTCTCCAGCCAGCACGTATGTCTGAAGAACGCTATCGCACCCTTTCTTGACGTGAACGTTCTCGGAAGTTGCGGCCATTCCATCCGGATAGCGCTCGTGTTTCGAGGGATTGAGAGGCATCCACGGGCTCTCGATGATATTCACAAAAGCGATGGTCTCGGGCGACTGGCATTGGATAAGCGGATGCTCCAGCAGCGTCTCCCGGGTGATTCTTCTTTCAGCGCGAAGCTCAATCATCACCGAAACGCTCGACACCTGAGACACAGCCGCGACAACTGCCCGAGCCACATTGTCCAGCGGGATGAAACGAACGTGTTCGTCGCCGGTACTGAAGTTCAGCTCATTCAGACCGGCATCGACCAGTAGCCGGACGCGCCGTGCCGACTCTGCCGCCGATGTAGCCCAATAGGCATTCGTCACCAGCCTCGTCTTCAAACCTCTGCAAACGCGGCGGTGAACTCTTTGAGGATTTGGGCCTTGTCCCCAACCTGCCAGGTCCCAATAGCGGGCAGCGTCTCAATCAGTCCGGTCAGACGCGGGTCGGTGCTATTCTGATGCCGCTCGAGGAATTCGAAGAATTTCGGATTCGAGACGATAGAGAACAACAGCCGGTTGGCGGCCGAATCATCCTGGGTAGTTTCGAGATCGGAGTGAGTAAAGGTAAACATCGCCCGCATGACGCCGGAGGGATTATTGAAAAAGCTTTCCCTTGCCATTGGGCTTGAGGACAGCAGATCAAAGAGGGCCTTGGTCTCCTGACGAAAAGAGTTGTGTTTGAGCAAAAGCAAAGATTCGGTCTTCATTTTCAGTCTCCTTCTCAATCGATGGCTGCTCGCTTAGTTGAGCTCGCCGGTTAATGTCTCCTCGCTCGTTCGAGCGATCGTCGTTGTTCTTCCGACGACGCGCGGTAGATTAGTCGAGGAACTCGGAGGCTGCACCACCAAGGCAAGTAGCCTCGTTGGATCGATCAGAGGGCTGAGACAAGTGGTCGATACTTTGGGCGGAATGCTTGCAATGGAAAGCTTTGTGCGTCTGATGTCCCTCGCTCATGTGAACGACGACAAATCGGAGGGAGCACACGAGACTACTTGAACTTGTAGCGCGCGTGCGGAGATAAGCAGTCTATGACGACTTTACGACTGGCCGGACCGGATGATGCCCCGGCCCTCGCGGAGATCCGCTATCGGTTTAGAGCAGCGGAGCAGGAGCCGGCTGAAGGCAGAATTGAATTCGTTGCCAGGTGCGCTTCATGGATGTCTTCGCGGCTGGCGGCACGAACGCCCTGGCGATGTTGGATAGCTGAAGCGGATGGGAGAGTCGTCGGAACGATCTGGCTTCAAATCATAGAGAAGCTTCCGAATCCGGTCGACGAAGCCGAGATTCATGGCTACATCTCCAGTGTGTATGTTGAGCCCGCGATGCGCGGTTCCGGGATTGGATCGATGCTCCTGGATGCCTGCATAGATGCGTGCTCCAGGGAGGATGTCGACGCACTGATACTCTGGCCAACGCAGCGTAGCAGGAGTCTCTACGAGCGTTACGGCTTTGCGGTGCGGGATGATCTGCTTGAAAGACGCCTATAAGAGCGTGTCTGGAAAAAAGTATGGCCCACCAAGGGAGCAATTTGGAGTGCGGCGACTTGTCGCCGCTTTAAGTTACCTGTGTGCACGGAGTGGGACTCTCAGCTCCAATGCAGCCGCCGGTAACTAAAAGCGGCGACAAGTCGCCGCACTCCAAATTGCTTCCTTGAATAGACCCCATCGAGGGCTAGCTCCAGATTTGCAGGAGCTCTCGCGTTCCGGTTATCCAGTGGTCCGTGTAGCCGGCCAGCTTTTCGCGGAGAACCTTGTTGTTGGCGTAGTCCTGCAGGCGAGCCTCGAACTCGACCAGGTTCTCGACCTCGAATTCCAGAAAGACGCGATTGAACTCGCCGGTCAGGTCCGTGAGAACGCGGTGGTTGGGGATTTCGGCGGCCGCAGCCTTCACCTGAGCGGCAAGCTTGCTGGCCTGTCCGGGTTTTGCGACAAAACAGTTTCGTACCAATATCAAAAGAAGCCTCCTTTATGTAGGGCGCACGTTCCATCCGGCGAAGGGCTTCACCGTCGCGCATGACGGCCCGCCATCTCTGCCCGTACCTGGAACGCGCGCTTCGAGGACCGAGTCGGAATTGATCGATATCTGATCAATCATTTCCCAGGTGATACCGCGGAGCGGGATCTTAAGCCGCCGGCTCCAGCAAGAGTCCGCCTGGCCGGCATAGGTTCCTATGTCGATGTAGACGAATCGCTCGCCGGGCGGACCCTGCACAAATGGGCCCAGGAAGTTGGGTGCGGCATCGCTGCGCTCACCTCTTGCGCGGACGGTAAAACTGAACTGCAGGTCCCTGCTCCCTGAGCGTTGTGTCTGGATGGTCGTGTAATCGTTGCCGCGCCCGCTCTGCAAGCCGAAATCCACGCCGGCGGGTGGCTTCTCGAGGACTATTCGCAGCGTCACTTCACGTTCCATATTTGGAGGGCGGCAACCCGTCGCCGCACTGTCGATCAGGTTGTTTGTTTGAGTTGGGACTCAGCGTTACGCAGATCCAATGTGTCGAGACCTTCAGTAAACCAATTGAATATTGACGACAAGGCCTCTCGCGCCTCAACCTTCAGTCGTCTCTCTAATAGCAATTTGCTAAGACTCGTCGCGGCACGCAGTTCGAGCGACCTCGCACTTTGCATCTGCGCGTTCTCTATTGCGTGTCGGAAACAGAATTCGGCCTGCCCGATTTCTGATGACTCAGATTCCTGCTTCGAGGCGGCCCGATCACTCGCAGTATTCTCAAGTTCGCGTTTGTAATATGCGGCAAGTAGTAATTCACCCTTGACCCGATAGGCTTCTGAATAGACATTACGCTCCTCGGTGCCTTCGACGATTGTTAATGCCTTGTCAATGACTATAAGCCCCTCATCGATCTTTCCGGCGGCCAACAACGCATCGCTGAGCATCACTAAATAATAGGGCATGTCGATCTGGGCTCCCATTCTCGTTATTGCGTCGATCCCCTGTCGAATAAGAGCGATACCGATCTCAGTGTCTCCTTGCTTAGAAAGAGTATAACCCTTGAGTATGAAACCGACAGCCAACCAGTTGCGGAACCCGTGTTGTTGCGATAGCTCGATTAGTCGATCGATGTGTTGCAGGCTCAAATGCCATTCTCCTCGGCGAGTGTGGAGGTTGCTTGCCCACAAAAGAGCATACGCCGCGCTGAAGTGGTGAGACCGCTCGTTGGCTCTGGCAACAGCGCTATTCGTGCTGACTAATGCCTGGTCGGGATATCCCAGCTTCCACGATATGTCTCCCATGACCGAGAGGGATAGGACCACAATATCGAGAACATACGGCACAGCTAGTGCCTGGGTCATATGAGGCTGAACAAGGCTCAGAGTCTGCGTGAGGTCAGCTCGGGATGCGAGGAACTCACCCCGAAAGAATAACACGAACCCACGCATCGACAGGGCTTCGGCTATCAGAGATTCGCGCCCGTCCGCATGCGAAAGCTGAATAAGCTGGTCCGCAATTGTGCGCGCCGTAACCAGATCTCCTTTATTGCAGTAAAACGCCCCAAGCGCTCGCAGGATGCGGAACATAGGAGAGTCATCCTCAAGCTCCGAGCAGAGAGCGTGGGCTCGTTCAAAAACGCTCTCAGCTTCGGGAGAGGAATAGCCATCAAGGGCCATTGAAGCGAACCCCAAGGTGCTCAACAGGCGGATTTCTTCATTCCTATGTTCGCCCCTATGTTCATCGGATGCTGGCGTATCTGTGAGCAGCTCCAATCCGTGTCGAGATAGCTTGGCTGCTTCCTGATAAGCAAAGAGGCTGGCCGCGTTCTGAGCCGCAACGAGAAAGTAGTGGGCAGCGGGCCCCGGCTCGCGAGCAGTCTCAAACAGGTAGGCGACTTCAATGGCGATAGCGCCGAGCTGGCCCCCATAATATTTCAATAATACCTGCGCCATTTTCCCGCACAGTGATGCTCTGCGGGCCGGCCTGAGCGAACTGTAAAAAGCATTTTGATACAATCCGTGTCGAAAGCGATAACGAACGGTAAGAGTCCGGTCAGGAAACTCTTGTTCACGCACCAACTCGATGAATTCGTAAATCTTTTCAAGAACGTCTAAACGCTCTTCCACTTCAGGGGCGGCCAGACCCATCACTGCGGCTACGACGGCCGAGTCAAATTCAGATCCCTGGATGCTTGCTGTTAATAACAGGCGTCGGTCGTCTACGCTGAGTTGCCCAATCTTGCGCTCAATCAGAGCGCGCACCGATTCTGGCAATCCGACTTCGAGATCAGGAACGGATTGACTGACCTGCCATCGGCTGTTGATTTCGGTCAAAACCCCGCGCTTCTTCAGATAGTCCAGGAGATTGACCATAAAGAGCGGGTTGCCCTCCGTTCTCGAGTGGACGAGGGCCGGGAAGGCAGCAGGCAATTCATGGCCTGGGAATTGCCGATCGATATAGCGTTGGACGTCGCCAAGTGTCAGGAACTCCAGGCTTATGTCCCGGCAGAGACTCCGTGCTTGTAAGTCGAGTTTGATCTGAATGAAGTCATGTTTTCGTAGGAGTAATTCGGACTGACGATAGGAAAGAATAACTAAAATGCGCATTGATTCAAATCTCCTGGCTAAATAGGCCAGGAGCTCGACGGTAGCAGAGTCGGCCCAATGAATATCATCCAGAAATAGAATCAATGGATAGTCGCGAGAAACCGATTGAAGTAACACACAGATCTCACGTTTGAGTCGCTCTGACGATGCCGCGCGGATATTCGGTGTTGCCGCACCGCTGTCTGAGACAGGATTCAATTGGGCATACCACGTGGGTGCTAATGTTCGGATCGATACGATAAGGGATCTGTCTGTGCTACTGTTAACAAGACTTTCAAGGGCTTCGATTACTGGAAGATAAGCCTCGGCACCCGCCAGGCGCTCGGAACAGCGGCCATATGCGACGAGGCATGGCAAGTTTGTAGAGGCTACTTCTTTAAGAAACTCATCAACCAAAGTCGTCTTGCCGATACCGGCTTCGCCTATAGCACAGATAATCTGACTCTTGCCCGATATCGCGAGCTGCAGTGCTGCCCTCAGTTCCGCGCGATCATGTTCTCGCCCAACCGTATGACCTCCGCCTTCCGTTGATATTCGAACACGATGATCAAAGATTTGGCCGCTGGGATCCTGCTCACGGAGCTCGCCATAGTCTTTTAGTCCGCGTAGTTCTGTAAGAAGTTCTGTGGCCGACTGGTGTCTCTCCTCTCTCTTCTTTGCCAGCGCCTTCATGACGACCCGTCGCAAGTCGGTCGAAGTTCCTGGACCTGACTCATCAGGCCAATGTGGCTCTGACATAAGGATTGCGGCGATAGTGTCGACTTCTGATGGTCCGTGAAAGGGCGGTTGGCCAGTGAGCATCTCATAGAGGACGATGCCCAGGCTAAAGATGTCGCTACGAGCATCCACGGTTCTTGCTCGAGCCTGCTCAGGCGAGAGATAGCGCGTACTGCCAAGAATAACGCCTGACAACGTTTGGATCTCGGGCAGGAGCGTGGTGGAACTGTCTACTGGATGTGACCGGCCCTCAATCAGTTTCGCGAGGCCGAAGTCGAGAACTTTCACATATCCATCAGGCCTGATCATGATGTTCTCAGGCTTAATGTCGCGATGCACGATTCCGGCGCCGTGGGCCGCTTCTAACGCCCTGGCAACTTGTAGGGAAATACCGATGGCCTCAGCCGCCGGCAATCGCCGGCTTCGCATCAGGCGGCGCAGCGTTTGTCCCTCAACGTACTCAGTAACAACAAAAGGAGTTCCATCGGCATCACCGATCTCGTGAATGGTGATAATGTTGGGATGATTAAGAATGGAGACAGCGCGGGCTTCCTGCTCGAACCTGCGAACCCTTTGCTCTTCCAATCCAAACACGGGAGGCAGCACCTTGATGGCCACCTTTCGACCGAGTCTGGAATCGCGGGCTAGATACACTTCACCCATTCCCCCGACTCCGAGCAGCGAGATGATCGTGTACGAACCTATTGCTGTACCGGCTTGGAAGCGCTCCTGATCAGCGCTTGACGCTCCTCGTTCAAGGACCGCCGGCTTCTGAAAGACAGTTTTCGCTTGATCATAGGTGGCCAACCGGTCTTCGACTGTTTGACGAACCAGTTGATCCAAAGAGGCTGTGTCAAGAAGTAGGCGTCGACGCTCGGAGGTGAGCTCCGCGAGAGACTCGAAGAGACTATCAATCTGATTCTGTTCCTCAGATGTCATAGACGGCGTAGGGATGTGCGCCACGAAACTCGGGGCTGGCTTTATCGGAATGCCTGCCTGATTATCCACAGCCAAACGTATTGGTAGTTCATTATTATGTTCACTAACCGCCACATGCTCAAGCACGCTACGCAGCGATCAGATAGCGCTCGCGGCAGTAGCACGCGGGACGCGTGCGCTCCCAGGCAGGGCTAGTTTCGATCAATCGCCGACCAGGCAGTATCGATTTCGCAGGTAGTTCAATCGGAACGCTCGGACTCTTCGGTCGCACCGAAGGTACAACATAGCTATCCGTGGGACGGCCATGTACTTTGGCGGGGCGTCGACCCGCGCTTTTGCGTTAGTTACCGTAGCAGTATCTAATATGGGAACCAGAATGAACAATCGGCTTCGACTGATCCTTGGCCTCCCCTTCTTTGCCATGCTCCTGACAGGCACAGTGGCAGGCATCTATCCATGGCTTCATCCACATGGAAGCAATGCCGGCTGGGACGGATCAGGCCAATTTGGCGAGTATCACATCACACAGCGTCGCCGCCGACAGTCCTGCACACGAACTACACCGCGGGGACAAGATCATTGCCGTCAATGGCACGAAAGTCTTCGATCACCCGGAAGCGCTGGGTGACGAAGACAACATGCCGCCCGGTTCGACGTATTCGATGACGGTGAACCGCGATGGTCAGGAGCTGACATTCAGCTGGAAAACCATTCCCAAAAAGCCTCAGCCCTTTCCGTGGAACCGGCTGGTCACTCTGCTGTTCTGGCTGGGAGGTCTGCTCGTCCTGTTGCTAAAGGCCGAGGACCAGCAGGCGTGGCTGCTTGCGCTGATGCTCGGCACGTTCTCGACGCTGCTGGGTGGCGGTTCCAGGATCTACCGTCCAAATGGTTGATGTGGCTTGTCGTTCTCAGTCACATCGCCGGACTCTTTTCGTTTGCCCTGCTCTTTCATCTGTTCCTCTACTTTCCTCAACCCTCTGCATGGTTGCGGCGGTGGCCGCGATTGACAACGTGGCTCTATCTTCCGCTCTGTCTCTTTGTGTTGCCGAGCTTTGGCGTTGGCCGGTTGCCGGCGCAGTATTCGACTCCAATCTTCAGATGGCCGCCCATGCGCTGGCTGATGGGGCATGGATTGTTGACTGGCCGCCTTCGTCACAATCCTGGCTTACCTGGTCGCAGCGCTGGCTTGTCTGTGGCTCAATTATCGGACAAGCGATATCAGCGGCCGGAGGCGGCTGCGCGTGATCCTGTGGGGAAGCCTGATAGGGTTTGGCAGCCTATTTCTGATCATCGTCATGGAGGTGACCGGCACGCGAGAGAGGTTCGAAACATTCTGGGACTGGCTGCAATATTCGACGCTCTTTACACTGCCGCTCGTTCCGCTCAGTTTCGCCTACGCGATTGTCCGCCATCGAGTCATACCGATCAGCCTGATTATTCGCCGCGGCGTGCGCTACGTGCTGGTCTCGCGCGGGTCGGTCCTGCTGGCACTCCTCTTTGCGGGTCTCATTGTCGCAGGGACGCTCGCTCTCGTGTTCAGGCATGTGCGTCCGTCGGGGCTGATCATTGGGCTCGTATCTGCCGCTGTAGGTATCGCCGCCTGGCAGGCAGCGCGCTGGCTGCATCGCCGCTATCTCGCACCGGTGATTGACCGGCAGTTTTTCCGGCAGGCCTATGACGCCCGGCAGATCGTGGCCGAGTTGTCTGAATCACTTCGCACGACTGCGGAGATTCCCCGCCTGCTCGGTTCGGTGGCGAAGACGCTTCAGGCGGCGCTACAGACCAAAGGCGTCGTCATGCTGCTGCGCGATGGGGCGACAGGCGAATATCGCAGCGCTTATGCGTGCGAGTACAGCCGGTCCGAAGGTCGTGCAGTCGAGTCGTCGTGCGCGAGTCATCTGATGCCGGGCGCAGCGTCGCTCAGGCAGCTGATTCAGACGGGTGAGCCACTCGAACTGGATGGCAGCGATCCGGCGTTCAACCTCGAGGCGAACGGCAACTCGCAGCTGACAAAGGAAGAACGAGCAGCGCTGGTGCGAAATGAAGTCTGCGCTGCTGCTGCCGCTGAAGACGAAGGATGCCATGCCCGGCGTCGTTGCTCTCGGCCCTCGGCTGGGCGATCTGCCGTTTTCGGGAGAAGACAAGCAGCTTCTCCAGTCGGTCGGCGCATCAGCTTCAATGGCGCTGGAGAACGCGCAGCTGGTCGAAGGCATGATCACGGAAGCCAGGCGTCGTCAGGAGATCGAAGCCGAAAACGAGCAGCGCGCCAGAGAGCTGGAAGGAGCGCGCCAACTGCAGCTCTCGATGCTGCCGAGGGATGTGCCGCAGCTGCCGAATGTCGAAATCGCTACCTTGACGAGGCCGGCGACCGAGGTTGGCGGCGACTACTATGATTTTCATCTGGGGCCGGACGGCGCACTGACGATAGCCATAGGTGATGCGACCGGACACGGCTTGCGAGCGGGTACCGTGGTCACCGCGACCAAAGGGCTCTTCAATCATCTCGCCGGCCAGGACGACCTTGTCGCAACTCTCTCGCAAACCTCCCGGGCATTGAAGCAGATGAATCTGCGCTCGCTCTTCATGGCCCTGACGCTGGTCAGGCTGTCGGGCGACCATTTGCAGTGCAGTGTTGCCGGAATGCCTCCGATTCTCGTCTATCGCGCCGCGATGAAGACGATCGAAGAGATTCCTCTCTACGGCGTACCCCTCGGTGGATTTCTCAGTTATGACTATCGGCAGGCTGAAGTGACTCTTGAAGCGGGAGACCTCGTTCTCCTGATGAGCGACGGTCTGGCGGAGCGTTTCAACTCTGCCGGCGAGATGCTCGGGTACGATATGATCAAGGAGTTTCTGCTCGAGCATGCCGGTTCGTCTCCGCAAGCCATTCTCGACGATCTGGTGCGTGCAAGTGATGTGTGGGCTGACGGTAAACTGGCGGACGATGATATGACGTTCGTCGCGCTGCGACGCAAGGCTCAGTGACAAAAGATGGCTATGTTGAAATAATGCTGAGGGGCATCAAATGACTATCAGCAGGCGCCATTTCCTGGGAACAATCGCAGCCGCGGCAGCAGCGTCACGCCTGAGGGCGCAGTCGCCGGGATCGACTCAATGGGGCGGTCCGGTCCTTGACATACATCTGCACCTGCGCCAGAACCCTGAGGCCAACGTTGTCCACATGGATGGATGCGGTGTCTCGAACGCTGTTCTCCTGGCTCGGGAGAGCTCGTCCGATCAGATCAAGTCCCTTCAGGGCAGCCATCCGGGCCGGTTTTCCTGGGCTGCGAGTGCCGATATCACAAGGCCTGAGGCGGAAGGACTGCTCACGAAGGCAATCAGGAACGGCGCCGTGGGCTTCGGCGAGATCAAGTTCCATGTTGCCGCAGATGGCCCCGAACTCCGGCGAATGTATGCGCTGGCAGCTGACCTCGGCGTTCCGATCCTGATTCACTTTCAGGAGGTGCCGCACTTCGACGGTGAGGGCGTCTTCAGCACCGGATTCAAGAAGTTTGAAACGATCCTCAAGGCATATCCGCGAACGCGGTTCATCGGGCATGCGGATGCCTTCTGGGCCAATGTCAGTGCGGGTTATGCTGACGATGTGGCCTATCCGTCCGGGCCTGTCAAACCTGGCGGCTTGACTGACAGGCTACTCTCAGACTATGGCAATCTCTACGGAGACCTGTCGGCGAATTCCGGCAACAATGCTCTCTCGCGCGATGCCGACTTCACCAGGGGGTTTCTGGTGCGCCATCAGGATAAGTTGCTCTTTGGGAGCGATTGCAGCTGTACCGACGGCAAGGGAGGCGGCACATCACAGGCTAACAATCCGGCCGCCAGCCGTCTTGCCGGCAAGTGTGTTGCCAGAGAGACGCTGACGCTCTTGAAAGCGTCGGCCTCACCTGATGTCTTTCGCAAGCTGACGTGGGTGAACAGTCACAAGGTTTTCAAGATTGATGGCTGAAACGCGCCGACCGGCTTAGTATGGAGTGCGGCGACTTGTCGCCGCTTTTGATTTAGTTTCTGCAGGATTATGATTTGCGCGCGCATTCTTCTTCACCATGCAATGTCTAAATCAACAGCGGCGACAAGTCGCCGCACTCCATACTGAGCCAGTGGGCGCCTTCGAATAGGTCTCCCTTGTCTGACGGAGAAACGAATGATTCAACTCATAGTCAATGGCAAAACGACGCAGTTCGATGGTGATCCGCAAATGCCGCTGCTCTGGTTCCTCCGAGATCAGCTGCAACTCACCGGCACGAAATATGGATGCGGCGAAGGGCTGTGCGGAGCCTGCACGGTGCACGTCAATGGCCAGGCGGCTCGCAGCTGCCAGACGCCAATGAGCGGCGCGGCGGGAAAGCGCATTACGACGATCGAGGGGCTGGCCGGTGCCAAGGCAGAGCACCCGCTCCAGAAGTCGTGGAAGGCTGTCAATGTGCCGCAGTGCGGATACTGCCAGAGCGGTCAGATCATGCAGGCCGCGGCCATGCTCAAAGCTAAGCCGAAGCCGACCGACCAGGATATTGATAAGAACATGGCCGGCAACATCTGCCGTTGTGGAACCTATCAGCGAATCCGTGATGCGATCAAGGTCGCTGCAGGAATCAAGGAGGTGAAGGCATGAACGTCGAAATTGTCAACGTGTCACGCCGCAGTTTTCTCGGGCAGCTCTTTTCGACCGGCGCTCTGGTAGTCGCGGCTCCTCTCATGCCTGCTCTGGCCCGCTCACGAGGCATGCGCCTCGATGATGCCAAGATGTGGCAGCCGAGCGTCTATCTCGGGATCGAACCGACGGGAAATGTCTCGATCGTCGCTCACCGATCGGAAATGGGGACGGGAGCCCGGACCTGCCTGCCAATGATCGTCGCCGATGAACTGGAAGCGGACTGGAATCGTGTCCGCATCGTGCAGGCTCTTGGTGACGTCAAGTATGGCTCACAGAATACGGATGGTTCATGTTCGGTGCGTGACTTCTACGACGCCCTCCGTTCTGCCGGCGCAGCCGCGCGGACGACGCTCGAGCACGCCGCGGCCGGCAAATGGGGAGTGCCGGAAGAGGAGTGCCGCGGGCAGAATCATTTCGTGGTTCATGCAAAGACAGGTCGCAAGCTCGGATACGGCGAGATCATCCCGTTGATTCCGGCCACCGCCACGGCTCCGCAGCAGAATGCGTTGCGCTTCAAGACGCCCAAAGAGTTTCGCTACATCGGCAAGGATCTGCCTCTCACGGACCTGAGTGATCTCGTCACCGGGCGCGGCACATTTGGCATCGACGCTCGCATGCCTGGCATGGTCTATGCGTCGATCGAACGATCGCCGGTCATGGGCGGCACGCTCAAGAAGTATGACGAAGCGGCGCCCAAACAGGTCAAAGGCGTGCAGCAGGTCGTCGTTGTCGAGGCGGCAAAACCGCCATACGGATTCAAGCCTCTTGGTGGTGTCGCGGTGATTGCCGACAACAGCTGGTCAGCCATTCAGGGTCGCAAGCAGTTGAAGGCCGAGTGGGAGACGAGCGAGCACGCATCCTACGACTCAAAGGAGTATCAGAAGTACCTGATCGAGACGCGCTAAGAAGCCCGGTCGGTCGGCACGCGAGATGGGCGACGTGGAGGCCGAGTTCGCGAAGGGTGGCAAGACGCTCGAAGCGTCCTACTACACGCCGATGCTCGCACACGCGCCGATGGAGCCGCCGGCGGCGGTCGCCGAATTCAAGGATGGCAAGGTTGTCACCTGGGCGGCAACTCAGAATCCGCAGGCAGTTCAGGACACGGTGGCCAAGGCAGTAGGGATCAACAAAAACGATGTCATCTGCCATGTGACACTTCTCGGCGGCGGCTTCGGGCGCAAGTCGAAACCCGATTACGTAGCCGAGGCTGCGCTGCTCTCGAAGCAGGTCGGCAAACCGGTCAAGATAGTCTGGAGCCGCGAAGACGACGTCCGCTTCGACTACTTCCATTCACCGGCTGGTCTGTATCTGAAGGCCGCAGTCGACTCGAAGGGCCTGCCGACAGCCTGGCTGCAGCGCACCGTCTTCCCGCCGATCGCCATGCAGGGCAATCCAGATGAGCAGTACGGCGGGTTTCAGCTCGGCATGGGCTTCACCGATGTGCCCTATCCCATTCCGAATCTGAGAGTCGAGAACGGGCCGGCCCAGGCTCACGTCCGCATCGGATGGCTGCGATCGGTGTCCAATATCTATCACGCCTTCGGAGTCCAGTCGTTCACGGACGAGCTGGCGGCGGCGGCGGGGCGTGATCGGGTTGAGTACCTGCTTGCATTGATTGGGGAACCCCGGACCATCGATTTCGCAAAGGAGGGCTTGAAGACCGCCGGGCGCGAGAATCCAAAGTTTCGATTCGAGACTGCGAGACTAAGGAATGTCATCAATCTCGTTGCCGAGCAGTCGAACTGGGCAAAGAAGAAGCCTGCGGCTGGACGAGCTTTGGGAATAGCCGTGCATCGTAGCTTCCTGACCTATGTCGCAGCGGTAGTCGAAGTCGAGGTCAATGACAAGGGAGTCGTCAGGATTCCGCGAGTTGACATCGCTCTCGATGCCGGGCAGGTGATCAACCCTGATCGAGTCAAGGCTCAGTTTGAAGGCGCGGCAGTCTTCGGCACCAGCATCGCGCTGATGAGCGAGGTGACTGCGGCCGGAGGGGTAATCCAGGAATCAAACTTCGATGGCTATCGGGTAGCTAGGATCACTGAGGCGCCGCTTATCACGAATGTGCAGATAGTGAAGTCTGAGGCGGCTCCGGCTGGAGTTGGCGAGCCGGGAGTTCCTCCGATAGCGCCTGCGATCTGCAACGCAATATTTGCGGCGACGGGCAAGCGAATTCGCGAGCTTCCGATCAAGAAACAACTTGCCTGATTACCAGCGCGGTAGGGCTGTGACGAGAGCGCAATTGACCTGGTAAGCGTCCAGATCTGTCGGCCATAACTGCGCCGTACTGGTTGCCGCTCATCGTGTGTCCAATGACTCACCTCGCCCGCGGCCTGCTCTGGCATTCCATGAGAACAAGGAGTAGCGATGAAGTACCTGGTAGGAGTGCTTCTGGCCGCGGTCACTTTCCAGCCGATGAACGTCGGAGGGGCCCAGCGTGCCCAACGCCCCAACATTATCTTCATCATGTCTGACGACCATGCGGCACACGCGATAGGTGCGTACGGGTCGCATGTCAACAAGACGCCATACATCGATCGCCTCGCGCGCGAGGGCGCACTCCTCACGAATGTCTTTGCGACGAACTCGATTTGCACGCCAAGCCGAGCCGCAATTCTCACCGGCCAGTACTCACACATCAATGGCGTGACCATGTTCAATCGGTTCGACAGCTCGCGCATGACAGTCGCGCGGCTGCTGCAGCAGGGCGGCTACTACACGGGGATGATCGGTAAGTGGCATCTGGGCAGCGATCCGGTCGGGTTCGACCGCTGGGAGATTCTGCCCGGCCAGGGAGTCTACCGCGATCCCGGTCTTCTACACTGCGACCGGAGAGAAGACCTACACCGGGCGATACAACGGAAGTCATCACGGACCTGGCACTGCAGTTCGTGGAGAACCGTCCGCGCGACAAGCCGTTCTTCCTGATGATGCATCACAAGGCGCCACACCGGCCCTGGGAGCCGACCACCGCCCACGCGGCTCATTTCGCGGACCAGCATATTCCTGAACCGGTAACGTTCTGGGACTCATACGAAACACGAACGGACGCACTGCACGAGAACATGCAGCGTGTTGCCGCGGACCTGACCAATCGCGATCTGAAGCTGACGCCGCCCGAAGGGGTGACTGGCGGCGGACCTCACGAAGTGGCTTGCGGCCAAGCCGAACGAAGTGACGGTGGTTCGCGACGGCAAGACCGTGACCTTGAAGGGAGAGGCGCTTACCCGTTGGAAATACCAGCGCTACATGCAGGACTATCTTGCGACGGTGCAATCTGTGGACGACAGCGTCGGCCGCCTGCTCGATGCACTGGACAGGTTCGGTCTCGCGAGGAATACGATCGTTATCTATACGAGCGACCAGGGATTCTTTCTCGGCGACCACGGCCTCTTCGACAAGCGATTCATGTACGAGGAGTCCATCAGAATGCCGTTTCTGGTCCGGTGGCCGGCAGGTATCAAGGCGGGAAGCAGGATCGATGCCATGGCGCTCAACATCGACTTTGCGCCCACGTTTCTTGAGGTTGCCGGCCTGCCCGTGTCAGCGGAGATGCAGGGGCGAAGCCTGCTGCCGGTGCTACGGGGCCGGGCACCGGCTGATTGGCGCACTTCGATGTACTACCGCTACTACCATGATCCTGGTGACCACAATACGAGGGCGCACTATGGCGTACGCACTCTCACTCACAAACTGATCTATTTCTGGAAGAAGGATCAATGGGAACTGTTCGACCTGGTTAACGATCCGTATGAGCTTCACAACCTGTACGGCGAGCCGGGGCAGGAGGCACTGACGTCGAGCCTGAAGAAGGAGCTCGCAAGATTGAAGCGCGAGGTTCGAGACGACGATCAGCTTGCCAACGAGCAGCTGCCAAACGGGGTCGACGGCCCAGTGGCGAGATTGAGAGGGAAGTGACTCCGACTCGCTCCGTGGCGATGGCGCCACGGGTGGGGGCGGCTCGCGAGCCGCCCCTACGACCGCAACGTTGTAGGGGCGGGGCTTGTCCCTGCCCGTCCCGCGCCGTCCGGCGCGGGGATATCGAATCAATTAAGGAGAACATTTTGTCATGTCCAAAACAGACACCGTTACCCCTGAAAAAATCATGCAGCTTGGACTGGGATTCTGGGGCTCGAAAACTCTTTTGAGCGCAATCGAGCTCGGAGTGTTCACTGAGCTGTCAGGCGGCCACTTAAGCGCACAGGCGCTTGCCGAACGCCTGGGACTACACTCTCGCAGTGCACGCGATTTCTTCGATGCGCTGGTTTCGCTCGGCATGGTCGAACGTGAAGACAATCTCTATCGTAACACCCCCGCGACCGATTTATTTCTGGTGCGCGGCAAGCCCTCTTATCTCGGCGGGATGCTGGAGATGGCAAACGAGCGGCTCTATCCCTTCTGGGGGTCGCTTACCGAAGCGCTCCGCACCGGAAAGCCTCAGAATGAGATGAAGACCGGAGGTGCGGGACTATTCGAAAGCGTTTACGGAGACCCTGATCGGCTGCGCCTCTTTCTCGGCGCCATGACCGGATTGAGTATGGGCGCATCGCGGGCCATCGCCGAGAAGTTCCCCTGGCGCGATTACAAAACAATTGTTGACGTTGGAGGAGCGCAGGGAGGATTGCTGGTGCAGGTTTGTCTGGCTAATCCTCATCTGACTGGAACCAACTTCGACCTGGCTGTGGTTGGGCCGGTCTTCGAAGAATACGCAGCTCTTCACGGACTCACCGATAGACTCAGCTTCCAGGCGGGCAGTTTCTTCGACTCGCCTCTGCCGTCTGCGGACGTGATCACCATGGGTCACATTCTGCATGACTGGAACCTCGACGAAAAACGTATGCTGCTCGACAAGGCCTACCAGGCGTTGCCTGAGGGAGGCGCCCTGATCGTCTTTGAAGCGCTGATTGATGACGAGCGGCGGGAGAATGCCTTTGGGCTATTGATGAGCCTCAATATGCTGATCGAGACTCCCGGCGGATTTGATTACACAGGGCAGGATTGCGCGGGATGGATGCGCGAAGCGGGCTTCCGCAAGACCATTGTGGAACACCTGATCGGCCCCGATTCGATGGTCATCGGAATCAAGTGAAGCGAGGTTCGTTATCTCGTCGAGCCAGCCCATGGAGTCGTAAGCGATCCTGGTCTTATCACTGCCTTCTTTGCGATCGTCGTTTTGACTTGAATAGTACTCGCTGATTGCGATAAACACTACTACCGCGATGCCGGCTAAACAGCCAGGCTGGGTCGGAGCTACCTGGAGAACTAAACAGGCGGAGGATTGAACTGTGTCAGGGACTGAATTTGAAGCTGAGCTTCAGGGGCGAATCAATGAGCTTGAGAAAGAGAATGAATCATTGCCTTCGAGCAACGCTCGAACCTCCGCACGGTCGCGCGGTGATGGATGTGCTCTTCGAGCGGTCTGAGATCCTTCGTCTTCGAGGACACTCCGGAGACATCCGGAGCTCGGCATAGACGAGCGGGGCGCAATCGAACCAGGAACATCGGAGATTGCAGACGCCATCGCAGGCGAGGAGCATTCCTTATCTCGACGGGAAATGGCAGAATACCCCGAACTGTCACTGCATTAGTAGCACGAAGAACCTGGTGGACCGTATCACTGACATCACTAGCGAACGACATCATCTTGCGCGCCAACGGCGCGACCTAAAATAGCCCGGGGCGAAGCCCCGGGTTTGGTGGACGAGTCGTCACCAAGCCCCAAAGGGGCGCCGTCGCAACCAAGATCAAATGCTCGAAAACGGCGCCCCGTTGGGGCTGTGCTTCATAGCACGCCAAATACCCAGGGCTTCGCCCTGGGCTGTTTTCGGTCGCGCCGTTGGCGCGGCAGTATGGGTACTTGCGATGTTATTGTTACAGTCCCACTAGTTGGAATTGCATACCTTGCCACACTGCTGAGCTGAATCGACATTATGTCAGCCAGCATGTTGCCACGCGGACGGTCTCAGCCTAAACAAGTGATGGCCACGAGCTGTCTGATCATGATCACCACCATTGATACAGCACGTCAGCGGGCGAAGCCCCCGATGCATAACAACAAGGCTCGGGCGATAATCCTCCTGGCACTAGTGTCGGTCAGTTCGGCCCTTGCGCAAGCGCCGGCTGGAAGCATCGCCGGCGTGGTCACGGACCCGACCGGCGCGCCTGTGCCAGGCGCGCATGTCAGCATTGTCAATAGCGACAGCGGACTGACACGTAATCTCGTTACCTCAAAGGATGGCAATTACAGCGCGGCGTCATTGCCATCTGGTATTTACCTGGTGACGGCGGAAGCCGAAGGATTTCGTTTGCTGGAACGTAAAGCCACCGTCGAGGTTGGGACGACAACCACTGTCAATCTCGCGCTCCTGGTTGGCGCGTTGAATGATCAAGTGATAGTGACTGTCGCCACTCCCCTGATCCATTACGACCATCATCAGCTAGGTGGTCTGGTCAGCCACGCGGAGATCGAAAGGCTGCCGCTCAACGGGCGAAACGTCCTGGAATTGGCCAAGCTGGAGCCCGGCGTGACCAATCCGGTAAGGGGTACGAATAACCGCACCTTTGTGGGGATTCTCGGTTCCGGCCTCCAAACGAACCCGCGTATCGGATTTACGCGCGTCACAGTGGATGGTGCCGATATCAACCTGATTGGGACCATCGGAGCAGCGCTGCAGGTTTCTCAAGAGGCGACGCAGGAGTTCCAGGTCTCGACTGTCAACTTCGACCTTTCAACCAGCCTGACGTCGAATGGCGCGATCAATATCGTGACCCGCGCCGGGGGTAACGATTATCACGGGAGCGGCTTCTACTTCTACCGGGACCACAACCTGGCCGCCTATCCCGGTCTACGGCGTGACCCGAGCAATCCGGATCCTTTCTTTCAGCGGCGCCAGTTCGGCCTTCAGATCGGCGGTCCCATTCGCAAAGACCGCGCCTTCATCTTCTCCAGCTACGAGCGCAACGACCAGCGTGGTGTCCTCTCCATCCAACCGTCCACTCTCGAGTTTGCCGCGCTCGGAGGAATCTTCCCGAGTCCTTTTCTCGGTAACCAGTTCAACGTTCGCGTCGATGTGCGGCTTCATCCCAACTACAATGCGTTCGTTCGCTATACGCATGATGGCAACAGTCTCTTTGGACCGTTCGATGGCCAGAACGATGCTTTACCTTCAGGCTGGTCCCGCATCAAAAACTGGGTCGATCAGAGCATTGTCGGCCTGACGAGTGTAGTGAGTGCCGAACTGGTTAACGACCTGCGCTTCTCCTACTTCTTCATCAGTTCGCCGGAGACTCCGGCGAGCGCCAGGGATTGTCCTGGTTGCCTGGGCGTCGGAGGTCCGCAAATAGAGATTCAGGATGCTGAGGTGTTGTTTGGCCCGCAGCGCAGGCTTTCCTTCGTCGGACGGCGCTATGAGGTAACAGACAGCCTGGTATGGCAACGAGGCAATCATCGCGCCCGCTTTGGCTTCGATTGGGAGCACGCCACGGCTTCAAGCCAGGCAATCACGAGTGAGCCTGCGTCGATCGAGCTTTATTCCCCGCAGGAGGTGCGGAATTTCAATGCAACCGTGCCTCCCGGAGACCAGATCCCCTCCCGTCCTCGTTCCTCACGCTGGGCGACATTCTGCGGCTTCCGATGGTTAGCTTTCAGACCAGCGTCGGCCCTGCCCTGGCTCTCCAACGTGATTTTCGCAAGTACCGCGTGATCGACCTCTACCGCCTCTATGCCGGAGACACATGGCGCGTCAGCTCACGCCTGACTCTGAATTATGGTTTGGCCTGGTCTTACGAACCGAACAGTCTCAACACGGACCTCACGAAGCCGACACTGCTGACCGCTGTTCTGGGCGCGGACGGTCTCAATCCCCCTGTTGCGCAAACCATCAATCTCTCTCCGACTTTTGGATTTGTCTGGACTGTGAATCATAATGGCAAGACAGTGGTTCGCGGTGGCGCTGCCCGCTACTTCGATCCTGTCAGCTTCAATTCGGTCAGTATCGCGAGCGAACGACTCGCGCTGTCTCCCGCAGGCACAGGCCAAAGGGCGGACATTCCTGGTTCAGGCATCTTCTATCAAGGACGCGCGCTTGATTTCCCGGAGGGACCGACCACTTTTACTGGCGCGGGATCTGGTTGCCATCCTGCCAGCCATTCGCTCGGAGTTGCTGACACAACTCAATCCGGATAATCGCGATTTTACATTCCGCAACCTCGACCTGGACAAGTCCGGATCGAATCTGTCGGATCCCTTTTACGAAACCCCGTACGCCTTGCACTTCAGCTTGGGCGTGCAGCGGGAGTTGACTCGCGACCTCGTTCTTTCAGCCGACTTTGCCTGGCGCCGCTTCCTGCATACGTTCCTCCCGGGAATTGACTACAACGGCTTCGACAGGCAACCGCAGGGACCGGTGATTCCAGCTTGCACAGACGCCCAACGAGAGAATGTGACGGCGGTCTGTTCCAGCGGGCCGATCACATTTGACAATACCTCCGGCATCGCCGAGTACAAAGGGTTGCTTGTGCGCCTTGAGAAGCGTTTCTCGCACCGGACGCAGTTTGTGGCCTCCTACGCGCTGGGGACCTACAAGGGAACCAACGGCCCAAGTGGCCTCGGCTTCAACAACGATAACTGGTTCGAGAACTACGGTCCATTGCCGACCGACTTGCGCCACACGCTGAATCTCTCCGGCTTCCTCGACTTGCCGCGTCAGTTCCAAGTCTCCTTCAATGTCTCCGCGTATAGCCGGCCGCCCTTCTCGGCGTTCGTCAACGGAATGGATTTCAACGGCGACGGCACTGTAAATGATCTGCTGCCCGGCACAAGAGTGAATCAGTTCAATCGCGGGTTTGGCAAAGATGACCTGGCACAGCTGGTGGAGCGTTACAACCAGGAATTTGCCGGCAAGACGACAGTCGGCGGTCAGACAGCGACAAAGCTGACACTACCTAAGAATTATGCATTGAACGACGGTTTCTTTACCCAGGACTTGCGTTTGAGCCGTATATTCTCGCTCGGCAGCGAGTCGAAGCGCCTGGTTTTGTTTGGCGAAGTCTTCAATCTGCTCAACACCGCAAATCTTGTCCAGTACAGCAGCAACATCGCCAACCAGGGTGCGTTCGGTCAGCCCGGCTCGCGGTTTACCCAGATCTTCGGCTCCGGCGGTCCCCGAGCTTTTCAGCTGGGGGCACGCATAAGTTTTTGAAGTGTTACTGTAGACCGACCTTCCTGCGAAAGGCCGGCAGGCGGGGATCATCGCGGATGAGAGCCAGTTCCGGATAACTGATATAATGTCGGACCAGCGGATCCTTGTTGGCGGCCATGCCCTCCAGGGCCTCAAACACCCGGTCCTTGTCACATAAGCCGGCGTAAATAAACGCCAGGCGTCTTGGGAAAACGGGCATTCTTCACGGCCAGGGCCTCAGCTTCAGCGCGCCGCCCCGTAATGGCGTAGGCATAGCCGAGCTGAGAATCGGACGACCGTCGATTGCCTCAAGGATCGCGATTGCCTCGGCAGGCTGGCCCTTCTGCAGGAGTCCTCGCGCGAGGTGCACCTTTATAATCTCGTTGTGGGGGTCCTTATCGAGTGCCTGGCGGCAACTGACAATCCCTTCCTCGTAACGGCCGGCGTTAATAAGAACCATCCCTCTGGTGAACCGAACCCCCGGGGACAATGGATCGGCCCTCTCCGCCTTGTCCAGTTGATTGAGAGCCTCATCCACCCTGCCAGCCGGTGCGAGCACCGTATAAGCCAGTTGTAGGTACGCGCTGGTGAGGTTTGGACTCAGTTCCGTGGCGCGCCGAAAGGCTTTTTCGGCGTTCACCCAGTCCATCTCACGTGTATAGACCAATCCCATTGCCGAGTAGCCTTCGGCCAGCAGTGGATCCAATATCAGCGCTCTTTCGGCGTTAGGTCGCATGTGAGCGTAGGCCACGTTTGGATCGATATGACCATCATGCACATTTGTTGAAAGAAAGTCGTACGCATCAGAAATGCCTGCATAGGCCGGCGCAAAGGATGCATCTTTGGCGATTACCTGGTTGAACAGCCCGATGCTGGTGGTCCAGTCCTCATTACCGGTCGAGAGCAGCAAACCCTGCGCCTTCAAGTACAGATCATAGGCTTCGAAATTGGTTTCATAGCGGCGCCGTCCCCGACCCAGCTTAAGACGCAGTTCGTTGACGATTGACCGGGAAATCTCATCCTGAATGGCGAAGATGTCCTTCAACTCACGATCGAACCGGTCAGACCAGAGCGTCGCGTCATCGGCCACGCGGACGAGCTGCACGTTGATGCGCACCCGCCCGTCTACCCGCAGCACCGATCCCTCCAACGCCAGGTTGGCCTTGAGTTGCTCACCAATCTCACGGAGGTTCCGCGGCTTATCCTTGAAATAGAAGGATGAAGTCTGCGACCTTACTTCCATCCCCTCGATCAGTGAAAGGTTCCGGATGATCTCTTCTGTCAGGCCGTCAACAAAATGCTCGCTCTCGCGTTCAGTGCTAAGGTTCTTGAGCGGAAGAACTGCGATCACGGGTGCGGATGATGCAGACTTGCGATGGGCCAGCCACCGGAATCCGAAAAGTATTGCGGCGGCCAGCAGGACAACAACTCCAGCGGTGAGACATATCCGTCGCCACGACCAGAACTGCGGAGCGTCCGAGTCTTCGTCGCTGAGACTCATCTGTTCAACAGCAACGGGTTTATCCTGCGGCAGTTCCAGATCATTGCTTCCGACCGGCGTCACCTCCGAGACCACGGCGACAAAACGATAGCCCCGCTTCGGCACTGTTTCGATAAGCGGATCCCCATTTTCACCGATCGTTTTCCTGAGAATTGAAATGTTGTTGGCGAGGTTGACCTCCTCAACCACCGTGTCGGGCCAGACCGCTTTCATCAACTCATCTTTTTCCAATAAGTGCCCGTGACTCTCGACCAGCACGAGCAGCAGATCGAATACTTTAGGCTGTAGCAGGATAACCTTCCCCTGACGGGTCAGAAGGTGCTCGCCGGCGTCCAGGCGATAGGGGCCGAATTCATAAATGTGATCCGTTTTATGGGTCACTACCACTCCACAAAGCGCTTAGATTACTTCCCTGAACTTTCCCTGAAAAATGGCTGACGTGAGCAGAAGACTTTGCCGCAGCGTGAGCGTACCTTCCGCAGCAGGATGAGCCAATAAAGTGCTTGTGAGTACGGGTCATTCTGAGGTGGCGAGACCGCTAGCGTCAAGGGTAGCCTTGCGGGAAGGGCATCTCAGCCGTGCCCTTCGAAAGTAGTAACGAGCCTTGTTGGCATCACGGTAACCCCCGGGATAGCACCTAACAAGGCGTTTCCCCTAAACCAACAAGGAGATCATGTGAAAGGAACAGCCGTAAACCGCGTAACTCTCCTGATGTGCTGTGTCGCACTCGCGGCCCTCATGCCAGCAATGCGGGCCAGTGCGCAGGAGCGTGTCGAAACTCCGCAGCAGAACATCAGGTCTGAGCAGGCCTTGAGTCCATTCTTCCGTCCACGACCCGATCAGATAACAACGGTGCGGCCTGTCGTGGGTCTCCCTGATCTTTCTGTCCTGCCTTCTGAAGGCAGCATACTTGTTAGAACAGCGGATGGGGTGTTTGGCACAATACACGGCTCCGGACTGATCCCGGGAACTGTCGTCACGGCTTGGTTTGTGGTCTTCAACAACCCCGGGAACTGTGCTGCTCTCATTTGTTCTGCTGCCGATCTTTCCAACCCCGATGTCCAGGGATCACTCCTGCATTTGTCAGGCAAAATCGTCGGCCCGGATGGGGTCGAGACCTTTGGCGCATTCCGAGCAGTCGGCGATACCACGCGGTTACAACTGGGTCCGGGTTTGCTCGCGCCATTCACCGCCCAGATCCATATGGCCTTGCGGACGCATGGTCCAGCGATCGTCAATGATCCGGATACATTGAAACAACAGCTGACCACGTTCAACGGAGGTTGCCCACCAAACAACTGCGCGACCGTGCAGTCATCGATTCACGAGCAGCAATAGCGACAACAATGGCACTGCAGAGAGTGCTGTAAAGCACGCCGCTCTCTGCAGTGTATCGGCAATTCTTCTCAGCCAAAGGAGGCCTTCATTGAAAGACGATCAGCAAAATTTTCGCGAGCGGGCCTCAAGCCGACGGCGATTCCTCACCAATGTAGGAGGAGTAACGGCCGCAGTTTTGGGCACTGCTGTGGTCCCTGGATCTGGGGTTCAGGCGCTGAACGACGGCCAATTGCTTGGGGGCAAGGAGCTCGCCGGCGCAGCCTCGAACCGCTGTCTGCGGTCCGCCACCTATCGGACCAACATGGCCGCGAGAGCTCGCAATCGGGCACTCGTCTACCATACGAACAACGGTGACGAAGACTTCTATCAAAACAAAATTGGCAGCTACACCAAGGCGCTCCCACACAATGCCCTGGGAGAGGTTGACCTTGCCGCCTACGCCGCACTGGCAAAGGCAATCGATACAGAACAGCCGGTAGACTTCGATGCCATTACTCTCGGCCTTGGGCGCAAGCTGACCAGCCCTCAAGCCGGTCTGGCAATGGACCTCGAAGGTCCGGATTCACATCACGTGACGTTGCCGCCGGCGCCACGTCTCAATAGCGCTGAAGAAGCCGGAGAAGCAGTCGAGCTCTACTGGATGTCCCTTGCCCGTGACATCAATTTCAGCGACTGGGACACGAGCCCCTTGATTGCTCAGGCAGCCGATGATTTGTCACGCCTGTCAGATTTTCGAGGTCCCAGGGAAGGCCTCAAAGTCACCGCAAAGACGATCTTCAGAAACAGCACGGCGGGCGATTTGAACGGCCCGTGGCTTTCGCAATTTCTGACACTCGACTTCTCGTTCGGCGCGGTGCCGGTATCACAAAAGATTAAGACAGTCGTGCCAAAGCTCGATTTCATGACCAGATTCGACGATTGGCTGGCGGTGCAAAATGGCGATGATCCGAGCAATAACATTCAATACGATTCAACCAATCGCTATCTCCGCAATCTCCGGGACCTGGCCCAATGGGTGCACGTTGATGCCCTTTACCAGGCTTACCTGCAGGCCTGCCTGGTGATGCTCGGCCAGGGGACCAGGCTCGATCCTGGACTGCCGCTTTACGATTCGAAGGCTCAGGCAGGATTCGCACAATGCGGCGGTCCCCACGTGCTGAGTTTGGTGACGGAAGTGGCTACCAGGGCCCTCAAAGCTGTCTGGTATCAGAAGTGGTTCGTCCATCACAGGCTTCGGCCCGAGGAGTACGGGGGTCTGGTGCATAACACCAGAACGGGCGCCGCAGCATACCCAATTCACGGCGACGTTCTGAACTCCGTTGTCCTTGAGGCGGTCCATGCGAGATTTGGCACCTATCTGTTGCCGCAGGCCTTCGCCGAGGGAAGCCCCACGCATTCGTCATATGGCTCCGGCCACGCGACCGTTGCCGGTGCCTGCGCCACGGCTCTCAAGGCGTTCTTCGACGAGACCGATACAATCAAGAATCCGATGGTTCCCTCTCCGGATGGCACCATCCTGATTCCCTACGATGGGCCGCCCCTGACGGTCGGAGGAGAGCTCAACAAGGTCGCTTCCAATGTGGCCAACGGAAGAAATGCCGCCGGCATTCACTGGAGAACCGACGCTGTCAACTCACTGCGTCTGGGAGAGGAAATCACAATCGGCATTCTTGAGGAGCAAAAGGGCTCATATAACGACAATGTGTCGATGACGCTCACGAAGTTCGACGGCACGGAGATAACTATCTGAGCTGGAAAGCTCGGTGGGCGAAGACAAGGACCATGTACGCGAGAAGTAAAACAGGCGTTCAGGAGCGGTGGCTTCTCTAAGAATCTACCCCCTTAAAGGACGAGGAGAACTGTATGAGAAAGCGAAGCAAGGACACGTTTCCCGTGGTTTGTCTGATCGCGGCGCTCGCAGGTTTGACGACTGGATTTGCGCTGTCAGCCAATTCCGGAAGTCAGCCCGTTTTACATCAAGCCACAATTCCACTGGCGCCGAATCCGGGTTGGAGCGTTACCGGAAATCTCAATACGGCCCGCTCTTCTCATACAGCAACGCTACTTGCAAACGGCAAAGTGCTGGTAGTAGGTGGATACACCGCATCGTCTGACGTCACCGACAGCGCTGAGTTGTACGACCCTGCCACAGGCACGTGGAGGCTCACCGGCAACCTCAACGTGGCGCGTATCGCCCACCATACAGCGACTTGGTTGCCGAATGGCAAGATTCTGGTTGCGGGAGGAACAGCTACCAGCTCAGCGCAGACCGCAGAGCTGTACGACCCTGCCGCAGGGACGTGGAGCCTCACCGGCAATTTAAAAGCAATTACGAGCGGTTTCACGGCGACGCTGCTGGCTAATGGCAAGGTCTTAATCGCGGGCGGCTACGGCTTGAATTCCGCTTCCAACACCGCAGAACTCTACGATCCCGCTACGGAGACGTGGAGCCTGACCGGCGGTCTCAAAACCGCTCGCTATTGGCACACGGCGACGCTGCTCGAAAACGGCCAGGTCCTGGTTACTGGAGGAAGCGACGATGGAGACCTTGCCTCCACTTTGGCCAGTGCCGAATTGTACGACCCAGTCACAGGCCAGTGGAGCGCTACCGCCAACCTCAACAGGACTCGCATTTTTCACACAGCCACGTTGTTGGCCGACGGAAAGGTCCTTGTCACTGGCGGGTACAATTGGCCTCCGGAATCGCTAACCAGTGTAGAACTATATGATCCTGCGACCGCGAAGTGGAGCATAGTTGGCGACCTCAGTGCAGCCCGTGAAAATCACACGGCAACATTGCTCCCTGGCGGTGCGGTTCTGGTTGTTGGAGGTGATGACTGGAATCGTGGCTACCCCCCAAACGCCACTGAGCTGACGGAGCTGTATGACTCAGGCATTGGAAAACTGGGCACCATTGGCAATCTGAGCCCTGCACGCAGTAATCACACTGCAACTCTTCTGCCCAACGGTAAACTCCTAATAGCGGGAGGTTTTGACCACAGCCTTCTCAATTCCGGCCTTCTCAACAACGCACAACTATTCGAATTTGGCTCAACCCGGTCGGGGATGGTCGCCAGCGTCTCGGCTGCCAACTACAGTTCGATGGGCTTGGCCAGCGAGTCCATCGCCGCCGGCTACGGCGCTGGTCTGGCCGTCACGACCCTGAGCGCCAACGTGCTCCCGCTACCGACACAGCTTGCTGGTACGACAGTAAAGGTCAAAGACAGCGCAGGCGCCGAACGCCTTGCTCCACTCTTCTTCGTTTCTCCCACGCAGGTCAATTACCAAATTCCATCTCGGACGACCGCGGGCGCGGCGACCGTGACAATTACCAGCCCAGATGGATCAGTCTCAACCGGAGTGGCGTTGATGCACACAGTCGCCCCGAGTCTGTTTACATTCAATCAAAGCGGGTATGGAGTGGCAGCAGCCGTTGCTCTGCGGATCAAAGCTGATGGCACGCGGAGTTACGAAGAGGTCACCCAGTTCGACGCGGCTCAAAACACGTTTGTCGCGCGCCCGATCGACCTTGGCCCGGAGGGCGATCAAGTCTTCCTGATCCTGTTCGGTACGGGGATTCGATTTCGCACTTCGCTCTCGGCAGTTATCGCCACCATCGGTGGCGTATACGCCGAGGTCAGCTTCGCCGGGCCGCAGCCGGATTTTGCCGGTTTGGACCAGGTCAACATACTCCTGCCGAGGAGCTTGATCGGCCGCGGAGATGTAGATGCGCTGCTGACCGTGGACGCACAGATGGCGAATCCTGCGGGAATCAATATTAAGTAAATGGCGATTCAGAGAGCGGCGTATCTGCTCACAAAGAGAATCTGCCCTTAAGAAGAATGGGGAAGCATGCGAAAGCCAGACAATCACTCTTGTCTTTTTATGTTGGATCGGCCCATGAATGGTGCTGATACAGGTCTGGCTAATCCTCATCTGACTGGAATCAACTTCGACCTGGCTGTGGTTGGGCCGGTCTTCGAAGAATACGCAGCTCTTCACGGACTCACCGACAGACTCAGCTTCCAGCCGGGCAGTTTCTTCGATTCGCCTCTGCCGTCGGCGGATGTGATCACCATGGGGCACATTCTCGCATGACTGGAACCTCGACGAAAAACGTATGCTGCTCGACAAGGCCTACCAGGCGTTGCCGGAGGGAGGTGCCTTGATCGTCTTTGAAGCGCTGATTGATGACGAGCGGCGGGAGAATGCCTTTGGGCTATTGATGAGCCTCAATATGCTGATCGAGACTCCCGGCGGATTTGATTACACAGGGCAGGATTGCGCGGGATGGATGCGCGAAGCGGGCTTCCGCGAGACAAGGGTGGAGCACCTCATTGGCCCCGATTCGATGGTCATCGGGATCAAGTGAAAGCGAGGTTCGGTATTTCGTAGAGATCCGGCCTGATCACCGCAAGACGTTCTTGCACAAATGGAAATTGCTCGCATCCCGAAGGGATGCAGAAGGTAGCCAGGGGCAAGCGAAAGCGCAGCCCCTGGAATGTTTGGTGAAGAAGCCCCGCGCCCTGAAAGGGGCGCGAGACCTCTCCCGATTGACCAACCCGTTGAGTCTGGCGTCCCTCCAGGACGCGGTCCTTTTTTGGACGATGCCCAGGGGCTGCGCTTCGCTTGCCCCTGGCTACCTTCCTGCATCCCTTCGGGATGCTGGCTGCACGCAACGTCCGAGAGAGGGAAGTGACGGCCCTCACTCCAAACTCCTCTCGATACGTGGGTCGGGAATGAGCCACATAACGGCCACCACTACATACGAGGCGAAGGCAATCCACGGTCGCCAGAATGACACAGGAATCGCCACCGCATAGATGACGACGGATAACATTCCCTTCCTGTCCGATCCGATCGATCTGGCCAGCGTTGAGTCGGGTCCGTGATGTGCTATGAGCGCTCTGCTCAACAGATAATAGGCGACTCCGGCCAGGAGCAGAACCCCGCCGTACAATGCCACGGGCACGGCCGCGAAACGATTCTCGCCCATCCAGTCGGTCGCGAACGGGGACCAGCGACAGCCAGAACAGCAGATGCAGGTTCGCCCACAGGATTCGACCGTTTACCTGATGCGCAGCATGTAACAGGTGATGATGGTTGTTCCAGTAGATTCCGATGTAGACGAAACTCAGAACATAACTGAAGAATATGGGAAGCAGGGGACGAAGCGCAGCAGCGTCGGCTCCGTGGGGAACCTTCAGCTCCAGCACCATGATGGTGATGATGATTGCGAGAACTCCGTCGCTGAAAGCCTCCATCCGGGTTTTGGTCATGAATCAACGTGTGCAGGAAATTGCCTATTTAGGAGCAATTTGGAGTACGGCGACTTCTCGCCGCCTTTTTAGCAGCCGTAGGGGGCTCTCGAACCGCCCTCTTTGCGTCGGCTCAGATCGGCGCGCAGCATGACAGCCAGCTATCTGGGCACGGCCTCCGGAGGCCCATGTCTATAGACGACGACAAAACTCTCGGCCCCTCCTACCAGACGGCGGGCTTGCGTCTCACTGTCAGTGTTGTTGCGTTGGCGCCCGAGGTCCACGACTTTGCTTGTGATCTCTATGGTCGGTTCAATCGCCGACCTGAGGACGGTCAAGAGGTGTAGGCGGGTGACATAAAGCACTGAACCTTTTTAAGATGGCCAGGGACGGAATCGAACCGCCGACACACGGATTTTCAGTCCGTTGCTCTACCAACTGAGCTACCTGGCCAGCCCAAAGCCAAAGCGATATCCTAGCGAGCGGCGCTCACCGTGTCAAATAGGCCATTTGTTCATCCTCGCCTGGAACCGGACTATGGTAAAATCTCGACAAATGACTGCGGCTGATTACCAGGAAATCATTACGATTGAACCGGGAAAGCGTAGCGGGAAGCCCTGCATCCGCGGCACACGCATGACGGTGACAGACGTGCTCGAATACCTTGCGGGCGGGGCTACGCCAGAGGAACTGCTGGCCGAGTTCCCTGATCTCAGGCCTGAGGATATTCAGGCCTGCCTGGCCTTCGCCGCTGACCGTGAGCGCAAGCTGGCAACGCTTCCCTGATGAAGTTGTTGTTCGATCAGAATCTCTCGCCGCGGCTGCCCCATCTTTTGGCGGACCTCTACCAAGGTAGTGTTCATGTCCGCGAAGTTGGTCTGCGTGAGGCGCAAGACTCCGAGATTTGGGCATATGCGAAACTGGGTGACTTCGCGATCGTCTCAAAAGACTCTGACTTCCAACAGCGAAGTCTGCTTTACGGATTCCGCCCAAGTTTATCTGGCTGCGTGTCGGGAATTGCTCCTTCCGATTGATAGAGGAATTGCTGCGCAAGCATTCGTGTGGCGATCCATACCTTTTACGCGGATCGCATCAAGTCACACCTGATGCTCCCGTGAGCAGATGCCGGGCCCTGACACTGGCAAGAGGCCGACTACCACGTGAGCACTCGAAGAACCTTCCTCGACCGCCTCTCTAAGTTGCTGCTTCTCCCGCTAGCGATAAAACGTCCGTAAATCCCGGCGCGTCCGCCAAACTTCGTGATCATCTTCTTCGATGACCTCGGCTACAGCGATCTTGGATGCTTCGGAGCGAAGGGCTACGAGACGCCCTATATCGATCGGATGGCGCGGGAGGGAGTTCGACTCACCGACTTCTACGTTGCCCCGGCGGTCTGCTCGGCCTCTCGAGTGGCACTCATGTACGGGTTGCTACTCGAATCGTGTAAGCATAAGTGGTGCGCTCTTTCCAGACGCACACGACCGGGCTCAAGGCAGCAGAGATGACGATCCCAAAGATTCTCATGACTCGTGGCTACGCGACTGGCAGGGTCGGCAAGTGGCACCTCGGCAGCATGCACGGCGATCACGCTTACGTCTTCTACCAGGTCCCGGTCAACGCGATGGACCGGCTGGCCGATTTTCAAGTCCTCGCGAAAAAGCCATAATCGACCTGAACACTATGAGAATCGCATAAATCGACAACCCGACGCGCGAGTATATTGACGTGGGGCCATTCCGTGGGAATTGGCAATGGCGCAGCCGGCTTCAAATCAACGGAGTGTACAGAATGACTTCTTTAAAAAAACGGCTCTCGCTCCTTGTCATCGCCCTTTGTTTACTGGCTGGTCGCCTGCCTGCCTGGCCGTCTGGAGTTGGGGGGCAAGAAAGCACGGCGCAGACAAAGAAGAGCGAGGCCCAGGAATATGACGTGCGAGCGTTCGGCGCAAAAGGCGATGGCCAGACTCTCGATACCGCTGCGATCAACAAGGCAATCGATGCGGCAGCAGGCAGCGGCGGCGGTACGGTACGATTCCCGGCCGGTAACTATTTGAGCTTTTCAATTCACCTGAAGAGCAACATCGCCTTGTATCTCGATCAGGGGGCAACCATTGTCGCCGCCGATCCCAAAGAAGCAAAAGGCAGCTACGATCTGCCTGAGCCGAACGCATGGGATATGTATCAGGATTTCGGTCACAGCCATTGGCAAAACAGCCTGATCTGGGGCGTCGGTCTGGAAAATGTGTCCATCATCGGCCCGGGTATGATTAACGGCAAAGGTCTGACCCGTCGCAGCCCCAGACCGCGACGCCCGGTCCAGGCCGGAGATACTCCCACCACTTTGGGCGGTGGACAGCCCGCCCTCCGCGTGCAATCGCCGCTCGGCGAGAGTGATGATCCAGCAGTGATGAACGGGTCTGGCAACAAAGCGATCGCGCTTAAACTCTGCCGCAACGTTTTGCTGCGCGACTTTTCGATTCTCAATGGCGGACACTTCGCCCTGCTGGCAACGGGCGTAGATAATCTCACGATTGATAACGTCAAAATCGATACCAATCGAGACGGCTTCGACATAGATGCCTGTCGCAATGTTCGCATTTCGAATTGCAGTGTAAACTCACCTAACGACGACGCCATCGTAATTAAGAGTTCATTCGCTCTTGGTTATGCTCGCGCAACTGAGAACATGACGATAACAAACTGCCTCGTTAGCGGTTACGACATTGGCTCGCTGCTCGACGGTACTTACAAACGCAACGTTAAGGAGGCCCCTGACCACGATGGCCCCACCGGACGCCTGAAGTTTGGGACAGAATCGAACGGCGGGTTCAAGAACATAACCATCTCTAATATTGTGTTCGATCATTGTCGAGGGCTCGCGCTTGAGACGGTTGATGGTGGCCTTCTCGAAGACATTACAGTCAGCAATATCACTATGCGTGACGTTGTGAACTCGCCGATCTTTCTGCGACTGGGAAGCCGTATGCGCGGACCGGCAGGTGTGCGGGTTGGCCAACTGCGTCGCGTCCAGATCAGTAATGTGGTGGCCTATAATGCCGATCCTCGCTATGCGTCAATTATCAGCGGCATTCCGGGACACAATATTGAAGACGTGAGACTCAGCAACATACGCATCCTCTATCAGGGCGGAGGAACCGCTGCGCAGGCGGGGCTGGCGCCGGCGGAGAAGGAAGCCGGCTATCCCGAACCTTCGATGTTCGGCGTCATTCCAGCCTACGGGTTTTTCATTACGACATGTGAAGGGCATCGAGTTCAATAATGTCGAGGTCGGTTACGCCCAGGAAGACATGCGCCCGGCATTCGTGCTCAACGACGTGTATGGCGCAGACTTCTTTCACGTTAAGGCTCAACTTGCGAAAGGTGCCTTCGCCTTTCTGTTGCAGAAAGTCTCTGATTTCAGCGCCTACCAATGCAAGGGCGTGCCGGACACGCGGCTTGAGCGCGTGGAACAGAAGACGTTCTGACGGGTCGCTGTAGTCATAGGACGTACCCGCGATTCCAGACGGTACGCGGGTCGGGCAGGAGCACAAGTCCTGCCCCTAGGCAACGTTGTCTCAAGTGCCATATTGTCGCGACCTTGTAGGGGCAGGGCTTGTCCCTGCCCGCCCGTGCCGTCCGGCACGGGTAACAATTTCAAGGGGCAGCGTGCGACTTCAGCACCAACCGATAATGGTTACCGGCGCCAGACGGCGCGGCGGGCAGGGACAAGCCCTGCCCCTACAAGGTCGCGGACATTGAGAATTGCTGCCAGGTTCACTGGTAACGAATAATCTATGACTCTAAAATTTGGATTGGTTGGTTGTGGTGATATCTCTCGCAAGCGCGTAGCTCCGGCGCTGCGCGATTTGCCTAACTGCGAGCTCGTTGCGGTTAGCCGAGCAGACTTTGGGAAGGCTGAATCTTTCGCTAAAGAGTTTGGCGCACGCAAGTGGTATCGAGACTACGCGGAACTTATCGCCGATGATGAAATTGAGGCGATTTACATTGCCACGCCTGTCCACCTGCACGCCGAGCAGGCGATCGCGGCAGCGGAAGCGGGCAAGCATGTGTTATGCGAGAAGCCGATGGCCATGAATGTGGACGAATGCGATCAGATGACCGCGGCTTGCCAGGCCAATAATGTAAAGTTGGGAATTGCCTACTATCGGCATTTCTATCCCGCGATCAAAAGGATCAAGGAGATTATTGCAGACGGCGAGATCGGCCACCCGGTCATCGCGCAGATCAATGCCTTCGAATGGTTCAACCCTGAGCCATCAAGCCCTCGCCATTGGCTGATCGAGAAGGCCCAGGCTGGCGGTGGCCCAATGTTCGATTTCGGCTGCCACCGGATCGAGGTGCTGCTAAACATTCTCGGACCTATAACGCGGACGGCAGGTGTTCTGACCAGGGTGATATTTGAACGCCAGGTGGAAGACACCGGCGTTGCAGTCTTCCAATTTGAGCGAGGAACGCTCGGAGTGCTTTCGATCACCCACGCTGCCCGGCAGAGTCAGGATACGGTTGCCATTTTCGGCAGCGAAGGCTCAATCCAGGTGGAGTCACTGAATGAAGGAACAGTAGCCATCAGAACGCCGGCCGGCGATCGCGTAGAAAAGCTGCCACCTGATGAGAATCTTCATCAGCCACTGATCAATGATTTTGCTCAGGCAGTCATCGGAGGTCGCGAGCCACAGGTTGATTCCGCGATAGGCCGAGAGGTCGCCCGCATCGAAGCCGAGATCTATCGTCAAGACATACGGACTACCTTAGATTGATTCGAAGACTGACTAAGCAAATTGGAGCAGCCAGGTCTCGAGTCACTGCTTTCCGACAGAGGGTGTGTCCACGTTGGTATTGTTCGACGCGCGAACCGGCAGGCCGTCCCGTGTTTGAAGTTTGACGTTCGTCATCGCCCAGTCGCGGGCGTATTCAATGACTCCGGCTGCTTCTCCCTGCGCCGTTACGTTGACCCATTTCACATTCCTGATCACCTTTTCCGGTAAGCCCGCTAGCGGAGAAAATCTGCTGCGCGCCCGTGATCTCCACATCTTCAATCGTGATGTTGCGAAACTCGCAGAGGCCGCGTTCCGGAGGCAACACCGGCGTGCTCAGCACCACCCAGTGCCTCGGTATGTTCTGAATGCCGTTCGGCATCGTCGCGTAGCTGAAGCTCGGATTCCAATCCAGGGTGAACGTGAAGGGCAGAGCGGACCTTCTCCATCTTCAGGCCGCGAATCAGCACGTCCGCCACATAACCACCGCGCATCTTGGCAGACTTGAAGCGTATGCCCTCGTTAGTGCCGATCCCGCGATTGTCATAGGCGACTACCTTGCGGATGCCGCCGGAAGTTTCGCTGCCGAACGAGAGTACGCCGCCTCCTGACCTGATAGTGTTCTGCCGAATCACGATGTATTCCGTCGGTCGATTGACGCGCAGCCCGTCGGAATCGCGTCCCGCTTTAAGGCAGATATCATCGTCGTTGTTGTCGATATCGCAATTCTGCACCAACACATGATCGGACGAATCGATGTCGACGCCATCGGTGCTCGGACCTTTGTTGTCGCTGATCTTGGCTCCGTCGACCGTCACATGATCGGAATAGACAACCTGCACGGTCCAAAAGCCGGATCGCTTCAGGCTCAGGTTTTCCACTGTCACGTCAGACGATTTCCAGATGACCATCAGGCGCACGCGTTCAGCGTCATAGTCGGAAGCCCAGCGCAACCCGCGCGGTTCGTAATCCTCGCGCCGCAGTTTCCAATATTTGGCCCACCATTTCTCGCCGTGGCCGTCAATCGTACCGCCGCCGGAAATCTTAACGTTCTTTTGATCGTTTACATTGATCAGCGCCGCGGGCCAGTTCATCTCGATACCGGCAATTCGAGTCGCAGATCGAAGGGTAGTCGGCATCTTCCTGACTGCCGAGCAGGGTGACGCCTTGATCAATACGCAGATGGACATTGCTCTTCAGAAAGATCGCCCCGGTAACATAAGTCCCGGACTTGAAGCTAACGATACCGCCGCCCGCTTTCGCACAGGCGTCAATTGCTTTCTGGATCGCCTGAGTAGAGTTTGTCACGCCGTCTGCCACCGCTCCATATGCATTAGCCGAAAATATCCGGCGACCCTTTGGCGAATGCCGCGCACCCACCTGGTTCACCCAGACAGGCAGGCCGTCCGCACGCAAAGGAAATGTGGCCTGGCCCAATGCCGGTGCAACGAAGTAAAGACCGGCCATTACCGCCATCGCCATCAGCAGCTGAAATAGACCTCGATTCTTAAGAGTGAAATCCATAATTGAGACTGACTATCCGAAGACGCGTACCTGATTCGAGTCGATCCTCAGACGTGTAGTGACTGCACATTTTCTCCTGTTAAACTGAGCTATCTGGCCAACGAAAAAGCGAAGCGTTATCCTAGCGACGCCGCTCATTGTATCAAATGGGACCGTCCACCACCTGGAGTCAACCAAGGCTATGAACACGCGAAGAGGATTCCTCAACCGCCTCTCTAAACTACTGCTTCTCCCGCTCGCGATCAGGCTTCCGCAGGCCGCCAGGCGCCCGCCGAACTTCGTGATAATATTCTTCGATGACCTCGGCTACGCTGACCTCGGGTGCTTCGGGGCGAATGGCTACGAGACGCCCAATATCGATCGGATGGCGCGCGAGGGAGTTCGACTCACCGACTTCTACGTCGCCCAGGCGGTCTGCTCGGCCTCTCGAGCCGCGCTCATGACCGGGTGCTACTCGAATCGCGTGAGCATCACGGGCGCCCTCTTTCCCGATGCGAAGAACGGACTCAATCCTGCTGAGATGACGATTCCCAAGCTGCTCAAGACCCGCGGATATGCGACTGGAATGTGCGGCAAGTGGCACCTTGGAAGCAAGCCTCAGTTCATGCCGACAAAGAATGGCTTCGATGAGTATTTCGGACTGCCATATTCGAACGATATGTGGCCCGGCAATCCGAATGCGAGGAACAACTCCTATCCGCCGCTGCCGCTCACCGAAGGCGACAAGGTGGTTGCCGAGAATCCTGATCAATCACAGCTCACCACTCAATACACTGAGCACGCGGTGAAGTTCATCGAACGCAACCGGGATAGACCATTCTTTCTCTACGTTGCCCATTCGATGCCGCACGTGCCACTCGGCGTCTCGAGTAAATTCAAGGGGAAGACGAGCCGGGGCATCTATGGAGACGTAGTGGCCGAGCTCGACTGGTCGACAGGCCAGATTCTCGAGGCTCTGAAAAGGAATGGGATTGACGATCAGACGCTCGTCATTGTGACCTCGGACAATGGACCCTGGGCTGAGTATGGCGATCACGGCGGCTCAGCCGGCGAGCTGCGAGGCAGTAAGGGGACATCCTTCGAAGGTGGCGTGCGAGAGCCGTTCATTGCCCGGTGGCCGAAGAGGATACCGGCCGGCAGCGTGTCGCATGTCCCGGCGATGACTATTGATCTGCTGCCTACGATCGCCAGGTTCGCGGGCGCGGAGCTCCCGAAGGACCGGGTTATTGACGGGCGCGATATCGGGCCTCTACTGGAAGGGAAGCGCAAGGGGGAAGTACATGAAGTGCTCTACTTCTATTGGGGCTATGAGCTGCACGCCGTGCGGAGCGGGAAGTGGAAGTTGCATGTGCCACACCCTTCGAAAGAGGTGACGGCGCCGGCGTCAGGCGGAATGGCCGGTACCGCGAAGGAGATTCGCGTTGAGCTGTCGTTGTACGATCTCGAGAAGGATGTGGGTGAGACGAAGAATGTTGCAGAGCGGAATCCGGAGGTAGTTGCGAGGTTGATGAAGTTTGTCGAAGAGGCGAGGGAGGACATCGGGGACTCATTGACGAACCGGAAAGGTAAGAACGTCCGACCCGCAGGCTGAGTTTGCCGACTGATTTAGCGACTGTAGGGGCAGGGCTTGTCCCTGCCCGTCCTGTGCCGTCTGGCGCGGGCAGTGATCCAACAATGCCGAGTCCGCTAAGTCGAAGATCGCTGTACTGCACCAACGCAAAAGCGGCGACAAGTCGCCGACTGCGCAGGACTAAATCGGTGGCCGCGCTTCAACGTGACTGAAGCTGCGCTAGGCGCCGCATTCCATGTTTTCGGCGGCTTCGTCGCGAGCCGACTGAAGTGCCGGGTCGATTCCAAACTGCTCTGCCAAAGCGAAATACTCGTCAAAGAGCGGAAGCATCTCCTCCATACTCTGTGAGCGCAGCACTGCAGTTCGCAGATTGGCTCCATTCGGGACGCCTCGCAGAAACTGCGCCGATAGCATCTTCATCCTGCCGATCACTCCACGCTCAGGCATGACCTCGCGCAGATAGCCAAGGTAGTCGATGAGAATGGTATGCAGTTCGTCGGGCGATGGCTCGTAGGGCTCGAGGCCTTCCATCACCTCCCACGTCTGCCGGAAGATGAAAGGATTTGCGATCGCCCCACGGCCGATGTGAACCGCATCGCATCCCGTCTCTTCGAATCGCTGAATCGCGTCCGCAGGCGTGAGAATGTCGCCGCTTCCCGAGACCGGGATTGAGACCACCTCTTTAATCGCCCTCACAAGGCTCCAGTCGGCCCAGCCCTTGTAGCCCTGCACGCGTGTGCGACCGTGGAGTGTGACCATCGATGCGCCGCAATCTTCAATCAGTTTCGCAACCTCGAGGGCATTGATCGACTGCTCGTCCCAGCCGGCGCGAATCTTGACTGTCATCGGAATCGAGATCGCCTGCTTGACCTCGGTCAGAATCTTCTTCAGTTGGGGCAGGTCGCGCAGCAGGTTTGACCCGCCTCCTCCATTGACGACCTTCTTGGCCGGGCAACCGCAGTTGATATCGACAAAGTCGGCGCCCGCCTCCTCAGCAATCTCAGCCGCCCAGCGCATGCGCACTTCATCGTAGCCGAAGATCTGGATGGAGATTGGGCGCTCCTCGGGGGTGAAGCGCATCATCTGGTGAGAGCGAAGGTTGCCGCGAGTGAGACCCTCGACGCTGATGAACTCAGTGACGATGAGGCCGAGGCCACCGCATTTCTTTACTACCCTGCGAAACGGCGAATCGGTGACTCCGGCCATCGGCGAAAGCACGAGCGGTGGCGCAAGCTCACGGCCCTCGATGTTGAACGATTTCGGGTGCATGGTCGACTGATTAATATATCAGAAAGACTCGTAAGGCTGAACCGCGGCGACCGGCTTAGTATGGAGTGCGGCGACTTGTCGCCGCTGTTGCGTTAGCTATTATTGAATTACGACTGCACCTGTTAAATCAAAAGCGGCGACAAGTCGCCGCACTCCATACTAAATCAGTCGGTTTGATTATGGCCGAAGGCCCTCAATGAAATCGCGGTCTTTCGTGCCGGCGTGGCATACGAGGCAGGACTGCTGGCCGCGCTCTTCGAGGTCTGAAACCAGCGCGTAGGTCAAGCCGCGGTCGGCCCAGGTGATGACCTTCAGTCCGTTGATCGAGTCGTAATGAAAAGTCAGCCCTCGCGAGACTATCCTTTCACCCGCCGCAGGCATGGCTACCGCATTCGAAGTGATCACCAGCGTAATCGGTCGGCGCTTCATCTGGTATGCGACCTGGGCGGCGTAGTCATGATTGAAGCCGACGAGACGCGCACCTTCTATGCGGTATAGCCTCTCCTGCCCCGACGACTCCTGGTAGTTGGGCAGCTTCACTTCGAAGGGAACCTTGCCAACAAACCAGTCCGAGATCTGATCTGCCGAGTCAGATGTGATCTCCAGCGGGAGCTGTCCGCGCACTCGCCTCAAGTGGCTGTCGACGGACATGACCGCAAAATCGGAAGGCTGCTCGGACCTGTTTTTCTGCTTACCAACCAAAAGCATGACTCCAGCGATCAGAATGGTGACAGCAGCCACTGCATCGAGGCGTATCCAGAAACGGTCCGTGTGAACAAGCGTCTCTTCGATGCGCTGCCGCAACCACCGGGGCGCGGCAAGCGGAGCCGAACCCTCCTCCAGCAATTCTTCAATTCGGGTCCTCAGATCCCCGGATGGCTCGTAAAGCGGACGGGCAGATCGGATGGCCTCACGAAGCGATCGCTCCTCTTCGCAGAACTCGTGACACGAAGGACAGCCTTCGAGATGCGACTCGAGCTCGGCCAGCTCACGGTCGTGTAGCTCGTCGTCGAGATAGAATGGGATCCGGCTGCGGATTTCCTGACACTGATTCATTGCTTTGCAGCCTCGACTCCAGGCTCGACGAGCAGATGGCGGAGCTGCTGTCTTGCGCGCCCAAGACGTGACATCACCGTCCCCGCTGGGCACTTGAGAATACTCGCGATCTGCCGGTAGCTGAAGCCCTCGATATCGCGCAGGAGAACGATCTCGCGCGAGTGTCGCGGCAGTCGCTCGATTGCCGCCCGCACCTTCGCGCGCTCCACCTTGCGCACCAGTTCAACGTGAGGATTCTCTGCCGCCAGATCGAGCCAGTCGATCCGCGACTCCTCCTCGGCATCCAGTTCGACAAACTGTGGTCCGCTATGAGCGTGACGCAGCTGGTTGAGATGGATGTTGTGCATGATGGCGAAGAGCCAGCTCTTCAGATTGCTGTCCGGCATGAGCCGGCCGAAGGCTCGCATAGCTCGGAGGTAGGTCTCCTGAACCAGGTCTTCCGCTTCACTCTGGTTCCGGGTGAGGGCCATGGCAAAGCCATAGAGCGCGTCGAGGTGCTCGAGCGCTACCTGGCTGAATGGCTTCATGGAGTCCTTCTCGTGCATTGATCCATAAGAATAACACCGTAGGCAATGGGATATTCCCGGATTAGAATGTCTCCCCGCGTGTTGGATCAATCGTGCCGCAGGCTGCCGAGCCTGCGGCAGAGGTTCGAAGGAGATCCATTCGATCGCTGATGGACTACAAATGGATTTTGCCGCAGGCTGGACAGCCTGCGGCACGATAGCGTCGATTACCTTGAAGTGCGAAAGAAGACTGGAGTAGGAGACGAATTTCAATGATTCCATTGAAGTGGATTGAGCGAAGGCGAGAGTACCTGGCCGACCGCAAGCGATGGTTCGATGATCTGCTCGAGGCCGGTAGAACCATGAATGGGCGGCGCCGTTTCCTGCAGATGTCGGCTATGGCTGCGGGCGTGGCTGCCGCAAAGGGACTCGCGCCGCATTCTTTCCAGCTGGTCGACGTAGTCAATGCTCAGCGCAAGCCTAAGCTGACGTTTGCCTATATCTCCGACTCGCATCTCTACGAAAAAGAGGTCAACGAGGACTTTGTGCGCCAGCTTGAGCGCGCAATTGCCGATGTCAATGCGCTCGAGCCGCAGCCGGATTTTGTCTTCTATGGCGGTGACCTGGCTCAATTCGGGCAGCCGAGCGAGCTCAGACTCGGAGCCCAGCTGCTCAAGACGATCAAGGCGCCCCTCAAAATAATGGTCGGCGAGCACGACTGGTTCCTCGACATGGGTGATTTGTGGAAAGAGCTCTTCGGACCACCCTACTACTCATTCGACCAGGGCGGCGTCCATTTCGTGACGCTCATGAGCGTCAACGAGAAGGACTTCTGGACCAAGGCGAAGCTCACTCCGATGGAGCGAATGAAGATTGTCGCCGGGCTCGATGACGGACGGCAGAGCAGGTTCGAAGTTGGCGCAGAGGGGCGCGAATGGCTGAAACGCGATCTCGCCAAGGTGCCCAGGGCGACTCCGCTTGTCGTCTTCTCCCATTCACCTCTCTACAAGTATTACCGCGACTGGAATTTCTGGACTGAGGACGCGGATGAGGTGCAGGCGATTCTGAGGCCGTACGCATCGGTCACCGTGATTCATGGCCACACGCACCAGGTTCTCAGCAATCGCATCGGCAACATCGCATTTTCACGGGATGCTCTCGACTGCATGGCCGTGGCCTTATGCGCCGACGGGTCTTCCCCGGTTGACAGTCCAGATGAATCGTTCTGATCCCTTCAACGCGAGCGATGGCATAGGAACAGGAAGAGTGGCCTGCAATCCAACAGGCCAAGTCGATATGGTCTATGACATGTACCAGCCTGTTCAGGGAAGCAATTTGGAGTGCGGCTGACCTGTCGCCGCTTTTGATTTAATTACTGCAGCACCTAGGCAATCAAAAGCGGCGACAGGTCGACCGCACTCCAAAATTTGCTACAATCCTGGACATGGCATGGGTAGATCAGATCATGGCACAGCTGCAGCAGCTGTCGCCTTTCGGCGTACTTGCAGTCATGTTCCTGATTGCCTACGTCGAGAATATTTTTCCCCCGTCACCCAGTGATGTCCTGCTCGTCTTTGCCGGCACGCTCATAGGTATCGGCACGGTCAGCTTCTTTCCCGCGCTCGTAGCAGCCAGCCTTGGGAGCGTGCTCGGTTTTCTCACAGCATACTTCGCCGGGCGATACTTCGAGCGAAGAATTGTCGAGGGCAAGGCAAGCAGATTTCTGCCTGCCGAAGCGATCGCCAAAGTTGAATCGTGGTTTCAGCGCTTTGGATATGGCGTCATTGTGGCCAATCGTTTCCTCGCCGGTACGCGCGCTGTCGTTTCGTTCTTCGCCGGCATGTCCCGGCTCGATCTGCTGAAGACGACGACGCTCTGTGCGATCAGCGCGACTGCGTGGAACGCGCTGCTGCTCTACGCAGGAATGATGTTCGGCAGCAACTGGCGTAGAGTAACCGACTACCTGGCGGTATATAGCAAACTGGCGACAATCGTTTGCGTGGTCATCATCGCAATAGTTCTCTGGCGCGTGCTGCGTCGCCGGCGCAACGCCACAGCCTCCTGACCTATGAGCATTCTGCAGCGACTAAGAGAAAGGGCTTCACGCTCTCTTCAGCACATTGTCCTCCCGGAGGGAGAAGACGAGCGGACAATCACTGCGGCCGCGCGTGTGACTGACCAGCGGATTGCCCGCGTGACACTGCTCGGCGATGAAGAGAGAATCCGTGCGCGAGCGGCAGCTATCGGTGTCTCGCTGACAAACGTGCCGATCCTCGATCACAGGAAGTCATCAGATATCGATCGGTATGCTCAGACTCTCTATGAGCTGAGGCGTGCCCGAGGCGCGACATTGGACGAGGCGCGTCGTCAGGTTGCCGATCCGCTCTATTTCGGGAATCTCATGGTACGAGCCGGGAGGGCCGATGGATCGGTTGCCGGCGCGACCAACACAACCGCCCATACCGTACGTTCGGCCCTGCTGACAATTGGGCTGGCCGAAGGGCTCAATCTCGTCTCTTCATTCTTCATCATGGTGGTGCCGGATCAATCCTTCGGTGACGATGGAGCGCTGATCTATGCTGACTGCGGTGTCGTCGCGAGTCCCACCGCTGCGCAGCTGGCAGAGATTGCGATTGCATCGGCGGAGAGCTGGAAGACGTTGCTCGGGACGGAGCCGCGCGTTGCTATGCTCTCGTTCTCTACCAAGGGAAGCGCCGCGCATGCGCAGGTCGATAAGATAAGCGAGGCTACACGAACGGCGAAAGCACGATCGCCTGAGTTGAAGATTGATGGCGAGCTCCAGGCAGATGCGGCAATCGTTCCTCATGTGGGAGCTTCAAAGGCCGCGGGTTCTGAAGTAGCCGGCCGGGCAAACGTGCTCATCTTCCCGGACCTCAACTCAGGCAATATCGCCTACAAGCTGACCGAACGACTTGCGCGAGCGACTGCCATAGGCCCGATTCTCCAGGGGCTCGACAAACCCGCCAACGATCTCTCGAGAGGTTGCAAGGCCGACGACATCGTCGACGTCATCGCCATCACTGCAGTACAGGCTCAGGCTAAGAGAAGCCTTCGACGGTAAGATTCTTCTTTGCGGTATTTCTTTGCGTTCTTTGCGTCTTTGCGCGAGGTGTATTTCGTAACGGGTTCCTGGCGCGACACTCTTGACGCAAAGACGCAAAGACGCAAAGAAATACCGCAAAGAAGAAGGATTACCTTTGGAATCCTCTCTCAATATCCCGTTGAGTGATTCGCAGGACTATCGGACGCCCGTGAGGGCAAGTGGCGGGATTGTTGACAACCAGCAACCGGTCGATAAGCCATCGCATCTTTTCATCTGTCAGCGGCGTGTTGATCTTGATTGCCGCGCGGCAGGCCAGACTGGCCGCAATCTCCGAGCGTAGCTCATCCATTGACAAACCACGACGCTCCTTCTCGATGGCATCCAGCAGTTCAGTCAGGAGCGCTTGTGAGGCCCCCCCGGGAAGTAGCGCCGGCATGGCATTGATGGCAACGGTTCTGCCTGACAGGCGGCTGAGCTCGAAGCCGTTCTCCTCCAGTTCCGGCAAAAGCTGATCGAATCCGGCGGCTTGAGCCGGTGTCAAATCGAGAGTCTCAGGAAGAAGAAGCCTTTGAACGTCGATGTGCTTGCTCTTGAGCGCACTCCAGTGCTGCTCGAAGAGTATCCGCTCGTGAGCCACGTGCTGGTCGATGAGGAGCATGCCAAGCCGATCGACAGCGATGATGAAGCTGTTGTTGAGCTGACCTAGCGGATTGATCTCGTCACTGCTCAATGAGATGTTCTCGGCAGGCCTCAGCAGCGAACCGGCGCCTTCTCCAGCATGGGCTCCGAGGCAGCCTGTCCGGTGACTTGCATCCGACACCGGCGCTGGCGTGGGTGCGAAACCGAGGTTGATGGCGGGCTGCTCTGCACGCGGTGCCGGAAATGGAGCCTGAAGACGAAAGGCGCCGCGCATCTCGTCTAGCGAAGGTGGTAGCGACGATGGCAACGGCGAATGGATTGGCGCGAATGAGGTTGTCTCGGGCTGCTCTCGCACCGGCACCGGCTCATTGCGCCCGGCTCCGAAGGGGGTTGCGGCGGCTTTCGCAGCTCCAATGGCGCTTCGCACTGCATCGCGTACCATGTCGCCGACGATGGCTGCGCGCAGGAATCTGACCTCCGTTTTTGCGGGGTGAACGTTGACGTCCACATCTGCCGGGGGGACCTCGACGAAGAGCATCGCGGATGGGTAGCACCCTGACGGCATCATTGCACGATAGCTCTCAGAGAGGGCTCTCGCGAGCAGCCGGTCACGCACATAGCGGCGGTTGACAAAGAAGAACTGGCTGTCCCGGTTCGAGCGCGTAGCTGAGGGGGACGAGACAAAGCCGCGCACCCGCATTTCTCCATCCTGCCGATTGACTTCAATCAGATCCCCGATGAAGCGGTCGCCAAACAGCTGGTAGGCACGCTCGCGCAGGGTTGCCACAGGATTCACAGCAATGGTCTCGCGCTCATTGTTGATAAGACTCATCGAGATGTTCGGATGTGCAAGCGCGTAGTGCGTCACCAGGTTGGCAATGTGAAAGCCTTCCGTGGCTTCGGAGCGGAGGAATTTGCGGCGTGCCGGAACGTTAAAGAAGATATCTCGGATTTCAAGCTCAGTGCCTTTTGAAAAGGCGATGTCGCGAACTTTGAGAATGCGGCCGCCGTGAATTTCGATTTCAGTCCCGGCGAGATCGCCGGCCGCCTGCGTGCGAAGTCGCACCTTGGCGACAGAAGCGATTGATGCGAGCGCCTCTCCCCGGAAGCCGAGTGTGAGGATGCCTGAGAGTTGTTCGGGCGTTTGGAGCTTGCTTGTGGCATGCCGTTCAAAGGAGAGAAGAGCGTCATCGCGGACCATGCCTTCGCCGTCATCTGAGACCCGGATGAGGCGGCGTCCACCGGATTCGACGGCCACGTCGACTCGCGCGGAGCCGGCATCGATGGAGTTCTCGATGAGCTCTTTGACAATTGAGGCGGGCCGCTCGACTACTTCACCCGCAGCGATCTTGCTGGCGAGGCTGTCGGGAAGAATTCGAATCCTGGACATGTAAGTAACTCGTCACGGGAGAATGGCCACAAAAAGCACAAAAACACAAAAAGGATTTTTTGTGGGGTTTGTGCTTCTTTGTGGCTAGATTTTGATCTTCAGCTCGGCAAGCTGTTGTGCGCTGACCTCGCTCGGGCTATCGGTCATCAGATCCGACGCATTCGAGGTCTTCGGAAATGCAATCACGTCCCGAATCGAGCTCGCACCAGCCAGCAGCATTGCAATCCTGTCGAACCCGAGCGCAATTCCACCGTGCGGGGGCGTCCCAAAGCTCAAGGCATCCAGGAAAAACCCAAACTTGTCGCGAGCCTCATCCTGCGAAAGCCCGAGTGCTTTGAAGACATCAGCCTGCACATCCGAGCGGTGAATTCGAATCGAGCCGCCGCCTATCTCACTCCCATTGAGCACGAGATCATACGCCTTGGCACGCACAGAGCCCGGATCCGCTTCGAGCTTTCCCAGGTCCTCGTCGATAGGAGAGGTGAAAGGGTGATGCAGCGCATACCATCGCTTGTCGTCGTCGTGGTACTCGAACATCGGAAAATCGGTCACCCAGAGAAGCCGCGTTTCAGTTTCGTTAATAAGCTTCTCGCGCCGCCCCACCTCGAGGCGCAGCGCGCCGAGGCTGTCAGCTACTGTGCTCTTTTTGCCTCCGATGAGCAGGACGAGGTCACCAGGTTGTGCTCCGGCGCTCTGCGCGATGCGATTCACGCCATCGGCTCCCAGCGCTTTGAGCAGGGATGAAGCGACGTCACCGTCGGCAAGCTTGATCCAGGCCACACCGCTCGCTCCATATCGCTTTGCAAATTCGGTCAGCTCATCAAGCTGTTTGCGCGAATAGCCGGCTGCGCCGCTGGCGACAATTGCTTTGACCGAGCCACCAGCCTCGATGGCGCTCGCGTAGGGGGCGAAGGCGCTACCGGCAAACTCCTCCGAGAGATCGACGAGCTCCATTCCGAATCGCATGTCAGGCTTGTCCGAGCCAAACCGCGCAATGGCCTCAGGGTAGGACATTCGAAGGAAGGGTGACGCGGGCGGCGTCAGCCCGGCAACCTTGAAATAGATGGAGATCAGCGGCTCTATGATTCGGAAGACGTCCTCCGGTTGAACAAAGCTCATCTCCATATCGACCTGAGTGAATTCAGGCTGGCGGTCGGCGCGCAGATCTTCGTCTCGAAAGCACCGGGCAATCTGAAAGTAGCGCTCGTAGCCGGCGATCATAAGCAGTTGCTTGAAGAGCTGTGGCGACTGCGGAAGCGCGAAGAACCGGCCGGGAAATGTGCGGCTCGGCACGAGGTAGTCTCGCGCTCCCTCGGGCGTCGACTTGGTGAGGATCGGCGTTTCGATTTCATAGAAGCCATGCTGGTCGAGATAGGCTCGCGTCGCGAGCGCGAGCCTGTGGCGGAGGCGCATGTTGCGCTGCATTTCGGGCCGGCGCAGGTCGAGGTAGCGGTACTTGAGCCGCATATCCTCGGCGGCGTCACAGTTGTCAATCTGAAACGGAGGCGTTCTGGCATCGTTGAGAATCTTGACCTCGGTGGCAACGATCTCGACCTCGCCCGTCTCCATGTTGGGATTGATTGTCTCTTTCGAGCGCGCCACGCAGGTGCCCGTCACTGAGACGACGTATTCGCTGCGAGCTTGCTTCGACTTGGCGTGAGCCTCCGGCGCGTTCTCTTCATTAAAGACGATCTGCGTGATGCCGTCGCGGTCTCGCAGGTGGATGAAGATGAGGGGCCCGTGATCGCGACGGCGATTGACCCAGGCCCATGAGCGTCACGGTCTGCCCGGCGTCCGTCAACCGCAGCTCACCGCACGAGTGGGTCCGTTTAGTTGTTCCAAGATGATCGAGCATAAAAAACCGGCCACGAAAAAGCACAAAAAGCACAAAAAAGGCTTTTGTGTTTTTGTGCTTTTTTGTGGCTATCTCACTTTCTCAATAACCTCTTCGATGCTGAGTGCCTGTTGCACGCCAGCCGACAAATCTTTGAGTCCATAGCGGCCGCTGGCTACTTCGTCTTCGCCGATGATCAACGCGAAACGAGCGCGCGATTTGCTCGCCAGGGCCATCGCCCGCTTGAGCTTGCGCTCATCGAACTCCATCGTCACGGCGACACCGGCTCCCCGCAGTTGCGAGGCAACTTCGATTGCTTTCGGCCGCGCCGCGCTGCCGAGATGAACGATGAATACATCCGGAGCCGCTGCGGCCCGAGCAGCCTCCGCCTCGGAGGGCGGAAGCGAAAGCACCATCCGGTCGAGTCCGAAAGCGAATCCGAAGCCTTTGACCGGCGGTCCTCCAAGGGTCTCCGAAAGGCCGTCGTAGCGTCCGCCGCCGACAAGCGTATTCTGCGCACCGAGGCTTCCCCCGGTGATCTCAAACGCCGTGCGCGAATAGTAGTCCAGGCCGCGCACCATTCGCGGCGTTACCGTGTATGCAATGCCTCGAGCATCGAGATGAGCCTTGAACTGCTCGAAATGAGCCTTCGAATCATCGTCGAGTGATTCAGTGATCGTCGGCAGCCCGGCGATTACCTCCTGGCAGCTTTCGACCTTGCAATCGAAGACGCGCAGCGGGTTGGTCTCGTACCGGTGGTGACAGTCGCCGCAGAGCCTTTCGAGGCTCTGTCCAATTGCTGCCCTAAGCTTCTCGACGTAGGCTCCCCGGAGGCTCGGCTCGCCTACCGAATTGATCAGCAGCGAGGTATCGGTGATTTTCAGCTCGCCGAGAAACCATTCGAGCATCTCGATGACCTCGGCCTCGATCGCCGGGTCGTCGCTCGACCCGAGCACCTCGGCGCCGATCTGGTAGAACTGGCGGAACCGGCCTGCCTGCGGCCGCTCGCGCCTGAACATCGGGCCCACGTAATAGAGACGCGTCAGTTCGCCCGGTCCTTTGTCCGCGTAGAGCCGGTGCTGGATGTATGCTCGGACCACCGAGGCCGTAGCCTCGGGCCGGAGCGTCAGTGACTCGTCATTGCGATCGACAAAGGTGTACATCTCCTTATGTACGATATCTGTAGCCTCGCCGACGCCGCGCGCGAAGAGTTCGGTCTTTTCAAAGATCGGTGTCCGGATCTCGTTGAAACCATACCGGCGGAAGGCCTCGCGGGCAACCGCCTCGATGCGCTGCCAGGCTGGCGTCTCGTCCGGGAGGATGTCCCGTGTGCCTCGAACAGTTTGAATCATAAAGCCCACGATTCTAGCACACTCCCTTTGCCCGCGGCAGGCACTGGTAATAGCATGTAACTAAAGGTACATGGAGGGAGTATGCTCAGGACATATCGCGGGATTCATCCTCAGATCGCTCCGTACTGCTTCATAGAGGCTTCCGCACAGATCATCGGTGACGTGACCGTCGGCGAACACTCATCGATCTGGTTCAATTCTGTGCTCAGGGGAGACGTGCAGCGGATCGTCGTTGGACACCATAGCAACGTTCAGGACCTCTGCATGATTCACGTCACGCGCGATACACATGCGACTCGCATTGGGAATTACGTTTCGCTTGGTCACGGCGTCATCGCGCACGGCTGTACCATTGAGGACCGGTGTCTCATCGGAATGGGTTCGCGAATCATGGATGGCGTCGTCATCGGCTCCGGCTCGATCGTCGCGGCGGGAGCCGTAGTCTTGGCTGGAACGCAGGTGCCCCCGCGGTCGTTGATTGCCGGAGTGCCGGCTGTTATCAAGCGCCAGATCGCGGACGAAGAGCTCGACTACATCGACAGGTTCTGGCGAAACTACATCGAGTACAAGGACATCTACCTGAATGATGTGCCGAGTGTGTGACGGGTCACTCGCTGCGGACCAACTGAGCCTGGTCGAGAGTCTCGATGAGCGCCGAGGTGGCTGACTCGAGAGCCGCCTTGTCCTTCGATTCGAGTGTCAGCTTGACGCGGAACTCGGGCGAGGTGAAGTTGGGGTACGAGCCAATGGCAACCTCGGGGTGAGTCTCAGCCACGTCTCGAAGCCTTGCCGCGATATCGAATTCATCCTCGCGCGTGTAGACAACGTGCGAGTAGAAGGGCGCGACGCGAAAACGCTCGCGGATAGCTTCAAACTTCTTTCGAAACAGCTCGGGAACACCAGGAAGAATGTAGACGTTCCGGCAGGCCAGCACAGGCCAGCGAAGACTCGGAGCGTCGATCAGCTCAGATCCTTCAGGAACATCAGCCATTCTCAGCCGCGTCTCATCGGCGTCAGGCCCGGCGAAAGATCTGATCCTTCGTTCGAGCTCGGGATGTCGAACGACCAGGCTGTTGAAGGCCAGCGCAACGCCGGAAATGGTCACATCGTCGTGAGTCGGACCTACGCCTCCAGAGGTGAAGACGTGATCGAAGCGCATCGAGAGCTCGCGCACTGATTGCGCTACGTCTTCAATGTTGTCGGGAATGACGACGATGCTGCGCAGCGCGACCCCAAGCTCGCGCAGTTCGCCGATCAGCAGGCGCGCATTGAGATCGTCGGTCTTGCCGCTCAGTATCTCGTCGCCGATGACGAGAATAGCCGCAGTGGGGACGGTCATGGTAAAGCATCATAACGACGCTCCTCGCGAAAATAAAGATGCGAGAACCCAGGTCGTTGGCGTTCAATGAATAGTAAGTGGGCGACCGGCTCAGTATGGAGTGCGGCGACTTGTCGCCGCTTTTGAGTTAGCTGGTGTGGTGACGAAGAAGAAGAGCGCCCGTGCGAATCGTAGCGTTGCACTAACTAACGCAAAAGCGGCGACAAGTCGCCGCACTCCATAATGAAATGCAGTGGGTCCTTTTCAGCGAGGCGGCATCATGTATCTCAAAATTCTTGTCTTTCTTGTTTGCGCTTCGATCCTGATGGTCGCCTGGACTCCTGAGAATCGGCCGCGCGAACCAGAATCAGAACGATCAGTCCGAACCGAAGGGCCTTCAGTTCCGCCTCAGTGAAGCAGCAGTCGACAGCGAGCCTGTCACTCCAATCGCCAGACCATCGGCCACCATGCTCGGTGATAGCGAAGTGGCCAGCCTTCTCGACCGGCTTCCTCCGCTCAAGGTAGACCCAGGCGATCAGCAGCAGTCCTCATTGCGAAGCCAATCTCTTCCTCCGCCGCGCACCGGCACGGTTCTGACCGCCTCCTTTCCGCCATCCGAGAGCGTCGAGCAACCCGACAAGATCCCATCAGGTCCGCTGGAGGTCGTCCGCTTCTCACCACAAGGGCAGGTGCCCATTGCTCCGGAGCTGAGCGTGACCTTCTCGCAGCCGATGGTCGCGGTGACCTCGCAGGAGCTCGCTGCCGCGACTGTTCCGGTGAAGCTCACGCCTCAACCAGCGGGCCACTGGCGCTGGCTTGGAACGAAGACGGTGGTCTTTGAACCGGAAGGGCGCTTCCCCATGGCAACGAGCTACTCGGTGGAAGTGCCCGCGGGAACAAAATCGGTGACTGGCGGCACTCTCCCGGCCGCTCGCAAGTGGAGCTTTGTGACACCGCCGCCGCAGATAACGAGGCACTATCCGGAGGGTGAGAATCAAACCTACAGCAGGAATCCGTTGCTCTTCATCGAGTTCGATCAGCGGATAGACGAGGCGGCTGCGTTGCGAAGTATCCGGATAACCGCTGCCAGTCAACAGTGGCAGATACGTCCAGCGAGCGCCGATGAGATCGCCGCAGATGAGAGCGTCACCCGTTTGGTCAGGAGCGCCGTCAAAGACCGGTACCTGGCTTTTCGCGTGCTGCCGAGGGCAGGCGCCGATGCACAACAACCGTTGCCGGGCGGGACAACGATCAGTGTTGCTGTAGGCGCAGGCTTGAAATCGGCCGAAGGGCCGCGTCCGACGACCGAGCCGCAGAGTTTCGGCTTCCAGACCTATGGACCTTTGCATTTTGCGAGGCTGCAATGTGGCTACGCACAAGGCGATTGCCGTCCAGGAATGCCGTGGCAGCTCTTTTTTAGCAATACTCTGGACCTCTCCGCCTTCGAGAAGGGTCAGATCAAAGTGGAGCCAGAGCTCCCAGGCTTCGATGCTCACGTGTATGGCGGCCAGATCGCGATCACAGGAGCCGCGAAAGGCCGGACGCTCTACCGCGTCACGTTCGACCCTGGAATCCGTGATCAGTTTGGCCAGACTCTTGGCCAGGCGGCTCCGGTTCAGGTCAACGTTGGCCCCATGGAGCCGGCGATTGCCGGACCGTCTATGGGCTTCGTGGTGCTCGATCCGGCGGCGCCCCATCATTTCTCCATCTATTCGGTTAACCAGAAGAGCGTGAATCTGAGCATCTACGCGGTAGGGCCACGGGATTGGTCTACTTATCTCTCATACCTGAAGACCACAAATGAGGGCCATTCCGCCACACCGCCGGGGCGGTTGATGACGACTCGTACCGTGCCAATCGACGCTCCGGCCGACCAGTTGACAGAGACGACTCTCGACATCGGTGGTGCATTGAAAAATGGATTCGGGCAGCTCTTTGTCCTCGTGACACCTGGAACTCGAACTCCATCGTCGCGCCGGCAGAATGTGACCGCCTGGGTTCAGTCCACGCAGATCGGCCTCGACGCCTTTGTCGATGACCGCAACCTTACTGGCTGGGCCACCTCTCTCAAGGACGGCAAGCCGATTGATGGCGTTGAGCTCTCAATCGCGTCCGCCGCGGATGATTCACGCGCCGTCACGCGCGGCGATGGTATAGCCACTCTTCGTCTGCCTGCGAGCAACGCGCCGGCCGCCAATCTCCTCATCGCACGCAAAGGTGAGGATCTGGCGATTCTTCCGGAGAGCGTCTACTGGTGGGGGGGTGACACCGGCTGGCGCTCGGGTAAGAGAGTGGACTGGCTCAATTGGTATGTTGCCGATGACCGTGGACTCTACCGGCCCGGAGAGGAAGTGCATGTCAAGGGATGGATACGCCGGATCGGATATGGGCCGGAAGGGGACGTCAGCCCGTCGACGGGCGTTGCCCGCGAAGTCTCCTACGTGCTCAAGGATTCGGTCGGGAACGAAGTCCTCAAAGGCAGACTGCCGGTCAATGGCTTCGGTGGATTTGATGCAGCCCTGAAACTGCCCGCCAACATGAATCTCGGGCCTGGCAATCTGGGAATGAATCGCTGAGGGTGACGACCCGGCCGGCGTCGAACGCCGGAAATTCTATCATCCGATTCGTGTGGAGGAGTTCCGGCGTCCGGAATATGAAGTCAATGTCACCGCGACAGAGGGCCTCCATTTTGTGGGTGAGCACGCCAATGTCATCGCATCTGCGTCCTACTACGCAGGCGGAGGCCTGCCCAATGCAGAGGTCGAATGGAACGTGGTTGCCACGACGACCAACTACACGCCGCCCAATCGCAGCGACTTCATCTTTGGCAAGTGGATACCCTGGTGGGGGCACGAGTCTTCAAATGAGGCGCCTCGACAGGAGCATTTCTCAGGACATACCGATGCATCAGGGAAGCACAGACTCCGAATAGACTTCGATTCAGCGAGGCCTGCTCTGCCGACCAGCGTCACCGCCAATGCAGCCGTTACCGACGTCAATCGACAGGCCTGGTCGGGCTCCCAGACTCTGCTCGTTCATCCGGCGAACCTATACGTTGGCCTGCGCAGCAAGCGCACCTTTGTCGAAATGGGCCAACCGCTGACGGTCGAGTCGATCGTCACCGATCTCGACGGCAAGGCCGTTGCCCAGCGCGAGGTCAGGATGCGAGCAGTCCTGCTCGACTGGAAATACGAGAAGGATCGATGGCGCGAAATCGAGGTCAATCCGCAGGACTGCGTCATCAAGTCCGGTGTCGACCCGGTGAGCTGCCAGTTTCCGACAAAGCAGGGTGGCCGATACCGCATTGTCGCAATCGTCAAGGATGACAAAGGACGGGACAACCAGAGCGAGATGATTCTCTGGGTCTCGGGCGGCAAGATGCTTCCCCAGCGTGACGTCGCCGAAGAGAAGGTAGAGCTGATACCCGACCGCAAGGAGTACCACGACGGTGATACGGCCGAGGTGCTGGTACAGGCTCCCTTCTATCCTGCCGAGGGGGTGTTAACGCTACGGCGTTCGGGTCTGGTCAAGACCGAGCGCTTCACCATGGACGGCCCGTCTCATACGCTCCACATACCGATCAGCGATGCCTACGTTCCCAACGTTTATGTGGAGGTTCTTCTCAATGGTGCGTCGACTCGCACCAATGATGCGGGTGAGCCCAATCGAGCCGCTCCAAAGCGACCGGCATTTGCCGCAGGCTCTTTGAATCTGGAGATTCCGCCGGTCAAACGGGAGCTCACCGTTCGAGCTACGCCAAAAGAGACAAGCCTGGAGCCGGGAGCCGAAACTACTGTTGATGTCGAAGTGAAGGACAGTTCCGGAAGAGCAGTACCAGATAGTGAAGTTGCTCTGATCGTCGTCGACGAGGCCATTCTTGCGCTGACCGGTTATCGAATCCACGATCCCGGCGACACCTTTTATCAGGACCGGAGTCCTGATGTCCGCGACTACCACCTGAGATCGAGTGTCACCCTCGCGAAGCCGCAGGACCTGAACGGCCAGCTCAGGCCGGTTAATGGAAGGGAAATGGCTCAGACGGTAATGATTTCAGCGCGCACCCGCTGCCAAGGGCCATGGACGCGCTGAGCGTATCAGATGGCGCCTTTGGAACGGGCAGGGGAGGTGGCGGCGGAATCGAGACCGCGATTCGAGCAAGAACGAACTTCAATCCGCTCGCAACGTTCTCACCCTCAGTTGTTACTGATTCTGCCGGCCGCGCGTCTGTCAAAATCAAGCTGCCAGACAATCTGACTCGCTACCGTGTGACTGCAATCGCCGTAGCCGGCAGCAAACAGTTCGGCATGGGCGAATCTGCAATCACTGCTCGGCTGCCGCTCATGGTCCGCCTCTCCGCGCCACGATTCCTCAACTTTGGCGACAGGTTCGAGCTGCCCGTAGTAGTTCAGAACCAGACCAACAATCCGCTCGATGTGAGCGTCGCTGTTCGCGCCGGAAACGCGATCTTAACCAATGGTGGCGGCCGCAAGATCACCGTGCCGGCAAACGACCGCGTTGAGGTCCGTTTCCCGGCGAAGAGCTCGATGCCCGGCACCGCGCGATTTCAGGTAGCGGGGGCTGCAGGAAGGTGGGCGGATGCATCCGAAGTCTCTCTGCCAGTCTGGACGCCTGCAACGACCGAGGCGTTTGCGACCTACGGTGAAGTCGACAAGGGAAGCATCATTCAAACTGTGATATCACCTTCAGACGTCATACCTCAATTTGGCGGCCTCGAGGTATCAACCTCATCGACGCAGTTACAGGCGTTGACCGATGCTTTCATCTATCTGGTCGACTACCCGTTTGAATGCTCCGAGCAGCTGGCGTCGCGAGTGTTGGCGGTCGCCGCCCTTCGTGATGTGCTTGGCGCGTTTGAAGCGAAGGGGCTGCCGAAGCCGGATGAACTGACAGCTGCGATAACAAGAGATATCAGGCGTCTGCAGGGAATTCAGAACGAAGATGGAAGCTTCGGCTTCTGGGCGCGAGGGGACCGGCCATGGCCATACCTCGGAATACACGCCGCGAATGCGCTCATTCACGCAAAGCAGAAGGGCTTCGAAGTGCCTGCGTCCGATGCTCGAGCGTTCAAAGAGATACCTCGCGGCTATCGAGACAAGAATCCCGGCTGACTATAGCGCGGCGGCGAGACAGTCACTGATCGCCTACGCCCTCAATGTCCAGTATCAGATGGGTGATCGACCGCTCGCGCGAGCTCGCCGGCTGATCACAGAGACCGGACTCGAAAAGATGCCCCTCGAGGCTCTCGGATGGCTGCTGCCGGTGCTCTCCAGTGATACCACAGAGACAACCGCAATTCTCAAACTGCTCAACAATCGAGTCCAGGAGACTGCCTCCGCAGCCAACTTCACGACGTCCTACTCTGACGGAGCGCAGCTCCTGCTTCACTCCGATCGCCGCGCCGATGGAGTGATTCTCGAGGGTCTGATCGCGGCAGATAAGTCGAGCGATCTTATCCCGAAGGTGGTTCGGGGGCTGCTTGCACACCGAGTAAACGGCCGGTGGGCCAACACTCAGGAGAATGCCTTCGTGCTGCTCGCGCTCGATCGCTACTTTGCGACCTATGAGAAGCAGACGCCCGATTTTGTGGCGCGTGCATGGCTGGGCGATTCGTATGCGGGCGAGCACACCTTCAAAGGCCGCTCTACGGACCGCTATCAGATCGAAGTGCCGATGAAGGAGGTCGTCGGTCGCGACAAGCTGGTGCTCAGCAAGGAGGGTGAAGGCCGTCTCTATTACAGGATTGGCATGCGCTACGCGCCATCGAATCTGCAGCTGCAGCAGGCGGATTATGGATTCACGGTCGCGCGCGTCTATGAGGCAGTCGATAAGCCTTCAGATGTCAGGCGCGAAGAGGATGGAACCTGGCACATCAAAGCCGGGGCTACGGTGCGAGTCAGAGTGACGATGGTTGCACCCGCGCGGCGGTATCACGTGGCTCTTGTGGATCCGCTGCCGGCGGGCCTCGAAGCGCTCAATCCCAGTCTCGCGGTGACGCCTGAAATTCCAAGGGATCCCGCAGAATCCAGGTGGACCGAGGCCACTCTGGTCCTGGATGCGGCCATGGTTTGAGCATCAGAATATGAGGGATGATCGCATCGAGGCATTTACTTCACTGCTTTGGGAAGGCGTCTACAACTACTCGTATGTGGCTCGCGCGACAACTCCAGGAGTCTTTATCGTAGCGCCCTCGAAGGCGGAAGAGATGTACAGCCCTGAGACCTTTGGCAGAGGCTCAACCGACCGCGTGGTAATTGAATGACGTTTGTTACCCGCGACGTACCGCACCGTCGAAAACCCTGTAGGGGCAGGGCTTGTCCCTGCCCACCGGCGCCGTCCGGCGCCGGCATTCTCTTAGCTATCTAGCCCTCCCGTGTACGGCCAGTCTTCCCAGCTTAAAACGAGACCCTTCCTGACAGGATTCATTCTTATGTACTCCACCGTCTCGAAATGCTCAGACTCCTGCCGGATAATGTGTTCAAAGAATTGCCTTTGCCAGAGTCTGCCCTGGTGCCACTGCCAATATTGCCTCGTAGAGACGCTCTTGAAGGCACCGCATATCTGACCAAGAGTTCTTTTGCACTCGCCAACGCCAATCAGCGCATGAAGGTGGTCAGGCATAAGGCAATAGCAGAAAAGCTGAAATCCCAGCGTCTGACGGAGATTGGCCAAACACTGGCAAACTGATTCGGCCAGCCTGGAATCCCAGAAGACTTTACGCCTGTCTTGTGTGACGAGAGTTACAAAGTAGATGCGACGCGCAGGAATAGTCGAAATTGGATAATCGGAGGCTATTTCGGCGATAGCGATCAATCAGTTTGTCGGTCATGGCCTCGAGGAGGGGCTTATAGCGAAGAGTTACCGCGCCGGACGGCACCGGTGGGCAGGGACAAGCCTGTGCACCCTACAAGGTAGGCATCGTAGGGGCGGCTTAGCCCGACATTCGAGAATAGGCTGCCAGCGCCTCGTTCTGCACCAGGCGCACGGCTACGCCACTCTTCGCGGCTGCAGCCCGGCAATCCTCGAACTCCGGTGCATAATTCACGACCTCTCCCTGCATCATTCCGAGCGACCTTAATTCGGATCGGCCCATACGCCGTCTCTACCGTCACGTGCTCCCGTCCGAGTATGAGCCTCTGCTCCTCGCGGTAGCGTACGCCCAGCGTGGTCGTCTCCCGGAAGATCAGCGCAGCCATCTTCTCCCGATCCTCCGGCGCACACAGGAGAGTCAGAAGCACCCCCGGGCGATTCTTCTTCATTTGCACAGGCGTGTAGAACAGATCCAGCGCACCCGCCGCGAGCGCTTCGTCCATAAGATTTCCGAAGACCTGCGCATTGAGATCGTCGATATTTGCCTCAATCACGGTAACTGCTGGCGGCGTCGACTCTTCGTCCACATCTCCAACGAAGACACGGAGCACATTCGGAAACCGCGGGTACTCCCTGGTTCCCGCGCCGTAGCCAATCCGCTCAACTCTCAATCTCGGCATAGGTCCGTAGCCTTTGGCGACCGTTGCGACGATCGCGGCTCCGGTAGGCGTGACCATTTCGCCTTCGATCTCGCCGGCATAAACCGGGAATCCCCGCAGAAGGTCGGAGGCGGCTGGTCCAGGCACCGGATAGACTCCGTGCGAACAAGTCAATGTTCCTGTCCCTACGCGCAGCGGTGAGGTAATCACATTGGCAATGCCCATCGTCTCGAGGCCGATGCTCGCTCCGACGATATCGACGATCGAATCTACGGCTCCCACTTCATGAAACTGAACGTCGTCGACCGCCATGTTGTGAATTCTGGCCTCTGCTTCGCCGAGTCGCTGGAAGATGGCAATCGCTCGCTGCTTGACGGAGTCTGAGAGGGCTGATGACTCGATCATGCCCTTGATCTTCGTCAGGCCGACATGCGAGTGATGATGTTCGTGGCTGTGGGCGAGGTGCACGTCAAACTTGGTAGCCGTGATTCCGCTCCGATCGACGCGCCGCATCTCGAGTTGGTAGCCTTCGACAGGGAGCTTACTCAGCTCCTCGCGAAGATGGTCGAAATCGAGACCGGCATCCAGCAGCGCGCCCAGGAACATGTCCCCGCTGATACCGGCAAAACAGTCAAGATAGAGAGTTCGCATACAACAATCTTATTCCCGTATCGCGTCGCATACGAGATCGGCCAGCGTGTTAATGAAGGCAGGCGAGCAATTGAGCGCGGGAACGCGACGGTACGTCACGATTCCAAGCGCGTCGGCAAGTTTCCGGTAGAGAATATCCAGCTCGTAGAGTGTCTCTATATGGTCTGAGACGAAGCTGATTGGAATTGCGAGCACCTGCCTGACTCCCTGGCCTGCCAGCTCGCGGAGTTTCTGATCTGTTGATGGCTCGAGCCACTTCACTGGACCTACTTTGCTCTGGAAGCTGAGCTCAACCGGACTCTTATTTCCAAGTCGTTCTGCCACAAGCTTCACGGTCTCCTGTATCTGGCTCAGGTAGGGATCACCCTTGGAAATGTAGCTCTGCGGGACGCTGTGTGCGCTGAAGAGAAGATGGACGTGGCTGGGATCGGGATCGGGGAAAGCATTGATCTCCTCCGCGATCTGCTCTGCCAGCGACGCAACATAGCCCGGATGCGCATTCCAGCGCGAGATGTAGTGTCGTTTGAGATCGCGCAGGCCGCCGCGCTGATCGATCAGGCCAACAAATTCCTTAAAGCTCGAGCCGGTCGTAGAAACTGAGAACTGGGGGTAGAGCGGAAGGACAACGAGCTGGGAGACCCGATCTCGCTCGATCTCCTCCAGCGCATCGACCGTAAAGGGAAACCAGTAGCGCATTCCTACATAGATGCGCGCGTCGAGGCCACGCCGTTCGAGCTCTTTTCCGAGCGCCGAAGCCTGAGCCTCGGTGATCTGGCGAAGTGGGGAACCGCCTCCAATCTGCCGGTAGTAGCCAAGGGATTTGCGATAGCGGGTAGTGGCGATGAGCCAGGCGAGGGGCTTCTGCGCCGGCTTCCACGGTAGGCGAACGATCTCGGGGTCGGAGAAGAGGTTGAAGAGGAACGGGCGAACGTCTCCCGGCTTTTCAGGGCCGCCGAGATTGAAGAGCAGAACGCCCAGTGTCATATCGGGATTGGATTACTCTTCTTTGCGGCCTTTCTTTGCGTCTTTGCGTCTTTGCGCGAGGAGTATCTCGAGATAGGCCTCATCGGGATACTCCTCGCGCAAAGACGCAAAGACGCAAAGAAAGGCCGCAAAGAAGAGACAGCTCAGAATGTGCCTGCGATCACTGTCGCTGCACGTTCCACATGAATATACTTCCGGATCGCCGCATCTATCTCATCTTTGGTTAACCCCTTAATCAGCGCCGGAAACTCATCGAGATAGTTTGTCCCGAGTCCATAGAGCTCGGCGCCGGCAAGCTGACCGGCCATACCACCATTGGTCGCGAGACCCACCTTGAACGAACCGGCAACCGAAGACTGCTCGTCGCTGAGCTCATCCTCCCTGATTCCTTCATCCAGGTAGTCCGAGATGATCTCCATCGTCGTGTCGATGGCAAGCTGGATATTGGATGCTGCGACTGTTACCCCGATCAGAAATGGGCCGTCGCCGAGGCCCGATTCCGCGAAGCTCGAATTGATCCCGTAGGTCAATCCCATCTCATCTCGCACTTTGAGGCCGAGCCGCGACGAGAGCGTCGACTGCCCAAGCGCCCGGTTGGCGATGACTGCCGCGAGATAGTCAGGATTGGCCCGTCGTAGTTGCGATGGGTGACCGATAACAACGTCTACGTTGGCCTTGTCTTTCATCGGAACCCACGACTTGAGTGGCTCATCCGGCAGCGGAGTCATGGGCAGCTCGATTTGCGGCTCGGGCGCACCCTTCCAATCACCCAGGGCTCCGCTAACAAGATCGTTCACCGCCGCCGCATCAACATCACCGGCGGCAACCAACACCATCCCTTCCGGGCTGTAACGCTCGTCGTAAAACTTCCTGATGTCTGACACGGCGATCGAATCGATGTGAGTGATCAGCTCTTCCGCGGTCGGCTGATAGAAGGGACTCTCCTTAGCGTAAACCATCCTCGACAACATCTCGGTGGCGCGGTGGCGAGTATCCTCCTGGTTGTGCTGGACGGCCGCTATCAATCGCTGCTTCAGCTTGGCGAGTTCCTCGACCGGAAACGCAGGCTCCCGGAGTTCTTCCGCAAGTGTCGCGACGACGCCCGGAAAATCATGACTCAGAGACTGCGCCGAAACCGCGATCGTAAAGGTATTGCTCGCGAACTTGACCCGGGCGCCTACGGATTCGAGAGATTCGGCGATCTCCAGCTTGGTCCGTTTTGCTGTGCCCTTATTGAGCATCTCGGCTGCCACCTGGGCGACAACGCTGTTGGTCGGAGGATTGAAAAAGGCCCCCGCCTTGAGGAACCCGGCGAGTGAAACCGTCGGGTTGGCCTGGTTTTCGAGAACAAGCAGGGTTACGCCATTTACTAAGTTAAAGCGCTTCGTGCGCGCAGAGAAGCTGATGTCCATGTTTAGTTCAATTCCATCGCCGGCTCGCTCAGCTCCGTCCTCGGAACGAAGTAGCCGACCGTTCGATTGTCTTCCGTGAAATAGAGCTCTGCGACTCTCTTGATGTCCTTTGCGGTGATCTTCTCGACCTCCTTCGGGAAATCGACGTAGAACTTCCAGCCGGCGGATGCCTCTGATTCTCCGATGGCATTGACTACCCCAAACGGACTGTCCCGCAGGTAGATCAATTGCGTAATGATGATGTTCTTTGCTTTTCTCAGATCCTTCTCGAGGACGTTCTCGGTCTTCAGTTTATCTACCTCCTGGAGAAGGACTCGCTCAGCCTCTTCGTGGCCCACGCCCGGCCGGAGAGTTGCCTCAACCGTGAAGAGGCCTGGATCTCGGAGAAGGTACGCCTGAGCGCTGACACTGATCGCAAGCTGCTGTTCTACCATCGCCTGATAGAGCCGCGATGTCACTCCCGCGGAAAGAACCTGTTCAAGGACAACCAGGGCGGGCGCATCTGCATGAGAGGCCTCGGGTATGTGCCATCCGATTTCCGCGACACCCAGTTGACCTGCGCGCCGAAGGACGAAACGGTTCTCGCCCTGCTGCGGGGGCTCCACTGTATACATCGGCGGAATGGGCGACGGAGATGAAGGAATCGGCCCGAAGTGTTTCTCGATCAGATCGAGAGCTGCCTGACTCTCGAAGTCGCCTACAAGGATCGCGGTCGCGTTGTTCGGGTAGTAGTAAGTGTCGTAGAACTCCTTGAGCCGCGTCGTCGGCACGCCTTCGACGTCGGAACGCCAGCCGATTGTCGGGTGATGATACGGATGCTCACGAAAGGCCGCTGACCAGATTCGCTCGTCGAGGATTCGCGCTGGATCGTTTTCACCTCGCTCGAGCTCGTTGCGCACGACAGTCATCTCGGACTGACGATCCTCGTCGGCGATAAAAGAATTGCGCATGCGATCGGCCTCGAGATGAACCGCCAGCTCGAGTTGATCGTTTGGCAGCATCTCAAAGTAGCGTGTCCTGTCGTTCCAGGTGTCGGCGTTGAAGAGAGCGCCCTGCTTCTGAAGGACAGCGGCGATCTGAGTTCCTGCGCGCTTGTTATAAGTAGGAGTGCCCTTGAAGAGCATATGCTCGAGAAGGTGCGTAGATCCGGTATGGCCTACGGCCTCATTTCGCGATCCGACATGGTAGACGACCATGAAGGCGATCACCGGAGCCGCCCGCTGCGGAACGAGCAGAACCTTCAACCCATTCGAGTCAAGCCTGTATTCTGAAATGCCCTCGTACTCGGTTACTTTTTTATAGCTCATTGGTCCATTCAGCTGACTGTCAATTTGCTCATTCCGTGACGATGTAGGGCCGCGGGCTTGTCCCTGCCCGCCCGGCACTGTTGGCGCCGGAACCAGTAGCTGATTGTCTTGACAGTTGCATCGGCTCCTTGGACGAGATATCTGCCGACGCCGGTGCGCCATGGCACCTTCTCACATTGCGCGATCAGATATCAACCTCAGGCAGCATCTTTGACAACCGCCTTTGCCGCATCAACAAAAGCCTGGGCGTTCTCAACCGGCGTCTCCGGCAGTATCCCGTGTCCCAGATTAACCACGTGCCCGGTGCCTCCGCCCTTCTCGATAATCTCTCGCGTGGTTGCCGCGATCGTTTCGGGTGTTCCAAAGAGTGCGCACGGATCCAGATTGCCCTGCACAGCAAGCTGATCGCCAATCCGGCTGCGCGCATCAGCCAGATCTGTCCTCCAGTCGATGCTCAGAACGTTGGCTCCTGAAAGGGCCATCTTCTCAAGCACCGCCCCGCAACCGTTAACATACAGAATAGCCGGCACGCCGAGCCCCTCGGGACCTCGGTGCAGGCTCTGAAAAATCCGTTGCTGGTAGGCGAGAGCGAATTGTTCGAAGTCCGGCGCCGATAGATCGCCCGCCCAGGTGTCGAAGAGCTGAACTACATGCACTCCGGCCTCGATCTGAGCATTGAGATAGAGAACGATTGCGTCGGAGATCTTCTCCAGCAACGAATGCAGCAGTTTGGGCTCCCGATACATCATGCGCTTGATGTGAGTGAAGTGGCGCGAGCCGCCCCCTTCAATCATGTATGAGGCCAGCGTGTAGGGTGCGCCGGCAAACCCGATGACCGGCACCGCCTGGTCGAGCGCCCTGCTGATCTCCCCAATTGTATCCAGAACGAAGCGCGTCTCAGCAAGTGGATCCGGAACGTGCAGCTTTGCAACCTGGCTCGACTCTCGAATCGGGTCGCCGAGGACCGGCCCCTTTTCGGTGAGCTCGAGGTGCATACCCATCGCCTCTACGGGAATGAGAATGTCAGAGAAGAGAATAACCGCGTCGACGCCGAGAATGCGGTAGGGCTGGAGCGAGACCTCGGCGGCCAGCTCCGGCGTCTTGCAGAGCGTCAGGAAATCATAGCGCGAGCGCACTGCTCGATACTCAGGCAGGTAGCGGCCGGCCTGGCGCATCAGCCAGACAGGTGGCCGGTCGACGGTCTGCCGCCGGCACGCCCTGACCAGTCGTTCGTTGTGAATCATAGAAATCCGAGTGAAAAATCAGACCGGCATCGGCGCAAGGGTGCCAAGACTTCGGCGCTTCGCGGGCGCCATCGTATTGCGCAGAGCTGCGATGATCTGCTTGCCGTGGAACCGGCCGTTTTCAATGAATACCTTGTTGTTTTCGACGCCGGCAATTACCACGCCGGCCATGTATATTCCGGCGACATTGCTCTCGAGCGTCTCCGGGTTGAGCACAGGTTTGAGGGTCTCCGGATGCAGTTCGATTCCCATGCTTCGAATGAAGTCGTAATCCGAATGGTAGCCGGTGAGAACGAAGACGAAGTCGTTCTGCAGTTCCTCTACCTCGCCGCTCAGAAGATTCCGTGTGCGTATTGAGGTTGCCCCGATCTCGTCGACTACGGTGTTGAAGAGTGCCCTGATTTCACCATTCTTGATGCGATTCGAGATATCGGGTGCTACCCAGTACTTGAGGCTCTTGCTCAGATCCGGCCGCCGGTGAATGAGAGTGACGCGCGCGCCTCCGCGGTAGAGCTCGAGTGCGGCATCGGCAGCCGAATTACCTGCACCGATAATTGCGACCTCGCGATCGTAGAAGGGATGAGCTTCGGAATAATAGTGCGAGACCTTGGCAAGCTCCTCACCGGGAATGCCAAGAAAATTGGGATTGTCGTAGTAGCCCGTGGCGATGATCAGCTTGCGCGCGTGGTATGAGCGAGCCTCACCAGTCGCATTGAGAGTTGTATCAACCTGAAAGTCGCCATCGGAGCCTGAGACCCTGTTGACAGTCTCGTATTGATTGACGTGCAGCTTATAAGTGTCGACTACACGGCGGTAATACTTGAGTGCCTCGAGGCGGTTGGGTTTTTCCCGAACGCAAATCAGTGGCAGGTCACCAATCTCGAGCAGCTCAGGCGTTGTGAAGTAGATCATCTGAGCCGGGAAATGGAAGAGGGCATTGACCACGCAGCCCTTATCGATGACCAGGTAGTCGTAGCCGTCACGGACCAGCTCAATGGCGCAGGCGAGGCCGGTCGGACCGGCCCCGATGATGATCACGTCGTGTATTGCAGGTTCCGTCATCAATGATCCTCGGTAATCACAGGTCGACTCTTCTTTGCGTCTGCTCTGCGTTCTTTGCGTCTTTGCGCGAAGTGTACCTCGCGATTAGCCTGATGCGAATGACTCCGCGCGCAAAGACGCAAAGACGCAAAGCAGACGCCAAGAAGAGTCGTCTTTACTTGCCTTCGACGAGGGCCCGCACCTTCAGCGGTAAACCGAAAATATTTATGAAGCCCGCCGCATCCTTCTGATCATAGCTCGCACCCATGGTGAACGACGACAAATCGTGCCGGTAGAGCGACACCGGCGAGGTCCGTCCCGCTATGATCACATTCCCCTTATAGAGCTTCAGCCTTACCTCACCGCTCACTCTCTCCGCAAGCTTATTCACGAATCCGTCGAGAGCCTCTCGCAGCGGCGTGAACCACTCGCCGAAATAGACCATCTCGGCATACTTCAATGCCACCTGCTCTTTGTAATGAGCCGCTTCGCGCTCTAGACACAGTGCTTCGAGCTCCCGCAGCGCCGCGAGCAGAAGCGTTCCGCCGGGAGTCTCATACACGCCTCTAGATTTGATCCCGACGAGCCGGTTCTCTACCAGATCGATCCGCCCTATACCGTGACGGCTGCCGATCGCGTTGAGCCGCTCGAGTAACGGCACCGGATCCAGCGGCTCGCCGTTGACGGCAACCGGCGTCGAGCGCTCGAAAGATATCGAAACGTACTCCGCCTCATCCGGAGCCTCCTGAGGCGAGGTCGTCAGCATGAACATCGCCTCTTCCGGCTCGTTGGCAGGATCCTCCAGGATTCCGCCCTCATGGGAGATGTGCCAGATGTTCCGATCCCGGCTGTATATCTTCTCCCGGCTCGCAGTAATCGGAATCCGCCGTTCAGTGGCGTAGTCTATGGCATCTTCACGAGACACGATATTCCACTCTCGCCACGGAGCGATCACCTTGAGCTCAGGCGCGAGCGCCTTGAAGGTGAGCTCGAAACGAACCTGGTCGTTACCCTTACCGGTGCACCCATGAGCCAGCGCATCGCAGCCTGTTCGAAGGGCAATCTCAACCTGCTTCTTTGCGATCACCGGCCGCGCGAAGGACGTTCCGAGGAGATACTTGTGTTCGTAGACGGCGCCGGCCCGCAGCGTAGGAAAGATATATTCGGTGACGAATTCGTGGCGTAGATCCTCGATATAGATTTCTGCAGCGCCTGTCTCGAGGGCCTTCTCTCGGAGACCCTCGAGCTCTTCGCCCTGCCCGACATCGGCTGCGATGGCGACTACTTCACAATGGTAGTGCTCTTTGAGCCACGGGATGATGATCGATGTGTCGAGCCCGCCGGAGTAGGCGAGCGCGACACGCTTAACGTTTTCGCTCAAGAGTTAAACCTCCAGATGTCAATACTCTTTTGAGACAACCGCCGCATCCCGTGTAGGGATGCAAGAGGGTAGCCAGGCCGGCAAGCGAAGCGCAGCCCCTGGGATGTTCGTTGGAACACCCTTGCGCCCTGAAGGGCCGCAAGACCTCTCGCGATAGACCCACTGGATTGTCTGGCGTCCCTCCAGGACGCAGTCCTCATTTACGTTCGATTCCAGGGGCTGCGCTTCGTGTTTTGCCCCTGGCTACCTTGTCGCATCCCTGCGGGATGCCCAGAGCGATGAAATGAACAAGGCCATCAGCGAGACGCCCCACTAGTATTTGGGCATACTGCGATCCACCTGGTCCGCCCAGGCCGTGATGCCGCCCTTCAGATTCTTGATCTTCCTGAAGCCCGCCTGCTTCAGCATTTCGTATGCCTTCGCGCTGCGGCCGCCCATCTTGCAGTGGACCACAATATCATCCGCGCTATTGAGCTCATTCATGCGCGATGAGAACTCGCCGAGCGGTATCAGCCGCGATCCGTATTGCCCAAGATTGGCAATCTGCCACTCGTGAGGCTCGCGGACGTCAATGATCTCTATCCGCTCGCCGCCGATCGAGCTTTGCCTTCAGCTCGGCCGGCGTGATCTCCCAATCTGCTACTCCGGAAGCCTCCGGCTGCTCAGGCGTGATGCCGCAGAACTGTTCGTAGTCGATGAGCTCAGTGATCGTCGGATGATCCCCGCACAACGGACACTCAGGATTTCGCCGCAGCTTCAGCTCGCGAAACTTCATCTTCAATGCGTCGAAGAGAAGCAGACGGCCGATGAGCGGCTCGCCTTGGCCGATGATCAGCTTCACTGCCTCGGTCGCCTGAATGATTCCAACGATCCCGGGAAGAATACCGAGCACGCCACCCTCTGCGCACGACGGGACAAGACCCGGCGGTGGAGGCTCCGGGTAGAGGCACCGGTAGCACGGGCCCCCTGCCTTCGGAAAGAAGACAGAAGCCTGACCATCAAAGCGGAAGATCGATCCGTAGACGTTGGGCTTGCCGAGCAGAACGCTTGCATCATTGGCGAGGTAGCGGGTTGGGAAATTGTCGGTGCCATCTATGATCACATCATAGTTCTTCAGAATATCGAGCGCGTTCTCAGCCCTCAAGGCTGTCTCATAGGTGTCTACCTGTACGTGCGGGTTTATGTCGGCCAGCCGATCTTTGGCCGAGTGCAATTTCAGCCGTCCGACGTCCTTGGTTCCATGGATGATCTGACGCTGAAGGTTGCTCTGATCGACAACATCGAAGTCGACGAGGCCGAGCCGTCCGATTCCGGCGGCGGCCAGATAGAGACCGAGAGGTGAGCCGAGCCCGCCGGTGCCGATGAGCAGCACGCTCGCTGCCTTGAGCCTGCGCTGACCCTCCATGCCGACCTCCGGCATGATCAGGTGGCGGCTGTAACGCGCGATCTCTTCGTTGCTCAGTTCGGGCAGCTCTTTTGAGGTTGACCGTCCCTCGACAGTCACACCGCCGGCGCCGCCGGCACCAGCGCCGCCGGCACCAGCGCCGCCGGCAATAGATGGAATAATACTTATCTCATCCTTGTCGGTGATGGCGGTCTCCTCCTGCTTCTGATAGCGAATGTCTTCGTCGTTTACATAGACATTGACGAAGCTGCGGAGCTTGCCCTGGGCATCAAACAGCTGCTTCTTCAGCTCAGGGTAGAGAGTCGCGAGGCTGGCCAGTCCTTCAGCCACGGTTCCGCCCTGCACATCTACGCCATCTTTGCCGCCGGCATATTGCCGGAGGGCTGTCGGGATCGAGATTCTAGGCATCGACGATTCCTCCTCTCCACTACTCGGGTTGCGGCTCGAGCAGGGTCATCTCTTCTTCATCAAACTGCGATCTATCTTCGCGCAAGGTCCAGGCCCGCAATGCCGCAGCGCGGCCGTCTTCGACCGAGACGATCAGATAAGACCACTCGACGAACGGCGCGTGCGTCCGGTCAAACTCGGACGGAACCGCCGGATGATTCGGATGCGAGTGGTAGTAGCCCCAGACGCCGAGGCCTCGGCGTCCCGCCTCGCGTTCTGCCTTCAAGTAGTCCTTAGGACTGAGCTCAATTCGATTGTGCCTCGAGTCGGTTCGGACGTTGTCGAGCGGAAGTACTTCGTGAATGACCCGGCGTCCATCCTCGGCTACACCAAGAAGAAGGCCGCCACACTCTTCCGGAAAGGACGCCTCGCCGTGCCGCCTGATAGCCTCCATCTGTGTTTCCGTAAGACTGATCATTCTCCTTCGTTCCAGAACTTCTCGCTCAGGTATTTGCTTCCATCGTCGCAGAGTATCGTGACGATGACTCCTTCATCGATGCTCTCGGCGACCTTCAGAGCCGCGGCGACGTTGGCTCCCGAAGAGATTCCCACGAACCAGCCCTCACATCGCGCGAGCTTCCTGACCATCGCGTGGGCATCCTCGGTGGCGATCTCCATGCGTTCGTCTGCGATGGAGGAGTCGTAGATTCCGGGAACGATCGCCGTTTCGAGGTGCTTCAAGCCCTCCAGTCCATGAAATGGCGAGTCCGGCTCCATTGAGATGAGCCGCACGCCAGGCTTCATCTCCCGAAGTCGCCTTCCGACGCCAACAAAGGTGCCGGTTGTTCCGAGACCGGCGACGAAGTGCGTTATGCGCCCCTCAGTCTGCTCGAATATCTCGACTCCGGTCGTCAGGTAGTGGGCTTCCCAGTTTGCCGGGTTATTGTACTGATCCGGATAGAAGTATCTGTCGGGATCCTGAGCCACGATCTCCCTGACTACGCGAATCGCCCCGTCCGAACCCTGCAGCGGGTCGGTGAAGACCAGGTCAACGCCATAGGCCGCGAGGATCCGCTTGCGTTCCTCGCTTGCGTTGGCGGGGACGCAGAGCTTCACCTTGTAACCCTTGACCGCCGCGACCATGGCATAAGCGATGCCAGTGTTGCCGCTGGTCGAGTCGATAATTACCTTGCCGGGCGTCAACGCGCCGGACCGTTCGCCCTCGAGGATCATTCGGAGCGCCGGCCGGTCTTTGACGGACCCACCAGGGTTTGCCCACTCAGCCTTGCCGTAGATCTCGACACCCGGCTTCTCAACCAATCTGTTCAGCTTGAGGAGAGGCGTGTTTCCGATCAGGTCGAGCAGAGAAGGTGGGTCAACAACAACAGCGGAGGGCTTTCGCGTAAGCATAGCCAAGCATAAGAGTTAGGTCGCTTTCTGAGCCGATCACGCGAGCATGATAGAACACGTTGCTTGTTGAACGCAATGGGGCACATTTACCACGTCACCTGAATGGCCCTTGGCGGGCACCCGTAGGGGCGGCTCGCGAGCCGCCCCCACACGGGACCTACGCGTTCAATTCCATCTTGTATGCCGCAATTGGGGGCGGCTCGCGAGCCGCCCCTACGGGTTCCAATGCATTAAACCAGTTGCCAGAGCTTTCGGGTCATTGACCAGACCACGTCCGAGACGGTATGTGCTGCGGCTCCCAGCCACAAACCCACAAACGCCGCCTTCGAATAGTCCTTATCCGTCCGCCTCCATACCTCGCTGGACGCCGACCAGACTATCGCAAACTGGTCGCTCCAACTTGCCGGCTGCCCATACCACCAAACCTGCCGCACGTATAGAAACACCGTCGCCAGGACGACAAGAATCACCAGAAAATAGACAATCCGCACCACGGTACCCAACAACAACCCATGTGACAGGTGCGACCGGTGCCTGAAGACCACAAGATACGGCAGCCAGAGCGGCCGCAACGGCCCCCATCTTCGATACTGCTTGCTGGCCAGGTCCAGATCCGGCCCGAACATGAACCCTGCGAAAATCATCGACAGAGTCGAGACGACGGCAATCGGCACACTCCCCCAGTAGACCTGGGATACCGCAAAGGTCGCGGGCGCGATCGTCAACGTGATGATGTCGTGAGTCCTGCCGGACGGCATGTGTGTTCGCTACTCCTCAATTCATTATGCCACGGCCGCGGAAAACTGAAAGAGAGTAGGGAGGCAGCCTTACCCGGCCGCCGTCCACTGTCCGATGTTCAGGAGGCTCGCTCCTGGTCGGACGCCCGTCTTCGCCATTCGGCCTGCCACGTGTATTGTGCGCGGGAGAACTGGTAGAGCTCGGCAGGCCCCGACCAGGGACGAGCCCGATCTGCAGCAGCATCCTGAAACTGTATCGCTACGTCGCGGCTGTTCTCCGGATCCTTGTTGATCAGCAGCAGCGCCCACTCTCCATCCGGACGGTGGACCGCAAACGCCGTTAGCAGCGGTATCTCTGACGACACTCGGTAGAGCTCGTGGGGCCTGTCCACCGGCTGCGCCCATTGCTCAGTCAACATCCTCGCGGCGTGATAGGTCGCGAGCCGCGCTCCCGCCCGTCCCGATTTCTCCCTGAGGAAGAGCGCGAGCACTCCCCATGTGCACGGGACCTCCTGAATGAGCTCTCCCGGCTCATAACCGTAGAAGAAGGCCTGCTCTCCGCCGAGCGTCAGAAACTGTGCGACAAGCTCGGAGTTCAACAGCGCTCCCTCTATATCAACCTCGGGCTGCCCGGCAAAGGCGGAATAGCCATACTCCGTAATGAGCCGTCGGGATCGTCCTGCTCGAGACCTCCCTTTTCCAGCTCTGAGAGCGCCGTCTCGAGCATCGCCGGCGCATCCGCTAGCTGCGGTGCAGTCGGCTCGCATATCTCGTCAAACGGATACCATTCAAATGAAAAGAAGGTGAACGCATCGAGCCGGTTATGCTCCCCGAGGTACTTCAGGAAGCGGCTCATCCAGAAGCGGGTCACCGGTTGAGCAGGTCTCTCCGCCACGACTGAGTCGAGCGTCGCGAAAGAGGGCCCGCCAAGCTTCAGCCCGGGATCCAGCTGCTTTGCCCATTCAAGATAGAGAGCTCCGTAATCCTCCGGACTGGTGTACTGACCATCCGGTTCTTCGCCCATCTCGGCGCGCTCCACTGGATATCCTCGGGATCGCAGATACTCGATTTCGGCGCGCCCATTCTCCGGCGTGTCGTATAGGAGCGGGATAGGAATAAGGACCGGCATTCCATTCGACAGCCCGCTCCTGAAGATCAGATCGAAGCCGGGCTGCTCGATGTCCTCATCGCGATCCTGCCGGCGATGCCAGGGGTCGGTCGACGACACTGCAATTACAGTCTGCTTGTCGTGTTCAGCCGCGTGATTGATGAGGTCCTGAAACCTGCCCTGATCATCGGTTGTGCCGGCGTAAATTTCACGGATGGCGTAGCCGAGCCGGTCACGAATATCACGGTGAATCTCGCTTCCACCTGTGCCAGAGGCTGTGCCGGAGTGCCGAGAAACATAAGAACTCTGACGTAGCGTGTCGAGATCGGCGCATCCGAGAGCCGCAGGAGAGTGTCGCCGCCCTTTCCATTGCGGATCGTTCCGCTCGGGAACTGACGCCAGATGCGGCCGCCATCTTCGCGAACATAGCCCGCATCGGGACCGGCATCCTCTCCGATGCCATAGTCGACCTCGTAGACGGTGGCATAGGGTCTGCCCCAGTCAATGCGAATCGTATTGACAGGCTTCTCGGTCTCGAGGTCGACGATCACCCATTGAGGATGCGTCTCATCAGGCTCACCGGTGAAGTGTTGATCGAGGTAGGGATTGCTCTTCCAGAAGGTCGCCCGGCTGCCATCGTCTATTCGGGAGTAACCGTCGTTGTTGGCCTGGTCGACCGTCGCACCGCGTCTGGGAAGACGATAGCCGTATGAAACCTGGATTGCCGTCGAAGGCTTGCTATCAGAAGTCCAATAACCCTGTTGGTGCTTCGGATCGCTCCAGTTGCCTTTTGGATTCCAGTGCCATGCCTCCATTGCAAGCTCGGTTCGCAGCCTGTAGGTGAGCGGCTTAAAGCCTGCGCTCAACATCTCGCGGACATTTGATGGGCTGAGACTGACCTCCCCATGCCCGTGGCCGTCGACACCAGCTCCGAGCGCGTGATGCGGGCTGAAGACATTAGCGGGATGACCGGCGACAGTAACAACCACGTTCTGCCTGGGAGAGGCTGCCACAAAGAGGCACAAAGAACACAAAACAACTCCTATGACCGTTTTGTGCTTCTTGTGCCTTTTCGTGGCTGCCTCTTTTGCAGTTCTGGTCGAAAATTGGCCCGGACGAACGCGTCACCGCTTTCGCCCGGGCCATCATTGACCCAATCACTTTGATCTAAGGGACTACTTACACTTTGAATACCCGCAATCACGGCAGGTGTCGCAGTTCGAGGCATGCTCAAGCTGTGCCCCGCCGCACTCCGGACAGGTGCCGATCATCGTGTTTGACTTGCCTGCAGCACGAGCCGCATCGGGAAGGTGTTTGATCCGGCGGACTGTAAGCATGATGCATTCGGCAACCGCTTGTTCAGGTGAGCTGCACAGTCGCTGGTTGAACCAGATCGAGTGTGTGCCAATCACCTTGTTGAGGCTCGCCGCAACCTCCTCCGGCTCGAATCCGCCGCGAAGCATCTTCGAAGCGAGCAGCCCGACTGAAACTGAGAGCGGGCCCGTGACGAAAACCTCGAGCACGCGATTCGAGTCGTGGTTGACGGTCACGTAGAGGTTTTGGTGGTCGAATGGAATCTGCCAGGTCGCACCGACAAGCTCACGCGGCCGCTCGATCATGCTTTGAGCGGCAACCTGCGCAGGCCTCACAGCAGGCCCGATCGGCAGGCCCGATCGGAAGAACAGCCGGTTGAAAATCGACGACACGGGCAGGCTCGGGAGAGTTCGACGGCGGTGCCTCTGAAACGGCAGGTGAGGGCGGCTCCGCCGCCGGCTGCGAACTGAGCGTCGAGAGTACCTGATCATCTCGGGAACCGTCGCGATAGTAGCTGACCGCTTTAACGCCCATCTTCCAGGCGAGGCGGTGTACACGATCAGTATCTTCGATCGAATAGCTCGCAGGGGCATTCACTGTCTTGGAAATCGAATTGTCTACCTGGTCCTGGAAGGCCTTCAATACTCGCAGATGCTCGTCAGGGGTGAGCTGCAAAGCATCGACAAAGTAGTCCGGCAGTTCTGAACTGTGCTCAACGATGAAGTTGGCGGCGTTCTCAATCGATTGCTGGTCGGATTGGTCCAGATGAACTCCGAGGACCCGGGCAGCAACCGAATGAGCATAGGTCCGGGTTCCGATCGTGTCTCGCCGGACATAAGCATACGAGAAGTTCGGCTCGCAGCCTGAGCTCGTTTCGGCCACCAGAGAGATGGTGCCCGTCGGAGCTACCGTCGTCACTTCATAGTTGCGCGGGGTGAGGGAAATCGATCGATCAAGACCAACCGTCTCGTAGATCAGCTCTTCGTAGAGCTCGCGGTTGGGTTCGAATTCTGCCATGACGCCCTTCTCCTGTCCGAGCGCCATCGATGCCTTCCACGACTCCTGGCGGAAGAAGCTCATAAGCTTGCCGGCGTACGCCGCGGACTCTTCCGAACCATAGGCGACGCGCTTCTGCATGAGCAGGTCGGCGAATCCCATGACGCCGAGACCAACCGGCCTCGTCCGGCCCACCGTCTCGCGAATCTGCTTCAGGGGCCATTCACACGTGTCAATCACATTGTCGAGGAAACGCACACACCAGTGAATATCGGTCGCGAATCGCTCCCAATCCAGGTCATCGGTCAGCTCATCGTAGTACTTGGCGACATCTATCGACCCGAGATTGCAGGCATTGAAATCGTGCAGCATCTGCTCAGCGCAGGGATTGCTCGCCCGCTTCGGACCCATCGAATTGCGCAGCGGATTATGGCGATTGACGTTGTCGATGAAGATGATCCCCGGCTCGGCCCAGCGGTGCGTCGAGGAAATGATCCGGCGCCAGATGTCGGGAGCGTAGACCATGCCGGGCCGCGGCGGAACCTCAGTTCCATCGGGCCCCTCGTAAGTGTAGTCGGCGCCCTCGCCGTTTCCTGCCTTTGGATCAAAGATCGGTGCCGTCCACGGCTTGCCGGCAAACTCTGTCTCGAACCACTCCCGATTCTCGACAGCCCTCAGGAACTTGTCGCTTACCGTGACGGAGATGTTGAAGTTGGTCAGGCTCTTCTGATCGTTCTTGGCATGAATGAAACGCAGGATGTCAGGATGCTCGACAGCGAGGATGCCCATGTTGGCCCCGCGCCGCACGCCGCCCTGCTTGACCGTCTCAGTCATGGTATTGACGATCTGCATGAACGAGACCGGGCCCGATGCGATTCCACGCCCTCCACCCACCGGAGTGCCGGCCGGACGAAGAAGCTCGTACGTCATGCCGGTTCCACCGCCGCTCTGATGAATCAGTGCGCACTGCTTGGCATGCTCCATGATTCCATCGAGCGAGTCGGGCACCGGAAGCACGAAACAGGCCGCCAGCTGTCCCTTGGGCTTCCCGGCGTTGACCAGGCACGGAGTGTTTGGAATGAAGGCACGCTCCTCCATGAGATCGGTGAGCGCTTCGGTGAATTCCGCTCGACGGCGCGGATCGAGCTCCGCCAGCGCGACATGCGAGACTACCCGCTTGACTATGTCATCCCACTGCTCGAGCGGGTTACCGGTCAGGTCCTTGGCCGAGTATCTCTTGGCGACGACTCGCCGGGCGTTGATCCCAAGCGGCTTCTTTCTTGAACCCGCCCGAGCCCCAGTCTGCAATGGATTCGCGAACTGGATCACCTTCTGGTTACCTACGCTCATTGGTGCCTTCCTAATCTGGGTGCTTGTGATTGCCCTGCCGTCCTGCAGTCTTCTTATTTATTGTGTCGCACCGTACTGCTTCTGCTCTTCTCGCCTCTGTCCAATTCACTGTCGAGTCACTATCGGGTCACTATCGGGGGAGTATCCGGCGGAAACTTTCCCACGCCCAGAATTCTCAATTCTTCTGGGTAAGCCTCTGAAATCGTACTGCAATCTGATTGATGTTGTAACGGAGAGCCATTCCTTGCGGCTCAGCAGTTCCCAATATATTCCACTAGATACGGGATTGTCAATGGAAAAAACACCTATATGTGGTGGTTTTGTTCCATTGCTAATGTTGTTGTTCTAACTGTTTACGGGAAATAACTTAAAGGAAGTTCTGAACTTTGTGACGAGTCGTACTTGCGAGGACTACCTGCCGCAGACTGTCCGTCTGCGCGCACCTGTTACTTGATAATGCGCGGAACCTACTTTGCCGAGTACTCCACGAATCGCCGCGACAAACGATCGAAACTTCGCCGTCGGATGCTTCCGGCCTTCTCGCGTCAGCGAACGAAACATCTGCTCTCGAACGGCGTGCGAGATCTCCAACTGCACGCCCTTTCCTGAATCTCCGAGGTTGCATATGTTATTGACTTCGAGACCCTGCAGGCGCGGATCAGTGTGCTTGCCTACAACAAAGCCCGCAGCCTTCAACGCTCTTCCAATACTGCGTCCGAGCCCCTCGTCGCGACCTCCAACAAAAACGCCGTCTCCATCCTCAGCACTGTGCTCGCCATGAATCGTTACCACGACATCCGACTCAGCGATCACGGTAAGACAAACAGGTTCGTTGAAGTGAGTGCTCGTAATGTGCAGGTCGGAGTTGCCTTTGGACTTGAGCCCCTCAAATGCGTAGAAGGAATACTCGACGCCGGCAATGGCATCAGCTATCTCAGATGTTCCAGGTTCGATTCCACCACCGTGTGGAGCGACTATGGCAAAGGCCGGCTGCGCCCGCCGCGCCAGGAAACGAAAGTCGATGCCAGACCGTTCGTTCTGAGAGAGCTCTTCAAAGTTGTCGTATTTGTCGGCCACGGGAAACGTGCCGCAGACTGTCCAGCCTGCGGCCCCTTTCTACAGCCTGACTACAAATGCTCACTTGCCGAAAATGATGTAATCGCCGTGAGACGCCGCCATGAAGAAGAGCATCGGCAATGAAAGCCAGGCGTTCATTCTCGATGCCAGAAATGCTTTGCGCGCCAGATCGGCTGGCGCCGTAGTTCCGGCAATCGTCGCAGCTATGATCTTCTTCTGCGCTCTCCAGATGATTCCCCAGACATTGAGAAGCATCCAGACTCCCATGCCGCCGCCGACTCCGATTGAAAGAGTCTTGTTGCCCGCTCCCCGATCGCCAAACAGGTAGAGCGTCGCCGCGGCCAGCAGAAGAACCAGGATCGCCGTGATCACGGCTATTGCATAACCATTGTTCACGCCCTGCAACACGCCGTAGACAATGACGTAGAGGACGAGCACCACCACGAGCCAAAGACCAAACCATTTGAAGGTGCTTTGCCCCGCATTGTGGGCGTCAGTCCGCAGAATGAAACTGCCATAGTAGGCGAGGCCTGCCAGAACCGTGACCACTGCGCCCCATCGGAAATACCAGAGTGCCCGCGGCAGGAGCTCCGGTATGACCTTCGACTTGGTCGGACCGTCAAGCTTCTTCATGAGGGGCACGTTGATCAGATTGAAGAAGTAAAGCAGCCCGATCCAGGTGATGCCTCCGACAAAGTGCGACCAGCGGATAAAAGCGCGAGCCAGGTCGTTGGCCGAGGGTGCATTGACGATGCTGTGTTGTGCAGACTGCAGGATCATCGCGAAGTTACTCGCGACATGAACAAATGGTTCAGCTGGCATACTCGCTCCTTGATTGTGGACGGATTCGAGGTCGGAAAAACCTCATCACGATAAAACAAGAGAAGAGCAATGGCAAGATTCGAAGGGGTAGACTTGGCGGGAAGCACGTCGACCGGCTTAGTTGGAGTGCGGCGACAGTAGCCGCTTTCGAGTTAGCACTGCAGTGATGAAGAGGAATCGAGCGTGATGGACCTCACCAGTAGGCGAGTCAATCCTTGGACCGCGGCGTCCCGCCGCATGGCTTCGAAGGCAGCCTATAGCATGGTCCATCGAGGAGGGACGCCCGCAGTCCCAGATTGCCGCAGTCCGATGGTCCTACGCAAGCGTTCAGGCACATGGCCCTCCTATGGAGGGCGAATCTTTTTTCTCGTCGGATTCTATAAACATTGGCCTCCTAACGGAGGCCGTGACGGGTTCAATGCGTTGGAAAGGAGTCTGAGACAGACTTTGGGGGCGGCCAGCGAGCCGCCCCCAGATGGCTATAACGAAGTGTGGACCGCCTTACTCCTGCGGTCTGACGACTATGTACTGCGAGGTCTGCTGCCGGCGAACACTCAAAAGGACGCTCTTATTGCCCGTTCTCTTGAGCGCCGCATTGTACTCGGCAACGTTGGTGACTGGCTGCTTGGCAACCTCTTCAATAACATCTCCGCGCCGCAGCCCCGCCTGATAGCCATTGCTGTTCTCGTCGATGTCGTTGACGACCACGCCGCGCACTGAACCGGCCAGGTCGAGCCTGCGGCCGAGCTCCGGAGTCAGAGTCTCAACCCGAACTCCCGACATGACGCTGCCCGCGTCCGGCTCAACACCACCTCTCTCAGAGTTGGCGGCCGCGAGTTCCGTACTCATCTCGGCAAGCTTGGCCGTAAGCTCGCGCTCTGAACCATCGCGCCAGATCTTGAACTTGACGCTCGTGCCCGGGGACGTTTGCGATGCCAGATTGCGCAGCTGGCTCTGATCACTGATCTTCTGTCCCTGGAATTCCGTGACGATGTCACCGCGTTTGACTCCGGCCAGTTCGGCCGGCTTACCCGGCTCGACCTTCTCAACCAGAGCTCCGCCCGTTCCCTTGTAGCCGAACTGTTCGGCCAAATCCGGGCTCAGCTCTCGGATCTGGACTCCGAGCATCCCCCGGCGCACCTTTCCTGATCTGATCAGCTGATCCATGACGTTGCGAGCCATGACCGTCGGGATCGCAAAGCCGATTCCGATATTGCCGCCAACGCCCCAGCCCGCCACTATCTGCGACGGAATGCCTATCAGCTCACCTCTCAGATTGACGAGCGCTCCACCTGAATTGCCTCGATTGATTGCCGCGTCAGTCTGCAGGAAATCTTCGTAGCTCTGCGCGCCACCGGTAGTCCGTCCCTTGGCGCTGATGATGCCCATTGTCACCGTCTGACCGATGTCCAGCGGGTTACCGATGGCCAGTACGACATCACCAACTTCAACCTGATTGGAGTCGCCAAGCGGCAGCGTCGGGAGACTCGAACCCTCGATCTTGAGGACTGCGATGTCCGTCGGAGCATCGGTTCCCACCACTTTGGCGGGGAAGATTCGCCTGTCGGTGAGCACCACGTCTACCTTATCGGCTCCGTCAACAACATGATTGTTTGTCAGGATGTAGCCGTCGGGGCTGACGAGCACGCCCGATCCCACTCCACTTGGGCGAAGCGGAGCGCTCTTATCCTGGGGTTGTGGCGAACGTGGCGTGCCGCGGCGTTGCGACCGATCGTCATCCTGCCCCTGCCCATCGAAGAAGTCCCTGAAAGGATCGATCATCATCGGCGAGGCATGAACCCGGCTTTTGGTACGGACTGTGACCACTGCCGGAGTCACGGCCTTGGCCACGGCAGAGAAGCCCGTCGCGAGATTGAGCGGCTGGCTCACTCGCTCCTGATTAGCGGCGAGATAGATCGGCACCTTCTTTCCATCGCCTCCGGAAGCGAATGGAGACCAACCCCGGGCGGTTATGGCGGAGCCTGCAAGCGCTCCGACACCCAGGACGCCGAGTCCCGCAATTGCGAGGATCAGCCAATTCAGGCGATGCTGCCGGCGGCGGTCTATAATCATGCTGTTGAAATCCGTTTCCATGTCTAAGCTCCTTGCTCCGACCGCGAATCATCGGAGCAGTGTCCCGCTGCCGCGATCTCGCGCTTGATGTTCTTGTATGCCAAATCTTACACAATAGGGGCGAGTTTTCAAGAAACAGATATCGTGCCGCAGGTCGTCCACCCTGCGGCAAACCTCCGATGAAGAAAATCTTAACGGGATTCTGCTGCAGGCTGGGGAGCTGCGGCACGCAGGTCAGGGTTTGCCGACGCCTCTTGGCAGCTCTTGATCTATTACTCTTACAAACTCCTCGAACGGCTGGGCTCCTGAGATCAGACGCCCATTTATATAGAAAGCCGGCGTTCCAGTCAGACCGAGCGCATTGCCCTGCTCGACATCTTTTTCCACCACCGACTTACTCTTTCCGCTCGACAGGCACTTCTCATAGGCTGCTGCATCCAGACCTGCTTCTACGGCCACTGTCTTGAGCGCGGCGGGAGTCGAGTCTGATCCGCCCGCGAATAAGCGGTCATGAAATTGCCAGAACTTCCCCTGGTCGACGGCACACTGAGCCGCTTCGGACGCAGCCCGCGCGCCGGGATGGAGCGAATCGATCGGATAATGCCTGAAGACGAGCTTCACCTTATCGCCGTACCGGCTCAGGACGCGTGTCAGCGTCGGTTGCACCTGCTTGCAGAATGGGCAATGAAAATCTGAGAATTCGACTATCGTCACCGGTGCCGTCGCAGCGCCGCGGACGGGAGCGCCGTCGATGTTGACCTCGGTCCGCCTTATCGGCGGAGGCTTGAGATAAACCTCGACTTTGTTCGCCTCACGCAGTTGCTGGAGAAATGCGTCACGGCGGAGGATCAGTTTTTGAGATTCGAGGTAGTTTCGGATTCTCTGCCTGGCCTCGGCTTCGCTTCCTGTCAGTCGTGCCTTGTTCTCCTGGTAGAATGCCTCCACGTCGCTGTCGCTGACTGCGCCGGCCTTCGAGCTGACCTCTACGTCAATAAGCTGTTTGACGGTGATCCCGCGTTTTGACGCCTCTTTCTCGAGGAGTTGCCGCGTGATCATCATGTCCAGCTGCTGGCTCTTGAGTTTGTATGACTCCTCCTCCAACTGAGCGAGCTTCCCCGCAATTGCCTTCTCCAGCTCGGCGTTTGTAATTGTCTGTCCGCCGACTACGGCGGCTACTCCTGGCTTATCGGCAGGCGGAGTCTGCGCCACTGCTGTGGCACCAACGAGCGACAGTGTGGACACCAACGCGAAAAAGACCGTGGGTTTCCAGCGAAAGCCTACTTCGACGGGCGGACGCTCGCGCCGGTGTTTGGAGAGTTGTTCCTGGTGTCTATGCATGTGATTAGAATAGTGTAGATATTGATGGTTGTCATGCCGATGGATCAGTCAGTGACGGGGATAGGAGAAGATGATGCTCCCCTTCCTGATGGTATAGCGGACATCGGTGAAGTTGCGGATATCCTGAACCGGATCTGACCCAAGGACCACCACATCCGCGTCCATGCCCGGGGCGATTCGTCCGCGCCGATCCTGCTCTTTGAACAAGGCGGCAGGAACAGTGGTCAGAGAGGCCAGAACCTGCATTGGCGTGAGAGCGCGGCCAAGGAAGACGCATTCTTCCGTCGGGTCGTAATCATGCATGAACCCTACATCGGTGCCGAACATGATCTCGCCCGCCCGTGCGTGCCAGTTCGCGCACCTGTGCAACACCACCCTCAACCATGCGGGCTCCGACTGACGGGTCCGGGGAGTTCTCGGTAACGTACTTCCAGAGCTTGAGCGTTGGTACCAGAGCCATCCTTGCTTTGACTACGTTGTCGATCAGCTCGCGGCTCCATGCTCCCGGCGCAGAGGTGGTGTGCGCGAGAACATCGACTCCGGCGTTCATTGCGATCTCGACGCCCGCTATGTTTGAAGGATGAGCCCAGACGAGCCTTCCCGCCCGATGGGCTTCATCGACGGCAGCACGCGCCACGTTCAGGGGCATGGGCTTGACGTTCTCATACGTCACGAGCGATCCCGTGAAGAGCTTGAGGATGTCCTTCGGCTGTCCGGGGCTGCGACGTACGATGGCGGCAGCTGCTTCGGGAGTTGCGGGCTGATCGGGCACGAAACCGCCGGCCTTTTGCAGCTCCTGGAGATAAATGGGCAGGCCATCGGGAGGGAAGAGCGTAGTCACGGTGGCAATGATGCGGGGGCCAATCACTTCGCCTGAGTCGATCCGAGCGCGTAATGCATTCGTGTTCTCGTAAGCCGAACCCGTATCGACTACCGTGGTGAATCCGTAAATTGAAAACATCGCGAGGAGTTGATTGGAGAGTCGCCCCGCAGGAAGCTTCGCCGCCCCATTCCATTTGTCCTCGGTGAAATGAACGTGACTGTTCTGATAACCCGCGACGATGACCATGCCGGCGCAGTCGAGAGCCGTGACTCCGGGAGGAACTGCCGTCTTGCCTCGAGCCCCTACCGAGACGATCTTGCCGGCTCGAATGACGATCACACCATCGGGGATCGCCTCGGCATCAGGAGAGAGATAGATTTTGGCTCCTGTCAGCGCCAATGCATCAGTGGCAACATTTCGTTGCCAGACGAGTCCACTGGAGAGCGCCATCAAGGCAAGACCGATGAGCTTGAAAAAAGCCATTGTAGGACCCCTTCAGTTGCCGGCGAGCGATCTTCAAAGGCCTCAAATCTATCATTCTTTGAAGCTTACGGTCACCACTTCAGATCATCAGTTTTTGCTGGCTTATGCGGGTTGCAATCCCAAAACTCGCATGGTACGGTGGGTTCCCTTTGCGCGTATAACGCTACGATAACTCAGAGTTAACAAGTACTTAATTATCAATAGCTTTGCTATGCTTTGCAGTCAGAATCTGTGAGTCCGCCCCATCGTTTTGACCCGTGGTATTGATGAAGACCCACAGACCCCCAAGCCTCTGACGTGGGCTGTTAAGGATGAAGTTTGATGAAGTATGAGAGACCCCTATTTGCATCGTTCTATCCACCTCTCCCTAATCCGGTAATAAACTACCTCAAGAGTCATGGCCGAGTCGTCATTCCGATGGCTGGACTGGCTCTGCTCGGCGCCGTCTTTGCGGGCGTGCGTTGTCTACCAGTTTCTCCACCAGGCAGCACTGACGGCCAAATACAAGGACCTGATCTCAGAAAACGAGAAACTCCGAGCAGAGAGTGCAGCCCTCAAGCAGGGCTGGGATCGACTCCAGGAGCGTCTCACGGTCCTCGAGACGGCTTCACTTCAGATTGCTGATGCTTCCGGCATCGACTATCCCGCGGAGATTGCTGCCAACTCACCCTCAGCCATTGGGCGGGCGATTGGTGGACCGGATGACTATGCGGGCAGTGAGATAGCTGAGTTGTCAGCGGCCTTCGATTCGAAACTGGACAAGGTCGGCGAGATTTTTGAGCTGCAGCAATTGAAGCTCTCGGGGACGCCCGCGAGCTGGCCTGTCAGGGGATCAATCACCGACCGCTTCGGATGGCGCTTCAGTCCGTTTGGACGCGGCTCGGAGTCGCATTCCGGGCTCGATATTTCGGCCTCTTTTGGAGCGCCGGTTCAGGCGACTGCCGACGGTCACGTAGTCTATGCCGGTCCGCAGGGAGGCTACGGCAATCTGATTGAGATTGACCACGGATTTGGTCTGGCGACGAGGTATGGCCACTTGTCCAGGATATCGGTAAGGATTGGAGACCACGTCAATCGTGGTTCGATGATCGGCGCGGTGGGGACGACGGGCCGCTCAACAGGTCCGCATTGCCACTATGAAGTGCGATTGCACGGAGTGCCGGTCAACCCCATCAAGTACATCGCCGAAAACGACAAGCCATCCGATTAGGGTAGCCGCCTAATTCCAAGTGCACCCGTAGGGGCGGCTCGCGAGCCGCCCCCAAACGAACCCCCGCCGACAAAGGATCGCGAACATAGCTGAGAGGCAATTGGGGGCGGCTCGCGAAGCCGCCCCCCAATGACAACGGTCTGACTCACCCTCAAAGGCCTGATTAGGGTAGCCACAAAAAGGCACAAAAACACAAAAAGGAAAATCCTTTGTGGATTTTGTGCCTTTTTGTGGCTCAAATCAGGCGTGGTGCTCCTGCAGGCTGACCACACTCAGCTTCTCCTGCCGCATCGCCAGGATCGCACTCACGGCCGCGCTCGCACCTGTCAGCGTGGTAAAGGCTACGACGCCGTAATTCATAGCGGCCCTGCGGATAGCCCTCTCATCATAGAAAGATGACCGCCCGAGCGGCGTATTGACAATCAGGTCGATCGCGTCGCTCTTAATCAGATCGACTACATTCGGGCGCCCTTCATTGACCTTGTAGACTCGTTCGCAGGGCACCCCTGACTCATTCAGAAAACTGGCGGTGCCCCTGGTGGCTACTATCTTGAATCCCATCTCATGCAGTCGGCGGGCAACTCGCAGCGCATTCTTCTTGTCGCTGTCGTTGACGCTCACAAAGGCCGTGCCCTCGAGCGGAAGCCTCGCCCCGGCTCCCATCTGAGCCTTGGCGAAGGCAGCGCCAAAGCCCGCGGCCATACCCATCACCTCACCCGTCGACCGCATCTCGGGTCCCAGGACCGGGTCGACACCGGGAAACTTGATGAAGGGAAATACCGGTGTCTTGACAAAGAAACTGCCGACGGTCAACTCATCGGGGATATTGAATTCGGAGAGCTTCCGACCCGTCATTATTCGTGCCGCGATCTTGGCCAACGGAACTCCCGTGGCTTTCGAGACGAAGGGTACGGTTCGCGAGGCGCGAGGATTGACCTCGAGCACGTAGACGATGTCATCCTTGATCGCGAACTGGATGTTCATCAGTCCGCGGACATCGAGAGCCTTGGCGAGCTGACGTGCGTAGCGCCGCATTGTGTCGAGGTGCTCTGGCTTGACCATGTAAGGCGGCAGGACGCAGGAGGAATCGCCGGAATGAATTCCTGCCTCTTCGATGTGCTCCTGGATACCCGCAATGACACACGTCTCGCCGTCCGCAAGCGCATCAACATCGACCTCGAAGGCATCTTCAAGAAAGCGGTCGACGAGGACCGGCTTCTCCGGTGAGGCCTCCACTGCATTGGTCATATACCCGCGGAGGCTTGCTTCGTCATAGACGATCATCATTGCCCGGCCGCCGAGAACATAACTGGGCCTCACCAGCACCGGATATCCAATCGAGGCCGCCACTCTTCGAGCCTCTTCAAAGGAGACAGCCGTGCCATTGATGGGCTGAGGGATATTCGAGATCGGCCAGCAGCTTTCCGAATCTCTTCCTGTCCTCAGCGAGATCGATCGATTCCGGGCTCGTTCCAATGATCGGAACGCCAGCCTCGTGAAGCCGCATTGCCAGATTGAGCGGCGTCTGTCCTCCGAACTGCACGATCACTCCATCCGGCCGCTCGCGCTCGACGATATTCATGACGTCTTCAAATGTCAGAGGTTCGAAGTAGAGCCGGTCCGATGTGTCGTAGTCGGTCGAGACGGTCTCCGGGTTGCAGTTGACCATGATCGTTTCATAGCCGTCCTCACGGAGTGCGAACGATGCGTGGCAGCAGCAGTAGTCGAATTCAATGCCCTGGCCGATTCGATTTGGACCGGACCCGAGAATCATGATCTTGCGGCCATCGCCCGGTTCGGCCTCGCACTCGTCTTCATAGCTCGAATAGAGGTATGGCGTGAATGATTCGAACTCCGCGCCGCATGTATCGACTCGCTTGAAGACCGGTACGATACCGTTGTTCTTTCTCTTCGCCCGCAGTTCGTCTTCGGTGCAATCGAGCAGCTCAGCAAGTCTCGGGTCGGAGAATCCGTAGCGCTTCGCCTGGCGGAGCAGCTCGGTAGGGATCGAAGAGAGGTCTTCCGCGGCAACCGCGCGCTGCAGCTCGACGATCTGTTTGAGCTGAAAGAGAAACCACGGATCAATCCTCGTCAGATCATAGAGCTCGTCGAGCGTCCAGCCGCGCTCGATTGCGGCGTAGAGGAAATAGATGCGTTCTGCGTTCGGAATTATCAGCTTGCGGCGCAGAGCCTCGTCATCGAGGTGGCCTACTTTCGGAGTGCCGCGTACCTCGAGCGAGCGGAGGCCCTTGAGAAAGGCCTCTTTGAATGAACGGCCGATGGCCATGACCTCTCCGACCGACTTCATCTGCGTCCCAAGCGTTGCGTCGACTCCGGGAAACTTCTCGAAGGCCCACTTGGGAATCTTGACCACGACATAGTCGATCGTCGGCTCGAAAGATGCCGGAGTCTTGCGCGTGATGTCATTGGGTATCTCGTCGAGGGTGTAGCCAACGGCGAGCTTGGCGGCGATCTTGGCTATGGGGAAGCCGGTTGCCTTTGAGGCGAGCGCCGAGGAACGCGAGACGCGCGGGTTCATCTCGATCACCCTGATGTCACCGGTGCGCGGGTTTACCGCAAACTGGATGTTCGAGCCACCGGTCTCGACTCCAACCTTGCGGATAATGCGGATCGCGGCATCGCGCATGATCTGGTACTCGCGGTCCGTAAGCGTCTGAGCCGGCGCGACGGTGATCGAATCTCCCGTGTGGACGCCCATGGCATCGACGTTCTCGATCGAGCAGATGATGACTACATTGTCGGCGAGGTCCCTCATGACCTCGAGCTCGAACTCCTTCCACCCGATGATCGACTCTTCGACGAGGATTTCGCTGATCGGACTCGCGGTCAGGCCGCGCTCAGCAATCTCCTCAAACTCTTCGCTGTTGAACGCGATCCCGCCGCCGGTACCCCCGAGTGTGAAGCTCGGTCTGATGATGATCGGAAAGTCGATCTCCTCGACGGTCTCGAGCGCCTGGCTCATGGTGCGCACAAAGCGTGCGCGCGGCATGACGAGCCCGATCTCGTCCATTGCCTGCTTGAAGAGGAGGCGATCCTCAGCAACCTTGATTGCCTCGAGCTTGGCTCCGATGAGCTCGACTCGGAACTGTTCAAGGACGCCGGCCTCGGCGAGCTTGACCGTCAGATTGAGAGCGGTCTGGCCTCCAACCGTTGGGAGAAGGGCATCGGGGCGCTCTCGCTCGATAATTGCCGTCACACATTCGACGGTTAGTGGCTCGACATAAGTGCGGTCGGCGAGCTCCGGGTCCGTCATGATAGTGGCAGGATTGGAGTTTACGAGGACAACCTCGAAGCCCTCAGCCTTGAGCGCCTTGCAGGCCTGGGTTCCGGAGTAGTCGAACTCGCAAGCCTGGCCAATGACGATCGGGCCCGAGCCAATGATCAGGATTTTATGAAGGTCATTTCGTCTGGGCATAAGCGTTGGATTATCGCACACGGAATGAGGCTCATGCGAGCTTCGATCGGTTGAAGGCCGGAGTGGTGAAGATTTGGCAGAATATCGTGCCGCAGACTGTCCAGTCTGCGGCAGACTTCGCTGAATGCCCGAGTGATGAAATTTTGGCGCAGGCTGGACAGCCCGCGCCACGATAGAGTCTGCCCCCGAGTGTGGTGAAGGCCTAGTGGAGAAGTCTGGCGCAGGCTGGACAGCCCGCGCCACGATAGGACCTACCAGTCGCTCATCCTGCGCCGGCGGCTGAGCTCGGCGAGCTTCCAGGAAGGCCACGAGGAGGTGCGGCTGTAACGGGTGGTCGCCTGTGCCAGGCCATCCACCCTCGCAGACGCGCATTGAGGACATGGTGAAGAGAGCCCCCGCCAGACTGCGTGGCAGACTGCGCATATCGAGAACTCGGGAGCAAAACTCACCGAAGACGTAGTAGTCTCGCGCAGCACTCGAAGCACGAAATCCACGAAGCGCGCCGAGGGAGGAGTAGTCCTGCCCAGCCAGAGCTCCGTAGTCGCGCCCCAGATTTCGTTGCTGCCAAGAGCTCCCTCGATCGTCAGCCTGTCAATCGCCGTCGCATCACTCGACACTGGCAGCTTGAGAGAGTTCGTATAGGAGACCTCATGCGGCTGAGCCTCGACCTCTCCGTCTCTCAGCTGCTCCGCAGCCTGGCTGAACCGCTTGAGGTCGAGGCGAGCCAGCCGATGGCCGGCGGCGCCGCTCCTCGATTCGGCGAGCAGGAAATGGACTTTGTGTTTGGCGGACAAACGCCGGACTTCGCTCGCCAGGTGCGCGATTATGCGGCCCGCAAAGTCACGCGCGCCCGCCGATTCGTCGAAGCCTGCACCTGTGACCACACGGACGAGCTCAAAGAGACCGATCGGACAGATCGCATGTGAGGTCCACGTCAGCGGAAGGAATGGCTCGCGGCCAGGCCGCATGGCGAGCAGTGCAAGCGAGCCGCTCTCGCCCCGCGCAATCAGTTTTTCGAGAAAGACCCGCTTCTCGAGTGACGCCTGGGCGGCGAGCTCCAGCAGGCCGCTTATGAGTTCGAAGACCTTTACGTGATCGCCTCGAGCCTGGTAGCCGAGTCGCGGAAGATTGATGGCCACTGAAGAGAGCGTCGCTGCTCTCCATCTCCAGCTCTCGCCCACCCGCTGAAACTTGTCTGCATTCAGGCCGTAGCGGTTCGTGAAAGCCGCTGCCCCGCCGTCTCGTGAAGATCTGTCAAAGGCCAGGACAAGTCCGCCACGCTCCACTGCTACGCGGCCGACCAACTCGAGGAACACCCGCAGGTTCTCGTCTTCGGCCGCAAGCGGAGTCAGGCGGAAAATTGGTCGTGGTCCGCTGAAGCCCAGGCCTTCGCCATCCCCTTCAAGAAAGACCTCGAAAAGCGATTTCAGAAAGGCCCGCGCAGTCTCGGTATAGGCATCATAATTGGCGTTGCACGGTTCGCCTCCGGCCCCGACCGCGGTCTGATGCGCCAGATAACCGGGAGCGTCCCAATCGAGATGAAGATCGCACCGCACCGGCTGTCCGCCGCGAGCAATCGCCGGCGCCGAGAGCTCGAAGAGAAATGCCTGCGCCAGCTGCTTCAGCTCGACGTTTCCGAGGCCCGTCAGCAGAGGCGCCATTGCGAAATTGACCGCATCCCAGGCGAGTGGCTCGCTGAAATACCCGTGGAGCGCGGCTGTGTATTTCACCAGGTGAGCAGCAAGAACTTCAGGGCGCCGCGCTGGACGCGAGCCGGCGAATCCACCCGGCAGCTTGATGCCTTGCTTTTTGATGAAATCGACCGAGCCCGTCATGCTCGTGGGGCGGTCGACTTCACCAAGCTTTTCAAGATGGAGATCGCCAGCGAGATGGGCCTCGACGACATTCTCGGAGAAGACCGAGATCATGGCGTATTCGCGCTTGATTGCTTCCGCCAGCGCGAGGCTTGTTCCTTCAGGTCCGTGGGGTGTTGCCGTCTCGGCTGCGGACTGAATCACACGGTCTACATCAAAGGCGGGAACTCCAAGCCGTGTATGGGCTCGCAGGGCGGAAATCAAGCCATATTCGATGAGCTTCGAATCAACCATGCCGCGAATCAGCGAGGAGTTGAGGCCGCGGATTCCGGTGCGAAGAACCTGATCCCGAACCTCGATACTGATCTGGTGCGCGATCTCCGGAGTGAGATGCGCCTCGCGGACGAGTGCCTCGGCGATGTGTTCAGCATCGAAGCCGACGAGTTCTTCATCCGCGCGCCGGAAAAGCAGGTCCGTCTCGGTAAGCAGTGTCTGATTGGAATTGGTCTCGTTCACCTGAGAGTTGTAACTCTAGAAAGCCTTGACGTAATGATTGAGCGGGCCGGCGCCATGCCCGAGATCAGGCGCCGATTGAATTGCCCTGGTGACATAAGCTTTGGCTGTCGCTACGGCAGTGCTCAGATCGTTCCCGCAAGCGAGCAGCGCGGCGATCGCCGATGAGAGCGTGCAGCCGGTGCCATGAGTGTTACGCGTCGGAACTCGAGCTGCGCGAAAAATGCGCACTCCTTTATCCTGGACAAGCACATCCGCCGCGTCATCATTCAGATGACCGCCCTTTACAAGCACCGCCGCGGCACATCTCCTGGAGCTTTTTCGCCGCCGTCGTCATATCCTCAACGTTGTTGATCTCAAGGCCGGTGAGCGCCGCAGCCTCGAGGATGTTTGGTGTAATCACGTCGGCCAGTGGAAAAAGCCGATCGCTAAGGTGGCGCGCGACATCGTCCGCGACGAGCTCATGTCCGCTTGTTGATACCATTACCGGGTCAACAACAATGTTCTTCAGTGAGTGCTTCTCGATAACTTCGGCGACGACGTCGATCGCTTCGCGTGTCGGGAGCATGCCGATCTTGATGCCTGCGATCTGATAGTCGTCAAGCAATGGATCGATCTGACCGCGGATAACGCGTCCTGTCTGATGCTCGGCGCCAAAGACTCCGGTCGTGTTCTGAAAGGTCAGCGACGTGATGACCGCGGCACCGAAACAGCCGAATGCGGCAAAAGTCTTGATGTCAGCCAGGACGCCAGCTCCCCCGGACGGGTCAAAGCCGGCAATCGAAAGCACAATCACCATAAAGGAACTAAAAGAACAGCGATACGAAAACACGTGATCTGGTGGGTTAGGCGACAATCATAACACTATGTTGGGCGTCAAGGAGAAAAAAAGGAATTGCAAGCGTTAAATTGATGTTAGAGAACCTGGAGAATTTGCTCCGACCTGATTGGGCCCGGATCTGTTTAAACGGGCAGCGTCGCCGTGGATAATGAACCGGCCGCCCAGGCACTTCTGAAATCCGACGGGCTCTAGAGGAGGCTCTCTGAAAAGAAAAACAGCCACTGCCGGCAATCGCCGGCGCTTTCTGCAGCTTTCGAGCAGTGCGCTCGTCGCGCCGGTTCTACGAGCGCGCCCAGGGACCGAGCCGAAAACGCAGTTCTCGCTCGACGAGACTACGATCCTGGCATTGCAGGATGCAATGAAATCCGGCCGGCTGACCTCCAGGCAAATCACCACGCTGTACATGGCAAGGATCGGAGAGCTTGACCAGCGCGGCCCGGCCCTCAAATCGGTGATCGAGGTCAATCCTGAAGCTGAGGCGATCGCCGAAGCCCTCGATCAGGAGCGCAGGAACAAGGGCGCCCGTGGACCGCTTCACGGTATTCCGGTTCTTATCAAGGCGAACATCGATACGGCGGATCGCATGCAGACGACCGCAGGCTCGCTGGCCCTCGCAGGGCATCCGGCTTTGCGGGATGCCTTCATAGTCGAAAAATTGAGACAAGCCGGCGCTGTGATTCTCGGCAAGACCAATCTCAGCGAATGGGCCAACTTCAGATCGAGCCATTCAACGAGCGGTTGGAGCGGCGCGGGCGGTCAGACTCGCAACCCATACGTGCTTGATCGCAATCCCTGCGGATCGAGCTCCGGGTCGGGTGCGGCGGCGGCGGCCAACCTCTGCGTGATCGCCGTGGGCACTGAAACAGACGGATCGATTGTCTGCCCTTCATCTGTGAACGGTCTCGCCGGAATCAAGCCGACGCTTGGTCTCGTCAGCCGTTCCGGGATAATCCCGATTGCGCACAGCCAGGATACGGCCGGGCCGATGGCCCGGACGCTGGCCGATGCGGCCATTCTGCTCACGGCGATCGCCGGGACCGATCCACGCGATAAGGCTACCCTGGCAAGCCGTGGGAAGACTCTCGGTGACTATTCGCGCGATCCCGCCGCGCTGCGGGGAGCTCGTCTCGGCGTTATGCGGAAATCCTTCGGCTTCAACGATGCTGTCGATAAATTGATCGGAGAGGCGATCGATACTTTGAAGCGGCTGGGCGCGGTAATCATCGATCCGGCCGACATTCCAACTCACGGCAAGTTCGATGACAGCGAGAATGAGGTTCTGCTCTACGAGTTCAAGGCAGATCTCAACTCGTATCTCAAAGATCGCGGCCCCAGTGTCGCCGTCCATTCACTCAAAGAGATTATTGAGTTCAACGAAAAGAATCGCGATCGGGAGCTGGTTCATTTCGGTCAGGATTTGCTGATCAAGGCTGAAGCAAAAGGCCCGCTTACCACCACAGCCTACCTGCGCGCGCTGGCAAAGAATCACCGTCTGTCGCGCGAGGAAGGGATAGACGCGGTCATGACAGCGCAACGCCTCGATGCTCTGATTGGGCCAACGGGGGGCCCTGCGTGGCCTACCGATCATCTGAACGGCGATCATTTCACTGGTGGATTTTCGACTGCGGCCGCTGTGGCGGGCTATCCGCACATCACGGTTCCGGCGGGCTTCATCAGCGAGCTGCCGGTGGGCATATCGTTCACCGGCCGCGCTTTCAGCGATGCGAAGCTGATCGGCTATGCCTACGCATTCGAGCAGGCTACGAAGTCTCGTCGCGCGCCGAAGTTTCTGCCAAACGTCTGAGTCTTGCCGTGACGTCCTCCTGAAAGAGCCTGATTGCAGCGATGCCGGCCGCCCCGCGGTCGATCGCCGCCCGGCAATTGTCGAGGGTGATTCCACCGATCGCCAGCACCGGGATTTCGACCCCGCTACATATCTCCTGGAAACGCTCGAGACCCAGTGGTGGCCCATAGCGCTGCTTTGAAGGAGTCTCGAAAACTGGTCCCGCCACGACAAAGTCGGCTCCCTCGGCGGCGGCGCTTTGGGCTTCAGCCAGGGAGTGTGTAGATACGCCGATGAGGAATCCATCGGAGCTGATTCCGCGCGCGTCTCTCGTCGGAAGGGAGCTTGTCTTGAGGTGCACGCCGTGAGCGCCTGTCGCGAGGGCTATGTCGAGCCTGTCGTTGACCAGGACTCGGGCAGCGTACGGCCGGGTAACCTCGATTACGGCGCGCACGAACTCCTCCAGCCGCTTTGCGGTGAGGTCTGGCTCGCGCACCTGCACGAGATCGATTCCCCCGGATGCAGCCTCGCGAATGAGCTCCAGCTGCGGACCGTAGTCTGGCCAGTCAGGACTGTGGCGGAGCGCCAGTCGATCTGTGATCAGGTTCAACAGCAAGGGGTTTGATCAGGTCCGGAGGACTATCGAGGGCGGCAATCGCGTGAACGCTCTCGCGGAAGCGAAACATATCACGCAGGCCCGCAAGGATGTTGACGATTCCGAGGGCGCTCACCGCTCCGCGGACGTAGCCTGTCTGGAGAAAGGTGGCGAGTCCGGTCATCTGGAGCTTCCCGGTGATGTAGTTCAGGAAGAAATTGTCATCCCAGTAAGGTGTCCAGGGCAGGATGACCAGCAGAATGCCGACCTCGAAGCAGATCAGGATGTAAATTATGGCGGTGACTTTGGCGGACATGCAAAGAAAAGGATAGCAGGCAGGATGTTCGCTGCCAAGAAGTCGACAGCCTAACACCGGGGGAAGCAATTTGGAGTGCGGCGACCTGGATAGGAATAGCCACAAAAAAGCACAAAAGACACAAAAGGATTCCGCTGCATTCTCCCTTTCGTTTTTCCTTTTGTGACTTTTGTGCTTTTTTGTGGCTATCCTATTACCTTGAAATCTGGACTTTTGACTGCTCTCCGTGGCGAGAGATCAACAGATCGACCGAGCCGCTTTTACTATCCTCGAGAATCTTCAGCAGTGAAGCTGCATCGCTCACTTCGCGATCGCCTGCCTTGACGATAACGTCACCGGGCTTGAGCCCGGCACGCGCACTTCGATTCGAATCGAGCACGGCTGAGGTAAGCACTCCGTTAGGCACGGCGAAATACTTCGCCAGCTGCGCCGTCAGCGGCTGGACCTCCACCCCGAAAAGCACTCGCAGCTTGACATCCGCAGGAGCCGGTCTGAGCAGGCCATCCATGATCGTCCGCATGCTCGTCACCTTTGGCTCCAGCTCCTGCCGTCGAGGATCGTTTTGCTGCAGGCTGCCGAGCTCCGTCTCAAGCCCGTCCAGCTTCTTCGCCAGTACTGTTACCTGTTGTCTGTCATCAATCGCAGGGGCCGGGCTGAGAATAGCCTGCAGGAACTTGTACTCCCCGCGTCGCTTGATCTTGAGAGTTACCTCGCAATCACCCGGTATCTGCCGCAGTGCGCTCGTCAGCTGAGCAACGGAGCCGACTGCGTGATCGTTGACCGCCAGCAGGATATCCTGAGCTCGGACACCAGCCTTATCGGCCGGACTGTCCGGAATGACTGCCGTCACGCGAACTCCCAGGTCCGTAGTCACGGGTGCGGGAGTGGCACCGGCTTTGATCGGCGTATACATATCAACGCCCATCGCTCCAAGCCATCCGTGCGCGAGATTGGTCTTTGATTTGGCGAGCGTCTTTGCGAGATCGCGGACTCTCGAAATCGGATAGATCAGGTTGTAACCCTTGCCGCCGGTTTCGAAGACGGCGATCCCAAACACCGCCCCGTCGGCGACTACGAGACTGCCGTCCTGTACTGCGCTCAACTGAGGCGAAAGCAGGTAATAGAGAGAGTTCTGCGCCGAATAGCGGAAGTCATGAGTTGCCTTGACGATCCTTCCCGAAGACTCATTGATTCGCGGAAAGACCGTCATTGCAAGTGGCCGGCTCTGGCCCTGACGAGAATGAAAGCCCCAGACCTGAACCTCTTTCGGATTACTCTCCGCCAACGGCTTAGCCGATGGCGATTCGAACTCCGCCTGCTGCAATGTCTGAGCCGACCCCTCTTCCGTCTGTAGCAGGCAGAGGCCCGTAGCCGAGTCCATTCCGATAAACTGCGCCTTGTAGGGGCGGCTCGCTCGCTCAGTGCGGACCAGAATCTCATTCTCAACGGCATCACGCGCCCCTGAGATTGCCCCTGAGAGTGCGGAGGAGCGGCAAGGCGAGTTACAATATGGCCCTCGTTGTCAATCACCAACCCAACCGTCACATTCTTGGTGCGCAATGGCGGTGCCGGCTCGCCATCCAGCGTCATCAACTGCTCTTCGCCGCCCAACTCAGGTTTGAGATCTATAGTCTGTAATACATAGACCAGGCCGACGTGCACACGTGAGACCACCGGCTTCAGTCTGCGAACCGTCCGGCTGCGCCGGTAGTCGTTGCCGGCCTGCGCGTTCGCTGCGCCAGTGCCGGCATCATAAGCGCCGCAATCCAGAATGTGATGAGCAGAGTTCGCTTCATTGAGCCTAGAAAACAGTCTGTATAGCAGCCACATCACCGGCCGAGGCGCTCTGCCGCATAACCGCCCGTTGAGCACCGTAGGTGACCTGCGGAATCGTGACCATCGGCCTTCCCCTCGAGCTTCAACAACCACCCGAGTGCCCTGCATCGCGCTGAAGTCCGGATCAAGGCTGAGGGGCTCGAAGGCAACTCACGCGCAACACCAGTAACAGGCTGGCGCGAGACTCTCGAGGCGTTGGTCACCCTTGGGTTGGCATTGACAGCTCTCTCCATAGCAGGAGGAGCCGGCGCTGCCAAAGGTGCCGCCGATACCAGCGGCAGGGACGGCGTCTGCGATGCGGCGGGCTGCACGGCCGGAGGACTTACCCGGCTGGCAATGGCATCCGGGGCATTCGGCACGGGCGCAGTCGATCGCGTCGCATAGAGAGCCGCGGTGCCTGCAACGAGTGCCACTGCAGCCAATGGCGCTGCCGCGCGCGTCCAACTCATGGAGCCGACAGAGCCCATCGGTCTGGACCAGAGCGCCGCGAGCGACGTCCAGATACTGCTCCGCTGACCTTTGACAGTCGCTATGCGGGCCCGCAGTCGAAAGTCGAAGTCGGGAGGGGCCTCCACCCGTGGTGTCCCGGCGAGCAGGCTGAGGAGAGAGTCTGTCTCCGCAGCGTAGGCACGGCAGGCGCCGCACTCATCCAGGTGGCCCTGCACGTGGGCCTGCAAGTGGCGACGCTCGCTGCCTGCGAGGCCTTGCGGGCCAGCGCCGGTGTCGATTTGTGTGCGAGTCTTCTCACACTTAGTCATCTTGGTCTCTCCAGACTAGAGGTAGTCTCTGAGTTTCTCTTTCAAAAGATTGCGCGCACGGTTGATGCGCGATTTGACCGTCCCGTCTGACAAGCCCAGGACGGCGCTGATCTCCTCGTAACTCTTGCCTTCGATATCACGCAGCACAACTGCTGCCCGGTACTTGTCCGGCAGACTGGCAATTGCTCTCCCAACCGCCTTCCGTCGTTCGTCTTCGATCATCGTCTGGTCTGGATGAACGACGCGGTGATCCGGGAATTCGACTTCGATCTCCGCATTCTCCTTATCCGAGTAAAATGACGGCATCGGTACCACTCGACGGCGCTTGCGCTGACGCAGATCGCTGATCGCCAGGTTCGACGCAATCCGGTAGATGTAGGTCGAAAAACTATAGTTGGCCTGGTACCGTTCGGAACTCATGTAAACCCTGACGAAAGTCTCCTGAGCCAGATCAGCGGCGCGATCATAGTCATTCAGCATCCGATAGACGAAATTTGTTATCGGGTTGCGATAGCGCCGCACCAGCTCCTGAAAAGCCGTCTCGTCACCCTCCCGAGTTGCAGCCAGAAGCGCGTGGTCATCCATCTGCTCCACTGACAGTGGAGGTGACGCGATGGCCAGCGCCGGATCAAATCCGGCCGTGAGGGTGATTGCTGTCATGGGTGGCTTGACTTGGTCTGGACGTCCTCGACTCTTCTCTGCCTTTCGAGGAGATTCGCTCATGCTCGTTCTCGGGCCCGTGAGGGTTGCACCGGGTGAGCGGATTATACTACGAACCTCACGTTGAACACGCCACCGGACCGCAAAAGTTCCATAGAATCAACGCCGCAAAGTCCATTGAATGGGTGGGCTTAAGGCCAGGAAGGGGCTCCCGGAACTCAAGAATTCAGGATCCGGCGCAGGATAGTCCACTGCATTCGTGTTTTTGCGATCTTTCTGGCGCCTCTCCGTGTCATTTGGACTCCTTAATCGCTATAATCTCGCCGCCAGTCCTCTCGACCGGCCAGTCCATCACCAGCATTGGAGGAAAGTCAGCATGAATCAGCAACGGCTCTTCATAGCCAGTTGTCTTGCTCTAGTCGTCACCGCCATGATCTTCGTCATTCGCGGCGACATCGCCACCCAGGTCGAAACGGTGTTTCACCTGTCACACGAACAGTACGGCTTCGTCTCGACCATGGCGTTCTTTGGCTTTGCGAGCTCGATCCTTGTCGCCTCTCCAATGCTTGACGCACTGGGCATGCGCAATCTGCTCTACCTTGCGCTCCTGCTCCAGATCGGCGGCATACTTGCCTTTATCTTCGCCCAGAGCTACGTCTGGCTCTATACATCGATGCTTTTTGCAGGCTTTGGCAACGGTCTCATCGAAGCGGTCATCAACCCGATGACCGCAACCATCTATGCCGACCAGAAGACTCACAAGCTCAACGTGCTCCATGCCCGGTGGCCCGGTGGATTGATCATCGGCGGCCTGTTCTCTGTCTTCATGGGCAAGCTTGGATGGACCTGGCAAGTGCAGATGGGTGTCGTCCTCATTCCGACGATCGCCTACGGTCTCATGATCTTTGGGCAGAAGTTTCCGGCGACCGAGCGCCACGCAGCAGGCATCAGCACCAGTCAGATGTTCAGAGCCGTATTCGTCCCGGGATTCGTTCTGCTCATGCTCTGCATGATGATCACGGCTTCACTCGAGCTGGCACCAGGCCAGTGGGTCGCCTCGGTCCTTCAGAACACGGCCAAAATGTCCGGCACACTGATCCTCGTCTATGGCAGCGCGATAATGTTCGTGCTCAGATTCTTTGCCGGCCCGATCGCGCATCGCATCTCCCCCATCGGAATGATGTGGGCTTCGGTGACGGTGGCGGCGATCGGCTTGTGGCTGCTTGCCGGAGTGACTACGCCAGGGATGGCATATGCGGCGGCGACTGTCTTCTACTGCGGGAGTCTGCTTCATGTGGCCGACGATGCTCGGGATCACATCGGAGCGCTTCCCCAGAGGCGGCGCCTTGACCATGGGCCTTATGGGCTTCGTAGGCCAGTTCATGCTCGGTATCGTCATCTTCAAGATGGGCGGCGTCTATGACCAGCTCGGACCCGAGGCCTCATTTAAGTTTGTTGCCAAGCTGGCGGTCATTCCATTCGTCGTCTTTGCTGCCTGGTGGATCAAAGACTACTTTGCAGGCGGGTATAAGGCGGTCAAACTCGGCAAGAGTTTCTGAAATACTGCGCTTCGCGGCAACGTTGTAGGGGCAGGGCTTGTCCCTGCCCGTCCCGCGCCGTCTGGCGCGGGTAAGTCGTGCCTAGTGCGGCCGAGCTATTTCACTCCAAGCAACTCAACGTCGAACTCGAGCGTTGAATTGGGCGGTATTGTGGGCGGCCTTCCAGTGGCTCCATAGCCAAGGCTGGGAGGAATGATCAGATGGCGTTTACCGCCCACCTTCATCGACATGATCCCCTCATCCCACCCTTTGATCACGGTGCCCGTCCCGATGGCAAACTCGTAGGGCGCACCCTTGTCGACGGAGCTGTCGAACTTGGTTCCGTTCTGCAGCCTGCCGGTGTAGTGGACGGTGACTCTCTGGCCCTTTTTCGGACTCGCGCCTGTTCCGACCACCTGATCGACATACTTCAGTCCCGATGGGGTGGTGGAAGCATTGGCCGGTTCGGAGCTTCGGTAATAGAAGAAGTAGACACCGAAGGCGACTGCTGCCAGCAGAGCGATTGCGGCTGGCAGTACCCATTGCGATTGTTTGGATGCCTTTTTGGGATCGACCTTGGGACGGTAGGCGCCTCGAACCCTCTGATTTCGGTTGGGCCGGCTTTGGGGCACTGGGAAAGTCTCCCTTCAGATCAATTTTCGTTCTGAGAGCCCGGTCTGGGCGAGTGCAATCAGCAGCGCGCGACGGTAGCCTGTCTCACGACCGGTGGGCTCATACCATTCACTCAGCCGGTGGGCATCGCCCGACCAGCCGCCGACTCCTATTGTAATCGCAGGTATGCCGAGGCTGATGGGTATGTTGGCGTCGGTCGAGGCGCGATTGAGGATCGGCTCGATGCCAAGGAGCCGTGTGGCTTCGACCGCCGTGTGTACCAGGGCCGCGTTGCGCGGAGTCTCGCCGGATGGACGGTTGCCGATGAGCGTTGTCTTCACTTCAAGCCTGCGGCCTGACGCTGCGCGCATAGCATTCTCTTCTTCCACTGACTGGTTGATTGCCGCCAGCAGGAATTCTTCGAGGCGACAAAGCTCTGTTTCGGAAGCCGATCGAAGATCGACGTCGAGCGTCGCGCGGTCGGGTATGACGTTCACGGAATCTCCGCCCTCGACCCGCCCCACGTTGTAGGTCGTCCGAGGCTCCGCCGGCGCGCGGTAATCCGCCAATCTCGCGACCATCCGGCCAAGCGCGTGAACCGGGTTGACGACGCCAAAGTCTCCCCAGCTGTGACCGCCGGGCCCCTCGAGCGTGGTTCGATAGCGCCGCGATCCGAGTGCCTGGTGCGTGATGCACTCGATACCAGGACCGTCAAACGAAACAAATGAGGTGACTCGTCCGGCAAGCCGTCCTTCGTTGAAGAGGTGGCGAACGCCCCGAAGGTTGCCTTCTCCCTCTTCACCGACCGTCGCAGCCACGGCGAGCGTCCCCTTGAGACCGATCTGAGCCGCGTTGAGAGCCTGGACAAGGGCGATCAGCGCGGCAAGGCCGGCCCCATTGTCGGCGATTCCGGGAGCCCGCAGCCGTTTTCCTGAATGTCGCACGCGGACATCAGTGCCTTCGGGAAAGACTGTGTCCAGGTGTGCGGAGAGGACCACCAGCGGCTCTTCGTAGTCGCCCCGGTAGAAGCCGATGACGTTGCCTTCGCTATCGGTGTGTACGTCGGCCAGGTTGAGTTCGCTGAATCGAGCCGCGAAGTATTGGCCGCGTTCTCTCTCCTTGAAAGGGGGCGCGGGAATCTCGCAGATGCGTACGTGCTCGGCATTGAAACGCTCAGCCGATGAGTCGATGAACGAGAAGGCGTGCGCGACCGATCGATTGCGAACGATCGCCGCGAGCGTGGCGCCGAGAGATTGCGGCACGACAGAGAGGACTGGTTTGTTCGATTTGTTTCTCACTAGCCGCCTGTAGAATGTCTACTGCAGGGCTTGGAGGCTGTCTCACGAGGACGCTGGTCGGACTTAACGGCGCCTGCACTTCCCGCGCACCAAAGGTGCGCGCGGATATTAGCCGGCGGTGAAACCGCCGGGAAGCGTCTCCCCACATATGCTTGCGTCCCGGTTGGGACGCAGGACCGGAGCCCCGCAATGCTATTTCGGGAGGAAACATTGTGGATTCAACCGAGGGCTCGAGAAAGTCTGGTCCGACGGCCTTCCAGGGCGCAATGCTCTTTCGGCGATTTTATTCCGGTGGTTTCACCACCGGCTAATATCCTCGCGCACGTCCCGTGCGCGGGAGTGGCCGGACGCCTGGTTCTGACAACAAGTCGCTTTTTTGCAGCAGTCTCCTTGTCCCCAACAGTCCCGCGCCGTCCTCATGGTGACAATCTAGTTCACCCTTGAATCCGCCACCATGGCGAGGACTTCTTCCTCACGCAGAACCAATGAACTGCTCTTCGCTTTGTTGAGAATGCGTTCGACAAGCTCGCCCTCCGGCTCGATACCACGCTGCTCGAGCCAGAAGATAACGTTGGACTTGCCGCTCATGTAACCGATCTCGATCTCCTGCCGCCGTCCGACCATGCGAGCCGGGACGCCCGAATAGACTGCGTCCGCCAGTTCAGGATCGTTCTTCCTGAACGCCTTGATCACTGCTGCAGCATGTACGCCCGTGGCTGTGCGGAATGCATCACCACCAACCACCGGGTAATTGTGCGGAATGCGCACACCGCAAGCGCGGCTGACCGTCTCACAATATTCCTGAAGACTCGAAAGGTCGCGGTCGATCCAACCCATGAGCTGCAGGTTGACGAGCAGCAGATCCATTTGCGTATTGCCGACGCGCTCACCCACGCCGAGTGCCGTTCCGTGCAGCCGGTTGGCGCCGGCCGCCGCCGCAGAAATCGAGTTGACTACGCCGAGGCCGCGATCGCAGTGGCCATGCCAGTCAATTCTCACGTCGGCGCTGGTCGAGTCTACAAGCCGACGCACGAAAGAGACCACCGCTCGCGCACCGTCCGGAGTCGCGTGTCCGACCGTATCGCAGATGCAGAGCCTGCTCGCCCCGCAGTTGATCGCCGTCGTGAAGAGTCGCCGCAGCATCTCCGGATCCGCTCGCGTAGTGTCTTCGGTGACGTACATCACCGGGAGGCCATGGCCGACAGCGAAGGTGATCGCCTCTTCCGTCAGTTGTTGCAGGCGGTCGGCCGTCCAGTCCTCAGCGTAGAGCCGTATCGGCGAGGAGCCGATGAAGGTTTGAACCTCTATCGGAATGCCGACGCGTTGGGAGATTTCAATGATCGGCTCGATGTCACGGCGATGTGTTCGAGCCGCACATGCGGCGCGAATCTTGAGCCCCGCCGCGCTAATCTCTCTCGCCAGCCTTTCAACGTCGGCAACGGCCCGCGGACCGGCTCCGGGCAGCCCAAGATCCGCTGAATCGATCTGAAGTGAATCCATCAGATGGAGGATGCGCAGTTTGTCGTCGATCGCCGGGTCGATGACCGAAGGCGATTGAAGACCATCGCGAAGCGTCTCGTCAGAGAACTCGATCTTATGCGGCGGCCGTTCCAGGCCTTCCTCTGCGCGGTTCCAATCGTAGATCAGGGATTGCTCCATGAGAGCGATTACACCGCCTGAGCGAAGGGCTGTCAAGTTCCCTCCAAATTGACGTGATCAACAATTCTGGTGTAAGAACGAGAGCTACCAATTTGGAGAGCCATTTCGGAAGGAAACCATCACTTGGACCGTTTTGCCCCGACTGCCGGGTTGGATAGAAGTTATCACGGGCTCAATGTTTAGCGGCAAGAGCGAGGAGTTGATCCGCCGCCTGCGTCGAGCGCAGATTGCCCGCCAGAAAGTTCAGATCTTCAAGCCCATGATCGACGCCCGTTTTTCAGAGCATCACATCGTCTCGCACTCCGAGATGCGACTCGAATCACAACTTGTCAGCTCAGCAAGCGAAATCCTGGTGCTCGGCGATCTCGAGACCGAGGTCATCGGCATCGACGAAGGGCAGTTCTTCGACCAGGAGCTCGTCAAAGTCGTCAACCAGCTCGCCGATCAGGGCAAGCGCGTCCTCGTGGCCGGTCTCGACATGGACTACCTCGGCCGACCCTTTGGGCCAATGCCGCAGCTCATGTCAATCGCCGAGGATGTCACCAAGATGCGCGCCATCTGTATGCGCTGCGGAAGTCCTGCATCTTACACCCAGCGGCTGATCGCCAACCGCGAGCGTGTCGTAGTGGGAGCCGCCGGCGCGTACGAAGCGCGCTGCCGCCAGTGTTTCGATCCACACCTCACCGAGTGGACTGGCGAGGAGAACAAATGACCCAGACTCGCCCGCTCGAGCACGATCTGCTTTTCGATTTCCTTCGCGTCGTGGAGGCGGCCGCCGTTGCCGCTGCGCGAACCATGGGCAGGGGCGAGCGGAAGCATTCGGACCTCGTCGCAGTTGAGAAGATGCGCGCCGTCATGGACACAATTCCGATGGACGGCACGATTGTCATCGGCGAAGGCGAGCGCGACGAAGCTCCGATGCTCTACATCGGCGAGCGAGTCGGTCTCGGTGCCCGCAGCGGAGATAACAGCGGCTATCCCGAGATCGACATTGCCGTGGATCCGCTCGAAGGGACCAACCTCTGTGCTACGGGTTCGGCAAATGCGATCGCCGTGCTCGCCGCGGCAGAGCGCGGCGGCCTGCTGCACGCGCCTGACATACTACATGAAAAAGATTGTCGTTGGCCCATCGTCGAAGGGCGCGGTCGACATCGATGCCCCGGTTCGTGACAATCTGCGCGCGATTGCGCGGAGGCTGAATCGCGATGTATCGGACCTCGTAGTCATCGTGCTCGACCGGCCGCGCCACGCAAAACTGATTGCCCGCATTCGTGAGGCGGGTGCCAGAATTCGTCTCATCTCGGATGGCGATCTCTCGGCGGGCATCTCGGCCGCAGTTGGAAGTTCGGGCGTACATGCGCCATGGGAATTGGTGGAGGCCCGGAGGGTGTGATCACGGCTGCCGCGATGCGGTGTCTGAACGGAGAGATTCAGGCACGCTTCGTACTGAAGGAGCAGCTCGAGCAGGAGGAGGATCGAGCCAGGATCGCCGATGGGCTGGTCGACCGCATGAAAGCCATGGGAATCAGCGATCCGACTCGAGTCTATGATACAAACGAACTTGCTCCAGGGAGGCAGATCATATTTGCGGCGTGCGGAGTGACCGATGGCACGCTGCTGAAGGGAGTCCGCTTCTTCGGAACAGGCAAGAAGACTGAATCGCTGATCATGACGACGGAGACGCGCCATGTCCGGTTTGTCGAGACGGTGCATGTTGAAGGTGGTCCCGATTCAGTCGTTCGCTTCGACCGGATGTGATACCGCCAAAAAGAGCGGCTAAATGCAAAGAGAGTACAAAGGATATCTGTCAGTGCTGGTCGCCTCTTTGGTATGGCTGGCCCTGATAGTCGCGGCGCCGTGGTTTGCGGCGAGGGGGAACTCGACGGCCGCCGGGTTGGTCTATGCGATCTTTTCAGGCGTCTGCCACCAGCGGCCGGATCGCTCTCTCTATCTGTTTGGCCATCAGCTCGGGGTCTGCGTACGGTGCTTGGGAATATACACAGGTGGGCTTGCCGGATTCCTGTTCTATCCGCTCGTCCGCCGGTTGAATGATGAAACATTGCCATGGCGGGGTTGGATCGTTGTCGCGGCTCTTCCAATGATCATTGACGCGATCGGCGGTCTGCTCGGAATTTTTCCGAACACGTTTCTTTCGCGTTTTGTGACCGGCGCACTTGCCGGATCCGTGATAGCCTTCTATCTTCTGCCTTGCATACTTGCTCTGAGGCTCAAGGCCCTGATCGGTTCAACCAAAGCATCGCATGGAGGATAGCCCTGAATGGCAGACGATTTGCGGACTCGACCGGCAGTAGTCGGTGGCTTGATCGCAGGCGTGCTTTCGGTACTTCCGTTCATACAGCAGTGCTGTTGCCTGTGGGCACTAGTTGGAGGAGCTATCGCGGCTCAGATGCTGATTGCGAAATCACCCGCGCGGGTGACGAGCAACGAGGCAGCGCGTGTGGGTCTCACGGCCGGGATTCTGGCTGGCTTCATTTACCTTGTCATAGGATTGCCTCTGGCCCTCGCAACGACACCGCTTAGCCTCCGGGTCATTGAGTGGGTCTCAACAGTGATCACTGACCCAAAGGTTCAGGATATGCTTCGGCAGTCTGTTGAGTTGACCAGGGACACTCCCCTCCGTACGCGAGCTCTGTTCATGGTGCCTCAGTTCCTGGTCGTTGGCGTATTCATTGCGGGATTTACAGTCCTGGGTGCACTGCTTGGACGGGCGCTTTTCGAGAAGCGCAGAGACGAACCTCCACCACCTATGTCACCTCCTCCGCCTCCCCCGCCTCCATACGAGGGGGGCGGATTCCAGCCTCCGCCAAGCTTTGGCGGTTAGCTGTGGCAGTTCAGGCAGTTTATGGTGACGATAGTCAACGTTGTCGGTGCCCGCCCGAATTTCATGAAGATGGCGCCCATCTGGGCCGCCGCCGATCGTCGCCAGGACGAAGTCTCTCAAACACTCGTTCATACCGGGCAACACTACGATGACCGTATGTCAGCGGCATTCTTCCGTGACCTGGATATGCCGGCGCCTGACATCAATCTCGCGGTCGGATCGGGAACCCATGCCGAGCAGACGGCGAGGGTCATGCTGGCCATCGAGCCGATACTCATTGCCCGCCAGCCCGACTGGGTTGTCGTTGTTGGAGATGTCAACTCGACACTGGCCTGCGCCCTCGTCGCAAGCAAGCTCTGTCTGCCGGTGGCGCACGTCGAAGCCGGATTGCGGAGTTTCGATCGATCGATGCCCGAAGAGATCAACCGCCTCATCACAGACCAGATAGCAGATCTTCTCTTCACCCACAGCCCTGACGCCGACGCCAATCTCATGCGCGAGGGGATTCCCGCCGAGAAGATCCAGCGCGTCGGGAACGTCATGATCGACACGCTCTTCACCCAGCTCGAGCGGGCGCGGCAGTCGGACGTCCTTCGAAGCCTGCAGCTCGAGCCGGGCCGATTTGCGGTCATGACTCTTCACCGGCCGGCAAATGTCGACAATCCCGACGCACTCAGACGCATCGCGTCAGCGGTCGGTGAGATTGGCCGCGCGTTGCCGGTGATCTTTCCGGCCCATCCGCGCACTCAAGCCAGGCTGCGGCAGCACGGTATTGGAGTGCCCGAGGGAATGCGTCTCATAGAGCCGCTTGGATATCAGGACTTTCTACAGCTATGGAGCAGATCGCGGCTCGTACTGACGGACTCAGGTGGCCTTCAGGAGGAGACTACCGCGTTGGGGATACCCTGCTTGACGCTGAGGGAGAATACGGAGAGGCCGATTACAATTGAGCAGGGAACCAACAGGCTCGTGGGGAATGATCCGGGGAGGATTACCGAGGCGGCGAGGGAGGTGCTCTCGGATGAGGGCTCCGCGAGGTCGACTCGAGTGCCTGAACTGTGGGATGGCCACGCCGCCGAACGAATCGTCGACGCTTTGATAGCACGAGCCCGCTGACGGAAACCTGAGCTGAACAGCTGGGACGCGGCACGCGTCCCGCGTGCCGGCGACTTGTCGCCTTTAATGAGCTTACTGCAGATGTAAGACTGGAACGCGGGACGAGTGCCGCACTCCCAGCCTGGGCAGACAGAACTCCGAAAATGTACCCGGAGCTGGCGCGGTAATCTAAACTCTCAACCGAGGGCCGCCGGCGTAGTAGTCCTGAATGCCATCAATAAAGCTCCTCAGCAACTGATCTGCAGGAGTCCCATCAGGTGAGTCGACCTTCGCGATCGCAACTCCGCCAAGCTCCGCATTCGGCCGCAAATCGATCGCACCCCTTTGCGTCTTGACCTCAACCAGAGCTTCAAACCCCAGATTCGAGACCACCGCAACATACCCGTTGCCACCCAGCGCGAAGATCATTTCGTCGCCGGCAAAGACGGGTGATGTGTAGTGCTCGTCCCAAAGCCTGCGGAAGACTGAGTAGAACTCTTCGAGAAGCTCCTGGTGCTCACCCTTGAACACCGGCTTAGTGAGATTTACTGCTGCTTTGGCCTCTACCGCCATTCTCCTCCTCTTTCACAACGGCTTCATAACGGCTGACGGCCGCCAAAGCCGCTCTCAACGTCGTGCCACCATTCAATCTGATCCTCTCCACGCTGCCAGCAAAGCAGCACGACCTTTCCTTCGCGCAGATGCGGAAAGTCGAAGAGGCCGCGATCGAAGTCTTTGATCTCGATTCCCAGTGCGAGAACCTGCTGAACCGCCTCGAGAAAGAAACTGAGCGCCCGCGCGTACTCCCCGCCATGGGGCGTGCCGCCACCCGCCGTCGCGCATTCACTGGCGCGTCGCGCCTCGGGCTCGAGCCTCCGAAACACCTCGCGCTGCCGGTCGATCGCCGTCAACCGGCGGCGAAGCTCTGGAAGTAACGAATTGGCTTCATCAATAGTGAAAAGTCTCATGCGGCCGCTAACTTAGACTAATCATGGCAACCAAATCAAATATCATGCAACATGATGGAGCAAATGAGTATCACGGGTTCCATCGCCGCTTCAGTAGTCGAATTCTGCAGAGCCGTTCGCGACCAGGGCGGGCGTGCGCTGCTTGTCGGCGGCTTTGTCCGCGACCTCGTGCGCGGCGTCTCCAGCTCTGACTACGATATTGAAGTCTACGGCCTCGAGCCCAACCGGCTGCGCAGCCTGCTCGGCCAGTTCGGTGCGGTCAATGCCGTCGGCGAGGCCTTCACCGTCTACAAGCTGCGCTTCAAGTCGCAGTCCGACCTCATAGTGGACGTCAGCCTGCCCAGGCGCGAGTCGAGAACCGGTCGTGGCCACCGCTCATTTGTAGTGACTGGTGATCCCGGCATGAGCGTCGAGGAGGCTGCCCGGCGTCGTGACTTCACCATCAACTCGATCATGCTGGATCCGTTGACCGAGGAGTTCCTCGATCCCTGGAACGGCCGTGAAGACATTGGCCGCGGGCTCCTCAAGGCCGTCGATCCTTCGACCTTTGTCGAGGACAGCCTTCGCGTGCTGAGGGCAGTGCAGTTTGCTGCCCGCTTCGATTACCACATAGAAGAGTCTACGGCCGCACTGTGCAGGCAGATCGATCTCTCTGATCTGCCTGCCGAACGGATCTGGGGCGAGGTTGAAAAGTGGCTCCTCGCATCGGAACGGCCTTCAATTGGACTCTATGTCGCGAGCGATCTGGATGTGACGCGAAAACTCTGGCCGGAGATATGGCAGCTTTCCGGATGCGCTCAGGATCCACTGGTCCATCCCGAAGGCGACGTCTTCACTCACACGGCCCTTGTTCTCGACCAGGCCAGGCTGCTTACGGACGGGCTCTCGAAGCCGAAGGCGATTACCGTCATGCTGGCCGCTCTCTGTCACGATCTGGGGAAGCCGCTGGCGGCGGATGTCAAACGTCACGACATCGCCGGAATCGGGCCGACTCAGGTTCTGCTCGACCGCTACAAGCTCTTCACGATCGATGGCTATGACGTGAGGGGCCAGGTGGCCGGGCTCGTCGAGCACCATCTCAAGCCGCATCGCTGGTTCAAGGCTCAGAAGGCCGGCGAGACGATCACTGACGGTGACTTCCGCAGGCTGGCGCGCAAGGTAGAACTGGACCTGCTCTATCGCGTTGCGCGCGCGGACTGTCTCGGCCGTACCGGTGATTTCAGGCCTGACGCCGAAGAGTGGTTTGCAGGCCGAGTTCGCGAGCTGGGTCTGGAAGAGAAAGCGCCCGAGGCACTCCTGCTGGGAAGGCATGTGCTGGCACTGGGCATGACACCGGGGCCTCGCATAGGCGAGATAACCCGTGCAGTCTACGAAGAGCAGCTTGATGGCAGGGTAACGACGCTCGAGGAAGCAATCGACGCGGCTCGCCGTCTCATCGAGTAATCGTGCCGCAGGCTGTCCAGCCTGCGGCAGCATAGCTGAGAGGCTACTGGGGGCGCTCGCGAGCCGCCCCTACGGCCGACCACATCGGTTGACTCACGTCAAGTGCAATGAATTGCATGCCGTGCGGAGATTCCCGTGCATCCGTAGGGGCGGCTCGCGAGCCGTTCCGCAGACGGACTGACTGCCGGCACGGACGATTACTTCATCTTCAGCACGATCAGGGTGATGTCGTCACCCTGGGGCACTTCGCCGGTGAAGGCAATTACCGCCCTGAGAATCCGGTCCTTGATCTCAGCTGCACTCAAGTCCGTTAGCTGGCGTGAGAGCTCGATCAGGCGCTCGTCTCCGAACATCTGGTTAGCCGCATTGACAGCCTCAGTCACGCCGTCCGTGTAGATGACTACAACATCGCCCGTCTCGAGCCGCGTGCTTCGTGGCTCGTATTTCGCGAAGTCGAATGCCCCAAGAAGCACAGACTTGGTTGTCAGCAGCTCAGTCTCACCTGACTTGCGAATGAGTATCGGAAGGTTGTGGCCGGCGTTGATATATAGAAACTCGCCGTCGGGACTGAGCACCGCGCAGAAGAGGGTAATGAACCTGTCGGCAGCAGACTTCTGCACGAGGACGCGGTTGAGGCCCGCGATGGCAGCTTCGATTGAGAGCCCGCTTGTAAATTGCGCCTGGAGCGCGCCCTGAGCCATGGCACCCAGGAGGGCGGCGGCAATCCCTTTCCCGGAAACATCACCCAGCGCGAGCATCGAGCGACCATCGCTCAGCGGCACGAGGTCGTAAAAATCGCCCCCTACGTAACGAGAGGGAACGCTCTCACCGGCGACTTCGAAGAAGGGAGGCTGCCGGAATCTCGTCGGCGAGAGCAGCACCTGGACCTGCCGCGCCATGTTGAGCTCCTGCTCGATCTGCTTCTTCTCCTGCTCTTCGTGCATGAGCCGGACGCTTTCGAGTGACTTGGTTGCCTCGAAGGCCAGCGAATCGAGAAGGCGAAGTGAGGTCTGTGAGAGGCTCCCTGCCGGCGCGTGGCTGTCGACGTAGAGGACGCCGATGACATCCCGTTTGAGAACAGACGTCGAGTCCATGTCCTCAGACATTTGAAAGTGTCTCAGCGGAATGCAGGCGATCGATCGCGACTCGAGCTGAGACGTGTTATTCGCCTTGCGCAGGAGCTCGTTGCTCTTGCTGTCATCGATGATGATGCTGCGGTTCTGACGGAAGGACTCTTCGACCACAGTGCGGCTCGTGTCGAAATCATTTCCTACAAGCCAGTTTCGATTGTTGTCGCGCGCCACCTTGAACTCGAGGTCGCCATGCTCGTTGCGAAGCATGAGAAATCCTCGCTCAGCCTGAGTCATCTCGATTGCTGCGTCGACAATGAGCGTCAGAACGTCATCGGGTGTAAGCGAGAACTTGAAAGCCTGATTGACTTCTACATAACGGGCGAGTTTCTGCAGCTCCTCGTTGGCCGACGCCGCGCGCGCACCGGACATCGACAATCGAAGACTCGGGTGCGAGTTGAAGATCGCCTCAGCGCGATTCATCGTCTCGTCGATGAATTGAATCTTATGATGATCGTCACCACCGATGCGGATGACATCCAGGTGCTGAAGCGCGCAGCGCTCAATGCGCTGGTCGTTGACGTAGCTGCCTCGTTTGCTCGAGCGGTCTACAAGAACGTAGGTATCGTCTTCGTAGATGATTTCGGCATGCTGGCGCGAGACGGTATCGGAGAGTAACTGAAGGTCGTTCTCGGCCTTCCGGCCGATGGTGAAGAGTGGCTTTTCGAGCGCCAGTGAGCGTTCTACACCAAAACGATTGGTAACCTTGAGAAGCGCGGGTTTCTGCATCGAGCGAGAGAGCGGTCCATGAGGATTCGCGGCCGAAGGGGCCGGCCGTCAATCCTGCTCGACTGGTTGAGACTGATCGTCAAAAGGATGCGACCGCGGAGGTCTCATCGTCGTATGTTTCGAGGATCGACAGAAGACCGGTAATGCTCAGCAGGTGTCTCGCGAGACGAGAGGGCTTGAGCAGCTTCAGCTTTCCCTTCGCGTCGTTGACGCTCGTAAAGGCTTTGATCAGAGCCCCGATACCCGAGCTGTCGATTGCGGGGACATCGGACAGATTAACCAGGACCTGGTTGCGACCTGCTGCAAGAAGATCGATCACGGTCTGTCGCAAGTTCTCCTCACCACGTCCAATCGTTAAATTACCGGAGAGGTCGAGAATCGTCACCCCTCCGCGAGCACGCTCATGAATCTCCATTCACTCCCTCGATCGAATCAGCCTCCGAAAAAGTGATTATAGCGAATAAGTTCGGGGGTTGTCCAAACGGGGCTTTCTCCTGCCTGCTCGGCTTTTCTCTGCAGTCCTGAGATCGTGCCGCGGGCTGTCCAGCCTGCGGCAGGATGGACCAGGTTGACATGCCTGTCCTCGCGCCATCCTGCCGCAGGCTGGACAGCCCGCGGCAGGCGATCATCAACCCGCTACGATGACATACGCATGCCGGCCGCCCAGCACACCGGAAAAATCCTTGCTGTATACCGCTTCCACAGGCCTGAAGGTCTTGACCGTCGCGACCAGTTCGCTCACCGTCAGAAAACCCTCATCGGCATGCGCTATCGCCCACTTTGGAATGTGCTCGGCCCTCGCCAGAAAGCCGCCGATCAGTTCCAGGTATCGCTGCTTCGAGATCATCGTCCCGCCAAGCTTCCCGCGCCGCGAAGCAACCATCTCCTCCCAACTCTGAGGCTCACCCCGCACCCAGACCTCCTCGAGCCACGCGTTTGTGCGAGTCAGTCGCCCAAGGCCGCGCGGGTCCGGAAACCGCGCGAACATGACATCCGAGCGTGCCTCTGAAATGAATTCGCCCGCTTCACGGTTCGAACATTTGTTCGTCTTGCCGTTGTCGATTATTTCCCGGCCCCTTTGCCAGAGAGTCACAAACACCTCCGACAGAGGTCTTCGGAGGCCGTGCGTCTGAGCATCAAAAGAGTTGACGTAGTGAGCCACTGAGAGACCGTGAAGATAGCCCGATGCCCGCTTGTATTCCTGCTCCGTCTCCTGGAGGCGCAGCCATAAGCGATCGAACCACAGGGCATCCGGCTCGCTCAGGAAGACTCCGAGGGCCTCGTTGCGAAGCGAGCTCTGCTCCGACCAATCGTTAGCGAGAAGTCTGCTGATATCCTCCTCACCCAAACCTTCGTACGAATTCTCAACCAGAGCCCGCAATGTCCACCACGCGGACCGGCGGAGGTCGTTGCAGGCCACCTCCTTGCCCCAGAACTTCAGGTACCAGCCAAGATCCGGCGTACACGCGAACGGGAGAGCGATCGACATGAACTTCAGTCGTCGCAGTACGCTCAATTCGAATCCGAGCCAGGATGTACGTGCCGGAGGCACTTGAGGACGTCCTTGTCGAAAAAGTCGCGCCACCGGCGTCGCGATTCTGTCTCCGGCGTGTCGGCGCATTCGGGTTCGTCTCGCATGAGCGCGGCCAGCCGGCTGGCCACCTGTGGATCGAATTCGATTCCGGCAAGATCTGCGAGTGTCTTCAGCGCTACCGCCTTCTCCAACCTCGGCCGGTACGGGCGGTCAGAGGTCATCGCGTAGTAGCTGTCAACTGCCCGTAGGATTCGCGAGCCGATTGGAATTGCTTCTCCCGCCAGACCGTCCGGGTATCCGAGACCGTTCCACGATTCGTGATGCCATCGAATGAGCAGCTGGGCATAGCGCGGAAGCCCGTGCTCGGCGGCGAGCTGCTCACCAAGAATCGGGTGGCGCCACATGTCCAGGCGCTCACGCCAGTCAAGCCTTGAGGGCGCAAGCAGGTTCTGGACCCTTACCAGACGGCTGCCCCAGTCATGGGCAAACGCCGCGAGACGCAGCGATGTCAGATCGCTGCCTCGAAGTCCGAATTCGATTCCGAGTCGCTCAGCCAGATCGGCAACCTGGGCAGCATGAGGCTCGCTGTAACCCTCGGCTCGGTCTGCCTCGACCGAGAGCTTGAGTGCTTCCTGGCTGAGCTGGCTTTGCTCGATGGGCTCGTTTACAAGATTGCCGGGTACTGCTGGTCGGCTCAATGATTCCCTCCAAACTACTGTCCCAGGCTTACGCCGCGGATGGCTCGTTCAAACACCGGCCGGTATGTGCTCGCTTCATCCTCAGGCACTATTGTAATCAGATAGAGCAGGCGATTGTCAGGAGTAAGAACCGTGTAGGTCACATCAACCTCAACCACGCCTGTGACCGCTGAAGGCCCCGAGACCACGGTCGCCAGTGCGGGGCGTCCGGCGAGACTGACCTGTTGCGGATTGCCTTCGACCCGGAAGTCGGGGTTGTCCTGAAGCTGCAGCTTGAGGAAGGCTATCGTAGCCTCGGCAAGGTCCCCCTGCGCGGGCGAGGTGCCCGCAAAAATACCATGCGTAATGACTATTTGTCCGTTCAATGCTCCGTATCCGCCTTGAGGACCGCTGATGACGTTCGATTCGCCTGCCTCGACGACTTTCCAGTTCTGCGGAAGCTCAATTCGCAAATCGTCCGTTGGCGGCCCGATAGGTTTTGTAATTGCTGTCGGGTTGTGAAGGGCGGCTCCCCTCCGGGTTTCGGTTCGGATCCGATGGACCTACTCTGCTTAGTTGACTTGCACCCGCAGGAAGTGCGCCGCCGGTCACCAGGGCGTGAGCCTGTTGAAAGGCCGGCGTATCCTTTGATCGGGTTGCTGCTCAGGCGCATCTGCTGTACCCGCGCATTGATCGCCGCAACACGATTGCCGGGATCGGGATGATCGCTCAGGAATTGTGGCACACCCTGGCCGCCCTGCTGCTCGAGGGTCTTGAAAAAGCTCGCCATATCCCGGGGATCATACCCGGCGTCGGCCATGATATCGGCGCCTTCGAGGTCGGCCTGTGTCTCGGCGTTGCGGCTGAATTTGAGGAACGCTATGTTGGCGCCGAACCCACCGATGGTGTCGATGGCATCGGTCAGATCGGGCCTTCCACCGGCGCCGGCGATTGTTCCGAGAAATCCGAGCCCGACTTTTGCGATGTAGGCTTTGGTGGCCTGATTCGTTCCATGCCGCAGCGCCACGTGACTGATCTCATGCGCCATGACTCCGGCGAGCTCCCCTTCTCGTTTGGCTGCGGCGATAGCTCCGAGGTTGACGAAGACGAAGCCGCCGGGAAGGGCGAAGGCATTGATCTCTTTGCTTCCGACTACATTGAATTGGTAGTTGAATTTCTCGCCGGGGGCCTTGGCGGCGAGCTTCGCCTCCAAGATCACGAATGTAGCCAACGATGCGCGCGTCATTGATCAAGGGCTGCTGCTGGATGACCTGCTCCGCGGATCGGCGCCCCATTTCGACGTCCTGCTCGGGGCTGAATAGATTGAAGCCCGCCTTGAAGTGGGGCGCGGGCGAGGCTCCGGACATGTTGTCGTTGGATGGTTGATTGCCAATTCCGCACGACAATTGAGCGAGTAGAAGTAAAGCAATACAGAGAATGGAGACGGGTCGTATCCTGGGCATGTACTCTTCCCTTTCGCTCCTGAAGATTGAGTGAGCAACTTGTAGTGGATTGCGCATGTGAAAAGCAATAGCAACAACTGTACCGCAGATGGTAATCGTGCCCAGGCTGTAATCGTGCCGCAGGCTGTCCAGCCTGCGGCAAAGTTGGAAATGGTTGATCAAATCGCAGTCGGGCATTTGCGCGAGTTTGCCGCAGGCTGGACAGCCTGCGGCACGCACTGCACGATTTAGCCAGCCAGCCCTTATATGTTGACTACCAACAGGAAAAGGTGTATTCTTATGTTGTTAGTCAACAGGAGTCCAAAATGCGAGTCTTTCTTCAGCGCCTCCGAGGCCTGGTGAGTGGCGACAGGCGGCCAAACCGGATCGATGCCGAGATCGAGACTCATATCGAACTGCTTGTCGAGGAATACTGCCGTCAGGGCATGACCCCTGAAGCTGCTCGCTCAAAGGCGCTCCGAACCTTTGGAGGAATCGAGCAGATGAAGGATGTCTACCGTGAGCGCCGCAGCCTACCCTTCATCGAAACGACCATTCAGGATCTGCGCTACGGCCTCCACATGCTCCGCCGCAATCCGGGCTTTACGGCCATCGCCATCATGACGCTCGCCCTCGGCATAGGCGCCAACACGGCGATCTTCAGCGTCGTCAACAGCGTCCTCCTCAAACCGCTTCCATATCCAGAACCGGAACAGCTGGTCATGGTCTATGGAAACTTCATTCTCAAGGGCAGCCAGATGAGACTCTCGGTGCCCGAGTTTGTCGATCTGCGACAACAAGGGGCGAGCTTCATCGCGAGCGGCGCCTTTGACAACGGGAGTGCCAACCTCTCACCCAACGAGGGCGGTGAGCCGGAGCGCGTCGAACGCGGAATGATGACTCCCGAAACGTTCAAAGCGCTGCAGGTTCCGCCTCTCCTGGGGCGCGTGTTCAACGCCGATGAGGCGCAGGATGGACGCGACCACGTGATCGTGCTCAGCCATGGCTTTTGGCAACGACGCTACGCCGGAAATCCCGATGCGATCGGGCAGAAGCTGACCATTGACGGCAGCAGCGAGACAATCATCGGCGTCATGCCGCCGGGCTTTGACTTTCCCGGCAAGACCGAGCTCTGGAAGCCGCTGACAATCCCGAAATCAATGTATGACCAGCAGCGTCGCGGCTCACGGCCTCTCCAGGTTCTCGCGCGGCTGAAGCCGGGAGTTAGGCCGGCAGCTGCCCAGACTGAACTGGACCGCCTGGGTGCGCAGTTGACCGCGCAATACCCACAGAATTACGCCGCTGATCGCCGCTACAGAATGATCGTCGCGCCATTGCTCGAAGACTATGTCGGCGAGCTCAAGCCGGCACTACTGCTGCTCGGTGGAGCTGTCGGATTCGTGCTCCTGATAGCCTGCGCGAACGTGGCAAACCTGCTGCTGGCGCGTGCAGCCACGCGCCAGCAGGAGATGGCTGTGAGGCTTGCCCTCGGCGCCGGACGCGCGCGGCTTGTGCGGCAACTCGTCACTGAAAGCATTCTCCTCGCCGTTGCCGGCGGAGTCGCTGGGCTCGCTCTGGCAACTGGTGGCTTACGCCTCCTGCTGCGAGTTGTGCCCGGGAGTTTGCCGCGCCTCGACTCGGTCAGTCTCGACAGCCGTGTTCTGCTCTTCACGCTGCTCGCCTCGGTGGCCACTGGTGTCATCTTCGGACTTGTTCCGGCGCTGCAAACGGCGCGCTCCGACGGAACCGATGCCCTTCGTGAAAGCCACCGTACAGGGAGGGGAGCTCATCAACAACGATTGCGCAACGCCCTGGTGGTCGTCGAGATCGCGCTCGCGCTGGTTCTCCTGGCTGGCGCGGGGCTGACACTAAGGAGTTACTGGCGCCTGCAGCAGGTGGATTCGGGCTTCAGGCCCGACGGTGTGCTGACGATGCGAATGCTTCTACCCTTTACAACGTACCCCCAGAAGGCGCAACGAGCTGCCTTCTTTGGACAGGTCCTCGAAAGGTTGCGGGCAATTCCGGGCGTTGCGTCGGCCGGCGCGGTCTCCCGCATCCCGATGGCTCCGGGGAACAATTCGGGAACCATAACCGGTGAGGGCTCGGCGATCACTCCCAGCGATCCACAGGTCGAGACGGAGATGCGCTGGGCCTCTCCGGGCTACTTTCAGACGATGGGAATTGGGCTGCTGAACGGGCGCGACTTCAGTGGTGGTGATGCGGAGGGAACTCTCTCCGTGGCAGTCGTTGATGAGAACTTTGCGCGCAGGTTCTATCCGAACCAGGGATCCTGTCGGAAAAAGGATCAAGCGTGGCGGTCCGCAGAGTACAAATCCCTGGAAGACGATCATCGGAGTCGTGCGATCGGTGCGCAATCAAAGGCTCGATGCCACATCGCTTCCGCAGGCCTACTTTCCGGTGCTCCAGGAGGCCGACGAAATGTTCAATCTGTCGTTTGCCGTCCGTTCGAGTGGGACCGATCCGTCGGCGTTGGCGGCAAGCGCGCGAGCCGCCATAGTGGCAATCGATCGGAATCAACCCGTCTTTGACGTCAAGCCGCTCAGAGAGATCGTCGACGATTCAATCGCGCTGAAACGGCTGGCGTTGCTACTGCTGATCGTCTTTGGTGTGGTGGCGCTGCTCTTGGCTGCTGCCGGAATCTATGGGGTAATGGCCTACACGGTTAATCAGAGGAGGCATGAGATCGGGCTTCGGATGGCTTTGGGTGCGCAGGTGGGTGATGTGCTTGGAATGGTAATGAAGCAGGGGTTGAAGCTGGCACTCGGGGGTGTGGTGATAGGTTTGATTGCCGCGGCGGGTTTGACCCGGTTGATCAGTGCGCTCCTGTTTGGTGTAAGTCCGACTGATCCTCTGACGTTCGGGGCAATCGCGTTGTTGCTGACTGGTGTAGCGATGTTGGCATGCTGGCTGCCAGCCCGGGGCGCGGCGAAAGTCGACCCAATGATCGCCCTCCGATGTGAGTGATTTGGATTGCGGCGAGCCCGGCCACAAAGAAGCACAAAAGTCACAAAAGTAAAGATAAACGGAGAACACGCCGAATCCTTTTTGTGCCTTTTGTGCTTCTTTGTGGCCGAGTCGCCGCAATCCAAATTACTCCAACTCACTTGACGTAATGGCGGTAACGGCGGCCTGCCAGCCGGGTAATCATCTTCCTCGGTACCAGCCTCTCGCCCAGAACCATGAGCTTATTGGGAACACCTGCAACGACGTGGCCCTCGCCCTTCTCGAGCGCCGCCAGGCACTCTTCAACAACCTCTTCAGCAGGCTGCATCTTCTCATTCGAATTCTGTCGCGTAGTCCCAGCCACCTGCTGAAAATTGGTGTCGGTCGGTCCCGGGCAGAGTGATATGACTCGCACTCCAGCCTCCTCGCACTCGAGCCATAGCGCTTCACCGAAGCTCAGCACAAAGGCTTTCGTCGCGGAGTAGACGCTGAAGTAGGGAACCGGCTGAAATGCGGCTGTCGAGGCGACCTGAACGATGGCGCCTGCGCGGCGCGCGAGCATCGGCTTCAGGAAGAGTTGGGTCAAGTGAACAAGAGAAGTGACATTCAGCTGGATCATCTCAAGCTGTCGTTCGAGTGGCAGCTCCATGAATCGTCCGACCAGTCCAAAGCCGGCGTTATTGATCAGGAGATCCACGTTGAGACCTCGTCTTGCGGTCTCGTCGAAGATCAGTTGTGGAGTCTCGCGCTGCCCCAGATCAGCGCCGATGACGTGAGTGCTGATCGCGTGTTTGCCCTCCAGCTCAGAAGCCAGGGCCCGCAAGCGCTCCTCGGAGCGCGCGGTGAGCACAAGATTCGCGCCTTGCGCTGCCAGAGCCTGCGCGAACGAGACGCCAAGCCCGTATGATGCCCCGGTGATAAGTGCAGTCTTGCCTTTCCATTCAGCCATGGGACGGACAATAGCAGTTTCGGTTTTGGGTGGCTACTGGACAAGTCACACTCGATATAGTAAAAAAGCGAACTAGACTCTCACCTTGTCCGCGCGGAGCACAGGACTCGCAGATGAAATTTGGGGTCGTTGTCTTTCCTGGCTCAAATTGTGATCACGATACCTACCACGTGATCAGCAAAGTCATCGGTCAGCCCGTCGATTTCGTCTGGCATAAAGAAGAGCGGATTGATCAATACGATGCGATCATCCTGCCGGGCGGCTTCTCATATGGAGACTATCTTCGGACCGGGGCTATTGCGCGATTCTCTCCTGTCATGCGATCAGTGGCTGAGTTCGCCCGTTCCGATGGGCTGGTGCTGGGCATCTGCAACGGCTTCCAGATACTCTGCGAATCCGGCCTGCTTCCGGGCGCCCTGTTGCGCAACCGCGATCTCAGGTTCATCTGCGAGCATGTCAACGTCCGCGTCGAGAGAACGGACACGCCATTCACAACAGAATGCGCGCAGGGCCAGGTGTTAAGCATGCCGATCGCCCACGGCGAGGGGAGCTACTATTGCGATGGCGCGACGCTCGATGAGCTCGAAAACGAAGGCAGAATCATCCTTCGCTATTGTGATGCGAGCGGGAAAGTGACAGAGGAGTCCAACCCCAACGGCTCGCTCGCAAACATTGCCGGAATCTGCAATCCAGGACGCAATGTGTTCGGCCTCATGCCACACCCCGAACGCGCATCCGAGAGCATCCTCCGATCGAGCGATGGACTCATCATCTTTCGCTCACTCGCGGTCTCAATCGGTGAAATGCTGAAGCTCCGAGCCTGAGCCTGGGGGCCGGCCTGGGACCGAGCCTGGGACCGCGGGCGTCCCGCCCGCATCTCTCGAAGGTAGCTTACGTCAAGTCATGCGGGCGGGACGCCCGCGTCCCAGGTTCGGCCCGAGACCTGCATAAGAACGCTAAGAACCATGAACATCACGCCGGCGGTAATCGCCCAGCACAATCTATCGGAAGCAGAATACGATCGCATCAGGGAACTACTCGGGCGCGAGCCTGGTTTTACTGAGCTGGGCATCTTCTCGGTGATGTGGTCGGAACACTGCTCATACAAGTCATCGAGAATTCACCTCAAAAGGCTGCCTGTCGAAGGCGAGTGCCTGGTGCAGGGACCCGGCGAGAACGCCGGAATCGTCGACATCGGTGACGGCTGGTGCGCGGCGTTCAAGATCGAATCGCACAACCACCCCTCTTTCATCGAGCCTTATCAGGGCGCAGCTACGGGCGTCGGAGGAATACTGCGAGACATCTTTACTATGGGGGCCCGGCCGGTGGCGGCGATGAACAGCCTGCGTTTCGGGCCGCTGGTCGCGGACGGTTCCAACGCTGAGGAGGAAGGAGTGGCTGCGCGCAACCGGCGAATAATGGCCGGTGTGGTCAAAGGCCTGGGCGACTACGGCAATGCATTTGGCGTGCCGACGGTTGGCGGCGAGGTCTATTTTGCACCCTGCTATTCGCTCAATCCGCTGGTCAATGCATTCGCGCTCGGACTGGTCAGACGCGAGCAGATCTTCTACGGCAAGGCCGAGGGTGTCGGCAACGCTGTCATCTATGTCGGCGCAAAGACCGGTCGTGATGGAATCCACGGGGCAACAATGGCCTCGGCAGAGTTCGATGATGCTGCCCTCGAGAAGCGTCCTACCGTTCAAGTCGGCGATCCATTCTCCGAGAAACTTCTTCTCGAGGCGTGCCTCGAAGCGATGCGCGCCGGCGCGATTGTCGGAATCCAGGATATGGGTGCTGCTGGATTGACCTCCTCCGCCTGTGAGATGGGGGCGCGGGCTGGTACGGGAATCGAGATCAACCTCGATCTGGTGCCGCAGCGCGAAACGGGAATGACTGCCTACGAGATGATGCTCTCCGAATCACAGGAGCGCATGCTGATCGTTGCCGAGCTTGGCCGCGAGCGGCAGGTACACGGATCTTTGCGCGCTGGGACCTCGACGCCGTGACCATCGGCCGGGTCACCGACGATCGGAAACTTCGAGTCTGGCATGATGGTGCCGTAGTCGCCGAGATACCAAATCTATCTCTTACTGCAGAAGCACCTCGCTACGATCGTCCGAAGACCCCGCCTGAGCAAAAGCACCGCCACCATGAGTCTGCCCAAATATTGAGCAGAGTCGAAGGACTGATCTCCGACCATTCCGGCGACCGCGTTGCCGCGTTTACGGGCACACTCCGTCGCCTGCTTGCGAGACCCAATCTTGCCTCGAAGCATTGGGTCTACCGCCAATATGACCATATGGTCCGCACCAACACGGTGGTTCTGCCCGGGTCGGATGCTGCCGTCATCCGGGTCAAGGAGACACGACGGTCTCTGGCGATGTCACTCGACGGGAACGGGAGATACTGCGCGATCGATCCTCGAGCGGGCGCACGCCTTGCAGTAGTCGAGGCTGCCCGCAATGTCGTCTGTAGCGGGGCGCGTCCGCTCGCGATCACCAACTGTCTCAACTTTGCGAGCCCCGAACGGCCTGAGGTTATGCACTCATTCAGCGAGACGATCGATGGCCTGTCTGAGGCATGCCGAGCGCTCGGCACTCCCGTCACTGGCGGAAATGTCAGCTTCTACAATGAGACCGAGGGCCAAGGGATATATCCGACTCCGGTGGTCGGGATGCTTGGAGTCATTGAAGACCCGCGCAACACCACAACCCAATGGTTCAAGGAGAGCGGCGACAAGATCCTCCTGCTGGGTGAGCCTGGCTCGGGGATTGGAGCGAGTGAGCTCGAGGCGATGATCATCGGCGAAGACCCGGCGAAGGCGGGCAGCGTTCCCGAGCTGGATCTGGATGCGGAGATCGCAGTGCAGCGGGCGTGCCTCGAGGCAATCGAGGCTGGCCTTGTCCGCTCGGCGCACGATTGCGCGGATGGCGGCCTCGCCGTGGCGCTGGCCGAGTGCTGCTTCTCGCAATACGGTGCGGCGGCTATTGGCGCTGAAGTCGATCTGGGGGTCAAAAGCGACGAGCTGCTGCCCGATGCCCTCGCGCTCCTCTTCGGTGAGGCTCCGTCGAGAATCATTCTTTCGGTAAGGACCGAAGACGTCGCGGAGGTCGAATCCATTGCGGGCCGGGCAGGCACCGCCTGCCGCATCGATCGGAGAAGTGGGCGGGAACCGCCTGGCGATCACGTCACTGATTGATGAAGAGGTCGCAACTCTCGAGAAGTGCTGGCGCGGCTCGCTGCCCAGCCTCTTCGATTAATGGCTTGATTACATGAGCACGGGCGGAGGTGGGGAAAGGATTCCTTCCAGCGCAGACTCGTCGAGATTGTAGACTGCGCTGCAGAAGTGGCAGGTCAACTCTGCTCCGTGATCCTTCTCGAGCATGTCCTCGACCTCCTCGCGTCCGAGACACGAGACGATGTGCAGTGCGCGATCATACGAGCAGGTGCAACGAAACTCGACAGGGCTCTGCTCGAGCACCTCGACAGGCATGTCGCCCAGTGCCAGTCTCAGGATGCCGGCAGCGTCGGCTCCCTCGCGAATCATTTGTGTGACATGGGGCGCGGCTGCGGTCCATCGCTCGACTGCGGCGATCGTACCTGGCTCGGCCCCAGGCATCAGCTGAACCACAAATCCTCCGGAAGCTGTGATACGGCCCTGCTCCGGCTCGACAAAGACGCCCAAAGAGACCGCCGAGTTTATCTGCTCAGACACGGCCAGATAATAGGCAATATCCTCCGCAATCTCACCTGAGATGATCGGCACCGAGGCGGTGTACGGTTCCCTCGAGAGGCCGATCTCTATGCCGGCTTCCCTGATCACGTGAAGCATGCCCGAGCCTACGATGGCGCTGACGTCCAGCTTGCCACGCGGGTTGAGCGGAACATCTGCCGAAGGATTGCGGACATAGCCGCGGACCGTTCCGTGGGCGCTGGCTTCAGCGGTGATCCCGCCTATTGGCCCCTCACACTGAAAACGAAGAGTAAGTCGTTCCAGGTCCTTGAAGGTCCGGCCGAGGAGAAGAGCTCCTGTCAATGTGCGGCCGAGGGCGGCAGATGCGGTGGGCCAGGTAGCATGTCGCCGACAAGCCTCATCTACGAGGTCGGTGGTCACAGCTGCAAGCGCTCTGACAGTCGCATCAGCAGCCGTAGCCTGTACCATGTGATCGTTCATTGGTTAATGTGCCGCAGGCTGTCCAGCCTGCGGCAAGCTCTCAACATGGCTTGCAAGCTTTCATGTAGCCCACCGCGAAGTCTGCCGCAGGCTGGACAGCCTGCGGCACACTCTTCACTTCACCTTCTTCTTACTCTCAGAAGAACGATATCACATTCCGGCGAGCATTTTGGCTGAGTCACCTTGTGTCCGAGCTGCTCCACCTCCAACCTGGGAAAATCAAACAGATCGCGGCTCCAGCGTTCCGGCGTCATGACGAGCAGGCTTCCCGTCCCCTCCTTCTCTATGAGGGCCTCGATCTCTTCAGGCTTCATGGCTACTTCGAGCTCCGACCGAGCATCTCGCAACGGAAGCTGCGCGGCGTAGAAGTGCACGCCCTGCTCATGGTTTATATAGAACGCAAGCCTCTCGCCTGGCATCGACTTCGCGAGCGCGAGCTCGGAGAGCTCCCTCGCGGATTCTCTCGCGGCGATTGCCGGATACATCCAATGCGTCGCGGCTAAGACGACGATCATGAGTCCAAATGGCAACCATAGACTGGCAGCGCGCGCGCTCTTTGTGAAAAGCAGAATCAGGTGAATCACCGCCACTCCAAACGCTACGGCGGCGGTTGACCCGGCTGCTCCTCTACTGATCGGCAGCTCTCTCGGTGCGACCAGTCCAACGGCCAGGGCAACTATCAAAAGTAGACCGGCAGCTGCGGCGCTCAGCCAGCTGATCACGCGCTCGTCGATGGAGCGGTCCACAAACGGTCGAGCTCGAGTCCGATGAGAAGCGCGATGGCTGGAAAGGACGGCAGAATGTAGCCGGGAAGCTTCGAGCCTGAGAATGAGAAGAATACGACTGGAACAAGCGTCCAGATCCAAAGGAAGAGCCTTAGGCGATCGGCGACCATTCCCCTCAGAGATCGTATGGCTGCGGGCAGATATGGCGTCCAGGGGACGCAGCCCAGCAGAGCTACTAGAAAGAAGAAATAGAACGGCTGCGGATGGTGGTACTTGTTCGTCAGGAAGCGCTGGAAGTGGTGAGCAATGAAAAACTCGTGAATGAAGATACTTCCATGCCTCGAGATCATGGGCCCATACCAGATGGCACAGACTGCCAGGAAGAGCACCGCACCAAGCGCCAGTCTGACGGGGCTCTCGAAGAGTCTGCGAAGCTCACCTGTGATGGCCAGAAAGATAACAATGATCATTGCCGGCAGGGCCAGGCCGGCCAAACCCTTGGCTAAGACTGCGGTCCCCGTCAGAACACACAAGAGCCACCAGGCACCCATAAGCGGCGGCTGACTTGTCCAGAGATAGAACGCAATGAGAGCCGCTTCGAGCGTCACCGCGAGAACCATGTCGAAGGATGCAGCGCGTCCGAAACCTGCCCACACACCGGTTGTCAGCAGCGTCGACGCGCTCAGATAACCAAAGCGAGCCGAACGAACCCTGCGGCCGAAGAAGTAGAGACAGTAAGCCCCGAATGCACCCGACAGTGCTGTTCCAAGTCGGGCCGCGAATTCAGAGACGCCAAAGAATTGGTAGCCGAGTGCCGACATCCAGTAGAGCAGTGGCGGCTTTTCAAACCAGGGAATGCCGCCAAGGCGCGGTGTAATCCAATCGCCCGAGAGGTACATCTCTCGAGCCACTTCCGCATACCGGGGCTCGTCCGAGCCGACGAAGGGAAGCCCTCCAAGGTGCCAGAAGAGCATGACCGCTGCGAGTACGGCGAGCAGCAGAAGGTATTTGAGATCGTCGTTGTTCAGTGTTTCGATTCTCAACCGCGTCAGGGTATCATTTGCGTCTTGAAACGGCGATCAACCAATACCTTAAAAACTGCCGTCATCGGCGTTGGCCATCTGGGCAGAGAACACGCCCGGGTTTACGCCTCGCTCGAGAGTGCCGAGCTGGTTTCAGTCTGCGACATCGACGAGGCTACCGGGCAGGCGGTGGCGCAGCGCTTTGGTGTTCCGTTCGTCAGGGACTTCAGCCAGCTCATAGGACAAGTCGATGCGGTCAGCGTCGCCACTCCCACGATCAGCCATTATCAGGTTGCGAAGACTTGTCTCGAAGGCGGAATTCACGTACTCGTTGAGAAGCCGGTCACGCAAACCCTGGCCGAAGCAGACGAGCTGATCGCTCTCGCAGATGAGCGAGGATTGACTCTACAGGTCGGTCACATCGAGCGCTTCAATCCGGCCTTCATGGCTCTGAGCAGGAAGATCACGAAGCCGCGATTCTTTGAAGCGCATCGGATGGGCACATTCACGCCGAGATCGCTCGATATCGACGTCGTCATGGACCTCATGGTCCACGAGATTGACGTCATCTCAGCACTCGTTCCAAGCGAGGTTACAAAGATAGACGCGGTGGGCATTCCAATTCTCACTCAGAAGGTGGACATGGCGAACGCGCGCATCGAGTTCGCCGACGGGTGCGTGGCAAACATCACCGCGAGCCGCGTCTCAGGAGAGCGGCTGAGAAAGCTCCGCGTCTTTCAACCCAATGAATACTACTCGCTTGACTATGCCGATCAGCAGGTCGCGGCCTGCCGGCTGGTTTTTCCGACTACTCCGCAGGGACGCGCGGAGATCGTCGCCGAGAGCCTCGAAGTGGTCCGGCGCGAACCGCTTCTCTCGGAGATCGAAGCCTTCGTCACCGCCGCGCGTGAGGGGAAACCGGCTCTAGTTACGGGTACGGATGGTAGGCGTGCACTGGAGCTGGCGCTGGAGGTAGTGAGAAAGATCGACGAGCACGCAGCCAGAAGGTGAAGTTCCTAACATTATAAAGCGGTGCTATGCGACTCCAACATCCAACCGACGGTTGGGTACCGGCGCCAGACGGCGCCGGGCGGCCAGGGACAAGGAGACTATCTCGAAATTGTCCACTATCCTGCTCCGGCATCCCGCAGGGATGCGAGAAGGTAGCCAGGGGCAAGCGAAGCGCAGCCCCTGGAATAGTTGTGGAGAGCCCTTGCGCCCTGAAAGGGCGCGAGACCTCTCGCAATTGACCAACCCCGTTGAATCTGGCGTCCCTTCAGGACGCGGTTCTTTGCTTGTGCGATTCCAGGGGCTGCGCTTCGCTTGCCCCTGGCTACGCTTCTCGCATCCCTGCGGGATGCCGGAGCAGGATTACTGGACAATTTTAGATAGCCTCCAAGCGAGGCCCCTACAGCGCTGCGGAATGAGCATTTAGCGCCGATGAACGAGAGCTCGATAGACCACGACTGCCTGCCGCTCGCTCGGATTCTTCTCGACGAATACGTCAATCTTCATGGGCCACTTCCTGACGATTTTCCGGAAGATGACACAGATCCGGCGACGCAGTCTGCTCTCTTCAACCTTCTCGCGCAGCGAGAGCAGTCGGCTCTCTGCCTCTCCGGCGGCGGCATTCGCAGTGCAACCTTCAATCTGGGCATCCTTCAGGGACTCGCATCGCGCGGGCTGATCGACAAGTTCGACTATCTTTCCACGGTCTCAGGCGGCGGCTATATAGGAAGCTGGCTCTCGGCATGGGTCCATCGCCATCCTCGCGGGCTCGAGGGTGTCCAGGAGGCGATGTCACAGCAGCACAACATCGAGCCCGCGCCGGTGACATACCTGCGAAGCTACACCAATTACCTGAGCCCGCAGACGGGAATTCTGTCGGCAGACAGTTGGACGCTCGCCGCGACCATATTGCGGAACCTGTTTCTCAATTGGATCGTCTTCATCCCGTTGATCTTTACGGTGCTGATGCTGCCGAGAGTCTTCGTGGCGGCCCTCCTCGAGCGTCCGCCCGAATGGTTTGAGCCCGTGACGTTCGGAGGCGGCTTACTCGTCGCTGCCATCGGCATGTTCTATGCCGCGCTCCACCTGCCCGGTCTTGGCCACAGGAGAGACAGCACACAGTTGCGATTCCTGATCCTCTGTCTCACACCGCTCGTCCTGTCGGCGGGCGCTTTCACCTATTTCTGGGCACAGCTGAATGCCGGTTCAATCTGGGATGGCTGGCATCGCTACTTCGATTCCGTGCTCCGGCTTTCGGTCGCTCAGCGCTTCATGCTCTTTGGTGGGGTGCTTCTATTGGTGGGCTGGGTCGAATATGTTGTCGCCGGCTGGGACGTGCTGGTTGCAACCTATCGTCAGGGTGGATCCAAGGCCTTGTTCAAGAGCGTGAGAGCGATTCTGCTCGCCACCCTCTTTGTTCTGCTAGCCGGAGCGGCAACCGGCTATGTCGCCTGGGAGATTGCCAGACGAGAGCCATTCACCTCCCCTATCGAGCACATCAGAGCCTGTGTGACCTTTTCGGCGCCACTGCTGATATTCCTTTGCTCGCTCGCAGTCACTCTGACGATCGGCCTCACAAGCCGGACCATTGCGGACGAAAGATCTCGAGTGGCTGGCTCGCGTGGAAGCCTGGAGTCTGATAGTCATCGTCCTCTGGACAGGCGGCTGCCTGCTTGTTCTCTACGCACCCGAGTATGCGCTGCGACCAGCTTCATTCTGGGAGCGCACGATCAAGAACATCGTCGCCGTGGTAGGCGTTGTTTCAGGCTTCTTTACCGCGCTTGGCGGATTCAGCCGTTTGACCGCCGCCACTGACGAGTTGCAACCCAGGAATACGACTCGAGCCTTCGTTATGAGCAGGCTCGTAATCGTGGCTGCTCCGGCTTTTCTCCTGTTTCTGGGAGTGCTTCTCGCCTCGGTGACCAACTGGTTCCTCCTGGGACTCTCGAACTGGCTCAGCGGGTGGGTGTCGCAGGGGTCGGGATGGCTTCTCACGAGCGGCAACCCTCGAGACCACGTAGCAATCGTCTCGGCTTCACCATACAAGTTTCTTGCCGCTGTCACCGCGGGCTCAGCCATTTTTGGATGGTTGATGGGCCTCATGCTTGATACGAGCAAATTCTCAATTCATGCGCTCTATGGCAACAGGCTGAAGAGGGCCTATCTCGGGGCGTCGAGAACAGGCAGGAGTCCCAACTGGTTCACCGGCCTCGACTATGACGACGACCTGCGACTGCACGAGCTGAGGCCGGCGCTCCTTACTCGCGCAAGCCTGGTCAACGCGGCGAGTCTGCTGACAAAGCTCAAGCAGGGAATTGAGGAGCGGTTCAAAGAGCTGTGGGCCTCCTTATCGACAGCCACACAGGGGTTGATCGAGCAATGGAAACCGGACGAGCCGCCAAATGATGAGCTGGTGCAGGCTCTCATCGATGATCTCAATCGGATGCTTGCAGGCACAGCTGCCGTGCCCGAGATGATCCGCCGGCAACTCAGTCTGGCACCAGCAAGCGGCGAGGTTAGCGTTCTTGAGAAGCGCGCAGCCATGGCGGCACTGTTTCCCGATGAGATCGCCTCGATCACGGCAACCAAGGCCGGCAGGCCGCTCCATGTTGTCAACGCGGCACTCAACGTCATGAAGGGTGCCCGGCTTGCGTGGCAGGAGCGGAAGGCAGAAAGCTTTACATTCTCGCCCCTCCATTCGGGTAACTACTGGCTGGGCTACCGGCGATCCTGCTACTACGGCGGCGACCAGGGTATCTCGCTTGGTACCGCGCTTACTATCTCGGGAGCGGCAGCCAATCCGAACATGGGATACATGAGCACCTCACGGCTCGTGTCGTTTCTCATGGCAATGTTCAATGTGAGACTGGGATGGTGGCTGGGCAATCCCGGCCAGGCCGGAGCGAAGACCTTTCGACGAGGTGTTCCAAGGTTTGCGGTCGGACCGGTGATCGTCGAGGCGCTGTCTCTGGCTGATGACAAGCGCCCCTATGTCTTCCTTTCGGATGGGGGCCATTTTGAGAATCTCGGCCTTTACGAGATGGTCCTGCGGCGTTGCCGGATGATTGTCGTGAGTGATGCCAGCACTGACGCGGACTACAGGTTTGACTCGCTGGGAATGGCGATTCGCAAGATCAGGATCGATTTTGGAATCCCAATCGAGTTTGACGAGCCGTCCGGATTTCGCTGCGACCGTGATGCCTATTGTGCGGTCGGCACTATTCGCTATTCATGCGTTGATGGGACGCCGAGAGCCTTCGATGGAAAGTTGGTCTACATTAAACCGAGAGTTACCGGCAGTGAGCCTGGGGACGTTCTGCAGTACAAGCGCCGAAACCCGCGTTTCCCGCAGGAGAGTCTGGTAGATCAATTCTTCAGTGAGTCTCAGTTTGAGAGCTATCGTATGCTGGGCCTGCACATACTGGCAGAGATCGTCGGCACGGATAACGATCTTCTGAGTGGAGCGCGCAGCTATCTCGATGGGGTCATTAGACGGGGAGTGGTGCAGACTCCGCCCGAAGCGCGTCGACCGGCTTAGTATGGAGTGCGGCGACTTGTCGCCGCTTTTGATTTAGCAATTGCAGAATAGTGATCAAAACGGCCGATTCTTCTTCATCACTGCAGAACCTAAATCAAAAGCGGCGACAAGTCGCCGCACTCCATACTAAGCCGGTGTGCACCTGCCAATTTGAGATTCCGGCCGGAAATCCGTTATGATTACTCTTTCTCAGGTCGCTCCGGTTCTCCGGAGCGAGGTGTTCATTTTGCGGTGTCCGACCTGCCAGCGCGAGATCGAATGGGAAGATAATCCCTGGCGGCCGTTCTGCTCAGAACGCTGCCAATTGATCGACCTCGGGCGCTGGGCCCAGGGCGAATATCGCATCCCTCAAGCTAGCGGTAACGATCCGAGTGAACACGAGCCGTCGGCAGAATCGAATCCTGACGATCAGGGCTAGAACAGGCCTCCTGGCTATTGCGCTGTGCCTGCCGGCAATCCTGGCCACGGCGTGCAGTTCAGCACCGCCGCCGCGAGTCGTCTCCGGCACCGAAGCGAGCGCCCAGTCATCGAGGTCGCCGGGCGGTGCGAACCTGAGCGCCATCGAGTCGGTGACCGAATTCCCGATCGTCAAACCCGATGGTTCAAGCTTCAGATTGGCAGATCTGCGCGGCAAGGTAGTCGTGGTAGACTTTTGGGCGACCTGGTGCCCGCCCTGCGTCAAGCAGGCGCCGGTCCTGGCTGAGATGGGGAAACGCTATCGTCCGCGCGGGCTCGAGATCGTCGGCTTGACCCTCAACACCCGCAGCGACAGTGCTGAGGTTGATCGGTTCGTCGATCGCGCCGGAATTGGATATACCATCGGCTATGCCGGTCAGAAGGTTTCGGATGCCTTCCTCAAGGGTACCGAGGATGGAACTGGAAGCGCGCCAATTCCGCAACTCTTCGTCATTGCCCGCGATGGGCGGATAGTGGAACATCTTGTCGGTGAAGACCCGGCATCGGGCCTCAAGCGTCTGGAAGACGTCATCAATCGTCAGCTATAGCCTTTTTGAATAACAGAGTGGCAAGGAGTACGACATGCTAGGACTGATAAGAAGGGGACGTGGACGAGCCCTGACGGCTGCCCTTGGAGCGATCTTTGTTCTTGTTGCAGCGATGCCCGGATTTGGGCGCGACGATATCCCCGAGCTGCCAGCGCCCGATGGATCCGGAGATACACCCGAGATTATCGTTCCCATGATCGATAAGACTACGACCAAGCTCTCGAGTTTGAGAGGCCGCGTGGTTCTTCTCGACTTCTTCTGGTCACAGTGCGCTCACTGCCGCGATCACGCTCCACACATGGTCGAGCTTTATAACGAACTCTCCAAGCGCGGCCTCGTCATTCTCGGACTGGCGACCGATACTCAGGATAAGAGCGCTGACGTCAAAGCGTTCATGCGAGATTCTGAAGATCAATTATCCGGTTGGCTTCATTACCAATGAGCTCGTTGCCTACTACACGGACAGTCATAACCATGGCGTGCCGCAGATGGTCCTCTTCGGTCCAGACGGCAAAATGGCACGACGCCTGATCGGCTGGGACGAGAAGAATGGCAAGGACCTGCGGGATGCCATTCTTGCCCAGCTTCAGAAGCTGCCGACGGTCAAGCCCGGAAGCAAAGCGAGCAGCCGGCCGGTTCGTCGGGCAACACACGCATAATCCACGCATAATCATGGCCGCAGGCTCTCCAGCCTGCGGATCGGTTTTCTCCAAATTGCTATTCCGCGGCAGGTGGCCTGCTGCATAACGAGGCACAGAGGGAGACATGAGAGTTAAAGCATTCCTGCTGGCAGTTGGGTTCATTATGTTGGCCGGCTTTTTCACTGGCTCCGAGGCTGGCAGCAAAGCCAAAATCGGTCACCTCCCGAGCGATAAGATCGCCAGCCGGTCTCTGAGAACCCTGGACGGAAAACAATTCAGCCTCTCTTCATTGCGAGGCCAGGTCGTAGTCATCGACTTCTTTGCGGTCTGGTGCGCACACTCGCGTGACCATCTCCCCGCACTCAATGGTTTCAATTCAACCCCAAAGCTTCAGATAATCGGTCTCGCAGTCGAGGAAAAGACGACAGCCGATAGCCTGTCCAAGTTCGTCAACGATAACAAGATCGGCTATCCCGTCGGGATGGTGGATGACCAGACATTCTCCGGCTTCGTAGGTAAGGACATCTCTGTCCCTCAGACCCTCGTCTACGGGCGCGATGGGAAGCTCATCGCCCACTACATCGGACAGAGTGCCGAGGCCGATGCAAATATGGTAGCGAAGATTCAAACCGAGCTCTCGAAATAGACTCCTGTCATCTTCATCTGCGGGCAAGGATCCACGATTGGTAGCTCTCCATGAGACGAGCCAAGATCGTTGCGACCATTGGACCGGCGTCACGCTCTCCTGAGCGGCTTCGAGCCTTGATGCTCGCCGGAATGAACGTCCTGCGGGCCAACATGTCGCATGGCGCTCAGGAAGAGCACGCTGAGACGATCCGCTCGGCTCGCAGCGTCGCTAAAGAGCTTCAGCTTCCGCTTGCTATTCTGCTTGATCTATCCGGCCCAAAGGTTCGCACCGGACTGCTGCGCGATCACGCTCAGGTCCAGCTCAGCGCCGGTCAGCATCTGACGATCACGACCCGCGACGTCCCTGGCGACGCATCGATTGTCTCGACCAGCTACGTCGATCTGCCAAAGGATGTCCATCGAGGCCATCGTATTCTTCTCGCCGATGGGCTGATTGAGCTCTGCGTCGAAGAGTGCACCGCCACCGATATCATCTGCCGCGTTGTCAATGGAGGTGCGCTCGGCGAGCACAAAGGGATAAACGTACCCGACGTCACGCTGTCTACGCCTTCGCTGACTGAGAAGGATCGGCGTGATCTGAGCTTCGGCCTTTCTCAGGGGATCGATTACGTGGCTCTCTCTTTTGTTCGCTCGGCCGCCGATTGCGAGAGAGCCCGCCAACTGATGGGAGCGAGTGCATCGGAGATCGGGCTCATCGCCAAGATTGAGAAACGGGAAGCGCTCAATGATCTTGACCGGATTATCGAGGTCTGCGATGGAGTGATGGTCGCGCGCGGAGATCTTGGCGTTGAGATGGCCGTCGAGAGCGTGCCCTTCTATCAGAAACAGATCATTGGGAAGGCCAATGCTGCAGAGAAGCTGGTGATCACCGCCACCCAGATGCTCGAGTCAATGACTCACGAGCCGCGTCCGACTCGCGCCGAAGCATCCGATGTGGCCAATGCCATCCTCGACGGAAGCGACGGCGTCATGCTCTCTGCTGAAACCGCGACAGGACAATACCCGGTCGAGGCGGTCGAGACCATGTCGCGAATAGTCACCTTTACCGAGTCGTCGTTCTGCGCTGATCGCCCTTCGAGCCTTGTCGGCCATCAGACGGGCACAGAAGGGCGCGCCATCGCCGAGGCCGCATCCTACGCCGCCCAGGAGCTTGGAACACGATTCATCATCGTCTTCAGCCGCTCGGGCACAATGGCTCGGCATGTCGCCGCGCGCCGTCCGGCCCAGCGCATTATTGCCTTCACACCGCTCGAGCGAACGCGATCATCGCTTGCTGCTGTCTGGGGAATAGAGCCTTATCTGATCGATTTCAGTGGGCGGAGCGTGGAGTTCACCATGCGGGCGGACAAAGCTCTTGTCGAACTGGGGCTTGTCGAGCCCGGCGAGCGTGTCATTGTCATGGCGGGGGAGATTCCCGAACAGCCAAGCATCTCATCGATGATGCGGCTTCATCGCATGGGCTCGATCAACCGTGCTTTGTGATTTCTGCGCCGCGTTACTGATCCCCCCTCAGAGGAGTCAGTATGTTGGTGGGAACAGGATCCGGACTGAAAGGATGCTGCTTCGCACGCCAGTTGTCTGCAAGTGCCACCTGCTGCACGCAGGCCACCGTACAATACTTGGCACACGGCTTCTCGCTGTAGAATTCCCGCTCGAGATCGTCGGTCGTATAGTCTTCGAGGGGAGTCCCGGGATAGCCGCGCTGCTGTGAGCAGTAATGAACCAGGCCGTTTTCGCAGATATACAGATAACGCGCCCCCGCCCTGCATCGCCACTCGTGTGAACGGCCGGCTGCCAGGTCATCCTGAAAACGGTTGAGCATCGCGTACTTCTCTTTGTTAAAACGCTTCAGCTCTTCAAAGACTCGGGTCTCGACTTCACCGAGCGGTTTCAGCTGGCCCGTGCCATCGTGAATGATGCCAAGTGACGAGCTGAAGCCAAGCTCAACCGCTCGCCTGGCAACCGCCAGAGCATCCTCCGGATTCTTGATTCCGCCGCCGACCACCGAGTTTATGTTGATGTGGAAATCGGCATATTCGGCGAGGTACTTGAGATATCGATCCAGGACTTTGAGGCTCTTTTGAGAGACCTCGTCCGGCTGGACGTTGTCGATGCTGATCTGAAGATACTCGAGCCCCGCTCGGTTGAGACGTTCAATCCGGTCGCGGGTCATGTAGTACCCGTTACTGATGAGCCCCGTCAGCGCCCCGGTCGAGCGAATGTGCGAGATGATCGCGTCGATGTCCGGATGGAGCATCGGCTCGCCTCCGCTCAAGGTAATGGCCGAGGTGCCAAATTCGGCCAACCGGTCGATGCGTCGTTTGACCGTGACCAGGGGGACCGGCTCTGAAACTTTGTCGTATTCGTTGCAGTATCCGCAAGCCAGATTGCACCGGCGCATCGGGATGAGGTGCGCAAGAATCGGATGTTTGGTCGAGCTGATCGCACGGGCAACGAAGCGTGCCTCGCGCACCTTCTCTCGAAATTTGATGGAAAACGTCCGCATGCCGTGAGAGTTAGACGTGCCGCAGGCTGTCTAGCCTGCGGCAGACTGGTTAGAAAGGTTCAAGTAATCCTGGATATGCTGTTCTGGCGCCGGGCCGGACAGCCTGCGCACTTAGCTAAATCCTGTCTACGACCTTTGTCCCGGCGGGGTACTTGACCACAAAAGCGTCGTCAGCCAGTTTGATGTTGCGCTCGAGATTGGTCAGTTTGACGAGCGTGTAGTCTCCATTTCGCTCGACGAACTTCTCCTGGATCGGCAATCCTGATTCCTGGTCCACCCATAGCTCAACGCTGGCAAATGTTCCCCCGCTCTTTGGCACGAGGTGGAGGATGGTCGCAGTCCTGCCGTCAATCGATTCGTCCTTGACGACCTCAATGTTGAAGTTGTTGGCCAGAGTCTTAACGGACTTATCGAGACCCAAGATCTGCGAATAGCCGTTGGTCTGGCTCTTCGTCGTTTTGGCGACGGTACTCTTGAGCACCTGGTTGATGCGAGGTTGATAGAAGACAACGCTGTCGCCGACGATCGAAATCGTGCTCGTATCGGGTTTCGTGTAGTCGATCCTGAACCGTCCCTTGCCGTTGACTGCCGGTTTGTACAGCAGGGTTCCGGTATCGGTATCGCTCGAATTGATCTGAACGTTGACTTTCTTTTGTGAAATCAATGCCCGCAAGCTGTGCAGGTTCTCGTGCGCTCTCTCCATTTTCGTCAGTATGCCGCTGAGGAGCTGGGGAGTTGCTCTTGCCTCGACCCTGCCATGGGGCCAGAAGGTCAGAGCCAGCGCGCTCACAATAACCAGAATTGATTGCGATCTCTTCATTAGCACCTAGTCTCCGTATGGAATGGCTTCACATGAGCCTTATCAAAACCTCAAACCAGCATTTTAAACCAAATGCGATACCGAAGTCGACCCTGTGTGTCGGGCCAGGACTCTACGCGTTCTATCGTCACCTCGCGCTTAATAAGCTGCCGTACATAAGTCGAACAGGCTACTACCAGTGGATCGCCGGCGGTCCCCTCCGGCCTTCCAGCCGTCGGAGAAGCCAGAAAAGGGCTGAGTTCGTCGCTGCTTACCTCCAGCTTGAGCAGGCCGCGCTCATCCGCCAGCGGTCTGCGCGCGTGGTGCAGGTAGACGGTCGGCCGGTCGCGATCTCCGAAGTACCGGCTCGGAACCAGAAAGACGGCCAGAACAATTAATAAGCAGAGAATGTCGTACTGCCAGGTTCCGCGGGCATGATTCCAGACGAGCACGTCTTTTATGGCAATCAGCAGCGACTTCATTGGGAAATTCTAAAGCCCGTTGACTCAATAGAACGCGTCGACCGGTCAGGATGGAGAAGATAGCCACAAAGAAGCACAAAAGACACAAAAAAGATTCGACGGCATTCTCCTTTTGTCTTTACTTTGTGACTTTTGTGCTTCTTTGTGGCTATCTTCCCCATACTAGGCGGGTCCGACGATGGCCCCGTCGCGCATCTCAATTATGCGGTTCGCGATCCGTGCGGCCTCCGGATTGTGAGTAATCATGACAATTGTCTGTGAAAACTTGCGGTTGAGCCCGGCGAGCATCTCCAGCACCACCTCCGAGTTCTCGGTGTCCAGATTGCCCGTAGGCTCATCGGCCAGCAGGATGGCAGGCTGGTTGATGATCGCACGGGCCAAAGCTACCCGCTGCTGTTCTCCACCGGACAATTCGAGCGGCTTGTGCCCCATCTTCTCTTCGAGCCGCAGAAGCTTCAATACCTCACGGCGTCGAGACCCATCTTCATGACGGCTGCCGCCGAAGTGTATCCTCTCTGCCAGCCGCAGGTTACCCTCCGCAGTGAGTGTCGGGAAGAGATTGAACCTTTGAAAGACAAAGCCGATCTTCCGGCGCCGGATCTCGGTTCGGGCTGCGTCGCCCACCTCAGCCAGGTTGTCTCCATCGACCAGTACACGCCCCGATGTGGGCTTGAGCAGGCCGCCCAGAATATGAAGGAGCGTCGACTTGCCGCATCCTGACGGGCCCATGATCGAGATGAAGTCACCACGCGCAACCTCGAGGTTGACACCCTTCAAGGCATGCACGTCGACTTTGCCCACATGGTACGTCATCGTCAGATTCTCTGTAAGCAAGATTGGTTCCATAGGGCTATTCATATGCGAGAGCTTTGACCGGATCCTGTTGCGCGGCTCGCATAGCCGGATATAGCGCTCCCACCGCTCCCCCCAGAATACCAATCAGTGCGGCGATAAATATCCAGCGGCCATGGAATTCGAGCATCAGCGAAGTCCAGCGCTCGATCCCCCAACCGATCACAAAGGCGGCAATGAGGCCAACGACAACGCCGATCAGACTGATGGCCAGCGCCTCCTGCTCGATGACTCCGATAATGAAGCGCTTCGACGCGCCGAGGGACTTGAGAATGCCAATCTCCCGCGTCCGCTCGGTGATCGTCGTGTACATCGCGAGGAGGATGACCAGCGTGCTGACGATCGCCGAGAGGACCAGCACTGCCTTGACGAATCCGTCCAGTCCTGGAATGGAGCGCTCAAAGCCGGTTACCACTTCGCGAGTCAGCCAGACGTAATTGCCGGGCAGTTCGGCGTCGATGCGTCGAAGTACCTCCTCCTGCTGCGCCGGATCGTTAACCTTTACCAGAATGAACGTGCACTTGCCCGGGGTGCCATGCAGCTTTTGCATTGCATCGAGCGACATTTTGATCCGTGAGCCTGATTGCGGGGCGAAGATGCCGACGATTCTCAGTTTTTTTCCAAAAACCTCCATCGTACTCCCGGGTCCAAGGGATTCCTGATGAGCCTTGAAGTCGTCAATAATCACCTCGTCGTCCGACTCGAAGGCCCTTCCGCTGATGATCTTCATTCCGCTGATCGCGACATAACTCTTGAGGTCGATGCCATCGATTTGCGACAGTCCGAGCCCCGAGCTCCCGGCCTGGATGTGGCGCCCTACAGGGCTCGCCTCGCGAACGCCGGCAATCTGCCGCAGGCGATCGCAGTATCTGACATCAAGAGAGAGGATCGTTGAGGGAGAGATCACGCTCGATCCCTTGCGTGTGAACTGAATCTCGGCGCCGATGCCCTGCTCACGCCGAATCCGGTCGTTCAACATCCCTCGCACGAGACCCGTGTTGACGGCAACAAGAATCACGCCAAGCGCGACACCTGCGACGCTTACCAGAGTACGAGTCGGCCGCTGTCTGATGTTGGAGATGACCAGGCTATCCAGTAGTCGGGGCATTCGGGGCAGCCGCATGGTTACGGCGCCTCCCCGCTCGCCTTGTCCAGATCGGTCTCTGGAAGGCTCTCCTTGTTTTCGAGGACGAAGGCTGCCGGCGGAAAGTCGGCCGGGTTGACGTCGAAACGTCCGGCGATGAAGGTCAGTCGCGCTGAGTAGCTTTCGTGAGGGCGTGAAACCAGGATCACGCTCGGGCGCAACTCCTCCTGGTTCGGATTGAGCTGCATATAAGACGAGTATTCGACATCCGTCGCCAGCTGGCCTCGCGTGTCGTAGACCTGCTGGCGAGCGAACCGCGATTGGTCGGTCCGGTCAAACCAGAATTTCCGGCGCAGTTTCCCCAGTCCCTGCGGAGCGCTTGGCAGCTCAACCTCGGAGATGACGTAGAATCCCCTAAGCACCTGGGCATTCTTCTTCGCCCCGTGCCGCTTGTCCGGCTCGACCCTGAACTCCTCCGCGACGGTGTAGCTGAAACCGGTCTCCCCTACATGAAGGGGCTGGATCATCAAAGCATCTGTGAAATGGAACGGCCGCGCGTCGATGAGCGCGCTCTGAGCGTCCTTGGGCAGCTTGTTGCGCCATGCGCTGTAGTCGGCATCGTTGGTCCCGACGAGGAATCGCCTGTATTTCTGGGGTCGATAGATGGCCACTTTAAAGTGATTGGCCTCCGAGACCATATCGGCAATCTGTGTCCCGGTCACCGGAACCTGGACGATGACTCGGATCTGGTCCGGACGATTGAGCAGCATGATTGCTTCCGCGGTCCGGTACCGTTCGGACGACTCAACATCCAGAAACTGAAGCGCCACGCGCTGGGCCCGAAGCGACTTCAAGGTGACCAATGGCTGGAGTTTTGCAGTCAGATCCTTGAACTCGCTGTTCGCGAGAGGCGTCAGCAGGCGCGGAATGGTCTCGTCCCTGACAGTCGCAATATTCCTGCAGGAGAGGGAAAGTAGCGAAAGGGCTAGAACCGAAATCACGCGGGCCGCGGGTTGACGAAAACGATCGCCCGCTCGAGTACTCGAGATCATGGTCATCATCGGTGATTGGGGGGCGATGGCAAACAAAGCCGTTACGCTAGCAGAAGCACAATTTCATGTCAAACAAGGCTATAGGTCTCCCCATCGCCCGGGGACGGCCGCACTCACCAGGTTTGTCCCTTGGGGTGAGCCCGTAAGTTATGACTTGGCGGGAAAGTCGTAGGGGCGGCTCGCGAGCCGCCCCCAAATGCCGCACAGCCAATATTCCCCCATTCTTGTGACGGAGTTGGCCTGTGGGGGCGGCTCGCGAGCCGCCCCTACGTCCGCTCTCGAAGGCGCCGCCCAACCCAAAAGGTCGCCCGTACGAGCTTTTGGACGCCACGGCCGTGCCTGGCGCACCAAAACGTCAGCAAAACCAACCGATTGGTATGAGCTTTCATGTTTCGGCGCTCTCCGGCCTAAACTACAGCGCTGCTTAAGTACCTGATTTCCCATAGGCATAGCGCCAATCACGCCGAATCTTCCGACTGGCACGCCGATTGTTTAACTTTGGAGCGCAAGTTGAGTTTGACGCGCTCCGTCAGTGATTGAAATCCTTTGGATCGTTCGCTTATGCGCTCGCGAGATCCAGAGTCGGCTCGAAGCGCGTCAATCAATTTCCCGGCAGCCGCTCGCAGGTTGATTCGGGAAACAGGCGCCGCGAGGCAGACGTAAAGGGGGCTGAAAGGGAATCTTTCAGCGTCTGCCCGCGGCGCTTCTAGAATTTTTCCTTTACAAACACTTGGCAAACCTTCAGGTCCGTCTCTCCAAAAAACTGAACTCAATCCAGGATTTTGGACAAACTCCTTCTCTTCAGGACCTTCTGCCTTTGAGCTCTGCCACGGTTAACCTCCTTAATAGCCAATTAGTTAAAAGCTACCTATCTGACCGCGGACCGTACGGGCATATCATTTGCCTTTTCTTAGTCGTTAGTCCACGAAGCACCACGCACCAGAAGATCATTCGGAAAATAGACGGTACAGACGAAGCCTCACCGCTGAAGTGAGCGACCATCCCAACCAACGACTGCCATAAGGAGGAATTTCATGGGCCCGAAGCCGTCTTCATCGTTAGTGGTCAGGCTAGCGGCCAGCCTTGGTTTGCTGGTTCTGCTTTCAAGCGCATCCGTAGCTTTCGGTCAGGCGAGCATGGTGTCCGGCGCGGTGGTAGATCCGCAGGGAAACGCAGTGTCCGGAGCAACGATCACGATTACAAGCACCGTCTCCGGCATCGCTCGGACGGTGACGACCAACTCTGAAGGTGTCTATCAGATTCCGCAGCTTGCTCCAGGAGTCTATCGGGTACGCGCTGAGGCAACCGGGTTCGCTTCACTCGTCCAGGAGGATGTCACGGTTCAGGTCAACACGCCATTGACGCTCAACCTTGCCTTCCAGGTCGGCGCAGTCAACGAGACGGTCACGGTGCAGGGAACTGAATCGACTCTCAACACGACCGACGCGACGCTCGGTAATACCTTCAACAATGTGCAGGTGAAGGAATTGCCGCTCCTGTCGCGCAACGTCGTTGGCCTGTTATCGATCCAGCCGGGCGTCACTCAGGCGGGCTATGTCAACGGTGGAAGAGCGGATCAGGCCAACGTGACTCTGGACGGCGTCGATGTGAACGATCAGCAGGCGGGATCGGCATTCTTCAGCGTGCTTCGTCTCACGCCGGACTCCCTTCAGGAGTTCCGTGTCGTGACGACCAACGCCAATGCCGACCAGGGCCGTTCTTCAGGAGCCCAGATCTCGCTACTAACGAAGTCGGGAACGAATAGTTTTCACGGATCGCTCTACGAGTTTCATCGCAACACCGCCACTTCGGCCAACAACTGGTTCAACAACAAGACTGGAGTTCCACGCGAGAAGTTGTTGAGAAACAATTTCGGGGGCGCGATTGGCGGCCCGATCAAGAAGGACAAACTCTTCTTCTTTTTCAACTATGAAGGCTTCAGGCAGGCGTCGGGAACATCGTTCGTCCGGCAGGTGCCATTGCCGACCCTGGGACAGGGAATCGTCAGATACCGCACCGCCGACGGCTCGAGCGATCCTACCTGTCCTTCCGGTACTCCATGCGGCGTCCGGTGCCTCAATATTGCGCAGATCAACGGTTTCTACGTCGCAGCGAACGGCGTGACTCCGGGGATCAATGCTGCTGCTCTGTCGACGCTCGCTGCAGCCGCCTCGAGGTATCCGGCCAACGATACGACGACAGGTGATCAGTTGAATTCGAGCGGCTTCCGTTTCAACGCCTCAACGCCGGTGACTCAGAATACGGCTATCGCCAGATTCGACTACAACATCACCGAAAAACAGGTCTTCTTCGCGCGTCTCAACTATCAGAATGACAACAGCGTGACGACAGCGACGGCGGCCCGGTTCCCCGATACGCCGGCTGCGGCTGTCTGGAATCACCCAAGAGGGCTGGCGCTCGGCCATACCTGGACGATCTCGAACAATCTGATCAATACGTTCAAGTATGGATACACTCGCGACGCCTTCACACAAGGCGGCGACGCGGCGCAGAACACGGTCTTCTTCCGTTTTGTTTTCCAGCCACTCGAACTTTAGCTACGCTCTCAGCCGCACGACACCGATTCACAACTTTGTTGACGATCTCTCGTGGACCAAGGGCAGCCACTCGATGCAGTATGGCGCGAATGTCCGTTTGATCTCGAATACGCGCAACAATCTCGGCACGTCGTTTGACAATGCGAGTACCAATCCATCCTTCTACGACCTGTCTGGCAACGTTGTCTATCAGGATACCAACGGCAACGCGATCTTCCCGAATGTCTCGAGCGGCTCGACGACCAACCTCCGAGACGCGCTGACTGCGATCATTGGCCGCTATTCGCAGTACGGAACCAATCTCAACTACAGTCAGGACGGCAGTCTCGAGGCTGCGGGCACCGGTGTTCTGCGTGTCTTCAGGACTCAGGAGTACGAGTTCTACGGTCAGGACAGCTGGCGTCTCCGCCCGAACCTGACGCTCACTTACGGACTACGATGGTCGACTTCGACTCCCGTGTACGAGGCGAACGGCGTGCAGGTCAAGCCGGTCCAGAGTCTGGGTGGCTACTTCGACCAGCGCGTTGCCAGTGCGTTCAACGGCGTTCCCTACAATGCACCGATCACGGTCGACCTGGCCGGCAAGGTCAACGGTAAGGCGCCTTACTATGATCAGGACTGGAACAACTTCGCCCCGGCGGTCGCTTTTGCCTGGTCGCCAAAGCCGAAGAGCGAATTCCTAAGGAAGGTCTTTGGTGATGGGAAGAGCACGATTCGCGGCGGCTTCCGCATGACCTACGATCGGATTGGAAGCCAGCTGGCGGTGGCCTTCGATCTGAACTCGACCCTCGGGTTCAAGTCCTCGAGCAATATTTCGGCAAACACGTTCAATGTAAGTGACCGCCTCGCCCCTCTCTATACCGGGTCCAATCCCAATGTGCGAGCCTTCCCGGGGCTGGTTATCAGTCCAACATTGAAATTCCCGCAGGTCACACCTGCGGACGAGAGCCAGCGGATCGAGTCGTCTCTGGACGATACCCTGGTGACTCCTCTCAACTACAGCTTCAACATGTCGTACGGACGGGACCTCGGCAAAGGCTTCTCTTTCGAAGCAAGCTATGTCGGGCGGCTGGCTCGCAACCTGCTGGTGACGCGCGACGTCATGCATCTCAATAACATCCGCGATCCCCAGTCCGGAGTCGATTGGTATACAGGCATTCGGCAATTGATCGCCATGAGGTACCAGTCGGTGCCGATCACGTCAGTGCCGGCGATACCGTACTTCGAGCATTTCTTCCCCGGTCTCGCGGGTGTTTACAGCGTGCTCGGCAAGAATGTCACCTTGAATGCCACCCAGGCGGCTTATCGTCGGATTGCATTCTCCAGCGTTGGCGGGCGCAACACAACGGACTACACGACTGTCCAGGCGCTTTGGAACGACGCTCCGGTAGCACTTGTCAACAGTCTCTTCTTCCAGCCGCAATACGCCGCCCTGTCAACGTTCTCGACCGTCGGCACCTCTGACTACCACGGGCTGCAGGTCAGCCTTCGCAAGCGTTTCAGTCAGAATCTGACGTTTGATTTCAACTATACGATAAGTCATTCAATAGACATCGCGTCCGGTCTCCAGTCGGCGACCTCCTACGGTTCGGCGTTCATCGTCAATCCACTGGACCTCGACAGCCAGCGGGCCAACTCTGATTTCGATATACGCCACTTGATGAATGCCAACTGGATTGCGTCGATGCCATTCGGGCATGGTCAGAAAATCCTTGGAGACACCAATAAATGGGTCAACGGCATCATCGGAGGCTGGGAGCTCTCGGGCATCTTCCGCTACAACACCGGCCTGCCCTCGGGCCAGCCGTTCGATCAATCCCAGTGGGCTACGAACTGGAATGTGCAATCCAACGCAGTTGCCCTTCGACCCGTCGAGGCGACTCCAACGAGGACTGGTGATCCCAACCTCTTCTCGGATCCGAAGACGGCCTTCCAGAGCTATCGCAACGCTCTTCCGGGCGAGACGGGGGATCGCAATATTCTCCGCTTCCCCGGATTCTTCGGAATCGATCTCGGGCTCTATAAGAGTTTCAAGATCACTGAGCGCGTGCAAATGCAGTTCCGCTGGGAGACCTTCAACGTCACCAATACCCAGCACTTCACGACCATCTCGAGTTTCGGACTGCCGCAGGATCCGAATCTGGGTGCTTCGCCGAACTCGAGCTTCGGTAAGTTCACCGCGATTCAAGGCACACCACGGCAGATGCAGTTCGCGTTGCGGCTGGAGTTCTAAAGGCGTGGCGCAGGCTGTCCAGCCTGCGCCAAAATTTCCTCGCTGCTCGGGCATTTCGCGCAGTCTGCCGCAGACTAGGCAGTCTGCGGCACGATTCCGGCGTTCGCGTCCACTCTTCTGAGCAGCTTGAATGTCATGGAGAAGGGATTGCGGTCGTCTGCCTCGTGCGTGCCCACCACCTCTTCGCGCCATTGGCCGTGAGTCAATTCAGGAAAGAAGGTATCGGCCTGACAGTCGGTATCGACCAGTGTCAGGTAAATCCTGTCCGCAAGGTCGAGGCATTGAGCGTAAATCTCGGCTCCTCCGCCGACAAACAGCTCTTCTTCGCCGCTCGCGCGGGCCAATTCGATGCCTGCAGTCACTGAGTGCTCGACCTGGCATCCAGGCGCTTCGTAGTCCGGATCGTGAGTGATGATGATCATCGTCCTCTGAGGCAGCGGCCGGCCAATGGATGCGTAAGTCTTTCGACCGATGAGCAGATGGTGTCCCGTGGTGAGTTCACGAAAGCGTTTGAGATCTGCCGGGAGATGCCACGGGAGTGAACCCGATACGCCAATGGCCCGGTCGCGATCCATTGCCACAATCAACGAAATGATCACACTGAGACCTCTGCCTTGATGTGGGGATGCGCCTCATATCCAACCAGCTCAAAATCCTCGTAGTCGAAGTCCGCGATGGAGCTAACGCGCGGATTGAGCTTCATGAGAGGTGACGGAAAAGGCTGACGTTGCAATTGCAGACGAGCCTGGTCGAGATGGTTCAAATAAAGGTGCGCGTCACCAAGAGTGTGAATGAACTCGCCAGGCTTCAGTCCGCACACCTGCGCGATCATGAGCGTCAGCAGAGCATACGACGCAATGTTGAATGGAACTCCCAGAAAGACATCCGCCGACCGCTGATAGAGCTGGCAGGACAGCGAGCCGCGGCTGACGTAGAACTGCATCAGGACATGGCACGGTGGAAGTGCCATCTTCTCGAGCTCGCCCACATTCCAGGCGCTGATCATCAACCGGCGCGAATCGGGATTCGATTTGATCTGCTCGATCAGCTGCGTCAACTGATCGACAACTCGTCCGTCGGCAGTCTGCCAGCGCCTCCATTGTGCGCCGTAGACTGGCCCAAGGTCTCCGCGCTCATCAGCCCATTCGTCCCAGATTCTGACGCCATGATCGCGGAGATACGCGACGTTGGTATCGCCTTTGAGGAACCAGAGGAGTTCGTAGATGATAGATTTGAGATGAAGCTTCTTGGTTGTGAGGAGCGGGAATCCTCGCTGGAGATCAAACCTCATCTGGTAGCCAAAGACTGAGAGCGTGCCGGTTCCCGTGCGGTCTCCCTTGGCCGAGCCGTGATCGAGTACATGCTCGAGCAGGTCAAGGTATTGTCTCATCGAAATCAGAATATCACGGATTGCAAAGCCGGCAGCTATGGACGATGCTGTATGTGAACACCCAACCCGGAGGAGAACAGCGTGGCAAATCTGCAGGAAGAGATCGAAGCTCAGAACAGGCAATTCATGTCGGCGTTCAGCAGGGGCGATGCGGCGGGCGTGGCCGCTCTGTACACCCAGGACGCAAGAATATTACCGCCCAATAGCCCGATGTTGAGCGGTCGGGAACAGGCGCAGCAATTCTGGCAGGGACTGATAAGCATTGGCGGAAAGGACGCCACGCTCGAGACTGTGTCCGTGGAGTTGAGGGGTGACATGGCGGTTGAGGTGGGTAAGTATTCGCTGAGTATCGGGACCGTGAGCGACTCGGGGAAGTATGTTGTCGTCTGGAAGAACGAAGAGGGTTCGTGGAGATTGCATGTCGATATCTGGAACACGAGCCTCCCTGCCTGATCGCTGCGCCCACTGGCTTAGTATGGAGTGCGGCGACTTGTCGCCGCTTTTGATTTAGCTACTGCAGTGATGAAGAAGAATCGGGCGTGTCAATCATAGTCCTGCAGTACGCTAACGCAAAAGCGGCGACAAGTCGCCGCACTCCATACTGAGCGGGTCGCCGCGCTCCAGTGTTGAGGTCGCAGCTATGCAACGATCCTCTACGCCAACAGATCGCCCGAATCCTCGATTGGAACGATGCGCACGCGGGACTCGACGACGCCCTCGAAGGCATTCCCGCGAAGCTGCGAGGCCACACACCTGAAGGCGCCGTGCATTCCCTCTGGCAGCTTCTCGAGCACATGCGCCTCGCTCAGTTCGACATTCTTGATTTCTGCCGCAACGCCAACTACGAGGAGCCTTCGTCAATGGACGAGTACTGGCCCAAGCGCTCTGAACCTGCTCCGGACGCCTGGGATAAGAGCATTGCGAGCTTTCGGAAGGACTTGAACGACCTCAGGCAACTGGCGCTCAATCCCGATATCGACCTTTTCGCGACGATACCTCACGGAGATGGCCAGACCTATCTCAGGGAATTGCTCCTCGTAGCCGATCACAATAGCTACCACCTGGGGCAGATAGTTGCCCTCCGCCGCCAGCTCGGAATCTGGCGCTGAGAGAGCCGGCTAAACACGGCACCCCCAATATTGACGAACGGGTCCGAGTTGAGTAGAGTTGCGACCTTCATTTGAAGGTACCAATTCCTCACGCTGAACAGAGCGGCCAATGACCCTGACAACATCTCTCGAGCTTGCCTTGCCTGCCCGAATAGCCGGCCTCAGTGAGCTCGCATACAATCTCTGGTGGAGCTGGCAACCGGAAGCCGCGTGGCTCTTCCAGAACCTCGATCAGACACTCTGGGAGCTGACTCAGCACAACCCGGTGAAACTGCTCAGCCAGATCGCGCCGGCCAAGCTCGAATCGGCCGCCACGGATCCGGTATTCCTGCGACGCTATGACGGCGTCATGATGGTCTTCGGACGTTATGTGGCGGCCAGGGGCGCCTGGTTTCCTGCCAAGTATCCCTACCTCAAGGGGAAGACGATCGCCTACTTCTCGGCCGAGTTCGGCCTCCACAACTCGCTCCCGATTTACTCCGGCGGTCTTGGCATTCTCGCGGGTGATCATTGCAAGGAGGCGAGCGATCTCGGTCTTCCCCTGGTCGGTGTCGGATTCATCTATCCGCAGGGATACTTTCACCAGCGCATCTCACCTGAAGGCCGCCAGATGGCAGTCTACGAACGCTTCGACTACGCCGCTGCGCCGATCGAGTCGGTAATCTCTCGCGATGTCGGCGGCGGTTTGATCAATCTCCACCTCAACGGAAGGCAGATTCACGTAGCGGTCTGGCGGGTCAAAGTAGGCTCGGTATCCCTCTACCTGATGGACACCGATGTTGAGGAGAACGAGCCGTGGGACCGCGAGCTGACCGCGAGACTCTACGGGGGCAATCAGGAGACGCGTATCGAACAGGAGATGGTTCTCGGGATCGGTGGCGTGAGAATGCTCGCCCGGCTCGGAATTACTCCCGGGGTCTTTCATGCGAACGAAGGACACGCGGCCTTTCTCCTGCTCGAGCGGATACGGGACCTGGTAGAGACCGGCCTGACCTTCGAAGAGGCCTCGGCTCGCGTCAGTGCGACCACTGTATTCACTACTCACACACCGGTACCTGCCGGCCACGACGCCTTTCCTTTTCAGCTCGTCGAGCAGCATTTCGCGGGCTACTGGGAGAAGCTCGGAATCGATCGTGAGCGATTTCTGGCGCTTGGCGGCTATCCCGACGGCTATGGTGGTTCAAGCTTCAACATGACCGCGCTTGCCCTGCGGATCGCCGGGATGCGCAACGGCGTCAGCCAGCTCCACGGTCAGGTGAGCCGCCAGATGTGGCAGTCTCTCTGGCCCGATGCGGCCGAGGACTATGTCGCCATCACTTCTGTGACAAACGGCGTACATATTCCCACCTGGGTCGCACCCGAGATGGACCGGCTTTACGACAAGCATCTCGGACATGACTGGCTCCAGCATCAGGACGACCAGACTCTCTGGGAACGCGTCCTCGACATACCCGACGACGACCTGTGGGTCCGCCACCTGCGGCTCAAGTACAAGCTGCTTGGATTCATCAGGGAACGAGCACGAGAGGAGTGGATTCGCGAAGGAACCGATCCGGCGCATGCGCTGGCAACAGGAACCCTCCTCGATCCAGAGGCGTTGACCATCGGTTTTGCTCGCCGCTTCGCCACCTACAAGCGAGCTCTCCTTCTCTTCAGAGACCTTGAACGATTGAAGCGCCTGCTGATGGATAGCTGGCGCCCAGTCCAGTTTATCTTTGCGGGCAAAGCGCATCCGGCTGATGGCCCCGGCAGAAGCACCCTTCAGGAGTTGTACCGGATGGCTCGCGATCACAACCTGGGCGGACATATCGCGTTCGTTGAGAATTACGATATGCATGTCGCGAAGTACCTCTACCGCGGCGTCGATGTATGGCTGAACAACCCGCGGCCGCCGATGGAGGCGAGCGGAACCAGCGGTCAGAAGGCCGCGCTCAACGGCGTTCCGCACCTCAGCATTCTCGACGGTTGGTGGTACGAAGGCTATCAGGGTTCAAACGGATGGGCGATTCGCAACGACCAGCATGAGTTCGAGAATGATGAGGCACGCGATGCGGCCGACGCCGAAGCCCTCTACAGAGTACTTGAAGATGAGGTCGTGCCTCTCTATTTCGATCGCGATACCGACGGAGTTCCGCGGAGGTGGGTGCAGGTAGTGAAGGAGGCTATTCGAACCTGCGCCCCCGTCTTCAGCGCCCGCCGCATGGTCAAGGAGTACACCAACCGCTTCTATGTTCCAGCACTGGAAGAGGCGGAGAAGAAGTAGCCGGCTCAGGCGCCTTCGATCGCTCGACAGGCATGAGCCTTGATGATCAGCCAGACTTCACGCCCTGTCTCAATGCGCAGCTCGCGAAACGCGTCGGCGGTCAATGCCACAGCAAGGCTGACGCCGCAGTCTACTTCCAGCAGGACATCACCTTCCCTGACATCGGCAGAGACGACCGAGCCTTTAAGGACGTTGCGTGCGCTGAGGCTCGCCGGTTGGACAGTCGACACCATAATATCGCCCGCCAGAAGCCCGATCATAATCTGATCGCCGGCCGCATAGTCCCATAATGGAAGGATCAGTTCGCAGTCTCGCTGAGGGCCGCTGAATGTGGCGTAAAGCTCGCCGCGATCCGTATCACGGCTTCGAACCTTTCCGATGAGTATGTTCTCGCTGCGGTCGGAGAGAGCGGGAAGACCATCCGGCCCATGGCTTGAAAGGGCTGTCAGGATGCTGACCGGCTCGCCCTGACGGGCTACCCGGCCGCCCTGCAGGTAGACCAGACGATCTCCCAGAGCGAGAGCCTCATCGCGGCTATGGGTAACATAGACCATCGGAATGCCGGTTTCGTCGCGCAAGGTTCTGAAATCGGAAATAAGAGATCTTCTGGTCGGCGCGTCGAGCGCTGAAAGAGGTTCGTCCAGCAACATCAGATTCGGCGAGGTCACAAGCGCACGCGCGAGAGCAACCCGCTGGGCCTCGCCGCCCGAGATTTGGTCCGGGCGCCGGGATGCGGTGTGGGAGATGCGGAGCCTTTCAAGCTCGGCGTTTATCCGCCGCAGACGCTCGCGATCCGAAATACCCCTGAGCCCGAATCCGACGTTCTCAACGACGGTCAGATGGGGAAAGAGGGCGAGCTGCTGAAAGACATAGCCGACACGCCGTTTGCGAACCGGGAGATCGATACGCTGCGTGCTGTCGAAGAAGACCTCATCGCCAAATCTGATGAGCCCGCGATCGGGCCGGATGAGGCCGGCTATGGAGTCGAGAATAGTACTCTTGCCCGAGCCGGAAGGGCCGAAAAGTATTGTCACGCCCTGGGGTGCATCGAAGGCAGCCTCGACCCTGAAATCGTGGTCTCCGGCCGTTCCCAGACCCTTACTGATATCTACCGAGAGCATTGTGTTGAGGGAGATTTATTTCATCCGGTTGGCGGCGTATAGAAGGATGAGCGCGAGAGCCGAGACAATGACAACGAGCAGAAGAGCCTGCTGGCTGCGTCCTGACTCGACCGCGTCGTAAATCGCGATGGCCGCCGTCTGCGTCTGTCCCGGAATGTTGCCGGCCACCATCAGTGTCGCGCCAAAATCTCCCAATGCGCGCGCAAATGCGACGGTCGCAGCAGCGAGGACACCTCTCCACGCCAGCGGAAGCGTGATGCGTCTGAAGACTTCCAATTCGGACGCGCCGAGCGTTCGGCCTGCCTGCTCAAGCCTCAGGGCCACGCCTTCAAAAGCTGCGCGAGACGAGCGAACAACCAGGGGAAAGGCGTGAACAGTGGCTGCGACCACTGCAGCCTGCCATGTAAAAACGAGCCGGAAGCCGGTGATCCGCTCGAGCAGCTGGCCGAAAGGGCTTCTTTGCCCAAGAAGAACGAGCAGGTAGTATCCGAGGACTGTCGGAGGAAGAACCAGGGGAAGGCTGAAGATGGCATCCAGGAGCTCTCGGCCGGCAAACTTGTGCCGCGCCAGGATCCAACCGGCGCCAAGACCGAGGGTCAGGGCGAAGAGGGTCGCGAGCGCGGCAACGCGCAAGGAGAGCTGGATCGGAAACCAGTCGATCATTGGGTCCGATGACAGGTGGTGCAATAGCGAAAAGGGCGAGCCGGCAGTGCCGTTCTCGCCCTGAAATTGATGGGGTCTGGTGACAGGTAACGAGCTCAGTCAGTCTCGGAGATGCTCGTTACTGCGAGTTGACTACCGCTCACTTTGCCCATGACTTTGACCTTGATGCCCTTCTCTTTCGCGGTGCTGTCAATGAGGCTCTTGGCCAGTTCATTGCCTTTGGCGTCGAATTCATAGTACTTGCCGTCGGCAAAGACACCGTAGCCGCTCTTGACACACGGCTCCATGAGGGCGCACTTCTTCGAATGACCGGCCGCGGCAGCCATCGGATCGGCCTTTTTTGCCGCACCCGCGGCACAGGCTTTATCAACCACGTACCCGGTGAGCGACACGTCCTTATCCTGTGCGGTGATGATTGCGGCAAAGCTGATTGCCACGATCAGCGCAGCGAATGAATAGATTGTCTTCCGAATCATCGGTCTTCCTTTCTCTGTAAGTCCCTTAGAAGGTGAAAAGTGAGGGGTCAAAGTTAATCCACAGCCAGTCAGACCGTCTTGCCGGGGCAATCCGCGTCAGTTCAAGGTTGAATTGTCAATATCGGCGGTCTTAAAACTGGCATTGAGAGAAAGTTAACATTGCGCTTGGGCGCCTGGGCAGCCGATTCCGGAAGCAAGCCAATCGCATCAGAGCGCGCGCGGGCTCCGGTACTGCTCATAGCGCCGGGTTGGTTCATATTTGTTTTGCACTCCCGACTCTTTCTTGGGCGGACCCTCAAGTCGGATGATCTCGATGGCTTCCTGGTAGACGCGCTCGAGGTTTTCCGGCTGGAAACCATTGAGGCGGCAGGCGCGAACGTGGGCCTTGACTATCTGTTCAACTGCCTGACGGCCTGTATCATCCAACTCCTGGAGCGAACGGAGGGCATGCGAAGATAGCTTCATGACAAGTCCTTTCATCTCAGCTATTAATCTGTCGATTCCTTGTATTGTTTGAACAAACAATGTGAGGAAGGAACGCTCGAAGTCTACCACAGTTTTGTCGTCTGTCCAGTTATTTTTCCCGGGAATGTCCGGAGACGGGACAACTTGCAGGGCGGCGCCTTAACGGCTATCTTATGCAGGATAGCGACTTGTGGCTACGGACTCGGCTAGGGAGTCGAGTGGAATTTTACAAATGAGCGGTGCTGGCGGCCGTGGGTGCAAATCTTCACAAATGCGTATTGCAGCTTCCATTTACCTCAATTCGGCGCCTCTCGTGCATAGCTTTGTGAGCCGGCAGGGTGGTCACACTTTTCTCGGTGACACCGCCCCCGCCAGATGCGCCCAACTGCTCGCCTCAGGCCAATGTGACGTCGCCCTGATCCCGGCAATCGAATATCAGAGAATTCCGGGGCTTCGGGTAGTGCCGGGAATCGCCGTGGCCTCCAGGGAGCGCGTCCGAAGCGTTGTGCTGGCCTCGAAGAGACCAGCGGAGGAGGTTCGATCGGTGGTACTCGACAGCTCTTCGCGGACCTCACAGGCATTGCTCCGCATACTCTTTGAGCGGAAGTATCGAAATTCGCCCACATTCAGCGAGCGGACACCGGAGCAGGCCGATTGTGCCAACATGTTCAAAGACAGCGATGCCGCCCTGGTGATCGGTGATCCAGCCATGAAACTCGAGTCACAGGCCGCGGCGCTCGGACTACGAATCTATGACCTGGCGGTTGAATGGCGAGGCATGACCGGACTTCCATTTGTTTTCGCTGTCTGGGCGGCGGGCGAAGAGGCCTGCCGGCAGAACCCTGGGCTGGTTGCACAACTGCAGGAAGCAAAAATGGAAGGGCTGGCTCATTCAGCTGAAATCGCGCGAAAATATGCAGGAGCGCTCGGTCTGCCGGAGAGCGATCTGCTGGGGTATCTTCGCGAGAATGTCAACTTTGATCTGGACGAGGAGAACCTTGCAGGGCTCCGCCGGTATTTCGAGCTCGCCGTTGAGTGCGGGTTGCTCGAGAGGGCGCGCGAATTGCAGTTTGCTTAGGTGCCGCAGACTGTCCAGTCTGCGGCAAACTTCGATGAAGTGCCCGAGAGAAGAAATTTTGGCACAGGCGTCGTTGGTGCCACCAGATACCTCGGACGCTGTCTGCAAGGGACGTGGGTCCTGTCGCACCAAAGGTGCGACCTGAAATAGCCCAGGGCGAAGCCCTGGGTAAAAGACGCCACCTCAACGAAGCCCTACAGGGGCGACACACCGAGAGGAGCGTCAAATGCCGCAGTCGTTGTCTTCCATCCTCGTTCACCTGATCTTCAGCACGAAACAGCGTGAACCTTTAATCTCACCTGAAATACAACCGGAGCTGTACAAATATCTCGCTGCTGTTTTTCGAGCAGCCCAGTCGCCCTCGCTGTCAATCGGCGGATATACCGATCACCTCCACATACTCTTCGCGCTCGCACGCACGAGGCCGATTGCCAATATTGTTGAGGAGGTGAAGGTAGCGTCTTCAAGATGGCTCAAGACCAAAGGAATTCGGAATTTTTATTGGCAAGCCGGGTATGGGGCGTTCTCCATCGGTGAATCGAATGTGTCAGCGTTGCGGAGTTACATTGAGCGTCAAACGGAACACCATCGGAGGCACTCATTCCAGGATGAGTACCGCGCTTTTTTGAAAAGTTACAGAGTTCAGTTTGATGAAAAGTTCGTCTGGGATTGAGGCTGGTTCTCGGGTCAATTCCGCCCTTACAGGGCTCAATTCACTGACGTTGGGCTACCCAGGGCTTCGCCCTGGGCTACTTCAGGTCGCACCTTTGGTGCGACAGATTGAGCAATGGAATCGTGCCGCAGACTGTCCAGTCTGCGGCAGACTGCGATGAAAGGCCCGAGAAGAGAAATCTGGCGCAGGCTGGACAGCCCGCGCCACGTTGATTCGATATGGGCTTTTGGGGGCGGCTCCGCGAGCCGCCCCTACGAGTTGCCCCCGGGGCCTTCGTTATGCCGGAAGGAGTCCTTTGATCTCTCTGACGACTTGCTGAACCTCGTCCTGATCAGCCAGGGCGATCATGAAGAATCGATACCCTTCGCTTATGCAAACCACGCCATTGGCGAAAAACCAGATCCCGTTGAGAAGTGGATTGCCGCCCAGGAGCAGGCTCACCGGGAGCCCGGTTGCCGTCGCGCCAGAAAACGCCGAGGCGATCAGAGTCGCTCCGGCAGCTACGCTGAACGCCCCGAGCAGCGGCGCTCCGACATACTTCGTCAGATTGCGCTGGAATTCGATCCGAGCCTTCTCGGCCTCGTCCGTATTGCCCTCAGCGATTCGCTTCTCCTGCTCTTTCAAGTAGGCATCATATCGCTCGGTCAGCTTGCGGATGCCAACGATCGGGAGGGCGCTGTGGAAGAACCAGTTTTGCGCCCCGCCTGCGCCCAGAATTGTCATCCCCAGACCTGGGAAAACTGAGCCGGCACGAACTCCAGCGATCAATGAGAGACTGACAACGGCGCTCTTTCCCGGATTATTCTTCATCCAGTCCCGAGCCTTCTGATAGCCGGAGACTGTTGCACCGGCTATGCGCGCCCCTCCGGTATCCTGCATTGTAGGCCTGCCCGGCACGCTGATAGTAGGTCTGTGCCGACCCGAAGAGGTCACGAGCCTTCTCTTCGGCGGCCTCCGCGCCCGCGCGAAGGTTGTCACTGACTCCGAGGTCCTTATCCATTGTCGCGGCCTGCTCGCGTGCGGCCGAAGCCATGTCTCCAACGGCTTCGGTTGCCTTTCTCGCAGCATCCGTAGCTGCGTTGAACCCGAGCTCGACCTTACGGCGAATTTCGAAGCGGTCCTCTAACTCCTGCGCCTTGCGCCTGGCTGCATCCCGCAATTCATCAAATTTCTTGGTGTTCACGCTATCCTCCTCAGCATGTCATGAACTACGCAGATTTCCCGGTCAAGGTTCGCTGCCGACTCACAAGAACCACTCGGGTTCTTGTGCTTTTTTGCGGCTATGCCTACGATAGACCCTTCTGGACGCAGTATCGCTATATGAGCTTATCTAAATTACTGACCGCCATTCTAGTCGTTCTGGGCTTTGCCGGCGGAGCAATAAACGGTCTGGCGCAGAAGAAGTCTCAAACGCCTGCGGCGCCGGCACCTGCACCCGTCACTCCGTATTCGGGCGTCGAGCGGGACTCCCTTCTGAACGGGCTTCAGATCATCACGCTCGAAAGGAACGGCGACCCGATGGTCGCATGCGACATTGTCATTGTCACCGGCGCCATGTTCGATCCGGCCGGGAAGGTAGGTCTTTCGAGCCTCACGCAGAGCATTCTTGTCGGCGCCAATCCCAGGCTCAAAGAGGAGATCGCATCTCTCCAGGGCAAGATTGACTGGGGCGTCGACTGGGACACCACCTGGATTCACTTCGAGATTCCGCCCGCGGGCGTGGAGCCGGCACTCGAGATTGTCGGGCGCCTGATGGTTATCGAGAACATCAGGCCGGCGACCTTCTCTCAGCAGGTGGATGAAGAGCTCGCGCAGGTGAGATCAAATTCGCTCCATATCGGCATGGCCGAAAGGGCGGACGCCACCTTCTTCGGGCAGATATACGGCGACCATCCATATGGTCATGCAATAAAGGGCGATGAAAGATCGCTCGCAGGCATTCGCCCGGGTGATGTCCTGGACTATTACAGGCGCTTCTACCTGCCGAATGATGCGTTTGTTGTCCTTGTAGGGCCCGTACGGCACGAACGGATTATGCGGGACTTTCGGACATTCTTCGGTTCGTGGGCGAAGGGCCAGCTGGTGCCGTCTACTTTCCGGCCGCCGCCACGCGAGAGCTCGCTGAGATTGATCAAGACCGAGGTGCCCGATGCTCCAGCCGTCGAGCTTCGAGGAGGCCTGATCGGCGTCAAACTTACCGATCCCGACTTCATCGTGACTCAGGTAATGTCGCAGATTCTCGGCGAGCGCCTGAAACAGGTTCCGGCAAGCGATGCGGCGAGCCAGGTGACCGTCAGCGCTCCTGGGAGGCTGCTTCCCGGACCATTCTACTTCTCGGCCACCGTTGCTCCCGATCGAGCGGCTGCCTTCTCGCGCCGCGCCACCGACAGTCTCGCGGCTCTGGCGACGGGACCGGTGACACCGGAAGAGCTTGCCTCTGCCAAGTCCGCGCTCAAGGCTCAGGAGGCCGCACGGCCGATCATTGAGGAGCTTCGCAAGGTCGAGGTGTTTGGCCTGGCCAAGAACTATCCCCTCATCTGGCCGGGCCGTGTCGATGCGGTCGCACAAGCCGATATTCAGCGGGTTGCAAAGCGTCTCCTCGAGGCGAATGCGATGACTGTTGTGGTAGTAGGAAAAATAGACGACCAGATCAAGTCTCAACGCTGACTCGTGAAACTAACCGGAGTGCAACCAAACCCGGAAGTCAATATTCCCGGCAAACACATCGCCGTGCGCGAAATGTTTGCCGAGATCGCTCCCAGCTACGACCGGCTGAACCATCTCCTCTCTGCGAATATCGACAAGTACTGGCGGTGGTTCACCGTGAGGAAGCTTCGAGATCTGCTTTTGCGGCCCGATGCCCTTGCCTTGGATCTCTGCTGTGGAACAGGCGATCTCGCCTTCGCGCTGGCGAAGTTCGCAAAGGTGGTGGCTTGCGACTTCTGTCATCCGATGCTCGTCATCGGACGCCAAAAGGCCTCTCGCTACCCTGATCGGCGAGCACAGTTCACCGAAGGCGACGCTCTCAAGCTTCCATTCGCCGACGAGGTCTTCAACGTGGTCACGATCTCGTTCGGGTTGCGTAACCTCGAGAATCTCGAGGACGGTCTGAAAGAAATGCTTCGCGTCCTCAAACCCGAAGGCCGGGCGGCGGTGCTCGAGTTCTCGCAACCAGTCGTGCCGGTATTCAGCTCAATAGCCAGCTTCTATATGAACCGTGTTGTGCCCGGGATTGGCGCTCGTCTCTCCGGTCACGGCGCCGCCTATCATTATCTGCCTGCGTCGGTCAGGGCTTTTCCGAAGCAGAGAGAGCTCAGCCGCATGATGCAGGAGGCGGGATTTCACAGAGTCCGCTATCACAACCTGATGGGTGGGACAGTTGCATTGCACCTCGGTGAGAAGTAGACGAAAGAGCCAACATCCATGTTTCCTGAGACTGAAAAGGCGACTGAGCAGCGGCGATCACGGATTATTCTTGTACTCGGGGCGCTGGTCGCGGCGATTCTTGCCGTAATCGTCATGTTCGTAGCGAGGTCGAAGCCTCCGGCCTCATCAGAGCTCGAGAATGTATACCGCGCAGGGTCACCGGAGTTCGAAGCCGCGAAGGGAAATGTCGGCCTGGAAGTCATCGATAAGATTGTTCATCCCAACATGATAGGGATGGCGCAGTATGAGGTACAGGCGAGGTTGACCAACAAAGGAACGCGGCCTATATCCGTGGTTGAGGTGATCGGAAGAATCTACGATTTGCAGGACAAGGTTATCGCTGAGAACGTCAGCATTCCCATTCCCAAGGCAAGACGCGAGCCCCTTCAGCCAGGAGAGTCGATCAAGATTACTGTCAAGGTGGATGCTCCAGCGAAGATCACTGAAGATCAGGTCAAGGATATTCTGATTGAGCTTCGCGGAGTGAGATTCTAGCCACAAAAAAGCACAAAAAACACAAAAAAGGGATCCCGCTCGGGGATCCCCCCTTTGTGTCTTTTGTGCTTCTTCGTGGCTACCTCTTTTTCATAATATCAAGAGTCGCCAATATCTTATCGTCGATTACCTCGTAGGCAGTTCGATCAGCGCGGCGGCTGGCGCGACCGGCGCTTCACGCAGGTACTTGGCTGAAATCGATCGATAGACCCGTCCCGCTACCTCGGCAGCCCGCTTCCCCGCCTCCGACGAGCCCGTTGTAATCACTGTGACCACGAGCTTCGGGTTGTTGATACTCGAAAACGAGGTGAAGAGTCCGAGCTTGTTATGATCGGTGCAGGTACCGGTCTTGCCGGCAACTTGTCCGATCGGGTCATAGGCGAGCTTGGCCGTACCGAAGTTGACCGCGCCGATCATTCCAGAGAGCATCCGCAGCCGGTCTTCCGATGAGAAGTCGAGCTTGCGACGTAGAATCGGTTTGAAGTCGACGTTCTCCTCCGGCGTGCGCGGCGCATGTGGAACGTAGAGGTTGCCGCCGTTGGCAATGGCCGCGGTAAAGGTGGCAAGCTGCATCGCGGTCAGGCCGATCCCGTCGCCGTGGCTCGACATATGTCCGGTCTCCTCCTCGCCTTCTTCTGGAAGGAAGCCGGGGCTCTCCATCGCGTAGTTGGCGCCGGTGACCTGCCCGAAGCCGAAGTTCTCGGCGTACTTCATGACACGAGCGAAGCCGAGCCGCCGTCCGAGGACCTGAAAGAAGAGATTGTTTGAGTGGGCAATGGCATCGGTGAGATTCAGGCTGTATCCATTGCCCGCAATCTGAACGTCCTGGTTGGGATCGAAGACCCCTTCGTGCAAGGCTCCCAGCCCGACGATCAGCTTGACTGTCGAACATGGTTTGACGGGCGAAGAGAGCGCCATTCGCTGATTGACGACAGCCAGGATCCGCCCGTTGTTCGGATCCATTACCACAACAGTGCCGGAGCGCCCGGCCAGAGCGCCCACTGCGGCGCGGCGGATCTCAGGATCTTCGCCAGCCGCGTTGTCATTCAGAATGTTTGAGGCTGCGATGTTACGGAGGGCCGAATCGTGTGCCTGAACTGCGCGGACGCGAGCAAGATATGCCGCGCGCGATCTGCCCCGGCGTGAGTTGCGGCCTCCCGTGGAACTAGCCACGTTGCGACCGCCCTTTCCTTTACCGCGCTTTGCGGTGGTCGATTTGCCTTTGCCCTTCGAGCCGGCCTTGGATTTTGAGGAAGCGGACTTTTTCCCCTTCGAAGAGCTGTGATGGCCGGCGGCGGAGACTGATTGCCCGGCAAGGAGGGCAACGGTCAGAATCAGGGCGAGAGGAGCAACAACTGGCAGTTTCTTCACGTCTTTCATCCCTTTCATAGGCCTTTGATAGGCCTTTCGTCGGCGTCGATTACATGTCGTTCGCGCCGGACAACTGATCTACATCGGGTTGACCTCAATCTTTATTACTTAGCAATAATGAACAGTCGTTGGGCACGGGTTGGCGCCTCAACAGATTGGCCGTTATTGAAACGGCGTCGAGCCTGCATTGAGAGGAACAACCTTTGCAGGATGGCCCCCGGATGTAAGTCTGAGCCGGGGGCAGGCACGAAGATCAGTCTAGCAAATGCAGAATGACGGCACAATCACTTTCTTTTCAGCGTCGCATGTAGTTTGAGAACCCTCAGGAAACAAAAAACATCGGTATAGTTCTCGCATTTTTGTGGCTATCCTCAGTCGCCAACCGAGTGTGATATCCTCTAGACGCAGACACAGGATCAACGAGAATGCACGAATTCTGGGCACAAGGGATCGAAGCTTGGCACAGTCCAAGCATTCGTAACATGATCGACATCCTCATTGTCGCTCTCCTCATCTATGAGGTGCTCAGACTTGTCCGCGGCACACGCGCCGTCCAGATGGCCGTCGGGCTCGTAGTCGTCGCGCTCCTTTTCCAGCTTTCGACGTGGTTCGGACTGAGTACCGTCCAATGGCTGCTCCGTAACGTCGCTGTCTACCTCGGCTTCGCGATCATCATCCTCTTTCAATCGGAAATTCGCACCGCGCTTACCCACTTCGGAAAGACGTTCCGCCTGCCATTTCGTCACGCGCGCGGATGGTCGACTGATTACGGACAGGATTGGTATGACGATGTCGTACTTTCCGCGACCACACTCTCCTCGGAGAAGATCGGCGCCCTTCTTGTTTTCGAGCGTGACGTCGGGCTCAAGACCTTCGTTGAGAGCGGGATTCAGCTTGATGCTCGCCTGACGTACGACCTGCTGGTCACAATCTTCAATCCTCATACTCCTCTGCATGACGGTGCCGTGATTGTCGGCAGCAACCGCGTAGCGGCGGCCTCGTGCTTTCTCCCTTTGACCCAGAATCCACTGCTCTCGCGCGAGCTGGGAACCCGGCATCGAGCCGCAATCGGGATCACTGAAGACAGTGACGCCTGCGCAATTGTCGTCTCCGAGGAGACCGGCTCCATCTCCTTTGCCATGGAAGGCCGCATCATTCGTCACCTCGACGGACCACGCCTGCGTCTCCTCATTCAACAGGCTATGGAGCCCTGGCGAACAGAAGCCCAGCACGCCGAAGATAAAGCGGAAGAGGAGCGCCACCAGCGCGAAATCGATGAGATCCTGGCCAACCGGCGCCGTGAGCAGGCAGCTCCACGCGGAAGTGAAGGAGTCCAGGAGGGATCGCCCTCATGAAGCTTCGCTCGCCGCTGCCGTACGGCTGGTCCCGGATCGCACAGTTGGGATCCAGCCTGCGTCGAAAGACTGCCGAGAACGTCTGGCTCAAGCTTCTCGCACTACTCCTTGCGGTGATCCTCTTCGCGCTCTCGCGTCAGCCGCCGACCGATGTACGCCTGGCAGGCGTGCCGCTCGAGTTCCGCGGGCTTAAATCGGGGCTTGAAATCGGCAGTGAGCTGGAGCCTACGGTCAGCGTACGCCTGCGAGGGCCGCGCGATGTCGTCAGAAACGTGACTCCCAATCAGATTGCGGTAATCGCCGATCTGACCAACAAGGAACCCGGTGAGCGTGTAGTCCAATTGCGGACCGCGGACGTCACCCGGCCGGAGGGTGTTGAAGTCCTTCGCGTCGACCCGGCGAGCGTTACGCTCCAGCTTGAGCTGACCGCGCGTAAGGCTCTCGAAGTCAAGCCGCAGTTCCGAGGCGATTTGGCACACGGGCTGGAATTGTATAGTGTTCAGCTGACGCCTCCGACCGTTGAGGTAGAGGGTCCGCAGAGCGCAGTCGAACGGCTGACAAGCATCTCGACTGAGAGCGTTCCGCTCGATAACAAAACCGCGAGCTTTCATACGACTGTCGATGTCGAGCCGCCTAATCACTTCGTTCGCGTAGTCACGATTGGGTCGGTGGTCCTTTCGGTCGATATTGGTCCGCGTCGTGTAACTCACTGATCGAATACCGCACCTTTGGTGAGAGTTACCCGCGCCAGACGGCGCGGGACGGGCAGGGACAAGCCCTGCCCCTACAAGGTGATCGCGAAATGGTGCGTTGGCGAGAAAGATTGTAGGGGCAGGGCTTGTCCCTGCCCGCCCGGCGCCGTCTGGCGCCGGTAACTCTTCAAGACTCAATATGGGCGAATTCTTCGGGACTGATGGCATACGTGGGGTTGCAGGCAAGTTCCCTCTAGACCCCTCAACGGTGGAGCGTATCGGCTACTCGCTTGCGAGGCAGCTCGCGGCTCGACTTGGAAGAGCGCCGGTGCTGGTCATCGGCCGTGATACTCGCGAGTCGGGCGAATGGCTGGGTGATGCCGTGGTGCGTGGCATAGCGACTGCCGGCGGTGAAGCCCACTCGGCGGGCGTCATCACCACACCAGGTGTCGCCTATTTGACCCGCTGTTGCCACGCCGACGCCGGCATAGTCATCTCTGCCTCGCACAATCCTTACACCGACAACGGCATCAAAGTCTTTGCGCCGACCGGGCAGAAGATCGACGATGCAGCTGAGACTGCGATCGAGGCCGATCTCAGGGCAGCCGAGTCGGCGTTCCCGGCAATAACGGATGTTTCCATCGCGACCGAACCTGAGTTGCCGGAGCAATACCTGGCCTTCCTCTCAAAGGAGGTTGGTGCCGGCCTGAGTCTCGAGGGAATGAAGATCGCCCTGGACTGCGCCAACGGTGCCGCCTTCGAGATCGCGCCGGTTCTTTTCGCCTCGCTTGGTGCGCATATCACTGCAATCAACGTTGAACCTGACGGGCAAAACATAAACAGAGACTGTGGCTCGCTCCACCCGGAGCAACTGCAGCGGGTCGTCGTTGATGCCGGGACTGACATCGGGATCGCTTTCGACGGCGACGCTGACCGTGTCCTGCTTGTTGACGAAAAAGGACAGCTGGTCGACGGCGACCAGATACTCTTTATCATGGCCGGATACCTTGCGGCTCGTGATGGACTGGCAGGGCGGCGCGTGGTTGCCACTGTCATGAGCAATCTCGGCCTTGAGACTGCACTTCGGGCGAGAGAGATAGTCCTTGACCGGACACAGGTGGGAGACAAATATGTGCTCGACGAATTGCTGAGAAGCGGTGCGAGCATCGGCGGCGAGCAGTCGGGACACATCATCTTTCCGAAGATCAGCCTCGCAGGTGACGGGATGATCACCGCGCTCGAAGTGCTCCGTGCATCGATCGCTTCGCAACGAAGTTTGAGTGATCTGCTGAGCGGTTTCAAACGCTTCCCGCAAGTCATCGTAAACGTCAGGGTGGCGCGCAAGCCTCCTCTCGATACTGTTCCAAGAATCAAGGCAGGCATGGCCGGTCTGGGCGAAAAGCTCGGTACACGCGGCCGCCTACTGGTGCGGTACTCTGGCACGGAGAATCTTGTGAGAGTAATGATCGAAGGCGAAGATGAGTCGACAATATCTCGCGATGCCCACGATCTCGCGACAATCCTCAAGGAAGAGCTAAGCTAAAGGAGCAATTTGGAGTGCGGCGACCCTGGGACCGGAGGCCTGGGACCGCGGGCGTCCCGCCCGCATGACCTCGCATCTGATGAGCTTCGAGATCATGCGGGCGGGACGCCCGCGGTCCCAGGCCTCCGCCCAGGGTCGCCGCATCCAAATTAAGCACGATGCGAATAACCTTTCTCTTGCTGATCACTCTGGCCGGCGCAATGCAGGCCGGCCGCACTGAAGAATATGACCTTCTTATTAAGGGCGGGCGCGTGGTGGATGGCACCGGCAGCCCCTGGTATGACGCGGATGTCGCCGTTCGAGGCGATCGGATTGTGAAGATCGGACGGCTGGATTCGGCTCGCGGTCGGCGCGTGATTGACGCCAGGGGGCTCATTGTCGCGCCAGGTTTCATCGATATGCTCGGGCAGTCGGAGGTCTTTGTGCTCATCGATCCGCGCGCGATGAGCAAGATCATGCAGGGTGTGACTACTGAAATCACCGGCGAGGGCGAATCCGTAGCGCCTTTGACCGACGCCCTCGTACACGAGCAGGCCGATTTTCTGAAGAAATACAACCTGAAGATGGACTGGCGGACACTGGCGGAGTATTTCAGCAGGCTCGAGCGCGCCCAGCCGGCAATCAATCTCGGAACGTTTGTCGGGGCGACACAGGTTCGCGAGGCGGTCATCGGCTATGACGATCGTCCGCCCTCTGCGGCAGAGCTGGAGAAAATGAAACGTCTTGTGGCCGAGGCCATGGAGGACGGCGCGCTCGGTGTGAGCACTTCGCTGCAGTATGTTCCCGCCCGCTTTGCCAAAACTGAGGAATTGGTTGAGCTCGCCAAGGTCGCGTCACACTATGGTGGCATCTACATAAGCCACCAGCGCAGCGAGGCCGATCCAATAGCCGACTCATTGAATGAGGTCTTCACAATCGCCGAGAAGGCCCATATTCCGGCCGAGATCTGGCACCTCAAGACGGCTTACAGGTCAAACTGGGGTCGTATGCCTGAGGTTCTGGGACTGATCGATGCCGCGCGCTCCCGCGGGCTTGACGTAACTGCCGACCAGTATCCCTACTCGGCTGCCAGCACCAGTCTCTCGGCCTGTCTCCCTCCGTGGGCACTTGAAGGTGGCAACGAGCGGATGATCGGACGGCTCAAGGATTCGGCGATGCGATTGAAGATCAAGGGCGACATCCTGACTCCGCACACGGATTGGGAGAACATCTTCATGGGCAGTGGTGGGGGCCAGGGTGTTCTAATCGCTGAAGTGAACAACGATGCACTTCGCCGCTACCAGGGCAAGCGCATCTCGCAGATCGCTCAGGACGAGAAGAAGGACGAACTGGATGCGCTCTTCGATCTACTGGTCGCAGATCATGGGCAGACTGGTGCGATCTATTTCATGATGGACGAAAATGATGTCCGTGCGGCCCTCGCTGAGCGATGGGTGGCCGTTGGTTCCGACAACGGCGCGAGAGCGGCTGATGGTCCGTTGGCTGGGAGCAAGTCGCATCCGCGCGGGTTCGGAACGTTTCCGCGGATCCTCGGTCGCTACGTGCGTGAAGAGAAGCTGCTGACGATCGAGGAGGCCGTGTATAAGATGACTTGGCGGGCCGCGTGGCGCGTGGGAATCCGGGATCGCGGCCAGATCAATGAGGGAATGCGAGCCGACATCACGATCTTCGATCCCGAAAAGGTGGTCGACCGGGCCACCTTTGAAGAACCCAATCAATATCCTGATGGGATACCTTATGTCATCGTCAACGGGACGGTGACGGTCGACGAAGGCAAGTACAGCGGACATCGGGCCGGAAGAGCGCTTAGAGGACCGGGCTACACAAAAGGGAACTGATTGGCTTCGTTCTGCGTTCTAAGTTATGGTACCGGAGTGTGACTGGCGGATTATCAGCCAAATCCGTTGGAAGGGTTCTGCTTGCGCCTCTCACCATTTGACAGCAGACACGGTAGGTTTATGATGCCGTCTCAACTCCTTCGAGGAGGTAGTAATATATGACGCCCCAGTTCCGAAGTTGCCTCGTTCTCCTTGTTATCGCAATTACAATCCTTTCGACGCCGTCTCTCGATAGGTCCGCCATTGAGGCCCAGGCGCCGCGTCCGGCAGCATCGAAGAATGGTGCCCGGGCCGAGCTCGATCAGGGGCGAGCCTTGCTCCGCCGAAGTCAGGCAGATCAGGCGCTGGGTCACCTCGACTCGGCTCTTCAACTCTACCAGCAAGCCGGCAATCCCGAAGGCAAGGCTGCGGCCAACGATGCCCTCGGGGACCTGTATGCCACGCAGGGCCAGTACCAGGCGGCACTCGGCTACTACCAGGAAGCCCAGAAGTCCTTTCGCGATGGTAACAAGCCTTCAAATGCAAGCATCGAGACCGCCAAGATCGCCGATGTTCACATGCGAATGGGCAACGCGGATGCGGCCCGGCAGGCTTTCGCTGAGATTGACTCCAGACGACAGAATTCAAGAGGTGTGGCCGGAGGCGCTGCCGCTTCCGGAGCTGGCTCAGGTAGCACCTCCAGCAGCTGCCTCCGGTACTGGCGGGTCCTTGTCGGCATCGGTCGCTCCAGGAGTCGATGGCGCATCAGGAGCCTCGGGAGGAGGCGGCGGTGGAGCAGCCGGAATCGTCAATGCCGCCGGCATTGCGGGTGGAGCACTTGCCTGCGCCGCGTTGAGCCCGCCGCCACCGGCTTTTCAGGGTGCCGCTCCAAAGACGCCTGACGGTCTCGGCAGGATGGACCTTCGAGTCACAGATCAGGACGGAAACCCTGTCCCCGGAGCAGAGGTGGTCCTCGAATCGAGTCGACCCGGTCGTCTGCAATGCGATACCCAGGGAACGACGGACGCTCTCGGGCGAGTCGTCCCTCTGGCGATCCATATGAGCAAGCTGACCCTTAAGGTCAAGGCGCCAGGGTATAACCCCGTGCAGACGAGTCTCTCTCCGGAGAGCCTGGGTCAACCGGTACAGGTTACGCTTCAAGCGACAAAAGCAGTGGCTGGCGTGGGCGCAGCAGCGATGACTGTTGCCAAGACCGTGGCGTGCATAGGTCTTTACCAGGAACTGGTGGCGCAGGTCGTCGGAGCGCAGGGACTTGGCATGGCAGAGCTGCTTGGACACCAGCTGGTTGCGGCCAGAGGCCATTTCGAGAGCCTTCTGGGCACGGTAACAGGCGGAGGGGGAGCTTTTGGGAGCTTTGGAGTCTCGAAGCGAGCGCGCGTTGCGGCACGAACGAGCCTCGGTGACATTGCCTTTCTGGAGGGTCGCTACGGCGGAGGCACTCAAACTGTACACCGACGCGATCAAGGGTGCTCGCGAGGATGGTCGCCTCGACCTCGTCTGGGCCGCTCAACGTGGTATTGGGCGGACCGAGTGGAAGCTGGCAGCCGCCGAAACCGAAAAGAATAAGGTCTGGAAGCTGAGGATGGATGCGATCGGCGCATATCGCGATGCGCTCAAGACAATAGAGACGATTCGTCGCGGCAGTCTTCGGGCCGACGACGCGAGGACCACGTTCGCATCGGGCACAAAGGATGTGTTTGATGAAGCCACCGCCGCGCTGATCGAGATGGCCATGAACGAGCCATCCACCAATGGTGATCTGCAGGGCCAGGCGCTCGCCTATGCGAGTGAGGCCTTCTCCATAGTCGAACAGGGCCGTGCGCGAGCGCTCCTCGAGCTGCTTGACGAATCTCGAGCCCAGATCACCGAGGGCGTGCCGCCGGAGCTGCTCAAACAGAGATCGGACAACCTCCACCGCCAGCAGGAGATTGCTGATCAACTCTTCGGGCTACGCCTCTCGGATGATGCACCGCCCAAAGCTGTTGCCGACCTCGATGCCGAGCTCGAACGGCTCTCCACGGACTTCGACAAGATCGAGAATCAGATCGTCGCGGCGAGTCCACGATATGCTGCGCTCGCGGCGCCCAAGCCTCTTTCGGTGAGTGCGGTTCAGCAGCGAGTGCTCGACGATCAGACCGTGCTGCTCGAATACAATCTCGGCTCTGAACAGTCGAATCTCTGGGTGGTGACTCGAAGCGGTCTGCGCGTCTACCGGCTGCCTGGACGGAAGGCTGTTGAAGACCTGACAGTCGATTTCCGCAAACAGCTCATTCCCGATGGTGTGAGCCGTCCGATTGCCGGGATCGACGCCGCATCCAATCAGGGCACCGACAAGAGCTCGTCTCGCGGCCTCAAGGTCCAGGCGAGGGGCGGTGCAGACGGAAGCGCTGAATTTGCACGCAGCGGGTATGCGTTGTATAAGGCAGCGGTTGCTCCGGCTGCTTCACAGATCAACGACAAGAGGCTGCTTATAGTCGCCGACGGCTCGCTCAATTACGTGCCGTTCGAGGCCCTTGTGACGTCTGATACGGCCGCGGGGGACTACTCTCGTCTTTCGTATCTCGTCACAAACCACGAGATCGTCTACGCGCCCTCTGCAACGGTGGTTGCCGTTGTCAGGGACCGCCCGAGGAGTGCTGCTCCTCGAACCGCGCTCGTCCTGGCAGATCCGGTCTTTGATGCGAGTGACCCCCGGGCCGGCGGCGCTGCCCAGGCTCAGGCTGGAGGCGCATCGAGGGGTTTGGCGGTCAAGACCGCGCTTGCTGATATCAAGGGCAGTCCGGTTCAGCGAGTGCTGATACCGCGCCTCGATGGAACGCGTGTGGAGGCCGAGAAGATCGCGCAGCTTGCGAAGGCATCCGGCGGTACGGCTGATGTATGGCTCGATCTGGATGCCAACGAGTCGCGTATCATCTCACAGGATCTGCGGCAATACGGCATTGTCCATATCGCGACCCACGGCATGCTCGATGCCGAGCATCCTCAATTCACGGGGCTCGTTCTATCGCTGGTTGGCGACCGTGATCACGATGGGTTCCTTCGAGCGCAGGAGGTTTTCAACCTTCGACTCTCGGGATCACTGGTCATGCTGTCTGCCTGCGAGACTGGACTCGGAAAGGAGAAGCGCGGCGAGGGAGTGATCGGTCTCACGCGGGCTTTCCTCTATGCGGGAACTCCGCTGGTCGGCGTGAGTCTCTGGTCTGTGGCCGACGATTCGACAGCTGAGCTGATGTCCAACTTCTATCAGGGCATGCTTTCCACGAAGAAGCCCGCCGCCGCGGCGCTCCGGGATGCGCAGCTACAGATGATCTCGGAGAACCGCTTCAACGCGCCATTCTTCTGGGCGCCGTTCGTGCTCATCGGTGATTGGAAATAGATGGAGCGGAGATAACTCTCGCGGCTTTGTAAAGGTTACCGGCGCCAGACGGCGCCGGGCGGGCAGGGACAAGCCCTGCCCCTACAAGGTCATCGCGAAGCGTTGAACAGTCGAGAAAGATTGTAGGGGCAGGGCTTGTCCCTGCCCGTCCCGCGCCGTCTGGCGCGGGTAAGTCAATACAAACGCGAATGCAACGAATAGACAAATACGAAGTGCTCGAGCAGATAGGACAGGGTGCCATGGGCGCCGTCTACAAGGCGTTCCATCCTCACCTCAAGAAGTACGTCGCCATCAAGGAGGTGCGTTCCGATCTCAATGACGATGCCGAGCTCAAGCAGCGCTTCGAGCGAGAGGCCGAGCTGCTCGCACAACTGCCCTCGCATCCAAATATCGTTACAGTCCGAGATGCCCTCTTATGGGAGGGCCGGCTCTACGTGGTCATGGACTACATCGACGGTGAAACCCTTGCCGATGTAATCAAGCGAGGTGGGCTCAATCCCGCTCGCGGCCAGGCGATCATTTCCCAGATTCTCTCTGGTCTCGTGGCCATTCATGGGCGCGGTATTATTCATCGTGATCTCAAGCCTGGCAATATCCTCATCGATCGCGAAGGGACCGCCTATATCAGTGATTTCGGGATTGCCGACTCGATCGCCAAAGGCGCGGGAACGCCGACTCGTGCGACTGCCAAGTATGCGGCGCCCGAGATAATCGACGCCGGCCTCGGACGTGGCAAGGACGAACGGCAGGCAGATATTTACGCCGCTGGTATGCTTGCCTATGAAACCCTGCTTGGCGCGGACCGGTTTCATAAGGCTTTCGCCGATATATACAATCGTTCCCCTGGGGGCTCGGAGGTTGCCGAGCGGTGGATTGCCTGGCATACAAATCTATCACGCACGGCGCCGGGATTGGCCGATCTCGACTCCCGCATTTCCAGAAATCTCGCTCGTGTTGTCGAGCGAATGATGGCCAAGAATGTGAATGAGAGGTATCGCGATGTCGCAGACGCACGTCGCGACCTCGCCGCGACGCAAACGGAGGGTGACTTGCCTGGTGATCAATACAATCAGAGTCCTGAAGATGCCACGGTCAGGCTCGACCAACTGCGCAGAAATGAGCCGGCGCCGCCGCAGCCTCCTCCGCCTCCGCAGCGGCGCTCGACCAAGTCTGCAGCACCAGCAAAACCATCCCGGGTTCCAAAATGGGCAATCTGGGCAACGGGTGCGGTGGTCCTTGTTGCGGTGATCGCCGTAGCGCTCTACGCCATGCAGCGCAACCCCGGCGTTACCCTGGTGATCAACGGGGCGGCTCCGGACAGCGAAGTCTTTGTGGGCGATGCGCGTCGCGGGATGCCCGTCATCAGGACAACCGCCGACGGATCGCGAGTGAGTGCAGTCATGGTCTATGGACTGCGGCCGGGTGAGAGTTATCCGGTTTGCGTCTCCTGTAGTGGGGGAGCCGCGCAGCTCTTAAGGGATGGCCATGCTATGCAGGACAAGATCACCGGCAACGACGGAGAGACGATTGAGCTGACGGCGAAATGCCAGCCGGGCGCGGTGGCGGCGGGGCCGCTCGACGAAATTGACTACCATGGAAAGATGCGCCTGGTTCGGGCCGGCATCTTTCTGATGGGCGACAATCAGGGGCAGCCAAATGAAAAACCTGTTCATCCGGTGAACCTCGACTACAACTACTACATAGACCAGAACGAAGTCACCAACAAGGAGTACCAGGCCTTTTGCCAGGCAACCGGGAGAACTCTTCCAGTAAACCCGATCTGGGATCCAAACTTCTTCAAGAACAATCCCAACGAGCCTGTGGTGGGAGTCTCGTGGGATGACGCCAATGCCTATGCGCAATGGGCCGGCAAACAGCTGCCGAGCGAGGCTGAGTGGGAGAAGGCGGCCTCATGGGATCCACGAGCCACGGATGGCTCACCGCAGTGGAAGCGGCGATGGCCCTGGGGAAACTCAGCGGAATCAGGGAAGGCAACGTTCAAATCTCAGCATCCAACCCCGGCGGGGCAGAATCCGTCCGGCGCCAGCGCCTATGGTGTGAACGATATGGCGGGAAACGTCGCCGAATGGGTTCAGGACTCCTATCAGCCCTACGCGCCAAGTGCAACGGATAAGCCGGATCAATCATTGCGGGTGATTCGAGGCGGCAGCTTCAATAGTCCGTCACCGGATGACGTTCGTTCGACCCGCCGGTTTTCGAGGTCCCCGGCTTACACTCCCCAGGAGCTTGCGGCAGGAAGCTGGTTGATCGGTTTCAGGTGTGCGGTGCGGGCAGATGATCAGAAAGTCAAGAGCCTGCTGCAGGGTGCATCCGGGCAGGCAGCATCGGCCCCAACTGCCTCCTGTGCGCGTTGAGGAGCTTGTATGGGCGCGGCGACTTGTCGCGGCAATGTGTTAGCTAATGCAGCACTGTGATTAACGCGATGCACCGTCTCTTTCATCATTGCCACCTAAGCAAAAGGCACAAGATCGCCGCACTCCATGGAGGGCGAAGACGTTGCCTGCAGGTTCTATAACCATCGCGCCTACTATGGAGGAAGAATGCCATTTGAACGATCCTGCTGACTTCGGCATCGGTCTGCGCTCCTGGCTATGGAGCCGGGCGTGGTTGCTCAATCGAGCGATCCTTCGCTCGTCTGGACAAAACCGGTGGCAATTAAGCGCGTTCCGAAACCGCAGCATAAGGCGCCTCCAGCTCCTCGCAAGACTGTCAGCGCGCCACTCTTGACGTTGCGATGGCAGGTTCTTACGGTCGGAGCGGACGGGAAGGAGAAGGCTATCGATCCGAAGACCTTCGTCTTCCACAATGACGACAGACTGAGATTCGCGGTTAAAGTGAATCAGGCAGGATATCTCTATGTGATCAACCATACTGAGTCACTCGATGGAAAGATCATTGATAAGCCGCGACTGATTTTCAATGGTCATAACTACGTAGATAAAGAACAGGAGGTCTTTCTGCCGGACAATTGCTCGGGGCTCTATCGGGATGAGCAGGGCAAGTGCTGGTACAAAATGACGCCTCCCGGCGGCCATCAGATCGTGACCGTGGTCTTCAGCCGCGAACAGATCGAGAATCTGCCGAATGAAGCTCCCGAGGAAGGCGTTGAGGTCGATCCCGCGGTCATCAACGACCTGCGTTCGAGTTCACCCAAGCCAAGTCACCGTCCCTGGGCGACTACCGCCGCCCCGGGTAGTCTTCTCAAGGGCGCCTTCATTACGGCTGCCTGGAACCCGAACAAGGACGACAATGAAGATCTGATAGAACAGATAGTGCTCACGCACGAAGAGCAAAGGAGAAAGTAGCTATGAAGACTCGTATAGCGCTTGCCGGGATAGCCCTACTGTTGACTGCCGGAATGGCCGGACAGGTGCTCGCACAGAATGCGAGGGGCCTCTTTGTCGGGAAAAAGGCCGATGGGCTCGAAATACGCATTCTCAAATTCCAGGACGGCAAGCTCACGCTGGTGGATCCGAGCGAGACCTTCAAGTCCGGTGATTCGATCAGAATCCAATTCAGGACCAACTTCGATGGCTTCGTCTACTTCGTCAACGTATCTCCATCGGGTGTCAGCAAGGTGATCTACAAAGACAAGATCAAAGAGAACGCTCTCAATGAGCTTCCCGGGGGTGCCGACGTAATTACCTTCGACAAGGAGGTGGGGACGGAGATTCTGAAGGTCGTCATGTCGCGCGATCAGATCCAAGTGTTCGAAGATGCTGTCCTCAAGGCCGATGGGACCCTTGGACAGTCTCCGGGGAGCGCCGCGAGCGAGCTCTCGAGCAATAAGACGGAGCCAAAGGCTGTGGCTGCGGCGAAACCCTCCCGACAAAGTCACGGAGACCGTGGGCATCGTTCCTCCCGACAATCAATCGAGCACTCGCTGCCGCGGTCTCGAGATGGCGATGGGGACACGACGCTGCCGCGGGCTCCAGCTGGCGACCGGCAATCCCAAGAAAGACGAAGGAACAGTCGTCGTGGCAATTCCCGAGAAGGCTGAGGGGAAACCTGAGCCGAAGGCCGAACCCAAGACCGCTGCCTTGAAACCCGGTGACGCTGCCGTCATCGAGATCCGGCTTAAACATATCTAGTAACTGGGCGATCGGCACGAGTTGTTACCGGCGCCAGACGGCGCCGGGCGGGCAGGGACAAGCCCTGCCCCTACAAACGTTCTCGAAAATGCTGCACTTCGCGACAACGCTGTAGGGGCAGGGCTTGTCCCTGCCCGTCCCGCGCCGTCTGGCGCGGGTAAGCCGCACCCAAGTGCGAATCAACTTCAACAGGCTTCGTCCTGAGGGTCTATTTTCAGATCGCCGCCGCCCATCCCTATGCGACAAATGTACGCAGTATTTCTTTGCCTTGCGACTATGAGCTCAGCGGCTCATGGTCAGGAAAGAGACCGCAAGGCTCCGCTCGCGCCGGAGGCGCGCGAACGCGTTCGCAACGCCGTCGAGGCCGTTGGGCTGATCTCCGTGCGAGACCCGGCGGACGGCCAGTTGCGACCGCGAGGCTCCGGCGTAGTGGTGCGTCAGGACGGGATTGTGGTAACCAACTATCATGTGGTGACTCAGGAGAAGCCGGAGCGCGTCTATGAAGATCTCTGGTTCACCCTCGCGAATCAGCGATACCGCCTCCAGGTACTGAAGTTCGACAGGACCCATGATCTGGTGCTCATGCGGATGACCGGAGATGCTGCCGCTATGGCTGCAGTCAAGTGGGTCGAGCTGGCCAACGGCTCGAAACTCGAACTGCTTGATGACCTCGTGATTATCGGGTTTCCTGAGAAGGGTGGCACGTCGCCGACTCTGAGCCCTGGAGTTGTTGAAGGCATCGACAAGGTCAATGGCTGGATCAAGACGGATGCGAGACTGATTCACGGCAACAGCGGGGGCGCGGCGGTCAATGTCGAAGGGAAGCTGGTGGGTATCTCAACAAAGGTTGAAGTGGACCGCGTGCCCGTGGACAAGGCCGGGAGCAGCGTGCCTATCGGTGCAATCGGTTTCCTTCGATCGGCACAGTTGGTTGCATCGATGCTCGCCGATGTACCTGCGGGCGAAGAGTCAAAGGCTTCACCCGAGCCTACTGCCCCACCTCGGACGGCGGCAGTCCCTGCGCCAGGTTCAGCTTCAGGACCAGTTTTGGTGACCGGTGTTGTCAAATCTGCTGCCGATGGGAGACCGATAGCTGGTGCGCGAGTAGGCTTGCTTCCGGCCGGCCAGGAGCTCGCGGCCTCGAACCTGATTACCTGGGGTGGGACCAACGCCGACGGCCAGTTCAAGCTGGAAAAGCGGGTTCAGCCGGGACGTTACTCGCTCCGAGCGAAGGTTATTGGCGATGATTCATTTAATGCCTATTCGGCGGAGGTTCAGATCAGAGCTGACGGTCAGCCGCTGGTGATTGAACTCCAGCCCGCCCGAGGGCAGTAGGGTCTCCTATTAGGGTCTGGCGGTAGCGTTTCCATTTGTGACTGACTATTGTATGTACGATGCCCCAAGCAAGACTGATTATTCGTTCCCCAGGTCAAGACGAGCGTCAGGTGGAGATTTCGGGAAATCTTTCCATCGGACGAGCGGCTGACAACCCGGTTCGAATCGAGGACGACGGCGTTGCTCGCTATCACATAGCCATAGAAAAACTGCCGGACGGATTCTGGTTGAGCGACCTCGGCAGTGAACAGGGAACGACGGTCAATGGATCGTCAATCTCAGCGAAATGGAGATTGAAGGATGGCGACCTCGTAGGTCTCGGACACCGGAGCACTGTCAGATTCCAAACGTCCGCGGCTCCCGCCAAAGTCACACCGACTGAATCGGCGCGCACGCCTGTCACGGTACTGCCGGAGACACGACGACTCGCACAGCCTCAGAAGGTTCAAGAACCATCTCATTCCGGGCTCTCGAAGCGTCAAATCACTATCGCCGTCGTCGCCGGCCTGAGCGCCGTTGTTATCGTCGGGTCGCTGCTTGTTTTGATGCTCTCGGGCCGGTCAAACAGCTGCGGTGATCTCAGGCTCTCGGGCATTCCTTCAGATTCGACCATCAGCGAGCCCGCGATCATCAGCGTTTCGGCCGAGAAGCCCGAGTGTGTCCGTCGCGTGACCTACCGAATCGACAACGAGCAGTTCGCCAAGGTGGATACCGCTCCGTACGATGCGACGCTGGACCCTGCGAGGCTCCGGGCGCAGTTTCCGCAGCTCTCGAGTGGCAGTCATCAATTGTCGGTTGTCGTCGATGACCAGAAAGGCAAACAGAAGACTCAGTCAGCAAGAATCAAGCTCGTCTTTCCGGTAGCGGCGACAGCAGCAGCTGTGAGCAACGACCAAACTCAGGTCCGTGGTCTCTCCCAGAGCTTCGCCGGCCAGATCCTCGGTCGAGCCGGGAGCCGATATGTCTTCAGCAGCGCGTTTGCCGACCGCATCCTGGCTCTGACTGCCCAATACCGCGCCGACGCGGCAGCAGGAGCGCGTCCATACCGGCTCGAGATCAACAAGGCATTCAGTGATCAGGGTCTTCCGTTGCCCATCGGCTACGCGCTCGCTTTGAGCCAGAGCCATTTTGATGTGACTGGCTCGACCAGCGGTTGCGGCGCAGATCCTGACGGTGTCGGGCTATGGCGAATTCCCCGGACCGTCGCTCAGGGCTACCTGAGGCGCGATGAAGCCGATACTTCGCTTAAGGACCCGCGGCGCTCGGCTGAGGTGGCGGCTGCGTACATCAAGACTCTGCTCGATGCGTTCGACAATCGCGATGACTTTATGTATGCCATCGCATGCTACGGGCGGCCGCCAGCCGAAGCTGGTGAGCTGGCGCGGCGACTTGATGGGAGCGCGCCAGATGCCGCCAGCCGGCTCGACTTCTGGCGAATGGTCGAGGCCGGAGTCGTGCCTCGCGACGCCGCCGACCGTGTCGCATGTTTCTTCGCTGCCGGAATTGTCGGTGAGAATCCGCGATCCTTTGGTCTCGCCTCGGAGCCCCTGTCCTCACTCTACTGAATGAACGAAGTCACGCTGAAGGTTAAATCGATTGAGGGGGAGACCGTCATGCCATTGGCCGAGGGCATTTTGACCATTGGCCGCGGCGAGAGTGCAGGGATGCGCATCGATGACGGGAGTCTCTCGCGAGTGCATGCGAGCTTCCATCGGCAGGGTGAGCGTCTATGGGTAATCGACGAGGGATCGTCCAACGGCACCTTTCTGAACGGAAGGCGGATCGACGCCTCGGGCGCCGCGCTTTCAAATGGTGATCAGGTTCGGCTCGGAGACAAGACCATAGTTACTGTGGGCCTCTCTCGCGCCTCAAAGGAGACCGGCCTTTCCCGCTGGCAAATCGTGGCCGCTGCCGGTGTCGTGCTGTTCTTCCTCGGCGGCATGATGTTCGTGCTGCTGCATTTCAGGGGCAAGCGCGAAGTTCAACCGGTGCGCCAAGCCGAGCAGCAACCGAGCAGCCAGCCGGGCAGCCAGCCGAGCAGATTGCTGCGAGCACTCCGGCCATTGCCGAGACCAGCCCAACGTCTTCCCCGACCTCTATTCTCGTCGATACGCCCAATGCGCCCAATGCAGCGGATGCGGCCGCCGTCGTGCCGGGCGCTCCAATCCTCTACAAGGAGATGGATGTCTCACAGAAGTTCGACTTCCTCGACCGGCGGGCGCGTCACATCACCCAGTTGATGGGTAACCGTGAATACGTGTTTGACCGCGAGGTTCTCGGCTACATTAAGGATTACCTTGACGGCTATTCACGCCGAGTGGGTACGGGATCGAATGCGATGTGGGGCGAGGACCTCCGCTTCCTGTTCGCCCGTGGAGTGCACCAGGCGCCGACGATCATCGCCGCCTTCAAGCGAGAGGGCGTCCCTCCGGTGGTTGGACTCTATATACCGGTGATCGAGTCTGAGTATCGTGAATGTCTCGAGAGCCCGGTTGGGGCAAAGGGGCTATTTCAGTTCATGCCAGCAACTGCCGAAGGCTATGGCGTACCAGCGTCGGAGAGATGCAACGTCGAGCGAATGGCTCCGGCAGCAGCCAAATATATGAGGGATCGGATATCGGAGTTCGGAACCGGCGCGATGAGCGTGGCTTTGGGCATTGCCGGATACAACCGCAGTCCGGATTCGGTGCGAAGGGATTTGCAGTCGGTGATTGATAGCCAGACGAATGAGCGCAGTTTCTGGACTCTGCTGGCGAGGCGCACCGAGCTGGACCATTTTTTTCAGCAGGAGAATGTAAAATATGTGCCGAAGTTTTTTGCGGCGGCAATAGTCGGCGAGACACCGTCGTCCTTCGGATTGAGCATGCAGAGATTGTCGACTTATTAAACAGATATGCGGATCGCGCCAAAGGCGCGACCTATGATAGCCCGGGGCGAAGCCCCGGGTAGTGACCAATCAAAATCGAAGACGAGCCCCATCGGGGTGACATTACGACGTTGAGGATTTACTGCTTGCGAGAAAGTATCGCCCCGATGGGGCTGCCGGTCGTTTTCGTGGCCGCTACCCAGGGCTTCGCCCTGGGCTGTTTCAGGTCGCGCCTACGGCGCGGCAACCTCCATGAGCCAGAGCCTTTAGATTACCGGTGCAAACGCGGAACGTTAATACTCAATGGCAGACGTAAGGCTGATTTTCAACGATGGAGAGCGACGAGAGGTAGCCGTACCGTCCGGTAGCTTCTTCATCGGCCGCAGTCAGGAGAGCAACCTCGTCATCGAGCGTGCCGGCCTCTCCCGCCGCCATGCGGTCATCGGCAATCTCGAAGATGGCGTTAGAGTCGCCGACTGCGAGTCTGCAAATGGAACCTTCCTTAACGGAGCTCCGGTAAAGACCCAAACCCTCGTCAAGAACGGCGATGTCATTTCTCTCGGGCAGGTTCTCGATATTAAAGTTGAAATCAAGGTTGCAACCGGGGCTCCCCCAGCCACTTCAAAGGCATCATCTCAGCTTCCGATGGCTCTGATTGGATTGATGGCAGTCATTCTCATCGGAGCACTGGTATTAATCATTGCTATGCGACGGCCGCGGCCGATAACTCCGCCTGTTCCTGAACCGACTCTGGAGGCTATACCATCGGAGAGGGCAACCCCGGCATCATCTCCAGGCGTTGTGGCCAGTTCCGGCGGTCCTGGCAGTCCGGCGAATTGTGAGTCGATCTCAAATGACCAGGTCGAGCTGGCGGCCAAGCAGGTCTTGCGGCGGATCAGCATCGACAAGCAGGATTATGCCTTTCCGGCGGGCAAGCCGCTCGATGATCTCCGCAGCGAGGTCGCCAGGCATTGCGGCTCCGCATCGCTCTCGGCATCGCTCTCAGCGCTGAAGGCTCAACAGGAGCGGATTGCCGCCGCTTGCGGCAGTTCGATGGATCCTGATATGGTGCTCTACGCAACGCTTGCGGCGCTCGATGGCTCACCGAGGATGAATCCTGTCGATACCGCTCTTGGAATAATTCCGGCGCTTAAATCGCTCCGGATTACGTTCGAAGACAACACCGCCGACAGCACGCTCATCGCGGTAGCCGCTCTCAAGGAGGGAGTCTGGCCGAAAGGGGCTCATCCGCTCCTTGGTCGAATGCGTAGGGCGGTCACAAACCCTTTCACGCAAAGGAATATATGGTATCTCCATCAAACTGGAGCCATAGACGACCAGGCCTACGCACTGGTTGTCAGGTTCCTGGCGCTGGGTGTGATCGCCAGAAATCCGCGGCCGTTCGGCATCGATGCACCCGCTCTCAATTGACATTCAACAGGCTGTTGGTCAAGAATTCAGAAACCATTTGGCGGGCCGCACGGTGCGGTCAGGAAATCGACCACGGGTCTCAGCCACGGTCGAAAGAATCAACTGGAATCATTGGCATGAAGTGTCGTTTTTTGGAGATCTGAGCACGCCTATCTAATCCTCTCGGAGTAGGTGCCTCTCGGAAAAGCGCGAAAGAAGACTCGCCACCCGGAAATTCGCGGGCTTTCGCACCGAAACAATTATGAGTCAGGACCGGCGAGTAGTGTGGAATGAGGGAATGCTCCTCACTCCCCACCACTTTCAACAATCGGACAACTATCACGAGGCTCAGCTGGAGAGCCGAGTTTCATCGCTCGTGCCTCATCGCTGGGGAGTGCTCGACCTGCGCATCAACCGCGATGCCATTGCCAATGGCTCATTTGAGCTTCTGAGCTGCTCGGGCGTGATGCCTGACGGTCTCTCGGTCAACATTCCTCAGGCAAGTCCGGCGCCGCCGGCGCGGCCGGTCGGCGATCACTTTGCAAGCGCAGCCGATCACCTCGACGTCCACCTGGTGATTCCGTCGCGCCGGGTTGGAGCCGCCAATTTTCAGTCTAATGGTTCCGCGTCGTCTGGTTCCGCGTCGTCGGGCGCATCAAATGGAAGCGGCGGAGGAGCCGAATCGGTGATCCGCTTCCTCCAGGAGCCGGCGACCGTAATCGACGAGACGACGGGCGAGAACGAGCAACAGATCGCGGTCGCTCGCGCCAACTTCCGGCTGGTTTTTGGCGACGAGCTCCGTGAGGGCTACAGCTCGATCAAAGTTGGTGAGCTTGAAAGAACGACAACAGGTCAGCTTTCTCTAAGGGATACCTACGTTCCTCCGGCGCTCGATATTTCGTCATCGCCCTGGCTCACCAATCTGGTGCGCCAGTTGGTCGAGTTTCTGATCGCCAAGAGTCGAACCCTGGGCGAACGCCGCCATCAGAGCTCCTCGGGCCGCGCACTCTTTACAACGGATGACGGAATGGTGCTCTGGGTTCTTCCGACGCTCAATTCCGCAATACCGGTGCTCGCGCATCTCTTTCGCACACCAGTGGTTCATCCTGAGCGCCTCTACACCGAGATGGCCAAGCTTGCAGGATCGCTCATGACGCTCGTCTTCGATCGTCATCCCAAGGGTCTGGTGCGCTACGAACACAACGATCTCTACAATACGTTTCGGCAACTCGACATGGAGATTCGGGATCTGCTTGACCGGGTCGATCCCAAGCGCTACGTCCCGATTCCCCTGGTTCAGGAGCGGCCGTCACTTCACGTAGCCAGAGTCAATGATGATGCCTTACTGCGCGAGGCCGAGTTCTTCCTCGCAGTCGGCGCCAATATTCCGGAGAACCGCGTCATCGAGCGCGTCCCGTTCGCGATCAAGATCGCGGACCGCGACGGCATTGACGCCGCCATAAACAACGCTTTACAAGGGGTGAGCCTGACGCATGTCACGCCGCCCGGACAAATTCCAACGCGAGCCGGCCTTCATTACTTTCGACTGGATCGCAATGACCGAGATCTGGCACTCACCCGTTTCTGGGACCGCATCATCGCACTCAAGACAATTTCGGTTTGGGTGGCTGACGAGTTTCCCGAGGCCAGGCTCGAGATGTACGCAATAAAACCCAATTAGTCTTCTTTGCGGTTCTTCCTGGGGACCGCGGGCCGCCCCGCCCGCATGGCGCCGCAGTTTGCAACCTTCGAGGAAATGCGGCGGGACGCCCGGCCCCGGGGAACGACAAAGAAGGACACCAAGTTGCCACCGACTTGCTCATCGTGGGAGGCGCATGTTGCAGAGCGCGGTTGACGAAGTAGCTTCACGCAATAAGGGACGTGTGAGTAGTGAGAACGAGCTCGTCAAGCTTGTTGATCCGGTCCTCGCGCTTATCCTGCAGCTGAGGGCTCGTGTACTCTCGGCTTCGCAGGAGCTCCGCCGCCAGATCGACAACCACCTCAAGCAGGTCGAAACGCGCGGTGCCGCCGCCGGCTATAACGCGCAGCAGCTCGAAGACGCGAGATTTGCGCTCGTCGCCTTTGCCGATGAAACCGTGCTCGCCGGCGGCGGCGCAATGCGTCAGGAGTGGGAGCGTTACCCGCTCCAGATGGAATATTTCAAGGAAGCCTTTGCCGGGACGAAGTTCTTTGACCGCCTGGAGAGACTGCTCAAGCAGCCAGAGCAGCAGGCGGACGTCATCGAAGTCTACTATCTCTGTCTCATCCTCGGGTTCAAAGGAAAGTATCACATCTACCTGGAAGACCAGCTGCCGGGAGTCATCGAGAATGTCGCCGAACATTTACGGCGCGTAGGCCGGCTCAGACCGGCTGCACTCTCACCGCATTGGAAGGCCACCGATCAGCCCGACCCGCCACCGGCTGCGCCTGGATTTCCACCCTGGATCAAAATCGGATTGATCGCGGCGATTGGACTGGTCTCGCTCGCCTACATCCTGATGAAGTATCTGCTGATTAGTGGCGTCAATGATCTGAAGGTTCACTTGCTGAAGTAGGAGTCGCTTGGCACAACTCGGTAGACAGCTCAAGTTATTGATTCTGATTTCGGTGCTCGTAGCGCTCACCGGAGTCGCGATTCTGCTGGTTATCTTTCTGAGTGATGAAATTGGAATTCTTCAGATTGCTCTCATTGCCGGATTGCTCCTGCTCTGGCCGATTGCGCTTCTGATTCTCCATTTCAGAAAAAAGAAGAAGACCGCAGAGCCGGTACAGGCGGAGGAGCCCGCCGCTGCATCACAGCCCGCCAATAACGGCGCTGCCGAAGAGCTGCGACGCAACGCAGAAGAGGCCGTTCAATGGCTGCGCCAGTCGGGCTTGAAGCAGGGCGCTGACGAACCGGCCTATAGCCTGCCCTGGTTCATGGTTACCGGGCCGCCCTCGAGCGGTAAGACGTCCCTCGTGCTCACGTCCGGCCTCGCATTCAATGCGCTGCCGAGCCAGCGGCGTTCCGATCAGAACCTCCTTCGTCCCACGGTAAGCTGCGAATGGAGAGTGACGGACGATTGTGTCCTGCTTGATACCGCGGGCCGCTATCAGCTGGAAGGTCCGGACCAGGGCGAATGGCGAGCACTGATCGATGTTCTGAAGAAGTATCGCCAGCAGAGGCCGCTCGATGGAATGGTGATCACGGTCAGCGCCGAGGAGATACTCGGTCTGGATGAATCCCAGATCGAGCAGCAGGCCCAGGTTCTGCGAGAGCGGCTGAATGACGCAATCAAGGGAGCGAAGACGCGGTTTCCCGTATATCTGGTTTTTACAAAAGCGGATGGGCTGCCGGGTTTCAGTGATTTCTTCGGCAACTTCGACTCGAGCGAGCGGGCCCAGGTCTGGGGCGCAACAATTCCCCTGGATCAGGCCAATACCGCCCAGGCGCTCTTCGATGTCGAGTTCAACTATCTGAGCGATGCGCTCGAGCGGCGCCGGCTAGTGCGGCTGAGCAACTCGACGACGCCCAACGAACAGCTTGGTGTTTTTGATTTCCCTGCCAGAGTAAACGAAGCACGACAGAAGCTGGGCCTCTTCACGACAATACTCTTCAAGCCGAATCCCTTCAGTGAGCTTCCCCTGTTCAGAGGGTTTTATCTGACGAGCAGCGCCGGCACGGCACCCGAGAGCAGCGGAGCCGGCTCCGAGCGGCGTCTGACCGACAAAGGCTTCTTTTCAACTGATCTCTTCAGAGAAGTGCTGCTGCCGGATCGATATCTCGCAGCCTCTTATCAGGCCTCGAACGCCCAGCCCAATCGAATGCGCAAGCTGATGGCTGGGGCTATTGCCGTCGGGCTTGTTGCGGTCCTTGTGCTGGTGGGGATGGGAGTGGCATTCGCCCGCAATCGTGGCCTCGTCGAAGATGGACAGAAGGCGGCGCTCGCGGTCCTTGGGCACTATGAGGCGGCCGCCCGAACGGGAGCAGATGGTGACGCGCTCTCTCCAACCGAAGTCGATGATCTGAATAGCCTGCGGGAGGTGCTTGGAAAGCTTGATGACCTGAACGCAAGCTGGTTCGGATCGCTCTTTCACCGGTTTGGCCTCTTCACGGGCAAAAAGATCAGCCCCAGGCTCCATGAGGTCTATTACGAGTTTGTTTCTCAGCGGCTGCTTGGCCCCGCAGTTGGGAAACTTGCGCAGGATCTTAAGACCAGCCCTTCCAAGGCCGGAGATCCTCAGGCAGTCGAGGCCGACCAGGACAAGTACTTCGACAAGCTGAAGTGCTACGAGATGCTCGAACGGCAGGACCGGGTGGAGTCCGAATTTCTGGGTGAACAGCTGGGCGCCTACTGGGCCGAACCGCCGTCATCTCGTGGCCGCAAAGACAACCTGGACTTTTACGTCGGCGAGGCGTTCACCCACCTTGACGATGACCAGAATGTTCCGAGACCCAAGACGGACGATGCGGTGGTCAGTCAGGCGCGGGAGAGTCTCAAGAGCTACAGCCAGTTCAAGCGCGTCTACAACGAGATCATCGCTGACATCAATAAGCGTGGCGCACCAATCGACCTGCCTCGCGTCCTGCAGGGTCAGGAAGGCAGCGAATGGATTGAGGAGGCTGCTCCGCATCCCGTGCCATACGGCTTCACGAAGCGGGCTTTCTACCAGCACGTCCAGGGCGAGTCGCTCCTTTCGGCTATCGAAAGGTTGAATAACAAGGAAGACTGGGTGCTCGGCTCGCAGACGGCGTCGCAGGGAATCAAGCTCAGTGACCTGCTCGACCGTTACTACAGCGACTACGCCACACACTGGAAGAAGTTTCTCGACGGCATCCGAATAGCCAAATTCGACAGCAAGCGCAAAGCGGTCGACGTTCTGACGGTCTTCTCGCAGGACAACTCGCCACTCAAGGCTATCGTTCGTGAGGTGTCAGAACAGACGCGGCTTTCCGAGCCTCCCGCGTCGGACGGGATGGTTGGATGGCTCAAGTCGCGCGTCGTCAGTCGCAGCGGCGCGGTCGATCCGCGCGTTGAGAAACTCTTCGACCCGGTGATCAAGTTTGTTGGCGGCCCGATCAGTCAGTACCTGAACGGTCTGGGTGAAGTGCGAAAGAGTCTCGCCGGAGCCAGCGGAGATCAGTGGATCCAGATTGCCTCGCTCGAGACAAATGCTGATTTTCGAAAAGCCGTCGATGGCACGCGCGATCTCGTGAAACCCATGAAGAAGACCCCCGGGAGTACGGCTGTAGCCGAACTGCTGGAGAGGCCGCTCGACGGTGTCGAAACCGGCCTCAAGGGAGGCGTCGTCTCGAACGTAGACGATGCCTGGGCCCAGGTCTGGGGCACTGCACAAAAGCTCGAGAGCCGCTATCCGTTCAATGGCGCGAGCAGCGCCTGGGTGCTCATTCCCGACCTCTCGCAGTTTCTCAATCCGGCAAATGGCAGCCTCTCGAAGTTCTTTGATGAGCAGTTGAAGTCGAGTTTTGACGGGGCGCCGGGCCAGCTCAAGCCACGCAACGCGGACGAGTTTTCGCCTGCATTCGTCGACTATATCAATGCCATGTTCCGAGTCCGTGATGCGCTCTATCCGGCGGGAAGCCAGCAGCCCAAGTTGTCGTATTCGGTAACGCTTCAGCCTCCCAGTGGAATGCCCGCCGAGATGATCCTTGATGGCCTTGACCTGAAGGCGAGCGGCTCGGCGGCAACGGCAACACCGTCGTGGCCGTCGGCGGCTGACAATCCGGGAATCAAAGTTCTATCCGGACCGGCTCCCGGCGAGGTGGGCGGCCAGCCGAAAGAAGTGGCCCATTTTGATGGTCCGTGGGGCCTCTTCCGCATGCTCGGCGGCCGGCCGGCAGGCGCTCAGTATCAGATGACCTGGGGTGACGTGCGAGCGACGATTCAGCCGCCCGCCAATAATCCGTTTCAGATCGACTTTACCCGCTTGCGAGCACCAAAGAGCTTGCGCAAATAGTCCGGGCGAAACAGCCCTGGAAGAAATGAGGACCCCTGTTATGGCTACGGCCAAAGAACTCGTCGATCGTGGTGACCTGGCTGGTGCTCTCGAGACGCTGATCCAGGAAGTGAAGGCCAGCCCTGCCGATACCACGCGGCGCACCTTCCTCTTCGAGTTGCTCTGTTTTGCGGGCGAATGGGATCGCGCGGAAAAGCAATTGGAAGTGATTGGTCATCAGAGCACGAAGGCTGAGATCGGTGTCCAGGCCTATCACCAGAACATCGCCGGCGAGAGGGCTCGACGAAGAGTCTTCTCGACCGGAGAGCATCCGCAATTCATAACCTCTGCAACCGACGAAGTATCGCTTCAGCTCATGGCTCTCGCCAGGCTTAAGGAGAACGATGTGGCAGGGGCCCGTGAAGCGCTCAATGAGGCCGAGGAGCAGAGGCCGGCAATTGCCGGAAGCATCGATGGGAAGCCCTTCGAGGACTTTCGGGACGCCGACGACCGGGTGGGGTCGGTGCTCGAGATCTTCATGCAGGAGCGCTACGTGTGGCTACCCTTTGCTCACATCAAACGGCTCGAGATTGCGCCGCCCGCGCAGTTGCGAGATCTGCTCTGGGCTCGCATCAGGATTGAGACGGTCTCGGGTCTCAATGGCGAAGCCTTCGTTCCGGTGGTCTACGCGGGCTCAGAGAGTCAATCTGACGACCGCGTCAAGCTCGGTCGCGTCACTGAGTGGAAGGATCTCGGGAGCGATCTTGTTGTTCCCGCGGGGATGCGCCTGTTTCTGGTGGACGGCGAGGATTGCGGGTTGTTCGAGTCGAAAGTAATAAAGTTTGGAGAGACGAGAGAGGAATAGCACGAGATGGAGACGCCGCCAGTCCCACCGGTTATCGATGTCGACGCACTGCTCGCGCCTATTGATGGCGATGCGGGAGCGGGAGCCGACCTCCGATACGAAGGTACCTACGATCGCATCAAAGAGGCTCGCCGCGCGGATGATGCACTCGCGCAAGGCGACTGGAAGCGCGACCTCAAGACGGCTGAGTGGCAGAAGGTCATCGATCTCGCGACCGCTGCGCTAACCAAGAAGACAAAGGATCTCCAGATCAGCGCATGGCTGGCCGAGGCCTTGATTTCAAGTGACAGACTCGACCGGCTTGCGGGTTTGCGCGACGGGCTTCGGCTCCTGACCGGCCTTCATACGCAGTATTGGGAGAATGTCTATCCGGAGATGGATCCTGAGGACGATGAAGGACCGCTTGCCGGGCGAGCCAATATTCTCGAGTCCATGGGCGGGAGTCTGGCTCGAGAGCTGAAAAATGTGCCCCTGACGCACAGCACCATCGGAGTCGACTACTGCTTTGCGCAGTGGGAGGACTCGAAACAGTTCGACGTGCCCGAGAATCTGGCGAGTCTCTCGTCGTCGCAGGTTGAGAAGGCCGAGGAAACAAAAGCTCGGGCAGCGGCCGAGCACAAGATAACCAGCGAGGACTGGCGCAAGGCGAAGAACACCTCGACGCGCGCGTTCTATGAATCGAGAATTCTGGTGCTCGATGAATGTACTGCTGAGGTCAAGGCTCTCGACCAGGTCATGGACGAGAAGTTCCAGAGGCAGACACCGGGGCTCAAGGCGCTCGAGAAATCCCTCGACGACGTTCGGACGCTGGTTGACAACCTCGTCAAGGAGAAGCGCGTCCTGGAGCCCGATCCTGAAGAACTCGCTGCCCAGTCAGAGGGGGCGCAGGAGCCGGGAACCGCACCTGCTCAAGATGGCGCAGGGGTTCGGACTACCGGCGGCGCAATCGACAGCCGCCGGGATGCGCTCCGCCAGCTTGCTCAGGTGGCAGACTTCTTTCGCCGGACCGAGCCGCATAGCCCAGTCTCCTATCTTGTTCAGCGCGCGGTCAGATGGGGAGAGATGCCGCTCGAAGTCTGGCTGAATGAGGTGATCAAGGACAACAGCGTGCTCACCGACCTTCGTGAGACATTGGGAATCAAGAATGAGGAGTAGAGAGGAATCCGCCGCTCCTGCGCACCGAAGGTGCGCGCGGATATTAGCCGGTGGTGAAACCACCGGAAAGGTGTTACCCGAAAAACGCGGCGCCCTGGAAGGCCGCTGGACGAGATTTGCGTAAGCCGTGATGCAACGGAACATATCGCATATCGCGGCCCCGTCCGGCGGCCCTTCAGGACGCGACCGCTGAGGTACAACGGCGACCGGCGGTTTCACCGCCGGCTAATATCCCCGCGCACCTTTCGGTGCGCAGGACAGATGAGTTGACATCGATTTTTGCGATCCGCGTGCAGAAGAGTGACCGTTCCAGAATTCTAATGACCTGACTACGAATGCCGCCATTTGATGAATTCGCCGCGGGCTCGGGCTGCGGCATATCCCCGAAGGAGAAATTATGCCGAAGAAAGAGAGTATTCAGCAGAAGATCAACCGCATCCGCCCGCCGAGAGTTCACATCACCTATGACGTTGAAGTCGGCGGCGCAATCGAAATGAAGGAGTTGCCCTTCGTGCTCGGCGTGTTGGGCGACTTCTCTGGTAATCCGGAAGAGGCGCTGCCGCGTCTTCGCGACCGTAAGTTTGTCGACATCGATCGCGACAATTTCGACGACGTGCTCGCGGGCATGAAGCCGCGACTCGTCACCAAGGTCGACAACAAGCTGCAGGACGACGGGAGCCAGCTCGGCGTCGAACTGAAATTCAGGAGCATCAGCGATTTCGAACCGGATCAGCTGGTCCAGCAGGTCGAACCGCTGCGTAAGCTCGTCGAGCTTCGGCAGAATCTCTCGGACCTTCTGGCAAAGACCGATGGCAACGACAAGCTCGGTGATCTGCTCCAGACCGTGCTGCAGAGCACTGATGATCAAAAGAAGCTAGGGCAGGAGCTCGGCATCGATGTCTCCGCCGAAGGCAATAAACCAAAGGAGGAGAAATGACTGACCAACAGGAAGCCAAGAGCTCGCAGGTCGTCACAGAGGACCAGCAGGCCAGTCTGCTCGACACCATTCTGACTAAAGGGCTGCGCCCGCGCGATGAGGCACAGACCAAGCGCGGCATGGACCTGATCGGTGACTTCGTACGCGAAGTCATGCAGGGACAGATTGTCGTCGACAAGAATCTCGAAACATCGATCAATCAGCGGATCGCCGCGATCGATCGTGCTGTTTCATCTCAGCTGAACGCAATCATGCACTCCGAGCCATTCCAGAAGCTCGAAGGGTCATGGCGTGGTCTCCATCACCTTGTTTTTGAGAGCGAGACAAGCACTCAGCTCAAGCTCAAGGTCATGAACGTCAGCAAGAAGGATCTTCTTCGCGATCTTGAAAAGGCGACCGAGTTTGACCAGTCTGCTCTTTTCAAGAAGGTCTACGAGGAGGAATTCGGGACGTTCGGCGGCGCGCCGTTTGGCGGGCTGATCGGCGACTACGAGTTCAGCAACCATCCACAGGACGTCACGCTTCTCGAGAAGATCTCGCAGGTGGCTGCCGCGGCGCACGCGCCTTTCATCTCTGCGGCAGCGCCGGGGCTCTTCGGTTGGGAGGACTTCACCCAACTGAGCGAAGTCCGCGATCTGGCGAAGATCTTCGACATGGTCGAGTTCGCAAAGTACCGTGCGTTCCGCGAATCGGAAGATTCGCGCTACGTGGGTCTCACTTTGCCGCATACCCTCATGCGGCTTCCGTACGGCAAGAACACCGTTCCTACCGAATCCTTCAACTTCGAGGAGGATGTCGACGGCACGGACGCCAAGAAGTACCTCTGGGGCAATGCTGCCTATTCCTTCGGGACGCGTCTGACTGAGGCTTTTGCCATGCACAACTGGTGCGTTGCGATTCGCGGCGTCGAGGGCGGCGGCCTGGTCTCAGGTTTGCCGACCCATACGTTCCGCACGGATGAGGGCGAAGTTGCGCTCAAATGTCCGACAGAGATCGCCATTACCGATCGTCGTGAAAAGGAGTTTTCGGACCTCGGGTTTATCCCGCTGGTGCACTGCAAAAACACTGACTATGCCGCCTTTTTCGGGGCGCAGTCGCTCAACCGGCCGCCGAAATATGACAGCGATTCGGCCAACGCAAACGCACGCCTTTCGTCCCAGCTTCAGTACATCTTCGCCATTTCGCGATTTGCTCACTACCTCAAGGCGATGATGCGCGACAAGGTGGGCAGTTTCATGTCACGAAGTGAGTGCCAGAGCTTCCTCAACCAGTGGATCAGGAACTATGTGCTGGAGACTGACGATGCCCCGGCGTCGCAGAAAGCCCAGCGTCCACTGCGTGAGGCGCGGATCGACGTAGCCGAAGTACCGGGCAAGCCCGGCGTCTACAGGGCAGTCGCCTTTCTCAGGCCGCACTTCCAACTGGACGAGCTTTCCGTATCGCTGCGGCTGGTAGCTGAGCTGCCCAAGCCGGCCGCGAAATAGCCCTGCGCAAGGACGAACCTGGCACGGCTGCGTGCCAGGTTCGTCAGGCGCGTTCATCGAGTAGAGCAAAAGAAAGAGAGGAATCCTTAGATGGCACAGACCGATTATTTTCTGAAAATCGATGGCGTCGACGGTGAGTCGACCGATGCAAAGCACAAGGGCGAAATTGACGTTCTGTCCTGGTCGTGGGGTGAGAGCAATGCCGGTGGTCACACGGGTGGCGCCGGGCACGGTGCGGGAAAGGTCTCGATGTCGGACTTCAGTTTCTCCATGCACGTCAGCAAGGCGAGCCCGAAATTGCTTCTCCACTGCGCCAATGGCGAGCACATCAAGAAGGCTACACTGACTTGCCGTCGAGCAGGTAAGGAGCAACAGGAGTATCTGATTATTCATTTCGCCGACTGCATCGTCTCCCAATATCAAACGGGTGGGTCGGCCGGTGATGTGGTACCGGTTGATTCGATATCGCTCAACTACGGTCAGATCAACTATGAATACTCCGAGCAGAAAGCGGATGGAACACTCGGAGGCGCGATACCGGCCGGGTGGAGTCTGAAAGAGAACAAGGCTGTTTAGGGTCGAGGCACTCAGTGAATCAACCTTGCTTGACTGGCGTTTGGCAGTCAACCGGCGCAGGCCGGTTGACTGCCGGCGCCGGCGCAGGCGCGGCGAGGATTTGATTATGCCGATACAGATAATGCCGGGCGCCCCCATTGCCAAAATATCGTTGGGGGCCGGGCAACAAGCCAAACACTGAGTACAAGAACGCGTCCAAGGCAATACACCGTCTCGACTATGCGGACCTCTGGGGCGGCATCGGGACAATCCTTACCGAGGGTGGCGGCGGAGCCGGAGGCGTCCGCATTGACATTCAGAGCCCGCCTCCCGGCGGGGGCGTAAACCTTCAGCTTCAACTGAACGGAGTCCAGGCTACACCACGAAGGGAACGAGTGTGGCTCACGTGCTGATTGCCGCTTCCCTCGGTGTTTACGGCGGGGTGGAATCGCTGCCACAGAGGACCTATATCCTCAGCCAGGTGAAGAACGCTTTCTTTCAGAGTCTCAATACGGGCAAGAGCTACAGTGTCACGGGCTCTCCTTGAGCCGTGGCATCGCGCTTCGAGCTCTAGCGGAGGGAATAATGTCTGTGTTTATCAAGACAGGACGCTGGGCGTCTTCGAGAATTCCCTACACGATAAGAGATGCTATGCCTACTTTGACAACCGAAATAATCCGACAGTGACCGGTGTCGGGGACTACATTGAATCGAAGCGATAACGAAATCAGAATCACACCATCGGTGCTGGACCGGTTGATCGATGAAGATCCAACCCACTCGAGTGAAGCGCCGGCTTCGCGGCAGCGGAGCCTCGCTCAGCTCAAAGACTCTGTGAAGAGAGATCTCGAGTGGCTGCTCAACACCCGACAGGTCATTGGCGGGATACCGCCAGGCCTGGAGGAGTTATGTCGCTCGGTGGCCGCCTATGGCCTCCCCGACTTTACGACCGTCAGTATCAAGAGTCCGTCCGATCAGAATCGCATGCAGCGCACGCTCGAGGCTGCGATCAAGGCCTTCGAGCCAAGACTCGACGATGTCAAGGTGACGATCACAACCGTTCGGGCCACCGACCAGAAGATGCGGTTCCATATAGAGGCAAGACTCAAGGTTGAGCCCGCCCCGGAACCTGTCTCTTTTGATACCGTTCTTCAGGTGGCCAACAGTCAATATGTAGTCAAGTCAGAATGAACGCTAAAGAAGCCCCGGCCTTATGCGGCAACAGCTATGACGATGTGCCGTATGCCGGCTACCCATTTGCACAGACGCATCCGGATCGCCTTGCCACGATGGCGAAACTGGCCGGGCTGCGTCCGGCTTCCATATTGAATTGCCGCGTCCTCGAGCTCGGCTGCGGCAACGGCGGCAACCTCGTGCCAATGGCCTACGGTCTGACCGGCAGCAAGTTCCTTGGCATAGACGCTTCGGGACGAGCGATTAATGAAGGGAGCTTGTTGATTGAGGAGTTGGGGCTCCGAAATATCGAGCTCCGCACCGCAGACTTCATGGAGCTTGGATCAGAGCTCGGGGAGTTCGACTACATCATCGCGCACGGCGTCTACTCCTGGGTGCCCGCGGAGGTTCGCGATCGACTGCTGAAACTGTGTGGAAGGCACCTCGCGCCGGAGGGGGTCGCCTACATCAGCTACAACGCGTACCCTGGATTTCACATGCGCAGGATGATGCGCGAAATGATGCTCTTCCATAATCGTGGCATGCGCGAGCCACGGGAGTTCGTTAAGCAGGGGCTGGCACTGCTTCAGTTCATCGGAAGCGCGTTTCCGTCAGGAGACGAAGGCAATCACGATCTCTATGGAGTGCTCATCAAGGAACATCTCGATCTGCTGAAGGGCCACAGGCATCTCGAACAGATCTACCATGACGATCTTGCGGAGGTGAACGAGGGCGTCTACTTCCACGAGTTCGTCTCGGATGCGAAACGCCACGGGCTGCAATTCCTCTCCGAGGCAGTGCTCTCCGACATGGATGATGCTCGATTCCCGGAGGAGGTTCGCGAGGGGCTCGCCGGGCTGGCGCATGGAGACGTTATCCGGCGCGAGCAGTACCTGGACTTTCTCAAATGCCGCGTCTTCAGGCAGACGCTCCTCTGCAGGAGCGAGCTCTCACCGGGACACGACGTTGAGGAAGTGAATCTGGATGAGTTCTACATTGCATCGTCGGCGCGAGCCGAATCTGCGCAGCCGGATCTCTCGAGTGGGAAGGTCGAGCAGTTCTCTGGACTGAAGGGAGGAAGCCTCAGGACGGATCATCCGGCCGCCAAGGCAGCATTGGTCGCTCTCGGTGATGTCTATCCAATGGCGCTTACATGGGAGGAGCTTCTCAGGGAAGCCAGGCAGCGATTGAGCATTCAGGGGCTGGAGCCGGACATTGAAGTGCTCAAGGAGATTCTCATTGGCGCCTGCAAGAGAGGACTGGTCCAGCTCAGTGTCCACCGGCCGGCCTTCGTACTCAAAGCGAGCGAGCGGCCGCTCGCCAGCGGGCTCGCGAGGTTGCAGGCGGCAAAGGGAAAGAGCGTTGTCAACCTGGTGCATGAGAGTGTTCATCTCGATGACGAACTGTCGCGCAACTTCCTGCAGTTGCTTGATGGAACTCACGACCAGGCAGCGCTGGCAGAAGAATTGCTCGCCATTGCAAGAAGGGCAAATCCAGAGGTCACCGTTGAGCAGGTGGCGTCTGCGGTAGAGCGGAATCTGCAACGCGTCGCGCGTTCGGCCCTGCTCGTGGCGTGAGTTTGGAGCGCCGGGCAAGGAACTGGGCATCCCGCAGGGATGCGAGAAGGTAGCCAGGGGCAAGCGAAGCGCAGCCCCTGGAATCGGGACGCAAAAGAGAACCGCGTCCTGGAGGGACGCCAGACAAACGGTGGTATGTGTCTGTGTTACCGGCGCCGGACGGCGCCGGGCGGGCAGGGACAAGCCCTGCCCCTACAAGGTTGTAGGCGGGCCGCCGTGTGGCGGGTTGTTCAGAACGATGCGAGACGAACTACTTGGCTATTACGAACGTGAGCTGGTCTATCTGCGCCAGTTGGGTGCGGAGTTCGCCGAGAAGTACCCGAAGGTGGCAGGCCGGCTGTTGCTCGAACCGGACAAGTGCGAAGACCCACACGTCGAGCGTCTGATCGAGGCCTTTGCATTTCTCGCAGGCCGGATACACCTCAAGCTGGATGACGAACTTCCTGAGGTCACCGAAGCCTATCTCAACATTCTCTATCCCCACTACCTCGCGCCGGTCCCCTCGATGTCGGTGGCCCGCTTCGCGCTCGATCCGGCGCAGGGCAAACTGACGACTGGCTATAAGCTTGACAGAGGCACGCTACTCTACTCGCGACCGATTCAGGGAACCCCATGCCGCTTCCGCACGAGTTATCCGGTGACTCTCTGGCCGATCGAAGTCGCCTCGGCATCGTTTGAATCGACGGACCCGCTAAGCAGCCGCGGCAAGTGGGAGACAGCAACGATCAAGCTGAGCATGCGATGCGGCCATGGGACGAGGCTCGCTGAGCTCAGGGCGGGACCCGACGACAAGGCTCCTCTGATCGACTCACTGCGGTTTTGCCTGAGCGGCGAACCTCAATTGCTCTATCCACTGTATGAGGCGATCTTCGATCATGCGGTCGACGTTGAGCTGAAGCCAATGGCCGCCAAAGGCGCGCGCAGAATCTCACCAATCACTCTCCCGCCATCTTCCATCAAGCCGGTCGGCTTCGAGACTGAGGAGAGCATGCTTGGCTACACGCCGCGCTCGTTCCTTGGCTATCAGCTGCTGACCGAGTACTTCGTCTTTCCGGACAAGTTTCTCTTCTTCGATATGACCGGGTTGGATGAAGCGGCGCGGTCGGGCTTCGGCGAGCAGTTTGAAATACTGATTCATCTCCGCGATGTGCTGCCGCCGAGGTCCGTGGTCAATGCCGATACCTTTCGTCTGGGGTGTACGCCAATCGTCAATCTCTTTCGTCGGGTGGCTGAGCCGATAGACCTCACGCAGCGGCAGCACGAGTACCAGGTTGTTCCGGACGTGCACAGGCAGATGGCAACGGAGGTCTACTCGGTCGACTCAGTTTCAGCGACAGGGCCATACCTCGCACAGGGACGTTCGTTCAAGCCATTCTTTTCGTTTGGCCACGCTTACGAACGAGATGCCTCTGAAGCATTCTGGTATGCGACTCGGAAACCGTCTGCGCGGAGGGATGATCCGGGTACAGAGGTCTACCTCTCGCTGGTTGATTTGGGCTTCAGCCCGAATGTTCCTGCGGTCGAGACACTGACTGTTGAGACTACGTGCACAAATCGTGATCTTCCGAGCCGTTTGCCCTTCGGAGGGCGCGAAGGAGATTTCGAGGTTGAGGGAGCGGGGCCGCTTGCGCCGGTGCGCTGCCTGCGCAAGCCGACCGATACGTTTCGCGCGCCTCTGGGGCGCGGGGCGCATTGGCGTCTGATCTCACATCTCGCTCTCAACCATCTCTCGCTGGTCGGCGGTCCGGGAGGGTCACCGGAGGCTTTGCGGGAGATACTGCTGCTCTACGATTTTCGTGATTCGTCGGCGACGCGTAAGCAGATCCAGGGCATCGAGCGCGTCAGCAGCCGGAGAGTTGTGAGGCAGACGGGTTCGAGGATCGGTACGGGATTCGTCCGCGGAATCGAGACTGCGATCGATTTTGATGAAGATCAGTACGTCGGGAGCGGCGTGTTTCTCTTTGCATCGGTGCTGGAGCGTTTCCTCGGATTGTATGCGTCTCTCAATTCGTTCAATCAACTGGTTGCGCGGACGAAGCAGCGAGAGGGTGAGCTGAAGCGATGGCCCCTCAGAGCAGGAGATCAGGTGCTGTTGTGAATATGGAGTGCGGCGACTCTGTCGCCGCTTTTGGGTTAACATACTGGCAGTCAGTTAAATCAAAAGCGGCGACAAGTCGCCGCACTCCAAAACTGACTTAATGACACTTCCTCTTAAAAACGAACTCTTCGACGAAGCCTATCACTTCCACTTCTTCCAGGCAGTGCGGCTGCTCAGGTTCATATCGCCCGAGCGCCTGCCAGTGGGGCGAGTCAGTGAGCAGGGCAATCCAATAGACCCCTCTCGAGAGCACGTTCGCTTCCGCACGCAGGCTTCGCTCAAATTCCCGCCCAGCCAGATTCATGAGTTCCGTGAAAACGGCACTGAGAATAACGGTCCGCCCGAGATGGTAGTCTCGTTCATGGGGCTCACCGGACCAGTCGGCGTCCTGCCACCACACTACACCGAGCTCATAGCCGACCGGCTGCGGGTTAAGGACCGGACGCTCCACGACTTTCTCGATCTCTTCAATCACCGCATGATCTCGCTCTTCTATCGGGCCTGGGAGAAATACCGGTTTCCCTTGTCATACGAGCGAGGCAGCGACGACCTCTTCACTGAATCGCTTCTCTCCCTGGTCGGACTCGGCACGGCGGGACTCCGCAATCGAATGGGCGTGCGCGATGAGAGCCTGCTTCCCTACAGCGGCCTTGCTGCGCAGAAGCCTCATTCGGCGAGCGCGCTTGCATCTGTCATAGGTGACTATTTCGAGGTTCCCGCCAATGTAGTCCAGTTCACGGGACAATGGCTGCAGCTCGAGCCCGGTGATCGAACATGGCTCGGCCGTGCAAACAGCCAGCTCGGCGTGAGCTCGGTTGCAGGGGCTCGCATCTGGGACCGGCAATCCAAGTTTCGCGTTCGCCTGGGACCGCTCCCATATCGATCGTTTCATAGCCTTCCTGCCCGTGGGAACGGCGTTCAACCCTGTTCGAGAGCTGACTCGATATTTCGTGGGCCTCGAAGTCGATTTTGACGTGCAATTGGTACTCTTCGCAGATCAGGTGCCGGCCAGCCGGCTCGATACCGCATCGCCGGTACAGCCGCGGCTCGGCTGGACAAGCTGGCTCAAGACAAGTCCGTTCGCTATTCACGATGACCAGGTGGTGCTGGCGATGAAACAATGACGCGCCCCACTGTGTATCCCCAAAGGAGGCTGTAATGAATGTAGATCTGAAGTCGCTGATCAGTAAACTGAATGACAATACGCGGAGCGCCCTGGAAGGAGCGGCCGGACTCTGTCTTTCGCGGACAAACTATGATGTCGAGCCCGAGCACCTGTTGCTCAAGCTGTCTGAGTCACCCGATTCAGATATAGCGCGCATTCTCCGCTACTTCGAGATCAACCCGGCAAGGCTCAATAAGGATCTGATACGCGCGCTCGACAGATTGAAGACTGGAAATGCGAGGACGCCCTCACTCTCGCCGCGCATTCCTCAACTGATTCAAGAGGCCTGGCTCCTGCGCGTCTGTAGACCACGGCGCCGGCAAGGTCAGATCGGGCCACGTTCTTCTGGCGCTGCTGTCGAGTGATGATCTTGGGCGGCTTGCTCGCGAGTTGAGTTCAGAGCTCTCCGCGATATCGGTCGAGAAGCTCAAACAGAAGTTTGCGGAGATCACCTCGGGCTCGGCTGAGGATCGCGAGGCGCCAATCGAGGCCGGTGGACCAGCCGGTGAAGCCGGCGAAGCGGGGCTCGCGGGAGGAAAGACCAAGGCACTCGACCAGTTCACTGTCGATCTCACTGCCAAGGCGCGCCAGGGCAAGATCGATCCCGTCCTCGGCCGCGACTCGGAGGTCCGACAGGTTGTCGACATCCTGACGCGCCGTCGCCAGAACAACCCGATCCTGACCGGCGAAGCAGGTGTTGGCAAGACTGCCGTGGTTGAAGGTTTTGCTCTGCGAATTGCCCAGGGCGACGTGCCGCCGCCTCTCAAGAACGTCGCCGTTCGCACGTTGGACCTTGGCCTGCTCCAGGCTGGTGCTGGAATCAAGGGAGAATTCGAGAACCGGCTCAAGTCCGTCATCGACGAGGTCAAGGGGTCCCAACAGCCGATCATCATATTCATCGACGAGGCTCATACGATGATCGGAGCCGGTGGCCAGGCGGGACAGAACGATGCCGCCAATCTCCTCAAACCGGCGCTCGCCCGCGGTGAGCTTAGAACGATCGCCGCCACCACCTGGGCCGAGTACAAGAAGTACTTCGAGAAGGATGCCGCACTTGCACGCCGGTTCCAGGTAGTAAAAGTGGAGGAGCCGACGGAGGATCAGGCCATAATCATGATGCGCGGCCTGACCGATACGCTCGAGAAACACCACGCGGTGCGCATTCTTGATGAGGCCGTTGAGGACGCGGTCAGGCTCTCGCACCGCTATCTGTCGGGGCGGCAGCTCCCGGACAAGTCTGTGAGTGTTCTCGATACGGCGTGTGCCCGAGTCGCCATTGGACTCTCGGCCGTCCCACCGGCAGTCGAAGATTCTCTGCAGGCGGATCACTCAGCTGGATGTCGCAGCAAGCGCGCTCGAGCGTGAGGCTGCAACCGGGGCGGACCATCGCGGAGCGAATCACTGAACTGCGTGCGTCGAAGGCCGAAGAGGAACAGAACCAGGCTCAACTCAAAGAGCGATGGGAGAAGGAACGGCAGCTCGTCGATCGTATCCGCGAAGTGCGCTGGCAGCTCGAAGAGCAGCCCAAGGCTCAGGAGACCGATGGCGCAGGCACGGCAGGCGCAGGGCGGCCGCGGGCGCGGGCGCGACTGCCAAAGCGGCCGCGGCCGAGCCGGCACTCGATGTTCCTGCCCTTCGCGCCGAGCTCTCGAAGCTGAACACCGAACTGGCGGAGCTCCAGGGTGAGAGGCCGCTGCTTCAGGCATGCGTCAATTCACAGACCGTGGCCGAGGTAATCTCCGGATGGACCGGTATTCCGATCGGCAAGATGTTGAGCGATGAGATCAAGACGGTGCTCCACCTTCACGACCGTCTCGCCCGTCGTGTCATCGGACAGGCGCAGGCGCTCGAAGCGATCGGCCAGCGAATCCGCACCGCTCGCGCGAACCTCACGGATCCTCGCCGGCCGGTGGGCGTCTTCCTTCTTGTCGGTCCCAGCGGCGTCGGCAAGACTGAGACTGCCTTGACGCTTGCCGATACGCTCTACGGCGGCGAGCGGAATCTGGTGACGATCAACATGAGCGAATACCAGGAGGCGCACACTGTTTCGAGCCTCAAAGGCTCACCCCCGGGATATGTTGGCTACGGCGAGGGAGGCGTGCTGACGGAGGCGGTGCGTCGCAAGCCATACTCGGTCGTACTATTGGATGAGGTAGAGAAAGCCCATCCGGATGTCATGGAGCTCTTCTACCAGGTGTTTGATAAAGGAATGCTCGAGGACGGCGAGGGCCGGGAGATAGACTTCAAGAATACGGTCATTCTGCTGACTTCGAACACAGCGACTGACACGATCATGAAGCTCTGTGCGGATCCTGAAACGCGGCCTGAGCCCGAGGGACTCGTCGAGGCGATTCGGCCTGAGCTCATCAAGGTCTTCAAGCCGGCGCTGCTCGGACGCATGGTCGTCGTGCCCTACTATCCAATTTCCGACCAGGTTATGCGCGAGATCATCAAGCTCCAATTGGGGCGCATCGGTCGCCGGCTGACTGAGAATCATGGCGCTCAGTTCGGGTACGACGACGCTGTTATCGACGAAGTAGCCAACCGCTGCAAAGAGGTTGAGAGCGGAGCTCGCAATGTCGATCACATACTGACTCGGACGTTGTTACCGGAAATGTCGGGGGAATTCCTTTCCCGAATGGCTTCCGGCGCAGGCGTTTCTCGTGTGCATATTTCGGTGGGCGAAGGCGCCAAGTTCAAGTACGAAATAGTGTGAGGGCTGGTCGCGGCGTGTGGCCGCGCGCGTCCGCGGTTGTCGCGCCAACGGCGCGACCTTAAATAGCCCAGGGCGAAGCCCTGGGTATGGATGGTCAACAATCGCTCGAGGCCCATCGGGCCAACATTGCCCCTTGGGCGCGTGGCGGTCCATGCGATAACCACCCAGGGCTTCGCCCTGGGCTATTTCAGGTCGCGCCGTTGGCGCGACAGCGCGAGCGCAGGACAGGCGCTGCCCAGTGTTTCGGATCGTGCGGGCAATGAATATGGCGGTTGCGATACGACAGACAGAAGTTGACGAGAGGGGCATAGATCAGTTCGGCCCCGTCTCGGAATACTACTCCATCTTCCCGAGGGAGCCTTCTCCACTCGGTCCCTGGCGGATCGATCAGGTAGTCGTCATCAGGGACATATACATTCGAGAAGCTCGTTGATATGATGCTCGGGCTCCGCAAGAAAGAATACCTCGTCGTCTGCCATGGCTCTTCGTTCGGATTCTTCATGCCGCTCATCAGCGGTAGCGAATCGAGTGCTATGGCGCTGAACTTCGACGGTGGGGACGGCGCGCTCAAGATTCTCATGAAGATTATCGATGAGCTCGCCAACGCTGATGCGGCGGCTCAAAAGGTAAAGGAGGATGAAAGGGTTGCCGCCTGGAAGGCCCTCATCCAACGTCTCGTCGGAAAAAAGGAGGCCGACCAGATCACCACCTCCAAGGAGGGTAAGGCAGCGTTCACCAAATGGCTCGATGAATTCTCGATCAAGAGCATGAATATCAAGGGCAAGGCCATTGAACGGCTCGCACGAAAAGTAAAGCAGCTGCGGCAAATGCACCTCGATCGCGTGGAGCTGCGTGCCTGCGATATGGGAGCCAGACCTGAGGCGCTGGATATATTGCGTCAGACGCTTGGGGCAAAGGCGGTTGCCGCGCCAAACATGGAGACGTTCTACGTTGTCGTGCGACCGTCTTTCGGGCCGAATAAGTTCGATGAATTCAAGAAGAGCATCGGGTCGCTTGGAAAAAACCGGTACCAGTTCTTTGGATTCAAACCGCCGCAGCCAAGACCCGCAGCGGCTGGAAGGCGTGGAAGAGCGCCCGTCCCCCAGCCCGAGCAGCCGCCGATGTGGATCTTCATCCTCGGCGTCTTCAAGGAATCGGCAGTCGTATTTCGCGGGGACGCCTCCGCCAACAGGTTCGAAGCGATACAGCGCTTCGTCAGTTCGTTCATGATGAGCGGATCGCGTTATAACCCAAGGGCCAGGCTCGATCTGCCCATCACCGGATTCTGGACCGACGACAGCAAGAGAAAGATCGCTTTTGCGCTGCCGCCGGACTCCGAATATCGAGAATCGATCGTCACCAGGTCGGAGTGAGCTCAACATGCCAGGTTTCGTTCAAGATGGTCGGTTTCTGGTGATCAATACGCCGCTGGGGGACGATAAGCTTCTCTTGCGCTCGTTCAATGGACACGAAGCAATTTCGCAACTCTTCAGCTTCCAGCTCGACCTCCTCTCTGAGGACGACAATCTGGACTTCGCATCGATAGTTGGCAAGAACGTGAGCTTCAGCGTCCTGCTCGGTGACGGTGAGAATGCACGATTCTTTAACGGATACGTGAGCAGGTTCACACATTGTGGAGACGATGGACGTTTCGCAGTCTACGCCGCCGAAGTGGTTCCCTGGCTCTGGTTCCTGACGCGCACGGCAGACTGCCGGATCTTCCAGAACATGTCCGTTCCGGACATTTGCCAGAAGATCTTCTCCGACTTTGGATTCAACAGATTTTCAGAACGAGCTTCGGGGCAACTACGAGCCTTGGGAATACTGCGTCCAGTATCGTGAGACGGCGTGCAACTTTGTCATGCGTCTCATGGAGCAGGAGGGCATTCTCTTCTTCTTCAAGCACGACAACGGCAAGCACGTGCTGGTCATGGCCGACAGCAAGCAGGTCACACCAAGGCATGTAAACTCCAACCGGAGGCGCGGTTTGAGCATACGGCCGGCGCGGGCAAAGTCGAGACTGAAGATTACGTATATGACTGGCAGGCGACTGAAGAGTTCCGAACTGCCAAGTACGCATTGACTGACTACAACTTCGAGACGCCGGCCACCAGTCTATTGTCAAGCGTCAGCAGCGGCGCGAATCCATTCGAGATATACGACTATCCCGGAGAGTACGAAAAGCGCGGCGACGGTGACCGTTACGTAAAGATTCGTCTGGAAGAAGAGGAAGAGCCTCGCAGGGTGATATCGGGGGCCAGCTATTGTCGCGGCTTCGAGGTTGGGGGCAAGTTCGACCTGACTGAGCACGGCCGGCAAGACCAGAATGGTACCTATGTCATCACCTCGCTCACGCATGGCGCTGAGGGTGGGCAGCCCGATACCGCTGAGGGCGAGGGCGTGAGCTACGCCAATAACTTCACTTGTATTCCGGCTGCCACAGTCTTCAGGCCCGCCAGGGTAACCCCCAAGCCAATCGTCCAGGGCACACAGACTGCCATCGTCGTCGGCCCCTCCGGGGAAGAGATATATGTCGACAAGTACGGCCGAGTGAAGATCCAGTTTTTCTGGGACCGCGAGGGGCAGTTCGATGAAAAGAGCTCGTGCTGGGTGCGCGTCTCCCAAAACTGGGCGGGCAAAAAGTGGGGTATCGCGTTCTGGCCGCGGATCGGGCAGGAGGTGATCGTCGATTTTCTCGAGGGCGACCCGGACCGCCCGATCATCGTCGGTCGAGTCTACAACGCCGACCAGATGCCGCCCTATGCGTTGCCCGACGAAAAGACGAAGAGCACCGTCAAGACATACAGCTCGAAGGGCGGCGGTGGCTTCAACGAAATTCGCTTCGAGGACAAGAAGGGCAAAGAGCAGATATTTATCAATGCGGAGACGCAATCAGGATGTCCGGGTCAAGGCAAATTCCTTTGAGACCATTGGAGGAAGCCGCAATCTGATTGTTGGTGGTGATCAACTGGAAGATGTCAGCGGCGACAAGCATCTCCATGTCAAAGGCGATCTCAACGAAAAAGTCGATGAAACCGTCTCGCTTAATGCGGGTCAAGACCTGCAGGTCAAGGTCGGTCAAAAGTACGCCCTCGACGCGGGCGTCGAGATCCACCTCAAGTCCGGCACCAACTTTGTCATTGAGACGGGAACGTCATTGACTCTCAAGGTGGGCGGCAATTTTATCAACATCAACTCGGGCGGCATCTTCATCAAGGGCTCGATGGTGATGATCAACAGCGGCGGAGCCGCCGGCTACTGGTGCAGGCGCCTCGCCCGAGGATCCCAAGAAGCCTGCAGAAGCCGACAAAGCCGATCCCGGTGAAAAGTCGAACCCGCCTCCGCCGCTCTCTGTTCAGCGAACTGCGTTTCAGCTGAGCCCTGTATCCGTGGTGCTCAAACAGGCCGCGGCAGTCCGGTGCTCCGTTTTGCGATATATGACAGAAACAATAGCCGGCCCGTGTGGCTGGCGCGCCCCCTGATAAGATTTAGACTATGGATGCAGATCAGTTAGTCGAGGTGTTTGGCGGCCTCCTCTTTGAAGCAGAGGATGACCTCGCATTTGCAGTGCTGGATGGAGCTTCCGTGCCCGGCCTGCTGCCATCACTTGCCGAACACGAGCCTGAATACGTGTGCCTTTACCGCGGCGAGCTTGCCCCCGACGTCGCCGAGGTTGCCCCTTATCTTGTGCGGCTCGAGCCGGAGACAGAGTTCACATGGTGGCTAATCAGCGAGGGTTGGGGCAAGCACTGGGGCATCTTCGCATCAAGCCCTTCTGACTTGCGGACACTGAGGCACCACTTCCGCACATTTCTCACGGTCTATGACAGCGAAGGAAAGCCGATGCTCTTCAGGTATTACGATCCCCGAGTGCTGCGCACCTACCTCCCGACCTGCAATGGGGGTGAGCTCGCCACCCTCTTTGGTCCGATCCAGAAATACCTGGTTGAGAGCGAGGATGCGAAGGCCATAATCAGATTTCAGGTCGTTGACGGCCAGCTAAAGGACAAGCGCCTGCCGGTTGAGGCCAGTGAGGGAGGAGACTGATGCCCACAGGTCCCGCAGCCAGAATCACAGACAACGTTGCTCATCCCCTTCCTCCGGTTCTGACACCTGGGCCCGGCAGTCCCGATGTTCTCATCGGATTCCTGCCCGCGTGGCGAGGCGTTCCGGCTGGTGCTGCTGCTGCGATCCAGTCAGCCAAGACTGTTTCAGACACAACAATCAAGGTGGCGGAGGCGGCAACGCTTGCCGCGGCGGGTACGCCCGGCGCACCCGCGGCGAAGGCTGCCGAGGAGACGACGAAAGCAACCGCCGCCACATCTATGGCCTCGATGATCGCCTCGGCATCCGGTATGGCGGACAAGCACGCGTGCGTGACGCCGCTGCCAATCCCTCCCCATGGTCCGGGAGTGGTGATTGACGGGTCAGCGACCGTCCTCATAGACAATCTTCCCGCTTGCCGGATGGGAGACACGATCATCGAACCGGTTGGTCCTCCAAACAAGATCGTCAAAGGTGAGCCGACGGTGATCATCGGCGGCTAGGAAGAACATGCTGAAAATCCGGCCCGAACAGATGGAGGCCTTCGAAGCTGCGGCATTGAAAGGGTTCGAAGACCGGATGGTTGAGCATCTCCGCAACTTCTCCCCCAAACATGCGCAGGTTCTGGATGAAGAGGCGCTGCGCACGGTAGTCCGATACGGAATCGAGCACGCCGAGTCCCACGGCCTCACGTCTGAGCGAAGTATCCGTATCTATACCGAGACCATGCTCATGCTCGGCAGCAACTTCGACGTTGACCAACAGTATCCATGGGCCGCGGAGATACTCGGCCGCGCTGAGGAGGATCAGGTGACGCGTATCGATGCCATCTCCGAAAAGGCATGGGACTACGCGGAGCACGTACTCGCGGACTTCAAGAGGCTCGAGCAGGAGCCGCATAAGGCTCGTCTGATGGAAGAGCTCGGCAACCTTCGAAAAGGGTCAACTGAGCCCCTCGCAGCGGCGGGAGTGAGCAAGTTTTACGAGGGGGCGATCGACGCGCTTGAACGGGCTTTTTCCTGAGAAGTGCAAGTATCTGGGAGAGCTTTCGCTGCGCCGGTTGATCAGTCGCGGTTTGGACCTTGCGGATGGCTACGGCCTGAACTCGGAGCGCGATGCCTCGATCTTCGTGGTCATGATGTTTGTGCTGGGGAGCGGCTTCGATCGAGACCCGCTGGCTCCGTGGGCATCGAAGATTCTCAATGATAAAGAGAGCCCGCAAAAGGGGGAGAGGCTCTACGCCGAGGCGCTCTCCGTGCTCAAGCGCTGGTGGGGATAGATTACCCGCGCCGGACGGCGCGGGACGGGCAGGGACAAGCCCTGCCCCTACAAGGGCATCGCGAGGTGCCGTACTACCGACAATGATTGACGAAACCTGCGATGAATGGCGGCCGAAACAAGTTGATGTCCGGGCTCATGATATGGCTTGCCATTGCTTCGCTTGCTCTCGCCCAACGCCCATCGCTTAAGCGCCCGGAACCGCCGCCCCCGCAAACGCAAAATCGAAGCCTGCAGGTCAAGGAGATTCGCAGTGGCGGCGCGCTCGACGGCCGCGGCAGGCTGTGGGCCTTAGTCGTCGGCGTATCCCGCTACAAGAACCTCAAGCCTGAGGATCAGCTTGAGTTCGCTCACCGCGATGCGCAGGACTTCGCAGCCTTCCTGAGCAGCCCGATTGGCGGCGGCTTTCCCTCGAGTCAGCTTACGCTGCTGGTCAATGAAGCGGCTACATTGTCCGCCGTCCGAAGCGTGCTCGGGACGACGCTGCCGCGCTCCGTTGAGGCTGATGACATGGTGGTCATCTTCTTTGCCGGCCACGGTGTCGTCGAAGGCGAGCAGGATGGTTACCTGCTGGCACATGATTCGGACCCGCAGAATCTTTACGCCACTGCCCTTCAAGTCTCGGAGCTGAATCGAATCATCACCACCAGGATCAAGGCCAGAACCGTCATCCTCATCGCCGACGCCTGTCACGCCGGCCAGCTTGGATGGACCTCGCGCGGCTCCAACGCGGATACAGTGCTCGTCAACAAGTACCTCGACGAAGTGGGCAAGAGCGGCAAAGGAGTCTTCCGCATCCTCGCCTCACGCGCGGATCAGCGAAGCTATGAAGACAAGCGCTGGGGAGGCGGCCACGGGTGTTTCACCTGGTTCCTGCTGGAAGGGTTGAAGGGCAAGGCTGATCGCGACCAGGATGGGTTTGTGCGCATCGGCGAGCTTCTTGACTTCCTCTCAGAACAGGTGCCAAAGGCAACGCAGGCGCTACAGCAGCCGCGCGCCGCGGGCGATATCGATACGCGTCTGCCATTAGCCGTTCTCCCGACCGCTTCGGCCAAAGTCAGCAGCAATGTCGCCGCATCATCCCAACTTGTCGCATTGGAAGTGCATGGGACTCCCGGTATGGAGGTCTACCTTGATAGCGCGTTCCGCGGGCGAGTGCTGCCTACCGGGCTGCTCATGATCGATCAGATCAAGCCGGGGGATCACGACATTTCAATCATTTCGCCCGGCACCGATCCAATCAATCAGAAGATCTCCCTGACAACTCCAAAGACCGCTCTGACATTCAAACCGCCCGGCTCGGCATCCACGTCCACCTCCCCGCTCCCGGCACAGATCAGGCAGGCGCTCAGCAAAAAGGATGTTCGCGGAGCGCTGGATCTCTACCAGCAGCTCGTCAAGCAGACTCCAAACGATCCGCAGAGACCCGCAATCGAGGCGAGCTTGAGCACAGTTCTCGAGTCAATCGGACAGAATGCCATCAATGTCTATGTGCAGTCCTCCGGTATAGACATCCGACGGGGGATGTTCCAGAACGCGGCAGAGGCGTTCAGGCTTCTGAGAACGATCCAGCCACAGTCGGACAAGAGCGTCGAGGCGAAGTACCTCTTTTGTGATGGCCGAGCCAAGATCGAAGAGATGAAGTTCGAGGAAGCAGCCGCTCAACTCAATCGTGCGGTGACGCTCGATCCCCGTGCTGCCTATGCTTACAACGCGCTTGGTCTTGCTTATCGGGAGATGAAGAAAGAGGATCGTGCGCTAGACGCATTGAAACGCGCAGCTGAGCTCGCGCCGCAGTGGGCCTTGCCGCAAATTCAGATCGGGCTCACCTATCTGGGACAGGGACGCTCTGACAAAGCCGAAGCCGCTCTTAAAGAGGCCGCCCGTCTCGATCCGCGACATTTTCTGCCTCACGAACAGCTGGCGAGAATCTACTTGACGAATGGAAAGGCGGATGACGCTGAGCGTGAAGCCAGGGCAGCAATCGCGCTCGCGCCTACCGCCGGCCTTTCACATCTGACTCTGGGAATGGTTTATGAGAATGCCAGGAAATGGGATCAGGCCGTGACCGCGTATGAAAAGGGGCTGAGCCTGATGCCCAATCTAAGTCCCTCAGACCGCGCAGAGTATACAAGTCGCGCTGAGAGATGCCGTAAGAAAGGCAAAAGCTAGCTACCTGAGGATATCTGCCTACAATGTGCTGCCCCTCATCCAGTAAGAAGACTTCAAGCGCGAGCGGACCCAGCGGCTCAGACTCGCCGAAGAGTTGCAAGAAGGATTGCCCTGAAGAGTGCAAGCTCGTCAGCCTTACGGTTGTTCAGAATGCGACTCAAACCAATGTCACCGGCGCTAAAAACTGGGCCGCGATCAAGAAGTCGACTGACGAAGTGATTGTTCAGGCGACGACGACACCCAACACCGAAGCCTGCTGGAGCAAGATCAGCTGGTCAGGTGACTCGGGCGAGGCCGTGCCTGGCAAACCGAATCAGCGCAAATTGTCCAGATCGGCGAGCAAGAAATTCCACGTTCAGGCTGCGCTTGGCGGAGTGAGCGATTCAGTCGATGTCTGGATTCTATGGGCTACGGTGACGATCAACACAACCGGCACGACGCCGCCGAACGCAGTTCAAAATGGAGCCGACGACGATGGTACTGAAAACCTCGGTGCGATCTCCTTCGACAACGGAAAGCAGGCCTCGGGCAAGGTTGTGCCGGAAGCAAAGATCACTCCGGCCGGAGTCCATAATGTTGTCAAGTCGGGCTGGGAGTTCAAGCGAGAGCGGATGAGCCATGATTGGAATGACGGCGCCAAGTCCAGCGAAGGAGAGGGTGAGTCGGACTACTGGAACACGACGTGGGTAGACGATACGTCTTATGCGCAATGGCTTAAGCTGATTCCGGACAATGACGACAAGATACTATGACAACGATTCGCCGAACATCGCCAATTTCGGAAACACTGACGCCGAGACCTATAATAATTTCCGTCAGTGGATCAAGTGGGCTGGCGATGACTGCTCAGATAAAGCGGGATGGTATTGGCAAGGACGCTGGAAGAAATCAGCCAACCCTCAGGTGCAACTTAAGGATGTCGGTACCGGAAGTATCGCCTTGCCAGCGAAATCACACTATCACCCGTAGGTAAGAGAATGGACAGCGTGGTGAAGTACTCTCTGCTCGTTGTTGGACTCGCTGTAATAGCCGGCGTGTTAATAGGCGGGCAGAAAACACAAAAAGCGGGGAAGCCAATGATCGATCAACAAGTGATGGAGTTAATGAAGAAGCTTGACACTCTGGACGATCGGTCCCGCATGAAGCTCCTCTCTGAGGTCGACGAGCAGCGCAACGAGTTGCTCGGTGCTCTCCTCAAGCAGCTCGGAACGAGCTCTTCCAAAGAAGTCCAGGCAGCGGCAATTTATCTCATCGGCCGGAACCGGCTTTCGGAGGGCACTGACGAACTTATCCGCCGCATCGACTTCGACCCTGGCACTAAAGCCCAGCGAGGCCCACGGCCTTTGTGGGCAGCAGTACCCAGCGATGGAGGCCCTGATTACCATCGGGCAGCCTTCAATCAAGCCAGCCCTGGAATTGCTCGCCACTGAGAATGACGATCTGCCGCCGTGCCCTGGCGGTAAAGGTTGTGCGCTATGTTAACGGCGCTGAGACGGCAGAGTTCATTCTGCAGCGGGCCCAGGCAGCCTCAAGTGATGCCGGTCGACGTTCCAGGCTGGATGACGCGGTCGCTCGCCTGCGCAGGTTGAATCAACAGACCAACTGATGGTCTGCATTCGATCAGCCAGACCGTATCAGACAGAGTCGGCGTTCTCACGGAAACCGGCTCCTCTCGGTGCTACCTTCAAATAACGATCAATTAACAATGGCAGCGACTCCTTAAGAACGAAGTCTCGCGATGTGTTGCCCCTCGTCCGCCAAAAAAGCTCCGACTTTTCCGGGACCCAGCGGCTCGAACGCCCCGAAGAGTTGCAAGGAAGACTGCCCGGAGTCATGCAAGCTGGTGAGTCTCACGGTGATTGAGAATGCCACTCAAACCAATGTTACGGGCGCCAAGAACTGGGCAGCGATCAAGAAATCAACTGACGACGTCATTGTCCAGGCGACGACGACGCCCAACACCGAAGCCTGCTGGCAGAAGATCAACTGGTCCGGTGACTCGGGCGATGCCGTGCCCGGGAAGGCGAATCAGCGCAAATTGTCCCGATCGGCCAGCAAAAAATTCCACGTTCAGGCTGAGCTCGGCGGAGTGAGCGACTCAGTTGACGTCTGGATTCTGTGGGCGACGGTGACAATTAATACATCAGGAACTACACCCGCGAATGCCGTTCAATTCGGCGCCAAATACGATGGCACCGAAAACCTGGGAGCGAAGTCTTTCAACGGTAATAAGGAGGCCAGGGGGAAAGTCATCCCTGAGGCGAAACTTACACCTGCGGGCGTCCACGATGTCGTCAAATCGGGCTGGGAGTTCAAGCGTGAGCGCATCGGCCATGACTGGAAAGACGGCGCCAAGAGCGGCGAGGGAGAGGGGTCGACGGACTACTGGAATACCACATGGATCGACGACACTTCCTATGCGACCTATCAGAAGCTGACGCCGGACGCCACTGACAAGATCTACGACCGAGACGCTCCGAATATCGCAGCCTTCGGAGTCACCGATGCCGAGACCTATAATAACTTCCGTCAGTGGATTAAATGGGCAGGTGACGACTGCTCAGATAAGGCTGAATGGTATTGGCAGGGTCGCTGGAAGAAGTCGACCAACCCTCAAGTGGAGCTTAAGGATGTCGGAACTGGAAGTATCACTCTCCCGGCCAAGTCTCACTACCATCCATAGGTAAGAACATATGGAGAGGGCGATGAAATACTCTCTGATCGCCGCTGGGCTTGCAGTAATTGCCGGCCTGTTGGTTGGCGGGCAGAAAAGCGTGGAGAAGCCAATGATCGATCAGCAAGTAATGGAGTTGATGAAGAAGCTGGACGCTCTGGACGATCGGTCCCGCATGAAGCTCCTCTCTGAGGTAGACGAGCAGCGCAACGAATTGCTTGGTGCACTGCTCAAACAGTTGGGGACCAGCTCTTCGAAACAGGTCCAGGCAGCGGCCATCTATCTCATCGGCCGCAACCGCCTTGTGGACGGAGTCGAGGAGCTGATTCGGCGGATTGACTTTGACCCGGGCACGCCAATCCAGCGGGGACCTGAACCTCTCTGGGAGAAATACCCGGCAATGGAGGCGTTGATCACTATCGGACAACCTTCGATCAAGCCGGCCATTGAGCTGCTGGCGATTGAGAGTGACGATGTCCGGCGGAACCTGGCGGTCAAAGGTTGTGCGTTACGTTAGCGGCGCTGAGACGGCAGAGTTCATTCTGCAGCGTGCCCAGGCAGCCTCAAGTGATGCCGGTCGACGTTCCAGGCTGGATGACGCGCTGACTCGTCTTCGAAAACTGAATCAACAGACCAACTGATGATCTCCGTTCGTCCAGCCAGGCTCGGCGACGCGGCCGATGTTGCCCCTCGCCTTCGATTAGCCGACCTCCAGGAAGTGAGCGCCAGCCTTGGGCAATCTCCAATAAGCGTCCTCGAAGAGGGCATCGCTGAATCAGATCCCTGTTATGCGGTAACCGACAAAGCTGGTTCCGTGCTCGCCCTTTTCGGTGTTGTACCTCAGGCCGGGAACGAGGGAGTGGGGAGGATCCTGGCTCCTGGGATCCCAGGAACTGGTGGCCGAACGTTTCTATTTCGCGAGGAACAGCCGCCCCTGGGTCGACTCCCTGCAAGACCGCTATCGCGTTCTATGGAACTGGGTTGACGCGCGGAATGAGGTGCACATCCGTTGGCTGAAATGGTGTGGGTTTACTCTCACAGGCGTGGATGAGACTTACGGGGTCGAGGGCCGGCAATTCTACGAGTTTCAGAGGATTCGCGACTAACCCGGTCGCCGCGCTTCGGGACGCGTGCGCCCCAGGGCCTCATACTTATAGGTGACAGCCATTGGCCAGAGGCTGTATCATTTACGGGTAATTTAAACCCCGAGGTTGGCCATGTACTGCGCTGCATGCGATCTCCATTACCCTGATCACCTCAAGTTTTGCCAGCATTGTGGCAAAGCTCTCGGCCCAACTACGCTAAAGCCTCCTACTAAAGAGGTTGAACGGGGAGAGTCGCCACAATCGGTCTGCTGCACTCGCTGCGGCGCCCGCGCGGTGCTCGCCGAGAACTTCTGCCAGCAATGTGGCGCGCGACTCAACTCGCGCAGTGACGAGGCTACAGTAGGAACCTGCAGCAAGTGTGGCACGCTGTGGCAGAGCACCTGGTTGCATTGCAGGACTTGCGGGCTCGAGCGCGCTCGCTCCTTACGCATTTCGAGCGGCCTGATAACACCAGCGCCGCCAAAGGAAGCGAAAAAGCCATCCCCCGGCGCTCCTACGGCGCCGGTTGTCGCCCCACCTACAATCCCGCAAACCGCTATACCCAGGGAGACTGCGAAGGCCAAGCTCCCGGAGGGAGCAAAAACGACGCCAGTCGCCTCGCCCGGTTGCCTCCCCGGTTGCCCCTAAAGACGGGCGTTGCCCGCATTGCGGAGCCGGGCTTCCTGTGGCCTCGCGCTTTTGCGATGCGTGCGGTAAGTCAGTCTCTGGGCCGCCTGCGGGCGCGACAGTAAAATCACCGGAGGTGCCGCCCAAGCCGGTGAAGGCAGCAGAGCCGCCAAAGCCCATCAAAAAGCCCATTCCAAAGCCCGTTCTACGCATAGACGAGTCGGGGGTGGCGAACTTCCGATAACTGCCCAGACTGAACGATCTGGCGTCGTACGCGACACCGTGCCGATGCCCACTCCGTTGACCGCTGGCCTCTCCGGAACCTCTCCCGGTCAGATTCATGTGCGGCCCCGGTCCACGGCGTCCGCCTCGGCCGCCCCATCGGAGCCACCCATACGGTCACAAAACAATACGACAGGCCTGATGAAAATCGGTGCATTGGGTGGCGGCGCGCTTCTTGTTGTCAGCCTGGGTGTCATTCTCACCTGGTGGATCGCCAACCGTACGTCGGGTGCCAAGCCCCCTGCACCCTCGCCGGCACCCCTCGCAGCGGAAGGCACGCCTGCGGCCACGCCCGCGACTGCGGCGCCAAGTCCAACAGCAACTTCGGAATTGGAGACGGCACTGGCAGATGTCGCATCCCCGTCGCCCACGCCAACAGCGACTCCCAAACCTACGCCAAAGCCGACTCCCAAGAAGCCAGCAGAGACCCTTGCCCAGTTGAGTCTCGTCGCTCCACCGGGTGCATCGATCGAGATCGATGGAGAAGGACGCGGCTGAGCCGGCTCGAGCGGGCAGATGACGGCTTCGCTTAGTCCGGGTGAGCATCAGGTCAGGGTTCAGGTTGAAGGCGTCGATGTCTGGCGCGGAACCGTCAACGTGGAAGCCTCGGGCTCGCGGTTCGAAGTGCCAATACGACGCCGGGTGGTGACCACTGGAAGACTGTCGATCTCGAGCAGCGAGCCCGGGACCGAGATCACCGTCGATGGCAGATCGCTTGGACTCAAGACGCTGGCAGGCAATGCCATGTCGCACGATGGGGTTCAGCCTGGCCCTCACATAATTCGTGCCAGTAAACCCGGCTTCAAAGACTGGGAAGGTACCGCAATTGTGACTGCGGGGGAGACAGTAAGGGTCCGCATCGATCTCAAGCCCGCCGGGCAGTAGCCTGGAGCAGATTGCCGTTTTGTTCACCACCCGAACCCGGCCATTGAGTGTCAATAAAGATAGAGTAAGCGCGATGGCATCGGCAAATATCCGCATCCCAAATAGAGGCTGGCTTCTTTTGCTCTGCCTGCTGATTCTGTTCAGCGGAATTGCACCGGGGGTACCGCGCCAATCTGCTGTCGAGAGCTCAGGAAAGCCGGCTCTGGAGGCGGCAGCTGCGCAGAACGCTCTGATAAAGACTGCCCTTCTGTGGATGTTCGGGGGCAAGAGCCAGCAAGGCTGGTTGATCTATCTGCCGTTGATCGAATCGCTCATTGGAGCTGAACCCGGTTCAGTGGATACGCCAGGCTTCGCGGCCGCAGTTGCGCGCTGGCAAAAGAGCAGCCAGTTGCAGCAAACAGGTGTCATCGACGATGAGACACTCGGCCAGATGATTCGAAGCTGGCAGTCGCACCGAGCGTACAGGTCAGACTATCCATCGCCGGATCAGCTGGTACTGGTGAGCCCTGATGACTTTTACGATCCCGAACGGGTCGACGAGCTCCGTATGGTCGAGCGTCAGACCTTCGAGGCTTACAAACGTATGGTCGCAGCGGCTATGGCGGACAGCTCGCTCGGTCTGAAGGTCACAAATGGTGAATTGGCCCGCTCGGAGAAGTACCTGAAGATCATTTCAGCGTTCCGCACCCGGGAGTACCAGGAGCAGTTGCGCCGCCAGTCTCCGAAGGCCGGACGTGGCGCGCTCGCGACCAGCAGCCCTCATTTCACCGGGCGGGCTCTCGATTTGTACGTCGGTGGAGAACCTGTAGAGACGAAGTATGCGAATCGGATGTTTCAGGTCCAGACTCCTGTCTATCGCTGGCTGGTAAAGAATGCGAGCCAGTTTGGATTTGTGCCCTACTTCTACGAACCGTGGCATTGGGAATTCATCGGCACTAGTGATCGGATCGAAAGCGGTACACCAAATAGATGATCAGGTTCATTCCAGCGGTCCTCTTCTTGATCGCGGCCTCGGCGACGGTTGTCGCACAACGGCCGCTGATCACGGAAGATATCGAGACGGTTAAACCGGGCTCAGTCAGCTTCGGCTTTGGCTTCGATTTTCTGCAGAACAAATCCTACGGCCTCTCCGGACTTAACGGCGACCTGACAAGGCTGGGAGTGACCACGATCCGGGTAGGTCTGGCAAAGAATGTCGAGATCGAAGTCGGCGGCGTCATTCAAAACTTCCTCAACGTCAACGAGCAATTCAGACCGAGCGCCATTCCCCTGCAGCTCAGCAGTACAACTTCCACGCACGACATCGGTGACTTCTATCTCGCCACGAAGTTCAAGATTCGCAATGAAGGCAAGCATTCGCCGGCGTTCGGCTTCCGTTTCGGGGTAGAGCTGCCGAACTCGAACCAGTCGCGCGGTATCGGGGTCAATCAGACGAACTTCTTCGCGACTATGATCACCGGCAAGCACATCGGGAAGTGGAACATCTACGGGAATATCGGGCTTGGGATACTGACAGCGCCGGTCGATCAGTTCAGTCAGAATGACGTCCTTCTCTATGGCGCAGCGATAACCTACCAGTTCAATACACGCCTCATGCTGGTCGGAGAAGTGAACGGCAGGGCCAATACTCGAAGCAATGCGCCGATCGGCACCGAATCACAGGGCGAGGCACGATTCGGCGCGCGAATAATTGCGGCCGGCCTCACCTGGGATGTTGCCGGTGTCACCGGCGTCAATCGCTTCAGCCCGCGCAGCGGTGTCATCTTCGGCATTACCTACGCAGCCGATCTCTTCACCCCGGCAAAATAGCGCTCACTGATCTCACCAGAAGACTGCGGACCATCTTAAGGTCCTCCCACGCCTCACGCTTCTTCAACGGTGCTCGGAGAAGATAGGCCGGATTGAAGGTCGGAACGAGCGACACTTCATGCTCATTGATCTTCAGCGAGTAGACCCGGCCCCGCAGACTCGAGATTGTTTTGCTCGACTGCAGCAGTGTTTGGGCTGCCAACGCGCCGAAAGCGACGATTACGCGCGGACGGACAGCGAGTATCTGGCGCAGAAGAATAGGGCGGCAGTCCTCTACCTCCTCTGGCGAGAAGACTCGTTCACCGAGAGGAATGCACTTGATCACGTTGCAGACATAGCAGTCGGCCAGTTTGACATCGATCGCGCCGAGCATGCGGTTGAGTAGAATTCCGGCCTGTCCCTGGAAGGGCTCGGCGGTTCGCATGTCGTCGATGCCGGCACCCTCTCCAATGCTCATGAGCTCGGCGTCGGGCGGTCCCATGCCGAAGACAATGGGCATTCCAGCCTTGCATTTTCCACAATGGGAAGTTTGATGAAGGTCAGCGAGGATGCGTGCGAGGCTGTCGTTCGCCGGCACGCCGATGGAGATCTTAGAGGTGCTGTCAGTAAGCGGAAAGAGGGTCATGAACTTCGACATAGTCTAACGCCAGGACCTCAGCCTTGACAGGTGTCAGGCACGCAGCTAGCATCTTAACGTCAGAAGGGCGAGTAGCTCAGCTGGGAGAGCGCCGCGTTCGCAACGCGGAGGTCGGGAGTTCGATCCTCCTCTCGTCCATTATTCCTTCCACAGCCTTTAAGATGCCGACCGGCTCAGTATGGAGTGCGGCGACTTGTCGCCGCTTTTGATTTAGCTATTGCTGCGATGTGTTGCGATAGCTGAGACTACAAAAGCGGCGACAAGTCGCCGCACTCCATACCGGAGATGGAATGAAAAGTCTGCTGATTGCAGCTGTCCTCGGATCCTTCTGCATTATGGCCATGGCTCAGACTCCCATCAACTTCGCTCCCGGTGCCACAAGAGCGACGGTGCAGGGCAACCTGAAGAATATGAACGATGAGGCTGTCTACCTCCTGAAGGTCCGGACCGGCCAGCATCTGCGAGTTGAGATCAAGGGGCAGGGTGCGACGCGAGGCACTGTCACCTTTCCATCCGGGAGGAGCGACGGAGGCCCCGGTGGCGTCGTCTTCGACGGGGCTGTTCCAGAGACTGGTGACTGTCGGATTCGTGTGACTGAGAGCGGCATGGCTGAAACATGGGCAGGAAGCTTCAATCTGATCGTGGACCTGACGCCCAGAGCAGCAACTGCCGCGAGCAGCAGTGCAAAACTCGAGAGCTACGTCGGCAAGTATCCAAGTGATTTATTCAAAGACGTCCCGAGCCTGAAGACCCGCCTGCGCACCCTCCTCGGTCCCAACTACAATGCGTTCCTCGGCCGCATCCAGACGGAGGTCCCGATTGAGAACGACGATGGAGCCCTCGTCGTCCGTGGCTGCAAGGCTCACGACTGTACCGTCGAGGAAGCAATCCTCGTCATCAAGTTGGATGACGACACGCTGCATTGCGCGATCATGCGTAACAGCACATGGAAGACCTACACCAAGAGCCCGACCGTGCCACCGGCTCTCACACGTGCGATGAAACAAGGCTGATCCCGGCATTCACTTTTCACTAACAATCAGGATGGAGTTTCGATGAATCGATCCAGAGCATTCTGCTATCTGCTCGCTATTTTCATTTTGCTGATCACTACGACGGACACCGCCTGGGCGCAGCTCTCACCCGATCTGCAGCAGAAGATCGATAAGCTCGCACAGGACGCGCTTGCGGGAACGGGCGTGCCCAGCGCTTCCGTGGCGATCGTCAAGGATGGACAGATCGTCTTCAGCAAGGCCTATGGCGATGCGCGGCTGGAGCCTCGCACGCCGGCGACTACTGCAGATGCGCTACAGCATCGGCTCGATCAGCAAGCAGTTTACTGCGGCGGCGATTCTTCTACTGCAGGAGCAGGGCAAGCTCTCGCTCGACGACAAAGTCGGCCGGTTCGTCCCGGATCTGACTCGCGCCAATGAAGTTACCATTCGGCAGCTTCTCTCGCACACCTCGGGTTACCAGGACTACTGGCCGCAGGACTACGTCATGCCGATGATGCTCGAGCCGGTGAAGGCGCAAAAGATTCTGGACACCTGGGCGAGGAAGCCGCTCGATTTCGATCCGGGAACAAAGTGGCAATACAGCAACACGAACTATGTGATCGCCGGCGTCATCGTCGAGAAGGCGAGCGGCATGCCTCTGCTTCGATATCTGCAGCGACAAGGTATTCGCGCCGCTTGAGGATGAAGAGCGTGCTCAACACTGATCGAAGAGAAGCTGGGCGACACCGATCCGACAGGTTATCTTCGCTATGCGCTTGGGCCATTGCGTCCGGCGCCGAAGGAAGGGAAGGGTTGGTTGTTTGCCGCCGGTGAACTGGCGATGCCGGCGCATGATCTGGCGCAATGGGACATCTCGATCATCGAATCAGAAGTTCATGAAGCCGTCGTCCTACCGCGAGCTCGCAGACTGAGGTCTTGCTCAAGAATGGGCTGGGCACGCATTACGGTCTGGGCGTCAACGTCGCAGCGAGGCCGGCCATCGCGCGTTGTCACACGGCGGCGAAGTATCAGGCTTCACTGCTGAGAACATAGTCTTTCCCGATGACCGGGTGGCCGTGGCCGTGCTCACGAATCAGGATGCAGCGCAGGCGGCCGGGCAGAATCGCTCAGCGGTATCGCTCCACTGCTTCTTGCGACGAACGATCCGGCGACACCGCAGAAGACGCAGCAGGCGAAGAAGATATTTGACGGTCTGCAGCAGGGAACGATCGACCGTTCGCTCTTTACCGACAACGCGAACAGCTATTTCAGCGAGCAGGCAGTTGAAGGATTTTGCGAGCAGCCTCGGGCCGTTGGGCACGCCGCAGTCAGTTCACTCAGGTCTTCGAGTCAGGGACTGCGCGGCGGCATGACGATGCGGGTCTACCGTGTTCGATTTCCGCATCGAAGACTCTGCGTGCGTGGACCTACGAGATGCCGGACGGGAAGCTGGAGCAGTATCAGGTAGCAGAGTAGGCGGCCGCGCCCCCACAACGTTTGGTACGCACTCTTGGCATCCCGAAGGGATGCAGGAAGGCAGCCAGGGGCAAGCGTAGCGCAGCCCCTGGAATTGTTGCGGGGAGCCGTCGCGCCCTGAAGGGGCGCGAGATGTCTCGCGATTGACCAACCTGTCGGGTCTGGCGTCCCTCCAGGACGCGAGTTCCTTCTGCGTACGATGCCAGGGGCTGCGCTTCGCTTGCCCCTGGCTACCTTCTCGCATCCCTTCCGGGATGCCCGGAGTAGGGATCAGAGACGATCAACCCAATTCGGCATATGTCGCAAGATTGCCGAACCTCCACACATCCTAGAACTGATACTTCAGCGCGAATTCAATGATTCGCGGCGGGCTGATCGTACTGGTAATCTGGCCGAACGTCCGTGAGGTTGGAGTCCACGTCCGATCCGGCGGATTGTAGCTTGGCGTGTTGCTGAAGTTGAAGAACTCAGCCCTGAAATCGAAATGCTGTCGTTCGGTGATGTAGAACTTCTTGCCAACGCCGAAGTCCCAGTTGAAATAGCGCGGCGCTCGCACCGTGCCTACTCCGGCGCTTCCAAAGGTGCCCAGGGCCGGTGCAGCGAATGCCACCGTGCCGCTCGCACCCGCACAAGCCCCATTGAGCGGATTGTAAATGTAGCAATCCGGATTGCTGGTTATCGTCGGATCACCGATCTGATTCGGCCGAGCTGTACCTCGCGGGTCCTGCAGAGTTTGTTGGTGGTGGTGATGGTAATCGGGAACCCGCTATGGATGCTGAAGATGCTGCTCACATCCCAGCCACCCAACAGGCTGTTGAATACCGGCTTCAGATTGCTTCCGTACGTGCGGCCCTTGCCGAACGGCAATTCATAGTTGCCCGCCCAGACAAAGTTGTGCGTCGCATCAAAGAATGCCGGCCCGTAATTGTAGCCTCGCCGGTCGTATTGATTGGCCGAATAGGCTCCCTGTGCCGAGACTCCCCCCGAACCGTAATAACCGAGGTTGTCGGTCATCGTCTTGCTATAGGTATACGAGAGCAGGTACGAGAGGCCCCTCGACAATCGCTGCCGGGCACTCACCTGCAATCCATTGTAGCGGCTAACCGACCACGACCCCGTGCCGCTTATCTGTGTCACCAGCGGAAGTACTGGTGTCAGCGGCCGGCGCAGATTGAAGTTCACCCACGTGCTTGGATCGTCCAACCCCAGGAAACGGCTGGTTCCAGTCGGTGGGCGCTACCAGGTGCGTAGCGTTATGGCCGACATAGGCTGCCGAGAGGCTCATCTGAGACATGAGCTCGTATTCCAGAGTCAGGTTCCATTGCTGAGTGAACTGCGGGCGAAGATGCGGGTCCCAAACGCGGATCAGGCCCGCCGGTGTATCGCGGACGATGACGTCCGTGAAGCCGGTCGAGATCGTTCCCGGGCCTGTGCTCCTATCGTAGGATTTGTCTGCTTCGGAGAAGAACGGTGGATTGAGCGGAAGCCTTAAGTTGGATCCAGTCCCCTCCATGTATTGCGTGATCCCGTATCCAGCCCGGATTACGAACCGGTTCTTGAAATAGTCCGGCGTCCATGCAATGCCGATGCGCGGCTCGAAGCCCTTGTGGAACGGCTCATAGAGTGCCCGGCTGTTGCCGTTAACACCGGCGAACTGCTGGCGGCCGGTAAAGAGCTCAAAGTTCGATTGGCGGTCTGCTACTTCATAAACAGGCGACGTATATTCCCAGCGAATGCCGAGATTGAGCGTCAGGTTATTGCGAGCCTTGAAGTCATCCTGGAAGAAGACGCCAATCCGGTTCTGGCGGTGCCCCCACGTTCCCTTATTGGTGCCGCTGACTCCGCCAAGTCCCTTTTGGGTCAGCTGATCCAGCAGGAAGTCAGCAAACGCCGCACCGGTGAAGGTGTTTCCGTAGGTGAAGAAGCCGAGAACACCGTTGTTGCCGGCATAGAAACGATTCTGCTGGTAGCGCTGCCACTGGCCTCCCATCTTGAGGGAGTGGCGGCCGCGCAGAATTGTCAGATCGTCACCATAATGAAATGTGTTGGGGACATTGACTTCGTTCGTTCCGATTGCGCCGAGATTGGTCAGGCCGCTCCCAAGCGCGATCGAGCTGTTCCCTGGAGCTGCCTGCCCTCCTGGAATCCCAAGCTTCTGATTTCCATTTCCGATGCCGGCCCAATCGAATGCCGCGTTGGTGATGAAGACCGCACGATTGAACCCGACGCGTGCCTCGTTGATCATCGTCGGGCTGATCGTGTGAGTCCAGTTGATAACGACATTCTGCGGGCGGCTGAACTGGCTCGAGGTTGGAATAATCGCCAGTTGGCCCTGGTTGTTTGACTGGTCATAGTTGTCGAAGGAATAGCGTGCCGACAGGTTGTCCTTCTCCGAAAAGCGCGCATCAATCTTCACGTCGAATTGATGGCTGTCCACCTTGGCTCCCGTGACCACATCAAGGATTCCCGTGCCGTTCGTGGTATCGATGCGGTTTGGGAGCGGATAGAGGCTGGTGTCAGCGAACAAGGCCTTGGCGACCGGATTGACTATCCGATTCGCCGGAATGATGCTCCCTGGAAAACAGGCCGTTTGATCAGCAGCGGAGCAGGTACCAGCCTTTTGGGGATCCGGATGAACGCCGAGAGCGTCGAAAGATTGCCCTGGCGCCAGGATAACGGTGCCACGCGGATCGAGCCGCCGCCGCCCGTCCGCTGGATAATTCCCTGATAATCGACAAAAAAGAATAGCTTGTTCTTCTTGATCGGGCCGCCGAGCGTGCCACCGAAGATGTTCTGGCGAAGTTTCTGCTTCGTCAGCACACCCGCGCGATTGTTGGCCCAGGTTTGAGCATCAAGGGCGTCATTGCGGAAGAACTCAAAGATGTTGCCGTGGAAGTCATTAGTCCCGGACTTCAGCGTCGCATTGACGGTAGCGCCAGTCACGTTGCCGAATTCGGATGACGAATTGCTCGTCTCGACTCGAAACTCCGCAATTGCATCGACGTTCGGCTTGTAGCCGATGCGGTTGTCGATCGTCTCGTCAACCGACATTCCGTCCAGGAGGAATGCATTGCCCTGCTCGCGGTTACCATTGACGTACGGTCGTCCCTGGGCGCCTTGGCCGACTGTATTGAAACCTCCCGGATTGGGATTGATCGTTCCAGGAACGAGCAGAGTCAATTGCTGGAAATTGCGCCCGTTCAGCGGGAGCGCAGTTGTCGTATTCCCGCTGATCACATTGCCCACGGTTACATTTTCCGTTTGCAGCGTTGTGGCAACGTCCGCGATCGTTACCTGTTCGTCAACCGCTCCTACCTGGAGCTTCAAGTCGACACGTGCAACCTGGTTGACCTCGAGCGTGATCTCATTTGAAACAAGTCTCTTGAAACCGCCGCCTTCCACCATGAGCACGTAGTTCCCGACGGGGAGAAAGGGAATTGTGTAGACTCCCGCGTCATTGGTCTGCGCAGTGTGTTCAAGCTTAGTGCCCGAATGTGTTGCCGTCACCTTCGCGTTTGGGACTGCGGCCCCGTTCTGGTCGGTAATCGTTCCCGTGACTGTCGCCGTATAAGTCTGAGCGACCGCAGGGATTGAAAGAATCATGCTCAATCCGGCGAGGAGCAGGCATGTCCGGAGCAACTTGGATAGGGACTTCATAGATCCTCCTTTAGGGGTCTTATTTCCCCCTCGTGCCGCAGGCTGTCCAGCCTACGGCAACCTCTTGTTATGGGCTTGTTTGATTTCAAGGGCCCACCGCGAAGTCTGCCGCAGGCTGGACAGCCTGCGGCACATGCTATCGCGGCTCGTTCAAGACGGTTACTTTCAGGCGCGTCGCCTGCTTCGGAGAGCGGTAGACGCGTTCCGTTGCCTTCTGGAAGTCGTGCTCGCTAGCCTTGTAAATGTCGACAAATCTCTGCGGGTTCCTGTCCATCAATGGAAACCAGGTGCTCTGCACCTGGATCATGATTCGGTGCCCTTTCTGGAAGGTATGATTGATATCGGGAAGATAAAACGGGATGCGCGTGACCTGATTCGGCACCAGCGGCTCCGGCTTTTCAAAACTCTTTCGGTATTTCGCGCGGAACGGTTCTCCACGCACCATCATCTGGTAGCCTGACATCCTGTCGTTACCCTGATTGGGCCACGGCCTGGAAAGACGTCAATCAACTTAACCACAAAGTCCGAGTCGGTCCCACTGCTCGATGCAAATAGCTCAGCTTCGAGGCTGCCTGCGAGCGTCACTTCGTCCTTCAGTTCCGGCGTCTGGTAAACAAGAACGTCCTGACGCGTCGCCGCAAACCTCTGATCATAGTCCATGTACTCGTATTTCATTCCGAGCGTGATTTCATTGACATATGGCACTGGTTTTTGCGGGTCGCTGACGTACTCGTCATAGGTGTCCTTACATCTTTTGGGCCGACTTCTTTTGGCGCTTCGAAGGAGAGCAGGCCGCCCCGCCGCAAATAGAGACTGGCCGCTCGCGAGCCTTTCGGCGGCCATTGATCGTACTGTCGCCATTGATTGGTTCCTGTCTCGAATACGTAGGCCTCGGGAAGTTTGTTCTCACCTTTGTCCTTGAGGAAGAAATTGAAGAATGGGAGCTCGATATTCTCCTGATAAAAGGCGGCAGTATTGGAACCGAAATTGATATCGCCGAGGTTTTCCAGCGTCCGCCGTGACCAGCATCCATGACACCACGGCCCCATGACGAGGCTGTTCCAAGTTCTTGGATTGTTCTTCTCAACGGCCTGGTAAATCCTCAACGGTCCAGGCAGGTCTTCAGCATCGAACCAGCCACCTACGGTGAGCACTGCGGGAGTGACGTGCGTCAGATTCTGCGCGATGTTCTGAGGCTTCCAGTATGCATCGTAGTTGCCATGCTCCATCCACTCGTTCCAGAAACTGCTCGCACCCTTGAGATACTTTGCGTTGGCATTGGCAAGCGGTCCCATATCGAGGAAGAACTTGTAGCCATCCAGCGTGCCTGTGTCGAAAGGCTTCGTTTGAGCCATTCCCGGGCCGCTACGCTGCCTGCCGAAATCCGACCGCGCAAGAAAGAGGAATCCGTGCGGAAGGTAGAAGGTTCCTCCGTGATGGATGTCGTCGCCGAGATAGTTGTCGTTCATCGGAGCCTGCGGCGACGCAGCCTTGAGCGCGGGATGAGCGTCGATGATCGCCTGAGCCACGAAATGGCCCGGGTAGGAAATGCCCCACATGCCGACGCGTCCGTTGTTGTTGGGCACGTTCTTGAGCAACCACTCGATGGTGTCGTAAGTGTCGGTGCTCTCATCGACATCGGTTGCCGAAGTCTTGTGCGGTTTATAAGGCGTCATCCACTTGAAGTTGCCTTCAGACATCCATCGCCCGCGCACATCCTGGTAGACAAAGATGTATCCCTCCTTCATGAGGAAGGCTGACGGGCCTAAGCCCCCGCGATACGCATCTTCACCGTATGGCCCGACGCTGTAAGGCGTCCGCTGCATGAGGAATGGATATTTCTGCGAAGCGTCTTTTGGTATGTAGACGGACGTGAAGAGCTTGACACCATCGCGCATCGGAATCCGGTATTCGGCCTTGGTGTAGTGCGCCTTGATGTCATACGACTCCTGCGCGGTCATTGACGCGCTGCTCAGGAGCGCTACTGCCGCGACGAATATCACGATTCTGACGGTCATCCGTCTATTCATTCTGGTGCCTCGGTTAGCGATTAGATTGCTCAGAGAATAGAGCCAGTCGAACCTCGCCGTCAAAGGTTTTCTTGGATGGGACTATTGAGGGGGCTGTCGCACGGGCGATCGTAGGGGCAATCGTAGGGGATAACGCAGGGGCGGCCGTAGGGGCGGCTCGCGAGCCGCCCCCAATTGTCCCTTTCGCCATGTTCCACGCGAGGACATCCTTAGCCGGCGGTGGCCCGTTTGGGGGCGGCTCGCGAGCCGCCCCTACGACCGCCCGTGCGGTTATCCCCTATGGGTTGGTTAGGTGAAGGAGCGCAACCGTATGGCCTATTTCATATCCGGCGGTGTCGCTGAGGTGTTCCCGTTGATGAAACGATCGAACCAGTACAACTGCCAGTTCAAGCTCTCGACCAGATGGCGCGGCTCGCCCGTCCTTGTGAGATTGTGATTCTCCCGCGGGAACATAACGATCTCGGTCGTCACTCCATAGTGCTTGAGCGCCCTGAACCACTGCTCACCCTGCTCGAGCGGGACACGAAAATCGTTATCCGAATGGAGAATCAACGTCGGTGTCTTGACGTTCCTTGCATACTTCAACGGAGACCGCTCCCAGTAGACATCGAACTTCTCGAAGAGATCGCCGCCAAAATCCGATTTGTGTCCATAGGCTCCGTCGCGCGTTCCCTCATCCGAAATGAAGTTGACCACGCTGCGCAGCGTGACGGCCGCCTTGAACCGATCGGTATGTCCCACGATCCAGTTCGTCATGAACCCGCCGTAGCTGCCGCCAGTGACTCCCATGCGATTGGAGTCGATCCACGGGTATCGCTTCAACGCCGCATCGACGCCGTTCATGACATCGATGTAGTCCTTTCCACCCCATTCGCCCACAATTCCACGCTCGAACTTCTGACCGTAGCCCGTCGAGCCGCGCGGATTGGTGAACAGAACCGCGTAGCCGCGGGCCGCATAGACCTGGAATTCGTGGTACCAGTCAACACCATACTGTCCGGCCGGACCCCCGTGAACACTGAGTATAAGAGGATATTTTGTACCCTCACGCCAGCCGACAGGCTTGACCAGAAAACCGTCAATGTCCCAATCATCCGCGCTCTTGTAAGAGAATCGCTCAACGTGGGCCAGCTCGAGCTGGCTCCAGAGCGCCTGGTTCAGACTTGTCAGCTTGCGCTCGTTGCTTCCATTCAAATCAGCAGCGTAGAGATCATCGAGATGCTCAAAATCGTTGGCCGCGTAGAACATTCGATTGGTGCGCCAGCTGAAGTCAACATTGCGCACGGCACGTCCACCCGATGTCACCTGGCTAATCGCCTTGCCTGCGAGATCGACTCGGAAAAGATGGTACTCGCCCTTGACGCCTGTCTCGAAGTAGAGCGACTTGCCGTCTTCGGACCAGTCCAGACCCTGGGGAATAAGGTCGAGACCATTGGCGGCAAGCACCGATGCCGCGCCACCGCTGGAAGGCGCGAGCCAGATCTTCGGATGATCCCGCTCGCGCATCATGCCTACGAAGGCAATTGTCTTCCCATCAGGCGACCAGCGTGGACTGTTGTCCGGCTCGTCATGGTCGGAAATCTTAGTCAGCGATCCGCCGTCCGCCGGAATCACCCAGACATCGCTGTTCCGATTCTCGTCGTACTCCTTGCCAGTCCTGTTCGAGACGAAGGCGATCCGTGTTCCGTCCGGGGACCAATGCGGGTCGGAGTCATTCCACTCGTTTCCCTCGGTTATCTGTTTTGAGGCGCCGCTTTTTACCTCAACAACCCAGAGGTGCGTTCGCTTGTCGTCATACCAGCCGGTGTCGTTGAACTTGTAGGAGATGCTCTTGTAGTGCCGGACATCGCTGCGCTCCTTGTTTTCGGGGCGGCTGTCACTCGGGCCGAGGCGGCTGACGGCGACCATGCGGTTGCCGTCCGGTGACCACTCAAAACTGCTCACGCCATTCTTTAGATTGGTGACGCGCCGAGCCTCGCCGCCGGCAAGCGAAAGCAGGTATATCTGCGCTCTCGCCGGCTCAGCCTGCTCACCCCCCGCTCGCGTAGAGAGGAACGCCAGCCACTGGCCATCGGGGCTCCAGCGGGGGCTGTTGCATGATTGAGGGCTTGTCGTGAATTGGCGCGGCTGAGCCTGACCCGTCGGCCGCAGTAATCCAGATGGTCGAGTTGCGACGGTTTTGAGCCCGGTCAATTCTGGTGACGACATAGGCAACGGTCTTGCCGTCGGGTGAGGCGCGCGGATCATTGAGGGACTCGAATGCGAGGTAGTCGTCCGCGGTGATGACTCTTTTGCCGGAGTCCTGCGCGAGAACGGCGATGGCTATCGTCGCTGATGCCAGTAGAGCGAAGAGCGCTCGGGGGAGTTGCTTCATTATCAGCCTCCAAAAAATGAGTGTTGAGGATTGCCACGATGACGCTTTGTGTTTTTAGCGTTTTTTGTGGCTATAGACAATAGCCGAAGCTAAGTAGGTGGGGTATCCCGACCGGTTTAGTATGGAGTGCGGCGACTTGTCGCCGCTTTTGATTTAGACGCTGCAATAACTAAATAAAAGCGGCGACAAGTCGCCGCACTCCATACTAAATCAGTAGGCCTTTGCTTGGCGTAGGGGCGGCTCGCGAGCCGCCCCAGTCACATTTCGCCTCTAGAAGAACAGCCTCAACGCAAACTGCATTTCGCGCTCGCCCGTGCCGGCAATTCCATTCGTTCCGATCGTGCTCGTGATCGAGCCGAATGCGCTCGAGCTGAAATTGCCCTGCGGGACATTGAAATGCGGGGTGTTTGTCAGGTTATACACCTCCGTCCGGAACTCGAGCCTGATTCCTTCGGTGATCTGAAAAGACTTGAAGACCGAGAGGTCGTAGTTGACCAGGTTTGGCCCTCGCAGCGTGTTCCTCCCCGCCGTCCCATAACGGTTCGGAGCGGGCGCAGCAAAGGCAGTGGTGTCAAACCATGTCGTCCCTGGCCCCAGATTACCGCTCACCGACGGATAGCGAAGCTGATCCGGCCGTTGAGCATTATTCGGACCGCCATTGAGCTGTGCGATATTCGACATCGAAACGCTGAAGGCCCGGCCGCTGTAGCCTCCGAAGATGCCGTTCAACTGCCAGCCCCCGAGAACCCAGGTCAGTGGTCCGCTGTTCAGGTATGGCTTGCCCTTCCCGAACGGAAGCTCATAAGTGTGGCTGATGGTCACCCCATGCGTCCGGTCGAAATCAGAGACTGCCTTGTTGAGCTCGAGGAAGATCGGATTCCCGAGACCTCCGTTGTTGCTCGTGAAGTCGATCGAGCGCGACCACGTGTAGGCGACCGAGAAGGAGAGCCCGTTCGATAGCCTCTTCTCGAGCAGCGCCTGCAGCGCGTTGTACCACGAGTCCACACCGTATGCACGAAGCGTCGTCGTGGCCGTGCGCCCGAACTTCTGGAAGAGCGGTACGCCGGCCAGGCCCGTGCCCGGCACCGAGGCTATGAGCGCCTTGTTGTACGGCTGGTTGTAGCCGTGGTTGCCGACGTAGCTGACTTCAAGGCTCAGATTCGGCATGAGCTCGTGCTGCGCCGTCAGATTGTAGTTGACGACCATCGGAATGCTGTTCTCGAACGGCACCGCAAAGAGGCCGATCGGCGGCGATGGCTTGATGATTCCATTCGCCGGGATGGCCACCGGAGTGAAGGGTGGAATGAATGAGAGTGAGCCATCCGGCCGGAAATCGTTGAGCACCCCGATCGTCTGATCGGCAATCACCGGGAAGCTCGTCGACAACGTTCCTCCAGTGAAGCCGAACCGCGCCGTGAAGTAGCTGATACCGACTCCGCCGCGGATTACCGTGCGATCCTTGCTGCCGATCCTGTAGGCGAAGCCGACACGCGGTGCAAGGTTATTCCAATCCGTCTTCACGCCCGCAGACAGCTCACGTCACCCACGCCGGCAACCAGGAGGTTGTCCGTGTTGGGATCGTAGTTACCCTGACCGGCCGCAAGCCGCGAGGTGATCGGTGTATAGATCTCGTAGCGCAGCCCGAGATTGAGCGTCAGCCGCGGAGTGACGCGCCACGTATCCTGGCCGAAGAAGAAGAGGTGAGTGGTCCGGTTGGTCGGCGTCGTCGTGAATACGGCGCGGCCGATCTGATCGGGAAGGCCGAGCATGAAGCTCGCAAAGGCATTGGCGAAGCTGAACTGCGATGACGCGCCCGGCACAAGCGTCACACCGGGATTGAAGTTGAAGCGTCCCCGCGGTCCGTAGCTCGACGTACCTTGAATCTGCAGTCGGTCCATTCGCAACCGGCGAATATCGACTCCCCATTTGAAGGTGTGATTTCCTGAAGTCTTCGTCCAGTTGTTGAGCCAGTTGAAAATGTTGTCGGCATTTATTGTCGGCAGATTGGTCGACATGCCGAAATCTGGATAGCCGTTGATCGAGATGATCGCCAGGCCTTTGTGAGCCGGATCATCCTCGTTCGATCCGGTAATCCCCACTTCCTTTGACAGATCGCGATCGGCGCCAGGTCCGATGGCGTTGATGTAGTAGCGAGTGAATCCAAAGCGAACTTCGGTTGTCAGAGTAGTACTGAAGACGTGCGTCAGGTTGAGGGTGACCACCTGATTCCGTCCATGACCCTCCTGGAGAGAGTTGCTGTCGGCGCCACTGGCCACGGGACCCGCAGCATCGCCGAAGATCCCCGGGTCGGACATGAGCGATTGGAAGTAGTTGTACTTGCCGAAGAAGGTGGTGCGCTCGGTGAACTGGTGATCGACGCGCACATCGAACGAATGCGTGTCGAGCTTGAATGGAATCGTCGGGGCCAGGAAGTTGGCATTCAGGCCCGGGAGGTTCGGTAGCGGCAGGAACTGCAGAATGTTCTTGGCCACTGAGCTCAAGCCGTTCTGGGCAGATGACATTCGCGCGGCCATTGCAGGAGATTGGCAGACGTCCCGAGCCATCAGGATTGCCCGTCGCCGGATCGTAGATCACAGTGCCGGGAAGCAAAGCGCTGAAGTCTCCATTGCGGAATGCGGCCGTCGGCACGGTAACTATTGCCGGCGTTCGTCCGATCCGCTGAGTCTGACCCTGATAGTCTCCGAAGAAGAAGGTCCGATTCTTGATGATCGGGCCTCCGAAGGTGCCTCCAAACTGATTCTTGATTGCGTTCGGCACCCCAATATTGCCGTTGGCATTGCGAGTCAGGTTGAAGAAGTTGCGCGCCTTGAAGGCGCTGCTGTTGAGGAACTCAAAGGCGCTTCCGTGGAACTCGTTGGTACCAGGACGCGTGGTGACATTGATCACCGCGCCGACGGCACGGCCGAACTCCGCGTCGTAGTTGCTCGTCGAAACGCTGAACTGCTGTATCGCCTCGGCCGGTGGAATCTGCACAACAAGTCCCAATAGCGGTTCGTTATTGTCGACGCCGTCGATCTGGAAGTTGTTTGCCGAGTTGTTCTGGCCATTCACCTGGAAGAATTGCGTGCCCTGAGGATTGTCAAACGTGCCGATTGTGCTCGTCGGCGGCGCAGCCCCTGGAACAAGGGCAATCAATGACTGGAAGTTCCGGCCATTGATCGGAAGCTCGGAGATCAGTTTCTGCTGAAACGACTGGTTGACGTCGGCGCTTTCAGTCTGAAGAAGCGGCGCGCCGCCTGTGACCTCCGCCGTCTCAGTGATGTTTCCGACCTCCAATGCGATGTTGATGCGCACGGTCGAGCCGGTGCTCAGAGTTACGTTGTCGCGGACGAATCGCTTGAAGCCGTCCTTCTCGACCTCGACCCGATATATTCCAGGCGGCAGGTAGGAGAGCACGTATCCACCCTCCTCGTTAGCCGATGCGGTGTGAGCTATGCCGGTATTGACCTCGGTAATCGTCACCTTGGCTCCGGCGATCGCTCCACCGCTCGCATCGGCAACGTTGCCCACTATGGAGCCGGTGACAGCCTGTCCAACTGCAGTTATCGAGATTGCGCTAACGACGAGCAGCATCAGGAAAGTTCTAAACATATTACCTCCGTGAGTAGCAACTCTTCTTCTGTGTCTCCCTGGGACCGCGGGCGTCCGCCCGATGACTTCAAAGGGGCTGAATGCGAGAGCATGCGGGCGGGACGCCCGCGGTCCCAGGAAAGCGCAGATGAACGAGTCTCAACGTTTTCGCAAACTAATCAGATTGGCAAACAGCCGATAAGCGCCGGGGACGCCCGCCGGAAGCTGCCGGTAGAAGGCGTAGCCGGCATAGGTGAACGTCCCTTTTCCATATTGTGCCTGCAGCAGGCCTCCTCTCTGCGGCGCCTGGTCCCGGTCGTGGCTCTCGAGGAGCGGCCGGTAATGCTCATCCCATTGCGTCATCCACTTCGATCCGCGCTCCTCAACCCAGCCGTCGAAATCCTGCGGCCCAATCCTGTTGGGCCAGTTGAAGACAGGGTTGGAAGCGTCGAGGATGGTCACCTTCGCATCCTCCTCCGATACCTCTTCTGCTCGCGCGGTCAGCTTGTAGGGATATGGGCCATAGGGTGCGGCATCAAACTCCTGCGTCTGATACTGGACGATCAGGTTGCCGCCCTTCTCGACGTAATCGAGCAGCCTGCGGTTGTATGCCTTGTAGTCGTCACGCACGGCCGAAGCACGAATGCCGACGATAATGGCGTCGAACTGATCAAGTGGTCCGGACGCCAGCTCCTGTGGGCCCAGCAACTGTACCTTGACGCCGATCTGCTCGAGCGAAGGAACCACCTCATCTCCAACGCCCGCGATGTAGCCGACATTGAGCCCGGGTGCGACTTTGACGTCTATCCCACGGATGTCGATGGCGGCGGCCCGGTAGAGTGCTCGCGGCTCGAGGTCGCGGTGTGCGATCGCCTGGTAGCCCTCGGCATATTCCTTTCCCTGGTATTCAGCGATCGCCTGCAGTGCATAGTCCTTCCCGACTTCAAGTCGTGGAGGTGTAACGTTGAAGTTGAAGTTCTGAATCTCGCCTTCGTGCGTGAAAGTAAATTTCGCCTCCGTTGGAGTCGAGCTCCATCCCGCCGGCAGCCTGAGACGCGTCGCGCCGCTCGCCGAGCCCTTAACGTTGCTCATGACGCTTACGCGAAGGTTGTACGAGGGCTTTGCAGCTTCGATCGGGATCACGCCCACTCTTGGTGAGACGGAGACACTCATCGCGGGAGCAACGGTCAGTAACCGCCTCTGCTCACCCCAGGGACGATCGACGTAGACGGTCTGCGCAGGCTGAAGCAGCGTGAACCTCGCCCCTTCACACTCGTAAGCAAAGACGCCAAGAACGTCGGGAGGTCCGAATGGGAAGTTGAGCAGTTCGGGCTTGTCCAATTTGTACATGTGATCACGAAGCTCATTCGACCGGCTCCAGTATGGGCGCGTGTAGGCTACATCCGCGCCGACTGTCACATCGAACTTCAATCGAGCTCTCTGGTTGTCATCCAGCGGTTCTTTGGAGAGGCTGCCAGACGGGGAGATATTCCAACCCTTGGCCGCCACGAGGTCCAGTGATTCAGGAACGATCTTGACGTGGCCCCGGTTGAGCACCGTTGCCGTAATGGTGAACTTCTGTCCGGGAATCGCCACCCCGAATGTCTCGCGCGGCTGGAAGAACTGCTGTCCACCCTCATTGCCTGCGTCCGGGTCAACGAGTACGTCCATCGTCAATCCAAGCGCCCTGTTCATGGCATCGACAAATTGTCGCTCCTTGTTGGCCAGCAGAAAGAGCAACTGCTCCTGTCCCGCCGCGTCCATTTGAGAGCCCTTGACCTTGACCGTCAGCATGCGAGTCAGATTCAGCCCGGAAGCCAGCCTTGGCGCCACCGTCCAGGGCTTGCGTGCATCAAACTCCTTGATAGCGCTCTCGATGTCAGCGTTCAACCGGGAGAGCTCGGGGTCCAGATTTACTGAGCCGCCCGCGAGTTTCTGCAATCCCATGATGGTCACATCGAGACCGTCAAAGATGCTCTTCTCGTTCTCGGTCTTCGGAAGAACGCTCTCGACAAGCACCACGCCGGAATATGCGGGTCCAGGCGAAACCCGAGCCTGGCCGCCTCCCTGCGATCGCTGATAGCTCAAGCCTTCGCGAGCGATTTCGCGGTATGAGCGGCCGAGCAGAGAATCATACTCGCCAACATTGATCTTCAGCGTTGAGGGCTCGTTCTCACGAACGCTCAGGTAGAGCTTCTTGACCTGCCACGGACGCAGGCCTTCAGCGAGCTGTTCGGGAAAGCGGTTGGGATCGGCGGCTGCGCGGAAGACCTCAAAACTCATGAGGCCGGCTGTCTGATGATTGCCGTGGCCGTCGCGAGGCTTGCCATGAAAGCGCGAGACGATCACGTCGGGCCGGTACATTCGAATGGCTCGAACCACGTCACGAAGGACATTATCGCGCCCCCAATGTTCGAGCGTCTCGTCCATGCGCTTCGAGAAGCCAAAGTCGGCGACGCGTGTGAACATCTGATCGACGCCGTAGTAGCGGCCGGCGGCAAGCAACTCCTCTGTTCGCACAATTCCGAGCGCATCGTAGAGCTCGGGTCCGATCGCGTTCGCTCCGCCTTCGCCGCGATTGAGCGTCAGTAGTCCGGTGCGGACACCCTGGTTGCGACTCAGCCAGGCGAGCAGCGCGCCATCCTCATCGTCGGGGTGGGCGGTAGTGTGGACGACCGAGGCGGTGGTCCGGAGCCGGATCAAAGCGCGCCAGGCGGCAGCTGCGCCCTCGTTCTCTTTGACCTCCTGAACCTGGGCAGCTCCAGGTATCGCCAGAAGGCATAAGATGAGTAGGTGTACTCCGGCCTTGCGCATGGATATCCTCCTATGCGTGGAGATTAGTAAGTTTTTGTTTGGACTCCGTAACTATAATGAAGAATGTGAAATATTGGAAGTAATTTAGAGGACCAATGGTCACACCTTCGGTGCGACCGAAGAGCACGCGGGACGCGTGCGGTCCCAGGCAGGACGGCAGTCTCAATCGGGCTACTTGCGAAATAGGTATTGCGTGACGGGGCGAGTTCATCGAAATTAGCCTGGTCCTGGGAGCGCACTTTTGCGTCCCGCGTGCTTCTTGCCTGCGAGCGCTATCTGGGATTAAACGTTCCAACTCCAGCGCGCCGGCCTCCAAATTGCTTTTTTGACGAGGCGAAATATACTTAGGCGTTCGATCTCTCTACTACCCCGAGGTTCTATGTCACATCAAAATCGCGGAATGGCGCTCAGACTGGCGCTGGCTCTGTCCCTCATTCTCACCCCGGTGGCTGCCCAGAACGGCAAGCCCGCAAACATTCAATCGAAGGACCTGCAGCAATGGCTGACCTACATCTCCTCCGATGAGCTCGAAGGAAGAAGCACCTTCTCTGAAGGACTGGGCATCGCTGCCGCATACATCGCCGACAACCTGCACGCCTGGGGCGTGAAGCCGGGTGGCGACAACGGCTCTTACTTCCAGCGCGTCAAAGTCCTCGGCGTGAAGAGCGTCAATCACTCGACTTTGACCGTCGAAGTCAACGGTGAGCGGCGCGAATTCAAAGACGGTGAGGCGATCAGCTTCCCTCGCAACGTAGGCGGCAAGCGATCCTTCACGGTCGATCAGATCGAGTTCCTCGGCTACGGCCTCGACGCACCGCTGGCCAGGCACAATGACTACGAGAGTAAAGACGTGAAGGGGAAGGCTGTGGTCTGGCTCGGCGCGGGAGGCCCACAAGGAATCGACCGGCAGCTATATGGCCGTGCGCTCGCCGGGCGCAGTCGCTATGCCACCGATCAGCGTCAGGCTCTCGCGAGCATCGGACCCGAGCTGCCTCGACGCGCCGGACAAGGGGGCCAGGGCAGACCTGCGACCGCTGCAAGCCCGCAAATCGAACAGCCCGACTTCACGACGGTTCAACGGCTCGACAGCAATCTCGCGCCCGCCGTCTCTGCCAAGGATGACTTCTTTGAATTCCTCTTCAGCCACTCGGACGTCAAGTACGCTGAGTTGAAAGAGAAGGCGGCGAAGCAGGAACCGTTGCCGTCATTCACGCTGAAGGGCGTCAGGATGACCTTCAACCTCGACGCCGAGTACAAGGTCGCGCGGACACAGTACACGCGCAATGTAGTCGGAGTAATTGAAGGAACCGATCCGAGGCTCAAGGATACTTACGTCGCCTTTGGCGCACACTACGATCACGTCGGTTATGCAGAAGGTGAGATCGCACAGACTGCCGAAGGCCTGCGGCGTCAGGGTGCGGTTGGTCGAGTCAAGGAGGGCGCGATCGAGGACCGCATCTGGAATGGCGCTGACGACGACGGGTCAGGTACGGTAACGATAATGGGTGTCGCCAGGGCCTTCGCACTCGGACCAAAACCAAAGCGCTCGCTGCTCTTCGTCTGGCACGCGGGTGAAGAGCGCGGCCTCTGGGGCTCACGCTACTACGCCGACTACCCTTCGATCCCGATCGACAAGATAGTCGCGCAGCTCAATCTCGACATGGTTGGCCGGAACCGCGACGACAAGGCTGAAGAGGCCAATTCAGTCTATCTCGTTGGCTCGGATCGAATCAGCACCGAGCTCCACAACCTCAGCGTTGATGCAAACGCGCATCTCGCCAAACCGCTCAAGCTCGACTACGAGTTCAATGATCCGACCGATCTCGAGCAGATTTACTATCGCAGCGACCACTACAGCTATGCCGCGAAGGGCATTCCAATCATCTTCTATACGACGGGTCTCCATCCTGACTATCACGTCAACACGGACAGCGTGGAGAAGATCAATTTCGAGAAGATGGCCCGCATAGCCAGTCTCGTCTACGAGACCGGCAGGAAGGTTGCCGACCTCGACCACTCACCGGCGCGCGACAATCGCGGCCCCAGAGTGGGCAAGGGAAGCAGCGGCAAGATCGTCGAATGAATCGCCTCGAAGGAAAAGTCGCGCTCGTCACCGGAAGCAGCCAGGGAATCGGCCGCGGCATCGCCGTGCGCTTCGCGCAGGAGGGCGCGAAAGTAGTCATCAACTACAATCGCACGCCCGGCGGCGCCGACGAGGCATTGGCGGAGGTCAAGGCCGCGGGCAGCGACGGTTTGATCGTCAAGGCGGACCTTGCAAATGTCAGTGACGTGCGGCGCCTGATAGCGGCGGGGATCGAACACTTCGGCGGCCTCGATATCCTGGTGAATAACGCCGGCGTCGAGAACCATGCGCCATTCTGGGAAGTTACCGAAGCCGATTACGACAAGGTGCTGAACGTCAATCTCAAGGCGGTCTTCTTCGCGACCCAGGCGATGGTTCAGCACCTCATGTCGACGAAGCGGCGCGGCAAAATAATCAACATCAGCTCAGTTCACGAAGAGCTTCCGTTTCCCAATTTCACCGCCTATTGCGCCAGCAAGGGCGGGCTGAAAATGATGGCTCGAAATCTGAGTGTCGAGCTTGGACCGCTCGGGATAAACATCAACAACATCGCGCCAGGCGCCATTGAGACTCCGATGAACAAGAAACTACTCAACGACCCTCAGAAGTTGAGTTCATTGCTCGGCCAGATCCCGCTCGGGCGCCTGGGGAAACCGGATGATGTTGCCGGTCTGGCCGTCTTTCTTGCCTCCGACGAGTCTGACTACGTGACCGGCGCGACCTATTTCATCGACGGCGGACTCACCTGGGACTACCACGAGCAATAGCCGCGGCCGCAATATCGCAACGAGCTCGCGTTCAAGCAATACTCAATGTCCGCCACCTTGTAGGGGCAGGGCTTGTCCCTGCCCGCCGGCGCCGTCTGGCGCCGGTAACATGATCGGTTGGTGTTGAAATCGAACGGGCCCCTTGAAACTGTTACCCGTGCCAGACGGCACGGGCGGGCAGGGACAAGCCCTGCCCCTACAAGGTGGCGCAATAAAGCAATGAAATGAACTAGCCTGTGGCGACGGCTGAAGTCGCCGCACTCCAAATTGCTTTAGAAAGAATAGGCGAAGGTGTATTTACCCGACCCGATTTCCACGACCACCGTTTGCCCGTCCTGCGTCGCCTTAGTGAGTCGTGCGCCGCTCTCCGTCACCTGCGCGAGAGACGCTCGAGGCAATCGAACCGTAGCCCGCGTATTCGCCGGAATCTCAACCGCCAGCTCGAAGCGGCCCTCTACGATCTTCCACGATGAACCAACGCGACCGTACATACTGTTATGGCTCACGCGCACGCTGGTAATCCCGCCTCCCGGCTGAGGCTGAATCAGAATGTGCTTGTACCCAGGCTCCGCCGGATCGATCTCAAGCCCACCCATCACCCTGTACATCCACTCGCCTATCGCGCCGTACGCGTAGTGATTGAATGAATTCATCCCCTTATCCTGAAACGTTCCGTCCGGCTTCTGGCCGTCCCAACGCTCCCAGATAGTCGTCGCACCCTGCTTCACCGGATAGAGCCACGACGGATACTGATCCCGATTCAACAGCAGGTACGCTTCATCCAGATACCCAAACCTGCTGAGCACGTGACACAGGTAAGGCGTCCCGACAAAGCCCGTAGTCAGATGCTTGCGCTCTCGAACATCCCGGACGAGCCTCTCAGCCGCGGCCGCACGCAAACTCTCTGGCAGCAGGTCGAACTGCAGCGCAAGTGCATAGGCAGTCTGTGTGTTCTCGCCGACTCGCCCTGTGTCAGTGACAAACTCCTTCCGAAAGGCCGCCTTTATCTTCTCAAAGAGCTCGGCGTATCGGGCCGCGTCGTCCTTCTTCCCAAGAATTACTGCCGTCCGCTGAACAAGGTCGGCTGAGTGCGCAAAGAACGCCGTGGCTATCAGATCCTTTCCGGTCGTCGCCCCCGGGTAATCCGACCGCGTAGTAGCAAATGCGAGCCAGTCACCAAAGTGGGGATCGCCATCCCAGATGTAGTCGTCGCCCGCGCGCCTCCGCTCGTACTCAACCCACTTGGCCATGCTCGGGTATTGCTGTTCGAGGATGCGCTTGTCGCCATAGCTCAGATACATGGTCCACGGAATGATCACCGCCGCGTCTGCCCACGCGGCCGAGCCCGCGGCATTTCCGTTTGGCCCATTAGGCTGCGTCAGAACATCCGGTATGACGTGCGGGACGCTTCCGTTCTCGTACTGATCGGCAGCCACGTCCTTGAGCCACTTCGTAAAGAAACCCGCAACATCCATGTTGAACGCAGCCGTCCGCGAGAAGACCTGCGCATCACCGGTCCATCCCAGCCGCTCGTCGCGCTGCGGGCAGTCGGTAGGCACGTCGAGGAAATTGCCCTTCTGCCCCCAGATGATGTTGTGCTGCAGTTGATTGATCAGAGGGTTGGACGTCTCGAACTCGCTGCTGCGCGCCAGGTCTGAGTGGATGACGATTCCCGTCAGACCATCAGTCGTCAACTCTCCCGGGTAGCCCTCGACCTTCACAAAGCGGAAGCCCTGGAAAGTGAAGTGCGGCTCGAAGACTTCGGGACCGCCGCCTTTGAGCGTGTACTGCACCTTCTGCTCGGCCGCCCTCAGGTTGTCAGTGTAAAAGTTGCCCTGCTTGTCGAGCACTTCGGCATGTCGAAGGACTACGGTGGTTCCAGCGGGACCCTGGACCTTGAGCCTCAGCCAGCCGACCATGTTCTGTCCCATATCGACGACGGTATCGCCGCCGGGAGTCGTGAAGACTCGAACGGGCTTGAGCTCCTCGATTCTGCGAACGGGAGGGCCGGCAGGAGCGACGAGAATAGCCTTGGGCAGATCAACGACCTTCACTCCCGACCAGTCGTTGTCGGCAAACGACGCCTGGGTCCACGCCGTCTTTTCGCGGCGCGCGTCATAGGTCTCGCCGTTGTAAATCTCCGACAGAAGGATCGGGCCGGTCGACGATTTCCACTTCGCGTCCGTGCCGATTGTCTCGCGGTGGCCGTCCTGATAGACGATCTCGATTTGAGCCAGCAATGCTCCGCGATTCCCATATTTATTGCGCTGGCCTGAGAATCCGATGAACCCCCGATACCATCCATCGCCGAGCATCACACCTGCTGCGTTCTCGCCGCGCTGCAGCAGCGGAGTCACATCGTAGGTCTGATATTGAAGGCGCTTGTTGTAGCTCGTCCATCCGGGCGTGAAGACCTCGTCGCCTACACGCTTGCCGTTGAGATACATCTCGTAGAGACCGTGGCTCGTGACATAGGCGCGTGCCGATCGTATCGGACCGTTGACGGTGAAGGTTCGCCGAAGCAGCGGTGCCGGCTGCGATTTGGTTGCGTCCTGCTGAATGGCGGGCTCGATCCAGCTCGCAGTCCAATCGGCCGGATCGAGGAGTCCCATCTCCCACGAGGCCGGATCGCTCCAGGCGGACGCGTTGCCTGCTTCATCCCAAATCCTCACCTGCCAGAAACAGCGCTCCTGCGATTTGAGCGCGGTGCCGGAATAGGTAACGTGAATCGACTCGCTCGAGGCGATCCTGCCTGAGTCCCATAGAAGGTTTCTTCCGGCGCGCAGGTCGGCTTCAGTGAGCGCGACCTTGACCTGGTAAGCGGACTGAGCAACGCCGCGGCGGGTTGAAAGGATCTGCCAGCTGAGCCTCGGCTGCCGAGCATCGATGCCCATCGGGTTCTCTTTGTATTCGGTGCGAAGCGTGCCGACCGTCGTTTCATCGGCCGTGTGAGCTGACGATATGCTCAACGCAAGCAGTGGGAGAGACAGCGCAAGCAGGCATATGCGGATCATTCTGGTCTCCTTTTTGTCCGCCCTTTTTCGTCCGTGAGGAGGGAATTGGGAAAAATGTACCACCGATCGAGTGCCAGCGGAACAGGCTGGCGGGTTCCATTTTTCTGGATGCGTGTCATCAGACGGGAAGAAAATTTCTCGAGTAGTCAAGAAACGGGTTGCTTTGTTGGCCAGCGCATCATTTCGGGAGCCATGCTCAACTTAACCATCGTTTAGCATGGAGCAGGTAAACGACTCTTGACATCCGGTCAGCCTCTATATAATATGTAACCGTTTGGTTACGCATTGCCTTATGGAATCTCAAATTACTGCAAATGAAATCTTTCGGGCGCTGGCCGATCCGACCCGGCGCGAAATATTGAGTCGTTTACGCAGTGGGCGGCAGCCCGTCGGCCTGCTCGCTCGCAGTTTTCCGGTCAGTCGCCCCGCAATCTCGAAGCACCTTCGCATCCTGCGTGAGGCGCGACTCGTGGTCGACCGGAAACAGGGGCGCGAGCGCTTCTGCGAGCTGAACGTTGAGCCGCTCCGCCAGGTGGATCAATGGTTAGACGAGTACCGGCGTTTCTGGACCGTCAACCTCGAACGTTTGAAGAGCTATGTTGAATCGACAGAGTAGTGAGCCCAGCCGCGGCTAGAGAATGAAAGAAAGGAAAGCAGTCAATGTCAAGTGGTCCGAACGCAATCTCCCCGAACGAAGACATGATCGTCGTCGAGATCGAAATTGCCGCTCCTCCGGAACGCGTCTTCCGCGCGCTTACCGATCCCAGGCAATTGCTTCTCTGGTGGACAGGTTGCAACCATTGGGAACTCGAGCTTCGAACCGGCGCCAAGTGGCGAGCTACCGGCAGTGACGAGCAGTGCGGTCCCTGGGAGACGGAGGGTGAGGTCGTCGAGGTCAACCCCCGTGGAGCCTCACGTACACGTGGGGCGAACAGGTGGAGTACCGTGGGAGCGTCTCTGCGACTACCGTTCGATATGATCTTGGAGCCTTATGGGAAGGGGACTCGCGTGAGAGTGACCCATTACGGATTCGGCGGCAATCGCGAGGCATTTGAGAGCTACCGTGGAGGATGGCCCGGCGTTCTCGAATTGCTCCGCGCCCACACGGAGGCCATTTAGGTTTGCAGAAGGGCGGCCGTAGGGGCGGCTCGCGAGCCGCCCTCCCAAATTCGCATGAAGACAATTCCTTGTCTGTTTAACGGGCCTGTTGGGGGCGGCTCGCGAGCCGCCCCTACGGCCGCCTTTTGATTGGCCGTTGATCATCCCTACGTAAATACGTGGTGACGGCGGGTTCGGCACGCGTTATATCTGCATGCATGAACAGGACTGCCAGTCTCCTAATCATCGCATTCTTCACTTCCGCTTGCGGCTCGAGAAACCCCAAAGGCATTGACCTCGCTAAACCGGTCTCAGCGGCGGGCCTGAAACCCATCGAGGTAAGCGTCCTCGAGGCCAAACCTTCAGCCGCAAAAACCGAGCCTACCATCCCCGCCGTGCTCTCCGTCGAGCACACAGCGGTCGTCCTCGCCCAGCGCGATGGCATCGTCACCGCGCTCCACGTGGAGGAGGGCATGCGCGTCGCCAAAGGCCACCTCATGGCACAGCTCGACGACCACGATCTGCGCATACAGTTGCGAGAAGCTACGCTCGAGGTCAGCCGCCTGCTCGTCGAAGAACGGCAGTATCAGGCCCAGGCGCAGCTCAACCGCAGCGAGCTCGACCAGAACAGAACGCTCTTCAAGGAGGGCCTGACCAGCCAGCGTCAGCTCGATCGCGCACAGGCCCAGCTCGATGTTTCATTGCAGGAGGCTGAAAAATCACGGCTCAACACCAGAATCGCGCGAGCTAAAGTAGAGGCCGTGCAGGCGGAGATCGACAAGACGCAGGTCTGTGCTCCCTTTGATGGCGTCATCATCCATCGGCAGATCAGTCTCGGGGCAAACGCGGTGAGAAATGACAAGCTTTTTGAGCTTGCTCAATCGGGCCCGCTTCAGGTCAGGTTTCAATCTGCGCCCACGCGCCGAATCGGTGAAATTGAGCTTCTGCTGCCCGACGGCGATCGCGTAGTCGCGCGGGCGCGCATCCAGCGCGTGACTCCCGTTGCCGACGTGGCAAGCAACACGCTGGGTTACGTGGCAGAGGTAATCGGCGGCGCCGGACTGATTCCAGGGATGGCGGTCAATGTGCGCATTGCGGGCCCCGCGGCCGGAGTTACCATGTGGCTTCCACGGATGGCTTTCTCAGCGGTTGACGGCTCGACGGGCTCTCTATTTGTTGTCGAGGGCGAGAGGTGCGCGGCGCGAACGGTCTCGATAAAGTCAGTTGATGGCGACCAGGTGGAGGTTGGTGAAGGTCTCACTGCGGGCGATCTGGTGATCTTCGCACCACGAGCCGCATTGAAGTCCGGTGACGTCGTGGCTATCAGGAATTAGCCACAAAAAAGCACAGAAAACACAGAGATAGAATGTCTCCCTTGTGGTTTTTGTGCTTTTTTGTGGCTAAACCAGTTCCTGACAAGGCATGTTGCGACTCTGTTCCTTCAACCATTCGTTGAAGAGCCACGACTTGATCTGTTCACTTGTTTTCTCGTCGAGTTTCGCCGGGTTGAGCGCTTCGACTCTCACCAGCCGCCAGCCTGTGTCCGTCTTGAACGGCCCGACAACGTCTCCCGCCCGCGCACCGAACACTGCAGCCTCCATCGCCGCATCCATTGCGGCGCGCTTCACCTTGCCGATATAACCACCCGCCGGCCTGCTGGCCACATCACACGAATGGCGCCTGGCGAGAGCGTAGAAGTACGACCCTTCTTCGACGATCTGCGCGCGGAGCTCCTTCGCCGCCTCGGCTCCGGGCACGACGATGTGTGAGATTGTCGCGGAATCAAACGAGAGCCTGTTCTCGGCGAAGTACTTCTCGACCTGGCGGGCAGTGAGAACCTCGCGCAGCTTGAGCGTGATCAGGTCTTCCTCGAGCATCAGCTCCCAGTCTTCGCGCGTCAGATGATTTGCCGCAAGCCACCGCTCGGTGCTCCCAACTTCATGGAGCTTATGCGTCCTTCTGAAGTCGTCAGCCGCCTGCTGTAGTTCAGCAGCTGAGACATTCAAGCCGCGCAGTCCGGCCTCGCGGCGGATGAAGAAGGCGTCTCTCGCCTCTTCCAGGAACTTTGCCTGCGCGCGCCATCTTGCGCGACGCAGGACGTCCACCAGGTCGATTTGGGTGCCGTCGACTTCGATCAACGGAATCATCGAGCAGATCCTTTGAGCTTGCGGAAGGGTTCGAGAATCGAAGCTCATCACGGTGCGCCGCTCGGTAATGATTTCGGCGCTCAGGGTCAGTCCGGGTCGCATCTTGAACGGCTGATTGAGAGGCAGGATGGTCACTTTATAAAACGAGTTGTGCGTCCTTGGTCCTCCTGGGAATCCGGTGAGACTTCCACGACCCGGCTCTCAACGACACCGTAGTCCTGATACGGAAAAGCGTCGAACTTGAGCTTGGCGGGCAGGCCCTTCTCGATGAAGGTCATGTCCTTGTTGGGCACATGTGCTTCGACTACGAGGCGCACGCCTGAAGGGGCAATCGATGAAACCGCTTCACCAGCATGCAGGACGGTGCCGGCGCTCCGCACGTTGAGGCTTGTGACGACGCCGCTGACGGGCGCAGTGATCGTAGTCTGCTTGAGACTCAGCTCAGTCGATGCGATCTCGGTCTCGAGGCGGGCAATGCGATTTTGCTCGTCGAGCGAAGTGGCTACGGGGCCGTGCAAGGCAAGCTGTTGACGCAGCTGCTCATGGCTGGTTTGAAGCTCCTCGCGCAGCTTTCCCAGGTGACGCGCGAAGATCCGCTGCATCGAGCTGGACCAGGGGTTGGCCCTTCGCCACCTCATCGCCTTCACGCACAAGAATGTGCTGCGACCAGGCCGCCGCCGGGCGACTGCACCGGCCTCACGTAGCCATCGGGTACGAGCATGCCGCGCGATTCTACGGTCACGTCATACCGAGCTCATGCTCGCCCAGACCACTGCAGCACAGACGGATGCGGTGATGATATAGATCAAACCTCGCGCCGCCCACGACGGCATCGCGCTGAGCACGTCGGAGACGGGCGGCTCACTAGCGGGTGCGGCACTTTCCTCAAGCACGTCGAGCATCTTGATCACCGGACGCCGGAGTTGCGGGTCTTGTGAGGAAGCTTCAGGTTCGGCACCTCGGGCGATGCTTCGGATCGCAGGTACTCAGCTGTGATTCCTCTCGCCGCCGGCATGGATTCAATCCGCTGATGCAGGTTGAATCCGATGGCGCAACGCTCGCCCGATTCGTCGCGGTGACCATTGGCCAGCGGCTCGTGATTGCAGTAGCCGTCATAGGGACAGCCGTTGCATAAGCGCGCCGCCAGGGCTTCCTCCCGAGCAAGGCTTTCAGCGTACGCACGCGATTGCATGATCTGTTCAAACGAGTGGTCGAACAGGCAGCCCAGAGACTTCTCCTTCTGGTAGGCATCGCTGAAGATATAGACATACCCGTCGGTGTTGACCATGAGCGATGATTCGCCGAAACGGCGGCGGTCAAAATAGTGCTTCGGCATCTCGAGCATCTTCCGCACGACGGCCAGGTAGTACTCCTGCAGCGGAGTCACGTTGACAGCGTGTGGGTCATCGAGCCAGTGCTCAAAGAGCCGGGACAATGCGTCAACAATGCTTGACGCCTCCAGACTGAAAGGAGTCGCGCCGTTATCCGTCGGCGTTGAGTGCAGAGGAATGAAGTTAAGATATAGCCGGCCGCCGCAGTACAGCGACATATCGCGCAGATGATCATAGACTTCATTGACGCTTGGGGCATTGTGGGCGGCGAGGACGACGTTGCATCCTGCCATCCAGCCGTCGGCCAGCAGGCGTTTGAGGTTCTCCTCTACCCTGGCCTCGCTGGGTTTGACCCGAGCCCGTCACTCGGACACCTGAAATCACATCGAACGAGACGGCAACGCGAAACTGGTTTTCCTTCCAGAAGGCCAGAGTCCGCGGGGGAACGGCGTAGAGATTTGTAGGCACATGGTTGTGATAGATCGTGTTGATATTCTCTGCACCCAGGACCTCGCGCTGTAAGGCGAGCACTGACTCGTAGTAACTGAGCGGTAGCATCGACGGCTCGCCGCCGTGCCACACGAAACGCGTGGTGATCTCCTGTTCGGGATAACGATTCTGTATATGCTCCTGATACCAGCGAGCGCTGGTCAGAATGTCGCGCCAGCCGTCGAGCGAGATGCGTCGCTTGTCACTCAGTTCGTCAAATTCGTAACAATAGGTGCAACGAAGATTGCAAAACTTGGTGACCTTGATTTCCCATTCGATGACGCGCATGGCTCACCTCCCAGGAAAGAATGAAGGCCTGAAACGCGGGCTTCCAGGCCTTCAATGTGAAGTTACGACCAAATGATCGAGCCCGTGCGCCCCTTCGGGTCGTTCAGCTCGCTGCCGAGTCCACCCTTGACCTTTGAAGCCTCGTTGGAATCGATTTCCTCGACTGCTGGTGTCAATGGTTTAATCTCTACGTTCGACTTCTCATTGCGATTGTTCTCTTGATTCTTGCTTGCCATAATCTCTCCTGGTTGATATTCGTTTTTGGCCTTTAATGTGAAGTTAGCACTCCCAGATGATCGTGCCCCTGAGCCCCTTCGGGTCGTTCAGCTGGCTGCCGAGTCCACCCTTGACCTTTGAAGCCTCGTTGGAATCGATTTCCTCGACTGCTGGTGTCAGTGGTTTGATCTCTACGTTCGACTTCTCATTGCGATTGTTCTCTTGATTCTTGCTTTCCATAATCCCTCCTGGTTGATATTCGTTTTAGAACGTTTTGTTTCTCGTTCCTTCATCGCGACGTAAGGTACCTCAGCTCACCTGCTCATACACCACGTATTTATGTAGTTAGATGCACAGTGCGGCAGACTGAGCTGAATTCGCAGTGCTTGTTGACGGAAATTGCCCATGCCTTGTGAAATTGGTGGGCGTGTGGGGGCGGCTCGCGAGGCGTCCCTACGGTATCTCAGCAGTAATTACCCGCGCCAGACGGCGCGAAGTGCATGCATGTGACGAGAAAGATTGTAGGGGCAGGGCTTGTCCCTGCCCGCCCGGCGCCGTCTGGCGCCGGTAACCTTTGCGCTATTTAGAAGAGGAGCTTCAACCCGAATTGCATCTGACGCATCGGTGAGACCAGAGTCGAAATCGAGCCTGGTCCGCGCGATGGCGTGACCTGCGTTGGGAAAGCGCCGCCCGCCGTCGACGGAACAAATGCATTTGATGCATTGAGGCCAGAGTTTGGTACCGCGAACTGCGGCGTGTTGAAGAGATTGAAGACTTCCGCGCGGAACTGAACGCGGAACTTCTCAGTGATCGGGATATTCTTGATCAGCGAGAAGTCTACGTTCTTGTATCCCGGTCCCTCAATGATTCCCTGTCCCGCACTGCCGAAATGGCAGAATTGAGTCAGGTACTGGTTGAGCGCTCGCCCGGAGTCCGTATTGGCGCCCGGCTGCGCGCAGGTGACTACGCGAAAGGCGTCCGGGTCGAACCACTTGTCGACTGTCGGCGAGTCCAGTTTTCCATCCTTCAACCGGTCGGGCCGGACGTGGCCCTCGATTGTATTGATGGTGTTCGTCTGTGTAACCGTAAGCGGCAGCCCCGAGCGTAGCACGACGATGCTGTTGATCTGCCAGTCGCCGAAGATGTACTTCGCAAAGTTGTCTTTAAACCCCGAGTAGAGAGGCAGCTCGTAGAGGAAGCTGATCACCGCGCTGTGACGGAAATCGAACCCGTAGCGAGTCTTCTCGGCCGCACGATCGTGCGGGTTCTGGTATGAGTTCGGGATCGCCCCGGCAGCCTCATTGCGCCCGTACCCTTCTCCAAGCGACTTGCTGTAGGTGTAGGCGAAGTTCAGTTGCAGCCCGCGGCTGAAGCGCTTCTGCGCATTGATCTGCAGGGCGTGATACCACGAATTGGCGTCCGAGGTCAGCCAGCGCAGGCGGTTCAATGGGCGCACCGGTCCGCCAGGGCCGTCAACAAAAGACTGGATCGGCCGCAGCGCATTCGGATTGCCGCCGACTGCAGGCGGTGGCGCGTTCAATTCAACCGTGTTGTCGATGTGCGTGCCCTTGTTGCCTACATAGCCCACCGAAATCACCGTATTGAACGGAAGCCGCCGCTGCACGTCGAAGCTCCACTGGCTGACATAAGGCTGGTTGTTGTCAGGACTGAGCGCGTTGATGCCCGTCGCGTTGGTCGGATTGACCACGCCGAATGGTGCCGGATAGGTGAGGATCGGCTGGTTTGGACCGTTGGTGATCCGGCCGCCGGTCGCTGTGTTGGCGAACGTGCTCGTGCCCGACTTTGGCGGATTGAGATTGAGAATCGTGTAGTTGTTCAACTGGTGAACGTTGTAGTAGATGCCGAAGCCTGCACGGACTACCCAGTCGTCGGTAGGACGATAGGCGATCCCGATGCGAGGCATGAAGAGTGTCTTCTGCGCGTCGTAGAATGCCTTCTCCGTCCCGATGGCCGGAACGAGCGTCGGCAGGCCGTTTGTCAACTCAGTGAAACTCAAGCTCCGCCAGAGACCTTCAATGTCGACCGCCGGCGTGTTGTATTCCCAGCGCAACCCGAGGTTCAACGTCAGTTTGCGGTTTACCTTCCAGTCATCAGTGGCGTAGACGGCGAAACGCTTCTGCCGTGTCTCCGTGAGAGGCAAGCCTTCAGGTGTGACCGTGCTGCTCGGATAGCCAAGCAGGAATGCAACGAAGCTCGTCCCGCCAATATCGCCGTTGAAATTAAGCCCGCCGCGCGGGACATTCGCCGCCCCGCGGAAGAGTCCCACCCAGCGGAAATCAAAACCGAACTTTGAGTCGTGAGCGCCATGGCTCCAGGTAATGTTGTCGTTGAACTGGTGCAGATTGTTGAAGTCGAATCCGTTGCCGCCGTCCTGCTCGGCCAGCGAAGAGAAGCTGGTCACTGCGATCGTAGGCACTCCGGTTTCTCGTGGCGTGAATTCGCGGTTGCCGTCGTTGACGACACGGAAGCCAGTGAGACCGATGGCCGCGACATTGAAGCTCGGTGTTCGTCCGCGTATTGAACGTATTGTCTACGGAGCGGTTGTAGCCATAGCGAGCTTCATTGATGACGCTCGGATTGAAAATGTGAATCCACGCCGCGCCGACGTTCTGGTTCCGCCCCGCGACGAAGTAGGCAAAGTTCGGATTGTCGCCAGGGATCACGCCGTAGTTGACATCGTCGTAGGCATACCGGCCAAAGATTCTGTCTCTCTCCGAGAAGTTGTGGTCTACACGGACGAAAATCTGATCATCATCGAGCGTGCGGCGCTCGAAGCCCGTGTAGTTGACGCCGACAAGCGGATTCGGATTGATTCGCTGCGGCTCGGGCCAGAAGTTCATGAGCTCTTTGGCAGTCTGTGAAATTTTGGTATCGGGAATGATGTTGCCCGGGAATTCAATCCCGGTCAGCGGGTCGACGATTTTGATCGGCGTGGGCAGTGTCAGCAGCTGGCTGAAATCGCCGCGCCTGAACGCGAGCGGCGGATGGTTGGCCGTCTGCGCAAGTCCTCCCTGCCGGCGTCGGCGGCCTTCATAATTGAACATGAAGAAGGTCTTGTTGTGGCCGTCGTAGATTTTTGGAATCCATATCGGTCCGGTAAGCACACCGCCAAAATTGTTCTGTCTGAGAGATTCTTTCTTCGACCGCGCCGCCCCTGGGGCGTTGAAGTAGTTCTGGAAAAAATTCTCGGCGTCGAAGACGTCGTTCCGCAGGAACTCGAAGGCCGAACCATGCCAGTCGTTGCCGCCCGACTTCGTGACCATGACGATCTGCGCGCCGGCATTGAAACCGTACTCAGCCGAATAGCTGCCTGAAAGAACGCGGAACTCCTGGACGGCCTCAACCGAGGGGCTGAAAGGAATCGTATTGACTCGCGCCTCCGTGGCTACGACACCGTCCAGCGTCGCGTGCTCGTCTGTCTCGCGCTGGCCGTTGGCTACAAACGAGAGGCCGATGCCCGGTATCGGAACGCCGTTAGCGCCCTGCCGCTGGCCGAAACCCTGGCCATCGGTGCCGGCGCGAGGACCGTACTGCACGCCCGGTTGAAGTATTGCTAGCGCGCCAAGATTGCGGTTGTTGAGCGGCAGCTCCTCGACTCGCCGCTGCTCCACCGTCTCACCGAGCGTGGCCTCGTCGGTTCTGAGTGCAACCGTCCCGGCGCTCACGTCGACGCGTTCAGTGGTCAGTCCGACCTGGAGCGCGAAGTCTACGCGCGTCTTCTCATTGATCTGGAGGATGAGGTGGTGGCGGACCTCGGACTTGAAGCCCTGTGCATCTACGGTAACCTCGTACTCACCGACGTCGAGCAGCGGAAAGCTGAAATCGCCGGTTGAGGAGGTTGTCTCCTCGCGCTTAAGGCCGGTTTTGACGTTGAGCGCTGTGACCTTCGCACCTGCGACTACGGCGCCCGAAGTGTCGGTGACCGTTCCGAGGATTGTGGTTGAGGTTGTTTGCGCGCCAGCCGTGCAGAGAAGGGTGGAGAGGATGGGCAAGCAAAGCCACTGCCAGCCCTGCTTCTGGAGATTCAACATAGCGGGCCTCCACATTGGTGATTGCTAATGGTTGCCCGGACTATACGCCTTGCGCGTCGGATCTGTCAAAACCTTATTGCAAGGGAGCAATTTGGAGTGCGGCGACCTGTCGCCGCTTTTGATTAAGTTGTTGCGGTGATGAAGAAATGAGGCGCTGCAAATCAGAGCGTTGCACTAGCTAACGCAAAAGCGGCGACAGGTCGCCGCACTCCAAATTGCTCCCTTGAAGCGGACTACTAGTTTGCGTTGCTCCCGTTCGGGAGCGGGACCACCGGCAATAGAATCTGCGAAGCTCGCGCTGCGGTGTGAAAGACAGTCTGCCTGGCGATCCTAACTCTGCTGGAAGAGCCGAAGGCATCCCCGGTATTCGGGTTCCGGTCAAACTGCGGGAAGTGGCTGCTGGTGAGATCCACTCGGATACGGTGGCCTGGCAGAAAGACGTTCGCGGTTCCGATCAAATCTATCTCGAACTCATAAACCTCGCCAGGTCGCAACAGTTCCTCTTTGTCTGTGCCTCGACGGTAGCGCGCTCTCAGAATCCCCTCAGCAATGTTCAGCGGAAGGCCGTCAGGGTTCACATCGACCAGTTTCACCACGAAATCGGTGTCCGGGCCGTCAGTCGCAGCGAACAACTTCATCTTGACTGGCCCGGCGATGGCCAGCGGCTGACTCAAGGGCGGCCCAGTGTAGACCAATACATCGCTGCGTTTTTCGACAGCACGCTGATCCTTCGGGCCGGCTTGCGTCGGCGTGCCGCAGCAATTGTTCCCGCCAACGGTCGGCACTGGCTGGTCTGGATCATAAAGGAACTGATCTCTCTCGGCGCCACCTGGAGGACTCGTGGTCAAATTCCCGTCACCTGCGCCACTGTTTGCCTTGCCTCCACTCGAGAGGTAGTAGGGAGTGAACTTCGTCCCCGGGATCGGCCAATCCGCTTCGTAGTTCCATCGGTTGAGACCCATGTAAAAGATTTCGATTGGGGGCTCGCGGTCAATCCCATTGTCGGCACCTTTGAGGTAGTGATCGAACCAGCGCAACTCCCGGTCGAACTGAACGCGCATCGCCTGCGGACCGAAATCGACATCACCGAACTTCTGGCTCGCGCCATGCCCCCACGGGCCGATAATCATCCTGCTTTCGCGCCGCGCCTGCTCATTGGCGCCGCTCCGACGCATTCCGGTGAAACCGTTGATCGTGCCTGCAAGAAAGATATCGAACCAGCCGCCGCTCGTGTGCGCCGGGACGCGGATATGAGCGAACTGTTCTTCGTCGCTAATCTCTTTCCAATATCCATCGTAGCTGGGATGAGCGATCCAGTCCCGGTAATGCTTGACCTCGTAGCCGGCACTTTGCAGGTCACCGTCTCTTAGAGGCAGATGCTTCAGAACGGTCTCGTACTTGAGCTCCGGGGGTGCGTAGCTCTCCGTGTGCCAATATTGCGGCAGCATGATCCCGATCGGGCATGCGTACCACTCCCCAGCCATAGTTGAACGAGAGGCGAAACGCTCCTCCGAGCGTGATCCAATTGGCGTAGATATTGGTCGAGGCGACAGCGGGAAACATGGCTACCAGGCTGGCCGGGGCGAGGCTTGCCGCCCGCCACTGCACATGGCCGAGGTATGAGCCTCCTTGCAGCGCAACCTTTCCATTTGACCAGGGCTGACGAGCAGCCCACTCGATCGTGTCAAACCCATCCTGAGCTTCGTACCTGAAGGGATCCCATTGGCCTTCCGATTCGTAGCGCCCGCGCACATCCTGCACGACGACAGCGTAGCCACGCTGGGCGAACTTCATCATCGTCTCGTGGACGCCGTCCCGCTGCACTCCATAGGGTGTGCGCACCACTAGCGTCGGATAGCGGCCGTCAGCCTTCGGGCGATAGACATCGGCATACAACTTCGTGCCGTCTCGCATCGGCGCCGCTCTATGACGTTCAATCTTAATCTCGTCAAGAACTGAAGCCGTAACGCGGGGCCAGGCCTGAGTGATGGCGAACACGAGCAGGCAAGCGGGTAAAGGTAAGAGAATCCGGATTGAGTGTCGCATGCCACATCGTATATCACATTGCCTTTTTGGCTCACAACGCAGATTACATCATCGTCGCGAAGTGCTGCGCTGACGAGAAAGATTGTAGGGGCAGGGCTTGTCCCTGCCCACCGGCGCCGTCTGGCGCCGGTAACCTTTCAATTCCGAGCTGCTGGGCATTGAGATGAAAGTACACACAACAATCACATCGGCATTCCGCACTGTGCTCAGCCGTTGAGCAGTAACCAGAGTCCTGAGTATGTTTCTCGCTATGGACTGCGGCGAGCGAGCTGATAGCGATCGCCTTAAGCTGGGCTTGTTTTGCCCGAGGTGAACGGATGCAGTTACTTTTTGCTCAATGACTCCAACTAGAGGCGCATCATACAAGCCAACGGCTTTGCATCTGCACAATGGAGTGCGGCACAGCGCCTCCATCCTGAGCTAGCATTCCAGTTGCTGGACATTCAGATGGTAGTACACACCATGCTCTCGCATGAGGCTCTCATGCGTGCCCTTCTCGATGATCGTCCCGTGGTCAATCACAACAATCACATCCGCGTTGCGCACTGTACTCAGCCGGTGAGCAATGACCAGAGTCGTCCGTCCTTTGAGAATCTGCTCGAGATTCTGCTGAATTGCCCTCTCGCTCTCAGCATCGAGCGCGCTCGTCGCCTCATCGAAGATCAATATCCTCGGCTTTCGGTAGAGCGCACGCGCAATCGCAATCCGCTGTCTCTGCCCGCCTGACAGACTCTGGCCTCGTTCCCCAATCTTCGTCTCATACCCTGCGGGCAGCTCGCGAATGAAGTCATGCGCACCGGCGAGCATCGCGGCGCCGACAACCTCTTTGAGCGGCGCGTCCGCATCTCCGAGCGCGATATTCTCGCGAATCGTTCCACTGAAGAGAAACACGTCCTGCGGCACGACCCCGATCTGCGTACGCAGACTCGAGAGCGACACCTGCTTGACATCGTAGCCGTCGATCGTGATGCAGCCCTCATTCGGCTCATGCATGCGAAGCAACAGGTTGGCAAATGTAGTCTTGCCCGCACCGCTCCTCCCGACTATCGCGACAGTCTGGCCCGGCTCGATCTCGAGGTTGATATTCTGCAGGGCATTCGTCTCCGGCCGCGTAGGATAACGAAAAGTGACATTACTGAACTTGAGACGGCCAGACACCTCCGGTAGCTGAATGCGGGCCGCCTCCGACACGTCCTCCTCCGGCTTTGCATCGAAGACGTCGTTGAGCCTCTCGAGACCGACTCCTGCCTGCTGCACTTCGTTCCAGAGGTCGAGCACCTTGATGATCGGGCGCATGACACTTGCGGCAAGAACGTTGAAAGCGACCAGCTGGCCGACGGTGAGGTCGCCCGAAATCACGAGTCTCGCGCCGAACCATAGCAAGACTACCGTCCCGAGCGTCTGCAGAATGCCGCCTACTGAGCTGCTCGTCAGACTGAGCAGCGCGCTGCGGAAGTGCCGGTTGAGTGCTCGGACCATCAATCCTTCGAGCTTCCATCTGACACGCCGCTCAGTGGCCGAAGCCTTGACCGCTCCGATGCCCGTTACCGCCTCGACCATATATGAGTCGGCCTCCGCCGACCTGGCGAACGACTCGCGATATTGCCGCTTGAGCAAGGGAGTCATCACCAGAACAAGCACGGCGTAGCCCGGCAGAAACGCGAGTGCCACGAACGTCAGCTGCACGTTGTAGTAGCACATCAACGCCAGATAGACGGCTACGGTGAGGGCATCGAGAGGCACGCCCAGCGCATGCCCGGTCAGCAGGTCGCGGATGCGCGCGTTTTCATTGAAGCGCTTGAGAATGTCGCCGACCCGCCGCTCCTCGAAGTAGCGCATCGGAAGGCTCAGCAGGTGGTGGTAGAAGTTGACCACCATCTGCAGATCGATGCGCTGCGAAGTGTGCACGAGCAGATACTGCCGCAGCGCTGAGGTGGCAGTCTGAAAGACTGCCACCAGGAGCATGCCAACAAGCATCATGTTGAGCACTGCCCGGTCTCCCCGGACCACTACCTTGTCTATGATGACCTGCGTGAAGACCGGCGTTGCGAGGCCGAAGAGTTGCAGGGCGAGCGAGGCAATCAGGATTTCGGCGAGCAGCTTGTAGTGAGGCTTGAGCAGCGGCAGAAAGCGGCCGAACGTCGTTCGCGACTCTTCAACGCCTTCCAGCTTCCGCGTCGGCGAGAGGCAGAGCAGATAACCCGTCCAGCCTTTGACGAACTCCTCGCGCGTCAGCCGGCGCAGCCCCGTCGCCGGATCGGCAATAACAACGCGGTCCGCGCTCACTTCGTAGAGCACTACGTAGTGGAAGTTTTCCCAGTGAACAATCGCCGGCAGTTCAACCTTCTTGAGATGCTGATAGTCGGCGCGCAGGCCGCGTGCGCGGAAGCCGAGCGCCTCGGCGCCCTCAGCAAGGCTGTGAAGCGATGCACCGTCGCGGCTCACATTGACGAGGTCGCGCAGGCGATTGATCGAGACGTGCCTCTGGTAGTAGCGGAGGATCATGGCCAGGCATGCTGCGCCACAATCGTTCTCGCTCAGTTGCAGCAGAGCCGGGTAGCGACGCGCGTGCCGCGCCTGATATTTCGTGTCGGCAGGCGGCGCGGCTACGGGCATCTCACCAGTAGGCGTCGACGGCGGACGAGTCCTGGCCGGCAAACGCGACTCGATCGTGGCCATCGCTAACTTAAAGGCCGGAGACGAGGCCATGAAGGTGATCGAAGTCGCTTTTCTCCAGCCGGAAGACCGATGAAGGCTCTTCGGCCCTCACGGTCGAGCCGCGAGGTTGACCGGTGATCAACGCCAGTTCGCCGAACATCGCTCCAGGCTTCCTTACAGATGTCACTCGCCCGCTGCGGAGGATGTAGCTCGCGTCACCCGGCTCGCCCTCGCGATAGATGACCTCGCCTGCGGCGAAGCTGCGTTCCTGCAGGCAGCTGAGCAACTCGCTGATCTCGGAAGCTGATAACGGAGTGAAAACGGGGCAGAGCTTCAGGAACTGGCGAACGGCGTCCTCGCCGGACGTGTGCTGGAGATAGGCGCGCAGGTGAGGATGATCATTGATCACCTCGAGGAAATCGGCCCGGCCAAGCCGCAGGAGCTCAAGCTCATCCATCGCGCGGACCGTGCAGGTTTGACGAGAGCCGGTGAGGATCGCGTGCTCGCCGAATGACTGCCCGGCGGTCAGGATATTGAGAGTGATATCGTCGGCGACTACGCGGGCGCGGCCGGAGGCGATGACGTAGAAGGCCTCAGCCGGATCGCCGGCCCGAACGACAAGCTCACCCAGCCTGCAGGTGACCCGCTCGAAGCGGTGAGATATCTGCTGCAGCTCCTCATCGGAGAGGAGGGAGAAGACGATCACATCCCTCAGAAGTTCAATTTCAGCCGTGTTCATCGTCGAGGACGATATGACGATGGTAGCGGCCTGTCACTACTCGAACTCGTAGCTTATTTGGAGTGCGGGCTGCAGTCCTGAAATCGTGCCGCAGACTGTCCAGTCTGCGGCAAAACTGCGCTGAAGGTCCAGTAACTGAAGTTTGGCGCAGGCTGGACAGCCCGCGCCAGATAGCAAATCTGGTCTTGACACGAAGTCCGTGTAACACTAGAATCGTGTCATGAGGAAGTTGAAGAACGTCACGATCACACTCGATCAGGCGGTAGCTCAATGGGCGCGTCTCGAGGCCGCCCGCGAGAATACGAGCGTCTCGCGTTTTGTAGGCAACCTGCTGGCCGAGCGGATGCGCCACAGTCAAGCTTACGACGCAGCCATGGAACACTATTTGTCGGTTAAACCACGTGCCATCAGCAACGGTAAGCCATATCCACGGCGAGACGAGTTCCACGACCGCACCGGTCTTCGTTGACAGCAACGTACTCGTCTATGCACGTGATCGCGGCCAACGTGACAAACAGCGGCAGGCAGAAGAATGGATGATCGAGCTGTGGCGGTCACGCCGAGGCCGGCTCAGCACTCAAGTCCTGACCGAGTTCTACGTCAACGTGACGCAGAAACTCAAACCGGGTCTCGATCGCGAGACGGCGCGTGCGGACGTGCGTGCGCTATCGGCTTGGCAGCCGCTGAACCTGGACGATACCGTTTTTGAACAGGCATGGCGCATCCAGGATCGTTACAAGCTCAGTTTCTGGGACGCGATGATTGTTGGGAGCGGCTCACGTTGGTGGGTGTCTTTATCTTCTGACCGAGGATCTCCAGAACGGACAGGACATCGCCGGTGTCCGGGTGGTCAATCCATTTCTTTCGCCCCCGAGCGCAATCGCTTGAGCCGGTCAGGCAGTTCGTCTTTGGGTTTTTGCGGGTGACTTCGATAACAAATTAGCTGGTTGATGTCCTCGAGATTGTGCTATCGTGCAATGCAGCCTTCGATTTAAACAGCCTTGTGCCCAAGAGAAAAGCATCAGATACCGCACAAGAACGATTTTCCCAGATGACAAAGGAGAGCCAGAGCCATGCCAGATATGAGTAAATGGCTTGCGGACCAACCGGGTACCACGGGTCAATGGTGGCAACAGCAGGCTAGTGTTGTTCCAAGGGGAGTTCAAGTAGAGTTCAATGCGTTTGTAGCAGCACTGAACACGTATAACTTTGCCAATACGCCTGCGAACCAGGACGCTCTGAGTGCGCGTGTGTCAGCGTTGATAGAAGCAATACCTAACGCGAACTCTCGTATGCCTGGGAGGGAGCGCATCGCGAGCGTCTTGCCCAAGGGGAAACTGCAGACCATGATGCACTCTTCGACTGCTAATGCGAGCAAGGGTGAGTCAGAAAACCTCCTGTTGGCTCTCAAAAACTTAATGGGAACTCTTGGCGTTCATCTTGTGCCGAAGGCATACCGAGACATCTGAGTTTGGAAGCCGAGCCACTCTGGACCTTCTTTTTTACGGAGGCTCACTTTTTACACATCCTCATTTGTCTGGTCCACCATGCAGCCCATTTTGCCGCAGATGGGCGTCAGCAACATCACCTATGCCGACTTTTACCGGCTAACGAGATTAGCCGGTGATGGCCGAGTGTCCTTCCGACCTTTGAGGCAAGCGGCTGTTGCCGCCGGCCAAATTGCTCAGCGGTAATTCTCGCGCATTGGCAGGTTTGCGAACAGGGACCGAAAGAGGTTCTCGCTGTACTTCTCGTATTGATAGGGCGGAAATCCTGTGGTCATCACTTCATCGTCGTCGAGGCCGCTGGAATTGGCATCGTCAAAGAGGCGTTCACCAACAGCATTCCGCCATACGTGACACAACTCGTGAGCGAGCCCGATCAAGGGAGGCCGTTTCTTCATCTGGTCCCCCATGCAGCCCATCTTGCCGTCAGGATTGAAGTTGACTTTCGAGCCGGCTCCCGTGCCAGGTTTCAGCCATGGACGGAGGAACCGCAGCAGTTCATCGCCAAACGAGTGCGTCCCACGCGGAGCCGTGAAGAGAGTCGTGGGCTGGGCGACACCGTCGGCAACCGCCTCGATCATGTCTGCCAGGGCGGCTCCCACCTGCTGCCGTGCAGCGTTCCCCATCGAGGCAGGCGCCTTCAGATTGCGAACGGTCCGAACCGTTACCGGCGACATGCCTCCGGCCAATGTTTCACCTATTTTCTGGAGTGTCCAGCCGGCACCGGCGGCTCCCATCAGGGCGTGGCCCAGTTCTGCGCCCGGCGAGAATCCGTCGGCACCTCGAAAGGCGGCCCGCAAGCGGTAGAAGATCGTGCTGCCGCCTGAGGTGCACATGTTTCCGAGTGCCGGGTTTGGTTGGGGTACGATGAAGACGTTTTTGCTCTGGGCGTTAATGTCAACCAGGAGCTGATGACCCAGAGTTAGCATGTTCAATTCATCGAGGATCGTCTTCACTTTTCCGTAGAAGACGAGATCGTCGTTCTTGATCTGTATGAAGTTGAGCTGGACGCCCATGGGCGTTTGATAGGGGACAAGAGCCATGCTGTTTTCTCCTCTTGCTGTATTTTGGCGTTCTTCAACGGCTAAATGCCGGCGTACCAGGAATAACCGTAACCCGGCGCGATCGACCCCAGGCCGGTACCAATATTCTTCTGCGTATCGGTGACAGTGATCCGGGTGAGATACTTCATGCTTTTGTAGCCCAATTGACGCGCTACCCGCAAGCGCGCGGGAGCTCCGTGATCGGAGGGAAGCTCCTGCCCGTTCATTCCGTAGGCGAGAAACGTCTGCGGATGGAGCGCGTCCGGCATGTCAATGCTGTCCCACCAGTCGTCAAAGCTGAAGTAGAAGACCCACTTCGCCTGCGGGCAGCACGCCTGCTGCCGCCAGCACATCCGAGAGCCTCGCACCCGTCCACTCCGCAATGAAGGACCAGCCCTCCTCACACGCCTGATGTGTGATCTGCGTGTGCGCTGGAAAGCGTTTGAGGTCGTCGAGTGAGAACGACACCGGATGCGAGACAAGGCCGTCAATCTGGAGCCGCCAGTCGGCAAACCCGCCCTTCAGCAGCCGCTGGTAGTCTTCCTTCTGCGGAGGCTTGCCGTTCACCGGGATCACCTTCGAAATTCGGCTTCGGTCAAACTCGCGCGCGAGCGAACGGCCTGAGGTCAATATTCTATGGGAGGCGTAGGTGAGCGTCTCTCCAACACCGTAGATACCGCCATGGTCGGGTGGAATGAGACCGTAGCGGTTGGCGAGCCTGGCAGCGATTCCCAGGCCGGCTGCACCGCCCGCAGCCGCCAGTCCCGTCAACATCAGCTTGCGACGCGTAATCAGTTCACTCATAAGCGCCCCTTGATCATCGTCATCGTCCGCGACGCGCGAAGGACCATCACGATGTGAACCAGAACAAAGCAGACAATCGCGGCTGTAGCAAAGAAGTGAATCGTCCGTGCCGACTGCTGGCCGCCAGGCAGTGTTGCGAGCCAGGGGAAGACTGAGGTGACGGCCGGAGACATGGCCAGTCCAGTCCAGATCATCACTGGAAAGAGCACAAAGACTACACCGGCGTATACAATTCGCTGCACACGGTTGTAGTGCGGTCTGCGAAAGTCCCGTCTGAGCACTTGATGGAGAACATAAAACAGGCCGGTCAGCACGCAGACCCAGGCAAACGTGAAGTGAAGATAGCGCCCGGGCCCTCGAATCGGCGTATCCAGCACAAATGGCAGCGGCAGATCAATCAGTGAAGGCCCGCCAACTGCGCCAGTCTCGCCCCAATAGAGGCGCGGATGTGCGAGAAGAATGGCAATTCCGCTCAAGAGCAGGACCAGGAAGCTTAGCGCCGTAATCCAATGAGTGATGCGAACTGTGGCCGAGTGTCGAGGGACATCCAACACCTCAGGCGAGGGGATCTCCAATTTGCTGAGTGGGGCAGCGTCAGGCCATGGCTTGGACGCGGATGTAGCACACGTAAGGAGCCGCCTATTGTGGTCTCAATGAGAGAACGCAGTGTAGGGATAGGTGAGCTCAAATCGAAGCTCAGCGAATGCGTCCGAGAGGTGAAGCAGGGCGCGACGATCGTCGTGACCGAGCACGGCAGGCGCGTGGCCCGTCTCGTTCCGGAATGCGATTCGCTCGAAGAGCGCCTCGAGATCCTCAGAAAGAGCGGTGCAGTCCTGTGGAGCGGACGTCATCTCGGCAAAGCCAAGCCTGCTGCGCGCGCTCGTGGCAGGCAAACTCTGGCTGATATCGTGGACAACGGCAGGTGAACTTGTACGTCGATGCGATCGCGCTTGTGAGGCGACGAGCCCGATAATATTTGGGCCGTTTGACACCCCAAATCTCATATAGTATCGTCACTTTTTCGACTCGCCGAGCGAGTTTGCTCCTCAGTAGCTCAATGGCAGAGCACCCGGCTGTTAACCGGGGGGTTGTAGGTTCGAGTCCTACCTGAGGAGCCAATCCTTTCAATGAGTTAGGTTTCTTACCTCTCAGTTTATTCTCTTATACTTCCACGTCCACTTCCACAATGAGGGCAGAAATGTGCAATCCCGTAGCATTCAATTTCAAACTTCAAGCCGACTGGCGGCAAGTGGTTCGGATGGGCGATCAGGGCAAACTAAACTCACTGCTCCCACGCTTCGATATGGCTCAAGAAAGAGTTCGTCAGTTTCGATCGAACAAACGCGTAGGCACTTTGTTTGTTCCAGAGTTTTCCGCACGAAAGGGATTGTGGACGCTCAACAATTAAGCAGGAACCAGGGCTCTCGGTGAGAATGCTCGCTATCTCCCGTATTTAGTTAGTGACCTCGTGACGGCTCCCCAGTTGAGTAATTCAGGGATCTGTACTATTCAGCGGCTTTGTGATTATCGAGTCTTACGCTTCTTCTTGGGTGGGCGGCCTATTTTCCGGACTGCAACCTTAGCCAGGTCAGATTCGAGGATCACGAGATCCCTCCCAATCCCGGGCCTCCGGTTGCCGAGCACCCGCATGACTTGGGCCGGCGCCACCGAGCGAAAGGTAGGTCTGCTGAGCACTCGAATGGAGACGGAGGAGTTACCCCAAGCCCCAAGCTCTTTCACCGCCCTCGTCCCGCTACAATCGCCCTCCCGAACCGGCCTCTCGCCAGGCGAGACAGTTTCACCCAACTTATGCTATTCTCAAACGGACACCGAAAAACAATTCCTATTCTTCCTCGTTTCTCCAACGAAACGATGGCCGCGCCTTGGGACGGTTTGGACGAGGTTGGCGTCGAGATCGAGAGCAACACGGATTTGCGGGATCGTGAGGTTGATGTTGTGGTGGTACGAGACGTTTTGTCTCCAGCCACAACGTCTCGCGAATCCGCTCACGCGTGACGACCTCGCCCGCGTGTTCGAGTAACAGCGCCGCGCAGGCTGAGACTGCAAGGCGCGGCGTTGACAGCCACGCCGCAGGCTGCTGGTCTTGGGTCGAACACATACGAGCCGACCATGATGGCTCCCTGACGATGGGCCAATTATAGGATTAACGTTGAACCGTTGGATCGCGACCGACGAAGCTTCACTTCACACAATTGGAACCGCAGTCAGATCGGGCAGGCGAGCCCTTCGTTCAACTTGGCAATCGCGGCAGATCGGTCGTTAAGATATGCACCAAACTGTAGCAGTCATGGCTCTCCCCTGCGCGAGTGGCCCACGAGGGCGCGAGCGTGGTCCTAAGTTCTGCCGGATCGCCGGGACCTTGATCACCCTCGGCAGCGTGGCCCTGGCCGCGTGTGCCCACTTGCCGAAGACGCGCACGGTCGTGTCGTCGGTCACGCTAACAGACACTGCCGAGACCAGGCTCGGACGCGCCTCCGCGATGAGAATGAGCGAGTTGCACGGCGCGCAGAGCGGGATACACCTCTTGCCGCGTGGGCCGGACGCGTTCCTTGCCCGCCTGGCGCTTGTCGAGGCCGCCGATAAGAGCCTCGACCTCCAGTACTTCATCTGGAGTCCCGACATGGTCGGCAAACTCCTGATGGCCGCCGTTTTGCGCGCTGCCGATCGGGGCGTGCGCGTCCGGATCCTGATCGACGACATCGGATCAATGGCGAAGGACGAAACACTGCTGGTGATCGACCAGCACCCGAACATCGAAGTGCGCCTGTTCAACCCGGCGGCCAACCGCTCCGCGCGGAGCCTGTGGATGCTCACGGACCTCTCGCGCGTCAACCGGCGAATGCACAACAAGTCGTTCACAGCGGACAACCGGGTGACCATTGTCGGCGGCCGCAACATCGGGGACGAATACTTCGAGGCCAGCGCCGCCCTTGATTTTGCCGATCTCGACGCGCTGGTGATCGGCTCTGCCGTGTCGGGCGTGTCCGCACGATTCGACCGCTACTGGAACAGCCCCGTCGTCTACGGGATCAGCGAACTGCACAAGCACCAGCCTACTTCCGAGGATCGCACCCGCATCGCCGAGGCGCTCAGGGAGTTCGAGAACGCTCAGCGCGGCCAGAGCTACACGCAGGCGATGCGGGACAGCCAGATCGCTGAAGAGATTCTGGCCGGCAGAGTGGTGTACCAGCCGGCCACCATCAGTGTGAAGGCGGACGATCCGATCAAGGTGGAGAAGCCTGGCGCCGATCCGTCGAAGAATTTGATGCGGCAGCTGGCGCCAGAGTTCGGCGAGGTGCGCGACAGCCTCATCCTGGTCTCGCCGTACTTCGTGCCGCGCAAGGCCGGCGTGCAGGTCCTGCGCGACCTGCGGGCTCGCGGAGTCCAAGTCACGGTCGTCACCAACGGGCTCGGGTCCACCGACGTACCCCCTGTCTTCGCGAAGTACAAGAAGTATCGGCGCCCCCTGCTCGAGGCCGGAGTGAAACTGTACGAGGTGAACCCCGCGGCAGGCCGCAACGGGTCGACGAAATCGATCGACACGGCCCACGGCGGGAATGCGCCGGCCACGGCCGATCCGCGCACCGCTCTGCACGGGAAGATCCTCGTCTTCGACTGCCACGAGTTCTTCGTCGGCTCGATGAACCTCGACCCGCGCTCGGCGATGATCAACACGGAAGTCGGGCTTCTCGTGGACTCGTCAGAGGTGGCCCGGCAACTCTGCGGCGGGCTCGACGAGGTATTCCCGCTCCGTGCCTACCGGCTCGAGTTGCGGAAGAAGCCGGACGGCGGCACGCGGATCGAATGGATCCGAGTCGACCAAGGGCGCGAGGAACGACTCACCGAAGAGCCACGGACCAGCTCCTGGCAAAGGTTCAAGTCCTGGCTGTACTCGCTGCTTCCGATTGAATCGCAGATGTGAGGGAACTAGAAGCGACCTGCATCCGTCACCGAGTACAAGCACGCTCCATGGCGGCGCCATTGCGCTGGATCCGAGAGATCATCGCGCCGATCTGTAAGCCGATCTCGTCGCGCCATCTCAGGACTCGCAAGCAGGGCCGCCAGGCTCTCACCTGCGTTGATGGCATCTGATACCTCGAACTGTCACACGCTCGTGTCTCTTACGGATCTTCTCGGCTGAAGGTTGCCAATGTTGTCCTATGGTCCTTAAGGCAAACCGACTGGAAGAAGCCCCTTTGTAGCTGAGGCTTACCTGAAGGTTGCCATTGCTGCGGCACGCTTCAGAATACCTTGTCAGGGTTCAGTGGCGACGTGCGGCTTAACCTGGACAATGGTGTTATTCATCGGCTAACTTGATAGTCTAACGACCGATACATCGCTTGTGGGTAATCAAGCCGGAGATTGCATTGGGATGGTAGTCCGCTCGTTATGTACATTGCGGAGCGACAGTTGCTGACTGATTCCGGATACCCGCCGTCTTCTATATTTTTGTATGCCAATTCCAGGCGGGTGCGTAAGACATCGTTCTGAATGACATCAATCAGACTGAATTCTGCAAGACTCTTGCCAAAAACATCTGGGATTACGGACTCAAGAAAGGCTGTTGTCTGAAATCTTGATTCCAAAACGTCGCTCTCACTTGGAAATCTGCCTTCGTGTTGTGCTCGGTTTCGTGTCACGTGTGAAGAATTAATTCCTGCCTCGTTTACTGGGCGTAGACCCCTATCCCCTAAGAGCGTTGACGTCTTCTTCATTAGTTCAGGGAACTGGTCTTTGCTTCCGAGAGATCCTCCGAGCTCAACGATCAATAGTCTAAGAGTCGATTCTACCGAGAGATCAAACTCAATTACCGCCATTAGATTCTCGACCGCGTTATGTTTCCTCTCGGAGCGATGAAGAGCTTGGCGGTAAATCAAACTGATAGCAATCAATCGTCGGATTGTCGCATCACTAATCTCTTTTGGCATTGAAATCCCGGCTACAAAACATCGTTTTCTAAAAGCTTCGAACTTTGGCTTCCTACAATCTTCCAGTTCACGCCTCTAAATCACTTAGCATTCTTCCGTCCATCGGAGCCCCTCGCGCGTAACAGATCCCTCAACTCCGTATAGGATGCTTCTGGCATCTCAGACATTTGCCTTGGTTGTTGATCAGATTCGACCACACCCTTCGCAGGCAACTATCGCATTATCGTCACCGTCGTCGAAGCGGAGATCGTTCCTGTCCCGTTAGTCCGCTCCGGTGAACACTTCAGTGCATTGAGCACAAAATGAGCCATCTCGGATTAGCACCAATACTCGTAACCGGGAGACTCAGTGCCGAGAGTCGTCGTGTAAACTTCCGTGCGCTGAAGGTTTTGCGCCTCCGGCTCGCAGTCGTACGTTGTCGCCACCACGTCACGCGAAGTTACCGAGCGCCAGACTTGCACATAAACGCCAGAAGCCTCGTAACTCTGGATTGGCCCAAAATAAGGCGAGGCGACGACAAGCCAGGTAGTCGAGCTAAAGCAGTTACTCTCTAGGTGGGCTGCGCCGCCTCCTGATGCGACAAACCAGTCTGCCCCATATGCGAACATAAGGTCTGTCATTCTGGTTTCACCGAAGTGATCTCCGCCCGTCCACGTCTGCCACGTGGATTCGTTGTACGGCCCGTAGAAGCAGAACTGTCCAAACGCAGTACCAGTAAGGACAATTGCGAGCGATATCGGAGAAATGATTTTCCTGAGTCTCACCTTCACCTCCCGATAAGAGCGAATCTAGTTCTAAGTTGCTCGATCTGCCCCGCAAGGACCAGTCGAGCCGCCGCGAAGTTCTTGCTGGCCACGCGGTCAGCAATTTCGGAATAAGCGATGGGTAGGCTTGCTGGACATCTTCCTCGCCTTGAGTAGTCGAAATGTGCACCCTTCTCAGCCGTTTTCGGCGCTGCCGCCTGCAGTCCCGCTGACGCGAGCTCGCTGTCCGGCACGGACTGCAACCGCGTAAGTTGAGCAAGCGCCCCCGCATTGGCGCGCTCCGCAGCCTCGATCCGGGCGATGATCTTCGCTGCCACATCACTGCTCCCCGCAAATGTCCCGTCGCTGAACACAGCCGCATCGAGTATGACAGACTGATAGCCATCAGATCGCGGCATCGTGAAGCGTTCGGTTCTGGACGCTCCGGTGCGGAGCACCGGCGCTTCGCGTTGTCGGCGAACAATTGGAGCACGGGGAAGCTGCACCTCAGCAGGTGAGCGTGTCGTTCATCGGGGCATGAGCCAATGGCCAACCACCAAGGCGAAAAGGGTGCTGGCCGCACTTTTGCGCGTCGGTTGGAGCATCAAGCGCCAGTCTGGATCGCACCGCACTCTTTCCCGGGCTGGCTGGCCCGATACCGTTTTCTCTTTTCACGATAGTGAAGAAATTAGCCCACGAATGCTGGCCGCATTTCAAAATCGACTGGCTTGAAACCCGAAGACATATAGGACCCGACGCGGCCCGCCGAACACTCGACTGCGATGGAACCCCCGAAGTCACCGCTGGCGGCGCTTCTTTTGGACACTGAACAATTACTGAACAATTTTGCGCCGAATACCCGGCAAAACGGCGTATCCAACCCAACGAAGAAGCACGAAGAGACAACAAGATAGCAAACCTGCATTAGTCTGTTAACCGGGGGGTTGTAGGTTCGAGTCCTACCTGAGGAGCCAATCTTTTCAATGAGTTAGCAAACTCGCCTCTCCTCTACTGAACAAATGAGCACCCGGTTAGACAAGGGCGTCTGAAACGAGCGCGACTTAGTCTGGGGTTGTCTTGCTGGGCTGAACGGTGCGGCCTACAATTCTGTTCACAAGCCGTATCCGTCTTTCAATCCTCGATCTGAAGATCCGGGGACGACTTCATTGCAGGACCCATTCTCAACCTATTCGAGTACAATTGGCTGAAGGCTGAAGATGGGCTATAGAGGCGCCTTCACGAATTCGAAGAGGGCTTCAGCACTTCGTGGTCAAGCTGGCTCGGCTGCTGGTCTCAGGGTCAAACCGCAGCGGAGGCGCTCGCAACGTTCAGGATGGGGCTATGTCTATTTCGAAACCGAAACGCCCGTTGACGGCGCAACAAAAGGCGGAGAAGGAGCGGCGCGCTCGGGAAGACATGACGGTCTTCATTCGTGGGAAGCAGAAGCGAGTCAAGCGACCACCTATGATCGATGGGATAAGTGTGGAAGAATTCATTCGTAACAACGCTGACTCTCTCTGGTACCACCAGAACGAGATGTGGGATGAAATCGAAGTGGACAAAGAAAATGAGTGACGGCCGGTGTGCCGGACCAACTCCCGGACGCGCCGCTGCGGCCTGCTATTTGAGCAGCACCCACGAATTCCGAGCGGCTTCTCCAGCCAACAGTAACTTTCTCTTCTGCAAAGCCGGGGATGGAAATGTCTACGGTTTGGACCTGGTGCGGAATTAATCGCTCCCGTGCACCAGGTTCACTTTGCAGTAGTATTGAATCGCCTTGTAGTCGTCCCAGTCATTCGTCACGACAGCCGTCTTGGCTCGCTTGGCGGTGACCGCGATGAGCGCGTCCATCATCATTCTCTGACTGGCGCCAAGCTTCAATGGATGAACCTGGCCGCCAACTCTCTTCTTGCGGCTCTGGGAGAGCCAGAACAGTATGCGGCTGGCGAGGAGCCAGTCCTCCGTGGTTGGTACGATCAGCTTTTCTTCTTGCAGTGCTGCTTGTCTCGTTGCTTCATGGGCTTTGCGGATGGATTCGTCTGCAGCGGCGGACGTGAGTTCAGCCAATACAACGGCTGACCAATTTGCATAACGCTAACGTCGAGGTCCTTTCCATCCTGCCCGACGATTTCTCTCTGGGCTTGGCACTGTACGAATCACGCCTCGATAAAGGATACAGTTTAACTGACTGTACCGCGATGAACGCAATGCGCAGGAAGGGCACCACAGGAGTCTTGACCCGCGACAAGCAATTCGCCCAGGAGGGCCTTACTGTCTTGCTTTGATCCGTTATGGAGTTTCCAGGACGGTAGACCAGCTTCTGCCGACACTGAACAATTACTGAACAATTTTGCGCCGAATATCCTGTAAGACGGTGTATCCAACCCAAGCTACAAGCACGAAGAATCAACAAGATAGCAAACCTGCATTAGTCTGTTAACCGGGGGGTTGTAGGTTCGAGTCCTACCTGAGGAGCCATTATTTTCAATGAATTGCAGCAGGCCTTTCGGACATTCCTTCCTAGCACTTCCACCTTTACTTCCACAGGCGCAGCATTGACTCTTTGGTCGGTAATTATGAACCCATTGCTAAGGACCTCCATGTGGACTACCCCCCAAGCTTGAGTGAAGTCCTTCCCTGGCAAGGTTTAGCCGGAAGGTGGAGCTTTTGTGTGGTAAAGCCCAACGACTACTAGATATTGAGTATGCGGAAGTTCTTGCTACTACTAATGGTGGACCCGATGAGAGCGCTTATGTTATTGGAATTAGCTTGTAAGTGGCTGAGTACCAAGGGCTTAGGGGCCTACGGCAGGCCCCACGGGCCCCGTAGAGCCCAGGCTCGAGTCCTGCTATGCCATGCCCCCGGTACCATTTGACCTAGCCAGCAGTGCTTGCCTGCGGCTGCTGTCTCGTCCTCGCTTCAGCTTCGACCGTCTCGAGCTTGCCGCCGCATCGACGGCATTCAACTGCGCGGTAGTTAGGTGCTGTTCTCATCATCGTTGTCTTCCATTCCTCGGCGTAGCATCTCTCGCGCCATCTCGTTTCGTATTTCCTGCCGCACGAAAATTGAGAGGATCTCTCAAATTCTGCAATTCCCGGTAGTAATAGAGCGAAGTCGGACGTTTTCCTTTGATCCTCAATTGCTTCAGGAATTCGATTTCATTGGGGGTGGCATCGCCGCTCAGCGAAGGGTGCTGGAGAAATTCGCGGAACCCAGGTTCTTCGTCGGGCCGGTTGGGTTCTCTCTCGACATACTCGAATTTCTTGGGGTCCACGGGAGCAAGCCTTCGGTTGAGCACGATTTCCATTCCGAATGTTGCGAGGTCGACATCCCAACCCTCGATGAGTGGTTCCAAAAAAGACACGCAGTTCTCATCCGAAATATTGAAAAGATCCGCGTCCAGGAACTCGAGGATTTTGACTCGCGTCTGCTCATAACTTCGGCCGCTGAGTCGAGCCACCAGACGGAGCCAATTCTCATTTTCCAATTCCTCTCTGGCGACTCCCTTCACCACATCCAAGAGCTTTTGCGTGACGAGGCGTTCCAGTTCTCCGAAAGGCTGCCTCTCGAAGATGGCCCGAACTTCGTCCCGTTTTTCCGGCCGGCATTTCGCTAAGATCAGCTCGCGAGTTTCCCCGAATAGGGGAGCAGGTGGGCCTCCCAAATTCTTCTTTAGCTCTTCCTTCCGCTGTGAGTCGGCCAGCTTGGACAGTTTACCGGCGGGTAGCTTCAGGAACTTGTCCATCCGTTCGTAGATGTCTGTTCGTTCGGGGGCCGGGGGCGCCTTCTTGCGGGTCAGTAGCTGGGAAATGTAGGACTCCGTGACCTTCGCTGCGGCCGCCAAGTCTTTCTGTTCGAGCCCTAACTCATTTAACCTCCGCCGAATCAATGAGCATGCATCCACCGCACCCCTCCCGTCAGGTAACTCAATTTGTTAAGCAAACGAAATAATCACATTATCAACTTGACTTGTCAAGTAAATTCACCTATCTTGGTTAAGTCAAACGGCAATGTGTGAGACGGAGTCAACCGATCCGAGTTACCTGACTCGCCGCTTGGCCAAACCAAGGAGAGTGTCATGTTTGCACGCAGAGTCTATATGCACCTGAAACCTAATAGTGTCGCTGAGTTTACCCAAAAACTGGAGACGGAAATCATTCCCCTGCTTCGGAAGCAGGAGGGGTTTCAGGACGAAATTACGTTCGTCAGCCCTGGGGGTAAGGAAGCGTTTGCGCTCAGTTTGTGGACGAGAGTAGAAGACGCCGAGGCTTACAACCGCGGGCCCTATGCAGGCGTGGCGAAGATCATGTCCACCGTAATTGAGGGGAGCCCTCGGGTTGAGACTTTTGATGTTGCGAACTCTACCTTCCACAAGATTGCATCTATCACACTCGCTTGAATTCGAACCATTACGACCAAGGGGCAGCAAGGCAGGCTCCGCCGGCGTAGACGCCGTGGAACGTGCCACAGGAGAAGAATCATGTACATTTTTTCATGGATCGTTGTTGGAGCACTAGCCGGCTGGTTAACTGGGAGAGTCCTGAAAGGAAACCCGTACGGTCCCTGGGTAGATACGGTTATTGGCATTGAAGGCGCGCTTGCAGGCGGATTTCTCATTCGATATGGAGGATTCGCCGGCCGTTTTGAAATTGTCTCGACAGTCCTGTATGCCATTTTAGGGGCAATAGTCCTAAGCATAATCACAGCTATTGTTAATGGGAGAAAGCGCTACGCGTACGAATGGGGCACTAACGAATTGTCAAGTCAACATTCACGCGCGTAGAAAGATGCCGGATTTATTGCAGCTTGAACTCCGAGCGTCTCACTCGCCGAAGTCATAAAGGAGATTCGAAAATGAGAACACTAAGCCGTGGAGTCTTTGCAGCAGTCCTGGTTCTGATCCCAGCCTTTGCAATTCATGCCCAGGATCTTTCCAAGTACCGGAACTTCGCGTTTGGCTCGACTGTGGCCAGCGTTTCCAAGCAGGTGGATCGACGGCCGGTAGAGACGCAGTTAATCCATCAGCGGCCGGCATTGATTCAAGAATTGTCCTGGTATCCGGCGCGGCCCTTTGAGTCTTCACGCCCCGCGGAACCGGTCGAGAAGGTCGTCTTCTCTTTCTACAATGACGCGCTCTACAGGATGCTGGTGGTCTACGACAGTTCCTCGATTAAAGGGCTGACCAAGGAAGACATGGTCCAAATCGTGTCCGCAAAGTACGGGGTTGCCACGAGGCCTGTCGCCAATGTCAATTTCCCGACGAATCCATCATATGAAGCGACCGAAAGAGTGGTTGCACGGTGGGAAGACTCCGGACATTCACTGAACCTCATTCGGTCCTCCGTGTCGGACACATTCGCGCTTGTGATGTTCGATAAGCAGTTGGACGCTCAAGCAGGAGTCTCCATTGCCCAATCCGTGCGCTTGGAAAAGCAAGAGGCTCCACAGAGGGAAGCCGAGCGCATGAAGAAAGAGGCCGATGACTTGGAAGTGGAACGACAGAAAAACATCAAGACTCTTCGCCCCTGAGTAAATCGGGCGCATGAACGATTGGATTGTTAAAGAAGGAGTTTAAGTGAAAGTCAATATGTTTGAACACGTGGTCGGGGTGCTTGTAATCAGCGGCGTGCTGCTGATCGGAACGAGCGTGCCTGCCAAGGCGCAGGAAAACGAGGAAAAGCAACGAAAACAACCGCGCACAGTCGAGCAGCAAAAGCCGCAGCGTCAGCAACAGACTCACGCTGCCCCGCAGCAGGCTAATGAGCAGCAGCGGACACCGCAGGCTCAGGCTGAGCCGCAGCAAAAGCCGCAGCGTCAGCAACAGACTCACGTTGCCCCGCAGCAGGCTAATGAGCAGCAGCGGACACCGCAGGCTCAGGCTGAGCCGCAGCAAAAGCCGCAGCGTCAGCAACAGACTCACGCTGCCCCGCAGCAGGCTAATGAGCAGCAGCGGACACCGCAAGCTCAGGCTCAGCAGCAACAGCCGCAGCGTCAGCAACAGACTCACGTTACGCAGCAGCAGGCTAATGAGCAGCAGCGGACACCGCAGGCTCAGGCTCAGCAGCAACAGCCGCAGCGTCAGCAACAGACTCACGTTACGCAGCAGCAGGCCAATAAGCAGCAGCGGACACCGCAAGCTCAGGCTGAGCCGCAGCAACAGCCGCAGCGCCAGCAACAGCCTCAAGTTGACCAGCAGCGTGCGTCCAAGGACCGTCAGCAGCGTATTGATCAGCAACAACAGCGTCAGGTCCAGTACAATCAACAACAGGCGCAACAGCAGCGTCTCACGCCACAGCGAACAGCCCTGCTAGAGCAAGAAAAGCGTACGGCGCAGTACCGTTATCAGCAACAGTACCTGTTGCGCTTGCAGCAACTTCGCATGCAGAACACACGCAGCTACAGCAACAATCGCAATCAGTACTTCTATGCGCCTGCGACTTATCGGTACTCGCGGGGCGGCAGCTACTACGAGACCAATCAATACGGCGCGACTTTGCTCCGGCAGGGCGTCAACTAC